>NC_014830.1:2682921-4024382 GCF_000184685.1 Intrasporangium calvum DSM 43043
ACCTGGCGCGGGGTGGCTGCGAATCGACGCACATTCGATACGGTCGATCACGTGACTGGCTCTTCCCCGACATCCCGTCCGAACCAGCCCCTCGAGCCGCCTGCCAAGGCAACCCCCGGCCGCGTCCCAGACCCGACCGCGACCCCGGTAGCGGAGGTCGGCGTCACCGACGACAACGAGTCGGGAGCCGTCCACCTGGCGCCCGACCACGTGGTCAGCGTGCCGCCCACCGTCGCAGGGATGCCGGGCGGCGCGGTTCCGTTCGGGCGCATCCCCGTGATGGACGTGCGGCCACTCGTCGACTGCGGGCAGCGCCCCACCAAGTGCGTCGTCGGCGAGGACTTCGTCGTGCGCGCGCAGGTGTTCCGGGAGGGCCACGACGCGGTCAACGCCACCGTCGTGCTCACCGACCCCGACGGCGGCGACCACTACTTCGCGATGCACTGCGACAACGTCGGCCTCTCCGAGTGGAGCGCGACGGTCCACGCCGACCGCACCGGCTGGTGGACCTACCGCGTCGAGGGCTGGTCCGACCCGTACGCCACCTGGGTCCACGATGCCGAGATCAAGATCGCCGCCGGCGTCGACGAGGAGCTGATGTGCGCGGAGGGGGCCCGCGTGCTCGAGCGCTTCGCCGCCTCGGTCAGCGGCCTCGGTGTCGACGCCAGCGAGATCGAGAAGGGCCTCGCCGCCCTGCGTGACGACACCCGCCCGGCCGCGCACCGCCTCGGCGCCGCCACCTCCCCCGAGATCAAGGGGCTCGCGACGTTGATGCCGCTGCGCGAGTTCCTCTCGCCCACCGAGCGGCACCCGCTCCTCGTCGAGCGCGAGCGCGCGCTCTACGGCGCCTGGTACGAGATCTTCCCCCGCTCGGAGGGAGCGCGACGCGACCCCGAGACGGGCGAATGGACCTCCGGCACCTTCCGCACCGCCGCCGAGCGGCTCCCGGCGATCGCCGACCTGGGCTTCGACGTCGTCTACCTCACCCCCATCCACCCGATCGGCACGACCGCCCGCAAGGGACGCAACAACTCCCTCGCCACCGAGCCGGGCGATCCCGGGTCGCCCTACGCCATCGGCTCCCCCGACGGCGGACACGACGCGATCCACCCCGACCTCGGCACCTTCGAGGACTTCGACTTCTTCGTCGCCGAGGCCGGGCGTCACGGGCTCGAGGTCGCCCTCGACATCGCGCTCCAGGCCTCCCCCGACCACCCGTGGGTCCAGACGCACCCCGAGCTGTTCACCACCCGCGCGGACGGCACCATCGCCTATGCCGAGAACCCGCCCAAGAAGTACCAGGACATCTACCCGCTGAACTTCGACAACGACCCCGCCGGGGCCTACGCCGAGGTCCGCCGCGTCATCCAGGTGTGGCTCGACCACGGGGTCCGGATCTTCCGCGTCGACAACCCGCACACCAAGCCGGTCGCGTTCTGGCAGTGGTTGATCGCCGATGTGGCGCGAGACCACCCCGAGACGATCTGGCTCTCCGAGGCCTTCACCAAACCGGCCATGATGCACGCCCTCGCCAAGGCCGGCTTCCAGCAGAGCTACACCTACTACGCGTGGCGCAACGAGGCGTGGGAGCTCGAGGAGTACGGCCGGGAGATCTCGGGCGACGCCGCCGCCTACATGCGGCCGTCGTTCTGGCCCACGACGCACGACATCCTGACCCCCTACATGCAGTACGGCGGCCCGACTGCCTGGAAGCTGCGGGCCGCCCTCGCCGCGACGATGGTTCCCACCTACGGGATCTACGCAGGCTACGAGCTGATGGAGCACGTGGCCCGGCCGGGAGCCGAGGAACAGATCGACAACGAGAAGTACGAGTACAAGGACCGCCAGTGGCACCTGTACGAGCCCGGCGGCCCGCTCGAGGGGCACTCCCTCGCGTGGTACCTCAAGCGGCTCAACGAGATCCGCGGCTGGCACCCCGCCCTCCGGTGGCTGCGCAACCTCCACTTCCACCGGGCCGACGACGACAGCTTCCTCGTCTACTCCAAGTCCCGTCTCGTGGACGGCGAGCGGGACACGGTTCTCGTCGTCGCCAACCTCGACCCCCACGCGACCCGGGAGACGTGGGTACGCCTCGACATGGAGGCCCTGGGGCTCGCGACGTGGTCGACGTTCGACGCACACGACCACGTCCTCAACCAGACCTTCGTGTGGCGCCAGGACAACTTCGTCCGCCTCGGCCCCGACTCCGAGCCCGTCCACATCTTCAGCGTGAGGAGCCACTGACCCCCATGCAGGGACTCAACCTGGCCCAGCCCGGCCTCAAGTACGACCCCCAGTGGTTCCGCAAGGCGGTTTTCTACGAGGTCCTGGTTCGCGCCTTCGGCGACTCGAAGGGGTCCGGTGCCGGCGACTTCACCGGCCTCATCGGCCGGCTCGACTACCTGCAGTGGCTCGGCGTCGACTGCCTGTGGCTCCCCCCGTTCTACGCCTCGCCGCTGCGGGACGGCGGCTACGACATCGCCGACTACAAGGCGGTCCTCCCGGAGTTCGGCACGCTGCCGGAGTTCACCGAGCTCGTCTCACAGGCGCACGCCCGCGGGATCCGGATCATCACCGACTTCGTGATGAACCACACCAGCGACCAGCACCCGTGGTTCCAGGCGAGCCGCGCCGAGCCCGACGGCCCCTACGGCGACTTCTACGTCTGGTCGGACACCGACGACGGCTACCCCGACGCCCGGATCATCTTCGTCGACACCGAGGTCTCCAACTGGACCTTCGACCCCGTGCGGCGGCAGTTCTTCTGGCACCGGTTCTTCTCGCACCAGCCGGACCTCAACTTCGAGAACCCTGCCGTGCAGGAGGCGATGTTCGACATCGTCCGGTTCTGGATGGACCTGGGGATCGACGGCTTCCGCCTCGACGCGGTTCCCTACCTCTTCGAGGAGGAGGGGACGAACTGCGAGAACCTGCCGAGGACGCACGATTTCCTCGCCCGGCTGCGGGCCATGGTGGACGAGGAGTACCCGGGTCGCATCCTGCTGGCCGAGGCGAACCAGCCTCCGGCCGAGGTGGTGGACTACTTCGGCACCGAGGACGCGCCCGAGTGCCACATGTGCTTCCACTTCCCGGTCATGCCGCGCCTCTACTACTCCCTGCGTGAGGAGAAGGCCCAGCCGATCATCTCCGTCCTCGGGGACACCCCGGAGATTCCCCCCGCGACCCAGTGGGGCACCTTCCTGCGCAACCACGACGAGCTCACCCTCGAGATGGTGAGCCCGGAGGAGCGCGCGGCGATGTACGGCTGGTACGCCCCGGACCCCCGGATGCGGGCCAACGTCGGCATCCGGCGCCGGCTGGCACCGTTGCTCGACAACTCGCGGCCGGAGATCGAGCTGATCCACGCCCTCCTGCTCTCGCTCCCGGGCTCGCCGTGCCTCTACTACGGCGACGAGATCGGCATGGGCGACAACATCTGGCTCACCGACCGTGACGCCGTCCGGACCCCCATGCAGTGGACTCCCGACCGCAACGCCGGATTCTCGAGCGTGGACCCCGGCAAGCTCTACCTCCCCGTCATCTCGAGCCTCGTATACCACTACAACACCGTCAACGTGGAGGCGCAGATGGCCTCCTCCGCGTCGCTGCTCCACTGGGTCCGGGGCATGCTGCAGGTCCGCAGCCGCCACCCGGTGTTCGGGCTCGGCGACTTCCAGGTCGTCGACGCCGACAACGAGGCGATCCTCGCGTTCACGCGGTCGATGGATGGCGACGGCACCGACCCGGCCGAGGCCGTGCTCTGCGTCAACAACCTGTCCAGCCGGCCACAGGCGGCGACCATCACCCTGCCGGAGCGGTTGGCCGGCCGACAGCTCGTCGACCTCTTCGGCGGCAGCGGCTTCCCCTGGGTCGCCGCGGACGGCCGGGTCACGATCACGCTGGGCACGAGGGACTTCTTCTGGTTCCAGCTGCGCGGCGGGGAGGAGCCCGGCTGATGGCCATCATCCACAAGGGCGCGTCGATCGTCCCCAGCAAGCTCGAGCTGCTGACCAGGTGGATGCCGCAGCAGCGGTGGTACGCAGGCAAGGGGCAGGTGCCCCGCCTCGAACGTGTCGGCGGGTTCCGGTTCGAGGACCCCGAGGGTGAGGTCGGCGTCGAGATCCTGCTCGTCGCCGACCGTTCCGCCGCACCCGTCGTCGTCTACCAGGTGCCGCTGACCTATCGGGGTGCCCCCCTCGAGGGTGCCGAGCACGCCCTCGTCGGGACCATGGAGCACAGCGTCCTCGGGCCACGCTGGGTCTACGACGGCCCGCACGACCCGGTCTACGTCGCCGGTCTCGTCGACACGATCCTGACCGGCAGCCGAAGTGACGTCGCCCAGGCGTCTGCCGGCAGCAACGCCGTGGCCGTCGGCGCCCCGACGGGTCTGGCCGCCGGGACCGTCTCGTCGTCCAAGGTCCTCACTGGCGAGCAGTCGAACACCTCGGTCATCTGCCGCATGACCGCGGACGGCGGTGGCCCCGCCGAGCCGCTCATCGTCAAGGTCTTCCGGATCGTCCAGGACGGCGACAACCCGGACGTCGTCGTCCAGTCGGCCCTGACGAGATCCGGCTCGACGCGGGTCCCCGCCGCGTTCGGGCACCTCTCCGGCGCGTGGGACGACCCCTCAGGCACCGGTCCGGAGCAGCGTGGGCACCTCGCCTTCGCCCAGGAGTTCATCCCCGGCGTCGAGGATGCCTGGCGCGTCGCTCTCGTCGCGGCCGCTGCGGGCGCCGACTTCACGGCTCGGGCCCGCGACCTGGGGGCGGTGACCGCCGAGGTCCACCGGGCGCTCGCCGAGACGCTCGGCCGCGAGGAGCCGACGGCTGACGCGCGGGAGGCACTGCTGACGTCCATGCAGGAGAGGTATGCCGCTGCCGTCGCCTCCGTGCCCCAGCTCGGGACGCGCTCGTCCGACGTCCACGACCTCCTCGGTCGGGTTCGCTCGGTCGCCTGGCCGAAGCTCCAGCGGATCCACGGCGACTACCACCTGGGGCAGGTCCTCGACGTTCCGGAGCGGGGGTGGGTCGCGCTCGACTTCGAGGGCGAGCCGCTGCGCCCGCTCGCCGAGCGGGTCCGTCCGGACCTGGTCCAGCGGGACATCGCCGGGATGCTGCGGTCGTTCGACTACGCGGCGGGCTCGGTGCGCCTCACCGCCGCCGCGACGGCCGGGGCGTCGCCAGATGCCTGGGCGGCGGACTGTCGTCAGGCGTTCCTCGCCGGGTACGAGGGTGTCGCCGGCGAGTTCGACGAGAGCGGCCGGACCCTGATTCGGGTGCTCGAGCTCGACAAGGCGCTCTACGAGGTGGTCTACGAGGCGCGCAACCGCCCGTCGTGGCTGCCGATCCCGGTCGATGCCGTCGACCGGATCCTCTCCGAGAAAGGTCCTGCAGGATGAGCCCGGAACACCCAGGCAGGCACCACCCGACCGAGCCGACCGAGCCGGGCGACCCGACCGACCCGACCGACCCGGCCGACCCGACCGACCCGGGGCCGGAGCTGGACGACGCCGCCATCGACGCCTTCCTGCACGGCCGCAACGGCCAGCCCCATGACCTGCTCGGCCACCACGTCGGGCCCGGCGGGCTGACGATCACCTGCTACCGGCCGTTCGCCCACTCCGTCCTGGCCCGGCTGGACACGGGCGCCGAGGTCGACCTGCAGCACGTGCGTGACGGCATCTGGTCGATGACCTCGCCGCACTTCGGCACGACCCACGACTACCGCCTCCTCGTGACGTACGACGACGGGGTCGAGCACGAGCAGGACGACCCCTACCGGTTCGCCCCGACGCTGGGCGAGATCGACCGGCACCTGATCAACGAGGGCCGCCACGAGCAGCTGTGGACGGTGCTCGGCGCCCACGTCCGCCACTATCCCGGCCCGATGGGCGACGTGTGGGGCGTCTCGTTCGCACTGTGGGCGCCGCGCGCCAAGGCAGTGCACGTCATCGGCGACTTCAACGGCTGGGACCGGCTCTCCCACCCGATGCGGGCGCTCGGCTCGAGCGGTCTCTGGGAGCTGTTCCTCCCCGGCGCGCAGGAGGGGATGAACTACCAGTTCGCGGTCCGGGGCGCGGACGACGTCGTCCGGCTCAAGAGCGACCCGATGGCCCGGATGACCGAGGTGGCTCCGAAGCAGGCGGCGATCGTCACCCGCTCGCACCACACCTGGCACGACGAAGAGTGGATGGAGCGGCGCCGGACCACGGATCCCCACGTGGGGCCGATGAGCGTCTACGAGGTCCACGTCGGTTCGTGGCGCCAGGGCCTGGGCTACCGGGGGCTCGCCGAGCACCTCGTCAACTACGTCCGGGACGCCGGCTTCACCCACGTGGAGTTCCTCCCGGTCATGGAGCACCCCTACGTTCCCTCGTGGGGCTACCACGTGACCGGGTACTACGCGCCGAGCTCACGGTGGGGTACGCCCGACGACTTCCGCCACCTCGTCGACCAGCTCCACCAGGCCGGGATCGGGGTCATCCTCGACTGGGTCCCGGGCCACTTCGCCACGGACGACTGGGCCCTGGCCCGCTTCGACGGCGAAGCCCTGTACGAGCACCCTGACAAGCGCCTCGGCTGGCACCCCGAGTGGGGCTCCAACATCTTCGACTACGGCCGGCCCGAGGTGCGCAACTTCCTCGTCGCCAATGCGATCTACTGGCTCGAGGAGTTCCACGCCGACGGCCTCCGGGTCGACGGCGTCGCGTCGATGCTCTACCTCGACTACGCCCGCAAGGCCGGTGAGTGGGTCCCCAACCGCCACGGCGGTCGGGAGAACCTCGAGGCGGTCGCCCTGCTGCAGGAGACGAACGCCACCGCCTACAAGCGGCTCGGGGGGATCGTCACCGTCGCCGAGGAGTCCACCTCCTGGCCGGGCGTCACCAAGCCCACCGACCAGGACGGTCTCGGCTTCGGGTTCAAGTGGAACATGGGCTGGATGAACGACTCCCTGAGCTACCTCGGCCAGGACCCGGTCTACCGCAGCCACCACCACGGCAAGCTGACGTTCTCGCTCATGTACGCCTACACCGAGAACTTCGTCCTGCCGATCAGCCATGACGAGGTGGTCCACGGCAAGGGCTCCCTGCTCCGCAAGTCACGCGGCTCTCGTGAGGACCAGGTGGCCACGCTGCGCGCCTTCCTCGCCTACCTCTGGAGCCACCCCGGCAAACAGCTGCTCTTCATGGGCTGTGAGTTCGGCCAGGAGTCCGAGTGGTCCGAGGGCCGCAGCCTCGACTGGTGGCTGCTCGACCAGCCGCTGCACTACCGCGTCCACAACCTCGTCAAGGACCTCAACGGGATCTACCGGGCCAACCCGGCCCTCTGGGCGCTCGACTCGCACCCCGCCGGGTTCCAGTGGCTCGAGGCCGACGACGCGGACCACAACACCTTGGCGTGGCTCCGGCTGGGCGCCGGCGACCCTGCCGTGGACGCGCCCGTCGTGGCGTGCGTCGTCAACTTCAGCGGCGAGACGCTCGAGGGCTACCGGGTCGGGCTGCCCCGGGGCGGCACGTGGCGCGTCGTGCTCGACACGTCGGGCTACCACCCCGGCGCGCCGTCGAGCACCGGAGTCGTCGTCGAGGCGCGGCCAGAGGCCTGGCAGGGCCAGGAGCACGCCGCGATGGTCACCGTGCCCCGGCTCTCCGCGGTGTGGCTCATCCCGGAGGAGCCACCTGCGGCCCCCCATCCCGAAGCCCTACCAGCAGAGGCGGCCGCAACGGCCGAGACCCCCGAAGCGACCGGACACGAAGGAAGCACACCATGACGCACGCCCGCGCAGGACAGCCCGCCCAGCCGGAGGACCTCGTCGACCTCGATGCGCTGCTGGGTGCCTACTACGACCGCCACCCGGACCCGGACAACCCCGACGAGCAGGTCGCCTTCGGCACGTCCGGCCACCGCGGTTCCAGCCTCAACACGGCTTTCAACGAGGACCACATCCTCGCCACGACGCAGGCCATCTGCGACTACCGGGCCGACCAGGGCTACGACGGCCCCCTCTTCCTCGGACGCGACACCCACGCCCTCTCCGAGCCCGCGTGGCGCTCCGCCCTCGAGGTCCTCGTCGCCAACGGCGTCACCGTCCTCGTGGACGACCGCGACGGGTACACGCCGACGCCGGCCGTTTCCCACGCGATCCTGCGCGCCAACCGCGGCAAGGGCGTCCAGGGCAGCGGGCTCGCGGACGGGATCGTCGTCACCCCGTCGCACAACCCGCCCGCCGACGGTGGCTTCAAGTACAACCCTCCGAACGGCGGCCCGGCGGACACGGACGCGACCTCCGTCATCGCCGCCCGCGCGAACGAGCTGATCCACGGGGGGTTGAGGGACGTCCAGCGGGTCCCCTACGACCGCGCGCGAGCGAGCTCAGCGGCATACGACTTCCTTGGAACCTACGTCGACGACCTGCCCGCCGTGGTCGACCTGGCCCGCATCAAGGAGGCGGGCGTGCGCATCGGCGCCGACCCCCTGGGCGGAGCCGCCGTCGCCTACTGGGGCGAGATCGCCGAGCGGCACGGGATCGACCTCACCGTCGTCAACCCACGGGTCGACCCCCAGTGGGCCTTCATGACGCTCGACTGGGACGGCAAGATCCGGATGGACTGCTCCTCCCCCTCGGCGATGGCCTCACTCATCCGCACCAAGGACGCCTACGACATCTCCACGGGCAACGACGCGGACAGCGACCGCCACGGCATCGTCACCCCCGACGGCGGACTGATGAACCCCAACCACTACCTGGCGGTCGCGATCCAGTACCTCTACGGCGGGGCGCGGCCCGACTGGGGCGCCACCACGGCCATCGGCAAGACCGTGGTGTCGTCGTCGATGATCGACCGGGTCGCCACCGACCTCGGTCGGACCCTGCTCGAGGTGCCGGTCGGGTTCAAGTGGTTCGTGCCCGGGCTGCTCGACGGTTCGGTCGGGTTCGGCGGGGAGGAGTCCGCGGGCGCGAGCTTCCTCCGCTTCGACGGGACGGTCTGGTCGACCGACAAGGACGGCATCATCCTCGCCCTGCTCGCGTCCGAGATCCTCGCCTCCACGGGGCGGACCCCGAGCCAGCTCTACGCCGACCTCGCCGAGCGGCACGGCGCCCCCGCCTACGCCCGCATCGACGCCCCGGCCAGCCGGGAGCAGAAGGCGAAGCTGTCCGCCCTCGCAGCGAGCGACGTCTCCGCCGACACGCTCGCCGGCGAGCCGATCACGGCCAAGCTCACCGAGGCGCCCGGCAACGGCGCGCGGATCGGCGGGCTCAAGGTCGTCACCGAGAGCGCCTGGTTCGCCGCCCGCCCCTCCGGCACGGAGGACGTCTACAAGATCTACGCCGAGTCGTTCCGCGGCGCCGACCACCTCGCCCGGGTGCAGGCGGAGGCCAAGGACGTCGTCGACGCGGCGCTCGGGGGATGACCGAGGAGGCGCCGGCCCGCGGCCGGCTCTTCCTCGTCGCCGCCCCGAGTGCGGAGCGGGCCGCCCCGGTCGCGCTCGAGCTGGGGCGCCGGCTGCCGCAGGCGTTCGTCGTGACCGGAGCGCAGATCGGGTC
Organism: Intrasporangium calvum DSM 43043; assembly: GCF_000184685.1. Taxonomy (NCBI): domain Bacteria; kingdom Bacillati; phylum Actinomycetota; class Actinomycetes; order Micrococcales; family Intrasporangiaceae; genus Intrasporangium; species Intrasporangium calvum. The sequence continues at coordinate 2,692,465 of NC_014830.1, forward strand.
CATGGTCGCCGGGAGACGGGTCGCTCCGCCAGAGAGCGACCTCGAGCGGCTCCACGGGCTGCTCCTGCGCTGGTCGGCCTGCCTGGCCGCGGCCGAGACGTTCCTCCTCGAGGGGTTCGACGCGGTCGTGCACGACGCCATCACCGGCGACCTTCTGGAGGACTTCCTCGACCTGTGCGCACCCGAGCCGGTCCACGTCGTCATCGTCGACGACTCCCACGGCTCCGGCACGCCGAGGTGGGGCCTCTGGCTCGACCCCGCGGCGCCCCCGGATGCTGCGGCCGCCGCGGTGCTGGCCCGGCTCGAGGAGTCGCTCGTCCTCACCGCCCCCGACCGACCCAATCCCCGCCGTCCTTAGGCCCCGATCCGCCGAAGGACGGCCTAGGTTGAGCGGGTGGGGCACATCGGTGTGCCCACCACCGTCATGGAGGAGAATTGGCAATGCGACGATCTCGCATGATCGCAGTCACCGGTGCCGTGGCCCTGGCCACGACCGGTCTGGGTGGCTTGGCAGCAACTGCCGGAGCCACCACCGCGTCAACAGGGGCCACCGCGGAGGCCCGCACCTACCAGGTACTCGCCAAGAGCGGCGTCTCGGCCGCCAAGCTCGCGCAGACCCTCACGTCGGCCGGCGCCAAGGTCACCCGGCAGAACTCCGCCATCGGACTGGTCACGGTCACGTCGACCGACGCACGCTTCGCGGCGAAGGCTCGTGCCCTCGACGGCGTCCAGGGCGCGGCGCTCAACCGCGCTGTGGGCCAGTCACCGACAGGTATCAAGGTCAAGCCCGACCCGGTCGAGAAGGAACACACCTTCGACAAGAGCCGGGCCAACGGCAGCACCAAGGTGCCCGCCGCCCCCAAGGGCGCCGACCCGCTCGACGGACTGCTCTGGGGACACGAGATGGTCGACGCCTTCGGGGCCCGCGCCACCGAGACCGGCGACAAGGTCCGGGTCGGCATCCTCGACACCGGCGTCGACGGCTCCCACATCGATATCGCCCCCAACTTCGACAACGCCCTGTCGCGGAACTTCACGATCGACATCCCAGCGATCGATGGCCCGTGCGAGACCGCGGACTGTGTCGACCCGGCCAACGTCGACGACAACGGCCACGGCACGCACGTCGCCGGGACGATCGCGGCCTCCCTCAACGGGGTCGGGATCAGTGGCATCGCCCCCGACGCCACCATCGTCAACGTCCGCGGCGGTCAGGACAGCGGCTACTTCTTCCTCGACCCGGTCGTCGACGCACTGACCTACGCCGGGGACAACGGCCTCGACGTCGTCAACATGTCCTTCTACGTCGACCCGTGGCTCTACAACTGCCAGGGTGGCGCTCCTGAGGACCAGCAGTTCCCCGAGGCCGTCGCCGAGCAGAACATGATCATCGAGGGCATGACCCGCGCCCTCGCCTACGCCACCGAGCACGGCGTCGCTCTCGTCGGGGCCCTCGGCAACAACCACGAGGACCTGTCCAAGCCACGCCCGGACGACTCCTCGCCGGACTACGACAACCCGGCCTACGACTGGGACACCTCGGCGTGGGAGCGGACGATCGACAACGCCACGTGCCTCGACCTGCCGACCGAGGGCCCTGACGTCATCGGGGTCTCCGCCCTCGGCCCGTCGGAGCGCAAGGCGGACTTCTCCAACTACACGACCGACCTGACCTCTGGTGAGATCGAGGTCTCGGCGCCGGGTGGCTGGTACCGCGATGGCCTGGGCACCAACTCCTACCGGACCAACGGCAACCTGATCCTGTCCGCCGCACCGCTCCACGTCCTCCAGGCCGAGGGCCAGGTGGACAAGAACGGCAACATCACGAAGCTCGGTCGCACCTTCGGCACGCTGAAGTCCTGCGAGAACGGCAAGTACAACGAGAACACCTCCGAGTGCGGCTACTACCAGTGGCTGCAGGGCACGTCGATGGCCGCGCCGCACGCGTCGGGTGTCGCCGCGCTCGTCGTCGCGGCGCATGGCTCGGGGACGTCCGAGACAGACTTCGGTCTCGCCGCCGCCACGACGCGCAGCATCCTCATGGACACGGCACGTGACCACGCCTGCCCTGACGGTGGCGTCATGTCCTACGAGAACGTCGGCCGTTCAGCGCAGTTCACCGCGACGTGTGTGGGCACCGCTGAATTCAACGGCTTCTACGGCGACGGCATCGTCAACGCTGCCAACGCCGTGGAGTAGTCCTCGAGGACTCCACCACACTGGTGCCGCCCGCTCCCTCGGAGCGGGCGGCATCGTTGTGTTCTCCTCCATCAGTCCGTATGCCGCTGGGCCGGCTCAGGCGCCCCCCGCTCGCCGCCCCGGCCGGCTGGGCCCACCGCTCGCCGCCCGGCCGGCTGGGCCCGCCGGGAACGCGAGGAGCAGGCCCGTCAGAACAGGGCGCTCATCAGCGACTTGCGCGCCTTGGCCACGCGTTCGTCGGTCACGCCGACCACGTCGAAGAGCTCGACGAGGTGCTCGCGCGCCTGGTTGCGGTCGGCGTCGCTCGTCACGCGGACGGTGTCGATGAGCCGGGCGAAGGCGTCTTCGACGTGCCCTCCGAGCAGGTCGAGGTCAGCCACGAGGATCTGGGCATCGACGTCCGTCGGGGCGGCGGCCGCAGCGGCCCGGGCCGCCGCGAGGTCGACACCGGTGGTGCGCTGGAGCAGACCGACCTGGGCCAGGCCCAGCCTGGCATCGGTGTCGGCCGGGTTCTGGGCGAGGGCATCGCGGTAGGCCTGGGCGGCCTCGTCCAGGTCGCCGGCCTCGATGGCGTCGAAGGCCTTCTGGTGCAGGGGCGGCAGGGGCGGGGCGCTCTCTGCCTCGGCCCCCGCCGCGTCCGCGTCGGTGCCGGCCTCGTCCGCGGGGCCTGGTGCGACCCGCCCGGTCAGGCCGTTCTGGGTCGCGAGCGCGAGGACCTGGTCGATGACGGCGACGAGCTGCTGCTCCGGCTGCGCTCCCTCGAAGAGCGGCACGGGCTGCCCCTGGATCAAGGCGAAGCTGACCGGCACCGCCTGGACCTGGAAGGCCTGCAGGGTCGCGGGGTTGGCGTCGACGTCCACGGTGACCAGCTGGAACCGCCCGCCGTAGCGCTGCGCCACCTGCTTGGCGGTCGTGACGAACGTGCCGGACTCGGCGAGCCTCGACGACCACAGCACGAGCACCACGGGGTAGCGGGTGCTCGCCGCGATGACGTCACGGATCGTCGCGTCGGAACCCTCCACGATGACCCCCGCAGCCCCTGAGGCGGTGGGGTCGGCACCCGCGGAGGACCCGGGGCCAGCCTGCGGGGCCGGGCGCTTGAGCGATGAGAGGTCGACGGCACCGCGCAGGGCGGCTGCGGTGAAGGGCTGCTGGCTCATGGATCAATCCTGCCTCACCGGCCTGTGCCCGCGACAAGCTGGTCGGCGGCCGCCACGATCCGGGCTGCTCCGCTGGTCGGGATGACGAGGGCGATGATCTGGTTGGACGTGAGGCTGGCCTCGCTCGTGATCCGCTTGATGCCGGTGAGCCGGGTGAAGTCCTTGGACGGCGTGAGCTGGGAGGCACGCCGCAGGGCGATGCTGTCTGTGCGCACGACGGTGCCGAAGACGATGGCGCCGTCGCCGCTCTTGAGCCGGAGTCCGCCGATGACGCCCTTCGGCTCGTGCGACTGGGTGAAGCTCCCACTGGCGGAGACCGCCTTGTCCTGGGCCCGCGCCGACTGGCGCAGCTGCGCGGTCAGGGGGTCCTCCACGAGCAGGGTGGTCTGCTTTGGGTCGGGGAAGGCGACAGAGTCGGCGAAGGCCTGCAGGACGTCCGCCGGGGCGGCCGCGAGTCCGGCACCGTCGCCGATGGCCCCGGAGCCGATCGAGGTGGGGTCGAGCTCGTCGACCCGGGCCTCGGCGAGCATGGGGGTGATCGCTGCGACCTTGAACTCCGCAGCGGGCGCCTCCGCGACGAGGAGCGCGAGGACGGCCGCCTTCGTCTTCTCGAGCGTGGTCTGCACGAGGATCTGCCGGGGCTCGTCACCGATCCGGGAGATCCCGAGGACCTTCGCACCGGTCGTCGACAGCTCGGCGTCGGCCTGCTGCTGGGCCGTCTTGGCCGGCAGCGTCTTGGCCCAGGCGTGCGCCGACTCGAGCGCGGGTCCGGTGAACGCCGCCTCTCGGGCCGCCACTCCGGCGGGTGAGGTGTCCTCCAGCGCCGCGACGGCTGCCACGAGACGGGCCTCCGCGGTCGAGGTCGCGGCCGTGGCGGCGACGGCCGGGGTGGGCTGCGACGCCACGCCTTCGTCGGCGTTCCCGGTGCAGGCGCTCAGCACGGCGAGGCTGGCGAGCGCCGCGAGGAGAGCCCGTCGGGGGCTGGCGGGGCGGGGCATGGAGGCGCCTTTCGGTGACACGTCGGTCGCAGGGTAGGCGACCGTGCGGCCGGGAATGGCCGCCCACCACCATACGCAGGCCCCGCGGGGGCGCGGCAAATCGGTGTGGTACGGGTGCAGGCGCCCGGGAGGCTCGGGGGCGAGCGCTCAGGCGGGGGCTGGCCCGCTCCGCTGGCGCTCGATCGCGGCTTCGAGCCGCTCGAGCTTGCCGTCGAGCTCCCCGCTGAAGCCCGGTCGGATGTCGGCCTTGAGGACGAGGCTGACGCGGGGGGACGCCTCAGCCAGGACGTCACAGCAGCGCTTGACGACGGCCAGGCACTCGTCCCACTCCCCTTCGACCGTCGTGAACATCGCATCCGTGCGGTGGGGCAGCCCCGACTCGCGGACGACGGTGATGGCGCGGGCGACGGCGTCGCTCACCGACCCCGTGTCGTCGGCGGCGAGTGAGGGGGCGACCGAGAAGGCGATCAACATGACCCCACCGTATGCCGTTGTGCTCCCTCCCAGCGGCCCGGCGCCTCAGGCTCCTCCCGCCCCACCGGAAAGTGTCGTCCACCCGGGTGTCGGGGCGGCACCCCCAGTCCGCGTCGCGGGGCCACACCTTTTCAGCGCGTGCGGGAAAGTGGCGCACCCGCCGCGTCGCGGGGCCACACCTTTTCAGCGCGTGCGGGAAAGTGGCGCGCCCCCCGACATTCCCTCGGCTCAGATGTCGAGCTGGGTCAGGAGGGTGTCGGCCGCGGAGTAGGGGTCGGTCGCCCCGTCGACGACCTGGGCAGCGAGGGTGCCGAGGCCGTGGTGACCGCCGACGTGGCCGAAACGGGTGCGGAGGGAGGCGAGCGCGATGGACTCGATCTCGTCCGCGGCCCGCCGTTCGCGACGCCGGCGGAGGTCACCGTTGGCCTCGATGTGGGCCCAGTGCTTGTCCAGGGCCTCCATGACCTCCTCGACCCCGACCTGCTGCGCGGCGATCGTCTTGACCACGGGGGGTCGCCAGAGTCCGGGCTCGGCCCGGTCGCCCAGCGAGATCATGTGCCGCAGGTCCCGCACCGTCGCGTCGGCCCCGTCACGGTCGGCCTTGTTCACGACGAAGACATCCCCGATCTCGAGGATGCCGGCCTTGGCTGCCTGGATGCCGTCACCCATGCCCGGCGCGAGCAGCACGACCGACGTGTCCGCCAGGCCGGCGATCTCGACCTCGGACTGCCCGACGCCCACGGTCTCGACGAGCACGACGTCGCACCCCGCGGCGTCGAGGACGCGGATCGCCTGGGGTGTCGTCCACGAGAGGCCGCCGAGATGGCCCCGGGAAGCCATCGAGCGGATGTAGACCTCCGGGTCGAGGGCGTGGTCCTGCATCCGGATCCGGTCGCCGAGCAGCGCACCGCCGGAGAACGGGGAGGACGGGTCCACCGCCAGGACCCCGACCCGCAGCCCCCGCGCGCGGAAGGCTCCCACGAGCATCGTCGTCGACGTGGACTTGCCGACGCCGGGCGACCCGGTCAGCCCGATGACCCAGGCCCGCCCGGTGTGCGGGGCGAGCGCCGCCATCACGGCGCGCAGGGCCGGATGACCGTCCTCGACGAGGGAGATGAGGCGCGCGACGGCGCGCGGAGAGCCCGCCCTGGCCGATTCGACCAGGGCGGGCACGTCAACGTTGCGGCGTGAGCTCACCGGAGCAGCAGGGCGGCTCGATCGTGGGGATCAGGCCGTCTTGGGAACGCGGACGATGAGGGCGTCGCCCTGGCCGCCACCGCCGCAGAGGGCAGCCGCACCGACCCCGCCACCGCGGCGCTTCAGCTCGAGGGCGAGGTGGAGGGCGATCCGCGCACCGGACATGCCGATCGGGTGGCCGACGGCGATGGCCCCGCCGTTGACGTTGACCCTGTCGACGTCGATGCCGAGCTCCTTGGCGGAGGCGAGGCCGACGGCGGCGAAGGCCTCGTTGATCTCCACGAGGTCGAGGTCGGCGGGCGTGATGCCCTCCTTCTCGCAGGCCTTGGCGATGGCGCGGGCCGGCTGCTGCTGCAGCGTCGAGTCGGGGCCGGCGACGACGCCGTGGGCGCCGATCTCGGCGACCCAGCTGAGCCCGAGCTCCTCGGCCTTGGCCTTGCTCATGACGACGACCGCGGCGGCCCCGTCGGAGATCTGCGAGGCAGAACCCGCGGTGATGGTGCCGTCCTTGGCGAAGGCGGGGCGGAGCGACCCGAGCGAGGCGGCCGTCGTGTCGGCGCGGATGCCTTCATCGGACTTGAACTCGATGGGGTCGCCCTTGCGCTGCGGGATGGACACGGCGACGACCTCGTCGTCGAAGAGCCCGTCCTTCCACGCCTTGGCGGCGAGCTGGTGGGAGCGGGCCGAGAACTCGTCCTGCTCCTCGCGGGTGAAGGCCTGCTCGCCGACGTTGGCCTGCTCGGTCAGCAGCCCCATGGCCTGGTCGGTGAAGGCGTCCCACAGGCCGTCGTAGGCCATGTGGTCGCGCACCGTGACGTCGCCGTACTTGTAGCCCTCGCGGGACTTGGTCATCAGGTGCGGCGCGTTGGTCATCGACTCCTGCCCACCGGCGACGACGACGTCGAACTCGCCGGCGCGAATGAGCTGGTCGGCCATGGCGATGGCGTTGATGCCCGACAGGCAGACCTTGTTGATGGTCAGGGCGGGGACGGTCATCGGGATGCCGGCCTTGGCTGCGGCCTGGCGGGCCGGGATCTGCCCGGCACCGGCCTGGAGCACCTGGCCCATGATGACGTAGTCGACCTGCTCGGGAGCGACCCCGGCCTTCTCGAGGGCGCCCTTGATGGCGATGCCACCGAGGTCCGCGCCGGAGAAGTCCTTGAGCGATCCCAGCAGCCGGCCCATCGGGGTGCGGGCTCCGGCAACGATCACGGACACGGGACGGTCAGTCATGGAAATGCCTCTCCAACGTCTTTGGTGATGTCCGGTCCACTCTAGACGCGGTGCCTGAGAAGGCCCCCCACCGCATGACGAGAGCCACACGCGGGAGTGAGCTCAGCGGCATACGACATCGTCCGTATGCCGCTGAGCTCGCTCGGGCGCCCACGCCCGGGTCCCAGCCCACCCGCCACCGCGTGGCGAAGGGCACGCAGTTCGCGGCTGGTCACCCAGGGACAACCCCTTTAGTTTGGGCCGCATGACCACACTCGCCGGCCCGCTCTTCACCCACATCGACCACGTCGGCATCGCCGTCCCGGACCTCGACGAGGCGATCGCGTTCTACTCGGGGAAGTACGGGATGGAGCTGCTCCACGAGGAGACCAACGAGGAGCAGGGCGTCCGGGAGGCGATGATGGGCGTCGGGGACTCCGGCTCGTGCATCCAGCTGCTCGCGCCGTTGTCGCCGGAGTCCACCATCGCGAAGTTCCTCGACCGGAGCGGGCCGGGGATGCAGCAGCTCGCCTACCGGGTCACCGACATCGATGCCGTGTGTGACACGCTGCGCGAGCGCGGCCTGCGCCTGCTCTACGACACCCCGAAGCGGGGCACGAGCAACAGCCGCGTCAACTTCATCCACCCGAAGGACGCAGGCGGGGTGCTCGTGGAGCTCGTCGAGCCGGCAGCCGACCCCCACCACTGACGCAACACACCCGCATACCGACTGGTCCGGCGCCCTGCAGGGGGCGCGGGTAGTCGACAACCGGGTGTGTTTCAGAGCGCGGCGAGCTCGGCTTCGATGAGGACGAACAGGGCAGCGGTCCAGGCAAGCGGCGCCGGGCCGGCGGGGCGACCGTCGGGCAGGACCTTCTCGGGCAGGCTGCCCCAGCTCGTGGCGTGGGCGGCGAGCCAGTCGCGCCACCGCGTGGCGAGGGTGCGGTCGCCCGAGACCGCCGCCGTGTAGGCGACGAGCGCCGTCTCGGGTGTCCAGGACACGCCGTCCGACTTCCACGCGACGCCCGGTGCGAGTCCGCCGGCGGGCCGCAGGGCCTGCTCGGCGTAGCCGCGGACTGCGGCGAGCACCGCAGGGTCTGCCGCGTCGGCGAACGGGGGCAGCAGCATGGCGGCGCCCGCGTCGAGGCCCCCGCGGTCCCCGTGCCTCTGGTAGGTCGGGCCGAAGCGCTCCCCGATGAGCGACCGAAGAGCGGCGGCCGCACGGGAGATGTGACGCGCCTGGACCACGTCACCTTCTGCCGCACGGCTCCTCGCGGAGGCCTCGAGCCCAGCGGCGAGCGGCGCAACGGTCCCGAGCGTCACCCGACGCTCCGGGACCTCCCAGTAGTCGGGCGACGGCGGCGGCAGCCGGACTCCGTCGTCGGTCAGGTCGAGGACGTGCTGGATGGCGCGGTCGCGCAGGCTCCTGAGGTCGGCGGGCACCGGGTCCCCCGAGGCGGATCGAACGGCGTCGATCGCCCACAGCAGCCACCCGGCCCCGTCCGCCTGCCTCGGCCGGTTGTCGGGCACGCCGGGCCCGTCGAGGGTGTACCGCGCCTCGAAGCCGCCGTCGTCGAGCTGCGCCCGGACGAAGAAGCGCAGGACGCGCCACGCGTCCTCGGCATGGCCGGTCACGGCGTAGGCGACGGCGACGAACGAGTTGTCCCGCGGCCAGGCGTAGGCCCACGGCCCGCTCGGGCCGGCCGCGACGGCACCGTCGGGGCGCGTCAGCGCACGCAGGTCGAGCAGGGCGCGCTCGACGACCTCGTGATGTGCCGCCCGGCCGGGCACCGTCCCCGACTCGAGCCAGACACGATCGTCGTGCGCGCCGGGCCGGCCGTCGGCGAGGGCCGTGGCCCACGACCCCCCGTTGGCCAGTGTCGGCAGCGGCCCGGGCTCGCTCGGCAGGGCGAACGAACCCCCGGCGCCGATGATCAGGAGCGCGAGGATGGACACCAAGGCACGACGACGCCGCACTGCACCCCCTAGACCTGGGAGCAGTGTGACAGGGGTTCGGCACTGCGCGGCCCGGACTGGCTGGTTGGCGGCGCAGGTCACGAATCCCGGTGGGGCGGCCCCAACCGCTCCATAATCCGGCTATGCACATCTCTCGGCGCCGGGCTCTGGCGCTCGGCGGCGCCGCCGCCGTCGGAGGTGCTGTCACACGCGCCGGACAGCTCGTCGGGGATGGCGTGGCCGCGGACACTCCGCTGACCCTGTACGGCGGTCCGCAGAGCGATCTCCACGCGGACCGGTCGCCGACCTCGGCCACGGTGACGAAGGTCGCGTGGGGAGGACCCGGGTCTCGCCGGCTGGTTGCGCTGACCTTCGACGACGGCCCGGACCCCGACTGGACGCCCCGGGTGCTCGCCGCGCTCCGGAGGGCCAGCGCCCCGGCGACCTTCTTCTGCGTCGGCCGCAAGGTTCGGGAGCACGGCACCATCCACGCGGACAGCCTCGGCGTCCACGAGCTCGGCAACCACACCTTCGAGCACCCCGACCTGGCCCGTTTCGCACTGGAACGCTGCCAGGGCGAGATCGCCCGCACCAGCGACCTCATGGAGCGCACCTACGGCGAGCGGCCCACCCTCTTCCGCCCGCCCTACGGGCACCTCGGCGGCGCAGCGCTTCTCGCCGCAGCGGAGGCGGAGCTCACGACGGTCTTCTGGTCGGCCCAGGCCCGCGAGGACATCGCGCTCGCGGACCCCAACGGGGCCGTCGACGACCTGGTCCGGCAAGTGCGGCCGGGGAGCATCATCCTCGCCCATGACACCGGGTCGCCCGATCGCCTCCGCACCATCGACCACCTCGACCGGCTCATCGACCGCCTCCGGACCGACGGGTACGAGCTCGTCACCGTCTCGCAGCTCCTGGCCGCCGTCTGACCGCGTGCCGGTGGTCCCGAAGATCCGCTTGACGCCCGGAGATACTCGGTATACGTTCACCGCTGTCAGGGTAGATACTCGGTATAGGGGTGGGTATGTCGGTCAGGCAGGGGCTCATGGCCCTCCTCGCGCAGGAACCGATGTACGGGGCGCGCCTTCGTGCCGAGTTCGAGGCGCGCACGGGCGGCACCTGGCCGCTCAACGTCGGGCAGGTCTACACGACACTCGCCCGGCTCGAGCGGGATGGCCTCGTCGTCGCTTCAGGGGGCGACGACGAGGGCCGCATCGAGTACGCGCTCACCGATGCGGGCCGGGCCGAGACGTCGCAGTGGTGGCTCACGCCCGTGACCCGCGAGGCCTCACCGCGCGACGAGCTGGTCATCAAGCTGGCGCTCGCGGTGACCTTGCCGGGGGTCGATGTCGCCGGTGTCGTCCAGGCCCAGCGGACCGCGACCCTCAAGCACCTGCGGGACCTGACGCGCCTCAAGGCGCGCGCCGAGGAGCCAGCCGATGGTCGCGACCTCGCGTGGTCCCTCGTCCTGGAGAACCACCTCTTCTCAGCGGAGGCGGAGGCGCGCTGGCTCGACCACATCGAGACAGCGCTGTCGCGCCATGGAGGCCGTATGCCGCTGGGCTCACCGCCGTCGCCACCTGACGACGACGAGGCGGCTGAGTCCAAGACCGTTCGTGCAGGGAACTCTGAGGGGACACGCTGATGGGCACGCCCATGCTGGTGATGGAGAACGTGACGCGGGTGCACGGTTCTGGCGAGACTGAGGTCCGCGCCCTCGACGGCGTGAGCCTCACGGTGTCCACGGGTGAGCTCGTGGCCGTGATGGGTCCGTCAGGGTCGGGCAAGTCCACCCTGCTCAATCTCGCTGGCGGCCTCGACCGGGCCACCTCCGGCACGGTTCAGGTGGCCGGCACCGAGCTCGGGTCGCTCCGGGCGCATGATCTCGCCAAGCTGCGGCGACGCAAGGTCGGCTTCGTCTTCCAGGACCTCAACCTCATCCCCTCCCTGACCGCGGCGGAGAACATCGGCCTTCCGCTCGAGCTCGACGGTGACTCGGTGCGTCGCTCACGGCGCAACGCCCTGGACGCCCTCGACCAGCTGGGGCTGCGCGAGCTCGCCGACCGCTACCCCGACCAGATGTCGGGCGGCCAGCAGCAGCGGGTGGCGATTGCCCGGGCGCTCGTCGGGTCGCGCCGCCTCGTGCTCGCCGACGAGCCCACCGGTGCACTCGACTCCGTGACGGGCGAGGGGGTGCTCCGGGTGCTGCGCTCTCGCGTGGATGCCGGCGCGGCGGGCCTCCTGGTCACTCACGAGGCGCGGCACGCGGCGTGGGCCGACCGGGTCGTCTTCCTCCGCGACGGCCGCATCGTCGACACCACGGGTTCTCCTACAGAGCCCGAGGCGCTGCTCGACGGCGCGACGACCTGAGCGGGGCGGACGATGACCATGACAGGGGTTGACGCGCCGGCGACCGAGCAGGTGACGACGGAGGAGGCAGACTTCCGGCCGGGCGGGCGATGGGCAAGTTGGTGGGCATCATGGCGGGTTGCCGTCCGGATGGCGCGACGGGACGTGCGTCTGCACAAGGGTCGCAGCGCTCTCATCGCGCTCATGGTGGCCCTGCCGGTGCTGGCCCTGGTCGGCGGTGCCGTCGTCTACGCGACGAGCGACCTCGACCCGAAGGAGCGGCTGCCCTTTGCGCTCGGCGGGGCCCAGGCGTCGCTGTACCACTCTCCCGGGACATCGATGGTGATCCAGGACGCGACCCTCGAGGGTACGGGGACGGACGGCAGAGCCGCCAAGCCGATCCCCGGCTTCGAGCCGGGCGCCGAGAGCGCAGCCTTGGCAGCGCTGACGGAAGGCCGCGTCACCGCGGTGACCAACGCGAGCGCGGTCGTCTCGCTCGAGTCCAAGGCGGAGCGGGTCGACTATCTCGGCATCGACGGCGCGAACTGGCCCGCAGGTGGAGACCGGGTTCGGCTGCTCACCGGCCGCTGGCCCGCCACCTCCGACGAAGTGCTCGTCACCCAGAGCGGGGTCGCCAGGGGACTTCCCTCCTCCGGCACGATGCGAATGCGGATCGAGGGCGGGGACGACGAGGCCCGCGAGGTCACGGTGGTGGGGACCGGTTCCGGCTTCGTGCAGCAGTATGGCCAGGTCGTCCCCACCGAGATCGTCGGCATACCCGCGACGATGGAGGTCTTCGACAACGACGGACCGGAGTACCTGCTCGACCGTCCGGAGCCCGTACTGGCGAACGAGGTCAGACGGCTCAACGAGCACGGCATCACCGTGCTCAGCCGTGCCGTGGTCATGGACCCGATCAGCTTCGACGGACTCCCCGACGTCATGGGACCCGCTAGCTTCGACTTCACGCAGCGCAAGGACGTCCAGTTCGCGGGCGTCGCCGCTCTCGCCGGCGTGGGACTCCTCCTGCTGACCAGCCTGCTCGCCGGACCGGCCTTCGCGGTCAGCGCGGCCCGGCAGCGGCGCACGCTGGCCCTGACCGCGAGCAACGGTGCGGGCCGGAACCAGCTGAGACGGACCGTGCTCGGCCAGGCGCTCGTGCTCGGCGTCGGGGCGACCCTCATCGCCCTGGCTACCGGTCTGGCAGGCGCGTGGCTCGTTGTCCGATGGTTGCGGACGACGAGACCCGGTGAGTTCTACGGCCCGTTCGACATCCCCTGGCTCGCTGTCATCGTGGTCGTGCTGGCCGCCGTGGTGAGCAGCGTCGTCTCGGCACTCCTGCCAGCCAAGGGACTGGCCCGGCTGGACGTCGTGGCCGTGCTGCGTGGCCAGAACGTGTCCCCCCGGCTGCGCCGGCGGGTCCCCGTGGCGGGCCTGTTCGTCGCCGGTGCCGGTGCCGCCGCAACCCTGTGGGCCGCCGCCGCGGACAGCCCCAACACCATGGCCGCCGGGTCGGTGGCCCTCGTCGTCGGAACGTTGCTCGTCGTCCCGCTGCTCCTCGTCTGGCTCGCCCGCCTGACTGGCCGAGCGCCGGTTCCCGTGCGGATGGCGACCCGTGATGCAGCGCGGCAACGTGGCAGGGCAACCCCCACGGTCGCGGCGATTCTCGCCGGAGCCGCGGCACTGTCCACCATCTTCGTCGCCTTCGCGAGCAGCACGGCCCTCGACGCACGGTTCTATGTGCCTCGCACCACAGCGGGGGCTGGGATGGCCCACACCCAGCACCCGCCGGACCAGGTCCTGCGAGCCATCCGAGGCGCGGCCCCGAACGTCACCGCGACGATGACGTGGCGGGCTGCACCGCCCTTCGACCCGACGGCGACGACACATCCCATGTCCAACGCAGGGCGCGAGACCCACATCGATGCCGTCCGCCCCGGTTGCGACCCGGGCGCGGGCATCATGGGCCGAGAGGTCACCGTGGACGCGGAGGGCAAGCCCGTCCCGCCGACGACGACGTGCGCCACGCTCGGCACCACGCCCTACGGTCCGTTCTCCGCCATCGCCGTCGCCGACGCCGGGCTGCTCGCCCAGCGCCTCAGCCTGACGTCCGAGCAGAGGCAGCTGCTCGAGTCCGGCGGCCTCGTTGCGGCCGACGGCAAGGGCGTCCCTGAAAGGGTCGTCCCGCTCAGCGACGGCTGGACGTCGCACCCACCCCACGCGCAGGTCGACATCGCCGACGGCAAGGTGTCGTTCCAGCGCTACATCCTCACCTGGAGCGACCGAGGTCCCATCGTGGGTGAGGTGACGCCCCTCGCCTCGGCCCCAGCCGCCTACGCGCCACGCATCTCGTTCGCGGCGGCTTTCCCCAACAAGGACATCGGCGCCGTCATGACCCCCGAGACAGCCAAGCGCCTCGGCTTCTCTCTCGAGTTCTCGGGCATCGCTCTGGACTCACCCGGTGGGGTGACTGCCACGGACGAGGACGCCATCCGAGCCGCGCTGGCCGAAGCCGCCCCCGACAGCGACGTCTACGTCGAGCGGGGCTTCCGCCCCGAGACGAGACTCGTGTTCACGATCGTCGCGGGCGTCGTCGGCTTCATCATCCTCCTCGCGACGCTCATCGCCACAGCCCTGTCACAGGCGGAGACCCAGGCCCTGTCCGGCACGCTGGCGGCGGTCGGGGCCACCAGGCTCACCCGACGGGCCCTCGCCGCCGCACAGGCGGGACTCTTCGCCCTGCTCGGGATGGTGCTCGGCGTCCTCGTCGGGCTCGTCCCAGGAGTCGCCGTCGCCTGGTCGAGCACGGTGACGAACTGGCAGGCCCGGGAGAACGGCCTCACGGACCCGATCATCGTCATCCCCTGGCTCCAGCTGCTCGCCCCCGTGATCGTCGTGCCCCTGCTGGCGGCCGCCCTGGCCTGGCTGTCGATCCGGCGCCATCCCACGGTCACCCGCCGCCTGACCTGATCCCCCCGTCGAGTGTGCACTTGTTGCCGGGCAGAAGTGCACACTCGAACGAGAGCCAGCCCGGCACGAAGTGCACACTCGACCGAGAGCGAGCCCAGCGGCATACGGGCTGCTCGTCCATCGGCCCAGCCACCACCTTCGGGACCATGCCCGGGTGACTCCGCCAAATCCGTGACTCAGGTCACCTGTGGTGGGAATCTCAGGGGGTTCCCCCACGGATTCGACCTGACTACGTTCGGGTAGTTCCATGACGCCAGCGACCAAAGGACCTCACATGCAGGCCATCCGCGACGCCATCCTCTCGGGAAACCGGAGCGAAGAGACCTACCGCAACATCGAGATCCCCGAGAGCTACCGGGGTGCGACCGTCCACAAGGACGAGATCGGGATGTTCGAGGGGCTCGCCACCAAGGACAAGGACCCGCGCCGGTCCCTCCACATCGACGAGGTACCGGTGCCCGACCTGGCCCCGGGCGAGGCGCTCGTCGCCGTGATGGCGAGCGCCATCAACTACAACACCGTGTGGACCTCCATCTTCGAGCCCGTGCCGACCTTCGGGTTCCTCGAGCGCTACGGGCGCACGTCGATCTACGCGGAGCGCCACGACCTGCCCTACCACGTCGTCGGGTCCGACCTCTCCGGGGTCATCCTTCGCACGGGTCCCGGGGTGTCCAAGTGGAAGCCGGGTCAGGAGGTCGTCGCGCACTGCCTCTCCGTCGAGCTCGAGGACGCGGACGGCCACAACGACACGATGCTCGACCCGCAGCAGCGCATCTGGGGCTTCGAGACGAACTTCGGCGGACTCGCCGAGCTCGCCATCGTCAAGGCCAACCAGCTCATGCCCAAGCCGGACCACCTCACCTGGGAGGAGGCCGCCTCCCCCGGGCTGGTGAACTCCACGGCCTACCGCCAGCTCATCTCCAAGAACGGCGCGGCGATGAAGCTCGGCGACCGCGTCCTCATCTGGGGGGCGTCCGGGGGGCTCGGCTCCTACGCGACCCAGATGGCGCTCGCCGGCGGCGCGACCCCGATCTGTGTCGTCTCCTCACCGGAGAAGGCCGAGATCTGCCGCGCGATGGGCGCCGACCTCATCATCGACCGCAACGCCGAGGACTACCGGTTCTGGAACGACGAGGGCACCGAGCAGGACCCGCGCGAGTGGCAGCGCCTCGGCAAGCGGATCCGCGAGCTGACCGGCGGCTATGACGTCGACATCGTCTTCGAGCACCCCGGTCGCGAGACCTTCGGGGCCAGCGTCTACGTCGCGCGCAAGGGTGGCACGATCGTCACCTGCGCCTCGACGTCGGGCTACATGCACGAGTACGACAACCGGTACCTCTGGATGAACCTCAAGCGGATCGTCTCCTCGCACTTCGCCAACTACCGCGAGGCGTGGGAGGCCAACGAGCTGATCAACCGCGGGCTGATCCACCCCACCCTCTCCCAGACGTACCGCCTCGAGGACGTCGGACAGGCTGCGCTCGATGTCCACCGCAACGCCCACCAGGGCAAGGTCGGCGTGCTGACCCTGTCGCCGGAGGAGGGCCTCGGCGTGACCAACGCGGGCAAGCGGGCGCAGTTCGCCGCGGAGATCAACCGCTTCCGAGGGGAGTGACGGGTCCGGTGACCCGCGGGCGGAGATGGTGGCGCGTCGGCTCGTGACGACACACCACCATCTCCCCTCGCCCGTCAGGCCGCTCGCGTAGGCTCCGGGCGTGACCTTCTGGCGGCGGTGGACGCAGTATCGGCGTGCGCAGCGCGAGCGGATCGCGCAGCTGCGCACCCAGCCGCACGGCGCCGAGCCGGACGCGGCCCTCGAGCGCCCCGAGAGGGCCGCCGCGGGCGACCCTCCTCGGGAGGACGTGTTCGACACCCTCCCGCTCGGCGGCGACCCGGGGCCTGATGCGGGGACCGGTGGTCGCGCGCGGCCAGGCCGGGACTACGGGAGCGCGGGCACGCCGTTCAACCGGCAGTCCCCCTTCTACGTCGGGTTCGTCGGAGCGATCGGGGTGCTCACCGCCTACGCCGTCGTCCAGGCGGTGGGACGCCTGGACACGACGATCACCCTCCTCGTCGTCTCGCTCTTCCTGACCCTGGCTCTCAACCCCCTGGTCGAGGGGCTCACCCGCCAGAACATGCGCCGTGGGCTCGCGGTGACGATCGTCTTCCTCGGGCTGCTCGGCGTGTTCACGCTCCTCGGCATGGTCGTCGTGCCGCCGGTGGCCTCCGAGGGCACCGACCTCGCCGACAACGCTCCCCGGATGCTTGACGACCTGCTGCGCCAGCCCTGGGTCCAGGACGTCGACCACCGCTACCAGGTCGTCCAGCGCATCCAGGAGGAGATCAACCATCGGATCGCCGACGGCAACCTCTGGGCGGGGATCTTCGGCGGGGTGCTGGGAGCCGGGCGGATCATCGCGGCGGGCGTGTTCAGCATCCTGACCGTGCTCGTGCTGACGCTCTACTTCCTCGCCTCGCTGCCGTCGGTCAAGCAGGCCGGCTACGCCCTCGTGCCCGCGAGCCGCCGCCCGCGGTTCATCTCGCTCGCCGAGGAGATCATGCGCCGGGTCGGCTCCTATGCCATCGGCCAGGTCGCCGTGGCGGCCACCAACGCGTTCTTCGCTTGGATCATGATGAGCCTGCTCGACCTGCCGTTCGCCGCGGTCCTCGCCGTCGCCGTCGGGCTCCTCGGCCTGATCCCGATGATCGGCGCGACGCTCGGGGCCTCGGTCGTCGCTCTCGTGGCCTTCTTCGACGAGCCGAAGAAGGCGCTTGTCGTCATCATCTACTTCGTCATCTACCAGCAGCTCGAGAACTACGCCGTCATGCCGCGGATCATGCAGCGGACGGTGGCGGTCCCCGGGGCGCTCACCGTCGTCGCAGCCCTGGCGGGCGGCACCCTGCTGGGGATCCTCGGCGCCCTGCTGGCCATCCCGTTCGCGGCGGGGGCAATGCTCATCTACGAGGAAGTGCTCGTCCCGCGACAGCTGCGTCACTGACGGGATGCCGTATGCCACTGGGCTCGCTCCGACTCTCGCGCGCGGTGGGGCGGGTGGCGGGCTCTCGCTCGGACCCTCGGCTGGGGGCGGCCCCGGTCCCGGTCAGCGGTAGGCGCTGCCGGACGGACGGGCGTCACGGCGCTGCCAGCAGCCGGTGTGCCAGTGCCGCCGGTCGCCGAGTCCGCCCACTCCCTCGGCCGGCCAGACGACGACGTGCGGCACGCCCGGCGGGATGTCCTGCTGGCAGCCGGGGCAGAGATAGGCCCGGGTGGCCGAGGTGCCGTTGACCGCGCGAACCGTCCACCGGGTCCCGCGGTACGTGTCCTCACGGGTGGACCCGCCCTGGACCCGGACGACGTCGAGCGGCACGTGCGGCCGTGCGTGCTTGCTCGGGCGGCGTCGGGACGGCATGACCCCATTCTCGCAACACACCCGCTTGCCGTCTGCTCGGCCCTCCTGCAGCCGGGCCCATCAGTGGATGTGCGGGTGTGTTGCCGAGGAGGTGGACCCGGCCCCGCGCGGACGTCAGGTCCGAGCGGGGCCGAGCTCAGCGGCATACGGCTGCCGCTGGGCCCGGCGCGGCTCAGGCGTGGGTGCGGAACCCGCGGCCCGTCTTGCGCCCCAGGTAGCCCGCGGTGACCAGGTGCTCGAGCAGCGGCGCCGGCGCATACCCTCGCTCGCGGAACTCGAGGTACAGCTCGCGCTCGATGGCGAGCGAGACGTCGAGCCCGACGACGTCGAGCAGCTCGAACGGACCCATCGGCAGCGAGCAGCCGGTCTTCATCGCCGTGTCGATGTCGTCGGCCGTGGAGTAGTTGGCCTCGAGCATCTTCACCGCGTCGTTGAGGTAGGGGAAGAGCAGCGCGTTGACGATGAACCCGGCCCGGTCGCCGCACGTGACCGGGTGCTTGCCGACCTTGACGCACAGGTCCTGGACCGTGGCGACGACGTCCTCGCCGGTCGAGACGGTGTGGACGACCTCGACGAGCCTCATCACCTGGGCGGGGTTGAAGAAATGCATGCCGATGACGTCCTGCGGGCGCTTCGTCGCGGATGCGCAGTCGACAACCGGCAGCGAGGACGTCGTCGTGGCGAGGATGGCGCCGGGCTTGCAGATCTCGTCGAGGTTCTCGAAGAGGACCTTCTTGACGCCGAGGTCCTCGACGACGGCCTCGACCACGATGTCGACGTCCGAGAGGTCGTCGAGCCGGGTCGTCCCGGTGACCCGCGCGAGCGCTGCATCGCGCTCCTCCTCGGTGGCCTTGCCGCGCTGGACCGCCTTCTCGAGGCTGCGGCTGAGCGCAGCGCGAACGCTGTCGACCTTCGACGCGGCTCGGGCCACGTAGACGACGTCGTAGCCACCCTTGGCGAAGACCTCGATGATGCCGGTCGCCATGGTCCCGGAGCCGACCACGCCGACCCGGGAGACCTGCCGCAGCGGGATCTCGTGGTCGCCGTTCGGCTTCGGCGTCTGGGCATCGTCGACGACCTGGGAGCTGCCGGGCGCGGCGTACGTGTAGAACCCGCGGCCCGTCTTGCGGCCCCTGAGGCCGGCGCTGACCATCTGCTTGATGATCGGGCTGGGGGCGTGGAGCCGGTCGCGGCCCTGCTTGTACATCGTGTCGAGGATCTCGTAGGCCGTGTCGAGGCCGATGAGGTCCATCAGCGCGAGCGGACCCATCGGGTAGCCGCAGCCGAGCTTCATCGCGGCGTCGATGTCCTCACGGGTGGCGTACTTGCTCTCGTACATCGACACGGCGTGGTTGAGGTAGCCGAAGAGCAGGGCGTTGGCGATGAAGCCGGCCTTGTCGCCGACGACGACCGGCCTCTTGCCGAGTCGCTCGGCCAGGCCCTTGACCCGCTCGAAGATGTCGTCGGCGGTGACGACGGTCTTGATCACCTCGACGAACTGCATGACGGGCGCGGGGTTGAAGAAGTGCATGCCGACGACCCGCTTCGGGTTGCTCGTCGCCACCGCGATCTCGGTGACGGGCAGCGAGGAGGTGTTCGTCGCGAGGATCGCGTCCTCGGCGACGATGGCGTCGAGCTTGGCGAAGATCTCCTTCTTCAGCTCGAGCTTCTCCGGCACCGCCTCGATGACGAGCTGACAGTCCTTGAGGGCAGCCATCTCGGAGGTGAACTGCACCCGGCTGACGAGCGTCGCCTGGTCCTCCTCGGACAGCTTGCCGCGAGCGACCGCGCGGCCGGTGGAATTGGTCAGGTGCTCGCGCCCCCGCTCGACCGCGTCGTCGTCGACCTCGACCGCAACGACATCGATGCCGTTGCGGGCGAAGACCTCGACGATGCCGGCACCCATGGTGCCGAGTCCGATCACGCCTACCTTGGTGAAGTCACGAGCCATGGGGTGGAGTCTTCCAGAGGGTTCACATCGCTCAAACCCGTCCCCGGGGTGACGCTCCCCACGCGTGGGGCGATGGCATCGGAGCTGAGCGGGTTAGGGTGTGCCGGTGCGCCTCGTCATCGCCCGCTGCAGCGTCGACTACGACGGGCGGCTCACCGCCCATCTCCCCCTCGCGACGCGGCTGCTCGTCGTCAAGGCGGACGGGTCGGTGCTCGTCCACAGTGACGGGGGCTCCTACAAGCCGCTCAACTGGATGTCGCCTCCGTGCACCATGGCCGAGCTGGCGCCGGAGGAGGCCCAGGCCGACGAGGGGGTCGTGGCCGTGTGGCGGGTCCAGCACGCGAAGTCCGAGGACCGGCTCACGGTGCACATCCACGAGGTGGTCCACGACTCGGCACACGAGCTCGGCGTCGACCCGGGGCTCGTCAAGGACGGGGTCGAGGCCCATCTGCAGAAGCTGCTCGCGGAGCACATCCACACCCTCGGGCACGGCTGGTCCCTCGTCCGCCGCGAGTACATGACGGCCATCGGCCCGGTCGACATCCTCGCAAGGGACCACACCGGAGCCAGCGTGGCCGTGGAGATCAAGCGGCGCGGCGAGATCGACGGCGTGGAGCAGCTGACCCGCTATCTCGACCTGATGAACCGCGACCCGCACCTCGCCCCGGTGAGCGGCGTGTTCGCAGCGCAGCTGATCAAGCCGCAGGCCCGCACGCTCGCGGAGGACCGCGGCATCCGGTGCGTCGTGCTCGACTACGACGCGCTCCGGGGCGTCGACGACGCGGAGTCCCGGCTCTTCTGAGCCCTCCGCCTCGAAAGAGCGGTTGGCATCGAAAGAGCGGCTCGGCGCCCGTTCAGCGCGGGCCCCCGTCCGAATCGTGTCGCGAACTGCGCTCTCGACGGTTCAGCGGAAGCTCGCGACGAGCGACACGAGGAGCGGAGCCACGAGCAGGGCGGGGAGCAGGTCGCCGACCGGGACGTGCCTCACGTTGAGCAGTCGGAAGGCGATCCCCACGAGGAGGAGGCCGCCGGTCGCGGTCAGCGCCGCGATGTGGGCCTCGGGCACGACCGCCCCCAGGGTGACGCCGAGCACGGTGAGGCCGCCCTGGACCACCGCGACGGACAGCGCCGAGAGCAGCACCCCGACCCCGAACGTCGAGGCGAACGCGACCGCGGCGAAGAAGTCGAGGGCCGACTTGAGCACCAGCTGGTCGACACCCCGACCCAGCCCGTCGGAGAGGGAGCCGAGGATGGTGAGGGGCCCGACACAGAACAGGAGCGAGGCGGTGAGCCATCCCTCGATGAACCGCTCCCGCTCGGCGTGGTCATGCTGCCCGTCGGACCCGCGGCGCTGGACCCAGCGCTGCACCACGCCGGCGAGGGACTCGAGCCGCTCCTCGATCCGCAGCAGCGCACCCGTGATCCCACCGATGAGCAGGGCACCGAGGACGATGAGCACCGGCACGCCGGACCCGACCGCGTCCGCGAGGGCGGGTGACGTGACGTCGAGCGCCGAGAGGACCGCGACGAGCAGCGTGACGAGGCCGAGGCAGTCGGTGACGACCCGGCGGACCCGCTCGGGCAGCCGGTTGCCGGCGAGCATCCCGAGGGTCGCCCCGAGGAGCACCGCGACGACGTTGACCACGGTGCCGAGCCCCGGGAAGCCTCCATCCATGCCGGTCAGCGTAGGGGTCGACCGTCGTCCCCCGGCCGGCAGTCTCGCTACACGTCCTCGTCGAGGCTGTGGACGCTCGTCCCGTCGGCGTCGACGAGCATGAGGACCGGCTCGGTGGCCGCACCCCCGCGCACGACGACGACCGTCTCCCCGCGGTGCCGGTCGACGATCCCCTGGAACGCCTCCGTCCCGTCGTCGAGGTCGCCGTGCCCGCTGTGGCACGGCACGCCGAGGTCCTCAGCCAAGGTCTCGACGGGGCCGGTGTCGGGGACGTCGTCAGCGGCATACACCGCCTGGACGCGCTCGCGGTAGAGCTCGGAGGCGAGCCATTTCACGTCACCCAGCCCCGTCGGGGTGACGATGACGAGGCGGGCTGCGCACTGGAGGTCGCTCATGAGCCGACTGTATGCCGACGCACGGGGGCAAGCCCCCGTGGACCCCCAAAGAGGCCCCTACGCACGGGGGCAAGCCCCCGTGGACCCCCAAAGAGGCCCCTACGCACGGGGGCAAGCCCCCGTGGACCCCCAAAGAGGCCCCTACGCACGGGGGCAAGCCCCCGTGGACCCCCAAAGAGGCCCCTACGCACGGGGGCAAGCCCCCGTGGACCCCCAAAGAGGCCCGCATGGCCTCTGGCGCGCGGGCTCAGGCGCGCGGGTGCTCCAGCAGGCCCAGCCCGCGAGAGGCGCGGACGACACCGACGATCTCGCCCATGATCTCGTTGAGGCCGAAGTCCTTGGGGGTGAAGACCATCGCCACTCCGGCGGCGCGCAGCTGGACGGCGTCGCCCTCGGGGATGATCCCGCCGACGATGACCGGCACGTCACCCGCGCCGGCCGCTCGGAGCCCGTCGATCACCTCGGGGACGAGCTCCATGTGCGACCCGGAGAGGATCGAGAGCCCGACCACGTGCACGTCCTCGGCCACCGCCGCGGCGACGATCTGCTGCGGGGTCAGCCGGATGCCCTGGTAGATCACCTCGAACCCGGCGTCGCGAGCGCGGACCGCGACCTGCTCGGCACCGTTGCTGTGGCCGTCGAGACCCGGCTTGCCGACGAGGATCCGCAGCTTCTCCCCGAGCTCCTCGCTCGTTCGGGTGACGGCCGCGCGGACCGCGCCCAGGCCCGTCCCGCTCTCACCCGCCTCGGCGGACGCCACGCCGACGGAGCCGCTGACGCCGGTCGGGGCACGGTACTCGCCGAACTGCTCCCGGAGTGCACCGGCCCACTCCCCCGTCGTCACCTGGGCCCGGGCACACTCCAGCGACGCGGCCATGAGGTTGGTTCCGGCTGCTGCGTCGGCCTTGAGGCGAGCCAGGGCGGCGGCGGCCCGGTCCCGACGGGTGGGGTCGGCGTCGCGCCGGTCCCGCCAGGCCCGGACGGCGTCCGACGCGGCCTTCTCGACCGACGGGTCGACCGTCTGGATGGCGGTGCCGAGGTCTGCGGTGAGGGGGTTGGGCTCGGTCGTCTCGAAGCGGTTGAGGCCGACGATGACCTCCTCGCCGGACTCGATCCGCCGGCGGCGCTCGGCATGGGAGGCGACGAGGGCGGACTTCATGTAGCCGGACTCGACGGCCGCGACGGCCCCGCCCATCTCCTCGATCCGCGCGATCTCGGCGCTGGCGCCCTCGACGAGCTGCGCCACCTTCCTCTCGACGACGACGGAACCGGTGAACAGGTCGTCGTACTCGAGCAGGTCGGACTCGAAGGCGAGCACCTGCTGCATCCGCAGGCTCCACTGCTGGTCCCACGGGCGCGGCAGCCCGAGCGCCTCGTTCCAGGCCGGCAGCTGCAGGGCCCGAGCGCGGGCGTCCTTCGACAGCGTGACACCGAGCATCTCGAGGACGATGCGCTGGACGTTGTTCTCGGGTTGCGCCTCGGTCAGACCGAGGCTGTTGACCTGGACGCCGTAGCGGAACCGGCGAGCCTTGGCGTCGGTCACGCCGTAGCGCTCACCGGTCACCCGGTCCCACAGCTCGACGAAAGCGCGCATCTTGCACATCTCCTCGACGAACCGGACACCGGCGTTGACGAAGAACGAGATCCGGGCGACGACCTCGGAGAACTCGTCCTCGGGGACCTGCCCGGAGTCGCGCACCGCGTCGAGGACGGCGATCGCGGTCGACATGGAAAAGGCGATCTCCTGCACGGGGGTCGCCCCCGCCTCCTGCAGGTGGTAGCTGCAGATGTTGATCGGGTTCCACTTGGGGATCTCGCGGACCGTGTAGGCGATCATGTCGGTGATGAGCCGCAACGACGGCCCGGGCGGGAAGACGTAGGTCCCGCGCGAGAGGTACTCCTTGATGATGTCGTTCTGCGTCGTCCCGGCGAGCGCGTGCACCCACTCCTCCGGCGACTCGCCCGCGGCCTCGGCCTGGCGCTCGGCGGCCACCTGGTAGAGGGAGAGGAGCCACATGGCCGTGGCGTTGATCGTCATGGACGTGTTCATGTCACGCAGCGGGATGTCGTGGAAGAGCGCCTCCACGTCGCCGATGTGGCTGACCGGCACCCCGACCTTGCCGACCTCCCCGCGGGCGAGGACGTGGTCCGGGTCGTAGCCGGTCTGGGTCGGCAGGTCGAAGGCCACCGAGAGACCCGTCTGGCCCTTGGCCAGGTTGCGCCGGTAGAGCGCGTTGCTCGCTGCGGCGCTGGAGTGACCGGCATAGGTCCGCATGACCCACGGACGGTCACGGGTCGGTCGGGCAGCCGGGGGCGGGACGCTCTCGTCAGACATGAACCCGAAGGTACCCGCGGCTCTCCCTGACGGGAACGCCTCAGGCGGTGAGAGGCGCCACAGTGCCCGACAGGACGCGGGGCGCTCCGGGGGCGGACGAGAGGATGCGGTCGAGCCGGCACCCGCGCAGCAGACGCGTCGTCCGCTCGCTCGGGTCGACGAGGAGGAGCTGCCGCTGAGCGCGGGTGGCCCGGCGATGGAGGTGCAGGATGATCCCCAGACCGGTCGCGTCGCCGATCTCGGCGTCACGCAGGTGGAGACGCAGCTCCCCGTCGCCCGTCGCGATGACGGCATGGATGGCATCGCGGATGTCGGGCACGGTGTGGACGTCGAGACGTCCCTCGATGATCACGTCGTGCCCGTCGGGCGCATCGAGCACCTGGACCGGCGTGCGGGCCGGCGTCCGGCGGTTGGCATTCAGCGTCATCGTGACCCCTCTCAGCTGCTGGTGCCGTCACTCATGATGACGCCCTGCGCGGGCGAAACGTTGCCGTGAGAAGTCAAATTTGGTTCAAGAAATGATGCGGGACGCCAAGCAACGGTCAAGCGATGGTCAAGTTCCCCGGCGGGTCTCGCCATCTGGACTACTCGTACCAGTCGTCGTCCGGCTCGCGGGTGACGTCGGCCCCGAGGGAACGCAGCGCCGCCTCGAACCGCGGGTAGCCCCGGTCGATGTGGTGGACGCCGCTGACGAGCGTGTAGCCGTCCGCGACGAGGCCGGCGATGACGAGGGCCGCTCCGGACCTGATGTCGCTGCTCTCGACCGGGGCGCCCGACAGGGCCGGGACGCCGTGCGTCATCACGTGGTGGCCGTCGACCTGCATGTCGGCTCCGAGCCGGGCGAGCTCCTGGACCGTGCGGAAACGGGCCTCGAACAGGTTCTCGGTCACCATCGCGCTCCCGTCGGCGACCGCGTTGTAGGCCAGCGCGAACGGCTGGAGGTCCGTGGGAAAGCCGGGGTAGGGCAGGGTGGCCACGTCGAACGCCGTGGGGCGTCCCGCACCGTGGGGCACCGCGACGCGGAAGCCCCGTGAGGTCCGCTCGACGTGGCAGCCCGACTCGGCGAGTGAGCGCAGCGGGACACCGAGGTGCTCGGCCACCCCGCCGACGACCTCGATGTCACCGCACGTCGTGGCCGCCGCGAACGCCCACGTCCCGGCCGCGATGCGGTCGGGGATGACCTGGTGCTCGGTCGGCCGCAGCACCTCCACACCCTCGACGACGATCCGTCCGGTGCCGGTTCCCTCGATCCGGGCGCCCATCGACACGAGCATCTCCGCGATGTCGACGATCTCTGGCTCGCGGGCGACGTTGTCGATGGTCGTTCGGCCGCGCGCGAGCACGGCGGCCATGAGGATGTTCTCGGTGGCCCCGACGCTCGGGAAGTCGAGCCGGATCTCCGCTCCCCTGAGCCCCTGCGGGGCGGTCGCGACGAGGTAGCCGTGTGCCACATGGACCTGAGCGCCCAGGGCCTCCAGTCCTGCTGCGTGCAGGTCGAGGCCCCGGGACCCGATGGCATCGCCGCCGGGTACGGCGACATCCGCCTGCCCGGTGCGGGCGACGAGCGGCCCGAGCACCGAGATCGAGGCGCGCAGGGCCCGGACCAGCTCATAGTCCGCCCGGTGTCCGATGGACGCAGGGACGTCGATGACGACGACGCCGGCCTCCGCGTCGTAGTCGACGGCGACGCCGAGACGACGGAGCAGCTCAGCCATGATGCGCACATCGACGATGGCGGGCATGTTGGTCAGCGTCGTGCGTCCCTGCGCCAGCAGCGCCACCGCCATCAGCTTGAGCGCGCTGTTCTTCGCGCCGACGACGCGGACCTCGCCCACCAGGCGGGCACCGCCGACGACCCGGAACCGCTCTCTCACGCTGCGACCCTACCCATCGCCGGACCCGTGGGGCGTCCCGCCCCGGCCCAGTGAGAGAGTGCTCCCATGGTCAACCTGACGAAGATCTACACCCGCACGGGCGACGACGGGACGACGAGTCTGGGCGACTTCTCGCGGACCAGCAAGAACGACGCCCGCCTGCACGCCTATGCCGACAGCAACGAGGCGAACGCCGCGATCGGCGTCGCCATCGCGTGCGGCGACCTCGGCGACGAGGTCACGGCCACCCTGCTGCGCATCCAGAACGAGATGTTCGACGTGGGGGCGGACCTCGCGACACCCCTCCAGGAGAGCTACGACTACCCTCCGTTGCGCGTCGACCAGCCGTGGATCGACGACCTCGAGCGCGACTGCGACCACTACCTCGAGCGGCTGGAGAAGCTGCGCTCCTTCATCCTGCCCGGCGGCACGCCCGGGTCAGCCCACCTGCACGTCGCGACGACGGTCGTGCGACGCGCGGAGCGGGCCGCCTGGGCCGCGGTCGACACGCACGGCGACCAGCCCGGGACCCAGCGCGGTCAGGGGGGCGTCAACGTCCTCACCGCCAAGTACCTCAACCGGCTGTCGGACCTGCTCTTCATCCTCGCCCGAGTGGCCAACCTGCCGATCGGCGGTGACGTCCTCTGGCAGCCGGGCGGGGGCCGCGTCGAGAAGCCCGCCAAGGGAGCCCGAGCCACGACAGACCGCACCTGACCCCCCGCAACACACCCGCCTGTCGCCTCCCCCTTCCCGCTGCAGGCCGCGCAACCAGTCGGCACGCGGGTGTGTTGCGACCAGGCCGGTGGGGGGCCGGGGCTCGCGGGTCAGGCGACGTTGACGTTGTAACCGGGCGGCGCGGCCTCCTGCCAGGAGCGGACCGCGGTGTAGTCCGGCCCCTGGAGGGCGAGCTCGAAGCTGTCGAGGCGGTCCGTGCACGAGACGCCGAACGCGTCCGGGAGCAGCGCCAGCGCGTCCTCCGGGGGAAGCAGACGAGGCGCGTCGAGCAGCAGGGACTGGCGCAGCCAGCGGCGCTTGGGGCGCAGCGAGACGCCCCCGAGCGTGTACCACTCGAGGGCGTTGTCGGCCAGCCGCATGAGGCCGAGGTGCCAGCGGCCGTTGCCGTTGCCACCGGTGCGGAATCCGCAGAGCGTCAGAGGTTGGCCCTTGGCGATGTAGCGGCGGCGCAGATAGGTCGCCGCGAGAACGACCAACGCGACGACCAGGAGCGTGCCGATCACGATCTCGGTGGAGACGAGAACGGACGGCACGGTGCGAACCTCAGTTCGTCGTGGATTGCATCGAGGACGCGTCGACGTGCTCGGCGACGATGGTCACGATGTCGGAGTCGACGGAGAGGAAACCGCCGTCCACCGTCACGGTCGAACGGGCGCCGTCCATGGCCTCGATGCTGACGTCGCCCTCGACGAGAACGCCGAGCAGGGGCGCGTGACCGGGCAGGATGCCGAGGTCACCAGCAATGGAGCGAGCGCGGACGAACTTGGCCTCGCCCTCCCAGACCTTGCGGTCCGCGGCAACCATCTCAACCTTGAGTGAACTCACGTGTTCCTCCGGATCGTGGGGTGTGCTGAGCAGTTTAGTGCCTCTGACAGGATGCTCCGTACGCGATGCCGCAGCCCGGGCCCTGCACGGCGGCCGTCTCCCGGCCCCGCGCTCCGGGCCCGCCTCGCGCGTGTCACCGAAATCCCTCCAACACCACTCCAAGGAGTCCTCCCGTGAGTACTGCTGTGTCCGACGCCCTGCTCGACGAGACCCGCCGCACCGAGGCCGTGTCCGCCCTGACCCAGGTCATCGACGCCGAGGTCGCCGACAAGTCGGGCCTCGGCGGCGCTGCCGTCAAGGCCGGCTACGCCGCGGCGAAGAAGCTCGGCGGCGACTTCGTCCCGAGCGCGACCGACCGGCTCCTCCCCCAGTTCGCCGCAGCCCTCGACCCGCTCTGGGCGACCAAGGGCGATACCCCGTTCGCGGCCCACCTGGAGTCGCGGTCGGAGCAGGCGGCCGACGCGCTCCTCGCCGTCACCGACGCCAAGGCGGACGCGACCTCGCACACCGCGGCGAAGAAGGTCTACGGAGCGCTGCGTGGCAAGGCCAAGGAGCAGGTCGTCGCCGCGCTCCCCCGCCTCGGGGCGACGGTCGAGCGGCTCGTCCAGGGCTGACTCGCCGGTCCGCAGCGACCGACCCCAGGCCGTATGCCGCTGGGCTCCCCCCGCGGGAGGGTTCCCCCCAGCCCTCCCGCCCCGGCGCTCGACCTGCAACACACCCGCCGACCGTGTGCAGACCCCCGCTGCGTCAGGGGTCTGCACACGGCAACCGGGTGTGTTGCGTTGGGGGCGGCTCGTCCGGTCGGTCCGCCGGGATCTGCGGAAGCTCCGGACGGAACCGGTCACCGAGGTCCTCGATCGCCGTCCGGGCGAAGACCTGCTGCTGCGTGACGACCCGCTCGGCCCGGCCGCGCCCGAGGAAGCTGATGGCCCAGTGGAGCAGAGTCGTGACGCGGTGCTTGAACCCGATGATGTAGAGCAGGTGCACGCCGAGCCACAGCAACCAGGCGAGGAACCCGCTGAACCGGGCCTTGCCGATGGAGGCGACCGCCGAGAACCGGGAGATCGTCGCCATCGACCCCTTGTCGACGTAGTGGAAGGGCTCCTTCGGCGGCTCACCGCCGAGGCGCCGGATGATCTGGTCGGCCGCGTAGCGACCACCCTGGATCGCGACCTGGGCCACGCCGGGCAGGTGGTCGAGGGTCATCATGTCGCCGACGACGAACACCTCCGGATGACCCGGCAGGGTGAGGTCCGGCAGCACCTGAATGCGTCCGGCACGGTCGACGCCGGCGCCCGTCTGCTCGGCGAGATGTGCCGCGAGCGGCGAGGCGCTGACCCCCGCAGCCCACACCTTGCACAGCGACTCGATCCGCTCGCGCGCGCCGCCCGTGTGCTCGACCTCGATCCCCGTGAGGTCCACGTCGACGACCTTGGCCCCGAGTCGCACCTCGACCCCCATCTGCTCGAGCCGGCGCCGGGCCCGGCCCCCGAGCTTCTCCCCGAACGAGCCGAGGATCTGCGGCGCCGCGTCGAGCAGGACGATCCGGGCGTCACGCGGGTCGATCCGTCGGAAGTCGCGGCTCAGCGTGCGGTGCGCGAGCTCCGCGATCTGTCCGGCCATCTCGACTCCGGTCGGGCCGGCGCCGACGACGACGAAGGTCATCAGCCGCTCGACCTCGGCCGGTGTCGAGGCGAGCTCGGCCAGCTCGAAGGAGCCGAAGATCCGCCCCCTCAGCTCGAGCGCGTCGTCGATCGACTTCATGCCGGGGGCGTGCCGGGCGAACTGGTCGTTGCCGAAGTACGACTGCCCGGCTCCGGCGGCGACGACCAGCGAGTCGTACGAGGTCACCGTGGTACGTCCGACGTACTCGTGGGTGACCGTTCGGGCTTCGACGTCGATCGCGGTCACCTCCCCGAGGAGGACTTCGGCGTTGCGCTGCCTGGCCAGCACCTCGCGGGTGGACGGGGCGATCTCCCCCTCGGACAGGATGCCGGTCGCCACCTGGTAGAGGAGCGGCTGGAAGAGGTGGTGCGTCGTCCGGGCGATGAGGGCGACCTCGACGTCGGCGCCCTTGAGCCGCTGCGTCGCGAAGAGGCCCCCGAAACCCGACCCCACGACGACGACGCGATGACGTCCCGAACCGTTGCGCGCCTTCATCCGGTCACTCTACGGCGGCCCACCCGGACGCCGTCCCGGGACGACACCGGGCCGGGACGACACCAGGCCGGCACCACGGGGTGCCGGCCTGATGGTCCGAGCCGATGCGCTCACCGCCCGAGGGCGGGGCGACGGCTCAGAGGTTCTTCTGGATCTCCGCCCACTGACGCTCGACGTCGTCGAGGCCACCACACATGAAGAAGGCCTGCTCGGCCACGTGGTCGTACTCGCCGTCGGCGATCTTGGTGAACGCCTCGACGGTGTCGACCAGCGGCACGGTCGAGCCCTCGATGCCGGTGAACTGCTTGGCGACGTAGGTGTTCTGCGACAGGAACCGCTGGATGCGGCGCGCCCGGTTGACGAGGATCTTGTCCTCTTCGGAGAGCTCGTCGACACCGAGGATCGCGATGATGTCCTGCAGCTCCTTGTTGCGCTGCAGGATCGAGCGGATCCGCACGGCGGTGCTGTAGTGCTCCTGCGACACGTAGCGCGGGTCGAGGATGCGCGAGGTCGAGGTGAGCGGGTCGACGGCCGGGTAGATACCCATCGACGCGATGTCACGCGAGAGCTCGGTCGTCGCGTCGAGGTGCGCGAACGTCGTGGCCGGGGCCGGGTCCGTGTAGTCGTCGGCCGGGACGTAGATCGCCTGCATCGAGGTGATCGAGTGGCCACGCGTCGAGGTGATGCGCTCCTGGAGCACGCCCATCTCGTCGGCGAGGGTGGGCTGGTAGCCCACGGCGGACGGCATGCGGCCCAGCAGGGTGGAGACCTCGGAACCAGCCTGCGTGAAGCGGAAGATGTTGTCGATGAAGAGCAGCACGTCCTGCTTCTGCACGTCGCGGAAGTACTCCGCCATCGTCAGCGCCGACAGGGCGACCCGCAGACGCGTGCCCGGCGGCTCGTCCATCTGCCCGAAGACCAGGGCGGTCTGGCCGAGGACGCCCGCCTCCTCCATCTCGACCATGAGGTCGTTGCCCTCACGGGTGCGCTCGCCGACACCGGCGAACACCGACACACCACCGTGGTCACGGGCGACGCGCGCGATCATCTCCTGGATGAGCACCGTCTTGCCGACACCGGCGCCACCGAAGAGGCCGATCTTCCCACCCTGGACGTACGGGGTGAGCAGGTCGATGACCTTGATGCCCGTCTCGAACATCTGGGTCTTGGACTCCAGCTGGTCGAAGGCCGGCGCCTTGCGGTGGATGCCCCACCGCTCCTTGATGTCGAGCGTCTCGCCCTCTGCGAGGTTCATGCACTCGCCGGTCGTGTTGAAGACGTGACCGAGCGTCACGTCGCCGACCGGAACGGAGATCGGGCCCCCGGAGTCCTGCACGGCCGTGCCGCGGACCAGGCCGTCCGTCGGCTGCAGGGAGATCGCGCGGACCATGTTGTCGCCGATGTGCTGGGCGACCTCGAGGTTGAGCTTCTTCGTCTCGCCCGAGAGGCTCACCTCGGTCGTGAGCAGGTTGTACTGCTCGGGCATGGCGTCGCTGGGGAACTCGACGTCGACGACCGGGCCGATGATGCGAGAGATGCGTCCGACGCCGCCCGCACTGGGCCCCTGAGCGGCCGCCCCCACGTTGTCACTGACAGTTGCAGTCATGGTGGTTCTTTCCTTATTACCTAGTACGGGTTACTTCTTCTTCGCGTCGGCGAGGGCGTTGGCGCCGCCCACGATTTCGCTGATCTCTTGCGTGATCCCGGCCTGACGGGCCTGGTTCGCGAGGCGCTGGTACTTCTTGATGAGCTCCGCGGCGTTGTCCGTCGCGGACTTCATCGCACGCTGCCGCGCGGCGAGCTCCGACGCCGCCGAGCTGAGCAGGCAGGTGAAGATCCGGTTGCGGACGTACTTCGGCAGCAGCAGGTCGAGGACCTGGTCTGCGCTGGGCTCGAACTCGTACTGCGGGACGAGCTGCCCCTCCTCGTAGCTCGTGACCGAGAAGTCCAGGCCGGTGTCGGTCTCGGCCGCGTCGGCCTCGACGACCTCGAGGGGCAGGAGCCGCAGGACGTGCGGGTCCTGGCGAACCATGGAGCGGAAGCGGGTGTAGACGACGTGGATCTCGTCGTTGCCGCCATCTTCCGTGTCCTTGAGGAAGTCCGCGGTGATCCGGTCGGCGATCTCGCTCGCGTGCTCGAAGCGCGGAGCATCGGTGAACCCGCTCCACTCAGCGGCGTAGGGACGCTTGCGGAACTTGTAGTACGCGACGGCCTTGCGACCGACGAGGTAGGGCACGACCTCCTTGCCCTCGCTCTGGAGGCGGGTGACGAGCTCGGCCGCCTCCTTGAGCGCGGAGGCCGCGTAGGACCCCGCGAGGCCACGGTCGGAGGTGATGATGACGACGCCGGCCCGTTGCACGGTCTCCTTCGCCGTCGTCAGGGGGTGGTCCTCGTTGGTGTGGCTCGCCACGGCGGAGACGGCGCGCGTCAGTGCGGTCGTGTACGGCATCGCCTCGACGGCGCGCTGCCGGGCCTTGATGACGCGTGCGGCCGCGATCAGCTCCATCGCGTTGGTGATCTTCTTGATGGACTGGACGGACTTGATGCGCTGGCGGTAGATCCGCATCTGCGCTCCCATGTGCTCCGCCTCTCTTGGTCTCGTGAGCGTTGACGTTCAGTTCGGGGGCTTCAGGCCCGTTCCTGCCGGCTGCCGCTGAGCTGGCAGCCGTACTGAGTGACCCTCCCCCCGGCGGCCCGACCACGCGGGTTCTCGGGGGGTACACGGGGGCGCAGGCCCGTTGGGGCCGTGAGCCCCCGTGGGTCGGGGTCTACTTCGACTTGACGATCTGCGCCTGGGTGATCTCGTCGGACTCGAGCTCGTCGAACTCCTCGTGACCGGCCTCGAGGCCCTCACGTCCGGTGCCCTTGAACGTGAACTTCACGTCCTCGACGACCTTGGCGAGTGCCGCCTCGGTGTCCTCGTCGAGCTTGAGCGTCTCGCGGATCGTCTGCAGGATCTTGCCGTCCCGACGCAGGGTCTCGAGCAGGTCCGCCTCGAAGGTGCGGACGTCCTCGACGGCGATGTCGTCGAGCTTGCCGGTCGTGCCGGTCCAGATGGAGACGACCTGCTCCTCGACGGGGTACGGGCTGCTCTGCGGCTGCTTGAGCAGCTCGACGAGGCGAGCACCGCGGGCGAGCTGGGCCCGGGAGGCCGGGTCGAGGTCGGAGGCGAACATCGCGAAGGCCTCCATCGCGCGGAACTGCGCGAGGTCGAGCTTGAGACGCCCGGCAACCGACTTCATGGCCTTGATCTGCGCCGCACCACCGACGCGCGAGACCGACACACCCACGTCGATCGCGGGGCGGACGTTGGCGTTGAACAGGTCGGCCTGGAGGTAGATCTGGCCGTCGGTGATGGAGATGACGTTGGTCGGGATGTACGCCGAGACGTCACCGGCCTTCGTCTCGATGATCGGCAGGCCGGTCATCGAGCCGTGGCCGAGGTCGTCCGAGAGCTTCGCGCAACGCTCGAGGAGCCGCGAGTGCAGGTAGAAGACGTCGCCCGGGTAGGCCTCGCGGCCCGGCGGGCGGCGGAGCAACAGGGACACGGCGCGGTAGGCCTCGGCCTGCTTGGACAGGTCGTCGAAGACGATGAGGACGTGCTTGCCCTGGTACATCCAGTGCTGGCCGATGGCGGAGCCGGTGTAGGGCGCGAGGTACTTGAAGCCGGCCGCGTCGGACGCGGGGGCCGCGACGATCGTCGTGTACTCGAGCGCGCCGGCCTCCTCGAGGGTGCCGCGGACCGACGCGATGGTCGAGCCCTTCTGGCCGATGCCGACGTAGATGCAGCGCACCTGCTGGTCCGGGTCGCCGGACTCCCAGTTGCGCTTCTGGTTGATGATCGTGTCGATCGCGACGGTCGTCTTGCCCGTCTGGCGGTCGCCGATGATCAGCTGGCGCTGGCCCCGGCCGATCGGGGTCATCGCGTCGATCGACTTGATCCCGGTCTGGAGCGGCTCGTGCACCGACTTGCGCTGCACGACCGTCGGAGCCTGGAGCTCCAGCGCCCGGCGCTGCTCGGCCTTGATCTCGCCGAGACCGTCGATCGGGTTGCCGAGCGGGTCGATGACCCGGCCGAGGAAGTCGTCGCCAACGGGGACGGACAGGACCTCCCCCGTCCGCTTGACCGTCTGGCCCTCCTCGATGCCGGAGAAGTCACCGAGGATGACGACACCGATGTTGTGGACGTCGAGGTTCAGGGCCAGGCCCCGCGTGCCGTCCTCGAACAGCAGCAGCTCGTTGGTCATGGCCGAGGGCAGACCCTCGACGTGAGCAATACCGTCACCGGCGTCGGTGACGCGGCCGACCTCTTCGCGGGAGGCCGCGCCGGGCTCGTAGGACTGGACGAACGAGTCCAGCGCTTCCCGGATCTCCTCCGGACGGATCGAAAGCTCCGTCATGTCAGATCTTCTCCTCGTTTCGACCCGCACTCCGCGAGTCGGTGGTGTTCCAAAGCTGGCTGATTTCGGTGGCTCTCACGCTCGGTTGGCCGGCGCGCCTGCGCACGTCGTGGTTCACGCGCCCATCGCGCGGCGGGCCGCGTCGATCTTGCGCATGATGGTTCCGTCGATGACCTCGTCGCCGATCTCGATCTTGACCCCGCCGAGGACCCGGGGGTCGACGACGGTGTTGAGGTGGACCTTGCCACCGTAGATCGAGGCCAGCTCCACGGCCAGACGGTTGCGGTCGTCCTCGGTGAGAGGCACGGCGGACGTGACCGTCGCGGTCTGCTGCTCACGGCGGGCCGAAGCCGTGTCGAGGAAGCCGGCGACCGTGCGGTCGAAGCGGCGCCCCCGGGGTGCGACGACGGCCTGACGGGCCAGGGCGAGCGTCTCAGGGGCCACCTTGTCCTGGAGCAGGGAGTCGACGAGAGCGGCGCGGTGCTCGGCGGCGACCGTCTGGTCGCCGAGGGCCCCACGCAGCTGCTCGTTGGCCGCCACGATCCGCTCGAAGTGGAAGAGCTCGTCCTCGACCCGGTCCGCCCGGTCAGCGGCCTCGGCCGCGGCGATGACGGTCTCGACCCCGTAGGACTCGAGGGTGTCGGACAGGTCGCGCTCCGTGCTCCATCGCTGCCCGACGACCCCCTTGAGAACGACGAGCGTCTCGGCGCTCACCTTGCCCGCCAGGAGCTGCTCGGCCAGGGAGGCCTTGTCCGCTCCCTCACGCGACGGGTCGGCGAGCGCCCGACGCAGGGTGGGGTTGCTGTCCAGGGCGCCGACGACGGCGAAGAGCTCCTCGGCCAACCGCGAACGGTCAGCCGTGGCCGCGAGCGCGCCGGTGAGCGCCTCGCGGCTCCCGACCGCAGCTGCGCGTGAGGATCCCTGCATCAGGCGTCCTCACCCTTGCTGCCGACCTTCTCCCGGACGACGTCACCCGACTCGAGCTCGGTCAGGAAGCGCTCCACGATGCCCTTCTGCCGGGTCTCCTCGTGCAGCGACTCCCCGACGATCCGGCTCGCGAGCTCGGTCGACATGCGGCCCACGTCGTGGCGGAGCGAGACGATCGCCTGCTGGCGCTCGGCCTCGATCTGCTTGTGGGCGATGTCGGTGAGCCGCGCCGCCTCCGCAGCGGCGTGCTCGCGCATCTCGGCGATGATCTGCGCGCCCTGGGCCTTGGCGTCCTCACGGATGCGGGATGCCTCGGCGCGAGCCTCGGTCAGCTGGGCCTGGTACTGCTCGAGGGCAGCCTGGGCCTGAGCCTGTGCCTCCTCGGCCTTCTGGATGCCGCCCTGGATGGCCTCGGTCCGCTCGGCATAGGCCTTCTCGAGGTTCGGGACGACCACCTTCTGCACCACCAAGTAGATGATGGCGAAGGCGATGAGGCCGAAGACCAGCTCGGGAAGGTACGGGAGGATCGGCAGACTTGCCGAGGGCTCCTCTGTTTCACCCGGCATCAGAGCCGGAAGGATGGCATTGAGCTGCACGGATACTCCTTGTGCCTAGTGCTGCGAACGGTGCGTGACGAGCCGGAGCGGGTCCGTCAGAGGAAGAAGAGCACCAGGCCGAAGATCGCGAGCGCCTCGGCGAGGGCGAAGCCAAGAATGGCGATCGGCTGGAGGAGCTTGCCGGACTCCGGCTGGCGGGCGACACCGTTGATGTACGCGGCGAAGATCAGGCCGACGGCGATGGCCGGGCCGATGGTCGCGAGTCCGTAGCCGACGAGCGAGAGGTTGCCTACCACGATGTTTCCTCTTTCGTGTGTTTTGTGTGATCTGCCGGCACCGTGCCGGCCAGATGTCCTTGGGTTTTCAGCTGTCCCCGGGCGCAGGGGCCCGGGTGCCGACGGTCAGTGTTCGTCTGCGAGCGCGCCACCGATGTAGGAGGCGGCGAGCAGGGTGAAGACGTAGGCCTGCAGGAACTGCACCAGTCCCTCGAAGAGGGTGAAGGCGAAGGCGAGCAGCCACGCGGGGAGGGCGGCGAGCTTGAGGAAGAAGCTGTCCGCGAGGAACAGCTCCCACCCGCCGACGATGAAGACCACGAGGAGCATGTGGCCGGCGAACATGTTGCCGAAGAGTCGGAGCGCGAGGGTGAGCGGCCGCGTGATGAAGAAGGTGATGAACTCCAGCACGAAGATGAAGGGCGCGATCCACGCCGGCAGGCCAGCCGGGACGAGGAACTTGAAGTAGCCGGCGAGGCCGCGCTTCTTGATCCCGATGGCGTGGTAGACGACGTAGACGATGAGGACCAGCGCGATGGGGAAGCCGATCCGGGACATCGTCGGCATCTGGATGAACGGCGTGATGCCGAAGAGGTTGTTGACCAGGATGAAGATGAAGAGCGAGAAGAGCAGCGGGACGAAGCGGATGAACTCCTTGCTGCCGATCATGTCCTTGGCGATGCCGTTGCGGACGAAGCCGTAGACGCCCTCGGTGAGGAACTGCCCCTTGGAGGGCACGACGGCGGCGCGCTGGGTCGTCGCGATGAGCCACCAGGCGATGCCGATGACGGAGATCGCGGCGACAACCATCGCGCGGGTAACCGTGACCGGGCCGACCGAGAAGAGCGGCTGCCAGAAGATCTCGGGCGTGGGCGGGAAGTGGCTCACTTCCTCCGCGGGGGCCATGGTGCCCAGCGTGGACGCCAGCACGTTGAAGCTCACAAGCTCTCCTTGGTCATGAATGTCGAACACCTTGGGGCCGAACGGTGGGAGGCGGGCCAACCGCACGTCGCGACGCCGGCACCGGGGTGCCGAGCCGCTGAAGATGCCTGACTCCCCAGCGGTCCGCTCAGGTTGCGTTCAGCCGAGAATGCTACGGCGTACCGTACCGGAGCCAGATCACGTACAACGACAGGGCCATCCCACCGAGCAGCCCGAGCACCACCAGGAAGCCGGTGCCGAGCCAGCCGTCGAGCAGCACGCCGAGCCCGCCGAAGAGGGCCGGACCGGTGACGAGATAGGCGATCACACTCGCCGAGGTCTGGTCCGCGGCGAACTTCCCCGCGGTGACGACGACGCTCTCCGGGCTCGTCTCGACTCCCGCGGGCTCGGGACGCCCAGCAGGCTGCTGGCCGTCGGGACGCTCGTCCGACGGCGACTGTGGATCGGTCATGGCGACCTCCGAGTGAGACGGACATCACGAACCTGAGGGGAGGGTGACGTCGGGATAGATCTCGTGCCGCCCGCGGCGGAAGCCGACGACCTGGCCGGCCTGCCACACGAGGGTCTGCACGATGGCCGAGGCTGCGAAGGCCCGCCCGTCGAGCCACTCGGCCTCGCGCAGGACGAGGAGGACGGCGACAAGGGCGATCAGCTGGCCGAGGTAGACGACGAGGGCACCGGCCAGCGAGAAGGCGGCCTCCCCCGCGATGACGGCCCGCAGGCCCTGGGCGCCGACCACGAAGAAGCCCACCGCCACGGCAGCGCCGACAAGGCCCGAGATGGCGCCGTCCGGCCCGCGCAGGAGCCAGGCGCCGAGGGCGATCAGCGGCACGCTGACCGCGGAGAAGGCCAGGGAGGTCCGGAGCATCGTGCGGACGGGCGACTCTGCGCCGGCGCGGCTCTGGCTGGTCCTCACGACTGAGCAACCTCACGGGGTGGGGATCGGGGTGCGATGGGGGTGCTTCCGGCCGGGGGCGGACGGCATGGATCGCGCCTCCCGGTGCTTGTGAAAGGTATCACAAGCGCTCGTGCGGCCTCCACTTCGGCAACCACAGCGTGAGAACGACACCGACCACCGTGGCGAGCGAGATGACCCCGAGCGGCCGCCACCCCTCCCACACGACGAAGGACACGGAGCCGAGCGCCACGATGGCCGCCCAGAGGTACATGATGAGCACCGCTCGCCGGTGGCTGTGGCCGATCCGGAGCATCCGGTGGTGCAGGTGCAGGGCGTCCGGCTGCCACGGCCGCCTCCCGGCCCGGGTCCGCCTGATCACCGCCAGCAGCATGTCGAGGAATGGCAGGAGCAGCACGGCGACCGGCACGAGCAGGGGCAGGAACACGGCGGTCACCTGGTTGGCCGTCACCTCGCTCGGGTCGACGTTGCCGGTCAGGGTGATCGTCGCCGCGGACAGGAGCAGCCCGAGCGTGAGGGCGCCGGAGTCGCCCATGAAGAGCCGGGCCGGATTGAAGTTGTGCGGCAGGAAGCCGGCACAGCAGCCGACGAGGGCCGCGGAGATCAGGGTGGCCACCGAGAAGACGTTCGCGGGCATGAAGTCCCGGGAGACGATGTAGCTGTAGATGAAGAAGGCGAGCGCGGCGATCCCGACGACACCGGCGGCGAGGCCGTCCAGCCCGTCGATGAAGTTGACCGCGTTGGTCGAGGCGATGACGACGAGGACGGTGAAGAGGACGAGCACCGGCGTGGGGAGGATCGTCGTGCCGGAGATCGGCAGGGAGAGCAGCTGGACCCCGGCGTAGGCCATCAGCCCGGCCGCCAGGATCTGCCCGGCGAGCTTCGTCAGCCAGTCGAGCTCGCGGATGTCGTCGAAGGCGCCGAGGAGGCAGACGATGCCGCCGGCGACGATGACGCCGAGGATCTGGCGGTCGCCGTAGAGCGTTCCGAGGTAGGGCAGGTTGCGGGCGACCAGCGCCGCCGCGACGAAGCCGAGGTAGATCCCGACGCCACCCAGCCGCGGAATGGGAGTCGTGTGCACATCACGGTCCCGGACCGCCGTGAAGGCGCCGGTCGCGACGGCGAGGCTGCGCACGAACGGCGTCGCGATGTAGGTCACGCCGGCCGCGACGATGAGGATCAGGACGTATTCGTGCACTCAGCCACCCAACGACGACGGCGTATGCCGCTGAGCTGGCCCAGCGGCATACGCCGGCTTGGTCTGTGGCACGGGCCCTCAGCGCGGGTAGGCGGGGAACCGGGTGACGAGGTCGGTGACCTCGGCGCGAACCTCCTGGCTGACGGCTGAGGCCGGGTCCCCGTCGCCCTTGGTGACGGCGGTGTGGATGAGGCGCGCGATGGTCTTCATCTCCTCGACGCCCATCCCCTGCGTCGTCACGGACGGCGTGCCGACCCGGATGCCCGAGGCGATGTTGGGCTTCTGCGGGTCGAACGGGATGGCGTTCTTGTTGAGCACGATCCCGGCGGCGTCCGAGCGGGCCTCGGCGTCCTTGCCGGTGACGCCGATCCCCTGGAGGTCGAGCAGCGCCAGATGGGTGTCGGTGCCTCCCGTGGTGGGCCGGATGCCGAGGTCCTTGAGGCTCTGGGCGAGCTGCTGGCTGTTGGCGATGACGTCCTTGGCGTACTGGGCATACTCCGGGGTCGCGCACTCCTTGAAGTTGACCGCCTTGGCCGCGATGGTGTGCATCTGCGGGCCGCCCTGCATCATCGGGAAGATCGCCTTGTCGAGGGCGGCGGCGTGCTCGGCCTTGCACACCAGGGCGCCGGACCGGGGGCCGCGGAGCACCTTGTGCGTGGTGAACGTCACGACGTCGGCGTAGGGCACCGGGGACGGGATGGCCCGGCCGGCCACGAGCCCGATGAAGTGCGCGGCGTCGACCCAGAGGATCGCGCCCACCTCGTCCGCGATGGCCCGGAAACGGGCGAAGTCGATGAGGCGCGGGATGGCCGAGCCGCCCGCACAGATGACCTTGGGCCGGTGCTCCCTGGCGAGCGCCTCGACCTGGTCGTAGTCGATGTCCTCGGTCTCGCGGTCGACGCCGTAGCCGACGGCGTTGAACCACTTGCCCGAGAAGGACACCTTGGACCCGTGCGTCAGGTGCCCACCCATCGGCAGGCTCATCGCCAGGAGCGTGTCGCCCGGCTGCATGAAGGCGCCGTAGACGGCCTGGTTGGCCGAGGCCCCGGAGTGGGCCTGGACGTTGGCGTGGTCGGCGCCGAAGAGCTCCTTCGCCCGGTCGATGGCGATCTGCTCCGCCTTGTCGACCTCGGAGCACCCGCCGTAGTAGCGGCGGCCGGGGTAGCCCTCGGCGTACTTGTTGGACAGGACCGACCCGAGCGCGGTGAGCACCGCCGGGGAGCTGATGTTCTCGCTCGCGATGAGCTGGAGCCCGCCGCGGATCCGCCCCAGCTCCGAGAGGAGCACCCCCGCGATCTCCGGGTCGAAGGACTGCAGGGCACCGAAGTCGGAGCCGTAGAACGTCGGGTCGTCAGACATGGAGATCTCCGTAGCTGATGCGGGGGCGTGCGGATCGCGTGTCAGGGCAACTCTAGGCCGTGGGGTCGGTGCCGTGCTCAGGGCTCTCCGGGCCGGCCGCGGGCTCCGGGTCAGCCTCGAGCGTGGCCTCCGGGTCCGCCTCAGCCACGGCCTCAGCCACAGCCTCAGGGTCGACCTCAGGCGCGGCCCCCGTCGCGAGGACCGCGTCGATCTCGGACTGGGAGAGTGCACCGAGGCGGAGCGTGCGCGGCTCGTCGCCGGTGCAGTCGATGATCGTCGACGGCGCGGCATCGGTGCTCGGACCTCCGTCGAGGTAGACCGCGACCGACTCCCCCAGCATCCCCTCCGCCTCGTCCACGGTCCGAGCGGCAGGGGCGCCGGTCGAGTTCGCGCTCGTCACGGCCATCGGCCCGATGTCGCGGAGCAGCTCGAGCGCCACCTCGTTGTCGGGCACCCGGAGGGCGACGGTGCCGTTGGTCTCGCCGAGGTCCCAGTGGAGCGATGACTGCGCCTTGAGGACGAGCGTGAGCGGCCCCGGCCAGAACCGCTCCATCAGCCGCTGGGCGTAGTCGGGCACCTGCGTCGCGAGCCCGTGCGCGGTGCGTGGAGTCGGGATGAGGACCGGCGGGGGCATGTCCCGGCCGCGGCCCTTGGCGGCGAGCACGGCGCCGACCGCCTCGGCGTCGAAGGCATCGCAGCCGACGCCGTAGACGGTGTCCGTCGGCAGGACGACGAGCCGCCCGGTGCGGATCGCCTGGGCGGCTGCCGCCATGCCCTCGGCGCGGCCCGTTGGATCGGTGCAGTCGTAGCGCTCAGTCACGCGGCAGAGCCTACTTGGAGACGCGTCGATGCCGTATGCCGCTGGGCTGGGTCCGCGGGTCAGCACGGTCCC
The DNA here is from genome assembly GCF_000184685.1 of Intrasporangium calvum DSM 43043. Lineage (NCBI taxonomy): Bacteria > Bacillati > Actinomycetota > Actinomycetes > Micrococcales > Intrasporangiaceae > Intrasporangium > Intrasporangium calvum. The sequence continues at coordinate 2,733,803 of NC_014830.1, forward strand.
GGCCCAGCGGTCTCCGCGAGGGGTCGGTCACATGCCGTCGAAGGCCTGCTTGGCGCCGGGGTGGAGGGGGATCGGGTCGGTCTGGGGGCCGTTCTCCTTGGTGAACTCCTTGCCCGAGGGGTGGACCTTGGCCAGCTCATCGCTGCTGCCCCACAGGAGCTTGACGATGCCGCAGGCGTTGCCGGTCGGGAAGTCCTCACGGACGAGCAGGACGTTGGGCACGACGATGGTCTTGACGTCGGCGTCCAGGCCGTAGGTCGCGGCGGGAATCGCACCCTCGGTGTAGACGGCGTTGATCTCCCTCATCTTGGGCAGGGTGGGCGTGATGTCGATGAACTCGACCGCGTCCTTCTGCGACGTGAAGAGGTCGGTGAGGGCCGGCGTCGGCAGGCCGCCGGACCAGACGAACCCGTCGATCGAGCCGTCCTTCATGCCGTCGACCGTCTTGCCGAGCTCGAGGCGCTGGGCCTGGACGTCCGTGTTGATGTCGAGGCCGGCGGACTGGAGCAGGCGGGTCGCGATGACCTCGGTGCCGGACTTCGGCGAGCCCGTGGAGATCCGCTTGCCCCGCATGTCCTCCAGGCTCTTGATCCCGGAGTCCTTGCGCACGACGACCTGCGTGTAGTTCGAGTGGATGCGCCCCAGGGCCTGGATCTGCTGCGGCTCGGTGAACGCGCCCTTGCCCGCGATGGCGTCCGCCGCGGTGTCGGCGAGCGAGAATGCGATGTCGTACTGGCCGCCGGCGAGCTGCTGGATGTTCTGGACCGAGGCGCCGGTCTCCGCGGCGGTGGCCTTGAGCGGCGACTTCGAGCTGAGCAGGCTGGCGATGCCGCCGCCGAGGACGTAGTAGACGCCGGTGCTGTTGCCGGTGGCGATGGTGACCTGCCCGGCGGAGATCTCGCAGGCGTCGCTGCCGGCTGTGCCGCCGGCTGCGGGCTCCTGCGTCTGCTTGCCACCGCAGGCGCTGAGGGCGAGGCCGGCGATGACGAGTGCTCCGACGGCGGTCGTGAGACGGCGACGCGGGGTGGGACTCGTGATGGGTGTCATGACAGCTCCTTTGCTGCGTGGGCGGGTGATGAAGGTCGGTTCGTGGGTCGACTGCGGAGGAGGTTGATGGCGATGGCGACGGCGAGGAAGCTGAGGCCGATGGCGATGGTGACCGGCTGGAGGAAGAGCAGGAGGGCTGCGGCCGGCACGCAGAGGGCCCGCTCGACCGGCGAGGCTGCGTGCACGAGCCAGCCTCCGGTGACCGCCGCGAGGGCCGCGACGGCGACCATCGAGACGGCGGTCGTCCAGGCGACGTCGAGGAGCGGTCCCTGCAGCAGCAGGTGCGACCCGTTCTCCGTCATGACGAAGGCAAGCGGTGCGAGGAAGGCCGGGAGGGTGTACTTGGCCGCCTGCCACATCGTGCGGATCGTGTCTCCCCCGGTGATGGCCGCCGACGCAACAGCAGCCAGCGCGGTGGGAGGAGAGACCTCGGAGAGGACGGCGTAGTAGAAGATGAACATCGCCGTCTCCGGGCCGCTGACGCCGAGAGACTGGAGCGCCGGGCCGATCACGACCCAGCTGATGATGAATGAGGCGGTGACCGGCACGGCGAGCCCGAGCACGATGATCGCGACCGCGGAGAGCACGGCGGTGACGACGATGACAATGGCCGGGTTGTCGCTGACCGCGTTCGCGGCCTGCACGAGCAGGCTGGCCAGGTTCTGGCCGAGGCCCGTCTTGACGATGACCGACGTGATGATCCCGGCCGCGGCGCAGACGGCCGCGATCGGCAGCACCGACCGCGCTCCGGTCGACAGTGCGCGGTAGAGCTCGCCGGCATAGGTGCCGAGCGCCCGCGCCCGCGGCTGTTCCGCGGCATCGGGGTCGAGAGGGTCTCGCCCCGAGACGAGTCGCTCGACGAGGCCGACGACTCCCGCGAGCAGGGTCGAGTAGACCACCGCCTTGAACGGCGGCACCCCGAGGGCGAGGAACACGACGATCACGCCGAGGGAGGCCAGGTGGTAGCCGAAGCGCAGGAGCAGCCACCACGGGTTCTGGCGCGGCACCTCGACGGCGTTGACCCCGAACCGCCGGGCGTCGATCTCCACGGCGAGCACGATGCCCAGGTAGTAGAGCAGAGTTGGGACAGTTGCCCAGAGCAGCACCTGCAGGTAGTTCGTCGACAGGTACTCCGCGATGATGAAGGCGGCGGCGCCCAGGGTCGGGGGCGACAGGATCGCGCCGATGCCGGCGGCGGCGAGCATGCCACCGGCGTTCTCCTTGGGATAGCCGGCGCGCTTGAGGATCGGCCAGGCGACCGCGCCGAGGCTGACCGCCGTCGCCGTGCCGGAGCCCGACACCGTGCCGAGGAGGAACCCGCTCAGCGTGACGGTGCGGCCCGGAGCCGTGCGGGACTGGCCGAAGAGGGAGAAGCTGAAGTTGATGAAGAACCGGCCTGCGCCAGTGGCGTCGAGGACGGCGCCGTAGATCGTGAAAAGCACGATGTAGGTCGCGGCGACGTCGAGCGGTACCCCGTAGAAACCCGACTGGTCGTTGTAGAAGCCGTTGATGATCTGGTCGAAGTCGATGCCGGCATGGGAGATGGGCCAGCCGATCGGCAGGAACCCGCCGTAGTAGGCATAGGCGAAGAAGGCCAGCGCGACGATCGGCAGCACCGGGCCGGTCGTGCGGCGGGTCGCCTCGAGGATGAGGACGGTGAGCAGCGCCCCCATGAGGACGTCGACCGTCGTGAGCTGGCCCTGCCGGTCGAGGAAGGCGTTGAAGCCGCCGCCGCTGTCACCGAGCTGAACCGGCAGCACGGGATAGAGCGTCACCGCGAGAGCGACGAGGGTCAACGCCCAGTCGAGCGGCCCGGGGTGGTCGAGGGGCCCTCGGTCGCCGGGGGCCCGCTTGCGTGGCCGATAGGTGACGAAGACGAGCGGCAGGACAAAGCCCAGGAAGAGCATGAGGTAGAACTGGTTGCCCTGCCGGAGCGGCGCGAAGACCTGGACGAGGACGAATACCGAGATCAGGAACGAGATGAGCACGACTCCGGCGTCGAGCCGCGGGCCCAGCCGGCGCTGCGGTCGCTCCTCGTCGAACTCCGAGATGAGGAAGTCGACGTCGACGACGTCGTCTCGCGCCGCTGGCTCGAGACCGGAGGCGCCCGGTGTCACCGCTCCTTCGTGGGACATGACGGGACGATTTCACGGGAAGCACCTCGACGGGCGACTTGTGAACCTCACATCTTGGCCACGGATGGCACCGCACCGGCAGGACGAGGAGCGTTGCCTCAGGCTCGACGGGCCGCAGTCACCCGGGGCCGGCCGGAGAGGTCCACGTGGTCGACGACGAACGACCACTGACCCGTGCTGAGCAGCCGGGCGGGCAGCGACTCCCCCTGGGTGTCGGCGTGCTCCATGAGGAGCAGGCCTCCCGGCCCCAGCAGCTCCGCCGCGGCGGCCGCGACCCGGAGCGGGATCGCCAGGCCGTCCTCGCTGCCACCGTAGAGGGCCACCTCCGGGTCGTGGTCGCGCACCTCGGGATCGACGGGGACGGCGTCGGACGGGATGTACGGCGGGTTGGCCGTGACGAGGTCGACGCTGCCCGACCAGTCCGGGATGGCCGGCTCGGTCGCGTCGCCCTGCAGGATCGCCACGTCGAGGCCGAGGCGGTCCCGGTTCGCCGTGGCCCACGCCACGGCATCCCCGGAGAGCTCGATGGCGCGCACGTGGACCCGCGGCCGTTCCGTCTTGACGGCGAGCGCGATCGCGCCCGAGCCGGAGCACAGGTCGACGAGCCGTATGCCGCTGGGCCGGGTCCCGAGGAGCCGGTCGACCTCCGCGAGGGCGAGCTCCACGACGACCTCCGTCTCGGGGCGGGGCACGAACACTCCCGGCCCCACGTGGAGGGTGAGCGTGCGGAAGGGGGCTCGTCCCGTGAGGTGCTGGAGCGGGACCCGTCGGGCGCGCTCGGCGAGCACAGCGGCATACGCCTCGTCGAAGGAGTCGGGGAGGGAACCCCCGACGATCATCCGTCGGCGCACCTCGTGGGCGGCCACCCCGAGGACGTGGGCGGCGAGCTCGACCGCATCGACCTCGGGAGAGGCGACGCCAGCCTCCCGCAAGGTGGCGGAGGCGGCGCGGACGGCCGACCCGAGGCCGGTCACTGGACTGCCAGGGCCGCGAGCTTGGCCGCCTCGTCCGCGTCGATCGCCGACTGGACGACCGGGTCCAGGTCGCCGTCGATGACGTGGTCGAGGTTGTACGACTTGTAGCCCGTGCGGTGGTCGGAGATCCGGTTCTCGGGGAAGTTGTACGTGCGGATCCGTTCGGAGCGGTCGACGGTCCGAACCTGGCTGCGCCGCGCGGCGGAGGCCTCCGCATCCGCTTCGTCCTTGGCGAGCTGGTGGAGGCGGGCGCGCAGGACGCGGAGCGCGGCCTCCTTGTTCTGGAGCTGGCTCTTCTCGTTCTGGCACGACACGACGAGGCCCGTCGGCAGGTGGGTGATCCGGACGGCCGAGTCGGTCGTGTTGACGCTCTGCCCGCCCGGCCCGGAGCTGCGGTAGACGTCGATCCGCAGGTCGTGGGGGTCGATGGTCACCTCGACCTCCTCGGCCTCGGGCATGACGAGCACGCCCGCCGCACTCGTGTGGACGCGGCCCTGCGACTCGGTGACCGGCACGCGCTGGACCCGGTGCACGCCCCCCTCGTACTTGAGCCGGGCCCACGGCGCCTCCCCCGGCCCCGGCTGGTGGCCCCTGGACCTGATGGACACCCGCACGTCCTTGTAACCGCCGAGGTCGGACTCCGTCGCGTCCTCGACCACCGTGCGCCAACCGCGCCGCTCGGCATAGCGCAGGTACATCCGCAGCAGGTCCCCGGCGAAGAGCGCCGACTCCTCACCGCCCTCCCCCGCCTTGACCTCGAGGATGACGTCGCGGTCGTCGTCGGGGTCGCGCGGGACGAGCTGACGCAGCAGGTGCTCCTCGGTCTCCGCGAGCACCCCTTCGAGGGCGGGCACCTCGGCCGCGAAGGCGGCGTCCTCGGCGCCGAGCTCACGGGCGGCCTCGACATCGTCCCGGGCCGTCTGCCAGGCGCGGGCCGAGGCCACGGTCGGCCCGAGCGCGGCGTAGCGCTTGTTGAGGGTGCGGACGAGGTCCTGGTCGGCGTGCACCGCCGGGTCGGCGAGCCGGGCCTCGAGGTCCGCGTACTCATCGAGGATGGCCTGGACTGACTCAAGCATCGGGACTCACCTGACCGCGGAGGGGTTGGAGGGGAAACGGGCTGGGACCTGGGCTAGAAAGGCGAACGCCGGCCCCCGCGACTCATCGTCGCAGGGACCGGCGTGCGGGAGACCTACTTGGCGGCCTTCTTGCCGTATCGGGCCTCGAACCGAGCCACGCGGCCACCGGTGTCGAGGATCTTCTGCTTGCCCGTGTAGAACGGGTGGCACTGCGAGCAGACGTCGGCGTGGATCGCGCCGTTCTTCGCGGTGCTGCGGGTGGTGAACGTGCTGCCACAGGTACAGGTGACCTGGGTCTCGACGTACTCGGGGTGAAGGTCCTTCTTCAAGAGAGTCTCCTTGGATTGAGTGGCCGGGTCGGCGTAGCTGCCGTGAACCGGTCCAAAGGAAGAGTGTGCCAGAGAGGGCGCACCTCCCCAAAACACCCGGGCGGGCGGCGGCATTCCCACCGCGAACCGCCGACCACGCGCCGTGCGTGCCAAGAGCGCGAGACGCCGCGTTCCTGGCACGCACCGAGGACTCAGGCCTCGTCGTCGAGCCGGGCGCTGCTCGTCTGCTGGACCTGCGTGAGGAACTCGTAGTTCGTCTTCGTCTTCTTGAGGCGGTCGAGGAGCAGCTCGATGGCCTGCTGGCTGTCGAGACCGCCGAGGACGCGACGGAGCTTCCACATGATCTTCAGCTCCTCGCTCGCCAGGAGGATCTCCTCACGACGGGTGCCCGAGGCGTTGATGTCGACCGAGGGGAAGATGCGCCGGTTGGCGAGCTGACGGTCGAGCTTGAGCTCCATGTTCCCGGTGCCCTTGAACTCCTCGAAGATCACCTCGTCCATCTTCGACCCGGTCTCGACGAGAGCCGTGGCCAGGATGGTCAGCGAGCCACCGTTCTCGATGTTGCGCGCCGCCCCGAAGAACTTCTTCGGCGGGTAGAGCGCTGCCGAGTCGACACCGCCGGACAGGATCCGACCGCTCGCCGGGGCGGACAGGTTGTAGGCCCGGCCCAGCTTGGTGATCGAGTCGAGGAGCACGACGACGTCGTGGCCGAGCTCCACGAGGCGCTTGGCCCGCTCGATGGCGAGCTCGGCAACGGTCGTGTGGTCGTCGGCGGGACGGTCGAAGGTCGAGGCGATGACCTCACCCTTGACCGCGCGCTGCATCTCGGTGACCTCTTCGGGGCGCTCGTCGACGAGCACGACCATCAGGTGGCACTCCGGGTTGTTCGTCGTGATCGCGTTGGCCAGCGCCTGCATCACCATCGTCTTGCCGGCCTTCGCCGGGGCCACGATGAGACCACGCTGGCCCTTGCCGATGGGCGCCACCAGGTCGATGATCCGGGTGGTCAGCTGTCCAGACTCGGTCTCGAGGCGCAGTCGCTGCTGCGGGTAGAGCGGGGTCAGCTTGCCGAACTCCAGCCGCTTGAGCGCGTCGTCCGCACTCTGCCCGTTGACGCTGTCGAGTCGGACGAGGGCGTTGAACTTCTGGCGGCCCACGTTGCCGGTCGGCTGCTCGCCCTCGCGCAACGCCTTGACCGCACCTGTCACGGCGTCGCCCTTGCGCAGGCCGTGCTTCTTGACCATCCCCAGCGGGACGTAGACGTCGCTCGGACCGGGCAGGTAGCCGGAGGTGCGCACGAAGGCGTAGTTCTCGAGGACGTCGAGGATGCCGGCGACCGGGACGAGGACGTCGTCGTCGCCGATCTGCGGCTCCGCCTCGGCCCATTCCTGGCCCACGCCTCGGCCGCGCTTGCGGTCGCGGCTGCGCTGCCGGTTGCGGCTGCGACGGTTGCCGCGGTCGTCGTCGTCATACCGACCGGCCTGCTGGCCCTCGCGGTTGGTGTCGCGGTTGTCCTGGCCGTCGCGGTCGCCGTGGTCCTGGCCATCCCGGGTGTCGCGGAAGTCGCGCTCCTGACGGGCGTCCTGACGGCCGTCACGCTCCTGGATGGTGTCGCGAGTGTCCCGCTCCGGGCTGGTGCCACGCGGGTCGCGCTCCGGACGCGCGTCCTGACGGGTGTCGCGCTCCTGGTTGGCGCCACGCGGGTTGCGCTCCTGACGGGAGGTGGGCTCCTGGGCGTTGCCGCGAGTGTCGCGCTCCTGCTGACGGTCACGACGGTCGCGGCGCTCCCGCTGGCGTCGGCCCTCGTGCTCCGGGCGGTCGACCTCCGGACGGTCGGTCTCCGGGCGGTCGGCCTCCGGACGGTCGCCGGCACGACGGTCCAGTGGCTGCCGCTCGGACACGGCTGCCACGGCTTCGGCGGCGCGCTGGGCCCGGTCGGGTTGACCGGTGCGGCGTCCCGAGGTCCGCTCACCCCCGTGGCGGGCGGCCGGGGCCGTCACCTCGGTGCTGCCCCGCTCGGAGTCGGGCTGAGGGATGCTCGGCGCCACGTCTTCCGAGCGCGCTTGGACCACGGGGGATCCGCTGTCGGGCACTGCGGCCGACCCGGCTTCCCGAGTCGCGCGGCGTGAAGCGCGCACCGGAGCAGACGAAGCCGCGGGGACGGACGAAGCCGCCGGGGTTGCAGGGGTTGCAGGGGCGGACGAAGCCGTCTCCGCAGCCGGTGAACCGCCGGACTGACGAGCCTTGATGGCGTCGACGAGGTCGCTCTTGCGCATCCTCGCGGTGCCCTTGATGCCCATCGACGTGGCCACGGTCTTCAGCTCGTCCAGCTTCATCGCGGACAGACCTGACACGGGACGGGTGGTTGTTTCTGACACGAAGGATCCTTCCCCCTCGTTTGCGGCCCGGGAGAGCCCACTGGGCCGGACTGGGGCCAGTGACTCTGGCCTATCGAGATCCACGTCGGCGCAGAACGCCGAGAGACAGTCGCCTCAGTGTGGGGGTGATTGCACCGCCTGCGTCGTGCGGCCTGGTGCGCCTTCACTGTAGCACCGAGGCATCGGCCCCGCGCGTCGGACCGACTCGTCAGCCGGCGACGACGGCGGTGACACCCTCGGAGGGGATGCCAGGGGTGAGCCTGACCCAGTGCCGCATCCCGGCCGGCGCCACCACCTCGGGCAGCCGGGCACGCGTCGTCAGGACGAGGACCGTCGGGCCCGCCCCGGACACCACCGCCGCGTGCCCCTGGGAGCGCAGTGCGTCGACGAGCCGCATCGAGTCGGGGTAGGACGCCCGGCGCGGCTCCTGGTGCAGCCAGTCTCGCGTCGCGGCATGCAGATGGACCGGCTCAGTCGTCAGGGCGTGGACGAGCAGGGCGGCCCGTCCACTGTTGGCGGCGGCGTCCTTGAGCGGCACCGACGACGGCAGGACGGCCCGCGCGTGCCGGGTGGCCAGCTGCTGGTCCGGGACGAACGCGACGACGTCGATCTCGGGGTGGAGCACGGGCCGCGCCGACACGGTCAGGGCCCCGAGGTCGGCGCCGGAACCGTCCGGCATCCAGCTCACCGTGAGACCGCCGAAGACACTGGCGGACGCATTGTCCGGATGGCCCTCGAGGACGCTGGCGAGGTGGGAGGCCAGCCGGAGATCAACCGGCACGGGGGCCCCCGGAGCCAGCTCAGCGGCATACGACAATGCTTGTGCCCCAACGACGCCCGCCACGATCGCGGTGGCGGACGAGCCCAGCCCGCGGCCGTGCGGCACGCCGTTGCAGGCGCTCAGCCGGAGGCCCGCAGGGCCGGCCAGGCCGAGCGTCCGCCAGGTGTGGCGCATCGTCCGGACCACGAGGTGTGACTCGTCACGTGGCACGTCCGCCGCGCCCTCGCCCGTCACCTGGACCTCCAGGCCGGGCACGTCGAGGGTGGTGGCGACGTACTCATCCCACAGCCCGAGCGCGAGACCGATCGAGTCGAACCCCGGCCCGAGGTTGGCCGTGCTCGCCGGGACGCGGATCCGCACCGAGCGTGTCCCCGACGTCACGTCAGCCCTCGAGCCCGAGGGCGTGCGCCGCGGTGTAGGCGTCGAGGGGAATCCGCGTCGGCACCACCTCGGAACCGTCGGCGGTGCGCAGCGCCCACTGGGGGTCCTTGAGCCCGTGACCGGTGACGGTGCAGACGATGCGGGCGCCGGCGGGGACGAGACCCGCGGCGTGGCTCGCGAGGAGGCCGGCCACCGAGGCGGCCGAGCCCGGCTCGACGAAGACGCCCTCCTCGGCGGACAGGTAGCGATGCGCCTCGAGGATCTGCGCGTCGGTGACCGCCTCGATCCGGCCACCCGATTCGTCGCGTGCGGCGATCGCCTGGGACCACGAGGCGGGGTTGCCGATCCGGATGGCGGTGGCGATGGTCTCCGGGTGGTCGACCGGGTGCCCGAGGACCAGAGGCGCGGCACCCGCGGCCTGGAAACCCCACATCCGCGGCAACCGCGACGCGGGACCCGGCTGGTCGCTCACGGCGGGGTCCGAGGAGTACTCGCGGTATCCCTTCCAGTAGGCGGTGATGTTGCCGGCGTTCCCCACCGGGAGGCAGTGGATCTCGGGAGCGTCACCCAACGCGTCGACGATCTCGAACGCGGCGGTCTTCTGCCCCTCGATCCGGGCGGGGTTGACGGAGTTGACCAGCTCGACGGGGTAGGCCTCGGCAAGCTTGCGCGCGAGCGTCAGGCAGTCGTCGAAGTTGCCGTCGACCTGCAGGAGGGTGGCCCCGTGGGCGATGGCCTGGCTCAGCTTGCCCATCGCGATCTTGCCCTCGGGGACGAGGACGCCGCAGGTCATGCCGGCCTTGGTGGCGTAGGCCGCAGCGGAGGCGCTCGTGTTGCCCGTGCTGGCCGCGATCACCGCCCTCGCGCCGTGCTTGGCGGCGACGCTGATCGCCGTCGTCATCCCCCGGTCCTTGAACGACCCGGTCGGGTTGAGGCCCTCGTACTTGAGGTGGACCTCCGCACCGACGCGCTCGGACAGCTTCGCGGCGTGGATGAGGGGGGTGCCGCCCTCGTGGAGCGTCACCACCGGCGCACCCTCGAGGAGCGGCAACCGGTCGGCGTACTCGCGGATCACTCCGCGCCACTGGTGAGCCATCAGAAGCCTTCCACCCGCATGACGGAGTTGACTCCTCGGACCACGTCGAGGCTGCGGAGGCTCTCGACGGTGGCGGACAGCGCTGCGTCCGAGGCGGTGTGCGTGACGATGATGAGGTTGGCCCGGGCGCTGCCGTCTCCCCCGGCCGCGGTGACCCCGTCGTCGGCGGCGACGAGCTGCTGGCGCACCGTCTCGATCGACACGTCGTGGGCGGCGAAGGCGGCGGCCACCTTGCTCAGCACCCCTGGCCGGTCGGCGACGTCGAGGCTCACGTGGTAGCGCGTCTGCGCGTCGCCCATCGACAGGATCGGCAGGTCCGCGTAGCTCGACTCGCCCGGGCCGAGCCCGCCCCCGACCCGGTGGCGGGCCACGGCCACGAGGTCGCCGAGAACGGCGGAGGCGGTCGGCTCCCCGCCGGCGCCACGCCCGTAGAACATCAGCTGCCCAGCGGCGTCGGCCTCGACGAAGACGGCGTTGAAGGCCTCGCGCACCCCGGCGAGCGGATGCGACCTGGGGATCATGGCCGGGTGCACCCGGACGGAGACACCACCGTCGTTGCGCTCGCAGATGGCGAGCAGCTTGACGACACAGTCCATCTCACGCGCGGCTGCGACATCGGCGGCAGAGACCTCGGTGATGCCCTCGCGATAGACGTCGCTCCCCGAGACCCTCGTGTGGAAGGCGAGGGAGGCCAGGATCGCCGCCTTGGCCGCGGCGTCGAACCCCTCGACGTCGGCGGTCGGGTCGGCCTCGGCATAGCCGAGCGCCTGGGCCTGCTCGACGGCGTCCTGGAAGCCCGCACCGGTCGTGTCCATCTTGTCGAGGACGTAGTTGGTCGTGCCGTTGACGATGCCGAGGACCTTGCGGACCTCGTCGCCGGCGAGGGACTCGCGCAGCGGACGAAGCAGCGGGATCGCTCCGGCAACCGCGGCCTCGTAGTACAGGTCGACGCCGTGCTGGGCGGCGGCCGCGTAGAGCCGCGGACCGTCCTCGGCGAGCAGCGCCTTGTTGGCGGTGACCACGGAGGCGCCGTGCGCCATGGCGCGCAGGATCAGCGACCGGGCCGGCTCGATGCCCCCGATGACCTCGACGACGAGGTCGGCGCGCGTCACCAGCTCCTCGGCGTCCGTCGTGAAGAGCGAGGCGTCCACCCCGAGCTCGGAGCGGTCGCGGCCGGCGCGGCGCACGGCGATGCCGACGATCTCGAGCGGCGCCCCGACCCGCGCGGCCATGTCGCCGCTGCGCTGCGTGAGGTGCCGAGCGACGGCGCCACCGACGACGCCGGCCCCGAGGAGGGCGACCCGCAGCGGCTCGCGGGCGCTCACGGCACGGTCCTCACATCAGTCTCCACGTGCGAATCCTGTCGTTCGGGGGACCCTCGGTCGTTCTTCGTATCGCGATCCGGACATCTGCGCGCAGGATCTACGCAGGCCAGACATCGAGTGCGAGCAGGTCGTCGATCGTCTCACGTCGGACGATGACGCGGGCCTGCCCGTCCCGCACGGCGATGACCGGCGGGCGCGGCGTGTGGTTGTACTGGCTCGACAGGGCCCTGCAGTACGCGCCGGTCCCGGGGACGGCGACGAGGTCCCCCGGTCCGACGTCGCCGGGGAGGAACTCGTCCTTGACGACGATGTCGCCGCTCTCGCAGTGCCGCCCGACGACCCGCGCCAGAGACGGGGTCGCCTCGGACCGGCGGTTGGCCACCGTGCAGGAGTAGTCGGCGTCGTAGAGGGCGGTGCGGATGTTGTCGCTCATCCCACCGTCGACGGAGACGTAGAGGCGGCTGGCCCCGCCGTCCAGCTCGACCGGCTTGACCGTCCCGACCTCGTACAGGGTGAAGGTGCTCGGGCCGGCGATGGCCCGACCGGGCTCGATGGAGATCCGCGGAACGGCGACCCCGTCGGCCCGACACTCGCGTTCGACGATCTCGGCCATGCCGACCGCGAGCGCCTTCGGGGACTGGGGGTCGTGCTCGGTGGTGTAGGCGATGCCGAAGCCGCCGCCGAGGTCCAGCTCGGGCAGCTCGACGCCGAGCTCCCGGGCGATCTGGGTGTGCAGTCCGAGGACCCGCCGGGCGGACACCTCGAAGCCGGCGGTGTCGAAGATCTGCGACCCGATGTGGCTGTGCAGCCCGAGCAGCCGCAGCGTGTCGGGTCGGGCGAGGACCTGCCGGACCGCCTCGATGGCGTGGCCGCCGGCGAGCGAGAAGCCGAACTTCTGGTCCTCGTGCGCGGTCGCGATGAACTCGTGGGTGTGCGCCTCGACCCCAACGGTCACCCGCACCAGCACCGGGGCGATGACGCCCAGCTCGGCGGCGATCGCGGCGACCCTCTCGATCTCCTCGAAGGAGTCGACGATGATCCGTGACACTCCGTGGTCGAGGGCGGCTCGGATCTCGGCGGCGCTCTTGTTGTTCCCGTGCATGCCGATGCTCGACCCGGGCACCCCGGCTCGGATGGCGACGGCGAGCTCTCCCCCGGTGCACACGTCGAGGAAGAGGCCCTCGTCGCGGATCCAGCGGGCCACCTCGGTGCAGAGGAAGGCCTTGCCGGCGTAGTAGACGTCGGCCCCGCCACAGAGGTCGTCGAAGACCTCGGCGTAGGTCTGCTTGAACTCCCTCGCTCGCGCCCGGAAGTCGTCCTCGTCGAGGACGTAGGCAGGCGTGCCGAACTCCCGGGCGAGCTCGACCACGCTGACCCCGCCGATCGCCAGGACGCCGTCGGCCCCACGGCCCACCGAAGCGGCCCAGAGGGAGGGGACGAGCGCGTTGACGTCGACCGGGGGCTCGAGCCAGGTGGGCCCGCGGTATCCCTCGGCGTGCAGGGCGCCGGCTTCGTGTGCGCGCATGCCTCACATCCTCTCGGGGGCTGCGGCTCCGAGCCGCGTCAGTCCATTGCGCAAGACGACGGCGGCGGCCGCCGCGAGGGCGAGCCGGGCCCCGTGGATGCCACGGATGCGCTCCTCGACGGTTCGCGGCCGGATGGGCTGGGTCCAGCCGTCGGCGAGCGCGGCCAGGTCGGTCACGGCGCGGACCTGCTGGGGCCGGTCGCCCTCGTGCGTGTCCATCCGCTGGGGGAAGTCTGCGAGTGCCACGAGCAGGAGTCGTTCGGCGACGTGGCCGAGCTCCTCGCGCCGGTCCGTGGGACGGATCTGGACGCCGGCCGCGCGGGCCGTGCGCATGAGGCGGTGCAGGCGGGCATGGGCGAGCTGGGCCGGGCGGAGTGCTGGGTCGTCACGGAGCCAGGCGGGCACGACCGTGGAGCGGTCGGTCTCGAGGGCGGGGTCGGCCTCGAGCCCCTCGTCGGACGACCGCTGGCCGCGCAGGAGGCCGTAGGTCGCCTCCTGCTCGGTCACCTCGTCGATGATGGCGACGCGCTCGGGGTCGGCGAGTGTGATGGACAGCAGTCCCGAGGGGGCCACCTCGACGGCGGAGATGGACGCGTGGTCGGCGAGGCGTTGGGCGAGGACCCGCCCGAGGGCAGCGGGCTCGAGGTCGAGCTGTGGGGCCCAGCGCTGCGCCACCGGCGTGACCCAGTCGGCGACGACGCCCGCGGACCGCGGGTCGACCGGCCGGAAGATGGGCCCGGCGGGCGGCCCCGCCTCGGCCTCGTCCGGCAGCTCCCCCACCCGCGCGGCCGAGGCGGCGACCTGTTCGAGCAGCCGGCGCAGCGCGGCAGGAGTCATGCGTGAAGTCTATTGACGACGCCCGTTCCCGACCCCACCACAGGCCGTATGCCGCTGGGCTCGCTCCCGGATGCACCCACCTCCCGCTTCTCCCGCCGTTTCGCGGAGCACACCGGGCGAGGGCGGGGTGATTCCGCGTTCCGGGCTCAGGGCTGCTAACCTCACGGGGCGCACGAAAGTGCGTGCCCGCCCCCGTAGCTCAGGGGATAGAGCACCGCCCTCCGGAGGCGGGAGCGCAGGTTCGAATCCTGCCGGGGGCACCCTGTGAAAAGGCTTCTGACGCGAGCATCGGTCGGGGGCCTTTTTCTTGGTCCCAGACCATCTGTGCCCTCCCTCCGCCTCCTCAGCGCCCACGCAATGTCGCCCGAGCCGGGACCTTGGTCCCTAGCCGCCGGAGATCGGGCCGTCGGAGGATGACGCCGCAGACGTGTTCCGCTCCGCTTGGGGGCGGTGGGCCGAGTGTGGGGGCGAGTGTGGCTCGCCGGGTAGCAGGCACCCGGCGGGCCCTTCGTCGTCGGCGCGCCTCAGGCGATGCTGAGCAGGGCCAGGGCGTAGGCGTCCTCGGGGTCGTCCGCCTCGAAGTCGCAGGGCCCGCCCGCATCGACGATGCTGACCCGCCAGCGACCGTCCGGGCGGCTGAGGGCGACGAAGCGCTGTCCGAGCAGCTCGCGGAGCTGGTCCTCGCGCGGTAGCCAGATGGCCTTGTCGAGCGTCACCGAGTCGAGGGCCCATTCGGTGGTGCCGTTGAAGCCGAGGAGCGGTTGACCGTGGTAGGTGTGCACGTCGATCGTCAGCTCACTGATCCAGAAGACGTCATCGACGAGGGTCGGCTGGTCGATCATGAACCGGTCCCCGGGTCGCGGCTCCCAGAGCACGCCTTCGGCCACGAGGCGGCGAGCGAGGGCGAGGCTGATCACCTGCTCACGGTACGTCGCGGGGCCCGCCCGTGGGCCTTCGGCCGCCCTCCGGGGTTCGCGCGGGCCAGCGAGGCCGCCTCGTTGACCGGCGCGCCTCCAGCGGCGACGCTGATGCCATGGCGCCCCCACCCCTGAGTGACCTGAGCATGGTCGACGACGTGCACGTAGTGGTGGCCTTCGAGGGTCGCCAGGGCCCGGAGGACGTCTACCTGCTCGACCTGCACCTCGACCGGCCCGGCCGGGCGCGGGACGAGAGCGCCTACCTCGCGGCCCTCTCGCCGGTCGTCGCCCTGGTGGACTCGAGGGAGGGGTGCGTCGTGCGCATCGGACGTGAGCACCACCTCGGCAACCGGCGGCGGAGTGCGGTGGACCTGTCGGTCTCGCTGCCCACCCCGATGCTCCGAGCCGACGAGACCGACCCCGGCGAACGGACCGAGCAACAGGAGGCGATCGAGGCGGCGGTGGCGGCGGCGTTCCGCACGTTCATCGCGGACAACCCCGCGCCGTGGCCGGGCGAGCTGGGCCGCGACGCCGCGGTGTCCACGGCGCGCCGCCGGGTCGCAGAGGTCCTGGCCGAGCCGGGCGCGCCGACGCTCTCGGTCGCGGCGGAGGAACACGTCGAGGGGCAGTGGTCGATCCGCCTCGCCTCTCCGGCCTCCGGGGGCTTCGAGGTGAACGTCGGCTTCGTGGACGGGCACCCCGGGACCACCCACCTGCGTCGGCTCGGCACGGGCGAGGTGGTCGACTCCGTGGGCGACTGAGGGGGCGACTGAGGGGGCGACTGAGGGGGCGACTGAGGGGGCGACTGAGGGGCACGCTGCCCTCGCGCTCGGCGGGGTTGCCGACGGTTGCCGCGGTTGCCAGAGGGAGTACGCGCCGGGGTCCCGACAAGGCGGGAAGCACTCCCTGTGTGGAGGCAATTGATGGCAACTCATTCTGCGGGCGAGGGCCCGCGTGGCTCACTGATCAGGGACGCTGGCCCCCGCCGGGAGCACAGCCACCGGATGATGCCCCACCTGCACGCTCAAGGATGTCGCGCAGACTGCAAAGGAAGTTGACCACATGTCACCGAAGACCCTGGCCGCGAGTGTTGTCGCGGGCCTGTCCGCCCTCGCTCTCGCCGCCTGCAGCGCCGGCACCGGCCCCGCCACGGGCACCGGCAACACCGCTGGCTCGACCCAGGCCGCTGCTGCCGCCAAGACGCTGCGCCTGTCGCTCAACCAGACGGAGCAGCACCCGTCGTTCATCGCGCTCAAGCACTTCGGTGAGCGCCTCGCGACGGCGACGAACGGCCGCCTCGGGATCCAGGTCTACCCGAACGAGACTCTCGGGGCGCAGGCCGAGGCGCTCCAGCTCGTGGGTGACGGCTCCGTCGACCTCGCGATCGTCTCTGGTTCGCAGCTCGAGAAGCTCAACCAGGACTTCTCCGTCTTCAACCTCCCGCTGGTGTTCGACTCCGTCGAGTCCCAGATGAAGGTGGTCAACAACCTCGACGTCGTCGGTGACCTGTACAAGTCACTCGAGTCGTCGAACCAGATCACCGTCGTCGGCGGTTTCACCCAGGGCACCCGGAGCGTCTACACGAGCAAGGGCCCGGTCAACACGCCGGCCGACCTCAAGGGCCAGAAGATCCGGGTCCAGGACAGCCCGCTCGCCATCGCCATGGTCGACGCGATGGGTGCGTCAGCCACCCCGATGGCGTTCGGTGAGGTCTACACGGCGCTGCAGTCCGGCGTCATCGACGGCGCCGAGAACAACGAGGTCTCCTACGTGACGCAGAAGCACCTCGAGGTGGCCAAGTACTTCTCGCGGACCAACCACCTGGTCGGCCTCGACTACCTCATCATCAACAGCGGCCTGTTCAACGGCCTGTCTGCCGAGGACCGGGCCGCGTTCGACAAGGAGTGGGCAGCCACCTTCGCCGAGCACACGCAGCTGTGGGCCGCCGAGACCGACAAGGCCGTCCAGACCGCCGAGGCGGCCGGAGCCAAGTTCAACGAGGTCGACACCGCTGCCTTCCGCGCGGCTCTCGAGCCGCTCACGGCGCAGTACCTCAAGACGGACACCCAGAAGGCCCTCTACGAGGCCGCGCAGAGCGCCGCCAACTGAGAGACGATCGGTTCACGCTGACCGCGTGAGCCACCCAGCTCGTCCGCTTCCCTCCGTCGCGGACACCGAATGCTGGCCCTGTGCCCTCTCCCGGGGGCACGGGGCCGGCACCACACACCGCGAACGTCGAAGGAAGTGCAAGGATGCGCCAGGTCAAACGATGGCTCGACAAGGCTCTCGCCACCGCGTCGGTCGCCCTCTTCACCCTCCTCGTCGTGATCGTCGTGTGGCAGGTCTTCACCCGACAGGTCACCAAGGACCCGGCAACGTGGACCGAGGAGGCCGCCCGTCTGACGTTCGTCTGGCTGGGCCTGTTCGCGACGGCGCTCGTCTTCAGCGAGCGCGGTCACATCGCAGTCGACTTCATCGTGCGGCGGCTGTCCGACCCGGTGCAGCGCCTCGTCTCGATCCTCGTCCAGCTGGCCATCATCGCCTTCGCGTCCCTCATCCTCATCTGGGGCGGTTACCGTGCCGCGGGCCGTGCCTGGACGCAGGAACTGTCGGCGCTCCCCTTCACGGCGGGCCAGATGTACCTCGTGCTGCCCCTGACCGGGCTCATCATCACCTTCTACGCCGTCTACCACGTCACCGCCATCATCCGTCGGACCGAAGAGGCCTTCGCGATCGACGACGCCGCAGAGCCGGTCTGAGGAGCAGCACCATGGAACCCGTAACGCTCGCCGCCCTGATCCTCGCCCTGGGCATCGCCGTCAGCATCCTCGTCAGCATCCCGATCGCCGTGGGCATCGGCCTGTCGTCGCTCGGCGCCGCAGCAGTCCTCATCGGGCCCGAGAGCGCGGCGCTCGCGACCTCCCAGCGGATGTTCGCCGGCATCAACTCGTTCCCGCTGCTCGCCATCCCGTTCTTCGTCCTCGCCGGGGTCCTGATGAACAACGGAGGGATCGCCGGCCGCCTCATCGACGCCGCCAAGGTGCTCGTGGGGCGGCTCCCGGCCTCGCTGGCCCACACCAACATCGTCGCCAACGCGATGTTCGGGGCCGTGAGCGGCGCCGCCGTCGCCGCGGCGGCAGCGGTGGGGACGGTGATGACCCCGCGCATGGAGAAGGAGGGGTACGACAAGGCCTTCTCCGCTGCGGTCAACGTCGCGTCGGCCCCCGCAGGGATGCTCATCCCGCCGAGCAACACCTTCATCGTCTACTCGCTCGTGAGCAGCACCTCGATCGCAGCCCTGTTCATGGCCGGCGTCGGACCCGGCCTCATCTGGACCTTGGCCTGCATGGTCGTCGCGCTGATCTGGTCGCGCCGCAACTCCAACCCCGAGACGCCCGTTCGGCCGACCCTCAGCCAGGCCGCTCTCGTCCTGTGGCGCGCGGTCCCGTCGCTCCTCATGATGGTCATCGTCATCGGCGGCATCATCGCCGGGGTCTTCACGGCAACGGAGTCGTCGGCGATCGCCGTCGTCTACTGCCTCCTGCTCGGGTTCGCCTACCGCGCCATCAAGGTCGCCGACCTGCCCCGCATCGTCCTCGACGCCTCGCGGACGACTGCCATCGTCATGCTCCTCGTCGGAGTCTCGTCGGCGCTCTCCTTCGTGATGTCGTTCGCGCGGATCCCCGAGCTCGTCTCGGAGGCCCTGCTCGGGCTGACGACGAGCCCGGTCGCGATCCTCGTCATCATGATGGTGATCCTGCTCGTCGTGGGCACCTTCATGGACCCGACGCCGGCGATCCTCATCTTCGTGCCGATCTTCCTGCCGATCGTCATGTCGTTCGGCATCAACCCGGTGCACTTCGGCACGATGATCGTCTACAACCTGTGCGTCGGGGTGATCACGCCGCCGGTCGGCAACGTCCTCTTCGTCGGGTCGAGGGTGGCGGGCCTGCGCATCGAGCCGGTGGTCGCCAAGCTCGTGCCCTTCCTCGTCGCCCTCGTCATCGGCCTGTTCGTCGTGGTGTTCACGCCGGCCGTCTCGACGTGGCTACCGATCCAGATGGGCCTGATGAGCCCGTGACCGACCATGGGTGACCATCAACCCCGGGCCGGCAAGCGCCGCACTGGCCGCGGGCAGAACGGGCGGGTCCTCTTCGGGCCGTTGACCCGGGGCGGCGAGCGCAACTTCCTCGACACCCTGCGGGCCGAGAACGTCGGCGCCCTGCTCCTGCTCCTCGTCAGCGTCCTCGCCCTCGCCTGGGCCAGCTCGCCGTGGGAGTCGGCCTATCGCGCGATCTCCGACTTCCGGCTCGGGCCGGGGCAGGTCGGACTCGACCTGCCCGTCGCCACCTGGGCCACGGACGGCCTGCTCGCCTTCTTCTTCTTCGTCGTGGGGCTCGAGCTGAAGCGCGAGTTCACCACCGGCGAGCTGAGCAGCCCGCGCCGGGCCGCCCTGCCGGTCATCGCTGCCCTCGGCGGGATGGCGGCACCGGCTCTCATCTATCTCCTGGTCAACCTCGCCGCGGATGGTCAGCCCCGGGGCTGGGCGGTCCCCACGGCGACGGACATCGCCTTCGCAGTGGCCGTCATCTCGGCCTTCGGCCGCCGACTCCCCACGGCGCTGCGGGCCTTTCTCCTCACCCTGGCCGTCGCCGACGACTTCGGCGGGATCATCATCATCGCCACGGTCTTCGCGCACGGTTTCAACCTCGTGACGCTCCTTGCCGGACTCGCGGCGATCGGGGTCTTCGCCTGGCTCGTGCGACGCGGGGCCCACCCCGCCGTGCTGCTCGTCGTCGGGGTGCTGGCGTGGTGGGCGATCCACTCGTCGGGCATCCACGCGACCATCACCGGAGCCGCCCTCGCCTTCACCGTCCCGGCCGGCGCCCGCAAGGACGACGAGCCGTCGGTCGCCGAGCGGTTCGAGCACGTCTGGCGGCCCTTCACGGCCGGCTTCGCCGTCCCCGTGTTCGCCTTCTTCGCGGTCGGCATGCGGGTCGACCCCGCGACGATCGGTGACTCGCTGAGCAGTCCCGTCGCGATCGGCATCATCCTGGGGCTCGTCGTCGGCAAGCCCATCGGCATCGTGACCGCGACGCTCCTCGGGGCACGCCTGTTGCGGTTGCACCCAGAGGCCAAGGGTGCCTGGCTCGACCTGCTCGCCGTGTCGTGCACCGCCGGGGTCGGCTTCACCGTCTCGCTGCTCGTCAACTCGCTGACGTTCCAGAACGGGGCCGGTGAGGTCGGCAAGGCCGGCATCCTCGTGGCCTCGGTGTCCTCCGCGGTCCTCGGCTCGGCCCTGCTCACGTGGCGGTCCCGCGTCCACGAGCGTCGTGGGGATCCCGTCCCGGTCAGCTGACGGGACAGGATCGCTCAGGACAGCAGCTCGGCGGCCCGGGCCAGCTCGTGCAGTCGGGCGACGACCGAGGCACGCGCGATGCGGTATGCCGCTGAGCTCGCTTCCGGGGCCACCACCGTCGCGTCGTGGTGGCCTGGGCCGTGGCCTGGGCCGTCGACGAGCCCCGGGGCGAGCCGCTCCAGGGCCGGCTCGAGCCCGTCGCTCGCGTGGATCCCGATGAGGCCGAGGGCCGCTGCACCGAGCGCCGACCCCTCGGCCCCTCCGGTGACGACGAGCGGGCGGGCGAGGGCGCCGGCGAGGACCTCTCGCCAGAGCGGGCTGCGGAAGACGCCGCCGGTGGCCCGGATCGCGCTCACCGGGGTGACGTCGTCCAACCCGTCGAGGACCGTGGCGAGCTGGAACGCGACCCCCTCGACGGCGGCGCGGACGAAGTGACCGCGGGTGTGGTGCTGCCGGATGCCGAGGAAGGCGCCCCGCAGGTCGGCGTCCCAGAGCGGCCCGCGCTCGGCGAGGAGGAAGGGCAGCATGACGAGCCCGTCACTGCCGGGCTCGACCTGCTCGGCGAGGGCGAGGACCTCGGCGTCACCGACGGGGGTGGCCGACGCGTCGGGTGCGGAGCCGGGACGGTCCGCCGCGAACACGGAGCCGGCCCACCGGACGACGGCGCCGCCGTTGCTGATCGCCGTGCCGACGACCCAGGCCTCGTCGGTCAGCGCATAGCAGAAGAGCCGGCCCGACGGGTCGCTGCGGGGGCCGTCGACGACGAGCCGGAGGGCGCCGCTCGTGCCGAGCGACAGACCGGCAACCCCGGGTCTGATCGCGCCCGTGCCGAGGTTGCCCAAGGGCCCGTCGCCGGCGCCGAGCACGACGGGCGTGCCTACGGGCAGGCCCACTCGCCCGGCGGCGTCCCGGGAGAGGGGCAGGCTGGCAGTCGTCGAGAGGATCTGCGGGAGCTGGTCCAGGCGCACCCCCGCGAGGTCGAGTGCCTCGGCGTCCCAGGTCCGGTGGGCGATGGACAGCAGCCCGGTCCCGCTCGCCGACGAGAGCTCGGTGACGAGCCGCCCGGTCAGGGCGAGGAGAACCACGTCCTTGAGCCCGACCCACGACCGGGCGGTGCGGGTCAGCTCCGGCTCGTGACGGGAGAACCACCGCAGCTTGGTCAGCGGCGACATCGAGTGGACCGGGGTCCCACTGCGCTGGTGCAGGGACGCGGCCAAGGGGGTGGCGCGCAGCTCACGAGCCGTCTCCCGGGCCCGGGCGTCAGCCCAGGTGACGAGCGGGGTGAGCGGCCGGTGCGCGGCGTCGAGGCCGACCAGCCCGTGCATGGCTGAGCTCACCGACACCGCGACGACCTCAGCGCCGTCGAGCTGTGCGACGACGTCGGCGAGGGAGCGCAGCATCGCGTCGAGGACGACCTCGACGTCCTGGACCCGCCAGCCGGACTGCGGCCGGACCAGCGGGTACTCCTGCTGGGCCGTCCACCGCCCTGGGGGCACACCAGGCGCCCGCTGCCCACCGGGGTCGCCCGGACTTACCCGGTCGCCCGGACCACCGGGCTCGCGTGGGTCGAGGACCTCGAAACCGACGACCTTGGCCGCCGTGGTGCCGACGTCGATGCCGATGACCACCTGCCGGGTCATGAGCTGCGTCGCGCCCCGAGGCCCTCAACGAGCCGCGTGACCTCCTCCAGCACCGCTTCGGTGTGCGGCCCGGCGTCGATGGCGAGCCACTCGAGCGTGCGTCGAGCGGCCTCGTCGAGGGTGCCCTCGCCGAGGGGGACGACCTCGTCCGCGTGTGCGTCGGTGACCGGTGCTCCGGCCCCCCGCAGGTGAGCGATCCAGGCCGCCACGAGACGCAACGCACCCCGGCTCACCCGGCCCGCCTCGAGCTCCTCCCGGACCACCGGAACGGCCCGGATCGGGATCTTCTGTGAGCCGTCCGCCGCGATCTGGGCCAGCAGGTGTCGGATCGACGGGTTGCGGTAGCGGGCCAGCAGGGCGGACCGGTAGTCACGCACCTCGTCCGCCGGCAACGACAGGTGTGCGGATGCGGCGTCCCACCACTCCTCGACCCACGCCCGGACCTCGGGGTCGGCGATGGCGTCGGCGACGGTTTCGTGGCCCAGTGACGACCCCGCGTAGGCCAGGAGCGAGTGCGAGCCGTTGAGGAGCCAGAGCTTGCGCTGCTCGAAGGGACCGACGTCGTCGACGAAGCGGGCGCCGGCCGCCTCCCAGTCCGGCCGGCCACCGGGGAAGGAACCGGACAGGACCCACTCGGAGAAGGGCTCGGTGGGCACCGTCTCCGGGTCGTCGATGCCGAGCTGCCGGGCCACCTCGGCACGGTCGTCGGCCGTCGTGCGCGGGGTGATCCGGTCGACCATCGTCGTGACGAAGGAGACGTGCTCGCCGACCCAGGTCTCGAGCGAGGGATCGACCGCGCGGGCGAGGTCCCGGACCACCCTGGCGACCATCTCGCCGTTGTCAGGCACGTTGTCGTTGGGCACGACGGCGATCGGCCCCGCGCCGGCGGCCCGCCGGGCCAGCAGGCCGGCCACCAGCCGGCCGGGGGTGGTCGTCACGACGCCGTCGACCGGGTCGCCGCGCAGCGCGGCCACGTCGCGCACCACGTCCTCGGCCGCGGTGTCCAGCCCGCCGGAGGAGCTCCGCCGGTAGCCGGCCTCGGTCACCGTCGTCGTGACGACGCTGACCCGGGGGTCGGCGAGGTAGCGGCGCAGGGAGTCCAGGTCGTCGGCGGGATGGACGGCACTGAGGCTGGAGATCACCTCGGGTGCGGCACCCTCCGGCCCGCGCACGAGCAGGGTGTAGAGCCCCTCCTGGGCCGACAGCGCCCGGGCCGTCGCGGGTGACCGTCCGGTGAAGGCCGCGATCCCCCACTCGGCGGCGTCGGAGGCGCGCTCGGTGTACCACGCGGCGTGCGCGCGGAAGAAGTTGCCCACACCGAGGTGGACGATGCGCACGGGGGCGGCTGGGCGCCCGTCCGTCTGACGACTGAGCCGACGCGTCGGCTGGCCCGCGCTGGGATCGGGCCCAGCGGCATACGGCGAGGTGGTCACAGCTTGAACGTCTTCCGCGGAATCGTCGTGACGATGTCGACCGCGGTCTCGAGCGCCTCCTCCTCGTCGAGCCGGTGCTCGGCGACGAGCTGGGCGAGGTAGGCACTGTCGAGGCGACGGGACATGTCGTGCCGCGCCGGGATCGACATGAAGGCGCGCGTGTCGTCGATGAAGCCCGACGTGCGGTAGAAGCCGGCCGTCTCCGTCGCCGCCCCACGGAACCGACGGATCGCCTCGGGCGCGTCGAGGAACCACCACGGGGCGCCGACGTAGACGCTCGGGTAGAAGCCCGCCAAGGGGGCGATCTCGCGCGAGTACACCGTCTCGTCGAGGGTGAAGAGCACGAGGTGGAACCCGGGCGCGGTGCCGAACCGGTCGAGCAGCGGCTGGAGACCGCGGGTGAACTCAGTGGCGTACGGGATGTCGTGCCCGGTGTCCGCCCCGAAGCGCTCGAACGTCGCGGTGTGGTGGTTGCGGTGGACTGCGGGGTGGAGCGTCATGACCAGCCCGTCCTCGGTTGCCATCCGGGCCATCTCGACGAGCATGTGACGGCGGAACGCGGTGGCCTCCGCCTCGTTCACCTCGCCGCGGACCGCCGACGCGTAGATCCGAGCGGCCTCCGCCTCGTCCAGCGCCAGGGTGACGACATCGGCGTGGCTGTGGTCCGAGGAGACCGCCCCGAGGGCCTTGAAGGCGCGCCGCCGCTCCTCCAAGGCCGCGATGTAACCCCGGTACGTGCCCGTGTCGACGCCGGCCGCGCGGCCGAGGTCTGCCACGAGCTGCGGGAAGTCGGCGCGGCCCGGCTCGAGGTAGCGGTCGGGGCGGAACGTCGGGACGACGCGGCGCGTGAACGCGGGGTCGTCCCGGAGGGCAGCGTGGTGGCGCAGGTCGTCGGCCGGGTCGTCGGTCGTCGCGAGGACCTCGATGTCGAACCGGTCCATCAGGGCGCGGGGCCGGTAGTCCGGTGAGGCGAGGCGCTCGGCGATCTGGTCGTAGATCGCGTCCGCCGTGTCGACGTGGAGGCGCTGGCCGATGCCGAAGACGTCGCCCAGCTCGCTCTCCATCCAGAAGCGGCTCGGTGTGCCACGGAAGGCCGGCCAGTGCTCCGCCAGGAGCCGGAAGGCACGGCGGGACTGCGCCTCGTCAAGGCTGCCGCCGCCGACGCCCAGGTCCTCCAGGGCGACGCCCTGTGCGTGCAGCAGCCGGTAGATGTAGTGGTCCGGCGAGATCAGCAGCGACGTCGGGTCGCCGAAGGGCACGTCCTCAGCCAGCCACTGGGGCGGCACGTGACCGTGGGGCGAGATGATCGGCAGGTCGCGGACCGCCTCGTGCAGACGGCGGGCGACCGAGCGCACGCCCGGGTCGGCGGGAAAGAGGCGGTCCGGGTCGAGGACGAGCGGTCGGTCTGCGGTCGCGGTCATGCCCCCATCGTGGGTGGACCCGGCACCGGTGGACCACGGGTTGCCACGAGTTGCCAGCCGGGGTTGTCAGGTGCCGTTCCCCCGACGACAGTGGGGGCCATGACGACCGAGCCAGCTGCCGTCCAGGAGTCCCCCGAGCAGGCTGCCCGACGAGCCGCGCGGCTCGGCGGCCCGGAGGGCGTCCTCGAGTCGGACGCGGTCGAGCGGTTCATCACCGAGCAGCTGGACGGGACCGACCTCGACGGCAGGAGCGTCTGCATCATCGTTCCGGACGCGACCCGGACCTGCCCGATGCCGTTGCTGCTCGGGGCGGTGCACCGGGCGCTCCACGGGCGGGTCTCGCGGATGACGACGCTGGTCGCGCTGGGCACCCACCAGCCGATGAGCGAGGCCGCGCTGGCCCGGCACCTCGGCTACCCGGCCGGGCGGCTCGAGGAGACGTATCCCGGGATGACCGTGCTCAACCACGCATGGTGGGAGCCCGAGACCTTCGCCGACCTCGGCACCATCCCGGCGGCCCGGCTCGAGGAGCTCTCGGAGGGCCGTCTGTCGATGGACGTCCCTGTCCTGCTCAACCGAGCCGTGGTCGAGCACGACGTGGCGCTCGTCCTCGGACCGGTGCTGCCCCATGAGGTCGTCGGGATCTCGGGCGGCAACAAGTACTTCTTCCCCGGCGTCGCCGGGCAGCAGATCATCGACGTCTCCCACTGGATCGGTGCCCTCATCACCTCCGCCGAGATCATCGGCACGACGGCCATCACCCCGGTCCGGGCCCTGATCAACGAGGGCGCCTCGCTCGTGCCGGCGCACAAGCTCGCGTTCTGCGTCGTCGGCGAGAGCGGCTCCCTCGACCTGCACTCGATCTCGTTCGGCGACACCGAGTCCGCGTGGGCCAACGCCGCCCAGGTGTGCGCCGCCACCCACGTCACCTACCTCGACGAGCCGGTTCGGCGGGTCATCTCCGTCATCCCGACGATGTACGAGGACATCTGGACCGGGGCCAAGGGCTTCTACAAGCTCGAGCCGGCCGTGGCGGACGGCGGCGAGGTCATCCTCTACGCCCCGCACATCACCGAGATCTCGACGAGCCACCCCGAGATCAACGAGATCGGCTACCACTGTCGCGACTACTTCGTGAAGCAGTGGGACCGCTTCAAGCACATCCACTGGGGCACGCTGGCGCACTCGACCCACCTCAGGGGGGCGGGCACCTACGACGCCGAGACGGGCGAGGAGCGACTGCGCGTCAAGGTCACGCTCGCGACCCGGATCCCGGAGGAGGTGTGCCTCGCCGCCAACCTGGGCTACCTCGACCCCGACTCCGTCGACCTCGCCGCGGCTGAGGCCGACGACGAGACGTTCCTCGTGCCCAACGCGGGCGAGACCCTGTTCCGGCTCCGCTGACCCGTCGACCGGCGCACGACGAGGCGGACCGGCATGATGATGGGCTCACGGCTGGGCACGGCGCCGCCGATCATCGCCACGAGGTTCTTGACCGCGGTCGCGCCCATCGCCTGCAGCGGGGCGGCCACGGTGGTCAGCTCCGGCTCGATGATCTCGGAGAGCAACGTGTTGTCGAAGCCGACCACGCTCACGGCCTCGGGCACCGGGACCCCCAGGCGGGTCAGCCCCTTGACGACGCCGATCGCGACCGCATCGTTGTAGGCAATGACGGCCGTCGAGGACGTGGTGACGACCTCGCGGGCCCGTCCGAACCCGGCGTGCACCGTCGGGTTGTTGCACGGACCGATTCGTCGGACCCGGATGTCGAGCTCGTGGGCCGCCTCGCGCAGGGCGAGCCAGCGGGCGCCGTCGGTCCAGCTCGACTCCGGCCCGGCGACATAGGTCACCGCGTCGTGCCCCAGCTCGGTGAGGTGCTCCACGGCTCGACGTATCCCCCGAGCGTTGTCGACGAGGATGGACGGCACCTCCGGCAGCCGGCGGTTGAGCACGACGACCGGCTTCTGCTTGGCCATCATGCGGATCGCGCTGTCCGACATCCGCGAGCTCGTGAGGAGGACGCCCTCCACTGCGGTCAGCTCGCGCTCGGTCCAATCCCGCTCGAGCTGCGCGTCCTCCTGCGTGTGCGACAGCAGGAGGGTGTAGCCCAGCTCGTGGGCGGCCTCGTGGGCGCCACGGATGATGTCCCCGTAGAACGGGTTGGTGATGTCGGTGACGACGAGCGCCAGGGTCCGGGTCCGGCGAGAGACCAGCCCGGGAAGGGCCGTGGTGCGGTAGCCGAGCGCCTCGGCGGCCTCGAAGATCCGCCGCGCGGTCTCGGCCTTGACCCGCCCCGGGCGCGCGAAGGCGCGCGAGACGGTCGAGGCGGCCACGCCCGCGGCCTGGGCCACGTCGTAGATCGTCGGTCGGCGATCCATGCGGTCAATCTAGGGGCGTGGCCAGGTCGCGGCAATCGACCGCGCGGGTGCCGCAGGCCGGCAACACATGGCAACCCGTGTCGCCGCCACCGGGCCGTGCCTACCGTGGCAGGCATGGAGAAGGCGGTCACGATCTACGACGTGGCGAAAGCCGCAGGGGTCGCGCCGTCGACGGTCTCACGGGCGTTCTCCCGTCCGGGCCGGCTCAACGCCGCCACAGCCGAGCGGATCCTCCGGGTCGGGGCCGCCTTGGGCTACCAGCGCGGCGGCGCCGGTCGCGACGGCGCCGGCAGCGCTGCGGGCGCTGCGGACATGGCGGGCGCTCCGGGCGGTGGTCCCGGCCGACCGGCCGCGCACATGATCGCGCTCATCGTTCCCGACATCACCAACCCGTTCTACTTCGAGATCATCCGGGGCGCCGAGCGCGCTGCGTCCGAGGCTGGGTTCACGCTCGTCCTCTCCGACACACAGGAGTCGCGTCGGCTCGAGCGCGACGCCCTCGAGCGGACGAGCTCCGTCGTCGCCGGACTGCTCCTGACGAGCACGCGGATGGATGACTCCGAGATCGTCGCCGTGTCCCGCCGGACCCCTCTGGTGGTGCTCAACCGGGAGGTCGACGGCGTGCCGAGCGTCGTCACCGACAACCGGGCCGGGGCGCGCCAGGCCGTCGAGCACCTCGTCGACCTCGGGCACTCGTCCGTCACCTACGTCGCCGGGCCCGAGGCGTCCTGGGCCGACCGCCAGCGGTGGACCGCCGCGCAGGAGGCCTGTCTCGAGCGGGGCGTCGGGGTGCGCCGCGTCGGCCCGTTCGCGCCGACCGTGGATGCCGGCCGCTACGCCGCCCAGGCGGTCCTGGGACACCCGGGGTCCGCCGTGCTCTGCTACAACGACCAGCTCGCCATCGGACTGATCCGGGGTCTCGGACTGCTGGGCGCCCGGGTCCCCGATGACGTGAGCATCATCGGCTTCGACAACACCCTGGTCGCTGACCTCGTCACACCGGGCATCACCACGGTCGCGGCGCCGCTCGACTCCCTCGGCGCGACGGGGGTCAACGGGCTCATCGGTCTGGTCACCGGTCGACGCCGGCCGGACCCGCTCGTCGTGCTCCCGTCGATGCTCGTCGTCCGGGGCTCGACGGCAGCTGCTGTCCTCTGGCGCCCCTGAGCCCCTGCATCGCCCCTGAGCCCCTGCATCGACCGCGGACCCGCGTCACGGCCCCACTCGCAGGCCGTCACGGCCCCGTCACGGCCCCGTCACGGCCCCGACACGCCCGTGAGGGGCCCCGCCGGAGCGGGGCCCCTCACGGGCGTGTCGCACGGGGACCGCGGTCAGTCCTGGGCCTCGTAGGTCATCCCGAACCCGAAGGGGTAGAGCGCCCCGTCGGCGGTCTCGTCGTAGCCGGGCAGATCGCTCTTCTGCTCCTCGACCGCCGCCCGGGTCCCGGCCAGCGCGAACGGCAGCCGTCCCTGCGGCGCGAAGTCACCGGACAGGACGTCCATCAGGGCGGTGTCGCTCATCCCGAAGCCGGCCACGATGGCCCCGGCGTCCCGGAGGCCGCTCGCGTCGTCGAGGACGAACGGCTGGCGGAAGTAGACGTGGAGGACGACCTTGCTCGGGTCGCCGACCTCGGCCATCACCTGCTGGATCGTGCTCAGCGACGGCACGACCTGCCACGACTGCGCAGTCTCCATGCCGCTGAAGTCGAGGATGCTCGACTCCCACGGGTAGGAGCCGCCGAAACGGAGGCCGCTGTCCGTGCACGCAGTCGCACCGTAGGAGACGCAGGCGTCCGACTCCCCGTACGGGCTCTCCCCGTCGAGGCCCGCCGTCCCGGGCATGACGATCGGGCTGAGGTGGTCCGGGTTGAGGCCGGTCGCCGGGTCGTTGCTGCGGTAGGCGGCCGTGTTCTTGTTCTTGGCCGTCATCGAGATGATGACGTAGTCGGCACCAGCGGCGCTCGGACGGGGTGTCCCGGCCGGCACGTTGCCGTTGATGACCTCGTAGCCGTGGCCCGCGACCGTCTCCTCCTTGAAGTCACCGAGGATGTAGACCTTCGACCCCGCCTTGAGGGGGAGCACCTTGCTGCCGTCGGGCCCCTCGTTGTTCTGGAGGAGGACCGCCGACTTCCGCTGGAGGTCGAGCCCGACGGCCCGGTTCTCCTCGTTTCCGACGGTGGCCGTGGCGACGGACTCATCGACATAGGGGTTCTCGAAGAGACCCATCCGGAACATCGGTTCGAGCAACCGGGTCGCGGCGAGGTCGACCCGCTCCTGCGAGACGAGGCCCGCGCCGACGAGGTCGGTGATCGTCCTGACGTCATGGAAGCCGGACAGCGTGTCGGTGCCGCCGTTGATCGCGGCGGCGACACGCTCCGGGACGGTCGCGGTCTCGAGGCCCCAGGCGCGGTCGTTGATGATGCCCGTGTCGGAGTTGACGTAGCCCTTGAAGCCGAGCCGGCCGCGGAGCAGGTCGTTGACGATCTGCGACGAGAAGGCCATCCCGGTCTGGTCATAGGTGACACCGTCGTAGGTGACATCCATCGGCACGCCGTAGTAGGGCATGATCGCCGCGACACCCGCGTTGATGGCCGCCTGGAACGGCTTGAGGTGGTAGCCGAAGCCGTCTCCGGGATAGACCTGGGTCTTGCCGAAGGCGTAGTGCGGGTCCAGCCCGAGCTCCTGGGGGCCGCCGCCGGGGAAGTGCTTGAGCGTCAGCGCGACGTCGGTGTCGGGGCTCAGCGCGGTGCCGTCCGCACCGACGGGGCCCTGCAGGGTGCCGACGAGGGTCTCCATGATGTTCGCACCGAGGTCGGCGTCCTCGGTGAAGGTCTCGTGGGTGCGGTACCAGCGCGGCTCGGTCGACAGGTCGGCCATGTAGCCGTACATGCCGCGCAACCCGATCGAGGCCCACTCCTGCCCCATCACCTGCGCGAAGTCCCTGACCACGGACATGTCGCCGGCGGTGGGGGCCGTCCCCGTCCGTCGGGCCTCCTCACCGAGGGCGGCCGCGGCGATGCCGGCCTCCTTGGGAAAGGCGGAGAAGGCGCCGGCGGACTCGTTGATGCCGGCGCGCGCGTCAGGGTCGATGTGGTTGCGGGCGTTCGACTTGAACAGCGTCGGGATGCCGAGACGGGTGGCCTCACTCAGCTGCTGGACGCTGTTGGTGAACTTCGCCGCCTCGGCAGGAGTCACCGAGATGCGCGTGCCGAAGCCCCCCGTCTCTGCCGTGCACAGCGCCTGGTCCGGGCTCGTCACCGTGTTGCGGAAGACGAACCGGTGCATCTTCTGGTCGTCGATGTAGTCGGCGGCGAGAGCCGGCACCGTGCCACGCTCCCCCGTCGCGACGTCGCACGAGGCGTTGAGCGTGTCGACGAGCATGAGGCCGGCCTTCTCCTCGAGCGTCATCTGCCGGACCAGGTCGGCGACCCGGTCGGCCACCGGCCGACGCCAGTCCTCGTAGGTGTCGAGCCGTCCGTTGTCGTTGAGGTCCTTGAAGGTGCGCCCCTTGACGGTGATCAGCTCCTTGGCCCGGGCGTCGAGGACCGGTGGGCGACCGTGGTTGCCCTCGTCCGCCGCGGCTGCATCAGGTGCAGCCGTCGCACTGAAGGCCAGCGCGAAGGTGAGGGGAAGCGCCGCGGAGACGCCGAGGATGCCACGACGACGTCGCGAGCGTGGGAGTGTCTTCATCAGGGTGTTCCTCTGTGAACTCGATGGGGAGACGGGTGGTGGGGTGGGGCCCGGTCCGGGACACGCTCGTGCCACCTCCCCCGAGGCCCCAACGAGTTGCCATGAGTTGCAGCGGCGCCCGGACCGGCCGCCGGGCGGCAACGGTCGGCAACTCGTGGCAAGCCCTGTGCACCCACGGGACGTTCTGCCTGAATGGAGGAGACCGCCCGGCGTCGCGGGGACGAGCGAGCCAGCCCAGCGGCATACGGCCCGTTGCGTCCCGCCGGCGTCGACCACCATCTCCGCAAAGGAACACCGTGAGCACCCCTGCGCAAGCGAACATCGGCGTCATCGGCCTCGCCGTGATGGGCAGCAACCTGGCCCGGAACCTGGCCCGCCACGGGCACACCGTCGCCGTCTTCAACCGGACCCACGCACGGACCCTCGCGCACCTCGAGTCGCACCGGGCGGAGGGCGCGTTCGTCGGGGCGGAGACGCTCGAGGAGTTCGTCGCAGCGCTCGTCCGGCCACGCAGGGTCGTCATCATGGTCCAGGCCGGACCCGGGACGGACGCGGTGATCGACCAGCTCGCACCGCTCCTCGAGGAGGGCGACATCATCGTCGACGGGGGCAACGCCCACTTCGAGGACACCCGGCGACGCGAGGCGCGGCTGCGCGAGGTGGGGCTCCACTTCGTCGGCACCGGAATCTCGGGCGGGGAGGTCGGCGCGCTCGAGGGCCCCTCGATCATGCCGGGCGGCTCGCCGGAGTCCTACGCCGCGCTCGGCCCCATCCTCGAGTCGATCGCGGCCCAGGTCGACGGCGAGCCGTGCTGCGCGCACCTCGGCCCGGACGGCGCCGGCCACTTCGTCAAGATGGTCCACAACGGCATCGAGTACGCCGACATGCAGTTCATCGCCGAGGCCTACGACGTGCTGACGGCGGCGGGGCTGACCGCCCCGGAGGCCGCGGACGTCTTCCGCGAGTGGAACACCGGCGAGCTCGACTCCTTCCTCATCGAGATCACCGCCGAGGTCCTCGACCAGGTCGACGCGGCGACGGGCCGGCCCCTCGTCGAGCTCATCGTCGACGCAGCCGAGCAGAAGGGCACCGGCCTCTGGACCGTCCAGACCGCACTCGAGCTCGGGGTTCCCGTCTCGACGATCGCCGAGTCGGTCTTCGCCCGGTCCGCGTCCGGTGACCGGGCGGTCCGGGAGGCGGCACGGGGAGTGCTCCGCGGGCCCGACCGGGAGCTGCCGGCCGTCGAGCGCCGCCAGCTCGTCGACGACGTGCGGGACGCGCTGTGGTCGTCCAAGGTCGTCGCCTACGCCCAGGGGCTGGAGCAGATCCGCAAGGCGAGCGACGAGTACCACTGGGGCGTCGACATCGCGACGGTCGCGCGGCTGTGGCGCGGCGGCTGCATCATCCGGGCCCGCCTGCTCAAGCAGATCAGCGACGAGTACGCCGTCGGTCGGCTCGCCACGCTCCTCGTCGCGCCGAGCATCCGGTCCGGACTGGCCGAGCGCCAGGGTGCCTGGCGACGCGTCGTCGCGGCCGCCACCACCGCGGGCGTGCCCGTTCCCGGGTTCTCGAGCGCGCTCGCCTACTACGACACCGTCCGAGCCGAGCGTCTGCCCGCCGCGCTCGTCCAGGGGCTGCGCGACAACTTCGGGGCGCACACCTACGGACGGGTCGACCGCGCCGGCGCCTTCCACACGCTGTGGTCCTCCGACCGCACCGAGGTCCAGCTCTGAGCGCGCCGATGAGTCAGACTGACGTCATGGACGTCCACGCTCCGCTCCCCCCCGCGCTCGCGGAGCCGGCTGATGCCGTGAGCCGGCACATCGTCGCCCGTATGCCGCTGGGCTCGGTCGGGCGCCTCGGCGTGGCCTTCTCCGGGGGCGTGGACTCCGGCCTCCTCCTCGCGCTCGCCATCCGGACGCTCGGGGCCGAGCGCGTGCTCGCGGTCATCGGGGTCTCGCCGAGCCTGGCCCGGGACGAGCTCCACGGTGCCCGCGACGTCGCGGCGGCGATCGGGGCCCCGGTCGTCGAAGTCGCGACCCACGAGGGCGACCACCCCCGGTACCGCGCCAACGGACCGGACCGCTGCTTCTTCTGCAAGGACGAGCTGTTCACCCGGATCACCGACGAGGTGGCGGGGCGGCACGGGCTCGTCGCGGTCGCCTACGGCGAGAACGCCGACGACGCGCGGCGCCCCGACCGGCCCGGGGCCCGGGCGGCGACGAACCATCACGTGCTCCGCCCCCTCGCGGACGCCGGTCTGGGGAAGTCGGACGTGCGGGCGCTGGCGCGGGGCCTGCGGCTGCCGAACGCCGACAAACCGGCGGCCCCGTGCCTCGCCTCACGCATCCCGCACTTCACGGAGGTCGACCCGGCCAGGCTGGCCCAGGTCGAGGCCGCGGAGCAGGGCCTGCGCCGGCTCGGGTTCGGCGACTGCCGGGTTCGTCACCACGGTGAGGTCGCTCGCGTCGAGCTGCCCGAGGCCGACCTCGCTCGCGCCATGGAGCCGGCGATGCGCTCGGCTGTCCACGGTGTCGGGACTGCGGCCGGCTTCCGGTTCGTCGCAGTCGACGTGAACGGCATCCAGTCCGGCGCCTTCACGCTCCCCCTGGTCCCGGTGAACCATGGCTGACGCCGAGTCCGCCGGCCTCCAAGGGATCGCCGAGCTCGACCTGACGCGCGCAGCCCGGCGGGGCTATCCCGAGGCGGTCTACTGCGCGGGCAAGTCACCCGACCAGGTGGCGGCCATCGCCCGCGCGCTCCGGGACGCGCACGCCGCGGGCGCGACGACCGGCTCCGCCCTGTTCACCCGTGCGTCGGCCGACCACGCCGAGGCAGTCCTCCGGGTGCTGCCCGACGCGGTCCACGACGAGGTCGGGCGGATTCTCGCCTGGCCGCCGCGGGCGCCCGAGCCGACCGGCGGGCTCGTCGCGGTGCTGTGTGCCGGCACCTCCGACCTCCCGGTGGCACGCGAGGCGGTCGTCACCCTCACCTATCTCGGCCGCCCGACCGAGCTCGTCGTCGACATCGGCGTGGCCGGCCTCCACCGGGTGCTCGCGAGACAGGACCTCATCGACTCCGCGCGGGCCATCGTCGTCGTCGCGGGGATGGACGGCGCGCTCGCTTCGGTCGTCGCCGGCCTGGCCCATGCCCCGGTCGTGGCGGTGCCGACCTCGGTCGGCTACGGGGCGGCCTTCGAGGGGCTGGCTCCGCTGCTGTCGATGCTCAACGCCTGCGCGCCGGGCGTGGGCGTGGTCAACATCGACAACGGTTACGGCGGGGGCCACCTCGCCGCCCAGATCGCCGCCCCGACCTCCTGAGTCGCGGAGGATCTCCGACTGGTCTCGGCGACCGGCGTGCGCCTGGGTGGGTCAGAGCGTGGCCCCCGGGGTGAGGCCGGCCGCCGCGGCAGCGGCCACCGCGGCGTCGAGGACGACGCGGACCGGCCGCTCCAGAGCCGTCGCCGCCGCCTCGACATCCGCGAGCTCGGGCGTCGCCTGCACGACCCGGCCCTCGCGGTGCGCGACCTTGATGCCGACCCGACGTCCCTCGACATCGACGTCGACCCACTGGCGGGGCAGCGCCCAGCGGTCCACGATGGTGCGACGTACCCCGATGGTGCTCGTCAGGGTGAGCACGAGGTCCCGAAGCCGTGCCTCGTCCTCCCGGCGGCCGAGGACCGACAGCGTGTGCGCTGGACGCCCCTTCTTCATCAGGATCGGCGTCAGCCAGGCGTCGGCGGCCCCCGCATCGAAGAGAGACGCGAGCACCGAGGGCCAGACCCGGGGATCGAGGTCGTCGACGTTGGCCTCGAGCACGGTGAGCGTCGTCTGTTCCAGCTCGGCTGGGACAGTGGAGGACTCGGTGTCGGACTCGGTGTCGGACTCAGCCGGGGCGGCCGCTCCGGCGCGACCGAGCACGGCCCGGACGACATTCGCGCGACCCTCGACGTCCTTGCTGCCCGCACCGGCGCCGACGGCGGTCAGCTCCATCTTGGGCAGCGGACCCTGGCCCGACGCGAGCGTGGTGACGAGGGCGACCCCGGTGGGTGTCGCCAGCTCTCCGTCCCCGACGGCGTCGAGCACCCAGCCGACCGCCAGCCCCAGCACCGCTGGGACCGGCACGGGGATGCGGCCGTGCGCGCCGTGGACCGAGCCGGAGCCGACGGCGATGACGCTCGCGACGACCTCGGAGACCGCGAGGTCCTCGAGCGCCGCGCACACGCCCACGACATCGGCGATCGAGTCCCAGGCGCCGACCTCGTGGAAGTGCACGTCCGCGACCGGCACGCCGTGCACCTGTGCCTCGACCCGAGCCAGCGCCTCGAACACCGCGTGCGCCCGGTCGACGACCCGCTGGGGCAGCTCGGCCCCCCGGACGAGGCGCTCCACCTCGGCCCACGTCCGGTGCGGCTGGTCGTCGATCGCTGACTCCACGTCGACCTTGACCGCCCGCATCCCGGCGCGCACCGTCTCCGTTGCGCGGATCCGCACGGCTCCCGGGATGACCGCCTCGACCGCCGCGCGGACTCGGTCGAGGGAGGCGCCCGCGTCGACGAGTGCCCCGAGGAGCATGTCCCCCGCCACCCCCGCGGACGCGTCGATCCAGAGGACCGAGCCCGGACGGTCCAGTGACGTGGGTGGAGTCTCAGGCATGGCCTCAGGCTAGGCCCTGCCCTCTCCCCCGTACCTCCCACCGCCGCCCACCGCAACACACCCGGGTCTCGAGTGGTCATGCCGCCTGCAGCCGGGATGCCCACGCGGTAAGCGGGTGTGTTGCCCAGGTCAGCCGTATGCCGCTGAGCTCAGGCCCCGATACACGCCCGGTCCGCGCCCTCCCCGATACACGCCCGGTCCGCGCCCTCCCCGATACACGCCCGGTCCGCGCCCTCCCCGCTACCGGCCTTCCCACTCCCAGACCCGCACTCCCAGACCCCCAGTCCCACCGCAACACACCCGGACCTCGAGTGGTCATGCCGCCTGCAGCCGGGATGCCCACGCGGTAAGCGGGTGTGTTGCCGGGTGAGACGGGGGTGGGCAGGGAGGGTGGCTGGGAGGGGAAGCGAGCCCAGCGGCATACGGCTCCAGCTGAGGAAGCCCGGGAGTCTCAGCGCTGCGTCGTGTCGGTGACCTCGCCGACGAGCTCCTCGAGCACGTCCTCGAGGAACACGACGCCGGTCACCCCACCCTCGCCGTCGATGACCCGCGCGAGATGCGAGCCCGTCACCTGCATCGTGTTGAGGACGTCCTCCACCTCGTCCTCCTCCCGGACGGTCGCGAGACGGCGCAGGCGCTTGGGGGGGATCGGCAGCTCGTGGCGCTCGTCGTCGGCGTAGAGCACATCCTTGAGGTGCAGGTAGCCGGCGAGGTCACCGGCGGCATCGACGATCGGGTATCGCGAGAAGCCTTGCCGAGCGACGAGGTGCTCGATCTCCGCCGGGGTCACCCCGAGCCGCACCGTCGTCAACGCGTCGAGGCCGACGGCGACGTCGCGCGCGAGCTTGTCGGAGAACTCCAGCGTCTTGGCGACGAGCCCGTGCCGCTCCTTGGCGATGAGGCCCTCACGATGCGACTCGCCGACGATGTGGGCCACCTCCTCCGCAGTGAAGGCAGATGCGATCTCGTCCTTCGGCTCGACCCCGAAGAGCCGGACCAGGGCCTTGGCCAACGTCTCCATGGCAAAGACCACCGGACGAAGGGTGCGCGTCAGGACGTAGAGCGCCGGAACGAGCACGACGGCAGCGCGCTCGGGGCCGGCGATGGCGAGGTTCTTCGGGATCATCTCGCCGACGACGACGTGGAGGTAGGACACGATGAGCAGCGCCACCGCGAGCGCGACGCCCCCGGCCCAGGCCTCGGACAGGCCCCACCCCGCGAAGACCGGCGCGAACAGGTGATGCAGGGCCGCCTCGGCGAGCGCCCCGAGCCCGACCGAGCACACGGTGATGCCGAGCTGGGCGGTGGCGAGCATCGAGCCGAGGCGCTCCAGCGCCTCGAGGCTGGTCGCCGCGCGTTTGTTGCCGGCGTCGGCGAGGGGCTCGAGGCTCGAACGGCGAACCGCCATCGCCGCGAACTCCGCGCCGACGAAGAAGGCGTTGCCCAGGAGCAGCAGGACGGAGACGAGATAGACCCAGACGTCACCCATGGCGGGCCTGCCCGTCGGGTCCGGGCTCGGGCCGCGCCATCGCTTCCCGGGACTGGGGGTCGGGCACGAAACGGAGGCGATCGACCCGCCGCCGAGCCATCCCCGTCACCTGGATGCGCCAACCCTCGACCTCGACCACGTCCCCCACCACGGGCACCCGGCCCAGCCTCGTCATGACGTACCCGCCCAGGGTCTCGTAGGCCGTGCTGTCCGGCACCGGCACCTCGAAGGCGTCGCGCACCTCGTCCGGACGCCAGAGCCCGGGCACGGTCCAGGACCCGTCGCTCAGCTCCCGTCCGCCCTGCCGACGTCGGTCGTGCTCGTCCGAGACCTCGCCGACGATCTCCTCGACGACGTCCTCCAGCGTGACCACGCCGGACGTGCCGCCGTACTCGTCGATGACGACGGCCATCTGGAAGCCGCCCTGGCGCAGCTGACGCAGCAAGGGCTCGAGCTGGATCGTCTCGGGCACGACCAGGCGGTCCGACATGAGGGCGGACACCGGGACGTCCTTGCGCCGGTCGTGCGGCACCGCCATCGCACGTTTGACGTGGACCACGCCCTGCACGTCGTCCCAGTCGGTGCCCAGCACCGGGAACCGGGAGTGGCCCGTGCGCCGCGACAGCCGCAACACCTCGTCCGCGCTCTCGTCGCGGTGGATGCCCGCGCACCTCACGCGGGGCGTCATGACGTCGTCGGCGGTGCGCTCACCGAAGCCGAGCGTCCGCGTCAGCAGGCGGGCCGTCGTGACCTCGAGGGTGCCGGCCTCGGCCGAGCGCTGGACGAGGCTCGCGAGCTCCTGTGGGGTTCGAGCGCCCGAGAGCTCCTCCTGTGGCTCGATGCCGACGAGGCGGAGGAAGGCGTTGGCAGACCCGTTGAGGACGAGGATGAGCGGCTTGGCGAACGTCGCGAAGACCCGCACGGGCAGGGCGACGAGCTTGGCGGTCGCCAGAGGGGCGGAGATGCCGAGGAACTGAGGCAGCAGCTCCCCGAAGACCATGGACACCGCCGTGGCGAGCACGAGCGCGACGCCGCTGGAGATCGCCTCCACCGCCGCGGGCGACCACGAGAGCGCGCCGAGCGGTCCCGCGAGCAGCCGCCCGATCGACGGCTGGGCGAGGTAGCCGACGACCAGCGTCGTCAGGGTGATGCCGACCTGGGCCGCGGACAGCTGGGTGGACAGCTGCCGGAGGGACTGCAGGACCACTCGTGAGCGGCCGTCGCCGGCATCGATGGCCCGCTGGACCGTGGGTCGGTCGAGCGCCACGAGGGAGAACTCGGCGGCGACGAACACCGCGGTGCCGGCAGTCAGGAGAACGGCTGCGGCCAGCAGCAGCCACTCAGTCACCGCACCCTCCGATCCGCCCGCGCCTGACCTTGTCCGCGCCAACTATATGGACGTCGGAGGCAGCTCGGGCGGTGTGGTTGAGTTGGTGCCCACACCACGAGTCCGCCCTTCGGGGGCCTTGAAGGAGGCGTCAGTGACAGCCGCATCGGCCGGGACACCCGCAATTCCCGCCACGGGCGGGCCCCCGCCGTCAGTCGACCCGGTGCGCGGTCGCATCGAGGTGCGTCGGCTGACCAAGCGGTTCGGCCGCCTCACCGCGGTCGACCACCTCGACCTCGACGTCGTTCCCGGACGGATCACCGGCTTCCTCGGGCCCAACGGCGCGGGCAAGACGACGACCCTGCGGATGCTCCTCGGCCTGATCCGCCCCAGCGCGGGGACCGCGACCATCGAGGGACGTCGCTACCACGACATCGCCAACCCGCTGACCGTCGTCGGCTCGGCTCTCGAGGCCACCAACTTCCATCCCGGCCGCAGCGGCCGCAACCACCTCCGCGTCCTCGCGGACGCCGCCGGGATCCCAGGCCGCCGAGTGGACGAGATGCTCGAGCTCGTCGGCATCCCCGCTGCCGCGAGCAAGCGGGCGGGTGGCTACTCCATGGGAATGCGGCAGCGGCTCGGACTCGCAGGGGCCCTGCTCGGTGACCCTCGCGTCATCATCCTCGACGAGCCCGCCAACGGCCTCGACCCCGACGGGATCCGCTGGCTGCGGGGCTTCCTGCGACACCTGTCCTCCGAGGGGCGCACCCTGCTCATCTCGAGCCACCTCCTGTCAGAGGTCGAGCAGACCGTCGATGACGTCGTCATCATCGCCAA
Organism: Intrasporangium calvum DSM 43043; assembly: GCF_000184685.1. Taxonomy (NCBI): domain Bacteria; kingdom Bacillati; phylum Actinomycetota; class Actinomycetes; order Micrococcales; family Intrasporangiaceae; genus Intrasporangium; species Intrasporangium calvum. Next base: position 2,772,832 of record NC_014830.1, read on the forward strand.
TGGCAAACGCGTCGCCCAGGGCACCGTCGACGAGCTCCGCGGAGATCCGACGGCCTTCGTCCGCACCTCCGACCCCGACCGGCTGGCGAGCACCCTCGCCGGGCGGGGGCTGAGCGTCGCGCGCCGTGACGGCGGTCTGCATGTGACGACCAGCGACCTGTCGATGGTCGGCGACATCGCCCATGCCGCCGACATCGCGATCCACGAGCTGCGCGCGGAGAAGACCCATCTCGAGGAGCTGTACTTCACGCTCACCGACCAGGACCAGTACCGGAACCGCAACCTGGGGAGAACCGACGAGCGGCCCCCCGGCCAGCTGCCCCCGCCCAGTGGGTCCCCGGTCGAGCCCACCTCGGAGGACCGGCCATGAGCAAGGCGATCAAGGCGGAGTTCCGCAAGTTCTTCACCACTCGTCTCTGGTGGGGCATGCTCATCGCGATCGTCGCCGCAGGTGCAGCGCTCGCGGCCCTCTTCGCACTCCTGTTCACCAGCGGCACGGTCATGGGCGAGGGCCGGCCAGGCCTCCCGACGACCGATGCCGAGCTCGCCCGGACGACCTTCACGAGCGGAATCGCGGTCGGCTACCTGCTCACGCTCGCCATCGGGGTGATGACCGTCGGCGCGGAGTACCGCCACAAGACGATCACCGCGACCTTCCTCGCCGAGCCCAAGCGCAGCGTCGTCATGGCTGCCAAGACGATCCTGCTGCTCGTGGTGGGGGCCATGTACGGGTTCGCCTCCCTCGTCGCGTCGGTGGCCACCGGCGCGACGATCCTCTCGTCGCGTGGGCACGAGCCCTTCGCAGACGCCACCATCTGGCGCACGCTCGCGCTGTCGTTGCTCGTCCTCGGGCTCTGGTCCCTCATCGGCCTCGGCGTCGGCATCCTCATCCCGAACCAGGTCGCCGCCCTGCTCATCGCCGTCGGCGTCGCCTGGATCGTCGAGCCGATCATCGGTGCCGTCCTCCCGCTGAGCGACGTCGGCGCCGCCATCGCGCCCTACCTGCCGTCCCAGGCGACCAACGCCACGCTGGACGTCCAGAACGTCGGGTTCGGCGGTCCGGTCGCCAACCAGCTCACCTGGTGGGGCGGCGCCCTGGTGCTGACCGGGTACGCCGTCGTGATGGCCCTGATCGGCACCGTCCGGACGGTCCGGTCCGACATCTCCTGAGCCGACGGCGCACGGGCGGGCCGGTCGCCCCCTGGCTCCACCCCTGCTCCAGGCGCGGCTCCATCACCGCTTTCGCCATTCAGACGTCAGTCGGGGTGGACGAGGGTGGAGGGCTACGCTGACCCTGTACTTCGCATTGACGCACCCCCGGCGACGAAAGAGGCGCAACGCCGTGTCTGATCAGTCCACGTCCGGTGACCCGATGGCATCCTTCGGACCGAACGAATGGCTCGTAGACGAGCTGTACCAGCAGTATCTGACTGACAAGAACTCGGTGGACCGTGCCTGGTGGGAGTTCTTCGAGGGCTACACCCCGCATGACGCGGACACCCGTCGGGAGCTGGCCGGCGGCAACGGTGCACCTGCCGGACCAGCCGTGAAGGCGCCACCCCCTTCGACCGCCACCGCCCCGTCGGCCCCGGCCACGGCGGCCGCGAAGACCCGGCCTGCGCCGGCAGCCACGGCCGGGGTGCCTGCCAAGGTCGCCGCGCCGGCGACCGCCGCTGCACCCCAGCCCGAGACCCCGGCCGCGGCGACGAGAGCACCGGCTGCCACCCCCGACGCCCCGACCGCTGCCGCTGACGGCGCGGCGCCGAAGCCCCGGGACATCCCTGCCGTCAAGGGGACCGGTCCGGTGAACGAGGACGTCCTCGTGCCCCTACGTGGGGCGCCCGCGCGCGTGGTCACGAACATGGAGTCGTCGCTCGAGGTCCCCACCGCGACGAGCGTCCGCGCGGTTCCGGCCAAGCTGCTCATCGACAACCGCGTCGTCATCAACAACCACCTCGCTCGCTCGCGCGGCGGCAAGGTCAGCTTCACCCACATCATCGGCTATGCGATGGTCAAGGCCCTCGGCGTCATGCCTGAGATGAACTACGGCTACGCAGAGACGAACGGCAAGCCCGCCGTGCTCCAGCCGGCCCACGTCAACTTCGGCCTCGCGATCGACCTGCAGAAGCCGGACGGGTCCCGCACCCTCGTCGTGCCGTCGATCAAGTCGGCTGAGGAGATGGACTTCGTCCACTTCTGGACGGCCTACGAGGACATGGTCAAGAAGGCCCGCAACAACAAGCTCACGGTCGAGGACTTCCAGGGCACGACGATCTCGCTCACGAACCCCGGCGGCATCGGCACCGTCCACTCGGTGCCCCGCCTGATGAAGGGGCAGGGCACGATCATCGGAGTCGGCGCGCTCGACTACCCGGCCGAGTGGCAGGGCGCGAGCACGGAGACGCTGAACCGCAACGCGGTGAGCAAGATCCTCACCCTGACCTCGACGTACGACCACCGGATCATCCAGGGCGCCGTCAGTGGAGACTTCCTCCGAGTCATCCACGAGCTGCTGCTCGGCGGGAACCGCTTCTACGACGAGATCTTCGAGTCGCTGCGCATCCCGTACGAGCCGGTCCGCTGGATCCAGGACATCGACTCGTCGCACGACGACGACATCAACAAGGTCGCCCGGGTCCAGGAGCTGATCCACGCCTACCGGGTCCGCGGACACCTGATGGCTGACACGGACCCACTCGAGTACAAGCAGCGCCGGCACCACGACCTCGACGTGACCACCCACGGCCTGACGCTGTGGGACCTCGACCGGACGTTCGCGACCGGCGGCTTCGGTGGCGCGCCGTTCCTCAAGCTGCGCAAGATCCTCGGCATCCTGCGTGACTCGTACTGCCGCACCGTCGGCATCGAGTACATGCACATCCAGGACCCGGACCAGCGCAAGTGGATCCAGGACAAGATGGAGGTCCCGTACAAGAAGATCTCGCGCGAGGAGCAGCTGCGGATCATGCGGCGGCTCAACGCCGCGGAGGCCTTCGAGACGTTCCTCCAGACGAAGTTCGTCGGTCAGAAGCGCTTCTCGCTCGAGGGCGGCGAGTCAGTCATCGCCCTGCTCGACCGCATCCTCTGGCGGGCGGCCGGCGACGACCTCGACGAGGTTTGCATCGGCATGCCGCACCGCGGCCGCCTCAACGTGCTCGCGAACATCGCCGGCAAGTCGTACGGGCAGATCTTCCGTGAGTTCGAGGGCAAGCAGGATCCGCAGTCGGTCCAGGGCTCCGGCGACGTGAAGTACCACCTCGGGACGGAGGGCGAGTTCCACGCCGAGGACGGCAAGAGCACCAAGGTCTACCTCGCCGCGAACCCGTCCCACCTCGAGGCCGTCAACCCGGTGCTGGAAGGGATCGTCCGGGCCAAGCAGGACCGGCTCAACCTCGCCGGGGAGTCCTTCACCGTCCTGCCCGTCCTCCTCCACGGAGACGCGGCCTTCGCCGGTCAGGGGGTCGTCGCCGAGACGCTCAACCTCTCCCAGCTGCGGGGTTACCGCACGGGCGGGACGATCCACGTCGTCATCAACAACCAGGTGGGCTTCACCACCTCCCCGAGCTCTTCCCGGTCATCGGTGTACTCCACCGACGTGGCGCGGATGATCCAGGCGCCGATCTTCCACGTCAACGGCGACGACCCCGAGGCCTGCGTGCGGGTCGCCGAGCTCGCCTACGAGTTCCGGCAGGAGTTCAACAAGGACGTCGTCGTCGACATGGTGTGCTACCGCCGACGCGGCCACAACGAGGGCGACGACCCGTCCATGACGCAGCCGTTGATGTACAACCTCATCGAGGCCAAGCGGTCGGTCCGCAAGCTCTACACCGAGTCGCTCATCGGCCGCGGCGACATCAGCGTGGAGGACGCCGAGGCGGCGCTGCGGGACTACCAGCAGCAGCTCGAGCGGGTCTTCATCGAGACCCGTGAAGCGGCCAAGGAGCTGGCCTCCCACGCGTCGAGGCAGGCGGACCCCGACACCGAGGTCCCGGACAACGCAGGCCTCGAGAAGCCGACGGCGCAGGTTCTCGATGACCGGGCACCGCACCGCTCCTCGAGCAAGACCGGTGTGCCCGCCGAGACGATCGTCCAGATCGGCGAGGCGTTCGGCAGGCCCCCGGCCGGCTTCACGGTGCACCCGAAGCTCAAGCAGCTCATGGACCGGCGCGTCCAGATGGTCCACGAGGGCGGTGTCGACTGGCCCATGGCGGAGCTGCTGGCCTTCGGCACGCTGCTCAAGGAGGGAACGCCGATCCGGCTCGCCGGCCAGGACAGCCGGCGGGGCACGTTCGTCCAGCGGCACGCCGTGCTCATCGACAAGACCACCGCGGAAGAGTGGACTCCGCTCCTCTATCTCGGCGAGGGGCAGGCCCGCTTCTGGGTCTACGACTCCCTCCTGTCCGAGTACGCCGCGATGGGCTTCGAGTACGGCTACTCGGTCGAGCGGCCGGATGCGCTCGTGCTGTGGGAAGCCCAGTTCGGTGACTTCGCCAACGGGGCCCAGACCATCGTCGACGAGTTCATCAGCAGCTCGGAGCAGAAGTGGGGCCAGCGCAGCTCTGTCGTCCTGCTCCTCCCGCACGGCTACGAGGGACAGGGCCCCGACCACAGCTCAGCGCGGATCGAGCGTTACCTCCAGCTCTGCGCCGAGAACAACATGACGGTCGCCTATCCCTCCACAGCCGCCAGCTACTTCCACCTCCTGAGGCGCCAGGCCTACGCCCGGCCACGCACGCCACTCGTCGTGTTCACCCCCAAGTCGATGCTGCGGAGCAAGGCGGCAGCCAGTGACGTCGAGGCCTTCACGCAAGGTGGTTTCCAGCCGGTCCTCGCCGACCACGACGGCGTCGCCGAGAACGTCGACCGGGTCCTCTTCGCCTCCGGCAAGGTCGTCCACGAGCTGGATGCCGAGCGGGCGAAGCGGGAGGACACTGCGACGGCCATCATCCGCGTGGAGCAGCTCTACCCGATCCCGGTCGAGGAGATCCGCGAGGTTGCGGCCCGCTACCCCGGTGCCGAGCTGATGTGGGTCCAGGACGAGCCGCGCAACCAGGGCGCCTGGCCCCTGATGGCCCAGTGGCTCCACGAGGACCTCGCCAGGGTCGGCGAGACGCGACCGTGGCGAGTCGTGGCCCGCAAGGCCTCCGCCTCACCGGCGACGGGCTCGACGAAGAAGCATGCAGCCGAGCAGGCCGAGCTCATGGACCAGGCGTTCATCCGCTCTCGCTGACCGCACTGTCACACGAACGCTCCGCCGACGCCAGGCACTCACCCCCACCAACGGGTGGGTGCCTGGCGGCCGCCGAGCCTCCATCGCCGCACCCGAGCCACGCGATAACCTCCGAGGGTGTATTTCACCGACCGCGGAATCGAGGAGCTCGCCAGCCGGCGCGGCGAGGAACAGGTCAGTCTCGCGTGGCTCGCCGACCAGCTGAGGACCTTCGTCGATCTGAACCCGGAGTTCGAGGTCCCCATCGACCGCCTGGCGACCTGGCTGGCCCGACTCGACGACGAGGACTGACGACGTGACCGACTCCGCCAACAGCCAGGACCGGCCCACCTTCGGCGTGGGACCTGCCTACCCCTCCGCCCACACGCAGTTCGACAACGGCGGCGCCGACCGCACCCCGCCGCCGCCGGCCGACCCGCCGGTCCTCGCGGAAGAGCAGCCCGCGTCTGCAGACGAGTCCACCAGCGTGGGTGAGCCCCCGACCCACGAGCCCTACTTCGCCCCGACCCCCGCGTTCACGGTGGCGGACGGTGTTCGCGACGTCGGGATGGTGTTCGTCGGCGCCTCGACGACCGCGGGCTACGGGGATCCCAAGGGTCTCGGCTGGGTCGGCCGCGTGGTCGCCCGCACGCAGCACCCCGACATCGACCTGACCTCTTACAACCTCGGCGTCCGAGGCAGCACGTCGGGGGACGTCGTCACCCGGTGGGCAGCCGAGGCGCAGCCGCGCTGGAAGGGCCGCTCCGAGCGCCGCCTCGTGCTCTCCTTCGGCACGGCCGACATCCTCACCGGCATGACGATGGCGAGATCGCGGCTCAACCTGGCCAACGTCATCGACGAGGCGACCAACGCCGGCATCGGGGTCTTCGTCGTCGGCCTGACCCCGTCGCTCGACGGTGAGCTCAACCGGCGCATCGAGGCTCTCGCCGAGGCGCAGGCGGATGTGTGCTCCCGACGCGGGGTCACCTACGTCGACTGTTTCCGGCCCTTGGCGAGCCATGACCAGTGGATGGCTGACCTCGCGGCGAGCCCTGACCGGGCGCACCCGGGTCAGGCCGGCTACGGCCTCATCGCCTGGCTGGTCCTGCACAATGGCTGGAACGACTGGCTCTCGCTGCGCTGATCGAGGAGCGACCGGCGGATCGGCGGATCGGCGGCCCTGATAGGGCCGGAGCTCTGTGGCCTTCATCACAGGGCTCCCCGGGCCGGCCCACGGTCCCCCGTCCCTGGGGCTCACCTCTGTGGGCCCGTCATGGGCCCATCACCGACCGGACGGGAAGGTGCCCTGGAGACGTGCGGGAGTCGCGATGGCCGCCACCACGCCGGCGATCGCCAGGACGCCCAGTCCGGCCGCGAGGAGGACCTGATCCGACTCGAACAGGGACCAGGCGACCGGTAGGAGCAGCAGGTTCCACACGAGGGTGGGCGTGCGCGCCCAGCTCTGGCGCCGCCCCCAGGCACGGGCCAGGACCAGCAGGGCGATTCCGAAGATGAGGATGAGAGCCCCGGACGTCGCAGCCGTCGTCAGGGAGTTCGCAGCGCCGACGGCCATCTCGTACCCGTAGAAGCCAGCGAGGACGAGCAGGATGGTCCCCTCGAGGAGCGTCAGGAGGGCCGCGACGACGGGTGCCCACGCACGCCCGGGTGTCGGAACGAGAGGCTCGGCGGGATCGGTTGAAGGCGTCGCATCGGTCACCGTTGGAGCCTACTGGCGCCCGGGAGGGCGAAGACCCGGGCCTTCTACCCGCCAAGTCCACGCGGGGTGGGTATGGATCTGAACGCCAACTGCAGATAGGATCAACTCTTGGTGTGATTAGCCCCCAAAGCCTTGCAGCACCCATGGGCTCTCGGCACACTGGTTGATGACCCGAGACGCGTACGGAACCTCTTCGTGCGCGTTTCCGTTGGTCAGGGGGAACGTGATCCCCGGGTCACACCGGCACGGTCACACCAACACCGACGACCAATGGCTCCGACAACGACGCTGGCGCCCGAGAACCGCACCACCACCAACCCAGCGTGGTGCCGAACGACATGACGAAGGAGCACGAGCCACATGGATTGGCGCGACCGCGCTGCCTGTCTGGATGCCGATCCGGAACTGTTCTTCCCCATCGGCAACACTGGTCCGGCCATCCTGCAGATCGAAGAGGCGAAGGCCGTGTGCCGGACCTGTCCGGTCATCGACACCTGCCTCAAGTGGGCCCTCGAGACCGGGCAGGATGCCGGTGTCTGGGGTGGCCTCAGTGAGGACGAGCGCCGAGCTCTCAAGCGCCGCAACGCCAGGGCGCGCCGCGCCGGCTGACCCCGAACGTCTCACGCGAGCCCGGTGACCCGTCGTGGTCACCGGGCTCGCGTCTGCCTGACGTCACCCCCCGTCGGCTCCCCGTCCCTCCAACCCGGAGCCGCGCAGGACCTCAGTTCGGCGGCCTCAGGCTGGCGGTGAACCGGGCCCGGGTTCCCCGCGGGCTGCCCGGCTCCCACGTGATCCGCCCCTGGAGGTCCGCGACGAGGGACTGGACGATCTGCGTGCCCAGCCCGGAGCCGGGCGGGCGGGCGGGGTCGATGCCCTTGCCGTCGTCGACGACCGACACGATGACCATCGCCCTGCCGCGTTCGTCGCTGAGCCGCTCGATGGTCACCTCGAGCGCTCCCCCACGCTCACCGAGACCGTGCTCGATCGCGTTCTGGACCAGCTCGCTCATGATCATCGCGAGCGCGGTCGCGTCCTCGGCGCGGAGCCGGCCGAACGACCCCTCGACCCGGCTGTCGATCGGCGCGCCGTTCGAGGAGACCTCGATGATGGCCTGCAGGCCACGCTTGGCGATGGTGTCGAAGTCCACGGACTCGTCGAAGCCCTGGCTCAGCTGGTCGTGGACGGTGGCGATGGTGCCGACCCGTCGCTCGGCCTCTTGCAGGGCCGTCCGGGCCTCACCCTCGGGGACGCGGCGGGCCTGGAGGCGCAGCAGCGCGGCGACGGACTGGAGGTTGTTCTTGACCCGGTGGTGGATCTCCCGGATGGTCGCCTCCTTGGTCATGAGCTCGCGTTCCCGGCGGCGCAGCTCCCCGACGTCGCGGAGCAGCACCAGCGCGCCGAAGCGCTGGCCTGCTTCCGTGAGCGGGATGGCGCGCATCGAGACCGTCGTGCCTCCGCCGACGACCTCGGTGCGCCACGGCTGGCGTCCGGTGACCACGAGGGGCAGGCCCTCGTCGACGGGGTACGACTCGCGGATGTTCTCGGTGACCACCTGCGCGAGGCTGGCGCCGACGACCTCGCCGAGGTGGCCGAGCCGGTGCAGGGCCGAGACCGCGTTGGGGCTGGCGTAGGTGACGACGCCGTCGATGTCGAGCCGGATGACGCCGTCGCCGACTCTCGGCGCGCCGCGGCGCAGGCCGGTCGGCGCGGCACCGTGCGGGAACTCGCCGGCCGAGACCATGCGGCAGAGGGCGTCGGCGGTCGCGAGGTAGGTGATCTCGAGGCGGCTCGGGGTGCGCGTCGTCCAGAGGTTGGTGTGGCGGGTGACGACGGCGACCACCCGGCCGCTGCGGACGACGGGGATGTACTCCTCCCGGACGGACTGGCTGCCGGAGTCGCTGGGCACCTCGACCTGCCGGACCCGGAGGATCCGTTGCTCGGCGGCCGCCTCGTCGAGCAGCGGACCGGCGTGCTCGTCGTCGGCCCGGCGGCCGACCTGGTCGTCGACGTAGACGAGGTGTCCCGTGGTGGGCCGGACGTGGGCCACGGCCTCCCAGGAGTCAGCGGTGGAGCGGACCCACAGGACCAGGTCGGCGAAGGAGAGGTCGGCGATCAGCTGCCAGTCCCCGACGAGCATGTGGAGCCACTCCACGTCATGCTCGCCGAGCACGGTCCGCTGCCGGAGGAGCTCGCTCAGGGTTGCCACAGGGTGAGCCTATGCGTCCGGGTCGACCCACCCGTTGCCGTATGCCGCTGGGCTCGGTCCCGTCTCCGTCTTTCCGTGGCGTGGGCCGGGGAAGACGGAGACGGCTGGGACCGGGCTCAGCGACTTGGCTGGCTGCTGGCCTTCTTCGTCGAGGTGCGCTTCGCTGTGGCCCGGGGCGCCGGGGCCTTGGCCGGCTGCTCCGGGACCGCGGGTCGGCTGGTCGCGGTGCTCGACGATGCGGGCTTGGTCACGGTGCGCAGGGTGCGGAGTGCGACCGACAGCGCGGCGATCCCGGCGTAGGACATCCGCTCGATCCCGCCCAGCGCCGCCTTGGCCCGGTGCAGCGCGTCGGCGTTGAGCTCGGACCACTCGGCGAGCCGTTGGTCGGCGGGTTCACCGGGTCGGCTGACCTCGAGCACGGAGCGCGTCAGGATGTCGAGCACCGCGTAGAGGTCGTCGCGGAGCGCGCCTCGGGCCATGGCGTCCCACCGGTTCTCTCGCGGCAGCGACGTGACGCGGTTGAGCATCGCGTCGATCGAGAACGTGTCGGATGTCAGGAAGTACACCGCAGCGACGTCGTCGAGGGTCTCGCCGGTGTCGGCGGCGATCTCGATGCAGTCGAGCAGCGAGTACGAGTCGAGCAGCGACGCCGCGGACAGGGCGAGATCCTCCGGCACGCCCTTGGCCTCGAACTCCTTGGCCCGGCCGAGCAGCCGCGCCTGCTCGCGGCCCTGGAGCAGCTGTGACATCCGGCCGCCGAGAGCCGCGATCCCCGGACGGAACCGGTCCACCTCCGCCGCGATGTCGAGCGTGGCCGGCCGCGTCGTGAGGAACCATCGGATCGCCCGGTCGAGCAGTCGCCGGAACTCGAGGTAGAGGCTCGTCTGGGCGGCGGTGGTCACGACGTTGTCGGTCTCCTCCACGCGCGCGACGTAGCCGGCCAGGTCGAACACCTCACGGCACACGACGTAGGCTCGGGCCACCTGCTCCGGCGACGCCCCGGTCTCCTCGACCGCACGGTAGGTGAAGGTGATCCCGCCTCGGTTGATCATGCTGTTCGCGACGGCGTTCGTGATGATCTCGCGTCGCAGGGGGTGGGTGGCGATCTGGTCGGCGAACTTGCGGCGCAACGGCGTCGGGAAGTACTCGGCCAAGGTCGTGCCGAACCACGCGTCCTCCGGCAAGGACGAGGTGATGAGCTGGTTCTTGAGGTGCAGCTTCGAGTAGGCCACGAGGACGGAGAACTCCGGTGAGGTCAGTCCGGCACCGGCCTTCTGGCGCCGGGCGATCTCGGCGTCGCTCGGCAGGAACTCGAGGGCCCGGTCGAGATCGCCGTGCTCCTCGAGGAACTGGATGAGCCGCTCGTGGACCGGCAGCATCGCGTGCTCCTGCGCCCGCGCGTTGCCGAGCAGGACGTTCTGCTCGTAGTTGTCGCGCAGCACCTGCTCGGCCACCTCGTCGGTCATCGAGGCGAGCAGTGCGTTGCGACGCTTCATCGTCATCTCGCCCGTCCGGGTCAGCCCGGTGAGGAGGATCTTGATGTTGACCTCGTGGTCGGAGGTGTCGACGCCGGCGCTGTTGTCGATGGCGTCGGTGTTGATCCGGACGCCGGCGAGCGCCGCCTCGATCCGGCCGAGCTGGCTCGCCCCGAGGTTGCCGCCCTCGCCCGCGACCTTGCAGCGCAGGTCAGCTCCGTTGACGCGGATCGCGTCGTTGGCCCGGTCGCCGATCTCGGAGTTGGTCTCGGTGGACGCCTTGACGTAGGTGCCGATGCCGCCGTTCCACAGCAGGTCGACGGGCGCAAGGAGGATCGCCTTCATCAGCTCTGCCGGGGTCAGGCTCTTCGTCTGGGGACGCAGCCCGAGCGCCTGGACCATCTGCGGCGTGACGGGGACCGACTTGAGGGACCGGTCGAACACCCCGCCGCCCTTGGCGATGAGGCTGCGGTCGTAGTCGGCCCACGACGAGCCCGGCAGGTCGAAGAGTCGACGACGCTCGGCGAAGGACGGACCCGGATCGGGATCCGGGTCGACGAAGATGTGCCGGTGGTCGAAGGCCGCGACGAGGCGGATGTGCTCGGACAGGAGCATCCCGTTGCCGAAGACGTCGCCGCTCATGTCGCCGACACCGACCACGGTGAAGGGCTCCGACTGCGTGTCCACGCCCATCTCCCGGAAGTGGCGCTTGACCGACTCCCAGGCCCCACGGGCCGTGATGCCCATGCCCTTGTGGTCGTAGCCGGCCGACCCGCCGGAGGCGAAGGCGTCGTCCAGCCAGAAGCCGTAGTCCGCCGAGATCCCGTTGGCGATGTCGGAGAACTTCGCGGTCCCCTTGTCGGCGGCAACCACGAGGTAGGTGTCGTCGTCGTCATGTCGCACGACGCGGCGCGGCGCGACGACCTCGCCGGACACCAGGTTGTCCGTCACGTCGAGGAGGCCGGAGATGAACATCCGGTAGGACGCGATGCCCTCGTCGAGCCAGGCCCCGCGGTCCACGGCGGGGTTCGGCAGCTGCTTGGGGTAGAAACCGCCCTTCGAGCCGGTCGGAACGATGACGGCGTTCTTCACCATCTGGGCCTTGACGAGACCGAGCACCTCGGTCCGGAAGTCCTCGCGGCGGTCGGACCACCGCAGGCCCCCGCGCGCGACCTTGCCGAAGCGCAGGTGCACGCCCTCGACGCGCGGGCTGTAGACCCAGATCTCGTACATGGGGCGCGGCGCCGGCAGGTCTGGAACCCGCTTCGGGTCGAGCTTGAGGGCGACGTAGGGCTTGGGGGCCCCCGACTCGTCGGGCTGGTAGAAGTTCGTGCGCAGGCCGGCGCGGATGACGCCCAGCAGGGCACGGATGATCCGGTCGTGGTCGAGGCTGGCCACCTCGTCGAGCGCTTCACGGATCGTGGCGACGTGCGCCTTGGCCCGGGACTCCCGCTTGGTGCGGCCCGCCTCGGTGTCGGGGAAACGCTCCGGGTCGAACCGGGCCTCGAAGAGGTCGACGAGGCCGCGCGCCACGTGCGGGTGGGCGACGAGGGCCGACTCGACATACTCCTGGGAGAAGGTGGAACCTGACTGCCGCAGATACTTGGCGACGGCGCGCAGGATGACGATCTGCCGTGAGGTCAGGCCCGCGACCAGAACGAGCGCGTTGAAGCCGTCGGACTCGGTCTCCCCGGCCCACACGGCCCGGAAGGCCTCCTCGAAGCGGTCCTTCACATCGGCCGCCGCTGCCCCCTCAGCCCACTGGGCGGAGTCGACCCGCAGCCCGAAGTCGTAGATGTGCAGTTCCCCGAACTCTGACCCCTGGAGCTCGTAGGGCCGCTCGTCGGTCACCTCGACCCCGAGGTGGGTGAAGAACGGCAGCACCTGGGTCAGGGAGAGCCGGCCGCGCCGGTAGAGCTTCAGTCGACGCTCCTGCGGATCCTTGGAGTTCGGGTCGCGGTAGAGGTGCAGGGCCGTCGCGGTCGGGCCCTCGCCGAGCGCCTCGACGCGGTCGAGGTCGTCGGCGGCGATGCCCACCCCGAAGTCCTCCTTGTAGGCCTCGGGGAGCGCCTTGGCGTAGTCCGCCATGGCTCGGGCGGTGGCCTCCGCGTCACGCCGGCGGCTGAGCTCTTCGACGAGGTCCTCGTCCCAGGTCCGGGTCGCCTCGACGACTCGCTGCTCCAGCGCGTCCGAGTCGACCTCGGGGATCTCGACCCCGGAGGGCATCCGGACCACGAAGTGGAGCCGGGCCAGGGTCGACTCGCTCACCCGGGTGGTGAAGTCGATGCTGTCCCCGCCGAACGCCTCGAGGAGCACGGACTGGATCCGGAGACGGACGGTCGTGTTGTAGCGGTCCCTGGGCAGGTAGACGAGGCAGGACATGAACCGCCCGAACTCGTCCCGCCGGAGGAAGAGCTTGGTCTTTCGGCGCTCCTGGATGTGCAGCACCGAGGTCGCCACCTCGGCCAGCTGCGCGGCGCTCGTCTGGAAGAGCTCGTCTCGCGGGTAGGTCTCGAGGATCTGGAGGATGTCCTTGCCCGAGTGGCTCTCCGGCGTCAGGCCGGTGAGGCGCAGCACCTCCTGGGCTCGGACGTCGAGAAGCGGGATGTCGTGGATCGTGTCGTTGTAGGCGGGCGACGCGTAGAGCCCGAGGAACCGCTGCTCCCCGACGCACTCTCCGCGCGCATTGAACTTCTTGACGGAGATGTAGTCCAGGTAGACGTCCCGGTGCACGGTGGCCCGCGAGTTGGCCTTGGTGATGATCAGGATCGTCGAGTCCCGGGCCGCGCGGCTGGCAGCCGGGGTGAGGACGATGCCCGTGCCGGCCTGGGGCCGGTCATACCGAAGCAGGCCGAGGCCGGTCCCCGGGACCTGTCGGGACACGTCGTTGCCCTCCTCCCGGCTGAGGGAGTACTCGCGGTAGCCGAGAAAGGTGAAGTTGTTGTGCGCGAGCCACTCGAGGAAGCGGCTCGCCTCGCGCGCCTCGTGCGGGCTCGTGCCGGGTGGTGTCGCCGACTTGAGCTCGCTGGCGATGGTGAGCGCGTGGGCCCGCATCTTGGGCCAGTCCTCCACGGCGTCGCGGACGTTCTGGAGGACGTGCCGAAGACGCTCCTCCACCTCGGGAATGGCGGAGGCCGGCAGTCGGTCGATCTCGAGGTGCATCCACGACTCACGGACGAGGGCGACCTCGTCGGGGATCTCGGTCGTCGGTTCGGTCACGACGTCGACCAGCTCGCCGGTCACGGTCCGGGTGACGTTCATCTGGGGGTGGACGATGATGTGGACTCCGCGGTCGAAGCCGCCGAGGGCGGCGACGACCGAGTCGACGAGGAAGGGCATGTCGTCGAGCACGATGTCGACGTTCGTGTACTTGACGTCATGGCCCGCCGCGTCGACGTCGGCATTGGTCACGCGGACGTTGAACGTGCCGACCGGTCGGTGCTGGGCGAACTCCCTGTGCCCCATGGCGATCGAAGCCAGCTCGGCTGGCTCGCGAGCGATCAGGTCCTCGGTCGCGACGAGACGGTAGTACGCCTTGAGGAAGGCGTTCGAGCCGTCCTGTGGGGCTGGCCCGGCCTTGGCCCGGCCCCGGGTGCGGCTCGTGGCGGCGCCCTTCGGGCTGGGGGTGGTCAGGGCCGCGGCAGCGGCCTGGAGAACGTCGATCCTGGACTGCTCGAGTGGCGCAGACATGCGATGCTCTTGTTCCTCATCAATGGCCAGTACGCGTCACGCCGTCGTGCGCGCATCTCATGATGTGAGCCTATCCCCGTGGGGCGCTGCCCCCGAACCCACCCATCGGCACCGCACCGGGCGGCGTCCGGCGCCGGTGGAGAACGGCCGCGGCCCGTGTCCGCGAGTCCCTACAGTGGGCACATGACCGGGTTCGGCCCTCACTCCACCCCCCGCTGGCGCTGCGGGCGACCCGGCGACTCTGCGCGCCCTCGACCAGTCGCGCCGCGTCACCGCCGAGCTGGCCGACCAGCTGCTCACCCATCTCCCCGACCTGGGCGATATCGGCACCCAGCGCGCGCTGGACAGCTGGGTCGAGCAGGCTGCCGACACCCTCCGGGCGCTGTCCGAGGCGCTCGAGGAGCGGCTCATCGACGTGGGCAGCGCGGCCGGCGTCCCGGCGGGAGCGACCCAGCGGGCCGGAGCCCTCCGGGGCACCTCGGTCGTCTCCGCAACCCGGAGCGCCGGGCCCGGGCCGGGACGCGAGCGGACATGAGGCGAATCGGGGACCCGGGTTCCACCTCCGCCCTCGGCGGCGCCCTCCGGCAGCAGGCGATCACCCTGGCTGACCTCGTCGCCGATCTGACCCAGGTGGCGAACCGGGCCGAGAGAGCAGGACGTCCCGATGCCACGACGCGGGAGCGCGAGCTGCTCGAGCGGACGGCCCGAGAGCTGGATGCCGTCGGTGCCGCTCTCCAGTCCTACACGGCGACCGTGCTCGCTGGTGCGGCTCGCACGCGGGAGCTGGCCACCGAGGCGGCTCGCGCCGACCTGGTCGTCGACGGAAGTCTCGTGCTCGAGGCCCCGGGCCCGAGCCGGGTCGACCCGACCGTGCGACTCCGCGCCCGCGAGCGCCTCCAGGAGCTGCTCAACCGGGTGACCGCGGCCGAGGGCAAGGAGCTCGGCCGGATCGCGCGTGAGCTGGAGCGCTCGGGACCGGCCCTCGCGACGGTCAGTGAACGGTCGCGACTCGGGTCCTGACCGGCCGTTGCCGCGCCGTGTGCCTTAGCGTTGGGGCATGCGGATCACCGAGACGATCACCTACCACGCCCCGGTGGACGTGGTCTATGCGATGAAGACGAGTCCCGAGTTCCAGGAGCGCAAGTGCGCCGACTCCGGGGCCCTGCGGCACGACGTCGCCGTCCGTGAGGAGGGCGCGGGGGCCGTGGTGGTGACCCGCCGAGACCTGTCTTCCGACGGGCTGCCGGACTTCGTCAAGTCCATCGTGGGCGCGCACCTCTCGGTGACCGAGACCTACCGCTGGAGCGCCCCTTCCGCCGACGGGTCGCGAGACGGCACCCTGACGGTCGAGGCTGCCGGCGCCCCCGTGGCGATGCGCGGGACGGTGCGGATGGAGCCGCAGGGCGGGTCGACGCACCTGACCATCGACGGCGACCTCAAGGCGAACGTCCCGCTCATCGGCGGCCGGATCGAGAAGGCGGCAGCGCCGGCCTTCATCAAGGCGCTCCGGAGCGAGCACGAGTCCGGTCGGCGTTGGTTGGACGAGCGCAGCTGAGCGGGCTGCGGTGCGGCGGGTCACCGCCGGGCAGGCACGCGCCGCCCCGAGCCCAGCGGCATACGACAGGTGCCGTATGCCGCTGGGCTCGCTTCACCTCGACCGTCAGCTCCCCCGCGTGGCTCCGTCCGGAGGCGCTGGTCAGCGCATGTGGGGGTAACGGTGGTCGGTCGGGGGGACGAAGGTCTCCTTGATCGAGCGCACGCTCGTCCAGCGGAGCAGGTTCTGCGCGGCGCCGGCCTTGTCGTTCGTGCCGGACGCCCGGCCGCCACCGAACGGCTGCTGCCCGACGACCGCCCCGGTCGGCTTGTCGTTGATGTAGAAGTTGCCCGCCGCGAAGCGAAGCCGCGCGGTTGCGTCGGCGATCGCAGCACGGTCCTGCGCGATGATCGAGCCGGTCAGTGCGTACGGGGCCACGCGCTCCATCTGGTCGAGGACGCGGTCGTAGTCGCCGTCGTCGTAGACGTGCACCGACAGGATCGGCCCGAAGTACTCCGTCGTGTAGCACTCGTCGTCGGGGTCGCTCGCGACCCAGATCGTGGGCCGGATGAAGTAGCCGACGGAGTCGTCGTAGGTGCCGCCCGCGATGACGTCGACGCCGTCGGTGGCGTGCGCCCGGTCGATGGCTGCCTTGTGCTTGGCGAAGGCCCGCTCGTCGATCACGGCCCCGAGGAACTGCGTGAAGTCGGTGATGTCACCCTGCTCCAGCCCGTTGGTGAGGTCGACCAGCTCGTCGCGGATCTGCTTCCACACCGAGGCGGGGACGTAGGCGCGCGAGGCGGCCGAGCACTTCTGGCCCTGGTACTCGAACGCGCCGCGGATCATTGCCGTGCGCAGCACCGCCGGGTCGGCGGACGGGTGGGCGAGGATGAAGTCCTTGCCGCCGGTCTCGCCCACGAGTCGCGGGTAGGTGCGGTAGCGGTCGAGGTTGCCCGCGACCTCCTTCCACAGGTGCTGGAAGGTCGGCGTCGAGCCGGTGAAGTGGATGCCGGCCAGGTCGGGGTCGGTCAGCGTCACCTTCGAGACCTCGGCGCCGTGGCCGGTGAGCATGTTGATGACGCCCGGCGGGAGGCCGGCCTCCTCGAGCAGGTCCATGATGACCGTCGCCGCCCGCTGCTGCGTCGGTGCCGGCTTCCACACCACGGTGTTGCCCATCAGGGCCGGAGCGGTCGGCAGGTTGCCCGCGATCGACGTGAAGTTGAACGGGGTGATCGCGTAGACGAAGCCCTCGAGGGAACGGTAGTCGGAGCGGTTCCAGACCCCCTTGGAGTTCAGCGGTGGCTGCTGCTCGAGGAGCTGCCGGGCGAAGTGGACGTTGATCCGCCAGAAGTCGATCAGCTCGCAGGCCGCGTCGATCTCGGCCTGGTAGGCCGTCTTGGACTGGCCGAGCATCGTCGCAGCGTTCAGGCGGGCCCGCCACGGCCCGGCCAGCAGCTCCGCGGCCTTGAGCAGGATCGCGGCCCGGTCGTCGAAGGCGAGCTCCCGCCACATGGGCGCCGCACCCTTGGCGGCGGCCACGGCCCTCGACGCGTCAGCGGCGGTGGCACCGCGCAGCGTGCCGAGCACTTTCGCGTGCGCGTGCGGCTGGCGCACCGTGATCTCCTCACCGCCCCCGAGCACCCGCTGACCGTCGATGACGTGGGTCAGCTCGACCGGCGTGGCGGCGAGCTCGGTCAGAGCCGCCTCCAACGCGGAGCGCTCCGGGGAACCGGGCGCGTAGTCGAGCACCGGCTCGTTGACCGGTGCAGGGACGTGGGTCACTGCGTCCATCGAGACTCCTGCTGTGTGTGGGTCGCGCCGTTCAACGGCGTGGGGGACGGTCGCCTGGTGGGCGACCGTCCCATCGTTCCACGCCGTCGATCCCAGGGCAGGAGCGGTGCGGCGTACCGCTCAGCGCAGGACCGTGAGGCCCCACGGGTAGCGGTACTGCTCACCCCGGCTCGCGAGGACGGCGCCCCGCACGTGGCAGTACACGCTCGTCGCGAAGGCCGCGACCCACAGGATGATGGCGACCGGGATGCCGATCAGCGTGATGAAGAAGATCCAGCCGACGATCGTCGTGGCCCAGATGACGAGATTGAAGTTGAACGCGCCGGCGGCGGACTGCCGGACGAAGGCGCTCCGGTCCTTGTGGACCGCCCAGATCACGAGCGGACCGAGGAAGGAGAGCCAGCCGACCGAGAGCACTGCGGCGACCAGGGTGGAGATGTGACCGAGAACCGCCCAAGTGCGCTCGTCGTCGGTGACGGCGACGGCGTCGCGGGTCGGGTCCGGCCGGTATGGGTAGGTCATGCGACCAGTCTGCGCCAAGGCGTGCCGCCGAACCATGGAGGTCTGCCCTGAACGCACCCTGAGGAGACCCTGAACGTCCGCGCCGGCAGACGCGGCAGACGCGGCAGACGCGGCAGACGCGGCTGGCTCAGCTGGCTCAGCTGGCTCAGCTGGCTCAGCTGGCTCAGCTGGCTCAGCGGGGGGCCGCGACCGCTGGGGTGGCGGCGAGGCTGCACACCGGGCTGCTCGGGTCGTCGAGGTCGAGGGTCGCGAGCAGGGTGCGGATCATCGCCTGGTGCCCGCGGGCGCCCGGATGGCACGAGTCGTCGAGCCATCCGTCCGGAGCCACGTCGGACCCGACCTCGCGAGCCGCCCGCTCCCACGCGGCCGCGTGGTCCACGAGGACGACCCCGAGCGTCTCGGCCACCTCCCGGACGGCTGCGGCGTAGCGACCCATCAGCTCTGGGGTCCGAGCACCGTCGGGCAGCACGGGCGGTGGCGTCTGGAGCACCACCGTCGCCCCGACGTCCCGGCCCTGCTGGACGATCTGGTCGAGCCGGTAACGGAACCCGCGGACGCCCTCGTCCGAGTCGAGCATGTCGTTCGTCCCGTACATCACCAACAGCACGTCTGGTGCGAACCGTCCGGCCCGCCAGTGGAACTCGCCGAGCAGGCTCTGCGCGGTGCTTCCGGAGACGCCGGAGTTGATGACCGCGTCGCCGAGCCTGCCGAGCTCGCCCCGGACCCGCTCGGCGAAGAGCTCGACGAAGTTGCGCCAGCCATGGGTGTGCACGACGCCCTGGGTGATGCTGTCACCGATGAAGGTCCAGGTCACCGGGGGCCCGGCGAGGACCTCGCGCAGGCGCTCGGCGTCGCGGCGG
Source organism: Intrasporangium calvum DSM 43043 (assembly GCF_000184685.1). Taxonomy (NCBI): domain Bacteria; kingdom Bacillati; phylum Actinomycetota; class Actinomycetes; order Micrococcales; family Intrasporangiaceae; genus Intrasporangium; species Intrasporangium calvum. The sequence continues at coordinate 2,791,836 of NC_014830.1, forward strand.
GCGTACTCGTCGGCGGTGAAGTCCATTGGCGCACGGTAACAAGGGCTCTGGCCCTCTGGCCCACCACCGCTCACGGGCTGGACAGCGTGCCAGGTCCGGGCGGTCTCAGGCGACGCTGCTCTCCCGCACCCACCCTTCCGGCAGGGGCTGCGGCCGCTCGCCACCGTGGAGCGACGCCTCAACCGGTAGCCGCGCCGCGAAGCGGGCCACCGCACCACCCACCGCTGCATCCGCGAGGATCCGCCGGTGCCCGAGACCGGCGGTCGTGTACAGGCGAGCGCCGGGCCAGTGCGCCACGAGGCGAGCCGACCCGCTGTGCGCTGTCTCCCTGTCGTGGAGGTCGTGGACGACCAGCAGGGGCGGCCGCGGATCCAGCTGCGCACCGAGGCGCGCAACGTCGAGCTCGGCCGCCGGATAGCCCGTGCGTCGCTCTGCCCGCGCGACCAGGTGTCGTTCGGTGCGCCGACCGAACCGGAGCATGTCCCGGAACCGGCGCAGGGACGACCGGTCCCTCGCCCCACGCCCATCCGCGGACGGCCCGACCGCGCCGCCGCACCTCGAAGGTGCCGCCGAGCAGCTCTCGCGTGCCTTTCCCGGGCGAGGGGTCGACCTGAGCCGGCGGCGCCAGCCGGAACCACCACCGCTCCGCCCAGGCCGCAGCCACGCCGGGGGACGCCAGGTCGGCCGCCCGGAAGGTGAGTCGACTCCCGGCGAAAAGGATAGCACGAACGATCATGCTTTTCTGGGAACGAAAGAGGTGATGAGGACTCCTGGGAGTGAGGGCCCGTGCGCGCCGAGCCGGAGAGAGGGTGTCGTCCGCCGGTCAGGCGGACCGTCGCCGACAGCGCTCGAGCAGCCGCTCGAAGGCCCGACGCGCGTGCTCGTCGGCCCTCGGGTCGCGCATCAGTCGGCGTGCGTAGTGGTGTGACAGGAGGATCCCCTCCAGCTCGTAGGCGACCAGCGCAGGGTCGACGTCCGGGTCGAAGTGCCCCTCGGCGACCGCTGTCCGGATGACGAGTGCGATGGACTCCTGCTTGTCGCGCTCGGCGCGGACCAGCTCGTCGCGCACCGGGCCCTCTTGGTCGTCATACTCGCTCGCCGCATTGACGAAGATGCAGCCACCGCCGAAGCGGCTCGTCTGCCACGCGAGCCAGTGCTCGAAGACGGCCCGGAGTCGCGGCTCCCCACGGGGCGCCTTCACCGCCGGGCGCAGGACATTGTCGGTGAACAGGTCACGTGCGTAGCGCAGCACCTCGACCTGCAGGGACTCCTTCGACATGAAGTGGGCGTAGAGCCCGCTCTTGGAGAGACTGGCCGCCGACGCGAGCGTGCCGATGGTGAGGCCGCCGAGGCCGACCCGGGACGCCAGCTCACTGGCCTCCCCGAGGATGGCGGTCTTGGTCTGCTCGCCCTTGCTCACCTCGGAATAAAAGCACGAACGTTCGGCCCTTGGCAAGACGTCACCCGAGCAGCGTGCGAACCTCGGCCAGCTCCGTCACGTCGTACCACAGCAGGTCGTCCGACTGCCCGCCGTCGTCCGGGACGCCGCGGTCCTCGTCGACGTGGAAGGACGCGATACGGCTCATCGGCACCGGAGCCACGAGGGCGACTGAGCTGACCGCTCCCCCGCCGCCGGTCGACACCCACTCCGGGTCGGCGTCCGTGGCAGCCACGACCCGGCGGTCGCCCGGCGCCGAGCGAGCCGACGCCGACGCCGCCACGGCATCGGCGAACGCGGCGTACTCGAGCTCCTCGACGTCGGCATTCGGGGTGCGGGACCGCAGTTCGTCGGTGACGGCGAAGCCCTGCCGCGGACTCGAGGGTGAGGCGTCGACGGTACCGGTCACCTGGAGGTGCTCGAGCTCACGTCGGCCGACGGGCAAGTAGATCCGGACGACGGGCATCAGGACTCCCGCCCACTTCGCAGCTCGGCCAGGGAGTCGACGATCGACGCCGCGAGGTCGTCGGCGTCCGGCATGGCCTCCCGGTCGGCGTTGAGGCCGTAGTACACACCGCCGTTGTAGGACGTGATGCCGATCGCCAATGCCTGGCCCTGGGCCAAGGGGGTCACCGGGTACGTCGACAGCATCTCCGCGTCGCCGGCGTAGAGCGGTGCCTGGGGCCCGGGGACGTTGGTGATCATCACGTTGTAGAGCCGTCGCGAGACCGCGGAGCCGAGCCGCGCCCCCAAGGCGTGGAGGGTCGGCGGCGCGAAGCCGGCCAGGTTGGCGAGGGACGTCGCGCCCACGGCCTGGCCCCCCTCCATCTGCTGACGCATCGCGAAGGCGATCTGGTGCAGCCGCATCGAGGCGCCCGGCTCGCCCACGGGAAGATTGACGACGCACGCCATCACCTGGTTGGCGTACATCCCGGCGGGATCGTCGCCGTAGACGCTGACCGGCACCATGGCCCGCACGACAGTGCCGCTGTGGACCGGCTCGCCACGGGCGAGGAGCCAGCTGCGGAACCCACCGGCGATCGTCGCCAGGACGACGTCGTTGATGGTGACGTCCTCGGCGTAGGCCCCCTTCGCCAGCCGCTTGCGCACGTTGCGGTAGTCCTCGAGATCCGTCGAGACCATGACCCACCGACGGGCCGACCCCACCTGCGCGTTGAGCGGGGAGGGGGGCGCGGGCCGAGCGGCGGTTCGCGCGACGGTCGACACCATGGCCCCAGCCGACTCCACCGCGCGGAGACCCACCTGGAGCGCGTCGTTGAGACCCCCCCGGACGAGGTCGATGACCTGGGTCGGTCGACGCACCGCATCGACGACGGCACCGGCCACGAGCTCGATCGACGATGGCGGCGCCTTGGGCTCCCACGGCATCTGACCATCGGCCTGACTCTCGCCGCGGGTCGAGTCGACGATGACGTGAGCGATGTCGAGCGCGTTGATCCCGTCGATGAGGGCGTGATGGGTCTTGGTGACGATGGCGAACCGCCCGCCCTGCAGGCCCTCGACGTAGTACACCTCCCAGAGCGGGCGGGTCCGGTCGAGCTTGCGCGGCTGGACCCGCGCCACGAAGTCCTGCAGCTGGGCGTCCGTGCCCGGGCGAGGCAGGCCGGTCCGACGGACGTGGTAGCTCATGTCGAACGCCTCGTCGTCGACCCAGACCGGGTTGGCGATCCGGCCGGGGACGTCTCGGACCTTCTGGCGGAAGCGGGGGATGGCCCCGATCCGGCTCTCGATGATGCGGACCAGCTCGTCGTGGTCGAAGCCCTGACCCGGAGGTTCGAAGATCATGACCGAGCCCACGTGCATCGCCGTCGTCGACTGCTCGAGGTAGAGGAACGACGCGTCGAGAGAGGTCAGCCGGTCCGACATGCTCACACTCTGCCAGACGGCTGCCCGTAGGATCCGCCCCATGCGTGTGAATCGTGCCCTGCCGTACGCCATCGGTCTCCTCGCGCTCTTCGGCGCCGCCTCGTGCGGCTCACCCGACGCGCTGTCGCCCGAGGCCATCGCGAGCGCCCCGGTCGCCAGCCGGATGGAGATCTCCGTGAGCGGGACGACCATCACTCCTCCCCCCACCCAGGTCGAGCTCGGAGTCGGACAGGCCCTCGAGCTCACCGTCACCGTCGACCACGACGACGAGCTGCACGCCCACGGGTTCAACGGGGCCGAGGCCGACCTCAAGGCCGGGAAGCCCACGACCGTCAGGCTGGTCGGGACCGAGTCGGGAGTGTTCGAGGTCGAGACGCACGACCCCGCCCTCACCATCCTCACCGTCGCGGTCCGGTAGGGACCTGTGGTGGCCAGCCCAGCGGCATACGGCAGCATCTTCGAGGCCATCGGGGCGCTCCCGGCCCACGGGGTGGGAACGCGAAGCGACCTGCCGCTGCCCTTCGCCGCGCTGATGGCGAGCGCGCTCGCCGCCCTCGTCATCTCGTTCCTCGCCATCGGCTTCCTGTGGCGGGAACCCCGCCTCGACCGGTCGCAGGGCATCGTCCTGCCCGGCGCGCTCACCGCGGTCCTCGAGTCGCGGTGGGTCCGGCGGGTCGCCCAGGCCCTGTCGATCGCGCTCACCCTGTGGACCCTCGTCGCCCTCCTGGCCGGCCCGGACAGCGCCCGCAACCCGGTGCCGCACATCGTCTACGTCTGGCTCTGGGTGGGGCTCGCATTCGTGTCCATGGTGTTCGGGCCCGTCTGGCGGGTGATCAACCCGTTGCGACTGCTGCACACCGGGCTGCTGCGACTCGCGCGGGTCTCCCCCGACCTCGCGCTCCTGCCCTACCGCGCCGGGTGGTGGCCCGCGGCGATCGGGCTGGCGCTCTTCACCTGGGTCGAGCTCGTGGCCGCGGACAACACCAGCATCCCTTTCCTCCGGCTCCTCGTCCTCGGCTTCCTCCTCGTGTCCGTCCTCGGAGCTGCTCTCTTCGGCAGGGCCTGGTTCGACCGCGCCGACCCCTTCGAGGCGTGGTCCCGCCTGATCGGGGCGCTGTCCCCCCTCGGTCGACGCACGGACGGCCGGTGGGTGCTGAGGACCCCGCTCCACGGGATCAACGAGCTGCGGGGCGAACGCGGCCTCGTCGCGACGGTCGCCGTCATGCTCGGCAGCACGGCGTACGACGGGTTCTCGGCCAACCTGGCCTGGGCGACCTTCGTGCAGACGTCGACCGTCTCCAGCTCACTGCTCAAGACGGCCACCCTGCTCGCCTTCTTCGCAGCGGTCGCACTGACGCTGTGGCTCGCCGCCGCGGTGTCGATGGCATTGTCGCGCAGGCCGATGCACGAGTCGTTCCACTTCGTGTCGGACATCGCTCCTTCGCTCGTGCCGATCGCCGGCGGGTACGTCGTGGCCCACTACTGGTCGCTCTTCGTCTACCAGGCCCCGGTGGGGCTGGCCCTCCTCAGCGACCCCCTCGGCACCGGGGCGGACCTGCTGGGCACGGCGGGCATCCGACCGGACGACACCCTGGTCCAGGCAACCCTCGTCGCGACGATCCAGGCCGTCGGCATCGTCCTCGGCCACCTGCTCGGCGTCCTGGCCGCCCACGAGCGCGCCGTGTCGGTCCTCGACCGGCGTTCGGCCGTCATCGGCCAGGTGCCGCTCATGCTCATCATGCTCTTCTACACGTTCGCCGGACTCACCATCCTCTTCGCACCCTGACGCCACCGCCGGCCACGCCGGTCCCTGACCCGGGTCCGGGTCCACGGGGCGACCGCCGTGGCCAGCTCGGCGAACGACGCCCTCAGCCGGGAGTCCGGGGCGTGCTCGACCACCGAGCGGCCGGCGAGGAGGGCTGCGTCGACGGTCTGCGCGTCGTCGGGCACGAACGACACCCCCTCGAGGCCGGCGAAGCGCAGGAGTGACTCAGCGATCCGCTCCTCGGGCCGGGAGCCCACCGCGCTGCTCCGGACCCGGTTGACTATCGGGATCGGGGTGGGCGAGGGCACCGAGCCAAGCTCCTGCAATGCCCTGACGAAGCGTTGGAGTGCCACCGGATCGGCTCCCCCGACCGCCAAGAGGGAGTCCGCATGCGCCAGGGCCATCAGGGTCGCCTCGTTGCGGCGAGGTGCGGTGGTGTCGTAGCTGAGCTCCTCGTCGTCCTCGAGACAGAATCCGCAGTCGATGACCACGACCGCCGCGAGCTCGCGCGCGAGATCCAGGACCCGCTCGAGGGCGGCCGCCCGCAGCTCGGGCCATCGCTCCGCCTTGGGCAGCCCGGTGAGGACCCGGAGGCGCGGCGTCACCACGGGTGCGAGCCGAGCCAGCGCTGGCAGGTCCAGGGTGCCCTGGTCTGCTGCACGACAGGCGGCCGCGAGGCCCGGCGCCTCGTCCAGCAGGCCGAGCGCCTGGGCAATCGACCCCCCGTAGGTGTCCGCATCCACGAGGAGGACCTCCTGCCCGCGCGCGGCCAGCTCCACGGCCACGTTCACCGCGACCGTCGTGCGGCCCGGCGCGCCGGTGGGTCCCCAGACCGCGATGACGGTCGACCGACCCCCGGCACTGCCGTCCCCGGGCTCCGGGAGGGCCGGGCCGCCGACGGACCCGGAGACGGTCTCGGAGCCCCGCGGCTGCCAGCCCACCTCGAGCTCCCCCTCCCGAGCGGCCTCGATCCCGCGCGAGTGGGACGGCGACTGGGGTGCTGTCCTGTCCCCGACCGGCAGCGACGGCACTTCGGCCCGGGGCCCGAGGAGATCCTCGGGGATGTGGTCCGGAATGACCACCTGGTGTTCGGAGCCGTGGCCACCCGACGGGCTTCCACTCGGTGGTGCGCCTGCGCGGTGCGGCCCCGGACAGGCAAGCGCGGTGCCGAAGGACTCAGGGCCGGCGTCGACGGACAGGACGATCGGGACGTCCAGCTGGCGCAGCCGGCGCTCCGCCCCCTCGTCACCCGGAGGACAGAGCCCCACGACGCTCAGCCCGGCCCGGCTCAGGCGCCGTACCGTCGTCAGGTCGAGGCCACGAAGGTCCGCGCTGACCACCGCGCACTCGCCCAGCCCCGCCTCGGCGACCGCCAGGAGCTCCGAGACGTCCGCGCACCGTCGCGTCACCACGACCCCGGCCGCCGACTCCAACGTCGTTGCGACGACCGACTCCCATTCCGGGCTCAGCCCGGTGATCACGTCGGTCACGCGCCGCCCCCGCTGGTGCCGGCAGGTCCGCCGGAGACCGGCACCACCGTGATCTTCGCGTCGTGGTCGACCGCCTCGACCACCGCCTTCACCTGGCCAGTTGGCACGTAAAGCTGAACCGACGTCCGCGCCGCCGCACCGAAACCTCCCTCGCTCGCCACGATCTCGACCACTGCGGCCGCCTCGAGCAGGAGCTCGGTACCCGAATCTTCGTCCTCAGCCCCGGCGCCGTGGGCGTCCGGCGTGACGTACACGTCGACCCGCTGTCCGCGGTCGAGACCGACCGTGGCAGTCGCGTCCGTGCGCACGGTGACCCGCTGGACGTCCACCTCGCCGGGGTCACTGAGCGCCGAGGACGGGACGAGCTCCCCCGCCCTGAGGTCACGAGTGAGAGCCTTGCCGACCGGCACCGGGAAATCGGCTCGGAGGTAGCCCCCCATTCCGTCTGAGAGTGCGACGTCGACCCTGCGAAACGTCGCCCCCGTCACCCGGTCACCGGCGACGAGGTCATCCACGGCGACGAAGTACGGCGTTCGCTCGTCGGCACTGGCAACGAGCCTGGCACCGAGTGTCGCCGACACCAGCACGAGAATGATGCCCACCATCAGTCGACTGTCTCGCCACGAGGGCCTCTCGAGTCGTTTGGCGGTCGGTACGGCATGGACGCTCATCGGTCGGACAACCCCCTGGTGGGCATGGTGGAGCTCGGACATGGCGCGGCCCCTGCACGGGCCACCGCCTCGAACCGCTTCCGGGCACCAGGCGGCAGGGTGTGCAGTCCCTTGGCAGGCTCGGCAGCAGGACGCGCCACGCACATCCTGCCCCATTCGGTGGGAAACCACCGCCCCAGGGGGTTAACTGTGGAAAACTAAACCAGATTCAACCATCAGGGACTATGACCGAGCCGCCCGGCACGGCGAAAGTGCACCTGACGCCGCTTGGGGTATGAGTTGCTCAAAGACGCGCATCACCCGTCGCTCGGCGGCAACGAAGTGAAGGAGCAATCGTGGCCCAAAGGTTCCTCCAGCTGGCCGAGGTGTCCGAGATCCTCAACATCTCGTCTGCCCAGGCCTACGCCCTCGTGCGCTCCGGCGAGCTCCCCGCGATCAAAGTGGGCGGTCGAGGTCAGTGGCGGGTGGAGGTCACCGAGCTGGAGACCTACATCCAGCGGATGTACGCCGAGACTCGATCGTTCGTGCAGGCCCATCCGTTCGGCGGGGCCGGCGAGGAGTGACCCGCGCGAGAGGTACGCCGCTCAGGGGTGGCGGAGGCAGCTGAGCGCCGCGAAGGGCAGGACGTGCGCCCGGACGACGTGCCTGCTCCGGCGCGGCTGGTCGAGCGGGTGTTCTGCCAGGTCCACGTGGTCGGCGCCGACGGCGTCGATCGTCCCGGTCACCGTCCACCCGTCCACCGCGGTGACCTCCAGCGGCACGCGCCCCCGGCTCAGCCCGCGGAGTGCGGCGGCGAGGGTGAACCGCCTGGCCACCAACGTGGGCTCCTGAGCACCGCCGACGAGACCGACCACGCCCCTGACCGCCGGGAGCGGGACGAGCAGGGAATGTCGTCGGCTCTCGGCGAGGAGCAGCCAGTCGGGCCCGACGTCAACGAGCACCCCCGCGACCGCGCCGCCTGGCGCGGCGCCTGCCACACGGAGTGAGATCTCCGGTCCACCCACGTTGGCGAGAAGGCGCGCGTGCAAGCCGACCTGGGCGCGTTCGCGCCGCGTGCGGTCAGCGACCTCGACATCCCGCTCGAGCGCAGCCTCGGCCGAGTGGCGAGCCTCCAGGTCCGCGAAGAGTCGCTCCCAACGCACTTTGCCCTCCCCCACACCGTCAACTCCTCCCCTCAGGGTAGTCGCGGGGTATCCACAGCTTGGAGTATCTGTCGTTGTCAAATGGCATCAAACACTCTTGAATAGCTGTCATGAGACGTTCAGGGGAACATCCACACGCCGCGCTGGCCGGCGCCAGACCGATCAGAGCAGGTGCGCTGAGCTGTGGCGCTGGGACCGCAGCCTGGGCGCTGACCTGCCTGGCCCTGCAGGACTGGCCGGTGGCCGGCAGCCACGGCCCCCCGACCACGGACGAGGTCCTTGGGGCGGGTCTCCTCTGGGGAGCCGTGGCCCTCTGCGGGTGGCTGGGAATCACCTTCGCGATCCTCGCGCTCAGTGCCGCGCCAGGGGCGCTCGGGCGGACCTTCTGCCGCATCGCCGACTCGCTGACTCCGCATTGTGCGCGGCAAGCCCTCGCACTGGCGCTGGGCGCATCAGTGGGCACGGTGGCACTGCCTGCGCCGGCGGCCATCGCCGCGACCACCGCCGCGACCACTGCCGGGCCCACCGCCGCAGGCCCCGCAACGAGCCTCTCCACCAGCACTTCCGGGAGCCCTTCCACGGGCACCTCAGGCAGTGCTGCCGACAGCAGTTCCGGCGCTGCCTCCGCGCTCGCCCCAGCGGCAGCGGGGAGCGGCGTGCCCGGTCCGGGCTTCGCGCCGAGCCATCCGGCCCACGGCGCCGTGAGCCGCACCACTCCGGCCCCCGCCCCGGGGTGGGTCCCGGACCGTCCGGCGCGGGTGACTTCTCCAGGACCCGGATCGCTTCTCGGAGGGACACTTCGACCGGCCGGCTCGACGATCGACACGGTCACCGTTCGCCGCGGCGACACGCTGTGGTCTATCGCAGCGCGGCACCTCGGCTCCGGGGCCAGTGACAGCGAGGTTGCGGCGGAATGGCCACTGTGGTTCGCGGCGAACCGGGGGGTCATCGGCGACGACCCTGACGTCGTGCTCCCGGGGCAGCTCCTCCGTGCCCCGACGGCGGAGGTGGCACCGTGAGGAAGCACCACCCGTCCACGGTGATCCCACCGCAGTCGTCGGGTTTCGCGGGGTTCAGCGTGCGACACATCCCTGACATGGCACCGCGCCGGATCAGCGCGGACGACGCCTGGGTGTACGAGGCGGCCCCGTACACCCAGGAAGCCCTGGCGCTCGACTTCTTCCCCGCCATGGAGGATGACTTCGCGCGGCAGCCGACCCGCTCGAGCGACCTCCCCGACCCCGAGCCGTTCGTCGCGAAGATCGCCCAGGCGGTCGTCGAGGTGATCTCCGGCCAGCGGCCCGCCACCCAGCTCATCCGGCATGCCAGTCCCACCGTGTACGCCCTCCTCGCGCGACGGGCCCTCGTGTCCACCCGGCGCCTGACCGGCGGTGCCCGGCGCCCCGCCGTGGTCCGCCGGATCCGCCTCTGCGAGCCGGCCGACGGCGTCGTGGAAGCCTGCGCGGTCATCGTGTCCCACGGGCGCGTGCGCGCGCTGGCCTTCCGCCTGGAAGGCCTGGACGGACGATGGTTGATGACGCAGGTCGCCGTCGGCTGACCGGGATCCGCGCGAAGCATCCGATCGGGCGGGGGTCAACGAAGCATGAGCACGATGGGCAGACACGAAGGGCCCGACCACGCGTGGTCGGGCCCTCCGGAGGTGGGTTCGCGAGGCGGTCGCGCCGATCGCTCAGCGGCGACGCCGCTTGACCTTCTTGCCTCGTCGGTCGGCCTTGCGCTCCACCGGCTGCTGGCTCGTCTCCACGGCCCGGCCGTCCTCTCCCGGGGCGGTGTAGCGCAGCGCTGACGGGCGCCGCTCCGCGCTGGGCAGGTCGACGCCGGACACCGTCACGCCGGCCGCCTCACTCGCGGGGGTCGGACCGTCCTCGACGGCCGTGGGGGTGCGCCCGGAGCCCGCTCCGGATGCCTCCGGCGAGTCCGATGCGGCCGCCGAGAGACTGCCCATGAGGTCGCCGACCGGGACGGGCGCGGCCCCTACCTGTGGAGCCGGCTGGCTGACCTCGACCTGGACCGAGAAGATGTTCGAGACCGATTCCTCCTTGATGGCCTCCATCATCGCCTCGAAGAGCTGGAACCCCTCGCGCTGGTATTCGATGAGGGGGTCGCGCTGGGCCATCGCCCGCAGGCCGATGCCCTCCTGGAGGTAGTCCATCTCGTAGAGGTGCTCGCGCCACTTGCGGTCGAGAACCGAGAGGACGACGCGGCGTTCGACCTCGCGCATCGTGTCGGAGCCGAGGGACTCCTCACGCTCGTCATAGGCGTGGTGGGCGTCGGACATGAGCTGTTCGCGGAGGAACTCCGCGCTGATGGCATTGCGTCCGCCGGCCAGGTCCTCGATCTCCGAGATGGTGATGGAGACGGGGTAGACCTGACGCAGCGCGTCCCAGAGCAGGTCGAGGTCCCAGTCGCCCGCGAAACCCTCGGCCGTCGCCGCGTCGACGTACCCAGCCACGACGTCGTTGACGAACATCCGGAGCTGCTCGTGGAGGTCCTGCCCGTTGAGCACGGCCCGCCGCTCCTCATAGATGACCTGGCGCTGGCGGTTCATCACGTCGTCGTACTTGAGGACGTTCTTGCGAATCTCGTAGTTCTGCGCCTCGACGGCACCTTGGGCCTTCTGGATGGAGTTGGTCACCATCTTGGACTCGATCGGCTGGTCGTCCTCCATGCCGGCGGACACCATGAACCGGTCGACGAGGGCCGCGTTGAACAACCGCATCAGGTCGTCCTGCAGCGAGAGGTAGAAGCGGGACTCGCCCGGGTCGCCCTGGCGGCCGGAGCGACCGCGCAGCTGGTTGTCGATCCGGCGCGACTCGTGCCGCTCGGTACCGAGGACGTAGAGCCCCCCGAGGCCGGTGACCTTCTCGTGCTCGGACGCGACTGCGGCCTCCGCTGCGGCGAGCGCTGCGTCCCAGGCGGCTTCGTACTCGTCCGGGGTCTCCTCCGGGTCGAGCCCGCGTTGCTTCAGCTCTGCGACGGCCCGGAACTCCGAGTTGCCACCGAGCATGATGTCGGTGCCTCGGCCGGCCATGTTCGTCGCGACGGTGACGGCTCCCTTGCGTCCGGCATCGGCGACGATGGCCGCCTCTCGCTCGTGCTGCTTCGCATTGAGCACCTCGTGCTTGATTCCCCGCTTCTTCAGCTGCTGCGAGAGGTACTCGCTCTTCTCGACCGAGGTGGTGCCGACGAGGACCGGCTGGCCGAGGGTGTGTCGCTCGACGATGTCGTCGACGACCGCGTTGAACTTCGCGACCTCGGTCCGGTAGACGAGGTCGGCCTGGTCCTTGCGGATCATCGGCATGTTCGTCGGGATCGGGATCACGCCGAGCTGGTAGATGGAGTTCAGCTCCGCGGCCTCGGTCTGGGCCGTGCCGGTCATGCCGGAGAGCTTGTCGTACATCCGGAAGTAGTTCTGGAGGGTGATCGTCGCGAGCGTCTGGTTCTCGTTCTTGATCTCGACGCCCTCCTTCGCCTCGATCGCCTGGTGCATCCCCTCGTTGTAGCGGCGGCCCGGCAGCATGCGACCGGTGTGCTCGTCGACGATGAGGACCTCGCCGTTCATGATGACGTAGTCCTTGTCGCGCTTGAACAGCTCCTTGGCCTTGATGGCGTTGTTGAGGTAGCCGATGAGCGGCGTGTTGACGGTGTCGTAGAGGTTCTCGATGCCGAGGAGGTCCTCGACCCGGGCGATGCCGCCCTCGAGGACGCCGACGGTGCGCTTCTTCTCGTCGACCTCGTAGTCGCCTCGCCCGTCCTCGCCCCGGTTGAGCCGGGCGGCGATGCGCGCGAACTCGACGTACCACTTGGCCGCGATGTCCGCCGGACCGGAGATGATCAGCGGCGTCCGGGCCTCGTCGATGAGGATGGAGTCGACCTCGTCGACGATGGCGAAGTGATGGCCGCGCTGGACCAGCTCGGACGGCTCCCACGCCATGTTGTCGCGCAGGTAGTCGAAGCCGAACTCGTTGTTGGTCCCGTAGGTGATGTCCTTGGCGTACTCGGCCCGGCGCTGCTCGGGGGTCATCGAGGAGAGGATGCAGCCGGTCTCGATGCCGAGCGCGCGGTGGATGCGGCCCATCAGCTCGGACTGGTACTCCGCGAGGTAGTCGTTGACGGTGATGACGTGGACGCCCTTGCCCGTCAGGGCGTTGAGGTAGGACGGGAGCGTCGCGACGAGGGTCTTGCCCTCACCGGTCTTCATCTCGGCGACGTTGCCGAGGTGCAGGGCGGCGCCGCCCATGAGCTGCACGTCGAAGTGGCGTTTGCCCAGGGTGCGCTTGCTCGCCTCTCGCACGGCCGCGAAGGCCTCGGGCAGGAGGTCGTCGAGGCTCTCGCCGGCGTCGAGGCGCTTGCGGAAGTTCGGGGTCTCCTCGCGCAGCTCCTCGTCGGTGAGCTTCTCGAAGTCGGCCTCGAGGGCGTTGACCTGCTCGGCGATGCCCTGGAGCTTCTTGAGGGTCCTGCCCTCGCCCGCGCGGAGCAGCTTGTCGATGCCCAAGACCATGGTGCGTACTCACTCCCGACTCAACGTCATGCCACCCGCCGATGCGGCGGGCACGATCACCCGTGTGCGTCACGGGACCTGCCTAGGCTAGTCGTAGCCCCTCCTTCCCGACCAACGGACCGCGGGCCGACGGGAGTTCCCGTCACTGCGCGGGCTCGTCCCAGAGCGCATCCGTATGCCGCTGGGCCCGCTTCACGAGACCGTGCCCGTCACGACGTGGCGCAGGCCCAGCCACTCCGCCATCTGCTCGAGGTTGCGTTCCAGAGCGGGACGGGCCTCCGTCGAGGCGCCCGGTTCCCAGGTCACTGAATGGCAGCGGAGCAGGCCGGCGGCCCGGTCGGCCTTGAGGTCGCACCGGGCGACGAGGGAGTCGCCGTGCAGGAACGGCAGCACGTAGTAGCCGTGGACGCGCTGGTGTGCGGGAGTGTAGATCTCGAGCCGGAAGTGGAAGTCCCAGAGGTCGTGGACGCGATCCCGCTGCCAGACGAGCGAGTCGAACGGGCTGAGCAGGGCCTCCACGTGGACACGACGGGGGACCCGTGCGTCGGCGTGGAGCCAGGCCGGACGCCAGCCGGGCACCTCCACGGGGATCAGCTCGCCGTCGACCGTCAGCCGCGCGATCGCCTCCCGGGCGTCGGCCCGGGCGATCCGGAAGTAGTCGGCGAAGCAGCGCTCAGTGCCGACGCCGTGGGCGCGGGCCGCGATGCGAACGAGCTCGACGAACCGCTCTGGGTCGGCCTCGGGTCCGGGCCGGTCGAGCCAGGCGTCGCGCTGGGAGGGGGGAGCTGTCGCGGTGAGGGCTGCGTAGCGGCGCTCGAACTGCGATGTGCGCCCGGCGGAGCTGATCCGGCCCGCCCAGAAGAGGTACTCGAGCGCCTGCTTCACCTCTGACCAGTTCCAACCCCACTGGTCCTTTCCGCGCGGTTGGTCGTGCTCGAGGGCGCGCTCGAGAGCACGGGCCGTCAACGGCCCGCGTGCCTCGACCTCCGCCTGAACGAGGTCGACGAGCTCGGGTCGCTCGGCGAGGATCCGCCGCATCCCACCCCATGCGACCTCGGAGGCCCGGCGCATCCGGTGGTCGAGGAGGGGCCAGGTCCCTGGCGGGATGAGGCTCGCCTCGTGGGCCCAGTGCTCGACGAGGCGACGTGGGGCCCGGTCCCGGGCCCGGTCGACGAGAGCCCGGTCGTACGGCCCCAGCCGGGAGAAGAACGGGAGGTAATGACTCCGCGACAGGACGTTGACGCTGTCGATCTGGACGACACCGACCCGGTCGACCACCCGCTGGACGTGGCGCATCGTCGCCCGGAAAGGAGGCGGGCGAGGGTCGAGGAAGCCCTGGGCCGCAATGGCGACGCGACGGGCCTGGGCACGGGTCAGCCGACGGGCGGAGCCGGGGGACACGGCAGACCGTCACTCCCCCGGCTCGATGAGCCGCTTCCGGACGGCGTACATCGCCGCCTCCATGCGCGAGTGCATCTGCAGCTTGTCGAGGATGTTGCGGATGTGGTTGCGCACGGTGTTCTCCGAGATGAACAGCTCCCTCGCGATCTCACGGTTGAGCCTGCCTCGGGCGACCAGACGCAGGATCCCGAGCTCCCGCTCGGTGAGCCGGGGCAGCTCCAGCTCGGGAGTCGCTGCCGGCACCGTGCCCTCGTGGCGGCTCATCTGGGCGAACTCCTGGAGCAGCTTCGAGGCCATCATCGGTGAGATCAGCGACTGGCCGTGGAAGACCCCGCGGATCCCCGCCGCGACCTCCTCAGGCGGCACGTCCTTGAGCAGGTAGCCGTTCGCCCCCGCGCGGACCGCCTCGAAGAGGTTCTCCTCGTCGTCCGAGCTGGTCAGCATGATGATGCGCGCGGACGGGACCCGCTGCTTGATCACCCGACACGCCTCGATCCCACCGCGCTTCGGCATCCCGACGTCCATGACGATGACGTCCGGGAGGACCTCCTCGGCGACGTCGACGGCCTCGTTGCCGTCAGCGGCCTCGCCCACGATCTCGATGCCGTCCTCGGTGGCCAGCACCGTCTGAAGCCCTCGCCGGTAGAGGGCATGGTCGTCGACGATGAGCACTCGGATCACGTCGGGGGGTGTCACATCGGCGCCGGGGGTCACGTAGGTCATCTTGGCAGGCCGCACCGACGTTCCGGCCAGTCGTTCGACGGTCCGAGCAGGGCGCCCACCTCGCGGTGGGCGCCCTGCTCGGCAAGGGTGGAGTCAGCCGGTGGCGGCGACAGCCGGTGCGGTGGCCAGGTGGAGCACGCCGTAGCTCCACCCGCGACGCCGGTAGACCACGCTCGGCTGGTCCGTGTCGATGTCGTGGAAGAGGAAGAAGTCGTGGCCGACCAGCTCCATCTGGTTGACCGCGTCCTCGAGGGACATCGGAGCCGCGCTGTGGACCTTCTCGCGGACCTCGATCGGCGAGTTGCCGACGGCACCGAAGCGGTCGCTGTCGTCCGGGCCGGCCTCCTCGGCGCCGACGGCCAGAGCCTCGTCCCCGGTGTCGCTTCGGGCAGTGGCCTGCGCGACGGACTCTGGAACGCGCCGTCCCCGGCTCACGCGGCGCTTGTCGTTGACCCTGCGAAGTCTCTCCATCAGCTTGTCGACAGCCATGTCGAGCGAGGCGTACTTGTCATCGAGCGCGGCCTCAGCTCGAATCACGGGCCCCTTTGCGCGGCAGGTGATCTCGACGCGTTCCGAACCGCGACCTCGCGCGACTCGCTCGTGCGTCACCACCACATCCACTCGATGCACCTTCGGGGCGAGCGATGGCACCTTGGCCAAACGCTCGTTGAGCAGCTGACGGAATCGGTCAGGGACCTGGACGTGGCGTCCAGTCACGACAATCTCCACGGTTCCTCCTTGGTCGCGCTCAGGGCGCTCGGTGCTGTTGCTCAGGGGCCCGGGACAGGCCCACGTGTCACCTCGGCACCACCCCTTCCCTGGATCAGGCCCCCGAGGTCACGGCCGTCCGGATGACGCCGTCCCCGGGACCGGGGCTCTTTCGATGACAGTACTTCGCCGCGTCGGCTGTGGGAAGGCAGGGGGAAGGCGGGGGGTTGCCGCGATGACGGCCGCATGCACGTCCGCAGCACCTGCGTCATGCAGAGCGCGTGCGCCCTCGGCCAGCGTGCTGCCGGTGGTCATCACGTCGTCCACCAGCAGGCAGCGGCGACCCCGGACGCGGTGGGCGGCACTCCCCCGCACCTCCATGGCCGACTGGAGGTTCACGAGCCGGGCCAGGGCGCCGAGCCCGGCCTGGTCTGCGACGGTCCGGCTGTGCCGCAGGGCCACCAGCGGCCCCTCGAGCCGGTGTGTGGCGCCGGACGGCCCACCTCCCGCGGTCATGGTCCCGTCACCGATCCCGGCGACCGCCCGTCCGACGACGCGGACGAGCGGGCGGTCGCCCCGGGACCGGTCGGCGCGGGTCGACGAGGGGATCGGGACGACGAGAAGGGCACCACCCACGGGCCATCCGGCGTCGCGGGCCGCGCGGTCGATGGCCACCCCGAGCAGGCGAGCCAGTCCGACGTCGAGATCCCGGCGTCCGCCGTCCTTCCACGCCCGGATCGCAGCCCGGAGCGGCCCGGAGTAGCTCCCCCAGGCATGGCTCGGGGGCAGGCCCGCAGGGATCGGGTCGGGACGCACCCGGGCGACCTCGGGCGCCAGGCGACACCTGGCCAACGCTCGGGCACACCTGCGGCACCACGCCGCCCCGGGCCGGCCGCATGCTGCGCACTCGAGCGGCAGGACGAGATCGAGCAGGCGTGGGAGCAGGCGTGGGAACGGGCGTGCGGGAAGACGCGGCATGGGGCCAGCGCACCACGAGAAGGCGTGCGGGAGGAGGGTGACTGCCGCCAGCTGTGGATGCAGGACGCCGGCCGGAGGGGCTGTGGATGCCGCCCGGCCACCCACGAGGGTGACTCAGCGGCCGGGGACGAGCAGGTCGGAGCCGGTCGCGATGGCCCGCCAGGCGAGACCTGCCTTGGCCAGGACCCTGCCGTCGTCGGTCACGCAGAGGAGACCGCGCAGGCCCCCTGCGGTGGTGATCGTTCGTGCGTCGTCGACCGGCTCCAGTCGCTCGCGGGTCGGATCCGTCTGGCCGTAGCGGACCCGCAGGCCGTCAAGACCGGCGCCGACGCGGCCGATCCACGGTCGCGTCTTGTCCCGGTCGGTGAGCCGGCCGAGAACGGCGAAGGAGTCGGCGTCCAGCCACACGACGTCCTTCATCCCCTGGAGCGGCTGGGCCTGCGGCATCGGCGGGGCCAGCGCTCTCGGTTGCCCGTCGGCTCGGACGACTCCGGCCACGACCAGCCGTTCCGCCCCGGACGCGGGGCTCTTCGTGATGACCAGCGCTCGGGTGCCGTCGGCCGAGATGGTCAGGGCCACCACCTCGTCCTCGCCGAGCCAGGGGACGTCGACGGGCTGCGGCTCGGGTGTCGGGACGAGCGAGGACGTGCTCAGGACCCAGATGCCGGGGCCGCCCGGCCCCCGACCCGCCACCCAGAGGTACTGGTCACCGTCGTAGGCGGGGCGCACCAGCCCGTTCCAGTCGTTCAGGAAGCGGAGCGGCGGTTCCTGCGCCTCCCAGATCGAGAGCTCCTTGAGGTCCCCACCGACCGCCGCCACCTGCTTCTCGTCGCGCGACATCGTCAACCGCACCCAGCCTGCCGCCATCTCCCTGGGGTCGCTCGCCTTGGGGGACTCGGTCCCGCGCCGCCCCTGGGCCTTGGCATCATCAGGGATGAAGAAGGGGTTGATCCGCTTGAACGTCTCGTTGGTGCGGAGCAGCGCGGAGTCGGACAGGATCGGCGGCGTGAACCCGTAGCCGACCTCCTGTGGGCTGTTCAGCGTCGTCCCGAGGCCAGGCAGCTCCAGCTCGGTTCCCTCGACCGAGATCGAGATCGACGTGACGTAGGCCCGCGTGAGGGTGGCCGACAGCTGGGCCCACATGGCCCTGCGGTCCTCGGCGCCGGCGGACAACGCTGCGGCGCTGAGGTTGACCTGAGCGTGGCCCCCCTCGACGGGGACGGAGTTGACGGCCAGCCGAGTGGTGGGCGGAAAGCCCGTGCTGACCGCTCCCGCCAGGTGCCGGGGGACCGGCTCCAACTGGGCGCGCGCCAGGCTCGTCGCGAGGCACGGCCCCTTCGGGAACCACCGCGTGTCCGGGATGAGCTCACGACCCGAGGGGGTGACGAAGTGGATCGGCGCGGCCACGTAGAGGTTGTCGAAGGCGCTCGCCTCGAGCCACAGGCCGAACCCCTCTCGCGGGAGCTCGAGTCGCCACTCTCCCGCGACCCGGGACAGGCCGAAGACCGCTCGCACGACCGTCCCGGGCGCGACGTCCCGGTAGCGGCCGTCCGTGGAGAGGACCCCGACGGGAGCGACCCGAACCTCGATCGAGCTGTCACCGGTGCGCCGGACCTCCAGGTCGCTCGACCGGTTGTAGACGATGGTCTCCTGGGCCGCCCAGCGCCAGAGGTCGACGGACGAGTGCGCAAGGTAGCCCTTCGCGGTGGCGTGGGTCTCGCCCTGGTCCTCCCCTGCCCGGATGAACCCTCGCGCGATCTGCTCCGGGGAGGCACCGGGCACGGGTGCCTGCGCGGCGACTCGAATCTGCTCGTTGATCGGCTCGTCGAGACGACGCCCGTCGGCGATGGAACTGGACTCAGGGAGTCCGGCGCACGCGGTCGTCGTCGCGACCAGGAGCAGCGCCACCCCCCACCACCGTGCCAAGCCTGCCAGGCGACGCGGCGGGCGACGTTCCCGGCGGCTTTCCAGGCGACGTTCCCGGCGGCTTTCTGGGCGGCGTTCCCGGCGACGTTCCCGGCGACGTTCCCGGCGACGGTCCTGGCCCAGCCGCGGTGGTAGGAGCGCGTGGCTCATCTCGGCCGCTCCGCCCGGTTCTCCGCCTCGGCGCGCGTGATGCGACGGAGCTTCACCGTGTCATCGCTCGTCCGTCGGAACCGGCCACCGCCGTCACCGCCGCCGTCCTCACCCCCGTCGGCGTCGAGGTCCCTCGCAGCTTCGACGGCGAGGGGGCTCAGGGGCAAGGGCGAACCCGTGATCGTCGCCTCGGCATGGCGGGGAAGGGTCAGCCGGAAGCACGACCCCTCCCCCGGGGCGCCCCACGCCTCGAGGCGTCCGGCGTGGAGCCGGGCGTCCTCCAGAGCGATCGCCAGCCCGAGGCCGGTCCCGCCCGTGGTGCGGGTCCGGGCCGGGTCCGCCCGCCAGAAACGGGTGAACACCAGGGCGGCCTCGCCGGGACGCAGGCCCACCCCGTGGTCGCGGACCGTCACCGCGACCGCGGTGTCGTTGGCGCCGACCGTGACCTCGACGGGGCGTCCCTCCCCGTGCTCGATCGCGTTGGCGATGAGATTGCGCAGCACGCGCTCGATCCGACGCGAGTCCATCTCAGCCACCACCGGAGCGCTCGGCTCGTGGACGACGAGCTGGGTGCCCTTGCGCTCCGCGAGGGCCCGGTGGGCGTCGACGGCACGTTCGACGGAGCCGCGCAGGTCGTTCGCCTCCAGGTCGAGGACGGCCGCGCCCGCATCGAACCGCGAGATCTCGAGCAGGTCTGTCAGGAGCGACTCGAACCGGTCGAGCTCGCCCATCAGCAGCTCCGCGGACCGGGCGACGGTCGGGTCGAAGGTCGCCTTCGACCCGTGGATGAGGTCGGCCGCCATCCGGATGGTCGTGAGAGGCGTGCGCAGCTCGTGCGACACGTCGGAGACGAACCGCTGCTGGACCCGCGACAGGTTCTCGAGCTGGGCGATCTGCTGCTGGATCGAGGCGGCCATCGCGTTGAACGAGTTGCCCAGCCGGGCGAGGTCGTCCTCTCCGCGAGCTCGCATCCGCTCGTTGAGCTTTCCCTCGGCGAACCGCTCCGCCACGAGCGCCGCCCGACGCACGGGATCGGCGACGAGCCGGGTCACGACGAAGGCGACCGCGCCGACGAGGAGGATGAGCGCGATGCCCCCGAGGAGGAAGGTCCTCCCGACGAGGTTGATGATGTCGCGCTCCCGCTGCATCGGGTAGATGAAGTAGAGCCCGTACTGCCCGACGACCGGCAGGGCGACCTGCTGGCCGACGACGAGGGCCGAGACCGTCCCGTCGCCCTGCTCGATCGTCGTGATCTGGATCTGCTGGCGGTCAGGGTTCTTCGCGACGGCGCGGGTCAGCTCCGTGGGGATGAAGCGGGCCCCCACGGCACCGCTCTCGATGGGACCGATGATGTTCGGGTTGTCGTTGGTCTCCAGCCGGGAGAGCACGACGTAGCGCACCTCGGTGCCGCTGTCGCGCTGCAGGGACCGGATCTGGTCCGTCGCGCCCTGGCTGACTTCGGCGGTGGACCCCACCTTGTCGGTGTACTGGAAGTAGTTCTGGGTGTCCTTCGCATCGCGCTGGGAGTCGAGCGCGGCGATCCGCTGCCGGCCGTCGACGAGGCCCTGGGCGATGGACCCGTAGAGGTAGGTGCCGACCGCGGTGAGGACCAGCAGGCCGAGCAGCATCGTCGCGACCACGACGCGAAAGCCGAGGGACGCGCGCCAGAGCCGCAGCGGCCGGCGCCACAGCTCTCCGACCAGGTGCGCCACTCGGTGCGGCACGGGCTGCTGCACGGGCCGGGGCGGCGGAGTGCCGATCTCGGCCATCTCGGCCACTTCACTCACTCGTGCCCCCTCGTGCCCGTCGGAGCCACCGGCTTGACGGCGTCAGGCCGGACCCGCCTTGTATCCCACGCCGCGCACCGTGACGACGATCTCCGGGTGCTCCGGGTCGTGCTCGATCTTCGACCGGAGCCGCTGCACATGGACGTTGACGAGCCGCGTGTCCCCCGCGTGGCGATATCCCCAGACCTGTTCGAGCAGCACCTCGCGGGTGAAGACCTGCCACGGCTTGCGGGCAAGGGCGACGAGGAGGTCGAACTCGAGCGGGGTGAGGGACAGCGGCTGGCCGTCGCGCTTCACCGAGTGACCCGCCACGTCGATGTCCAGGTCGCCGATCGACAGCTTCTCCGGGGCCGGCTCGTCGCCCCGGCGCAGGCGCGCCCGGACCCGCGCGATCAGCTCCTGCGGCTTGAACGGCTTGACCACGTAGTCGTCGGCGCCGGACTCGAGCCCGACGACGACGTCCACGGTGTCGGTCCGCGCCGTCAGCATGACGATGGGGACCCCGCTCTCGGCCCGGATCCGGCGGCACACCTCCATGCCGTCGAGCCCCGGCAGCATGACGTCGAGAAGGACGAGGTCAGGGCGGGCCTCGCGAAAGGCTGCGACGGCATCCGTGCCGTCGGCCACGTGCGAGACCTCCAGACCTTCGTTGCGCAGCACGATGCCGAGCATCTCAGCGAGCGCGAGGTCGTCGTCGACGACCAGAACCCGACCCTTCACGTCCTTCTCCCTTCGCGGTCCCCGGCGGGTCCGCAGCTCATGGCGACATCATCACACAGCGCGGCGGCCGTCCAGGTGGGCCGGGACCGGGTCCGGGGCGCTGGGGCAGGAGGCCTCGGCCCGGCGGCGGAGGCGGCTGGGGCGTCAGTCGGTCACGAACCACTCGTCCTTGATCTTGACCGCCTTGAACCGGTGGATCACCTGGGCGGCCAGGGCGGGTTTCGTGGTCGCGGCCTCGAAGGTCGCGAGGTCATCGACCACCGTCGCCCCGACGATCTCCACGTCCCCGAACATGTCGCCCAGCTCGGTGAGGGAGCTGAGCAGCGGAGTCAGGGACTCGCCGCAGTCTGCCGCCGCCCCCTTGATGCCGCTCACTGCCCGTCCGTCGATCGCCATCAGGCTGCACACGTCCTCGCCCTCGCCGGCGACGAGAGCGGTGAGCCATGACTCCATCGCTGCCTCGGGGGTGCTCTGGTCGACGACCGCCGTCGTGGTCGGCGAGGTCCCGGTCGGTGTGGCCGAGGGCCCGCCGGTGGGCGTGCCCGTCGGCTCGCCGGTGGACCGTTGCGCCGTCACCATCGGTCCCGGACTCATCAGGGCCTCCTCCAGGGTGGAGCACCCGGCCAGGGCGACGCTGAGGGCCACGCTGAGCCCGAAGGCGAAGGCACGCGCCACGAGCTTCGTCATCGATCTCCTCGTCTCCTGTCCATGGGGGCTCCCGTCCCGTTCTTCGGTCCCGCTCACCGGGCTGCTGGTGACGAAACCACAGCATGACGTATGCCGCTGGGCTCGGCGAGCTCAGCGGCATACGTCATGCTGGTGGCTGGCCTGCCACCCGCGCGACTGCTCTGCGTGTCGCGTGGCCGCACGCCCGTCAGTAGCGGTAGTGCTCGGGCTTGTAGGGACCGGCCACGTCGATGCCGAGGTACTCCGCCTGGCCCTTGGACAGCTCGGTGAGCCGGACCCCGAGCGCCTCGAGGTGGAGGCGGGCCACCTTCTCGTCGAGCACCTTGGGGAGCGTGTACACCTGCTTCGCGTAGGCGTCGTTCTTCGTGAACAGCTCGATCTGCGCGATGGTCTGGTTCGAGAAGCTGTTGCTCATCACGAAGCTCGGGTGCCCGGTGGCGTTGCCGAGGTTCATCAGACGCCCCTCGGAGAGCACGATGATGCTGCGCCCGTTGTCGAACGACCATTCGTGGACCTGCGGCTTGATCTCGGTCTTCGTGACGCCGGGGACCCGGGCCAGACCGGCCATGTCGATCTCGTTGTCGAAGTGGCCGATGTTGGCGACGATCGCCTTGTTCTTCATCTGCGTCATGTGGTCAGCCGTGATGACGTCGTAGCAGCCGGTCGTCGTGATGAAGATGTCGGCCTGCCCGACGACGTCCTCGAGGCGCAGGACCTGGAAGCCCTCCATCGCGGCCTGGAGCGCACAGATCGGGTCCACCTCGGTGACGACGACGCGGGCGCCCTGACCAGCCAGGGACTGGGCGCAGCCCTTGCCGACGTCGCCGTAGCCGCAGACCACGGCCATCTTGCCGCCGATGAGCACATCGGTGGCACGGTTGAGCCCGTCGATGAGCGAGTGCCGGCAGCCGTACTTGTTGTCGAACTTGCTCTTGGTCACTGAGTCGTTGACATTGATGGCCGGGAAGAGCAGACCACCCGCCTCGGCGAGCTGGTAGAGGCGGTGGACTCCCGTCGTGGTCTCCTCCGTCACGCCCTTGATCCCGGCCGCGATGGTGGTCCACTTCTGGCCGTCGGCCTCGAGGCTGCGGCGCACCAGCTCCTTGAAGACGCCGAACTCCTCGGAGTCCTCGTCCGTCGTGACGGGGACCTGGCCCGCGGCCTCCCACTCCACGCCCTTGTGGACGAGCATCGTCGCGTCGCCGCCGTCGTCCAGGATCATGTTGGGGCCGCCGTCACCGGGCCAGGTGAGGGCCTGCTCGGTGCACCACCAGTACTCCTCGAGCGTCTCACCCTTCCAGGCGAAGACGGGAACGCCCTGGGGATCCTCGGGGGTGCCGTGCGGGCCGACCACGACGGCCGCGGCGGCCTCGTCCTGCGTGGAGAAGATGTTGCACGAGGCCCAGCGGACCTCGGCGCCGAGGGCCGTGAGCGTCTCGATGAGCACCGCGGTCTGCACGGTCATGTGCAGGGACCCGGCGATGCGGGCACCCATGAGGGGCTGGCTGTCGGCGTACTCGGCGCGGAGCGCCATGAGACCGGGCATCTCGTGCTCGGCGAGCCGGAGCTGGTGCCGCCCGGCGGCGGCAAGGCTGAGGTCGGCCACCTTGTGGTCGAAGGACATGGAAGATCTCCTCGGATTGGTGTGCTGACCCGGCGCGCCCTTCTGGGTCTCGCGGGTCGTCACCCACGCCGGAGGGGACGATTCTACCTTCAGTGGGTCGCTGCGCCACGCCGGCGCGGGATCAGGTGCATGATCGCCACGACGACGGCCCCGACCACGAGGCCGAGCAGCGCCGAGGCGGCCGTGTTGACCAGCCAGGCGAGCAGCCCACCGACTCCTGCCACGCCGTGGACAGCCCCCTCCATGGTGTGGACGACGTCGTAGAGGGCGTGCCAGCCGAGCTCGTCGATCCCGACCAGGAGGATGTGGCCGCCCACCCAGAGCATCGCGGCGATGCCGACGGTCGAGAGGAGGCTGAGCAGGGAGGGCATGCCCTTGACGAGGGCCCGGCCGATGGCCTGCGAGGACGACGAGTCACGCTGCGCCAGTCGGAGGCCCAGGTCGTCCATCTTCACGATCAGCGCGACGACGCCGTAGACCAGACCGGTGATGAGCAACGCGACGACGATGAGGATGGCGAGGCGCGCGAGGAACGGCTCGTCGGCGACCTCGTTGAGGGCGATGACCATGATCTCGGCGGACAGGATGAAGTCGGTGCGGACGGCCCCCGAGACGACGGTGTCCTCCTGGGCTTCGTCCACGACGGTCGGCAGATCCTCCTCGTGGTGCCCCGTGACCGCCTCCCAGACCTTCTCCGCGCCCTCGTAGGCCAGGTAGGTGCCGCCCAGCATGAGGATCGGCGTCAGCAGCCAGGGCAGGAACTGGCTGAGCAGCATGATGACCGGGAGGATGATGAGCAGCTTGTTGCGCAGCGAGCCGACCGCGATGCGTTTGATGATCGGCAGCTCTCGCTCCGGGTGGAGGCCCTGGACGTAGCGCGGCGTCACCGCGGTGTCGTCGACGACCACCCCGGTCGCCTTGACGCTGGCGCGCGCGGCTGCCGCGCCCACGTCGTCGACCGAGGCGGCCGCGAGCTTCACGAGCGCCGCGATGTCATCGAGAAGGGCGACCAGTCCACCTGCCATGCGCCCCATCGTAGGGGCGGGCCGCCTCAGTCCTCCGAAACGCCTCTGAGGAGCCGCACGTGCGGCGACGTCGCGGGGTCGAACCCCTGGCCGAGGGCGAGGTAGGTCGCGGCGAAGTCGGTCAGCGCCACGTGCGAGGCCACCCGCAGGAGCGGGTCGTCCGACTCCGCGTCGATGAGCGAGACCCGGACGCCAGCGTCCTCGGCGGCCGCCACGACCCGGTCGGCCAGGAGCTGGAGGTCGGTCCCCGCCTCGGACTTGTGGCGGAGCATGACCAACCGGAGGGGCGGCCGTGGGGGTCCGTCGATGTAGGGGTCGGCGAAGATGTCGTCGGCGCCGTTCGACTCGCCACCCGCGAGGGGTCCGTCGAAGCAGGCGACGACCTGGCTCGCCGAGTCCGGCAGTACCCCGGAGGACACCGGCACCCGGCCCGTGCGGCCGAGCATGGCCACCGCGCGACGTGCGGCGACCGCGCCCAGGTGCCCTGAGCCGAGGATGATGGCGGTGGACTCGGCGACGTCGGTCGCGAGGGTCTTGGCCCGGTTCTCGAAGGACTCCGCCGACGGCCCCACCTCCTGAGCGCGTCGGTCGAGCTCGTCGGCCAGCGCGGCGACCGTGGCCGCCGAGATGGAGGAGAGGCCCAGGGCGTCGGCTGCCATGAGCAGCGGCGTCGCGTGAGCCCACATCGCCGTGCGCGAGGACGAACCGGGCGCGGCGAGCGGGACGTGGATCCCTCGGGCCTGGCTGCTGATCTCGGCCAACGGCGAGCTCGGAGCCCCGATGGTCAGCAGCATCGCGCCCCGCCGGGCTGCCTCGGCCGCGAGCGTGAGAGGGCCCGCGGCCCGCCCAGACTGTGACACGGCGACGACGAGGTCGAGCGTCCCGACCCAGCCGGGCAGCGGGGCGCTCGTGCAGCTCTGCACCGGGATCGCCCCTCCCGCGCGCGCCACCGCCTCGAAGAGCTCGGCGACGCAGGCTGACCCGCCGGCGGCCGCGACGACGACGCCACGGGGCTGGAGCTCGGCGAGTCGCTCGAGGCCGGCTTCCCGTGCCACGTCGACGGCACGCCGCACACTCGCGCCGGCGCCAGCCAGCGCTCGCAGCGTGCCGAGGGAGTCCAGGCGCTCGAGCGCCTCGACATCGTCGAGCCGGGCCTCGTCGAACATGAGGTCAGTCGCTGGTGGGACGAGCCAGGTCGACGAGCAGCACGGGCACGCCGTCCTCGATCGGGTAGCCGAGGTGGCACGACCCGCACTGCAGCTCAGGCCCCGTGGGTCCCGTTGCGTCGGCCAGCACTCCCTTGCAGCGGGGGCAACGCAGGATCTCGCGCAGCCATGGCTCGATGGTCTCGTTCGTCGTCATTCGGGACGCTCCTGCTGGTCTCCGGCTGAGGTGGCCTTGCCCCTGATGAGCTCGAGGAGCTCGTCACGGACCCGGGCCATCGTCTCACGGTCTGCCGCCTCGACGTTGAGTCGGAGCAGCGGTTCCGTGTTGGACGCACGGACGTTGAACCACCACATCGACTCGGTGGGCCCGGCCGAGCTCACGGTGACTCCGTCGAGCTCGTCGACGCTCGCACCTCGGACGACGGCCCAGGCCCGGATCCGCTCGAGGACCCCGTCCTGGTCGATCACGGTGGAGTTGAGCTCGCCTGAGGCGACGTACCGCTCATAGCCTCGCGCGAGCTCGGCGAGCGGGCGGCCCTGTTCGCCGAGGGCGGCGAGGACGTGCAGGGCCGCCAACATGCCGGTGTCGGCGAACCAGAAGTCCCGGAAGTAGTAGTGCGCCGAGTGCTCCCCGCCGAAGACGGCGCCCGACCGGGCCATCTCGGCCTTGATGAAGGAGTGGCCGACCCGGGTCCGGATCGGAGTCGCCCCGTTCTCGCGGACGACCTCAGCGACCGCAGCGCTGGTGATGACGTTGTGGACCACGGCGACGGCGCGGTCCCCGCCGGCCCGCGCGCGGCGGATCTCGCGGGCGGCGACGAGCCCCGTGATGGCGCTCGGCGAGACGGGTTCACCGTCGGCGTCGATGACGAAACACCGGTCGGCATCTCCGTCGAAGGCCAGTCCGAGGTCGGCGCGGTGCTCCCGTACGGCGTGCTGGAGGTCGACGAGGTTGGCCGGGTCCAGCGGGTTCGCCTCGTGGTTGGGGAAGGTGCCGTCGAGCTCGAAGTACAGCGGGATGATCTCCAGTGGCAGTGCCGGGAGGCCGGCGGCGGTGCCGAGCACGGCTGGGACCGTGAGGCCCCCCATCCCGTTGCCGGCGTCGACGACGACCCTGAGCCGTCTCGACCCACTGAGGTCCACGAGGCCGCGGAGGAAGGCGCTGTAGTCAGCGAGCAGGTCGCGGGCCTCGACGGTTCCGCGACCCGACGGCGACGCCGGTAGACCTGATCGACCGTCGAGGAGCCACTGCGCCAGGTCGCGCACCTCGACGAGGCCGGTGTCCTGGCCGACCGGCTTGGCCCCCGCTCGGCACAGCTTGATGCCGTTGTAGCTGGCCGGGTTGTGGCTCGCGGTGAACATCGCCCCCGGCACGTCGAGCGCTCCGCTCGCGTAGTAGAGACCGTCCGTGGAGCACAGTCCGACCATCGTGACGTCGAGCCCACGCTCAGCCACGCCGTCCGCGAAGGCGGCCGACAAGGGGGGCGAGCTCGGACGCATGTCGTGGCCGATGACGACGCCGCCCTTGCCGTCCGGCCGCGCGACCACCTCGGCGAAGGCGACGCCGAGGGCGTGGGCGACCTCGTTCGAGAGCTGTTCGGGGACGAGTCCGCGAACGTCGTAGGCCTTGACGAAGTCACTGAGTCTGGGCACGGGGAGACCCTAGTGGTTGCCACCGTCGGCGCGTCGGGAGCCACCGGGGGCGGGACGGCCTCAGGAGTCCTTCAGGACGCGCAGGTGACCCCGCCGGCGCCCCTCGACCATCCCGGACCGGGCCTCCGCGCTGGCTTGGCCCCGCGCAGTCGGCAGCTCTGGTGCCGACGGGCCCGCCGTGCCGGTGCGCGCGCCGCGACTCGAGGGCTGCCGGGAGCTGGGGCGTCCCGCTTCACGCACCGCGTCGGCCAGCGCGAGCAGGTCGTCCGCGGCGAGGACCGGCTCGGCGAACTCGCCGCCGACCCGGACGACGTCCCAGCCGCGCGGTGCGGTGAGCCGCTCGGCATGGTCGCGACAGAGGTCGTAGGTGTGCGGCTCCGCGAACGTCGCGAGGGGCCCCAGGACGATGGCCCGGTCGGCGTAGGCGTAGGTCAGGGTGGCGACCGCGGGGCGAGCGCAACCCGTCTTGGAGCAACCACGTGTGAGACCCACGATTGGGGACTCTAGTCGCGGCCGCCCACCGGTGACGACACACCACGCCGACGCTGCCGATCTAGAGTGTGGGTGTGAGCACGAGTCATCGGCAGGTCCCGGGCCGGACCGCCCAGTCCCCCCGTCGGGACCGGCACGGCCGAGGTCCACGCGGCCCCTTGGCCTGGCCACCGGTCCCAGCGATGACGAGTCGACGAGACCAGTTCGACGACTTCGTGCTCGACGCCGCCGCCCGTCTCGAGGCGACGTGCGGGCGCGCCTTCCCCGCAGTCGAATTCGCGGTCGAGGACGTTCCCCTCGGGCCCGCACCGTGGGAGCACCGCGAGGTCCCGCTCGGACGCCTCTTCCCGGCCACGGGCAGTCGCCCGGCGCGGATCGTGGTCTACCGCAGGCCGGTCGAGACGCGGGTGTCGGACCCGCGCGACGTGGCCGCCCTCGTGTCCGACATCGTCACCGAGCAGGTCGCTGGGCTGCTCGGGGTCAACCCCGAGGAGCTGGACCCCGGCTTCGGGGAGTGACTCCTTCCGGCCCTCCCCACCCCGACCCGTCGCCCGCTCTCAGACGCCGAGCCCACGGCAGGCTGTGCCGGCCGGCGGCGTGCGAGCCTGCTGTCGAGGGACCTTGCCGGTGCCCAGATCAGCGGGTCAGCTGGCGCACGGGCACCGAGGTCGCCGTGGTCGGCGCACTGTGCACCGGCACGATGGAGTAGTAGGGCGAGCCCTGCTGGCTGAGGGAGACGCTCACCGCGGCCCGGACGTCCACCGCACCGGTCGTCACCCAGACTCGTTCGGCGTCGCCGAGGGGCACCGTCACCGCCGTCAGCGGCTTGAGCTGCGCGGTCACCTGTCGCTCCGCCGTTCCCGCGCCCAGGGTGACCGTCACGCTCCCGCCAGCGGGCCCGGCCGCGAGGTGCAGCGTTCGAGTCGCGCCCTGCGGGACCTGGGCGGGAATCACGACGCCGGCGACGGCTCGGATCGGAGGGAGCGCCGGAGCCCAGCCGAAGTCGCCCTCCCGATCGGTCGCCGCGGCCTTCCCCGGCCCCTGCCTCCGGTCCACGAAGACCGCGGCCGTCACCGGTCGGTCGGACGTGAGGCGAAGCGCGTTGCCACCGGCAGGCAGGCTCAGCGGGACGTCAACGGTCGAGTCGGCGCCCACCCGGACCGCGCGCAGCTCGGTCGGCTGCCGGGCTCCCTCCGGCGTCAGCACCATGGCCCGGACGAGAGCCTCCGCGCCTCCCGGGTTGACGATGCGCAGGACGGCGTCGCCCTGCCCCGCCGCCGCAGCCTCGACCGCTGGTACGACGAGGTCCCGGGCCGGGGGGGCGGCCGCCGTTGCGTCCTCGACGCCACGGGCGGTCGCCCCGTCGATCCAGGCGTCGTTCAGCACCGCCGACACCACACCGCCCGAGGCGACGACATGGACGGCCGGTCGCAGCTCGTCGGGGGCCAGGGCGTCCAGTGACAGTGACATCCGCGACTGCGGTGGGATCGAGACCGAGGCCCGGTCAGCGGCCCCGACCCGTCCCTCGGCCCCGAACACCTCCACCCTGACGCTGACCGGGTTGACGCCCGGGTTGACGACGAGCACGCGTTCGGTGCGCGACGCCCCGGCGCCTCCGCCGAGGAGCCACACGTCGGCCGCCGGTTCCACGCACGGGGTCACGCTCAGCCCACGGTCATCGTCCCCGGTGTGCCACCAGCTCTGGACCGCGGCGAGACCAGGAGCCAGGCCGCGTTCACCCCGGGCAACGACGAATGCGGCGCCCGTCGTGGTCGTTGCGACCGGGCGGGACCGCCGGTCGGTCGACGCGAGGACGGACCCCTTTGCGTCGAGCAGGGAGACCCGGCCAGCAGCGTTGCTGCCGGCCGGAGCGCCGCTGCCCGTGATGTCGGAGATCGCGCGGAGCACTGCGTCCGGGGACCCCGCGCTCGCAACCTGCACCGTCCCGGGAACGTCTCGCATGCCCTCCGTCCCGACGCGTTGCTGTCCGGGGCAGACGAGGGACGCGGACTCGATGAGCACGTCGGAGGTCTGGGACAGACCGGCCCGCTCGCTCGGGCGCGCCACCTCCACGGTGCCCTCGACCGTCCCTGCTGCGATGGTCAACCCACCTGCGACGGCTGCGAGCAGCGTGGCCCGCATGACACCGGAGCGGCCCCAGCTGCGCTCAGGAGCACCACCCGCGGAGGGACGCGTCGTGCGGCGGAAGCGGGTCATGGCTGCCGCCTTCTGGAACGGCGGTTGCCGAAGGGCAAGGCCATGAAGATGACGAACGCCAGCGCGGCCCCCTGCCCCATCCGCAGCCACGGTTGCGATGCCGCCAGGTCGACTCTCAGGGCGCCACCTCCGGACGGAAGGTCGAACGTCGCCAGCGGCTGGCCGACGAGGGGCAGGAGGACTCGGCCGTCGACCGACACCACGGCGTGCTCGGTCCATTCGAGGGGCTCGGCCACGACGAGACGCCGTCGCTCTGCGGCGGGGGCGATCTGCTCGGCAGCGGCCCCATGGGGCCCGGACGTCGGTATGGCGGCGACGGTCCGCCCGTCGGAATCCACGACGCGCAGCCTCGACGGTGCTGCGGCGGTCGGCGCGCTCGGGGCGGTGGACGCAGGAAGGACCTTCCACAGGATCCCTTGCTCGCTCGTGCCGAGGCGGGTGAGCCCTCGGGTGGCGTCCAGTCGGCGTGTCAGGGGGTCGCCCGCATCGGCTCGCGCCTGGACGAACCCGACGCCCCAGCCAGCCAGCTCTGCCGCATCGAGCGAGTCGACGTCGCGACCGCCGACCAGCCGTGCGACCGCGTCCACGAGGGGGCGGTCGTCGGCACGGGCCGGACGATCCAGGTCGCGGAGCAGCTGCCCCGGCTCCCGACCGACGAGCACGAAGTCCACGACCTCGTCGGAAGGACGCAGGAGCAGCAGCCGGTTGCTCAACGGGTCCTTGGCCTGCTCCACGGCAACGGCCGGCAGGGTCGCCTGGCCCACCGTCATGGTCCGGCTCACCCCGGTGACGCCCCACGCGGCCAGCGTGACGACGACCGGGACGACGACGAGTCCTGAGAGAGCGACCGTGCGAGCCAGGTTCCACCGCGCAGTGCGGACGGGCGACGGACCACTGCTCGGGTCGCTCACCACCGCGCGGCTGGCGAGCAGGATCCCGACGAGGACGGCTGCGACCCACAGCTCGAGCCCGACGCCCGCCCACAGATGGGCGGTGCCCGAGAGCCCGACCCCGTCCTCGGCCGACCCGAGCACCACGCGTCCGGAGGCCAGCGCAGCCGCAAGTCCGATGAGGCCCACGATGCCCACGGCGAGCACCCCGACGCTCTCAGCCCGGCTGCGTCCCCGCCGGGCATATCCGACCAGACCGACCAGGACCAGCGGGACGGTGGCCCAGACCACCACGTCCGAGCTCGCCAGTGTGCTCACGACGTCCGTCTCGGCGCCGAGCACGGCGGACCTGTCCCCGCCGCCCGAGTGCCCGACGAGGAGCTTCCACGCCTCCGTCGGCACCGCGGTGGTGAGCAGGCCCGGGCCGGACAGGAGGAGACGCCAGTCGGCGACGGCACTGCCCACCCAGGTGACGAGGAGGGCGGGAGGGACGACGAGCAGGACCAGCGCCCGGAGCCTGCGCGTGCCGGGGCCGAGGAGGAGCAGCACAAGAGCCGCCATCGACGAGACCGCCAACATCGGCGGAACGAAGGCGGCCAGCAGGCCCGCCGCCAACCCGGTGGCGAAGGTGGCGGTGTAGGTGCCGTGCCGCCTCGCCGCCAGCACGGAGCCTGCCATGACGAACGGAAGGAGGACATGGCCCAGCGCAACCGTGACGCGACCTTCGGAGATGGCGGTCGTGATGACGGACGAGCCGGCCCAGGCGACCGCCAGGACGGCACGGGCGCTGCGGGACGTCGGCAGGACGCGGGAGGCAAGGTAGGCGGACCAGGCCGACAGGGCGGGGGCCAGGAAGAGCAGCCAGGCGACCGTCACCCCGGCACTCGAGCGACTCTCCGACACTCCCGGCAGGAGCTCCGCGACCCACGTCACCCCAGCCAGGACCGCGAGGTGTGGCCCGGACTCGGCGCTCGTGCCCAGCCCGGCCCCGTGCCACGCATCCCAGAAGGCGTGCCAGAGCCCGGACGAGTCGGTCGCCAGCGGCCGCAGCTCGCCGCCCGCCACGCCGGTGCTGGTCGCGGCGAGCGCCCCGGACCGGATCGCGTCGCGCCAGGCGAACACGCTGACGACGAGCGTCGTCGCGACGGCGAGCAGGCCGGGATGCGTCGCCAGCCGCTGCCCGAGAGCGGGAGGAAGAATGCCAAACACCTCGGACTCGTCGGATGACGGACCCGTCTCGGTCGTCGGCGCCGCTTCGCGTGGTGCCTGGGAGCGCTCCGGCGTGATGGCGTCCTGGATGTGGTCGATGGTCGATCGTGCGGCCGCCAGGGGCGGGACGAAGAGCGTCCCGAGGTCTCCACCGCGCAGGCGCCGCACGCGCCGCCCCCGCCACCGGGCGCCGACGCTGGAGACCGGGTGGAGGAGCGCGGCGAGGTCGCCGAGCTCCCGCCAAGCGGCCCGCGGTCGCTTCGCCAGGACGAGGACCAGCGCCGCAGCGAGCGAAGACACCGCGATCCAGGCAGCGATGAACGGCAGGGAGCCGAGCGAGCACCGGGCGAGCGCCACGCGCCGAGCCGCCCTTCTCCGACGCGGGTCCAGGGCCGGGGTCGCCCCGGTTGCCCCGGTTGACGCGGCATCCCGCGCCGCGAGGACGGTGGCGGCAGGCACGACGATGACCCGGTGCCCGGCGAGCTGGGCCCGCCATCCGAGGTCGAGGTCGGCACCCACGTCGTCGAAGGCGCGGTCGAAGCCGCCGAGGTCCAGGTGGACGTCGCGCCGGATGAGCATCCCGCTCGTGCTCACGGCCAGGACGTCCGTGCGTTTGTCGTGTTGACCCTGGTCAGCCTCTCCGAGTGCCGGCGAGGCGATGAGCCGTCCGGTGCGGGTGACCTGCAGGCCGAGGGAGACGAGGCGCCGTGGGTCGGCCGCGTCCACGACCTTGGGCCCCGCCAGACCCACTGACGGAGACCGGCCAACAGCATCGAGCAGCCGCTCGAGGGCGGTCGGCGCGGGCGAGGTCAGGTCGGGCAGGACCCAGAGCCATTCGGGCGCCGGTGTGCCTTCGCCGTCGACGGCCCCTGAGACGGCCCCTGAGACGGCCCCTGAGACGGCCCCTGATCCGCTGAGGACGTCCACAGCGAGATCGATGGCCCGTCCGGACGGCACCACGTGCTCGAGCCGGTGGACGCGGACGTCACGGACCACTTGGCGCACCCTCGAGTGCGCTTGGGCAATGGCCGTCGACGTGTCCGTGCTCGCCACGTCGACGATGAGCAGCCGCTCGGGCGGAACCGTCTGGGAGGCCAGCCCGTCGAGGCACCTTGCGAGCCAAGGAGCGCCGTTGCGGACCAGGACCACCGCGCTGACGACAGGTCGCGCCGCCACTTTCGCTCCGGCAGCCGCTCGTCCCGTGGAGGGGGGGACGGACGAGTCAGCTGCCCCGGCGCCCGTGGGCGGAGTGTGACCGTGGCTCAGGTCAGGCACGGCGCGCTCCTTCGCCCGGGTCCCGATCTGGCCCCGGGCACGGCCCGCATGCTCAGACCGCGCGCTTCTTCAGCTTGCGACGCTCCCGCTCGGAGAGGCCGCCCCAGATCCCGAACCTCTCGTCGTTCGCGAGCGCGTACTCCAGGCACTCGGCCCGCACATCGCACCCGACGCAGACCTTCTTGGCCTCGCGCGTGGAACCGCCCTTCTCCGGGAAGAACGCCTCCGGGTCGGTCTGGGCGCAGAGAGAACGCTCCTGCCAGGAGAGCTCACCACCTTGCTCGCCCACATCCGACATCACCAACATCAATTCGTGCATGACCCCTCCTCGACCCTGACTTCCTCATGTCAGCACTGCTGTCCTACCTGCCTGCTGCTCCACCCGAGCTGCTGCCCGAACTGGACTGCTCCTTGGGGGAACGGCCACTGAGCGGGACAACTGGCAAGTACAACAATGAAATTACAAGCGTGTCATGCACCTCACGTCAAGCCGTATGATGATATTTGCCTGCCGGGTGCGGGGTCTGCTACGGCTGCGCCTCGACCCCTCCTCCGCACCGTGGCCAGCCCGCGCACGACAGGCTCCATACCCAAAACCACGACGACCGTCGCCCTCCTCCGAACCGTCGCGCGGGACCGCTCTGACCGTGGCGCCCGCGGCCCTGAGAGGATCCTCGGCATGCGCATCACAGCCCTGGCCGGCGGAGTCGGCGGCGCCCGTTTCATCCGCGGCCTCCTGCACCACCTCGAGTCAGCCCGACCGGGCGAGCGGGTGGAGGTCACCGTGATCGGCAACACCGGCGACGACATCACCCTCTTCGGCCTCCGCGTGTGTCCCGACCTCGACACCATCCTCTACACCTTGGGTGGCGGGGTCCACGAAGGGCAAGGCTGGGGACGTGCGGACGAGTCCCACCACGTCGCCGACGAGCTCGCGGCCCTCGGGGCGCTTCCCCAGTGGTTCTCTCTGGGCGACAAGGACTTCGCCACGCACATCTACCGCTCCCAGCTCCTGGCGCAGGGCCTCCCCCTCAGCGCGGTCACCGCCCGGCTCGGCGCACGTTGGGGGCTCCCCGACCAGGGCGTGACGCTGCTGCCCATGACTGACACCCCCGTGGAGACCCACGTGGTCGTGACGGAGGGCGGCGAGCAACGCGCCATTCACTTCCAGGAGTGGTGGGTCCGCCACCGGGCCTCCCTCCATGCGGACCGCTTCGTCGTGGCCGGACTCGACGCGGCTGCACCTGCGCCCGGGGTCCTCGAGGCGATCCGCACCGCCGACGTCGTCCTGCTCCCGCCCAGCAACCCCGTGGTCTCCATCGGCATCATCCTCGGGGTCCCGGGAGTGAGGGATGCGCTGCGTGGCACCCGCGCTCCCGTCGTCGGCGTGTCACCGCTCATCGGGGGCCGGCCCGTTCGCGGCCACGCGGACCTGTGCCTCAGGGCGATCGGTGTCGCGTCGACGAGCGCGGCGGTCGCCGGCCTCTACGCAGACTTCCTCGACGGCTGGCTCGTGGACCCGGCGGACCCGATGGAGGAGCCGCCGTCCGGCTCGGCCCCCGCGCTGGTCCGGCGCCCGCTGCTCATGAGCTCGGTCGAGGCCGCCGCCGACATCGCCGGAGCCGCGCTCAGCCTCGCCGAGAGCCGGGCCGACCGACGCGGACTCGGGGGCGGCAGATGAGCCGGCCCGACGGGCGCGACCATGCCACCGCTTCGACGGTCTCCATCACGCCTCTGACCGGCATCCCGGAAGTCCGCGACGGAGACTCGCTCGCCGAGGTGGTGGATGCGGGACTGAACGCGTCCGGCCTGGCGCTGGAGGCCGGCGACATCATCGTCGTGTCGAGCAAGGTGGCCAGCAAGTCGCTCGGGCTCGTGACCCACGATCCGAACAAGGACCGGGTCGTCGCCGCCGAGACGGAGTACGTCGTGGCCGAGCGGGCGCTGGCGGGCCGGGTCACGCGCATCGTCCGGTCCAAGGCTGGACCCGTCATGGCGGCCGCCGGGGTGGACGGGTCCAACACCGGAGAGCACGGGGGCTGGCTGCTGCTCCCCCACGACCCGGACGCGGTCTGTGAACGGCTCCGGGACGAGCTCGTGCGGCGCCATGGAGTCCGGCTCGGAGTCATCCTCAGCGACACCTCGGGGCGGCCCTGGCGGATCGGCCAGGTGGACTTCGCGCTCGGTGTCCACGGCGTGCGGGCCACCGACGACCTGCGGGGCGGCACGGACGCGGACGGCAGGCGGCTCGAGGTGACGACGCGGGCGGTTGCGGACGAGATCGCCTCCGCGGCAGACCTCGCCAAGGGCAAGGTCCACGGGGTGCCTGCGGCAGTGGTCCGGGGGCTGGGACGGTTCGTCCCCGCCTCGGCCGATCCGTCCGCACCACGGGGACGTGATCTCGTCCGCGCCGGGCCCGACGACTGGTTCGGCTACGGTCGGGTCGAGGCGGTCCGCGCCGCCCTGGGAGTCGAGCCAGGCACCCCGGACGCGGAAACGGTGGGGATCCCGCCAACTTCACGCTCCGACTCGAGCCGGCTCGACGCCGTGGGCCGGGCGGTGCGCGTCGCACTCCATGCGGTGGGCTCGGGCACGGCCGACGTCGGACCGCGGTCCGTGACACTCGGAGCAGACACGCCGTACGAGCTCGGACGTCTCGTGGCTCGGCTCGAGGCGGCGCTGTGGAGCGAGTGGCTGCACGGCTCCGCCGGAGAACCGAGTGCCGATGGGCGCGCCGTCGTCGTCACGGTGGACGCGGCGCCCAGCAGGCACCCGCGGCCCTGACCCGGCCGGCCCCAACGCGGGGACGGGAAGCACCGGCAGGGCGACGGCCCTGCTCCCGAGTCCCGTCAGGACACGTGGAAGACGACCTTGCCGAACACGTCACCGTCGACCATCCGCGCGAAGCCGTCCCGGGCGTCCGCCAGCGGCAGGACGGTGTCGATGACCGGCTCGATCCCTTGCTGGACGATGAACCGAGACAGGTGGGCGAGCTCGTCGTGCGTCCCCATCGTCGAGCCCACGACGCGAAGCTGCTTGAAGAAGATCTTCGTCAGCTCGGCCTTGCTGGGAGCGTCGCCCGAGGTCGCACCGGAGATCACGATGGTGCCCCCGGGGCGGAGGGAGTTCACCGAGTGTGACCACGTTGCCGCGCCGACGGTCTCCATGACGGCGTCGACCCGCTCGGGCAGCCGGTCTCCTGATCCGAAGGCCTGGTCCGCTCCGATGCTCAGAGCCTTCTCGGCCTTGCCCGCATCGCGGGAGGTGACCCACATCCGGTACCCGGCGGCCGAACCGAGCTGGATCAGTGCGGTCGCGACGCCACCCCCGGCGCCTTGCACGAGGACCGTGCCGCCCGGCTTGACGCCCGAGTTGGTGAAGAGCATCCGGTAGGCCGTGAGCCAGGCCGTGGACAAGCAGGCCGCCGCCTCCCAGGGCAGGTCGGTCGGCTTGGGAACGAGGTTCCCGCGAGGGACCGAGACGTACTCGGCCAAGGTGCCGTCGTGCAGCTCCGAGAGCAGCGTCCGCCTCGGGTCGAGCGTCTCGTCCCCCTGCCATCCATCAGACGCGACGACCGCGTGGATGATCACCTCGTTGCCCTCGTCGTCGACTCCCGCGCCGTCACACCCGAGGACCATCGGCAGCCGGTCGGCCGGCAGGCCGACCCCGCGCAGGGACCACACGTCGTGGTGGTTCAGGCCGGCGGTGCGCAATCGCACCCTGACCCAGCCGTCCCGTGGCTCGGGGTCGGGGCGGTCCCCGACGACGAGACCCGAGAGCGGGTCGGTGGACGACTGGCTGGCGGCATAGACAGCGAGCATGTCAGCACCCTAACCACCCACGGGCGGGACCGGGCAGCGCGTCCGCGTGACGCCCACCGCATCGCCGACCCGCAGGCCGGCCCCCGTCCGGACTGCGGGAGGGCTGGACGCGCCGCTGGGCCCGGAGACCGGGCCCAGCGGCATACGACTCGAAGGAGTGGCTCAGCCGTAGCGACGGGCCAGGTGGGACACCGCCTCGGCCACCCGAGGGGCCACCCGCTCGTCGAAGACGCTCGGCACGACGGAC
Source organism: Intrasporangium calvum DSM 43043 (assembly GCF_000184685.1). Lineage (NCBI taxonomy): Bacteria > Bacillati > Actinomycetota > Actinomycetes > Micrococcales > Intrasporangiaceae > Intrasporangium > Intrasporangium calvum. Next base: position 2,829,450 of record NC_014830.1, read on the forward strand.
GTCGCGCTCGGCTCGTCGACGAGGTCCGCGATGGCCCGGGCCGCCGCCAGCTTCATCTCCTCCGTGATGGCCCGCGCTCCTGAGTCGAGGGCACCGCGGAAGATCCCGGGGAAGGCGAGGACGTTGTTGATCTGGTTCGGGAAGTCCGAGCGTCCCGTCGCCACGACCTCGGCGAACTTGTGAGCCACCTTGGGATGGACCTCAGGATCGGGGTTCGCGAGGGCGAAGATGATGGCCCGGGGCGCCATCCGCATCAGGTCCCGCTCCGGCACCGTCCCCCCCGAGACGCCGATGTAGACGTCAGAGCCCTCGAGCGCATCGCCGAGCAGCCCGACCCGGCCCGTCCGGTTCGTCAGCGCACGGAGGGACTCCTTGTGCTCCGGCAGGCCGGTCCGGTCCGGGCCGATGATGCCCCGGGAGTCAGTGACGATGACATCCCCCACACCCGCGGACACGAGGATGGACGACACCGCCACACCCGCGGCGCCCGCACCGGACACGACGACGGTGAGGTCCTCGAGGCGCTTCTCGACCACGAGCGCCGCGTTGAACAGCGCTGCGAGGGCGACGATGGCCGTCCCGTGCTGGTCGTCGTGGAACACGGGGATGTCGAGACGCTCCTTGAGACGCCGCTCGATCTCGAAGCACCGCGGGGCGGAGATGTCCTCGAGGTTGATCCCGCCGTACGTCGGGGCGAACCGCGCCACGGCCTCGACGATCTCGTCGACCGTGCCCGTCTCGAGGCAGACGGGCACGGCATCGACGTCAGCGAAGTGCTTGAAGAGGACGGCCTTGCCCTCCATCACCGGCATGGCAGCGAGGGGACCGATGTCGCCGAGCCCGAGGACCGCCGTGCCGTCGCTCACCACGGCCACGGTGTTGCGCCGGGTCGTGTAGCGGGACGCGAGCGTCGGGTCCGCGGCGATCGCCCGGGACACCTCGGCCACGCCGGGCGTGTAGAGCAGCGACAGGTCGTGCGCATCGCGCAGGGGTGACGTCTCGTGTACCCCGAGCTTGCCGCCCTCGTGGGCCCGAAACACCGGGTCGTTCACGTCGAAGGGTGGGGTGACGGGTAACGCACTCATGAGAGGAACCTCGTTCGCATCAACAGGGCATCGCGAGCCCTGGCGGAAATGGCTAGGGCCGCGGGTCTGGCCTCTGGTACGAAAATGCGACACGGGGGTTGCCCGAACGGAGACAGTCTCCCACGAACCGCGTCCGAGCGGCAGAGGGGCGACGAACTTCCGGTGTGGGTCGGGTCACCGCCGCAACTCTTGCGGCGTCACGAGGAGGCCGGAGGCATCGAGGTGCCGCAGCAGGGCGTCAACCACATGGGGGTCGTACTCGTAGCCGAGTCCGAGGTAGATCCGCTCCACGGCCGTCTCCCGGGCGCGCGGGCTGCGTGACCCGCCCGTCAGGTCCTCGTAGGCGTTGACCACCTTGAGGATCCGGCTCGTGAGCGGGATCTCCTCGCCGAACTCGCGGGCCTGCCGGAAGGGGGTCGCCTGGTGCTCCAGGATGGTCGCGGCGTCGTCGAGGACGCCGGTCTCGCGGACGATCGCCAGGGTGTCCGCCCCGATCCGGCGCTGGTCCGCGGGGGCGGCGAGCACGGTGGCTCCCCCAGGGATGGGGTCGACGAGGGCCACCTGGCCGATGTCGTGGAGCAGGGCGGCGTACTCGAGGTTGGCCAGCTCCCGGTCTGGCAGCCCCAGCCCGCGTCCCACGGCGAGGGCGGTGGCTGCCACCCGCTCGGAATGACCGGCAGGCGTGTACCCGGCCGCATCGGTGAGCCGGGACAGCGTCCGGATGCTCTGGAGGTAGGTGGCTCGGATGCTGACGTAGCGACGGAAGGCGAAGAGCGTCAACACCAGTGGTGAGAGGAAGAGCGGCACGGCGGGGGCGCCGAGCGGCGGTACCGCGAGCGCGATGAGGACGCCGGTCACCGCCAGGGCGGTGGACAGCGGGAAGGTCGACCGGACCTCGTCCTTGAACGTCTGCCACCAGGCCGCTCGCAGCAGGGCCCGGGCCGTCGTCGTCACGAAGGCGTCGGCCAGGAGCGCGACAACGGCGATGGCGAGCATGAGTACGGCCCGCTGCCACGGGTCGAGCCCGTCGTCCCCCACGGGTCTCCCACGCACCTGGCCGAGGTGCACCACGCGGTACAGCAGGGCAGCGACGGCGACGCTGACGAACCGACCGGTCGTCTCGACCGGGCTCACCTGCCGCCCGGTGAGGTGTCGGACCAGGGCCACGACGGTGATCGCCGAGGCGGTCACCGCGAGCAGGAAGACGGAGCCGTACGACACGCCCCGCCCGTCCGGGAGCTGAGCCGTGAAGACGAAGCCCAGGGCTGCCGCGGTGGCGAGCGGCGCCGACTCCCGGAAACGCGGCCCGGCCACCTGGAACCACTCACCCAGCAGGATGGCCGCGGTGAAGGTGGCGACGAGGACCGCGCTGTCCGCCTCGTCCCAGGCCGGCGAGTCGGCCGAGAGAACGACGAGGATGACGCACGTCGCGATCGCGGCGGCAGCGGCGGACAGCGGCTTGACTCGCTCGGCAAGCGTCGCGTTCACGTGTCGGCGCCCTCACTCGGGGGCCACTCGTGCTTGGCCAGGACCCGCCGCAAGGCGTCGAGGACCACCGGGTCGAATCGGCCCCGGTCGGCGTCGAGGAGGCCGACGGCCGACTCCGGGGTCAGCGGCCGGTCGGGCAGGTCGACCTGGGTGAGGTCGGTGAGCTCCCCTGCGACCGCGACGATCCGCGCCGAGACCGGGATGTCGGCCCCGGCGAGGGAGCCGGGCCCACCGTGGCCGTCGAACCGCTCGTGCTGGTGGCGGATCCCGGAGCGCGCCTCGTCGAGGAAGCTGATGCCCTCGACCATGCGTGCGCCCACGACGCCGTGAGTGGTGAGGAGGCGACGTTCCTGCGACGTCATGAGGTCCGGCGACCGTCGGAGAGTGCGAGCCGGGATGGCCAGGTGCCCGATCTCGTGGAGCGTCCCCGCGTAGCGCACGGCCCCGATCTGGTGCGGCCCGAGGCCGAGCTCCTCGGCGAGCCACTCCGACAGGCGAGCCGCCCGGCGGCTGCGCTCGATGGCGGCTGGCTCCTTCTTGCCGAGCGCGGTCACGAGGGTGTCAAGGGTTCGCTCGTGCGAGCGCAGCTCGTCGCCGTACTGGATGAACGCCCACCGGGCTGCCAGGAGGGGTGCGAGGACGAGGACGGCACTGAACGGCCCGAGCTGCGCGGGGAACCACAGGACGACGAAGAGGAAGCCGATGATGCCGTAGCCCACGTAGGCCCACCCCGAGCCGCTGAGCACCCGCCGCACCATGATGGTGAACGGCACCCCCTGGTAGAAGTGGATGACGCCGGCCAGGAGCAGGGCGTTGGTGAGGCACCCGACGACGTCGGCGATGAGGATCGGGACGCCGACGGAATGGGTGATCGTCAACACGCCGTGCATCGACTCGAGCTGCCGCTCACCTCCTGCCGCCAGATAGGCGAGCGCGCCGACCGCGCCGATGATCCCCGTCATGGCCACGTTGAACGTCGTCTGCAGCCGCAGTCTCCCCCGGTCCGTCGCCATCGACACCGTGCCGACGAACCACGCGCCGAACGGGCCGACGATGACGCCGGCCGCGAGCAGGATGATGCTGTTGAAGGAGAAGCCGATGCGGGAGCCGACATCCGGCTCGCGCAGCCGGTAGCTGAGGGTGGCCATGGCGGCCAGGATCGCGAGGGGCCAGAGCTCAGGCATTCCGAACGCGCTGTAGGTGTACGCACCCATGGCCACCGACACGGCCGCCGTCAGGAAGATGAAGCTGTGGAGAGCCACCGAGCGCTTGGAGATGGCGCGTCCCCGCAGGGAGGAGGGGATGCTGCGGGAACGGGACAGGATGCTCATCTACGCCGTGCGGCCGATGAGCCCGATCATCGGACCGGAGTGGGAATCAGGTTCCCCACGTCCACGTGTCGCTGCCCAGGACGGTCGCCAGGCTCACGACGAACGGGCTCGCCGCGAGGGCGATGAGGAGTTTGCGCAACATGGTGGGGGCTCCTTTATCGGGACACATGAACGCAGGCACCCTGAGCGGGGCCAACAGGTGCGTCGCTTACAGAGTGCCAAACTTGTCGGCTCTTGCGGGGAAACCGACCCCCAGGAACGTCATTCTTTACCAAGTTCTTAACCTTCTCGGGCCGCCCGACGCCCAGAGACGCACGGATTGGGGCCTCAGGCGCCGATGTGGAAGAATCAGGGCTTCGTGCCCTCGGGGCACTGACCACCCAGCACCACCGACGAAAAGAGCCGAGATGAGCAAGCGCGCCCGCAAGCGCCGCTCGCGCAAGGGCAACGCAGCCAACCACGGCCGCAAGCCCAACGCCTGAGCCGCGGCGTGCTCAGCACGCCTCGCCCGAAGTCCAAAGAGCAGCTTGTCGCACGTCCGCCGGGGCCAGCCCCGGCGCAGCGTGCCGCAAGCTGCTCTTTTGGTTTCCGTTCAGCCGACCCGTCCGCTGAACGTGGTCAGCTGCCGCCCTCGATCCGGAACACCGTCAGCGAGATGCGGCTCATGATCGACGTGCGCAGCTGGTCCGGCGCGTGCTCCGCACTGCAGGACCGTTTGATGAGGGCCTTGAGCGTCGTGTCGAGGTTGTACTCGTGGAGGCAGGGACCGCACTCGTCGAGGTGGGCCTGGATCTTGGCGCAGTCCGTTGGCCCGAGCTCACCGTCGAGGAACTCGTAGACGCGGAGGAGGGCTTCGGAGCAGTCGGTCCGCCCTGCCGGTGCCGCGTCGTCACGCTCGGCCATGCCCATCACCGCTTCCCTCCAGCCCCGCCTGCGGTGACGAATCCCCGCTCGGCGGCGTAGTCGGTCAACAGCTCCCGCAGCTGGCGGCGACCTCGGTGCAGCCGGCTCATCACGGTGCCGATGGGCGTGTCCATGATCTCGGCGATCTCCTTGTAGGAGTAGCCCTCGACGTCGGCGAAGTAGACCGCGAGGCGGAACTCCTCGGGAATCTCCTGGAGGGCCCGCTTGACGTCGCTGTCCGGCAGGTGGTCGAGGGCCTCGGCCTCGGCCGAGCGCAAGCCCGACGAGGTGTGCGACTCGGCCCGGGCGAGCTGGTAGTCCTCGATGTCGGACGAGTCGGCCTCGAGCGGCTGGCGCTGCTTCTTGCGGTAGCTGTTGATGTAGGTGTTCGTGAGGATCCGGTACATCCAGGCTTTGAGGTTCGTGCCCGGCTTGTACTGGTGGAAGGCCGCGTAGGCCTTGGCGTAGGTCTCCTGCACCAGGTCCTCGGCGTCGGTCGGGTTGCGCGTCGTGCGCAGGGCGGCGCTGTAGAGCTGGTCGAGGAGGGGCATCGCCTCGAGCTCGAAGCGAGCGCGTCGCTCGGCCTCGGTCTCGGTGGCGACGTCCGCGGTCCCCGCTCCCTCCGGGAGCTCCGCGGCGGCGCGGGGCGCGTCGGCGACGGAGATCGCCGAGGCGGGGCCGGTCTTCTTGTCCTTGGTCATCGCCTCCCACCCTAACCCGATGGGGAAGGTCGCCGGAGCGATCGTGCGGGCCGACGCATCCGGCTGGCAGGTGACCATGCTCCTGCAACGCCGCTCCTGCGGGCAGCATTCCCGCTCCTGCGGGCAGCATTCCCGCCCCGCGGGCAGCATTCCCGCCCCGTCGGGCGTCACTCCCCGCTAACCGGGCAGCGTGGCGGCGATGCGTGTCATCGCCGCCACGAGGGCGGGCCCGGCTCCCTTGGGGAAGCTGTGCGCCCCGTTCACCTCGATGACCTCGGCCCACCGCGGGACGTACGGAGCCAGCTCAGTGGGCGTGCCGAACGGGTCCCGGGTCCCCTGGACCAGCCACGTCGGGTCCGGGGCGAGTGCCAGCTCCGCGTCGCGCAGACGGTCCGGCCGGCCCGGCAGGTGCAGGGGGAAGCTCAGCAGCAGGCCCGCGTCGGCCTCGAGCTCGGCAGCGGTCCGGCAGGCCACTCGCGCCCCGGCCGAGCGTCCGCCGACGACGAGGGGGCGCGGCAACCGCGACCGACCCGACATCAGGGCCGTCACCATCGGCACCCAGGCGGCGTCGAGCGTCGGTGGGCGTCCCGCGACGCGGCGGCCCGCCACGAGCCACGGCTGCTCGACGACGGCCACCGTCCACCCGGCCGCCACGAGGACGTCCCTCGCGACCGTGAGGTCGAGGCTGCGCAGCCCTCCCCCGGCCCCGTGGCCGAGGACGACGGTCCCGCGGGAGTGAGCTGGGCGGCATACGTGCGCTCGCCCCGGCCCCTCGGGAGTCGACAGGTCGCGCACCCGCTCGACCACGCGCCCGACGGCGCTCACCCGCCGATCACCTCCCCGGTCATCGGGTCGACGACGCCGACGAGCTCTTCGCGAGGCGCGGGCTCAAGGAGAGCGGCCCCGTTGTTCGCCGTCGCGCCGACACCGCGGCCGACCGGGTAGGCCTCGAACCGGCCCGGGGCCGCGAACTCGAGCAGCCGGCGCACGGCGTCGGGGTCCTGCTCGCTCGGGTCGAGCCACTGCTGCCACTGCTCCGGCTCGAGGACGAGGGGCTGGCGGTCATGGATCCGGTCCATCCCGGGATCGGCGGCGGTCGTGATGATCGTGAAGGTCGTGAGCCATGCCTCCGGGTGCCCGTCCGGTAGCTCGCGGTCGCGCCAGAACTCGTAGAGCCCGGCGAACCCCACCTTCGCGCCGTCGGCCCGGTGGATGAAGAACGGCTGCTTCCGTGGTTTGCCCTTCGCGTCGACGGCGGTCGGGGACTGCTGCCACTCGTACCACCCGTCGGCCGGCACGATGCACCGCCGCGTGAGCGCGGCCTTCGCGAACGCTCCCTTGCCGAGCACCGACTCAGCGCGTGCGTTGGTCATCCGCTGGCCGACCTTCACGTCCTTCGCCCAGGTCGGGACGAGGCCCCACGTGAGCAGGCGGAGCTGCCGGGTCGGCTCGGCCGGGGCGGCCTCCTCCGCCGTCCGCGGCTGGCGGGTGAGCACGACCAGGGCCTGCTTGGAGGGCGCCATGTTCCAGTCCGGCTCGCCCGGCGTGGGTCGCTGGGGGTTCTTGAGGATGCTGCGGCCCGGCTCCGCCGAGTGGTCCTCGTCGATGTCGAACGCCTCGACCAGCTCGTCCGGCCGCGCGCTCGCGGCGTACCTCCCGCACATGGGCTCCAGCGTATGCCGCTGGGCTCGCTCCCCCGGGCCGGGCGCGGTCCCAGCCCTCCCGGCCCCCACCGGCCGCAACACACCCGCTCGTCGACCGCCTGCCCCGGGTGTAGCCGACACCAGCACGCTGTAAGCGGGTGTGTTGCGGTCAGGTCTGGCGCTCCCGACCGGAGGTCTGGGTATGTCGATAGCGTAGGTACCCACCCCAGGAGGAATCCTCATGATCGTCCGTCGTATCGCCCGTCCCATGCTCGCCTCGGTCTTCGTCGCAGCCGGTATCGATGCACTGCGGAACCCGGCCCCCCGCACCAAGAAGGCGGCGCAGCTGCTCGACACGGTCTCCGCCCCACCGGCGGTGCAGCAGGATCCTGACCTGTTCGTCCGGGTCAACGGCGCGTCCCTCGTGACGGGCGGCCTCCTGCTGGCAACGGGCCGGATGCCGCGTCTGGCCTCGACGCTCCTCGCCGCCTCGGTCGTCCCCACCACGGCCATCGAGCACGCCTTCTGGGACGAGACCGATCCGGACAAGCGCGCCCAGAGCCGTAGCCTGTTCCTCAAGAACGTCGGCCTGCTCGGTGGCCTGCTGCTGGCCAGCGTCGACACCGCCGGCAAGCCCGGGCTCGCCTGGCGGGCCCAGCACGCCACCCGGACCACGCGCCGCGAGGCGCGCCACGCCAAGCGGGCCGCCGCCCGGGAGGCCCGTCTTCTCGCCCATCGAGCCCAGGACGTCGTGAGCTGACTTGAGTCCCGCCGACCCTTCCCCTCCCGCACCCCGCACCCCAGATCTCCCCACGGACCCCAGCGGCCATCGAGGCCGCAGCACGCCGGTCCCGGGGGACTGGTCGGCACCCACCCCGGACCGGCCCGTCCACGCGACCGTGCTCCTCCCCGGGAGCAAGTCGCTGACGAACCGCTACCTCGTGCTCGCTGCGCTGGCCGGCGACCGCTCCCGTCTGCGCGCCCCGCTGCGCTCCCGCGACACCCTCCTGATGGCCGACGCCCTGCGTGCGCTGGGCGTCCGCATCGACGACGTCGATCCCGATGGGGACGTTGCCGGATCCGTGCCGGACTGGCTGGTCAGCCCGCCGGAGCACCTCCGCGGGGACGTGCGGATCGACTGCGGCCTCGCAGGGACCGTCATGCGGTTCCTCCCTGCCGTGGCGGCCCTCGCGCGGGGCCCCGTCCACCTCGACGGCGACCCGCAGGCGCGGGTCCGACCGATGGGTCCCGTCCTCGAGTCCCTGCGCGCCCTCGGCGTCGAGCTCGAGGACTCCGACGGTTACCTGCCCCTGACGGTGCACGGTCGCGGGAGCGTCCGAGGCGGCTCCGTGACGATGGATGCCTCGTCGTCCTCCCAGTTCGTGTCGGCGCTGCTGCTGGCGGGGGCACGGTACGACGAGGGCATCACGATCCACCACCGCGGCAGGCCGGTCCCGAGCCAGCCGCACATCCTCATGACGGTCGAGACCCTGCGCGACGCCGGTGCCCTGGTCGACGACTCGGAGCCCGACACGTGGCGCGTCGAGCCATCCGAGATCAACGCGCTCGACGTCTCGATCGAGCCGGACCTGTCCAATGCCGGCCCCTTCGTCGCCGCCGCGCTCGTCACGGGTGGCACGGTCCGCATCCCCGGCTGGCCGCAGTACACGACCCAGGCCGGGGACCTCATGCGCGAGATCCTCGACACCATGGGCGCCGACGTCCGGCTGGACCGGCACGGCCTCACGGTCATCGGCAGCGGGGAGCTCGTGGGGATCGACATCGACCTGCACGACGCAGCGGAGCTCACGCCGACCGTCGCCGCGCTCGCAGCGCTCGCCTCGACGCCGTCCTCGATTCGCGGGGTCGCCCACATCCGCGGACACGAGACCGACCGCCTCGCGGCTCTGACGGCCGAGCTCGGGTCGCTCGGCGGCGCCGTCACTGAGACCGAGGACGGGCTGCGGATCGCGCCGGCACCCCTGCACGGGGGCCGGTTCCGGACCTACCACGACCACCGGATGGCCACGGCCGGCGCGATCGTGGGCCTGCGGGTGCACGGGGTGACCGTGGAGGACATCGAGACGACGAGCAAGACCCTGCCGGACTTCCCCGGCCTGTGGGCCGGCATGCTGTCCGGCCGCGCCTCGGTCGCCGCCCTCTCGCCCTCCGAGGAGCCGGCTCGATGAGCTGGCGAAACCTCGACGAGGGCGATGTCCGCGTCCGCCCCAACCGCAGGGGGTCGCGGCCCCGCACCAAGGAGCGTCCCGCCCATGCGGACGCAGTCGTGGCCATGGTCATCGGCGTGGACCGCGGTCGCTACACCTGTCTCGTCCCAGCGGTGGCTTCCAAGCGGCACCACGAGCCCGAGCGTGTCGTCGTCGCGATGAAGGCTCGCGACCTCGGCCGGACCCGGGTCGTCGTCGGCGACGAGGTGGCGCTCGTCGGGGACACGAGCGGCGAGCCGGACGGCCTGGCCCGGATCGTGCGCATCGAGGAACGCCGCTCGGTGCTCCGGCGCACCGCAGACGACACCGACCCCGTCGAGCGGGTCATCGTCGCCAACGCCGACCGGCTGGGGATCGTCACCGCGCTCGCGGACCCCGAGCCGCGGCCGCGGATGGTCGACCGCTGCCTCGTGGCCGCCTACGACGCAGGCCTCGAGCCGCTGCTCATCCTGACCAAGGCCGACCTCGTCGACGCTGCCGACTTCCTCGCCAAGTACACGCCGCTCGAGGTGGACCACGTCGTCACCCGCAGGGACGGCGACGACATCATCGGGCTCGACGAGGTGCGGGAGCGCCTGGCAGGACGGGTCACCGTGCTCGTCGGCCACTCGGGGGTCGGCAAGAGCACGCTCGTCAACGCCCTCGTCCCGGGCGCCACTCGAGCCATCGGAGTCGTCAACGACGTGACGGGGCGGGGCCGCCACACCTCGACGAGCGCCGTTGCACTGCGGCTACCGGAGGGGGGCTGGGTCATCGACACCCCGGGCATCCGCTCCTTCGGCCTGGCCCACATCGACGTCGACCGGATCATCGACCACTTCCCCGACCTCGCGGCCGGCACAGGGGAATGCCCCCGGGGCTGCACCCACGACGAGGAGGAGTGCGCCCTCGACGAGTGGGTCAGGGCCGGCCACGCCGGCGAGCCCGGACCCGCGCGGCTGGAGTCACTGCGCCGGCTGCTGCGCACGCGCTCGGCCGTCGAGGACTACTGAGCCCCCGCGGCCGAGCGGTCACGCACCAGAGCCGTCACGCGCCAGAACGGTCCCGCGCCAGAACGGTCCCGCCCAGCGCTTCGACCCGGTCCCTCAGGCCTGCTGGGCCAGGGTGAAGCCGACGCCGTCAGGGGTCTCGGCGGCATCCAGCGTCTGGCCCTCCAACGCGGGAGCAACCTCCCCAGCGACGTAGACGTTCGCGTTCCCGGCAACGACGACCACGTCGTCGGGCTGAGGTGCGGCGACGACGGTCACGGCGAACTGCCCGTCGTCGGCAGCAATCCGCAGACCAGCGCTCTCCTCCGGAGAGCCCTGGGTGAGTCCTTGGACGACGGACTGCGCGTTCTCGGTCACGGTGAGCATGGGGGAACTCCTGTCTTCGTGCGGTCGCCGGCCGGAGCCGACGTCGACGCCTACGACCACCTCACGGGGCAAGTGCGCACACGCCTCGGACCACTCCACCCTCACCGATCACCGGGGGGCCATGTCAAGTCACGCACTCGCGACCGGACCGCAACCCACCCGAGAACTGCTGCCTCACAAGGAGACTGAGCCCAGCGGCATACGACGTCCGGGCGTGTCTCAGGAGAGCAGCGAAGCTTCACGGCCACGGAACCCGACCGGACGCTAGGCTCCGCCAAGTGACCTCCTACGACGACGACCTTCGTCTCGCCCACGTCCTCGCCGATGCCGTCGAGCGTGTGACGATGTCGCGCTTCCGCTCGGCCGACCTGCTCGTCGAGAGCAAGCCGGACCTCACCCCGGTGACCGACGCGGACCGGGCTGCGGAGGAGCTCATCCGGCTCCAGCTCAAGCGGACCCGACCTCGGGACGCCGTGGAGGGTGAGGAGTTCGACACGACCGGCCACGGCCCGCGGCGCTGGGTCGTCGACCCCATCGACGGCACGAAGAACTACGTGCGCGGCGTCCCCGTCTGGGCCACCCTCATCGGCCTCGTCGACAACGGCCGGCCCGTCCTCGGGCTCGTCGCCGCCCCTGCCCTGCAACGGCGCTGGTGGGCAGCGGTCGGCTCCGGAGCCTGGTCCGGTCGCTCGCTCTCGTCGGCGAAGCGGATCTCCGTCTCCCAGGTCGGGCGCCTCGGCGACGCCTCCCTGTCCCACTCTTCCCTGTCCGGCTGGCGGGTTCGCGGCCGCCGTGACGACTTCCTCGACCTCATGGACGACTGCTGGCGCACCCGGGCCTACGGCGACTTCTGGTCGTACATGCTTGTCGCGGAGGGTGCCGTCGACATCGCGGCCGAGCCCGAGCTGGCCGTCCACGACATGGCGGCCCTCGTCCCCATCGTCGAGGAGGCGGGCGGCCGGTTCACGGGACTCGACGGCCGCGAGGGGTGCTGGAGCGGGAACGCCCTCGCGACCAACGGGCTCCTCCACGACGAGGTGCTCCGCCGGATCGGCACGCCCGCGACGGAGGCCTGACCGAGTCAGTCGCCGACGACGGTGACTGCGCCGAGGCCGAGCTCCTCGATCGCGGCCCGGTGCGTGGCGGCGTCCCCGACGAGGACCATGGTCCAACCGGTCCCGGGGGGAGAACCGGGCAGGGCGACCCCTGCTCCCGTCGCGAAGCGGCGGAAGGCGTCGTCCAGCCGGGCCCGGTCGACGCGCTCGAGGTCGCGCAGGTTGGCGGTGGTGAACTCGGTCGTCCGTCCGTCCAGGGCCATGTTGATCGCCTCGTCCGCCACGGCGTCGGCGGTCGCATAGCGTCCCGGAGCGGTCTTGCTGATGAAGTCGACGCCGGAACGGACCTCCTGCTCGGAGAAGCCGTCCCGGCCGCTCTCGAGGATCTCGACGAGAAGGCGGACCGACTCGGGGGTGCTGTCGGCCCGGACCGAACCCGAGGTGAGGAACAGGCCCCCGGTGCGCCGCGGCCGGAAGCTCGACCGGATCCCGTAGGTGTAGCCCTTCTCCTCCCGCAGAACGGCGTCGACGCGCGCGTTGGGCGAGCCACCGAGGATGAACCCGATGACGGGATACGGCGCCCAGCCGCCCTCCACGGAACGGTCAGGACCCGGCGCACCGAGCACGATCTCGGTCTGCACCGACTCGGAGCGGTTGACGATGACGATCCGGTCCCGGTCCGCGGCCAGTGCCGCCGCGCGGCTGAGCGACGATGCACGGTCGGGGCCTCGACGCCAGCCGCCGAGGGCGTCCCCGACGAGCGCGTGGACGTCGAGCCCCGCGAGGTCACCGGCCAGCGCGACCGTGGTCCCGGCAGCGACGACGTGCTCCTCGTGGAACGCCACGACGGCGTCCCGCGTGATCCGCGAGACCGTCTCGCGGGACCCGCCGGTCGGCCGCGACCCGCGCTCGTCCTCGGCGAAGAAGGTGGCGACGAACTCCAGCGCGGCGCGGTGGCCGGGGACCGACCGCTCCTGGTCGATCTCGGCGAGGCGGGCGCGCACCTGGCGGGCCACCTCGCTGTCGGGGAAGACCGGCTCCGTCAGGATCTGCCGCAGGAGGTCCAGCGCCGGCCCCAAGTTGCCCTTGACGACGTCGAGGTCCAGGGTGAGGCCCGCCTCGCTGATGGCGGCGCCGTAGCTGATCCCCTTGCGCTCGAGGAGGCGCGCCAGCTCCTCGGCCGAGTGGTGGACCGTGCCCTCGTCCATGGTCCGAGCCATGATCGTGCCGACGCCCTCGAGCTCCCGCGGCTCCGCACTGATGGGGACGGGGAGGCCGAGGCGCACGGAGATGACGTACTGGCCGGGGACGTCGTAGGTCACCAGGCGGATGCCGTTGGGCAGGTCGTGGGTCGCCGCCTCGGGGAAGGACCACTGGGGCGGTGGCGCCACCGTGGGCCGCGGGACGGCGGTCATGCGGCCACCTCCGCCTCGTCCTCGGCCAGGTAGCGGACCACCGCGCGCGACCCCGGGTCGAGCCAGTCGGCGGTCGCCTGTCGCACCTGCTCAGCCGTGACGGCCTTGACCTGGTCGACGAAGGTGTTGACGTAGGAGGGGTCCCCGCTGAGGAGGGCATGGTGGCTGATGTGGTCGGCCCGCTCCTCGATGCTCGCCAGCGCGCTCAGCCAGGACCGCTCGGTGTCGGCGACCACCGACTCGAGCTCACCCTCGTCCGGTCCCTCGCCGATGAACCGGCGCAGCTCCTCGCACACGGCCGCCTCCACCGCCTCCGGGTCGGCGCCGGCGGCGATGTCGACGGTGATCGTCCCCAGACCGACGCCGTCGACGAGCCCCATCGTCCACCCGGACACCGACGTCGCCGTCTCGTCGGTGCGCACGAGACGCCGCATGAGCCGTGAGCTGGACAGGCCGCTCATGACGTCGACGGCGATCGAGCAGGCGTGGTACTCGGGCGTGGTGTCGACCGGCAGCCGGAAGGAGATGTAGATCCGGTCGTTCGGCACGGCACCGGGGCGGTCGAGCCGCACCGGCTCGGCGATCGGCGGGAGCTGGGGCAGTCGCTCACGGTGCTGCAGCTCGATCGGCTCCAGCCCCCCGAAGTAGCGCTCGGCCGCGTCGAACCCCTGCTCGGCCGTGATGTCGCCGACGAGGGTGAGCACGGTGTTGTTGGGCCCGTAGTGCGAACGGTAGAAGGCGTGGACGTCCTCGAGGGTCGCCGCGTCGAGGTCCTCCATCGACCCGATCGTCGGGTGGTGGTAGGGGTGGTCGTCGGGGAAGGCGGTGGCGTAGATGTCGATGAGGGCCTGGCCGTACGGGACGTTGTCGTACCGTTGGCGCTTCTCCTCCTTGACGACGTCGCGCTGGTTGTCGAGGTTCTCCTGGGTGACCGCGTCGAGGAGGTATCCGTGCCGGTCAGCCTCGAGCCACAGGGCCAGGTCGAGGGCCCCGACGGGGATCGTCTCGAAGTAGTTCGTCCGGTCGAACCAGGTGGTGGCGTTGAGCCGCCCTCCCTCGTTCATCAGGGCGCTGAAGTGCTCACCGGAAGCCACGCTGCGACTGCCCTGGAACATCAGGTGCTCGAAGAGGTGCGCGAACCCGGTCCGGCCAGGCACCTCGTGGCGCGAGCCGACCCCCACCCACAGGTTGACCGCGACGCTCGGGACGGCGTGGTCCTCGGAGACGATGACCCTAAGGCCGTTGGGCAGGGTCCGCTCGGCGAGGGAGTAGGCGATCGACGTCACGGCACGACCCTACGTGACCCGCCCCCCGGCGGGCCGCGAGCCCGGAGAGGTGCCCCCATCACGTAACCTTGGGTTATCGATAACTGCTCAACGATAACGCTGGCATATGCTGGAGTCATGAGCAACGACGCCCGCGGCCCCGACCTGCTCACCACGATCCGCGAGTCGGTGATCGGCGAGGACCAGGTCCTCCCCGGGCCGTACGGTCCGCGCCGCGTGACCTACGCCGACTACACCGCCTCCGGCCGCGCCCTCAGCTTCATCGAGGACTTCATCCGCGACGAGGTCCTCCCCCGCTACGCCAACACCCACACCGAGTCCTCGGGCACCGGACTCCAGACGACCCGGTTGCGCGAGGACGCGCGCCGCACGATCCGCGCGGCAGTCGGGGGTGACGAGGACACGGTGGTCATCTTCGCCGGGTCCGGCTGCACCGGCGCCATCGACAAGCTCATCGGCATCCTCGGACTCCGGGTGCCGTCCGCTTTCGAGGACCGCTGGCAGGCGAGCGCCCTCGTGCCTCCCGCCGAGCGACCCGTCGTGTTCATCGGGCCCTACGAGCACCACTCGAACGAGCTGCCCTGGCGAGAGTGCGTCGCAGACGTCGTCGTCGTCCCCCAGGATGAGCACGGACACGTGAGCCTGGCCGCCCTGCGACAGCTGCTCCAGACCTACGCCGACCGGCCCCTGAAGATCGGCTCGTTCTCGGCCGCGAGCAACGTCACCGGCATCCTCACCGACACCGACGCCATCTCCACCATCCTGCACCAGCACGGCGCCCTCGCGTTCTGGGACTTCGCCGCCGCCGGCCCCTACGTCGACATCGCCATGTACGGGCGTCCCGGGCGCAGGATGCCAGCCCGCAAGGACGCGATCTTCCTCAGCCCACACAAGTTCATCGGCGGACCAAGCACGCCAGGGGTGCTCGTCGTGCGCAAGGAGCTGCTGACGAACCGCGTGCCCGACGTCGTCGGCGGAGGCACCGTCACGTACGTCAACCCCGACTCCCACGACTACCTCACCGACCCGGCGCACCGCGAGGAAGGCGGCACCCCGGCGATCATCGAGGCGATCCGGGCCGGGCTCGTCTTCCAGCTGAAGGATGCCGTCGGAACCGCGGTGATCCACGCCCGCGAGCAGGACTTCCTGCGCCGGGCCGTCGACGCCTGGGCCGGCGAGCCCACGATCGAGATCCTCGGCAACGTCGACGCCGACCGCCTTTCGATCCTCTCCTTCGTCGTGCACCGTCGGAGCGGGACGACGCGCCACTACCTGCACCACAACTTCATCGTCGCGCTGCTCAACGACCTCTTCGGGATCCAGGCGCGGGGAGGCTGCTCGTGTGCCGGTCCCTACGGCCACCACCTGCTGGGTATCGACCCGGAGCGATCGCACGAGCTCGAGCGGCAGATCACCGGGGGCTGCGAGGGGATCAAGCCCGGATGGGTGCGAGTCAACTTCAACTACTTCATCTCCGACACGGTCTTCGACTACATCGTCGAGGCGGTGCGCCTGGTGGCGCGCGATGGGTGGCGCCTCCTGGGCGACTACGACTTCGACCCGGTCACCGGGCGTTGGACCCACCGGCGTGGCCCCGTGGAGCCGCCGCTGCGGCTCGGCCAGGTCCAGTTCGAGGGGGGCCGGATGACCTACCCGCGACACCCGGACCGGGCCCCCGAGTCCGCCCTGCCCGGCTATCTCGCCGAGGCCGCCCGGATCCTCGACGCGGCGACGCCACCGTGCGACGACGCGGCGAGCGTCAGCATGGACTTCGACCACCTGCGGTGGTTCGACCTGCCCACGACCGCGATCCACACCTGAGCCGGCCGGGACCACGGGGACACGCGCGAACATGTGCCGGGGGAACAGCTCAGGCCCGGAGATCGAGATCTCCGGGCCTGAGTCGTTTGGTAGCGGGGGCAGGATTTGAACCTGCGACCTCCGGGTTATGAGCCCGGCGAGCTACCGAACTGCTCCACCCCGCGTCGGTGAAACCAACCTTACGCGAATCCCCTCAGGGGACCAAATCGGGCACCGCACGCGCCGCAGAGGGTGTGCGCGGTGCCCGATGGTGGTGGCTCAGGGGGTGGCTGGAGCGGCTGCCGCCGCCCGGGCCAAGGCCTCCTTCAGACGCTCCTGTGCTTGCCCGTAGGCGGCGAAGTCGCCGTTGCGCAGCGCCTCCTCACCCGCTCGGAAAGCCGCATCGGCGTCGGCCAGCGCCTTCCGGAGGGCGTTCGCGTCCGGGGTGCCCGTCGGCGCTGGAGACGACGCCGTCGGGCTGGCGGACGGCGTGCCCGACGCGGATCCGGTCGGCGTGCCGGTCGGCGTCCCGGGCGGGGTCACCGGGGTGTCCGTCCCCTGGTCACCGGCCGCCGCGCCGGAGGAACCACCGAAGAGGTCGTTGAGGGCGTCGTCCAAGGAGCCGGCCCAGGCGATCTTCTCCCCGAAGGACACCGCCACCGCGGAGAGCCGCGGATAGGCACCAGCCCCGGAGGCCTGGACGTAGATCGGCTGCACGTAGAGCACGCCGCCGCCGACGGGCAGGGTGAGCTGGTTGCCGAAGGTGACCTCCGCGCCCTGCAGCGCAGTCGTCGAGATGAACTGCGCGAGCGTGCCGAAGCCGGAGTCCGTGGACGACACCTGGGAGGACCGCATGTCGTTGTAGACCTGGCCCGGGCCCTTCACCGTCGTGTTCGAGGGCTCGAGCAGGCGTAGCGCGCCGTAGCCGGCTGCCCTCTTCCCGTCCTCGGAGCCGGCGTCACCGTCGGCCGCGAGGAAGCCGGTGAGCAGGTTGCGGTCACCGACGGGCATGAACGTCGAGGTGAGCGAGAACGACGGCTTGGGCTGACCCGGCATGGCGAGGGACAGGTAGTACGGCGGTTGGAGCAGGGACTGCTCGGCGTTGGCGCCGCGCGTCGGGTCGAGCGGGACGCGCCAGAACGTCTGGCCGCCGTAGAACGACGCAGGGTCCGTCTCGTGGTACTTCGTCAGGAGCTGACGCTGGATCTTGAAGAGGTCCTCGGGGTAGCGAAGGTGCTCCATGAGGGATCCCTTGACCTCCGACAGGGGCGTCACGGCGTCGGGGAAGATCTTCATCCAGGCCGCGAGGATCGGGTCCTGGTCATCCCACTGGTAGAGCGTCACCGTGCCGTCGTAGGCGTCGACCGTCGCCTTGACCGAGTTGCGCACGTAGTTGACCTGGCCGGCGCGGATGGCCTGCACGGAGTCGCGGGTGCGGGTCACTGCGTCCGAGGTGGCCGCGTCGAGCGTGGCCATCTCGGAGTAGGGGTACATGTCGGTCGTCGTGTAGCCGTCGATCACCCACATGACACGGCCGTCGACGACCACGGGGTAGGCGTTGCCGTCGAGCGTGAGCCACGGGGCCACCCGCTCGATGCGCTCGCGCGGGATGCGGTGGTCGATCAGTCGCGAGTCGTTGGTCACGGCGTCAGAGAGCAGGAAGTTGATCTCGCGGTACTTGAAGGCGTAGGCGAGGCGCCGCATCGCGTCGAGATCGACGCCACCGGCTCCGGCGTAGCTGTTCGTCACCTGCTGGTTGCCCTCGGACAGGTAGTCGAACTCCTTCTTGCCGGCGCCGACGATGGAGTACTCGGGTGAGGACTCGCCGAAGTAGATCCGCGGCTCGTACTCGCCGAGGACGCCGGTGGTGCCGATCTGTGACTCGAAGAAGCTCGGGCGACCGTCGTCCTCACGGGTGTTGCCCTTCGCGGCGACGACGCCGTAGCCGTGCGTGTACACGGTGTGGTCGTTGAGCCAGTTCCGTTGGCCGTCGGGCACGCCGGTCAGGTCGAGCTCTCGGACGGCGATCACGGTGTCGGTCAGCTCGCCGTTGAGGTCGTAGCGGTCGACGTCGAGCACGTCCGCGAACTGGTAGTAGCCCTTCGACGCCTCGAGCTGCTTGAACGTCGGGCTGACGACGTTGGGGTCGATGAGGCGGATGCCCGGGATGGTGTCTGCGTCGTTGCGCAGCTGTCCCGGGCTGGCCGTCGTGGTGGTGTCGTACTTCTCGACCTTGACGCCGTCGAAACCGTAGGCCTTGCGCGTCGCGTCGATGTTGCGCTGGATGTAGGGCAGCTCGAGGGACTTCTCGGAGGGGCGGACCTTCAGCGACTGGACCAGCGCGGGGTAGATCCCGCCGACGGCCACGACGACGACGGCGAGGACCGCGACACCGACGAGGGGCAGGCGCCAGGAGCGGGTCCAGATGGTGCTGACGAACATGCCGGCGCACATCAGCGCCGCGATGGCGAGGATGGCCTTCGTGGGGATGACCGCGTGCGCCTCGGTGTACTGGATCCCGGTCATGCGGGTCGACTGGGCGTTGGCGAGGTTGTACCGGTCGATCCAGAACGCCACGGCCCGGACGAGCACGAGCGTGGCCGCGATGATGGACAGGTGCACCCGGGCGGCCTGGGTCGACCGCATCCGCTGCGCCGCGACGACGCCGCCGTAGAGGTAGTGGGTGAAGGCGGCGGCGATGAAACCGAGGACGAGGACCATCGTCAGGAACGACACGATGAAGTTGATCCACGGCAGTTCGAAGACGTAGAAGCCGATGTCGAGGCCGAACTCCGGGTCGGTCGTGCCGAACTGGGTCCCGTTGCGCCACAGCAGGAAGGTGTCCCACTGGGTGGCGGCCGAGAGTCCCGCGAAGAGGCCGATGGCAAGGGGGGCTGCGACCGTGGCGGTCCGTCGCATCGGCTCCACCAGCTGGCGGTAGTGCTCCATCGCCTGGGTCTCCGGCGAGGGCGCGTAGATCGGCCGGTTCCGGAAGGCGACGTGGATGCTCGACCACACCACCGCGGCGGTGAACAGGCCGCCGGCGAGACCGAGGACGATCTTGGTGACGAGCTGCGTGGCGAAGACCGAGGAGAAGTCGACGGACTGGTACCAGAGCACCTCGGTCCAGAAGGTGGCCAGCGTCGCCACCACGAGCAGCAGCGCGAAGGCGATGACCAGGGCCGTGATGAGGGGGCTGCGGTTGGGGGGAAGGGGCGCCGCTCGGCGAGCAGGTCCCTGCTCGCCGCCGTCGCCGAAGGGGCCCTGAGTGGGGCCGAAGTCGCTGTCGCTCACGTTGCGTCGCCTCGAGATGCTGGGACCGGCCGGGACTCGCCGTCGCGAAGTACCGTTTGCGGCAACGATAACCCGAACGCCCGACGCCCTCCGCCCCCCGTGGGCCCAAGCGCCCTCGATGCCGTATGCCGCTGGGCTCGCTCCGCGGGGCCGCCGCCTCGGGTGGTTGGATGGGTGGGTGGAAGAGCAGCCGGTCACCTCCGTCACCGCCGACCCCCTCATCGTGGCGGCCCTGGACACCGAGCGCCATGTGGCCGCCGCCGGCTGGGACCAGCCGGCCCGCCTCTTCGCCCTGGTGCGCACGGCCGCCCTGCTGGACCGCGAGCCGCACCTGCGCCCGCAGATGGGCCCGAGGGACCTGGCTGCGGGCGCCCTGACGGCGGTCGAGCAGGAGGGGCTGC
Organism: Intrasporangium calvum DSM 43043; assembly: GCF_000184685.1. Taxonomy (NCBI): domain Bacteria; kingdom Bacillati; phylum Actinomycetota; class Actinomycetes; order Micrococcales; family Intrasporangiaceae; genus Intrasporangium; species Intrasporangium calvum. The sequence goes on from NC_014830.1 coordinate 2,849,435, forward strand.
CGGCGACCTCGTCGCTGGAGACGCTGCTCGGCCGGATCGCCTGGCCCGACGAGGTCGACGGGTGCGCGTTCGCGATCGAACGGATCGTCGTGCCGCCGGACGCCGAGCGCGACCTGCCCCAGCGGTCCGAGTCGGCGGTCGAGGCCCTCGCGGCCCACCCCGACCGCAAGGACGTCCGGCTGCTCGTGGCGGTGCTGAGGGACGGGTCCTCGATCTGCCTGCTCCGCCAGCGCGACCACGACTCGGACGACGCGGTGGCGACCGGCAGGGACATCGCGCCCGGACTCGTGGCGGCGCTGCGGTCGACGTTCGAGGACTAGCGGGACCGGCTGGCCCGGCCGCTGGCGGCCCTGCTTCAGCAGCGCCTGAGGCCCGAGGTCCGGCCGGAGGCGATGCCCTCGACCGCTTGGCGGGCGTCGTCGAAGGTGTCGACGGCGAACACCTCGAGTCCCGATGGAATGTTGCCGGTGACCTCGGGGCAGTTCTCGACCGGGGCGAGGAAGTACTCGGAGCCACCGGCCCGGGCACCGGCCATCTTCTGCTTGATCCCGCCGATGGGGCCGACGTCGCCCGCGTCGTCGATGGTCCCGGTCCCGGCCACGTCCCGCCCGTCGGTGAGTGAGCCGGGGGTCAGCTTGTCGTAGATGCCCAGGGCGAACATCAGCCCGGCCGAGGGACCACCGACCTCGCCTGCGTTGATCGTGACCTTCGCCGGGAAGTCGTGGTCGAGCTGCAGGAGCACACCGAGGGCCGTCCTGCCCTCGGAGCCCGACATCGTGGGGACGTCGACGACCTTCGAGGACCCGGCACGGGACACCTCGACCTCGATCTGCTCCCCCGGGCGAACCACCTGCAGGGCGGACCGGACGCTGTCGGCGGTGGTGATGGTCACGTCGCCCACGCGCACGATCCGGTCCCCCATGCGCAGCACGTCCTTGGCGAGCGACTCGTCGAGGATCTCGGCGATCTTGACGTGGGTCGTCACCGTCTTGCCGAGGGCGCGCAGGGCGACGGCGGTCGCCTCTTCCTGCGAACCTGCCATCTGGACGGCGTTCTCCTCGGCGATCCGCTCCTCACTCGCATTGGGGTCGAAGACCTGATCGACCGGCAGGACGTCCTGGGACGGGTCGATCCAGGCCCACAGGACGTCGAAGGCGTCGACGGGGAACCCGGGACCGCCCAGGACCGACACCGTCGTGAAGCTGAGCTCCCCCTCCGCGTCGTAGGCTGGCAGTCCCTCGATGGAGATGAGGGCCGAGCCGTCCGACTTGCCGGGCACGTCACCGAGGGTGTTCATCGTCGGGCCGGGGCTCATGATCGCCACCGGGACGTGGACGAGGTTGCCGACCACCAGGACGGCCAGCGCGAGGAAGAAACCGACGAGGAAGAGAACGTTGCCTCGGCTGAGCGGGGCCGGCTGACGGACGGGGGCCGGGAACGCGGGCGGCGCTGCCTCGCTCGCCGGGACGCGCCGGATCGTCCTCACGGGAGCCCGACCCATTCGTCGGACCCGTCCGAGAAACCTTGGTGTTTCCAGATCGGCACCGTCGCCTTGAGCTCGTCGATGAGTCGGCGGCACACCTCGAAGGCCTCACCCCGGTGCTCGGCGCTCACGCCGACGACCACGGCCAGGTCACCGATGTCGAGCCGGCCCACCCGGTGCACGAGGCCGATCCGGACGACCCGGCCCTCGGCAGCCAGTCGCTCCGCCAGCGCCCGGGCGACGTCGGCCGCCTGCGGGTGCGCGCTGTAGTCCAGGTGCGTCACGTCCGCGGGCCCCTGCGGCTCGCCGGCCGCCGGCGCGGCGGCCTTCGTGTCGTGGTTGCGCACCGTGCCGACGAAGACGCAGGTGCCGCCGGCGCGCGGATCCGCGACGCTCGAGAGGACCTCGTCGACGGACAGCGGCGTCTCTCGGATCTCGGCAAGGGTGACCGTCACGCCGGACATCGTATGCGGCTCGACCGGGTGATCGACGACAGCGACCAAGGCCGCCTCGGGTGGGGTGGATCGGAGGGGAACGATCGCCCGGCTTTCATGGTTGTCTTGATGAGGAGCGGCCGACCGCCGCGTGAGGACAGCAATCCGAGGAGCACCATGTCCGACCGTCACCCCGACGTGCCCGACGAGCCCGACGACCAGAGCCGCCGCGAGGGTGACGACACGCGCGGCCAAGGCGCCGGGCCCGGTCCCGGTCTGGGCGATCTCGGCTCCATGCTCGAGCAGGTGCTCGGCCAGGCCGCACAGAACCCCGAGCTCGCCGCGGCGATGCGCAGCATGGGGGTCGATCCGACGGACCCGGCCACCCAGGCAGCGATGCGCGCCCAGCTCGGGACGTTCATGTCGGCCCAACAGTCCCCGACCGGGGCCCGGGACCTCGCCACCGACGTCGCCCGCAAGCACGTCATGGCCGCTGAGGGCAACGACGTGCCCGACCCGAGGGCGACCCGTGAGGTGCAGGACGCGGTGGGCGTGGCGGTGCTCTGGCTCGACGAGGTGACCCCTCTCGGCCTGCCGGTGTGGCACGCGACGGGCCTCACTCGTGCGGAGTGGGTCCAGACGACGATGCCTCGCTGGTTCGACCTCGTGGGGCCGGTGTCCGAGGGGGTCACCAACGCCACTGCGACGGCGATGCGCAGACAGCTCGGCGAGCTCGGCCCGGAGGCCTTCGGTGACGCGCTGCCGCCCGAGCTGCAGGGCCTGCTCGGCTCCGGCTTCGACCCCGCCGCCATGCTGGAACAGTGGGCGCCGATGCTGTCCACCCTCAGCCGGCAGATGTTCGCCGCCCAGCTGGGGCAGGCCGTCGGCACCCTCGCGACCGAGGTCGTCGGGGCGACCGAGGTCGGCCTCCCCCTGACGGAGCCCGGCCTCATCGCCCTCCTGCCCGGCAACGTCGACGACCTGGCGAGCTCCCTCGGCATCGACCTGCCGCAGGTGCGTCTCTACCTCGCGGTGCGCGAGGCGGCCCGGGTCCGGCTCTTCGCCGCCGTGCCCTGGCTCGGCCCACAGCTCATGTCGGCCGTCGCGGACTACGCCCGCAACATCACCATCGACACCGACGCCATCGAGTCCGCCCTCGCGACGATCGACCCGACCGACCCGGAGGCGATCCGCAGCGCGCTCCAGGGCAACCTCTTCCGTCCCCAGCCGACGCCCGACCAGCGCCGGGCCCTCGACCGGCTCGAGACGCTCCTCGCGCTCGCCGAGGGATGGGTCGACCACGTGACCGACCGGGCGACCGCGCCGCACCTGCCCCAGGCCGCCGCCCTGGCCGAGACCGTTCGGCGCCGGCGTGTCGGCGGAGCCGCCCAGAAGACCTTCGCCGGCCTCGTGGGCCTCGAGCTGCGCGCCCGGCGGCTGCGCGACGCGGCGAACCTCTGGGCCGCCCTGGAGAACGCCGGCGGCCAGGACCTGCGCGACGGCCGCTGGTCCCATCCCGACCTCGCCCCGACGTCGGAGGACCTCGACGACATCATCGGCTACGTCGAGCGAGCGGCGGGCCGCACCCCCGCCGACGACTCGGGCGCAGACCTGCCCGAGGGGGCTCTGGGAGCGGCCGGCCTCAGTGCGGACCTCGACTCGGTGCTGCGCGACATCCTCGACGAGGCCGCCGCCGGCGGCCCAGCCGGCGGCCCAGCCGCCGGCGCGCCGGACGGCGAGCCCGACGACGAGCCCGACGACGACCCCGACGACGACCCCGGCGACGGACCGCCCCGGTTGGGCACATGACGGCGTCCGGGGCCCCGCTCGACGCAGCGGAGGCTGACCCGGCAGCCAGCCCAGCGGCATACGGGCTGCTTCGTCAGGACGCGCTCGCAGCCCTGAGCCGGTGGCCTGCACCCGATGCCGAGCAGGAGGGCCTGCGCGTCGACTACCTGGCTCACCTCGAGCGGCACCGCGACGCCCTCTCGCGGAACGGGCCCCCCGCCCACCTCACCGGGAGCGTCATCGTCCTCGACCCCGCCGGCGAGCGCGTGCTGCTCACCCTGCACCAGAAGGCCCGCAGGTGGTTCCAGTTCGGGGGCCACTTCGAGGCGGGCGACCCGTCCCTGCTGCTCGGCGCCGCCCGGGAGGCCCGCGAGGAGTCCGGGATCGACGGGCTCACCGTCCTGCCCGACATCGTCATGCTCGACCGGCACCCGCTCGGCAACGCCTTCGGCCGGTGCCAGGAGCACCTCGACGTGCGCTACGCCGCAGTGGCTCCGACTGACGCCGTCCACGCCGTCAGCACCGAGTCCCTCGACGTGCGCTGGTGGCCGGCGGACCGGCTCCCGGCCGACACCCGCGCCGAGCTGCGCCCGCTCGTGACTGCGGCCCAGCGCGCGCTGGGTCGCTGACGTCAGTCGTCGGTCAGCGCCAGACCGGCCGTCGCGGAGACACCCTGCAGGTAGCCCCGGGCGCGTTCGAGGCGCGGGTACCCGCTGAGCAGCGACCAGAAGGCGGGCCCGTGCCCCGGCTCGATGAGGTGCGCGAGCTCGTGCAGCAGGACGTAGTCCAGCACCCAGCCGGGCATGACCCGCACCTTGTCGGAGATCCGGATCGAGCCCTCCGCGGGCGTGCAGGAGCCCCACCGGGACTCCTGGTTGCTCACCCAACGGACGCTCGACGGGCGCGCCCGGCCGCCGAGGTGGGTCCGCGACAGGTGGGCGGCGCGAGTGAGCAGCTCCGTGTCCGAACGGCGCTGCCGCTGCTCCGACGCGGTGACCCGGGCCAGCATGGTCCGGACCCACTCACCCTCCTCCGCCCGGGTCAGCCGGGCCGGGACGAGGACCACGAGGCGGCCCTCCTGGCGATAGGCCGAGACGGTGCGACGGCGCCGCGAGCTGCGCCGGACCTCCACGGTGACGCCGTCGACCACGGTCTGCCGCACCTCTCTCGCGGACGTCGTCATGAACGAAGCGTAGGCCGGGTCGCCGTTCCCGTGCTGGACGACGTCCGAGACGCGCCGCCGCCGAGCCCGGGGTCGAGCACGCGGCCCCCGGGGGGCGAGGACGGGGTCGGGCACCAGCCCCGTCGGAGGCGCACGGGGCGACGGGCACGGGGCTCCGCGGCCCCGACCGGGACCTCCGCTGGGCGCGCCATGCGGGGATGAGCGTGAGTTCGTGCTCAGCGTGCTCTAGGGTTGACGAAGCCGAGGCGCCCGTCAGAGGGGTGCCAGTACCAAGGAGACACCGATGGCTGACGAGACCTACAAGGGCGAGTTCTACTGCGTGAAGTGCAAGGAGAAGCGCGAGGCCGAGGGCAAGGTCGTCGTGTCCGAGAACGGGCGACGCATGGCCAAGGGCCAGTGCCCCGTGTGCGGCACGAACCTCAACCGCATCCTGGGCAAGGCCTGACCAGGCCTGTTCCGCGTCCTCGTCGACGCGCCGGTGAGGGGCGGGACCGTCACGGTCCCGCCCCTCGCCATGTCCGTCCAGCCGACCCGTGGGCGCCCGGCCCCTGTGGATGACACCCGCGCATACCGGCCTGCGTTTGCGACGCTCGGGCCACGACACCTTCCGGTGTCGGCCGGGCCTCGCGACCCGGCGCCTGCGCGGATGAGGGGCACGGAGGGACGATGGGGTCAGGGAAGGGCGATGCGCCACGACGGGCTGCTGTCGAGCTCCGCGCACTCCCGGCGGGCCGCACGCGTCCGACGGCAGGGTCGGCGTCGGCCCGCAGGAAGAGAACGGACGAGAACCCCTGCATCCCACCCGGGCGGCGCCCGGTGCTGCGCGCTCCCGGCGAGGTGCAGTTCGGAGTGAGCCCGGGCGGGTCCATCGTGCGCGGGGTGAGTGAGGTCGAGCTCCGGGCCCTCTCCCGTCTCGACGGCTCGGTGTCGCTCAGCTCGTCCTACCGTCTCGCGGGCGAGGCCGGCATCCCGGTTGGGCGGTGGCGTGCGCTGCTGGACCTGGTCGACCGTCTCGGTGTGCTCGAGTGGCGACCCTCGGGAGGCCGCGCCAGCCGGCCTGCCCTCACTACGCCGACCGTGGTGCTCGACGGACCCGGGCCCCTCGTCGACGACGTCTGCGCCCTGCTTCGGCGGGGCGGCAGCGACGCGGTCGTCGAGCAGGCGCGACCTTCGGCGGCCACCCCGGCCACCCCGGCCACCAGCCCGGGAGCCACACCCGTGGCCCGCCCAGCGCTGGCGGTCATCATCGGCCCCATGGCGCTCGACCCCCGCTCGGGTGACGGCTGGCTGCGACGGGGTGTGCCGCACCTGCCCGTGGTCGCCGAGGACACGCGAGCCACCGTCGGGCCCCTTGTCGACCCGAGCCTCACCGGTCCCTGCCTCTGGTGCCTCGACCTCCATCGCACGGACCGCGACGGCGCCTGGCCGGCCGTGCTCGCCCAGCTCTGTGGAGCGCCGGGCGACGTCGTGCCGCACGACGCGAGTGCCGCCACCGACCCTGCCCTCGCCCATCTCCTGGCGGGGTGCGTCGCCCTCTTCACGACACGTCTGCTCGGTGGCGGCGACATCCCGCCCGGAGTGGCGGTCGAGGTCAGCCTGCCGTGGCCGCGGATGGACCACCGACGCTGGACGATCCACCCTCGGTGTCCGCGCCGACACCGGTCACCCGGCCGGGGCGCCGCCTGACCCGATCGCCGGAGGGCGGCTTGGCGAACACTTCGGAGGTGCCGTGACGGCCCTGAGCCGGAAGCCGTTTAGAGTCAGGGTGACCGATCTGGGGGTGAGCCGAGTGTCCGAGCTGCCGCGCAAGGCTGTCGTGCGCTCCGCCAAGCTCGCCAGCGTGCCCCTCAGCTTCGCCGGCCGCACCGCTCTCGGGCTCGGCAAGCGCCTCGGCGGCAGGCCGGCCGAGATCGTCGCCGCCGAGCTGCAGGCGCGCACGGCCGAGCAGCTCTTCCAGGTGCTCGGCGAGCTCAAGGGCGGGGCGATGAAGTTCGGCCAGGCGCTGTCGATCTTCGAGGCGGCCTTCCCCGAGGAGATGGCCGGCCCCTACCGGGCCATGTTGACCAAGCTGCAGGACAGCGCCCCACCCATGCCGACGAGCACCGTCCACGGCGTGCTCCGGGCCGACCTCGGGACCCAGTGGCGGCGACACTTCCGGTCCTTCGACGACCACCCTGCCGCGTCCGCCTCCATCGGCCAGGTCCACCGCGCGATGTGGGAGGACGGCCGCGAGGTGGCCGTCAAGATCCAGTACCCCGGCGCCGGGGCTGCCCTCATGAGCGACCTCCGGCAGCTCTCCCGGGTGGTCAAGGTGGCCGCCGGCTGGGTTCCGGGGATCGAGCTCGGGCCGATCCTGGACGAGCTGCGCGAGCGGATGGCCGAGGAGCTGGACTACCGCCTCGAGGCGGAGAACCAGGCGGCTTTCGCCGATGCCTTCACGGACGATCCCGACTTCCGGATCCCGCGCCTCGTCCGTGGGACCCAGCACGTCATCGTCTCCGAGTGGGTCGAGGGCCGGCCCCTGAGCGAGATCATCCGGGACGGCTCGCAACGCGAGCGGGACGAGGCAGCGCAGCTCTACATGGAGTTTCTCCTGGCCGGTCCCGCGGAGGCCGGGCTGCTGCACGCCGACCCCCATCCCGGCAACTTTCGCATCACTCCCGACGGCCGGCTCGGAGTGGTCGACTTCGGGGCGGTCAACCGCCTCCCCGAGGGCATGCCACCAGAGATGGGCCGGCTGCTCACGGCGGGCCTGCAGGGGGGCGCCGCGGCCGTGCTCAGCGGACTCCGGGAGTCGGGCTTCGTCAAACCGGACATCGACGTCGACGCGGAGCGTCTCCTCGAGTACCTCGAGCCCTTCATCGCACCGTTGCGGGCCGACGAGTTCACCTTCACGCGCAGCTGGCTGCGCGGCGTCTTCGCCCACATCAACGACCCACGGCAGCCCAACTACGTGCTCGCCTACAAGCTCAACCTGCCGCCGGACTACCTGCTCATCCACCGGGTCTGGGGTGGCGGGATCGGGGTGTTGAGCCAGCTCGGCGGAACGGTGCGCGGCCGTGAGGCGGTCGACGCGTTCCTTCCGGGGGCCGACCTGCCGCCGCTCTCCGAGCCGTCCCCCGACGAGTGAGCCGTATGCCGCTGGGCTCGGTCAGCGGTCCGGGCGGAGTCGGTGCGCGCTGGACTCACCCTGTGGGGTAGGGCGAACGCCGCCGTGGCGGGGTCCGGGTCACCACCAGTCCGGGTCGAGCTTGCTCTCGATCGACCGGATGTTGTCACGACTGCAACGCTCGCAGGCCCACAGGGTGCGCCCCCGCTCGACGCTGCGGCTCCACGTGAGCCGAGCACGTGCCTGGTCCGGTGGCGCGGGGGTGGTGCCACACGACGAGCAGGTCAACAGGGGCGTCAGCTCCCCGGTGTCGCCGATGGGTTCATGGATCTTCAGTGTCATCTCGAGACCTCCCTGTCTCTCTCTCCCCCTCATTTCGAGTATCCGCCCCTGTGCTGACATCGGTGGGACGCCCGCGGAAAGGCGTGTCGCCGTCGAGGCCCGTCTGGGGGCGCGGCCGGCACGACTGGTCAGGGCACCCTTACCCCCTGCGGGTCCCCACACGCGCGGCCGGCCGCCGGCCTTGGGGGTGAAAGGCAGAGCCGCGGGTGACGTTCGCGTCACCCGCGGCTCGTTCGCGGTGTTCCGTTGGCTGGTCCGGCTTTGCTGCACCGTCGGGCGGTGGCGGCGCAACCGCTCGCTGAGCTGGCCAGCCGCACGCCTCACCCTCGGTGATGGCGTCGGCTCGCGCGGATCTCCAGCGTGATCAGCCGGGCGCTGCGGCGGGTGCCGCTGCGGTCCTCTCGCTGCACACGGTCGCGGATCCGGTCGCGGGCCAGGAGCTCCAAGTTCTCCATGACGACCTCCTGGTCGGGTTGGTGGTGGTTCGTGGTCGGTCGGGGTGCGGCGGACGTTCGCCGCGTCGTCGGTCATCGCTCGGCGACGGGGAGTCAGGCGGCCACCGGATGCTTGCGCGGGCGGCCCCTGGGTCGCTTTCGGGCGACGACAGCTCCCTGGACGAGGAGCTGCCCGCCCCAGACGCCCCAGGGCTCCTGACGCTCGAGCGCGCCTGCGAGGCACTGGAGGCGGGCCGGGCACAGGCCGCACAGGGTCTTGGCGAACTCGACGTCCTCCGGCCGCTCCGCGAACCAGAGCTCGGCGTCGTAGTCCCGGCAGGGAATGGACTCCCCGATCTCCCGGGCCTCGGTGCCGAGGTCGAGCAGTTCGCTCAGCTGCATCGCTGTCACCTCCGTCTCAGGCCTGCCGCTGGTGTGGCTGGCCTGCTGTCTCGTGTCCTTTCGGGATTGGAGCCCGGCACCACAGGTGCGGGTCTCGGTCCTGCTGCTCTGCATCCGGGGAGTCATGGTGGTCCCGTATCTGTCTGGCACCTGGTGGGTGCTTCTGGTGGAGGTTGTCGTTGAGCGGCATCTGTTCTCGGGGAACACGAAGGCCGCGGACCCGGTGATGTCGGGTTCGCGGCCTGGAGGTGAGGCTGTGGTCTAACTCAGACCGGTGGCCTCCCAGAGCGGGAGCGAGCGACATCGGGTGTCTTGTAGATGGCGGCGAGGTCCACATCGGTGGCCGGGGTGAGTCCCGTGACCTTGCGGTCGTCGAGGTGGAGCGCATCGGCCGGGACGAAGAAGGACAGAACTGTCCCCTGGGCCTGGACAGCGGCGGCTGCGAGGAGCGCGTTGGCCGGGCGCGGACGTGCCGAAACGACGCAGGAGCCTGCGTTCATCGTCATCGTGATGTTCCTCATTGGGCCAACCCTCCTCACTCAACTCGCGGGTCCCAGCCGGCTACCTCAGCCAGTGGGCTTGACTTCGTTCAGGGTACGCAGGGGCCGAGCGGCGCCACAACCGAATTTTCGAGGATTCGGGAACTTTTTTTCCGAGGGCTCTACGCCTCCGTGAGTTCGGCTGCGGCAGAGCGGTTCTGGAGCACTTCTTCCGGGTCCGCCCCACCGAGGAGAGCGAGGATGTCGGACCCGTATTGTCCGAGTTTGCGCGCGCCCACCCCGCTGATGGTCGACAGCGCTGGCTCGTCGGCCGGTTCGCGCTCGGCGATCGCCGTCAGGGTCGCGTCGGTGAAGACGACGAAGGCCGGGACACCTGCCTCCCGTGCGACGCCGAGCCGCCAGGCGCGCAGCCGCTCGAAGAGGGCCTCGTCGTAGGTCGGTGGGCAGTCATCGCACCGCCCAGTCTTGCGGTGCGCGGCGCTCGTGAGGACGACGCCGCAACCGCGGCAGGTCACGACGGCGGCAACCTTGGGCCCACGCGTCCGAGCGCGGGCGGTCGTCACGGCCCGGGCCCCGCTTCCGAGGATGCCCTCGGCCGGCCCGAGGAAGCGCGACACCCGGCGGGTCGGGCGCCCGCCGGGGTTGCGCGCCGCCGCCCAGGACAGGAACAGCTGCCGCCGCGCTCGGGTGACGCCGACATAGAGCAGGCGACGCTCCTCGTTCACCGCGTCGGCTCCCTCGGCCAAGGAAATCGGAATCAGTCCGTCGGAGGCGCCGACGAGGAAGACGGTGTCCCACTCGAGTCCCTTGGCGGCATGGAGACTGGCCAGGGTGACGCCTTGGACCGCCGGCGCGTGCTGCTCGGACGCGCGCCGGTCGAGCTCGCTGACCAGCTCCGGGAGCCGGGCGTCCGGGGCGGTTGCAGCCAGGTCGTCGGCCAACCCGGCGAGAGCGTTCAGCGACTCCCACCGTTCCCGGGTCGCACCACCGCTCGTCGGCGGCTCGGGGGCCCAGCCGGCGCCCGAGATCACGTCACGGGTGATGTGGCCGAGGGGCTTGCTCCCGTCGTCGCTCCGCGCCGCGCCGCGCAGCAGGAGGATGGCGTCGCGGACCTCCCTCCGAGCGAAGAACCGCTCGCCTCCCCTGACGAGGTAGGGCACGCCGGAGCCGGCGAGGGCCGACTCGATGGCCTGGGACTGGCCGTTCGTCCGGAAGAGCACGGCGATCTCGGCTGCAGCGTGGCCACCCCCGATCAGCTTGGCGATCCGCTCCGCCACCGCGGCCGCCTCCGCGGGGTCGTCGGAGTGCTCGAGGAGCACCGGGGCCGGCCCCGGCTCCCCTTGCGCGGTGAGGGCGACCGAGGCCGTCCGACCGCCGGCAGGTCCGGACGCGATGACGGCGTTGGCAAGCTGGATGATCTGGGGCGACGAGCGGTAGTTCCGGACGAGCCGAACGGTCCTGGCGCCGGGGAACCGCGACGGGAAGCGGAGCAGGTGCTCGGGGGACGCGCCCGTGAAGGAGTAGATCGTCTGGGCCGGGTCGCCGACCACGGTCACGTCGTCGCGCCCGCCGAGCCAGAGGTCGAGAAGCCGCTGCTGGAGCGCGTTGACGTCCTGGTACTCGTCGACGACGAACTGCCGGTACTGGCCCCGGACCGTCCGTGCGATGTCGTCCCGGTCCTCGAGCACACCCACGGTGAGGAGCAGCACGTCCTCGAAGTCGATGACGCCCCGGGTGGCCTTCACGTCCTCGTAGGCCTCCAGCAGGCGAGCCATGGCGGTGAGGTCGAGACCGGGCGGTTCCCGGTGCGCCGCGCGCGCCGCGGCGGAGTAGGACTGGGGCGTGAGGAGGTTGACCTTGGACCACTCGATCTCGGACGCGAGGTCGCGGATCGCCGTCCGGTCGAACTGGAGGCGAAGGCGGCTCGCGGCCTCTGCCACCGCCGGCGCCTTCACACTCATCACCTCAGGTGCCGCTCCCCCGATGGCCTGGGGCCAGAAGTAGTGCAGCTGCCTGAGAGCGGCCGCGTGAAAGGTCCGAGCCTGCACGCCCTGCACCCCGAGCGCCCGCAGGCGGGTCCTCATCTCCCCGGCGGCGCGGGCCGTGAAGGTCACCGCGAGGATCCGTTGCGGTTGCTGCACGCCGGAGTGGACGGCGTAGGCGATCCGGTGCGTGATGGCGCGGGTCTTGCCGGTGCCCGCGCCGGCCAGGACACAGAGCGGCCCCGGAGGCGCCGAGGCGACCTCACGCTGCTCGGGGTCGAGCCGTTCGAGAATGTCGTCCGGGTGAAGTGCGGCGGACAGCGGTCGCTCCTGGTGGCTCTGCGGCGGGTAGGGGAATATTCAACGGCCCCCCGGCAGTTCCCTGTGCCGGGTGGCTTCAGCCATCCTCGCACCGAAGCCTGACGCTCTGACGATCTGACGGCTGCACCCTGGCCGCCCCATCTCAGCCCACTCACGGAGAGACCATGCCGAACGCGACGCCGCTCAAGCCCGAACCAGGCACCATCACGATGTTCACGACGAGCTGGTGCGGCTACTGCGTGCGGCTGAAGAGCCAGCTCGAGCGCGAAGGGCTCGCCTACACCGAGGTCAACCTCGAGGACCAGCCGGAGCACATCGACTTCGTGGAGCACGTGAACGGCGGGAACCGGACGGTCCCGACGGTGCTCTTCCCTGATGGCAGCGCCGCCACGAACCCGACGCTCGCCGAGGTCAAGGCCCGGCTCAGCGCCTGACGTCGACCGCCTCCTCGATCGTCTCGCCGAGCCAGTGCTCGATGATCCGCTTCGCGATGGAGATCCCGAAGGGGGCGCGGATGGTCCCCGACCGAAGAGCGGCCCGATACTCGTCCCGGGTGACCCACAGGGCCTCGCTCACCTCGTTGGGGTCGATGTCGAGGTCCGTGCTGAGCGCCCGCGCGGTGAACCCGATCATCACCGATGACGGGAAGGGCCAGGGCTGGTTGCCGAGGTAGCGGACGTCGGTGACCTCGAGGCCCACTTCCTCGGCCACCTCGCGAGCCACGGCTGCCTCGAACGACTCTCCGGGCTCCACAAAGCCGGCCAGGACCGAGAAGCGTCCCTCCGGCCACTGCGGTCCGCGCCCGAGCAAGAGTCGATCGCTGTCATCGACGACCGCCATGATGACGGCAGCGTCGGTCCTCGGATAGTGCTCGCTCCCGTCGTTCGGGCAGACCCGGAGCCAACCTCCTTGTGCCGGCGCCGTCGCTGCACCGCAGCGGGAGCAGTGGGTGTGGGTGCCGTGCCAGTTCGCCAGAGCCAGGACCGTCGTGAAGAGGCTCGCATCGTCGTCGTCGAGCCCCGCCCCGGCCTGGCGCAGGGTGAGCCAGCCGCCTTCGTCGGACCCGGTTGAGCCGGGTGGCGCCAGCTCGGGCGACCCCTCCGGCGGGTGAGCCACCCCGACATGGGCGCGACCCTCCCGATCCCGTCCCGCGAAGATGACGACACCCTCGAGGTCCTCCTGCTGGGGGGACCGGAGCCGGAGTCGCAGGAGACGGCCTCCAGAGCCAGCGCCCCCGGGACCCACCGTCTCGACGAGTGCCCGGTCGCCCCTCAGCTCGAGCACGAGAGTCAGCGGATCCGCCAGCAGCCGATCGACCAGCCGCTCCTCCGTACGCTCGTGCCCGGACCGGTCGAGCGTCGCGGCGGACAGGGCGACGTCGGACAGGATGTCTCTGCTTCGGACCACTTCGTCACCCTACGGGGGCTGGGCCGGGCACGCCCCGGAGCCTCCCACCATCGGCCGGGCGCTCACCTTACGGTGGGAGCGTGACCCGAAGCCCGCTCGTCCTCGCCGCGCTCGCGAGCGCTGCCGTGCCGGGTCTCGACCCCGTCTCCGTCGAAGGAGTACCCACCAGCGCCGGTGGGTCGTTCGACATCGCCTTCGTGACCGACCAGCAGGAGCGCCGCTGGGTGATCAAGGCTCCGGTGACCCACGGCGCCGGCGCCGAGCTCGAGGCGGTGGCCACCCTGGGCCCGCTCCTCGCTCGACGGCTGGAGCTCGCCATGCCGCTGGTCCGGGGAAGCGTGACCGTCCCCGAGGGCAGGGCGATCGTCTACCTCCGCCTGCCGGGACGCCCGCTCGACTTCCGTGTCCTGCCGCCCGGCGGTCTCGCCTCCGCCCTGGGCAGGGCTCTCGGACATCTCCACAACATCGAGACCGCCGTGTTCGACGAGGCTGGCCGGCCGTCCTACGACGCGGAGGCGCACCGTCGCCGGCAGCTCTCCGAGCTCGACCGGGCGGCGGCCACGGGACACGTCCCCACCAACCTGTTGACGCGCTGGGAGCAGCGACTCGAGGACATCTCCCTCTGGCGGTTCGCACCGACGGCGGTCCATGGCTCGTTCGTCGGCGACAACGTGCTGGCTTCCTTCGAGGACGACGACGACCGGGAGTCGGGAGAGGTCCGTGGCGTGCTGGGCTGGGAGGAGTCGCGCGTCGGCGACCCTGCGGACGACTTCGCCGACCTCGTGCGCCTTGCTCCCGCGGCGGCTGTCGACGACGTGCTCCGCGCCTACGCCCAGTCGCGGGTCGAGCAGCCCGACGGCAACCTCCTGGCGCGCGCACACCTCGCCGCCGAGATGACCCCGATGCGCACCCTGCTCCGAGCCCTCGTCGGTGGTGCCCGGGAGGTCGTGGACCAGGCAGCGGCGTCGCTGCGTGAGCTGGACGAGCAGATCACGGTGGCGGATGAACAGCGCGCGCTCGAAGCGGAGATGACCTCGCAGCCGTGGTCACCGGCTGCCTCCCCGGTGCCGGAGCCGGACTGGGATGCCACCCAGCCGCACCGGATGTTCCCCGACCAGTCGGCCACCCAGGCCATCGGCGAGACCCTCGACCGCCACGGTGACGAAGCCGGCCGACTGCAGCCCGACGAGGACGCGCCCGCGGGCCGTGACGAAGGCCTCCCCCAGCGCCCCGAGGACGGCCAGCCGATCCCGACGAGGCCCTCAGACTGACATCGTCCCCTCTGGCGGCTCAGTCCGGGATGGTCGACAGCATCGCCGTCAGGGCCGCCTGGTCCGGCACGTTTGGCCGGACGGTGACGCCCTCGGACGCGTAGTAGAAGGCGGCGTCGACGAGAGCGGGGTCGGCGCCGCGCAGCCGTGCGAAGGCCAGCGCGTAGGCAGCCAGCTGGAGCGCCCTCACCTCGGCCTCGCGCCCGGACGGCCGCGCCCCCGTCTTCCAGTCGACGACCGTCCACCCACCGTCGTCCCGAGGGAAGACGGCGTCGATGCGGCCGCGAACCGCGATCCCGTCGACCATCGTCTCGATGGCCAGCTCGATCTCCTCCGGAACCCGGTCGGCCCATTCGCTGGCCAGGAAGTTCGCTCGCATGCGGTCGAGGTCCCCGTCCGAGCCGGCCTCCTCGTCGGCGCTGCCGGGGAGGTCCCACAGGTCGACGATCGCCGCACGCGAGAAGTGTTCCTCGACCCAGGCGTGGAAAGCAGTCCCCTGCCGTGCGGCCACGGCGGGCGGCTCGGGCATCGGACGCCGCAGCCGCAGCGCGAACGCCTCTGGATCGCGGGCGAAGGCGACGACCTCTGATGCCGACAGGTGCCGCGGCACGTTGACGACGGGTTCGTCGCGTACCCCGCGCAGCGCGCGCTCCGCGAGGAGCAGCCGCAGGTCGTCGGCCCGGGCGTCCCGCGACAGGTCCGGGGGCCCGACCGCCGCGAGCGCCCGGAGCCGCTCGGGGACGGTGCCGAGGAGCTCTCGCCGATGCCGAAGGGGATCGTGCGGCCAGCTCGCCGAGATCGGCTCGGTCAGGTGGGGGTTCGCGGGCGCGGTCGCCTTGCCGTTCTTGATGACCGGCGCCGGGGCCGGATGCCAGTGCTCGACCGAGACCGTCCCGGCGAAGCCGCTCTTGATGTCGAGGAGGAACCGCGAGGGCACCGACAGCGTCTTCTTGCCGACGCCCCACAGGTGGGTGGAGAGGAGCAGGTCGGTGCGGGCCCGGGTGACGGCGACGTAAGCGAGCCGGCGCTCCTCGGCGATGGCATGCCGGCCCCCCTCGAGGGCAAAGGCCTCGATCGCGGCGCCGAGAGCCTTGCGGTCGGTGCAGGCACGCCAGTCGAGCCGAGGGAGGCCGTCGCGGTCGCCACGCAGGTCGTAGGGAAGGGAGTCCAGCCCGATGAGCCAGCCCTTGTCCTTCGGGGTTCCGGAGCAGCCGTACTCGACCGGGGTGTCCGCGTCGGCTGCCTCCCCGACCGGATCGAGTGGAGCGACGGACGTCGAGCTGTGGTCCGGGAAGGCGCCCTCGACGAGGCCTGGGACCGCGACGACGTCCCATTCGAGCCCCTTGGCCGCGTGCACCGTGAGGACCTGGACGGCGTCACTGTCGGACTCGACGGTCCCGGCGTCGAGCCCCCGCTCCTGCTCGCGGGCTGCCTCGAGCCAGGCGAGGAACCCGGCGAGCGTGGGGCGGTCCGAGCTCATGGCGTAGCGCGCGGCGACGTCGGCGAAGGCGTCGAGGTGCACGCGGGCCGTCGAAGCCGTGTGCTCCGGACGCGAGAGGACCTCGATGTCGAGTCCGACGGCGGTCTCGGCCTCCGCGACCATGTCGACGAGCGGCAGGGCCGTGAGTCCGCGTAGCCGTCGCACCACGTCCGCGAGTGACTGGAGGCGGCGCCGCGCCTCGTCGCTGAGCTGGGACCCGCGGAACCCGCGCCAGCCAGCCGGGGGCAGCTCATCCAGCGCCTCGACGAGCGTCGCACCGTCGGCGCTGTCGGCAGCGAGGTCGGACGTCCGTACTGAGTCGTCAGACGTCCGTACTGAGTCGTCGGGCAGGTCGTGACCCGGACGCCCGGAGAACGGGCCGGCGTCGTGGCCGTCTCTCTCGATGGGCAGGACCCCCTGGGCGGCGCTCCCGGCGTGGCCCGGCCGCCACGGCCGGGAGTGGAGCTCCTTGGCCCAAGCCCAGAAGGCGTCGAGGTCGGCCGCACCGAGCCGCACGACGGGCCCGGTGAGCAGCCGCATCAGCTGGTCCCCGCGCGTGGGGTCCTGCACGACCCACAGCAGGGCCACGAGATCACTGACCTCGGGCGTGCTGAGCAGCCCGCCCAGGCCGACGACCTCGACGGGCAGCCCGGCCTCGCGGAGCGCCTCCATCACGAGGGGGAAGGAGGAACGCCGCCGGCAGAGGACCGCCGCGGAACGGCCGGTGCGCCGACCGCTCGGCGACCGCCATCGCGCGGCGATCCAGGTGGCGACGTGCTCGGCCTCCTGCTGGGCAGTCTCGCGCCGTGCGATGCTGATCGTCCCGGCCCCGGCCCCCGGGCGGGGCCGCAACGGTTGGACGTGCGCGGTGGCGAGCGGTGCTGCCGTGACGTTGGCCGCGGCGAGGATCAGCTCGTCGTTGCGCCAGCTCGTCGACAGGGGCAGGACATCGGCCGGGCCGTGCCGGTCGGCGAACTCGGCCGGGAAGCGGAGCAGCGTCGTCGCGCTGGCCCCGCGCCAGCCGTAGATCGACTGGTTGGGGTCGCCGACGGCAGTCAGCGCGACCGGGGCGTCCGGGGCGTGCGAAGGGTCCGAGGCGTCCGAGGCGTCCGAGGCGTCCGAGGCGTCCGAGGCGTCCGAGGCGTCCGAGGCGTCCGAGGCGTCATGGAAGAGCGAGCGGAGCAGGGCGAGCTGTGCCTCCGACGTGTCCTGGAACTCGTCGAGGAGCACCGCACGGAACCGCTCCCGCTCGATCGCCCCGACCGCGGGCACCGAGCCGGCCACGCGCGCCGCCAGGGCGACCTGGTCGGCGAAGTCGAGCGACTCGCGCTCGCGCTTCAGCGCCACGAAGGCCTGAACGATCGGCAGGATCGCCCGACGCTCGCGCAGCACCCCGAGCATCTCCTTGGCCGGGATCAGGGTGCCCCGCCCGTCGCCGTCGGGGAGCAGCTCCAGCGCGGCGATCACCTCGTCCAAGTGGTCGGTGACCTCAGTCGGTGCGCGGACGTGCTCAGCCATCTCGCCGGCCAACGACATGACGGCCTCGATGACCGTCGACTCGGCCTTGGTCACCCCGTCCATCGGCCCGTCCCAGCGGGAGACCGCCTCGGCCGCGAGCTGCCATGCGCCAGCCTCGGTGAGGACGCGGAACTCCGGCTCGATTCCCAGACGGAGCGCGTGCTCGCGGACGAGCCGGCCCGCGTAGGAGTGGTAGGTCGACACGGTGGGCGTTCCCCCGAGGACCTCGGCACCTCCCCCGTCGTCCTCCGGCGGGCTCCACACTCCGGCTCGCACCAACCCGCGGAGCCGCTTGGCGATGCGTTGCGAGAGCTCGGCCGCCGCCTTGCGGGTAAAGGTCAGCCCGAGCACCTGGTCGGGCGCCACCAGCCCGTTGGCGACGAGCCAGACGACCCGGGCGGCCATCGTCTCGGTCTTGCCCGAGCCGGCCCCCGCGACGACGAGCAGGGGACGGGGGCCTGCCTCGACCACGGCGGCCTGCTCGTCCGTCGGGGGCGGCAGGTCGAGGGCGCGCGCGATGTCAAGTGCCGAGAACCGCGCTCCCGACGAGGCGGGTGCGGCTCGCTCGGTCGTCGTCGTCACAGGGTGTCTCCCTCCGGCTGCACGGGACAGGAGGACTTCACCGGGCAGGTGCGGCAGTTGCCTTGCGAGGCGACGAAGCTCGCGGCGCCCATGCCCTCCGCGGTCTGCTCCACGAGGACTCGCGCCCAGTCGGGGTCGTCGGAGTCAGCAAGCGCCGGCTGGGAGAGGACGGCTGGACGCAGGCCGCTCAGGCCACCCTTGCCGATGAAGACGAGCGCCGCACCCGCACTCTCCGCGCCGAGCGTGGGGAAGCCCTGGGAGGCGACGGCCACCTGGTAGGCGCCGAGCTGTCCGTGCTGCGCGAGCTCGGCCTGCGTCGGTTTGCTCGTGCCGGTCTTGAGGTCGACGATCCGCAGTCGGCCCTGGCGGTCGCGCTCGATGCGGTCGACCCGGCCGGCCACCACGGCTCGACCGACCGTGACCCGGAACTCGGTCTCGATGCCGACCGGCTCCCACTCCCTCGCGACGGACTCGCGGTAGGCGACGTAGCGGGACACCATGTCGTGGGCCTCGCGTCGGGTCCGCTCGGTGACCCACCCGCGCCGCAGGCCCAGCCGGCCCCACCGCGCGTCGACCTCGGCCACCAGCTCCTCGCGGGTGGCGTGGGGCCGCTCGGCGACGATGTCGTGCACCAGGGTGCCGACCGAGGCGGCCCCGAGCGAGGGACCGTCACCCCCGACGGAGGTCAGGAACCAGCGCAGCCCGCACTCCGAGAAGTAGGTGACCTTCGAGGGAGAGACGTGGACCGGCTCGCCCTCGCGGCGCACCGGCTGGTCGGTCGTCACGTCGCGCAGCGCCCACCATCGCCCGGGGTCGGCCCCGCGGACGTCGGCGGCGGCCGCGGCGGCGAGCAGGGCCAGGGCCGGCTCGGCGACCCCGGGGTCCGGGCTCACCACCTCGCGGCGCAGCTCGCCGACGAGACCCGGCAGGGACATCGGCCGCGAGACCTCCGTGTGCGGCCGCACCTCGTCCGCCAGCCGTCCGCCCTCGGGTGGGTCGACGAGGTCGAGGTAGACCGACGGCTGCTCGTCCTCGTTGCCCACGGCGGTGACGAGCAGCCGCTCGGTGGACCTGGTGACCGCGACGTGGAAGAGCCGCGTCTCGTCGTAGCGGACCGCCGCCTGGGCCGCGCGGAACCCGACCGGACGCTGGCCCACGACGTCGACGAGGTCCTCCGAGCCGAGGATCGATCCCCGCAGGCGGAGGTCGGGCCAGACGCCCTCCTGGACGCCGGCGACGACGACGAGGCGCCACTCCCGGCCGGCTGCGCTCTGTGGCGTGACGAGGGAGACCTGGGCGCCGGTCTGGCCGCCCACGAGCAGCGTGTCGCCAGGGACGTCCTGGCCGAGGATGTGCTCGACGAACTTGTCCGGGCCGGCGCTGGGCAGCCGGTCGACGAAGGCTCGCGCGGCGTCGAAGAGGCCCAGCACGGCATCGAGGTCGCGATCGGCCCGCTCGGCCCCGGGTCCACCGGCCAGGGCCTGGCGCCGCCACGCGTCGGCCACGCCGGCCCCCTGCCAGATCGCCCAGAGCACCGACTCGGCCGTCACGCCCGCCCCCCAGCGCCCGTCCGCCCCGACGAGTGCCGCCTCGACCCCGGCAGCGAGCGCCCCGGCGACCCGTGCTGCCGGGCGCCCGACCTCCCCGAGCCGGCCGGCCCACAACGGGTTGCGCACCAGCTCGGCCAACAGCTCGTCGCTGGACCGTCCCCCGCCGTCCGCCAGCTCCTCCCGGCGGAGCACCCTGCGGAGCCGGCGCAGGCCCACGGTGTCGGACCCGCCGATCGGCGACAGGACCAGGTCCGTGACCGTCACCGGGTCGAGGACGTGGCGCGGGCCACGGGCGATCCGGACGGCCTCCCCGAGCAGGGTGAGCAGGGGACGCACGGCGTTCTCGTCCCGCACCGGTGTCTCCGCGGTCGCGGCGCCCACGGGCACACCCGCCTGGGCCAGGGCGCGGCGCAGGGTCGCGGCGCGGCCGCTGCCGCGGACCACGACGGCCATCTCGGTCCAGGGCACTCCCTCGACCAGGTGGGCGCGCCGCAGGACGGAGGCGATGTGGCTGGTCTCCTGGGCCACCGAGCGCAGCAGCGCGACGTCGACCGTGGCCCGGCCGGGAGCCGGCTGGACCGAGCGCTGCTCGCCCCCGCCGAGCGCCCCGATCCGCCGGACGACCCGCGAGGCGACGTCGGCGACCGGGGCGGGGAGCCGGTGTCCCACGGAAAGCACCACCGTCTCCCGCGGCACGGCGCCGGGCCGCGAGACCCCGAGCGACTCCCAACCGTGCGCGAGGAACCGCGGGTCGGCGCCGCGGAAGGTCTGGACCGCCGAGTCGGGGTCTCCCAGCAGGACGATCCGCAGGCCTCCGCGCGAGACGACCCGCAGCAGTCGAGCGGCGGCGGACGTCATCTCCTGGGCGTCGTCGACGACGACCAGTCGCAGCCGCTCATGGAGCCGCGCGAGGGCCGACGGGTCGTCCTCGAGGAGATCCGCAGCGGACGTGAGCACCCAGGCCGGGTCGTAGGCGCCATGCCGGCTGAGGGCCGTCACCTCGTCGTACTCCCGCAGCACCTGAGCCGCCGCGACCCACTCGGGCCGGTCGTGCTCGACACCGAGGCGGAGCACATCCTCGGGGCCCTGGCCGTGCTCCACCGCGCGCATGAGCAGATCGCGCAGCTCGTTGCGGAAGCCCCGGGTTGCCAGCGCGTCGCGCACGGATTCCGGCCAGGCTGGCCCTGGCGCGTCGCCTGAGGCGTGACCGGCCAGCAGGTCGCGCAGGATCGCGTCCTGCTCCGGGCCGTTGAGCAGGCGTGGGGGCGGGTCCCCCCGCAGCGCCGCCTCAGCGCGCAGGATGCCGAACCCGAGCGCCTGCCAGGTGCGAGCGAGGGACTGGGTCGAGGTGCCGGCCAGGCGCGCCGTCACGCGCTCACGCAGGGCACCGGCGGCTGTCCGGCCGGCCGCCAGGAGCAGGCACTCGTCGGCGCGGGCCCCCCGGGCGACCGCGTCCACGACGATCTCGACGGCCAGCACCGTCTTGCCGGTGCCCGGGCCGCCGAGGACCCGCAGGACGCCCGCCTCCGACTCGACCGCGCGCCGCTGGCCCTCGTCGAGGCTCACCTCGCCGACGACGGGCGCTGGAGCTCGGCGGAGGATGACCACGGCAGGATTCCATCACGAGGAGCCGACAGCCTGCCGGACCGAGCGGGTTCCCCGCGCGCGTCAGCCTCCGACCGTGGCGGGCGCCGCAACCAAGGGGTATGCCGCCCAGCCCGGCCCCGTGCCCGCCGGACCCGGGGCGCGGGGCGAGCCCAGCGGCATACGGGCGGCGTCGGGACCTCCGGGCGACAGACGGCACGACCGGCTCGCAGCCGACCTCAGTCGGCGACGAGCTCGACCTCGAAACCCGCGTCGTCCTCGAGGTACGCGGCGTAGTGGTCCGGGCCACCGGCGAACGGGTGCCGGTCGGCGAACAGCAGCGTCCACCCGCCCTCGGCGCAGGCAGCGACGATGTCGTCGACGTCGTGCCGGGAGCCCGCGTGGAAGGCGAGGTGGTTGAGCCCGGGACGCGTGCGCTGGTGCTCGCCCCCCACGACGTCCGGCCCGGACTCGACGACGATGTAGGCCGTCCCCAGCTCCCATGCCTGACCGTGCCCCCAGTCGTCACCCAGGCGGTAGCCGAGCCGGCTCAGCAGCCAGCCCCACGCGCGCCTGGCGGCGGCGATGTCCGCGACCCACAGCTCGACGTGGTGGAGCGAGCCGCGCCGGCCGGGGGACGTCGCAGGCGTGGGCGGGATCGGCCAGCGCGCGATCTTCAGGTCCGCCCGTGCTCCGTCGAGCAGGCCACCCACCATCGGGGTGCCCTCGGCCCGCCAGTGCTCCACCGCCACCACCTCGTGACCCTGGGGCGGCCGGCCGTCGGCGCGGATGACGCGCCACCAGGGGACGTCGGAGCCGTAGCGGCTCATCACGGTGCCGACGTTGCGCGCGCCGCCCTCCCCGAGCGCGCGGGCGATGTCGCCGTAGGCCACGACCCGCCCCGACGGGATCTGTTCGACGACCTCGAGGACCCGCTGTGCGTAGGCCTCCATCAGTACTCCGGCTGGCTCGAGTCGATCTCGCGCAGGTAGGCAATGACTCCGCCGGCGACGTTGGCCACGTCGACGTAGCCCGCGCGCATCGCCAGCCGGGTCGCCTCGGCGGACCGCCCGCCCACCTTGCAGTGGATGAGGACCCTTCGGTCGCGGGGGAGCTCGTCCCAGGCCGCACCGCTCCGGAACCGGTCGAGGTGGATCGGGACCGCCCCGGGGATGGACGCGATGGCGCGCTCCTGGGGCCCGCGCACGTCCACCAGGAGCGGCGGTCGGCTGCCCGCCAGCTCGTCGGCCATCTGCCGGACCGACACCTCCGGGATCGAGCCCTCGCCGACGGTGGGCGCGCCTGGCACTCCGCAGAACTCGACGTAGTCGATGAGCTCGGTGATCGAGGGGTTCTCCCCACAGACCGGGCACTCGGGATCGGCCCGGACCGTCAACGTGTCCCACGACTGGCGCAGCGCGTCGTGGACCAGGAGGCGGCCGGTCAGCGGATCGCCGAGCCCGAGCAGGAGCTTGATGGCCTCGGTGGACTGCACCGATCCGATTGCTGCGCAGAGGATCCCGAAGACTCCCCCCTCGGCGCAGCTCGGAACCGCACCGGGTGGCGGCGGCTCGGGGAAGACGCACCGGTAGCACGGGCCGTGGCCCCTCCACCAGATCGACACCTGGCCGTCGAAGCGGAGGATCGACCCCCAGACGTGCGGCTTGCCGAGCAGCACGCAGGCGTCGTTGACGAGGTAGCGGGTGGGGAAGTTGTCGGTGCCGTCGACGACGAGGTCGTAGTCCCTGATGATGTCGAGCGCGTTGCCGGAGTCCAGGGTGACGTCGTGGCGGACCACCGCGACGTGCGGGTTGACCCGGGCGACCGCCGCCTCCGCCGACTCGGTCTTGAGCCGACCGAGGTCGGCGTCGGAGTGGATCACCTGGCGGTGCAGGTTGGTCAGCTCGACGACGTCGGCGTCGACGACCCCGATGGTGCCCACTCCCGCCGCGGCGAGGTAGAGGAGCGCCGGCGAACCGAGGCCGCCGGCGCCGACGACGAGCACGCGCGCCGCGGCGAGTCGCTCCTGGCCCTCCCGACCCACACCCGGGATGAGGACGTGCCGCGCGTAGCGGGTGACCTCCTCGCCGGACAGTGGTCGCCCCGTCTTGACCAGTGGCTCGAACGGCATGGCACCACGGTACTGGTCGGTATGGTGAGAGCGACATCGTCGTCCACCGTCGCCGACCGGCTTGTGGTGGGCCCGGTGCGCGAGAGGAACCACGAGGACCCCCATGCCCGACGAGACGCCGACCCGTCAGCCCGCGACGCCGTCACCGATGCCGCGCGGACAGCGCCTCCCCCGCTCCGAGCGGCGCGCCCAGCTCCTCGAGGCAGCTCTCGGCGTGTTCGTCGAGAACGGCTACCACCAGGCCGCGATGGACGACATCGCCGCCCGTGCGGGTGTCTCCAAGCCGGTCCTCTACCAGCACTTCCCGGGCAAGCTCGAGCTCTACCTCGCGCTCGTCGACCAGCACTCCACCGAGCTCGAGAAGCTCGTCCGCGACGCCCTGGCACTCGAGGACAACAAGGCGCGCATCAACACCATGGTCAACGCCTACTTCGACTTCGTCGCCCAGGAGGGCGCGGCGTTCCGGCTCATCTTCGAGTCCGACCTCGCCAACGATCCCGAGGTCCGCAAGCGCCTCGACCAGGTCGACCTGACGTGCGCGGAGGCGATGGCCGACATCATCCGGTCCGAGACGTCGATGGAGCACGACGAGGCGGTCCTCGTCGGCGTCGGCTGCGTGGGCCTGGCCCAGACCTCAGCGCGGCACTGGCTCGACCACGAGGACACGATCTCGAAGGAGACCGCGACCCGGATCACCAGCGCGCTCATCCGGAGGGGCTTCGGCGCCTTCCCGAACGTCGGCCGGGAGGGGCGCGCGTCCGGCCGGGAATCGGTGGCCTCGACCGCTGGTTAAGGTGACGAGGGGGCGGACCGAGCCGGTGACCGGCTGGATCGCTGCCCACCCTGACTGACGACGAGAAAGTGGGTTGACCGTGGAGGTCCGAATCGGCGTGCAGCACGTGGCACGCGAGATCACCTTCGAGACGACGCTGAGCGCCGACGAGATCATCGAGGCGGTCAGGAACGCCCGTTCGGGCGAGGTGCTCGAGCTGACCGACGAGCGCGGCGGCCGCATCATCGTGCCGAGCAGCTCGATCGGCTACGTGACGATGGGAGCCGAGCGCAAGACCGGCGTGGGTTTCGGGGCGCACTGAGTCACGAGATCCAAAGTGGGTAGACGCAACTGTGACCTTTCACGTCCCTCACTTCGCCCGCCGAAAGTGAAAGATTGTGGGCGTGATCCGAAATAGCGGTCACAGTAGGCGCGGAAGCCCGCGACTCGACCCGAAGGAGCTCAACACGTGATTTCCTCGATCATCTGGACCATCATCGTTGGATTGATCATCGGCCTGCTCGGGCGGCTGCTCCTGCCAGGCAGGCAGAACATCTCGTTGGTGATGACGACCCTCATCGGTATCGTCGCCTCGCTGATCGGTGGCGTGATCCTCGGTGCCCTCGCGTACAACAACGACAACGGCGGAATCCCGTGGCTGTCCATCATCGTCGGTGCGATCCTCGCGGCCGGCGGCATCCTGATCTACGGCAGGGTCACCAACAAGGCAGTGTGACGCCCCGCGGATGAGACGAAGGGCCCGGCCCCCCGTGGGTCGGGCCCTTCGCCATGCCGTATGCCGCTGGGCTGGCTCCGGCGGCACCACCCGCTTCCGCAACACACCCGCTGACCGCGCACACGTGCCGTCTGCAGCCGGCGTGAGCGCGCGGTAAGCGGGTGTGTTGCGGTGGGGATGGGCGGTGGGGGTTGGCGATGCGACGGGGCGGGGGCGAGGGTCAGGCGGAGAGGCCGAGACGCTCCATGCGCTTGGTGTGCGCGTCGGTGAGCCGGACGAACATCCGGCCGAGCTCGGCAAGGTCCGCGCCGCCGCTCCCCGGGGCCCCCACGAGCAGACTTCCCAGGGCATCGCGCTCGACCCCGACGCGTTGCGCCTGGGTGATGGCCTCACCGACGAGGCGCCGTCCCCACAGCGCCAGCCGGCCCGCGACCCGGCCGTCCTCCTCGATGGCCTGGCGCACCGCGGCCACCGCGAAGTCCGCCTGGCCCTGGTCCTCCAGGACCGCGAGGACCAGCGACTTGGTGTCCGGGTCGACGTAGTTGGCGATCTCCCGGTAGAAGTCCTGCGCGATCCCTTCGCCGACGTACGCCTTGACCAGTCCCTCGAGCCAGTTGCTCGACGTGGTCCTCGCATGGAAGGCGTCGACGGCCTCGACGAACGGCTGCATGGCCTCCTCCGAGTCGACCTCGAGCGCACGGAGCCGATCGGTGAGCAGCTTGAAGTTGCGCAGCTCGTGCGCCGCGAGAATCGCCAGCGCCGAGGTGTGACCCAGCGTCGGGGCCAGCTCCGAGTCCTTGGCGAGCTGCGCGAACGCCCGCAGCTCGCTGTAGGCGAGGGCGCCGAGCAGGTCGACGACGGCTGCCCGGTAGTTCGGGTCGAACAGGTCCCGGTCGCCGTCTGCCCGCGTCGGCGCGTCTTCGCTCATGGCCGCCAATCTAGTCGCGCGTCGGCGGCGGGGCAGCGTGGACGGCCAGGTGGCGGCCTGCCGGTAGACTGGGCGGGACCATGCGGTGCCCGGTCGGCCCGATGACTGCTCACTGACTTCCCCGATCGGCCCGGATCACGACTCCTGCACTGAGCTCCCGCAATCGCGTGTGGTGCTCGTGCCGATCGAAAGACAGTGATGACCCAGTCCACCGACACCTCGCATCCTCATGCCCCGGAGATCACCTTCGCGGACTTCCCCGTGCACCCCGAGATCATCTCGGCGCTCGCCGAGTGGGGGATCATCCACCCCTTCCCGATCCAGGCCATGACCCTTCCCGTGGCCCTGTCGGGCCACGACATCATCGGCCAGGCGAAGACCGGCACCGGCAAGACGCTCGGGTTCGGCGTCCCGATGCTCAACAGCGTCGTCGCACCGGGTGACGCAGGCTTCGACGCCCTCCCCCGTCCGGGCAAGCCGCAGGCCCTGGCCGTCGCCCCGACGCGCGAGCTCGCCGTCCAGGTCTCCGGTGACCTCGAGCGGGCCGGCCGCCACCGCGGCATCCGGGTCCTGACCGTCTACGGCGGCCGGGCCTACGAGCCGCAGGTCGATGCCCTGCGCCGCGGAGTCGAGGTCGTCGTCGGGACGCCGGGACGCCTCATCGACCTGGCCAAGCAGGGCCACCTCGACCTGTCCCAGGCCAAGGTCGTCGTCCTCGACGAGGCCGACGAGATGCTCGACCTCGGGTTCCTGCCTGACGTCGAGACCCTCATGTCGCTCACCCCCGCCTCGCGCCAGACGATGCTGTTCTCGGCCACCATGCCGGGCGCCATCGTCACGCTGGCCCGCCGGTACATGACCCAGCCGACCCACATCCGCGCGATGGGCGACGAGAACGAGAACGCCCACACCGTCAAGGCGGTCGAGCAGTTCGTCTACCGGGCCCACGCGCTCGACAAGGTCGAGATGCTCTCCCGGATGCTGCAGGCGAAGGACCGTGGCCTGACGATCATCTTCAGTCGCACGAAGCGGACCGCGGCCAAGGTCGCGGACGAGCTGGGCGAGCGCGGCTTCGCGGCCGCGGCCATCCACGGTGACCTCGGTCAGGGCGCACGGGAGCAGGCACTCCGGGCCTTCCGCAACGGCAAGGTCGACGTCCTCGTCGCGACCGACGTCGCCGCGCGGGGGATCGACGTCGACAACGTCACCCACGTCATCAACTTCCAGTGTCCCGAGGACGAGAAGACCTACCTGCACCGCATCGGCAGGACCGCACGGGCCGGCAACACCGGTGTCGCGGTCACCTTCGTGGACTGGGACGACCTGCACCGCTGGGCGCTGATCAACAAGACCCTCGACCTCGGCATCCCCGAGCCGCAGGAGACCTACTCCAACTCGGAGCACCTCTACGGCGACCTGGGGATCCCGGCCGAGGCCAAGGGCTTCCTGCGCCGCTCCGAGCAGACTCGAGCCGGGCTCGCCGCCGAGGAGATCGAGGACCTCGGCGAGACCGGCAAGCGTCACGGCAAGGGCGGCCCGGGTGGTTCCGGCGGCCCGGGGCGGGCGACCGGCTCCGGCGCGCGCGGCCGCTCCGGCGGAGCCCGGCGCGAGGAGTCCGCCGAGCAGGCGTCGAACGGTGAGAGCCGCCCCAGTCGTAGTCGAAACCGCCGCCGGACCCGAGGGGCCGGGGCCGCCGTGGCCGGGGCGGCCACCTCCGACGCGGAGGGGTCGTCGGTCGAGGCGGCGGCCCCGCACGGCACCGCAGAGCCAATGCCCGCCGGTACCGCGGCCGTTGGCGAGGACAGCCGTCCCCGGCGCCGCCGTCGTCGGGGCGGTTCGTCCCGGAGCGGCGACGCGACGCCGGCCCAGACGGCCGCCGCCGAGTAGCCGCCCCCCACTCGCAACACACCCGCTTGTCGCGTGCGCACCCCTGCTACAGCAGGGGCCAGCACGCGGTGAGCGGGTGTGTTGCGTTGGCGACCCTCGGGCGGCCGTCAGGCTCGCTTGAGCAGCGCCGCCGCGACCTCCCGGTAGGCGGCCGCCCCCTTGGACGTCCGCGCCGTGGACAGGATCGAGCGTCCGACCGCTGGCGCCTCGGCGAACCGGATCGTCTTCGGGATCGGCGGGTCGAGGACGGGCACTCCGTAGCGCTCCCCCACGTCGGCGAGCACCTCCCGCGCATGGCGGCTGCGTCCGTCATAGAGCGTCGGCAGGATCCCGACGACCTCGAGGTCGCGGTTGAGGATCCGCTGGACGTCGGCGACGGTGTCGAGGAGCTGGCCCACCCCCCGGTGACCGAGCATCTCGGCGGGCATCGGCACGATGACGCCGTCAGCCGCCGTGAGCGCGTTCAGAGTCAGCACCCCGAGGCTGGGCGAGCAGTCGATGAGGACGATGTCGTATGCCGCTGGGCTCGCTTCGTCGTCCGGCGCTCCTTCCAGCGCGGTGCGCAGGACGTACTCGCGTCCCGGCCGGGGCAGGAGGATCGCCTCTGCTCCGGCGAGGTCGATGGTCGACGGGACGAGGTCGAGGCCCTCGTCGCAGTGGAGGACCGCGTCCGCGATGGAGGCCCCCTGGGTGAGCACCTCGTGGATCGACGTCTCGACGGTGTCCGGGTCGATCCCCAGGGAGAAGGTGAGGCACGCCTGCGGGTCGAGGTCGATGAGGAGAACGCGCCGGCCCTGCTCGGCGAAGGCCGCGCCCAGGCTCGCGACGGACGTGGTCTTGGCGACCCCGCCCTTCTGGTTCGCGAGGGCGAGGACGGAGGGACGACGGTCTTTCGGCGCGCGGCGGACCATGGCGCCAGTGTGTCAGGTCCGCCGAGCGTCAGAAGGCCGAGATGGTGCGGGGAGCCCGCTCCGACCGCGTGAGAGCGGCCACAACAGCCGCCTGCCCGTGTCGTCGGACGGCCAGCCGCGTGAGGAGGCGGAGGACGGGGTCGAGCACGTCCGTCGTCAGGGGCGGAGCAGAGATGCCGGTGCTGGCGGCGAGGTCCTCGCCGTGCACGACGACCTCCATCATGCGGGTAGTGAGGAAGTCGTCGCGGACGAGGGACCAGCCCTGCCACGGGATGAGCACCGGTCGGTCGGCGGGGACGTCCGCGAGCAGGCCGGGGAGTGCGGCCCGGGCCTCCCCCACGCCGGCGAGCAGGGCCGGGAGCCCAGCTGCGGCCTGCTCGTCCCCGGTGGCCCGGATGCCCGAGTTGACCTCGTCGTCGAGCGAGGCCGTCACCCAGGCGGCCCGGGCGTAGTGCTCCTCCAGGGGGATGGGACCGGGGATGGGATCGGGACCTGGGGGTGCGGACAGCAGCCGCACCGCAGTGGGAACCTGGTTGGCGAGGTGCGCAGCCAGACCGCCGACGGACCACTCGGCGAGGGCGCTGGGCCGGTCCCAGGCGACCGCCACCTCGGCCTGCCCGAGCAGCCAGAGCACGTGGTCAGCCGCCGTCTCAAACGCGTCCCGCAGGTCCACCATGTCACGATCCTCTCTGAAGGTGCGGCTCTCGCGCCGCTGTCGAGCCGCCGTCGAGCCCGGCCCAGTCGGACTTCTCCGGCCCCATGGCCTGGCCCTCGGCGCAGTGGGCCCGGAAGTCGCACCAAGTGCACAATGGCGACGGCCGGGGCGGGAAGGACGGCGACTCGACGCCACGCTCGGCGAACTCCGCGTCGACGCGACGCAGGTCGGCAGCGATCGACTCCGCCTCGGCGACCTTGCGGGCCAGGGACTCCGCGGTGTGGGTGTGCGCCGCCACCGTCTGCGACGGCACGTGGTGCAGCTCGACCCGGACGCAGGAGCGCCGGAAGGTGCGCGCGGCCCCGACCGCGTAGAGCGCCAAGGGAAGCGACGTCCGGGCGTCGTCCTCGGTCGGGACCTGGCGGCCCGTCTTGTAGTCGACGACGACGAGCTCGCCCTCCCGGTCGTCGAGCCGGTCCACGCGGCCGGTCACGGCGATCGACGCGGTGCGCAGCGCGACGGACCGCTCGATCCCGACCGGCTGCTGATCGCGGTTGCTGCCCCGCAGATACGCCACGACGGTCTCGCGGACGCGCCCGCGCCACGTCGCGGACTGCTCCGGGTCGCGGAAGCCGACGTCGATCCAGGACGAGCGGACCAGCTCGGCCACGCCGTCGGGGGTGCGCCTGCCCGGCGGGAGGTCCCAGAAGTCACGCAGCACGTTGTGCGTCGTGATCCCGACCGAGGTGTGGGCCCGCTGCGGACGCGCCGGTGGCCGAGGTCGGTCGAGGTACTGCATCCGGTACCTGCGTGGGCAGTCGAGCCAGGCGAGCAGCCGCGACGGCGACGCGGCGTAGAGCGGCGTGGGCATCCCCGCGAACGCCGCCTGGTGGGCGCTGCTCACCTCTGGTGTGGTCGCTGGCGCGCCGGTCCGACCCTCCCCTGTCACGCCCGCCAGCCTAGGCCGGACCGGTGACAAAGGCCCGGACCGAGCTGGCGGCCAGGAAGATCGGGATCGCGCCGGGCGGGTCGAGGATGACGATGAGGGTGATGAAGGTGCTGAGGAAGACCGTGGTGTCGAGCCAGCTCACGGCCGCACCACCGGGGTGACACCGCTCGACTGGGCCTCGATCGCGGCGAGGACCTCGGGCTCGGTCGAGTGCTCCCCGAGGACGTTGTGCTTGCCGACGCCGTGGTAGTCGCTGGCGCCCGTCACGAGGAGACCGAGCCGGCGAGCCAGCGCCTCCGCGCGCGCGACCTCCGCAGGCCCATGGTCGCGGTGGAAGGCTTCGAGACCAGCCAGCCCAGCGGCATACATCTGCTCGATGAGCGCGTCCGTCACCGTGGCGCCTCTGGTCCGCGTGAACGGATGGGCGAGCACGGGGACGCCACCCGCGCGGCGGACGAGCTCACACGCGCGAACCGGATCGGGCGAGTAGTGGGTCACGTAGTAGGGCGACTCGTTGGTCAGCCACTCGCGGAAGGCCTCGTCCCGGTGCCGGATCGTGCCGTTGGCGATGAGGGCGTCGGCGATGTGGGGACGTCCGGGCGTGGCGCCGGGAGCGACCTGACGGAGCACCTCGGGGTAGGTGATCGGGATCCCGTCGGCGGCCATGAGGTCGACCATCCGCTCGAGCCGCGTGGCCCGGGAGTCGCGCGCCCTGGCCAGCTCCCCCATGAGCGTCTCGTCGGCCGGGTCGGGAAGGTAGCCGAGGACGTGGATCGATGCGTGGCCGTAGGCCGTCGACACCTCGATGCCCCGCACGAGCGTCACGCCAAGGTGGCGGGCCGCCTGCTCGGCCTCCGCCCAGCCGGCCACGGTGTCGTGGTCGGTGATGGCCAGGACGTCGATGCCCGCCTGCTGCGCCGCTGCGACGAGCTCGCTGGGCGTGTCGGTGCCGTCGCTCGCGGTCGAGTGCGTGTGCAGGTCGATGACCGGGGCGGCGGGGCTCACGGAGGCCAGCCTAGGGGTCGCGACAACCACCCCCGGCTGGATCCGCAACACACCCGCTCATCGCGTGCAGGGGCCGGTCGCAGCCGGGGCCGGCACTCGGGAAGCGGGTGTGTTGCGAATCGCCCTCTGAGGCAACCTTCCGCAAGGCTGGGCCGTAGTACGGACATGAGCGGCGATAAGGACGGTCGATGACAGCACGAGGTGGGCAACGCGATGCGGCGTTCAGCGCATTCATGGAACAGGCCGGCCCGGCGCTCCTGCGCACTGCGTGGCTGCTCACCGGCGACCACCATCGTGCCCAGGAGCTGACCCAGGCCGCCCTCGTCAAGACCTACGTCGCCTGGCCGCGGGTCCGTGAGGGTGAGGCCCTGGCGTATGCCCGTCGCGTCCTGGCCAACCAGCGCACCGACAGCTGGCGGTCCACCCGTCGGGAGGTCATCACCGACGCGGTCCCGCCCACCGACCCCGTGACGGACGCGACGGCCACGAGCGACACCCGCGACCTCGTCGTGCGCCTCCTCCGCCAGCTGCCCGAGCAGCAGCGCAAGGTCGTCGTCCTGCGGTACTACACCGACCTGTCGGAGCAGACCGTCGCCGAGCTCCTCGGGATCTCCGTCGGCGCGGTCAAGAGCGCAGCATCTCGCGGGCTGGCCGCCCTGCGGGGCCGCCTCCCCGAGCTCGAGCCCCCAGGCCGCCTCGCCGACGCGACAGGCTCCGACCTCAACCACGAAGGGAGCAGGCGATGAACGCCACTCCGGAGGCACGGATCAAGCCGGCCCTCGACCACGCCAGCCGGGAGCCCGGACTTGGTTTCGACCCCGCGGAGGTGCTGCGCCTGGGACACCGGGCCGTCCGCCGACGCCGGGTCGTGGGGATCGGCGCCGCGGCCGCCGTGGCCGTGGCCGCCGTCGCGGTCGCTGGGCAGCTGGGTGGGCAGCCGAACCCGCTCACCCCGGCAGGCAACGGGTCGCGCCCCACCGTGACGCAGTCCGTCGCCTCCTCGCAGGCCACCCTCGACCTCGGTGGCACGACCTACCTTGTTCGCTACATCGTCACGGGCGGCGACGAGGACCGCCTGGAGTACGGCCAGCAGGGGGTCGACGGCTTGGCCGGCAGCTCCGTCTCCGCCGGGGGCGACGGGATGACGTACGGCGGAACGGACGCCGGCAAGGCCGTGATCGGCGTCGTCCCGGCCGGCACGACCTCGGTCAGCGGCTTCGTCCTGCCCGCCCGGGGCACGACGAGATCCGTCACGGCCCCGCTGGCGGGCACGAGGTACGACGCCTTCGCCATCGCCATCGACGGTCCCGGCACGGTGGCGGACCTGCGCTCCATCGAGTGGGAGGACGCGAAGGGCCGGGCCCACACGACGGCCGCGAGTGACTTCCAGTCGGCGGTCTTCACCGTTCCGAGCACGGGCGACGCGATGCAGGTGTGGGCGGACGCAGCGACCCGCGCCTGGGGTGCGCGGATGCCGGGGACGACCACGGAGGCGCCGGAACCGTACGCCGGGAAACCGGGGCTGATGTATGTCGGAGGACGTCTGGGCGGTCACGAGGGCGGGCCGGAACCCACCGCTCCGCTACCGATGCCCGAGGGCAAGGCCTGGTGGGTCGCCTACGGGATGCTGCCCGCCGGCGCGTTCCAGGTCGAGCTCCGCCTGCGGGACGCGGCCACCGTGGTCGGGGACATCTACCACCAGCAGCTCGAGGCGATCGGCGCCACGGCCTTCGCGGCCGAGCTGAAGACCGGGGGTGACGGCCAGCAGGGCGGTGTCGTCGCGGAGGTCAGGTGGGTCAACGCCGACGGGACGGCCGGCTCCTTCCGCCCCACCAGTTGACGGCCCGGCGCAACACACCCGCTTGTCGACTGCACCTGCCGCCTGGAGCCGACACCTGCACTCGGTAAGCGGGTGTGTTGCGGGGGCTCGGGGGGTTGCGGGCGCGGGGGCTCGGGGGGTTGCGGGCTCGGGGGTTGCGGGCTCGGGGGGTTGCGGGGTTGCGGGGGATGCGGGGGCGGCGCGGCCGAGTCAGGCACCGGGGCGCTGCTCCTCGCCGCGGGGGCGCCGCACCAGCCGCTTGGCCTCCTTGATCCGCAGCCCGATCAGACCCGGTCGCGCCAAGTCGTCCCAGACCACTCGCTCCACCGGGTAACCCTCACGCCGAATCGCGTCCTCCCGCCGCTTCTCGAGCCACACCACCTGACCCGGGTCCGCTGACCCGGCACCGTCGCTGTCGTCATCGTCCCGGGCACGTTGGTACTTCGAGCGGCCGTCGAACTCGAGCACCACCCCTTCGACGAGGAAGTCGACCCGGCCGACGAACCGGCCGGACTGCGTGCGAATCACGACCTGGGACTCGTAGCCCATCCCGAGGTCGTCCAGGACGAGCCTCGTCAACGACTCCCCCACCGACTCCGCCTTCGCGTCCATCCGCAGCACCGCCTCCAGGGCTCGGCCCCGGCCCTCGTGCGGGGTCACGCGGGCCACCTCGTCGATCAGCTCGGCGACCGTGACGAGGTTGCGGTGCAGCGCTGCGTCGCCAGCGACGACCGCACAGTCCCGTCCCATCGAGACGGCCGTGCGGACCAGAGCCCGCGCGACCGAGGTGACCCGCACGCCGTCAACCTCACCGAGGTGGAGGCCCCGCGCCGGATGGAGGGCGAGGCCACGCCGGTGCGTCACCTGTCGCACCTCGGACACGAGGTCAACCCGGTCGGTGTCGGCGCCCCAGAGCGGCAGGCCGTGCACGGCGAGCGCCGCGTGGTGGCTCAACGCGTCACCGGCACGGGTGCGGGCGATCGCGACCGCAGCGAGGCGATACCGCTCCTCCGGGGTCGCAGCCGCCCACACCGGCCCCGAGACGTAGGCCTGCCGCCGCACCCGGACGAGCTCGCCTCCCGCCACGGCCCGCCGCAGCTCGTGGTCCGGGACGCCGAGCGCAGTGGCCTGTGCCGCGGTGAAGGTGCCGTTCTGGTGGCCCGCCAGAGCCTGGAGTCGCGTGTCCATGGGAGCGAGCCCAGCGGCATACGGCCCGCGGTGGAAGAGCCGGCCACGGCGCTGTGGACGACGGCCCGACCACCCGACCGGTTGGGGACGAGCAGCAACACACCCGCGGGGACGGGTGCTACGCCTCCGCGCCCGGCGTCGACCCTGGCCAGTTCTTGTCCGGCTGCGGCACCGGCCGAGCGGGCTGCTCACCACCGCGCGCCTCGAGGTAGTTCTCCTTCGGCACCATCACCTTGCGCCGGAAGATGCAGACGACCTCGCCGTCCTGGTTGTAGCCGATCGTCTCGACGTAGACGACGCCGCGGTCGTCCTTCGACGTGGACTCCCACTTGTCGAGCACCGTCGTCTCGCCGTAGATCGTGTCGCCGTGGAAGGTGGGCGCGACGTGGCGCAGGGACTCGATCTCGAGGTTGGCGATGGCCTTGCCCGACACGTCCGGCACCGACATCCCGAGCAGGAGCGAGTAGACGTAGTTGCCGACGACGACGTTGCGACCGAACTGCGTCGTCTCCCCCGCGTAGTTCGCGTCGAGGTGCAGCGGGTGGTGGTTCATCGTCAGGAGGCAGAAGAGGTGGTCGTCGTACTCCGTCACGGTCTTGCCCGGCCAGTGCTGGTACACGGCACCGACCTCGAACTCCTCGTAGCTGCGACCGAACTGCATGTCGTCCTCCTGTAGACCCCACCGCTCCGAAACGAACGCGTCCCAGCCTGCCTGACCCAGCGGCATACAGACATGGCCGTATGCCGTGGGGTTCCTCACGCTGTCAGGTGCCTCACGGCGGGGGCGGGGTCTCCGGGTCGATCCGCGGCAGCTCGCCGGTGTCGGACAGGAGCGGGACGAGGACCGCCGCGGACGCGGACGGGTCGGACGGCAGCCTGGCGCCGGCGGCCTGCCCGAGCCGCACGCCGAGCCGGCGGGCGAGCACGAGCCCGGCGAAGTACGTCCCGAGCGAGACCCCCGCCGCGAGGCCGAGCCCCAGCCCGAACGCCTCGGCGAGGATCGGCAGCCCCGCCGAGAAGCCCAGCCCGTCCGGTTGCGTGACGAGCAGGGAGATCCCCTCGTACGCCTTCCGCCCGGGCAGCAACGGCACGATCGCGGCCGTCGTCACCGCGAGCGCCGAGGCACGGACCCGTCGGGCGAGGAGCCTGGCCGCCAGACCGATGACGAGCGCCGCGAGCGCCGAGGCGGTGACCGCGCCGATCTCGGCGCGTTCGCCGAAGGCGAGGATCCCCCACCCGAGCGCTCCGGCGGCGCCGGCCATGAGGACGGCCCTCCCGGTGGAGTAGGACATGACGGCGAAGGCCACCGAGATCACGGTCGCGCAGACGAACTGGACGAGGAGGTTTTCGTCGAGCAGCGTGCGCGAGCTGATCGCGATGGGGTAGCCGAGGCGATGGCCGGCAGCGAGGACCACGGAGATGCCGACCGCGATGCCGAGGGACAGGACGACCACCTCGAACGCCCGCGCGCCGGCCGTGACGTAGTAGCCCTCGAGCGCGTCCTCGCCCGCACCGACGATGGACAGCCCGGCCAGGAGGAGGACGATGCCCGCCGCGACGACGAGGGACGCGGAGACCTCGCCGAAGAAGCTCACCCCTGCGGCCTGCCCGGCGACGACGAGGGTCGCCACGGCGGTGGGGATGGCAGCGCCGACGGCCTGCGCGAAGAACGACGAGATCCCGACCTTGCCGAGCCACTCGTTGACCCGGGTGACGAGCGCGGCGGTGAGGAAGCTGAGCAGGATGATGAACCACCCGCCCCCGAGCAGTCCGGCCGCCCCCGCGGCGAGGGTGGCGCCGGCGATGGTGACGACCCAGCGTCGGTAGGGGTGCGGCGCCGTGATGACGGCGTCGAATCGCACCCGGGCCTCGGCCACGTCGAGGGGCTCTTGGCTGAGCGCGACGATGAGCGCCCGCAGCCGTTCGAGGCGCGTGTAGTCCTGCACGCGGTAGCGGACGATCCGCATCACCGTGATCGGGTCGGCGTCGGCACCGCGGTGGTAGGAGACGGTGACGGAGGTGTAGGTGACGTCGACGTGGACGCTCGCGAGGCCGTAGGCGCGGGTCAGCAGGAGCACCGTCGCCGTGACGTCGGCAGCGGCCGCTCCCGTGGCGAGCATGGCCACCCCGGCCCGCATGGCGAGGTCGATGACGGCCCGGGCCGTGTGCCGGTCGACGTCGTCGGGGGCGTTCCAGAGCGGGATCTCGTCCGTCGGGGGGCCGCTCGGGCGCATGGCCCGCCGGGTGCTCTCCCGGAGGGCCGGCAGCGAGGGCAGGGACGGCAGCGGGTCGGGGGGCGGGGTGTCGCTCGGTCGCCGGGGTCCGTCGCTGCGAGGCACAGGACGACCGTATGCCTGGGGACGCCGGGCCGCCACTTCTACCCGGGGCGTGCGGTCGGCCAGGAAGGGGTTGCGACGCACGGCCTCGGGCGTGGAAGCATGGCGGGGTGAACAGCGAAGAGCAGAAGAAGAGCGAGAACCGGGCGCGGCCCACGACCGACGAGTTCCGCGCGTTCGTCGCGTCCGGCTGGGCGCCGCGGCGCGGTGGGCTCCCCGAGCAGGCGAGCGTCGTGCCGTATGCCGCTGAGCGCCGTGCCGCTGTCAGCGCCGCCTTCCCGGGTGAGCGGGTCGTCGTCCCTGCGGGCGGGCTCAAGGTCCGCAGCAACGACACGGACTACGTCTTCCGGCCGCACAGCGCCTTCGCGCACCTGACGGGTCTCGGCAGCGACCGCGAGCCGGACGCCGTCCTCGTCCTCGAGCCGACCAGTGACGCCGGCGGCGAGGGGGACACCCCCGGTCACGAGGCGGTGCTCTACTTCCGCCCGCTCTCCGGCCGCGACACGGACGAGTTCTTCGGTGACTCCCGGTACGGCGAGTTCTGGGTGGGGGCCCGGCCGACCATCGCCGACGTCGAGGCCGAGCTCGGGATCACCGGGCGGCACATCGACGAGTTCGCCGATGCAGTCGGCAAGGACGCCGGCGAGGTGCAGGTCCGCGTGGTCCGCGAGGCCGACGCATCGATCGCCGCGATCGTCGAAAAGGCCCGCGCCGTCGCGACGGAGGGGGCGGACGAGGCCGAGGCGGAGCAGCGGGTGGAGGTGCAGCACCAGGCCGACGACGAGCTCTCCGCCTTCCTGTCCCACCTGCGGATGGTCAAGGACGAGTGGGAGGTCGAGGAGATGCGCTCGGCGGTCGCCGGGACGCACCGCGGGTTCGACGCGGTCATCGCCGACCTTCCCGAGGCGGTGCGCCGGGGCCGCGGCGAGCGGTGGGTCGAGGGCGTCTTCGGCCTCCACGCCCGCCACCACGGCAACGGCATCGGGTACGACTCGATCTGCGCGAGCGGCGACCACGCCAACACGTTGCACTGGATCAAGAACACCGGCGACATCCGGGAGGGCGACCTGCTCCTCCTCGACGCCGGCGTCGAGGTCGACTCGCTGTTCACGGCCGACATCACGCGCACCCTTCCCGTCAGCGGCACCTTCACGGAGGCGCAGCGCCGGATCTACGACGCGGTCTACGCCGCGCAGGAGGCCGGCATCGCGGCGTGCAAGCCGGGCAACCGGTTCAGCGACGTCCACGCCGCCGCGATCCGAGTCATCGCCGAGCACCTCCACGAGTGGGGGCTGCTGCCCGAGGGCATCGATGTCGAGGCCACGCTGGACAAGGAGCACGGGCAGTACCACCGGCGCTGGATGGTCCACGGCACGAGCCACCACCTGGGCATCGACGTCCACGACTGCGCCCTCGCGACGCGGGAGCAGTACACGGAGGGCGAGCTCAAGCCGGGGATGATCCTCACGGTCGAGCCGGGTCTGTACTTCAAGGCTGACGACCTGCTGGCGCCGCCGGAGTTCCGGGGCAACGGCGTCCGGATCGAGGACGACATCCTGATCACCGAGAACGGCTGCGAGAACCTCTCGGCGGCCATGCCGCGCACTGCCGACGACGTCGAGGCGTGGATCGCCCGGATCTGGTCGGAGCCCTCCCCGTCCTGACGGCGAATGCCCCCTCCTCGACGCCGGCGACCCCCTTCTCGTCGAGTGTGCACCTCGTGCCAGGACGGGCCCGGCAGGAACTGCACACTCGACGCGGGGTCGAGGGGTGGTCGGCCCGAGCGGGAATCAGCCGTCCGTGCGGTCGGACGGGGGCGGCGGGGTGGGTGAGCCGAAGCCGCCCATCCCACTCGGTTGGATGTTGGCCTTGGCGAGGATGCCCCGCGCCTGCTCCGCGAACTTGTGCTCCACGAACACCTCGTACTTCGTCGCGACCACCTGGCTCACCGACGAGAAGTCCCGCGTGCCACGGGTGAACGCGTAGCCGACGAGCGACCAGATGAGCCCGAACAGCACGCCCCAGAGCGCCGTCGCCACGAGCAGCGCGAACGCGCTCGTCGGCGGGTTGAACAACGAGAAGATCAGGCCGACGAAGAGCCCGAGCCACAAGCCTGACAGTGCGCCTCCCAGCGCGACGCGTCCCCACGTCAGGCGGGCCGTGACCCGCTCGAGCTGCTTGAGCTCGGTCCCGACGATGAGACAGTTCTCCACCGGGAAACCGTTGTCGGACAGGACGTCCACGGCCTTCTGGGCCTGGTCGTACTTCTCGAACGTCCCGAGGGACATGGGGTAGTCGAGGGAGAGTGTCGCGAAGCCGGGGCGAGCCCCCGGACCCTTCGGTTGCAGGCTCATGGCTTCATCCTCGCACTTTCCGGGCGCGGACCGCGGGACCTCAGCCCTTGAGCTTGTAGTCCTCGACGAGGCGGCGGCCGATGATCATCCGCTGGATGTCGGCCGTGCCCTCGCCGATGAGCAGCATCGGGGCCTCCCGGTAGAGCCGTTCGATCTCGTACTCCTTGGAGTACCCGTAGCCGCCGTGGATCCGGAAGGAGTCCTCCACGACCTGGGCGCAGTTCTCGGACGCGAGGTACTTGGCCATGCCGGCCTCGAGGTCGTTGCGCTCGCCGGAGTCCTTCTTGCGGGCGGCCTTGACCATCATCTCGTGGGAGGCCTCGACCTTGACGGCCATGTCGGCGAGGCGGAAGAGGACCGCCTGGTGGTCGACGATCTTCTTGCCGAACGCCTCCCGCTGCTGCGCGTAGGCGATCCCCAGCTCGAACGCCCGCCGGGCGACACCGCAGCCGCGGGCGGCGACGTTGACGCGGCCGACCTCGACGCCGTCCATCATCTGGTAGAACCCCTTGCCGGGCTCGCCCCCGAGGATCTGCGCGTCGGTCGTGCGGTGCCCGTCGAGGATGAGCTCGGTCGTGTCGACGCCCTTGTAGCCCATCTTCTCGATCTTCCCCGGGACGGTGATGCCCTGGGCGGTCTCGCCGAAGCCGCTCTCCTTGTCGATGAGGAAGGTCGTCATGTTCTTGTAGACCGAGTCGGCGCCGGTGTCGGTCTTGACGAGGACGGCGACGAGGTTGGCCGAGCCGCCGTTGGTGAGCCACATCTTCTGGCCGTTGATGACCCACTCGTCGCCGTCGCGGACGGCCTTGCTCTTGATGGCCGACACGTCGGAGCCGCAGCCGGGCTCGCTCATCGAGAAGGCGCCGCGGACCTCGCCGGTCGCCATCCTCGGCAGGTAGCGCTGCTTCTGCTCCTCGGTGCCGTGCTGGAGGATCATGTAGGCGACGATGAAGTGGGTGTTGACGATGCCGCTCACGGACATCCAGCCGCGGGCGATCTCCTCGACGCACAGGGCGTAGGTCAGCAACGACTCGCCGAGGCCGCCGTACTCCTCGGGGATCATCAGACCGAAGATCCCCATCTCCTTCATCTGGTCGACGATGGCTTGGGGGTACTCGTCGCGGTGCTCGAGCTCGGTGGCGACGGGCAGGATCTGCTCCTCGACGAACTGCCGTACGAGCGACAACAGCTCGGTCTGCTCCTCGGTGAGGCCTTCGGTCTGCTGGAGTCGGGACACGCTGGATCGCCGCCTTAGGTCGTGGCTGGGTCAGGGCTTCGACCGAGTATGCCGCTGAGCTCGCTTCCCGGCACACGCCTCCGCGTGTGTCGTCCCCCACCTGTAACGATCGTCACGACCTCGCGGAGGACGTGCCCGCCCCGCTGGATCCCCAGTCGCACCGGCTCGGGCTCGCTCATGAATCCTGCGACGAGACGTGACGCGACAGCTTGTCCAGGTCGCGCGTGCAGAACCCGTGGTGGGCAAATTCCTCGGTCAGCACGGTGCCGAGGCACTGCCGCACCGTCCGGCCCTTGGCGTACGGGGGCCATCTGTCGTCGTCGGGCACCGGCGCGGCCTGTGCGAGCTGGTCAGGCGTGACCTCAGCCAGCCATCTCTCGATCTCGGAGGACTGCCGGACTCGCACGGCGAGCACCTCGTCGAGGCTCGGCCGGGCGGACGGGTCGAGCCCGTCCTCCGCCCGGTCCATGACGAGAGATGGACCCAGTCCCAGGGCCGTGAACGGCTCGGTGATCCCGAGCACGCAGCGTCGGAACCAGGAGTCGTGCACGAAGACCAGGTGACGCAGGGTTTCGACCATCGACCACTCGCCGTCGACGCCGTGATGTTCGCTGTCCTCGGGCATGGACCGCACTCGCTCGGTGGTCCTCGCCCAGTCGTCCCGCAGCTGCCGCCAGGCCTCTCGCAGATCGGCCGGCTGATCGGAACGGATCAGCAGCCGTACCGGGTGACGGCGGTCGAGCTCGGCCTCGACGTATGCCATCACCTCGACCCCGTTGACCACGAGATGGGTGACCAGTCCGTCGATCTCGGCGTCCTGCATGACCACGCCGACCATCCGCGCCCTGCTCAGGTCGCATTCTCGGAACTCTGCGCCGGTGAGGTCCTCGTCGTCGAAGCGTCGCATGCAGACAGGTTAGGTCGGACCGCCCACGCCACGTCCGGATGGAAGTGGGCAGCTCACGGGGGCCGACCGGGACGGCTTCATCCGAGAAGCGGGAGCTCGAGGTCATAGGCGAGAACCAGAGCACGAGCCAGCTCGACCTCCTGCTCGGCTTTGAGAAACCCGATGGTGCGGCCGAGCAGCTCCACTGGAACCGTCACGACGTTGTCGAGCGCGACTGCGCACTCATGATCCAGCCCGTTGTCCGGCCCCACCCGAACCTCGCTCGACAATCCTTTGACGGTCGTCGTGATCGGGGCCACCGTCACCTTCGTCATGGCACCGCGGGCAGCCTCCCGAGTCAGCACGAGCGCCGGCCGTGTCTGGTCCAGGCGAACCAAGCAGATCTCGCGCACCGATCAGTCCTCGACCACGACGTGGGCGCCGGTCCACCTGACCAGCTCGTCGAGGTCATCACCTGATCCCTGACGCCGAAGGATCTGCGCGTCCTGGGCGGCAGCCTGCCGCCGCATCTCGCGCTCCAGCGCGGCTGTCACGAGGGCAGCCCGACTCGACGCTCTGCCACTCGGTGCTCAGGGTGGGGGCAGTCACCAGAGGCTGCCGAACCCCACCTTCCTGGCCTTGAGGGCGCCTTCCAGCGTGGAGCGTTGCTCGAACCGCTCGGCCTTGAGCCCCGCGTGGACAGCTTTGAGGTGCTCGGCCCGGGTGGCGTCGGGCCGTGCCGCGAGTGACGTGAGGAACAGGTGGGTGAAGGCCCCGTTGGGCCGCCCCGCGAAGGTCGCGTCCGATGCGGTCTGGTTCGGGCGACAGGCCGCGAAGAGGACCGGCCGGGCCCCCTTGCCACGTCGGGTCAGCTCGGCGAGGGCCTTGTGGTCGACGGTCCGGGTCGGCTGGAGCTCGCGGATGGAGCGGGCCCGGTCGAGGCCGCGCGGCGACGGTGGGGGCAGGAAGCGCGGCTTGCGCCCGAGGGTCATGGCGAGCTGGATCTCCTCCAGGTCCTTGAGGCCGGTCCCGCTGTGGCACGTGTCGAGGAGGACCTCGACGAGGGCGCCCGCGGGGACCCGCTGGAAGAGCTCGCGGAGCTCGTCGTCGGAGATGACCGTGTCGCGGTCCCACTGGTCGCCGGCGCGCTTGATGTCGTGGCAGGCGAAGACCTCGTCGAGCCCGTCCGGCTCATCCGTGTCATCGGGCTGGTTGGGGACCTGGGTGCCGTGGCTGGAGAAGGAGAAGACCAG
Organism: Intrasporangium calvum DSM 43043; assembly: GCF_000184685.1. NCBI lineage: Bacteria > Bacillati > Actinomycetota > Actinomycetes > Micrococcales > Intrasporangiaceae > Intrasporangium > Intrasporangium calvum. The sequence goes on from NC_014830.1 coordinate 2,891,852, forward strand.
GTGGTCTCCCGGTTTCGCCTTGTCGACCATCGCCGTGAGCGCAGTCATGACCGCCTGCTTCGTGGCCTCCGAGTCGCGGAGCAGCGTCGTCGTGCGCGAGGTGAAGCCGTACTTCTTCAGGGCGGTCGAGATGTCCTCGGCGTCGTTGACGCATCCGGCCAGCCAGCTGCTCACCGGCAGGTTCTCGAACTCGTTGATGCCGACGCAGACGGCGCTTCGTGCCATGGCCTGTTCCTCCTCGTGCGTGGTGGGTCGCGTGGGTCTTCGATCGGACGGGCCGGCTCAGGTTCGGGTGAGCACGGCGTCGGGGCGGGCGTACACGACGAAGGCGAGCCAGGTGGCGTCACCTCGCTCCCGGGCCGCCCTTCGCGCCCGGGCGGTCGCCTGTGCCATCGGGGTGCCGTCGAGCAGCTCGTCGTAGAGCGTCTCGACGAAGGTGCGCGAAGGCTGCTGGTGCACCGACCACAGGCACGAGATGAACGCGGACGCGCCGGCGTCGAGGAACGCGTCAGCGAACCCGCCGGCCGTCGTCAGGAGGATGCCCTCGCGTCCCGTCTGGCAGGCATTGAGCACGACCACGGGGCCGGCCTCCCCGGGGCGCGCCCAGCGGACGTTCTCGCTCACCTCGGTGGCGCTGAGGAACTGCGGCTCGACGCTCCGCCCGCGCTTGCGGCCCTGGAGCAGGATCCGAGCGCCGAGGATGTCCTCGACGTCCGCCGCGCCGTGGCCCGAGAAGTGGAGCAGGTCGAAACGGCCACCGCGCAGGAGCTGGACGACGCCGGTCGGGGTGGCCCGCACCGGCTTCGCGCCGAACCGCTCCTCCAGGTACCTCGCCTCGTGGACCGGCTCGGACAGGGCGAACTGCGGGTCCCGGTAGTCGGGGATGAGCGTTCGGGCCCGGCCCTCCCGGACCCGCAGCTCCTTCGGTGGGAAGCTGCCCAGCCGCCACCGCACGAGCCCGCCCTGGGCCAGGAACCTGGGCTCGCGCTGCCGCGGCCCCGTGGGCGGCTTGAGATGGACCAGCTCCCATGGCACGTAGGGCTCGTCCGCGTAGACGATGAGGTCGCCGATGTCGTCGCGGTGCTCCCAGAGGTAGGCCTGCATCTCCTCCGGGAGCAGCAGGTCGTAGAGACGGGTGCCCAGGTCCTGGAGCCGGCGCAGGAGCTGCGCCTCGCCGAGGTCAGCGCCGACGAGCTCCTGGACCTCGTCGAGGAAGGCGGCCATGGTGCGGGCGCGGTCGACGATGGGCACGGACTGGAAGGCGACCGCCTGCCCGTCAGGCTCGATCCGGACGGCGTACTTGTAGACCACCGACCCGTCCGGGCGGGAGCTCTCGATGATGTCGAGGCAGGGCAGCCCGTCGAGCTCGGGAGCATCGATCCCGGTGTGGATCTCGGCGCGGGCCGGCGGCTCGGGTGCGCCGAGCGCTGCCCGTGTCACCGAGGACGCCTCGAGTGAGAGCGTGGCGAGCGGCACCCAGCCCTGCCGAATGACGGCGTGGACGACGACCGGGCCCGTGGCGAGCGCGCGGACGGAGAACGACACCGACGACTCGCCCCCGCCGAGCGGCAGGCCCAGGACGTCGGCGTCCGCGCCGACCACCTCGGCGTTCGACTTGCCGACCACCTGGACCGACACGGGCCGTTCGGCCTGGACCGTCACGTGCGCAGAGGCGTGGACCGTCCCCGCGTTGGGGCGGATGTCCTTGCGGGACAGTGATACTCGGACCTCGAAGGGCTCACGCGTGACCACCGTGGCCGGCATCTCGGCGGCGACGGTGGCGTCCGTCGGGGGTGCGGCGGGCGGCGCGACTCCAGCATCGGGCTCAGGTGCCGCCGGTGCGGGCGGAGGCGGAGCCATGGGCAGGTCCCGCGATGGCGGCGGCGCCATGGGCAGGTCCCGGTCCCCCGGCTCTGTCCCCACGCCGGCCGGCTCGTCCCCCATCTCGACCGGCTCAGCCCCCGCGCTGACCGGCTCGTCCCCGCCCTCCGGCGCGGCGTCCGGCCCCGCGCCCGACGGCAACGAGAGCAGCAGCCACCCGGTGATCGCCTCGATCACGTCGACCTGGCTGAAGTAGTTGGTGTGGTAGACGCGGTCGTTCGACTCGAGGACGCGGGCATCCGCGACGAAGCCGCCGTCCGGCGGGCCGATCGCGCTCATCGACGCGGTGTCGACGACGAGGTCGTTGTCGCCGTCGAAGAGCCCGTCGACGAAGCCCTCACCCAGCTTGACGACGAGCTCGCGGGGGAACTCCGGCGGCCGGTGGGAGTCGTCGAGGAGCTCCACGTGGAAGTTCGACGCGACCACGAACCAGCTCGTGCCCGGGCCGGGCTGCCCCGGCTGGGACCCGTTGATCTCGGTGACGAAGGGCCCGTCCGGCACCATGGCGGCGAGCCCCGGCACGCCATCGCCCTCGGCCGCGTAGGACACCAGGTACTTCACGAGGGCGCCGATCCCCCGGACTACCCCGGCGACCACCGCGGCCACGGGCGCGGCGCCGGGAAGGCCGGCGAGCACACCGGCGCCGGCACTGGCGAGGTTCGTGTAGAGGTCGACGAGATCGTGCCAGCGGTCGGGGTCCGCCAGGTGCGTCCCACCGTTCGTCGCGGCCACGAAGACGACCCGGTCGACCCGCCCCGGCCAGGCAGACCCCGGCAGCTCGTGCTCGATGAGGCTGCGCGTCGTCAGGCCCCCGCGGCTGTGGGTGATGATGTCGATGACGAGCTCGGCGTCCGGGTGGTGCGTGCTGAGGCGGTCGAGCAGGTCCTTGGCGTTCTGGCGGGGGTCGAGGCTGAGCGTGCGGTGGTCGTAGCCGATGACGGCGTCATAGGCGCCGAGGGCCCCGCGGAGCAGTGCCACCGCGTTCTCGTCGTGGGTGAGGGCGCCGAAGCCGCCCGCCGTCGACGAGAAGGTCCCGTGGATGAGCAGGAGCAGCCGCACCGGCCGGTCGGTCGGCAGGGCGAGCTCGTCCAGCCGCTCGAACGTCCGCCACGACCCGAGGTCGGTGCCGGTGAGGTGGACGAGCCCGGGACGGACGTGCTCCTCCATCTTCTCGATCGCCCGGCCGACGACGAGGGGCGCACCGAAACGGAAGACCACGGCGTGGACCGCGCCCCTGACGACGTCGCCGAGCAGCCCGCGGCTCCGGCCGCCGCTCGGGACGCGGCTGCCGTTGCCCGTCGCGAGGTCGATCTCGAACCGGGCCGTGCGGGGGCCGAGGTCGATCGAGCGGGTGCGCTCCCCCGCGCCGACCGGCAGCTGCCAGGAGTACACGCCGTCCCGCTCGAGAAGTACGACGGCGTCCTGCTCGGCGCCGACGTCGACCTCGACCGTGGCCCGTCCCGCCCGCTCGGCGGCCGGTCCGCCCCCGGGGGTCGGGCCCGGCAGGTCCCGAGACCGTCGGGGGACGAGGTCCAACCGCTCGACCGGGTCGAGGCCGCTCTCCTCGAGGGAGGCGATGATCGCAGCGCGGCCGACCTCCTGCTCGAATCCCGGCTCTCCCGGGAGCGCGCGGACCCGCGGCGAGTCGCTCACGTCGTAGAACTCCGGCACGACGGCTCTGACACCTTCACCCGCGAAGGAGGTGGGCGGCATACGGCTCCCCCTTTGGCTCGCCCCCGCAAAAGGTCCTCTGTCCACGGTAGTGGCGCGCCGGCGCGCGCTGAGGGGGAATGGCAGAAGAGGCCGGCACCGAATAGCCGTTTGCGGGTCGCGTCGGCGGTAACCACGGAGCTGATCAGCGGGCTCTGGGCCTTCGCCGAGTTCGAGACCCTCGTGCGGCTCTGGGGCGAGGGTCTGCCCGTCCCCTATCCGGTCCAGATGGACTCGGGCGAGATGCTGATGGAGTTCATCGGCTCACCCGACGGGCAGGCGGCACCCCGCCTCGCGCAGACCCGGCCCGCCCCTGCTCTCCTGCCGACGCTCTTCGAGCAGCTGCGCGAGGCGATGCTGCGGCTCGCCGAGCTGGGCTGGGCGGAGTGGTTCACCCGGCGTGGGTTCGAGGTCGACGCGGGGCACTCTTCGACGACCTCATGGCGGCCGCCACCTCCCGCTGGTGAGCCGACGACGGCGGCGATGCCCCAGCCCGGCGTCCGTCGCGCGTCGAGCCCGACGAACCGGGCTGAACCACAACGCCGCCCGGGATCAGGCTCGTTCCATCGTCGCCACCATGAAGGCCTGCCAGGCCTCGCGGCTCTCCTCGAGCTCGCCGGGACCGTCGACCTGCTCGAGGATCTCGGTCGTCGCCGCGCGCGTCGCGTCGTCCCACTCGCCCGTGATCTCGACGTCGGTCCGACCCCACACGTGGAGGCACATCGCCTGCACCGCCTGGGCCTGCACCCGCGACCGCCGGATCAGCCGCGGCCGCTCGGCACCGAAGCGGCCGGTGTCGACGTGGATGTGGTTGGAGTGAGAGCTGTCGTAGAGGTAGGTCAGGACGTCGGCGAACTCATGGTGCAGACCTGCCGCGACGCGCCAGTAGGCGGCCAGGCGACGGCGCAGCTCGGTGGCCGGCGCGTCGCGCCACTGGTCGTAGCGCAGCGACACGAGATCCTTGCCGTCGGCCCGGAGACGCGCCACGTCGAAGGCCTGGCCAGAGCTGTGCCACGAGGTCGAGCTGCCGCGGACCCACGCACCGTAGGAGCGGATCGTGTCGGGTTCCTGGCCGGTGTGCTGCCGGTGCAGGGCGAGCCAGGCGTCGAGCCGGCCCCCGAAGGCGGTGTCGACGTAGTAGGTCGCGGGCCGCCCGGTCACTTCATAGACGTATGCCGCTGGGCCGAGTTTCGTCCGCGCCTGCAGCTGCGCACGCTCCACCGGAACGGGATCGGCGAAGACCTCAGGCGGGGTCGGCTCGACCAGCCCGGGAATCTGGGGCAGGCCGGGCACGCCCGAGAGGCCGTTCGTGATGGCATAGGTCCCGGCCGCGACGGTCCCGAGCCCGAGGCCGCCCAGCACGATGAAGCCACGGCGGGTCAGGCGCAGCGGCGGCTCCGGGGGCGAGCGGCGCACGCCCGGCCCGCCCGGCCCGCCCGGCCCGCTCGGGACGGGCGCCGGTCGGCGCTCTCGCGTCTCACTCACGACCGGTCAACGTCACACGGGGCGCTGAGGTTTCCCCGTCCCCGGGACTCTGCTGCCCGTGGCTGCCCTCGGGTCCGTGGCAGGACGCCGGCTCAGGGCTCGGGGACATGGGGGAACTCGGCGGACCGGGACTGGAAGGTGAGGATGCTCGGGTTGAGGATCCTGCCGTCCTGGATCTCGATGGCCCGGCGGATCGTCTCGTCGGCGGCCCACGCGTCGGGCCCCGCCAGCACGGTCCCGACGAAGGGCAGCAGGGCCTCACTGATCTCCCACGTGGCGGAGTCCCAGAGGTAGGACGGGCTGTGGTCCACGGCGTAGTAGCGCACCGTGTTCCCGACCGTGAACATCGGCTCCTGGAAGGACGTCGGTCGCGCCCAGCTGAACCCCATCGCCTCGTCGCACGAGACGTCGATGACGAGGGTCCCGGGGGCGAGGACGGGCAGGTCGTCCTCGTCGAGGAACATCATCGGCCGGTTGGGGTCCTGCAGGACGCAGTTGACGATGATGTCGTGGCCGGCGAGGAAGCCGGCCAGCGGCTCGGGCCCGTCCTCGGTGGACACGTCGCTCGCCCGACCGCCCGGGACCCCGTAGTCGAAGTTGACGATGCGCGCCGAGTGGATCGGGGACGCGACGGCGGCCACCTCCCGGTGGGTGAGGATGTCCACCTGGTTGACCCCGAGCGCATGCAGCGCGGTCACGGCACCGCGGGCCGTGGCCCCGAAGCCGATCACGGCGGCGCTGAGGCGACGCCCGTAGTCCCCGGTGGAGCCGATCAGCGACAGCGCGTGCAGCACCGACGCGTAGCCGGCGAGCTCGTTGTTCTTGTGCAGGACGTGCAGGTTGAAGGACCCGTCGCGGTTCCAGTGGTTCATCGCCTCGAAGGCGATCAGCGTCAGCCGCTTGTCGATCGCGACCTGCGTCAGGACGGCGTCCTGGACACAGTGCGGCCAGCCCCACAGGACCTGTCCGTCACGCATCTCCTCGAGGTCCGCGGCCATCGGCTTCGGCAGGAGGATGACGTCGCGCTCCGCGAGGAGCTGCTCGCGGGCGTGCACGCCGCCGACGAGCGGGGCGAGTGCGTCGTCGGACAGGCCGTAGGGCTCGCCGTAGCCGGCTTCGAGGTAGACGTGCTGCCGCAGGCCGGCATCGATGCGCTCGAGGTGCTGCGGGTGGATCGGCAGCCGCCGCTCGTTCTCCTTGCGTGACCGCGACAAGAGTCCGACGCTGAGGTGCTGCATGGGTTCTCCCTTGGTTGGCACCTGTCTATCACGGGCCGAGCCCCAGTCCCTGACTCTCACGGCCCCACGTCGAGTGTGCAGAAGATGCCGTCATCTTCTGCACACTTGACTGGGTGGTGCGTGACGTGGCGAGTGCGTCAGCCGTCCAGGGCGTCGATCGCCTCTGCGGTCGCGAGGACCTTGCGAGCCGTGTCGACGTGGAGGTTCTCGACGAGCTTGCCCTGGTACGTCGCGACACCCTTGCCCTGCGCGACCGCCTCCTCGAAGGCCGCGATGATCCCGCGAGCCTCCTGGACCTGCTCGGGGCTGGGCGCGAACACCTCGTTGGCCGTCTCGACCTGCCCGGGGTGGATCAGGGTCTTGCCGTCGAAGCCCATCTGCCGCCCCTGGACGCACTCCCCGCGCAGCCCGTCGACGTCCTTGACGTCCATCCACACACCGTCGAGGACCGCGATCCCCGCCGCCCGGGCCCCGAGCAGGGCGAGCGACAGCCCGGTGAGCAGTGGCTGGCGACCCGGGACGAGCTCGGCGCCGAGCTCCTTGTTGAGGTCGTTGGTCCCCATGACGAAGGCGGTGAGCCGCTCCGAGGCTCGTGCGATCTCCTCGGCGTGGAGGACCGCGACCGGGGTCTCGATCATCGCCCACAGCTTCGTCTTCTCGGGGGCACCGGCAGCCTCCATGGCCGCGACGAGCTGGCGGACCTCGTCGGCGGAGTTCACCTTGGGCACGACGATCGCGTCGGGCCCCGCGGCCGAGGCCGCCACCATGTCGGCGTCGTGCCACTGCGACCCGATCCCGTTGACGCGGATCGTCAGCTCACTCCGGCCGTATTCACCCGACTGCACTGCGGCGCAGGCGTTCTCGCGGGCGGCCTCCTTGGCATCCGGTGCGACGGCGTCCTCGAGGTCGAGGATGAGTGCGTCGACGGGCAGGGTCTTCGCTTTCTCCAGCGCCCGCTCGTTGGAGCTGGGCAGGTAGAGCACCGACCGACGCGGTCGGAAGGAGCCGTATGCCGCTGGGCTGGCCTGGGACTGAACGCTCACGTGGGTGCGCCTTTCTCGTGGAGACCGCCGGGCGGGTCGTTGGGGGTCCACGGGGGCTTGCCCCCGTGTGTCGGCATACGGCTCAGTGGGTTTCCGGCGTCGTGCCGTAGAGCTCGGCGAGCTCGGGGTCGGTCGCGGCGAGACGGTCGGCGAGCTCGAGGATGACGAGGCACTGCTTGAGGCTCGCGTCGTCCTCCATCTTGCCGTCGAGCATGACCGCGCCGGTGCCGTCCCCCATCGCCTCCTTGACGCGGCGGGCGTGGGCGACGTCCTCGGCCGAGGGGCTGAAGACCCTCTTGGCGATGTCGATCTGGACCGGGTGCAGCGACCACGCGCCGACGCAGCCGAGGAGGAAGGCGTTGCGGAACTGGTCCTCGCACGCGACGACGTCCTTGATGTCGCCGAAGGGGCCGTAGTAGGGGAAGATCCCGTGCATCGCGCAGGCGTCGACCATCCGGGCGATCGTGTAGTGCCAGAGGTCCTGCTGGTAGGTCGTGCGCTCCCCGTGGATGTCTCCACCGATCGGGTCCTGGCGCACCAGGTAGCCGGGGTGGCCGCCGCCGACCCGGGTCGTCTTCATCCGGCGGTCCGCGGCGAGGTCGGCCGGGCCGAGGGAGATGCCCTGCATCCGGGGACTCGCGCCGGCGATCTCCTCGACGCTGGCCATGCCACGGGCCGTCTCGAGGATCGCGTGCACGAGGATCGGCCGGGTGAGGCCCGCGCGCGCCTCCAGCTGGGCGAGGAGGCGGTCGACGTAGTGGATGTCCTCCGCGCCCTGCACCTTCGGGACCATGATGACGTCGAGCCGGTCGCCGATCTCTGACACGAGCGTCGTCAGGTCGTCGAGGACCCACGGGCTGTCGAGACTGTTGACGCGGGTCCAGAGCTGGGTGTGCTCACCGAAGTCGGTGGCCTTGGCGATGGCGACCAGGCCGAGACGGGCGGCCTCCTTGCGGTCGGCCTTGACGGCGTCCTCGAGGTTGCCGAGGAGGACGTCGACCGTGCCGACGAGGTCAGGGACCTTGGCCGCCATCTTCTCGTTGCTCGGGTCGAAGAAGTGGATCATCCGGCTGGGGCGAGCCGGCACCTCCGTGATCGGGGGCGGTGCCCCCACGGCGAGGGGCGTGAAGAAGTCCTTGGCGCTACGCATGCGCGCCAACGTAGCGTGCCGGTTCTCGCCCGCGTTATGACCGCTATCACTCGCGGGTGCCACCGAGCCGGGGAGCAGGTCACTAGGGTGGAGGCTGTGACGGAGCAGCCCCCACCCCTCAACCTGAGCGCACTGCTCAGCGAGGCCATGAACAAGTCCAGTCTGCTGTGGGTCGACGTCGCCGGCGACCGCACCTGGCCGGCCTGGCACGTCTGGGACGGCACGACGGCGTTCGTCGTCAGCGGTCCCGGCGAGCAGCCCCTGCCATGGCTGCCCAAGGAAGTCACGATCATCCTGCGGAGCAAGGACAGCGGCGGGCGCCTCCTCGCGACGCGTGCGCATGCGGCCGTCATCGCGCCCGGCACCCCTGAGTGGGACCACGCGGCGGAGCTGTTGCGCGCCTCCCGGCTCAACTCGGTCGACGACAGCCTCACCCGGTGGGCCAGGGAGTGCACCATCACGGCGCTCACGCCGTTCGGCTCCCCCCTCGAGTCGCCCGGCAGCTACAGCGCCCTCGACCTGCGTGCCGAGCCGGCCCGGACCACGGTGACGACGAGCGGGTGGCGGCCGTGGCACTGGAAGGGCCGCCGACCGCGGCGCGCCAACGACGCACCCCGGGCTGCCCGCAAGCGCTGAGACTCCCGGTGCCCGTCGCTCGTCGTGGCACCGACCGCCTCGGGTCGCGAACGCATAGCCTTGGCCCATGAGCGCCAGCACCCGTGTCTTCGTCGCACGACTGACCGGCCTGAGCGTCTTCGACCCGCTCGGCGACCAGGTCGGTCGCGTCCGCGACGTCGTCGTGGTCTTCTCCCACGCGAGGCCGGACCCGCGCGTCATCGGCCTCGTCGTCGAGGTTCCCGGGCGGCGCCGAGTCTTCCTGCCGATGACGCGGGTGACCTCGATCGACGCCGGTGCCGTCATCACGACGGGCCTGGTCAACATGCGTCGGTTCGAGCAGCGGACCAACGAGACGCTCGTCGCCGCTGAGCTCTTCGACCGGACGGTGACCGTCACGAGTCGCGAGGCCGAGGCGGCCGGGTTCGGGCAGGGGATCGTCGAGGACATCGCGATCGAGCAGTCGCCACGCCGGGACTGGTATGCCGTCAAGGTGTTCGTCCGACAGACCGAGGTCGGGTCCTCCGCGTCCCGCGCCATGTCGCGGCTCACGCGGCGACGCTCCGGCAAGACGATGCTCGTCGAGATCAGGGACGTGGTCGGCCTGCACGACGAGGCCCCCGCCCAGAGCGCCGAGCGACTCCTCGAGACCTATGACGACCTCAAGGTCGCCGACCTCGCCGAGGTCATCCACGACCTCAACCCGAAGCGCCGCGCCGAGGTGGCAGCCGCGCTCGACGACGACCGGCTCGCCGACATCCTCGAGGAGCTGCCCGAGGACGACCAGGTCGAGATCATCGCCGGTCTCGACAACGAGCGGGCCGCTGACGTCCTCGAGGCCATGGAGCCCGACGACGCGGCCGACCTCCTCGCCGACCTCCCGCCCGAGCAGGCCGAGCGGCTCCTCCAGCTGATGGAGCCGGACGAGGCCGCCCCGCTGCGGCGGCTGCTGTCCTACGACGAGAAGACCGCCGGCGGCATGATGACCACCGAGCCGGTGATCCTCGGCCCCGAGGCGACCATCGCCGAGGCGCTGGCGATGGTCCGCCGCGAGGAGCTCGCCCCCGCGCTCGCGACGATGGTCTACGTGTGCCGGCCCCCGCTCGAGGCGCCGACCGGCCGCTACCTCGGCCTCGTGCACATCCAGCGGCTGCTCCGGGAGCCGCCACACGCGTCGGTCGGGTCGATCATCGACAAGGAGATGGAGCCGCTCCCGGCGGGCGCCTCGCTCGAGCGGGTGACGCGCACCCTCGCGACGTACAACCTCGTGTCGCTGCCGGTCGTCGACGACAACGGGCGCCTCCTCGGCGCGGTGACGGTGGACGACGTGCTCGACCACATCCTCCCCGAGGACTGGCGTGAGGAGCGGCACGAGCTGGAGGTCCGACCGTGACCGAGCAGACGAGCCGCCGCCTGACCCGGGCCACCACCCCGAACGACCGCCTCGACCAGCCCCGCGAGAAGCGCGGCGGGTTCCTGCCACGCCTGCGCTCCGACTCAGACCGGTTCGGCCGGTTCGCCGAGACCTTCGCCCGGTTCATGGGAACGGCCCGGTTCCTCATGTGGATGACGATCTTCGTCATCGTCTGGGTCGCCATCAACGTCGTCGGTCTCTTCGGCCTGCGCTGGGACCCCTATCCCTTCATCCTGCTCAACCTCTTCTTCTCCACGCAGGCCTCGTACGCCGCGCCGCTCATCCTCCTCGCCCAGAACCGCCAGGCCGACCGGGACCGTGTCGGCCTCGAGCAGGACCGCTCCCGCGACGAGCGCAACCTGGCCGACACCGAGTTCCTCACCCGCGAGGTCGCCTCCCTGCGGCTCGCCCTGCGCGAGCAGGCGACCCGCGACTTCGTCCGGTCCGAGCTGCGGGACCTGCTCGGCGAGCTCGAGGAGCGGGCGCTGATCCGGCCCCTCGGCGACGGCGGCCCCGCCCCGAAGCACCCAGCCACCGACTGACCCCCTTCCCCCGCAACACACCCCCCCACCCTCTCCCGCAACACACCCCCCCACCCTCTCCCGCAACACACCCGCTTACCCTCCGCTGGTGCCGGCTGCAGCGAGGGCGACCACGCCGGGAGCGGGTGTGTTGTCGCGGGAGGTGGGGGCGGCCGGGGTGAGGGAGGCCACCCCCGCGGGAGGCCACCGCGGTCGGGGGAGCCAGCCCAGCGGCATACGATGGGTGACATGTCTGCCCCCGCCCTGCCCAGCCACGACGCCCTGCTCACGGCCCTGTCGAAGGTCAACGACCCCGAGATCCGCAAGCCGATCACCGAGCTCGGCATGGTCAAGTCCGTCGACGTCGATGAAGCCGGGCACGTCGAGCTGTCCATCTACCTGACCGTCTCCGGCTGCCCCATGAAGGACACGCTGCGCAACGACTCCACGGCGGCGCTCCAGGCGGTCCCCGGCGTGACGTCGGTCAACGTGACCCTCGACGTCATGAGCGACGAGCAGCGGACGGCCCTGCGCCAGCAGCTGCGCGGCGGGACGCCCGAGAAGGAGATCCCCTTCGCCCAGCCCAACTCGCTGACGCGGGTCTACGCGGTCGCCTCCGGCAAGGGCGGCGTCGGCAAGTCCTCGGTCACCGTCAACCTCGCCGCCGCCATGGCCCAGCAGGGCCTGCGGGTCGGCGTCGTCGACGCGGACGTCTACGGCTTCTCCGTGCCGCGCATGCTCGGTGTCGAGCAGCGGCCCACCCAGGTCGACGACATGATCCTCCCGCCGCTCTCGCACGACGTGAAGGTCATCTCGATCGGGATGTTCGTCCCCGGCAACCAGCCGGTCGTCTGGCGCGGCCCGATGCTGCACCGGGCGCTGCAGCAGTTCCTCGGCGACGTCTTCTGGGGCGACCTCGACGTGCTCCTGCTCGACCTCCCGCCCGGCACCGGCGACATCGCGATCTCCGTGGCCCAGCTCATCCCGACCGCCGAGATCCTCGTCGTCACGACCCCGCAGCAGGCCGCGGCCGAAGTGGCCGAGCGCGCCGGGTCGATCGCGCTGCAGACGCACCAGCGGATCGCCGGCGTCATCGAGAACATGTCGTGGCTCGAGCTGGCCGACGGCACCCGCCAGGAGATCTTCGGCTCCGGCGGTGGCCAGGCCGTGGCCGACTCGCTGAGCCGCAGCATCGGCGCTCCGGTGCCGCTGCTCGGTCAGATCCCGCTCGACGCGACGCTCCGCGAGGGCGGCGACACGGGCAACCCCGTGGTCCTCGGCGCCCCCGACTCGGCCGCTGGCGTGGCACTGCGCGGGATCGCGCGCGGCCTGGCGACGCGGGCCCGTGGCCTTGCTGGGCGCTCCCTCGGCCTGACGCCGGCCGGCCGCTGACGCGACACCTGCACCTGCACCTGCACCTGCACCTGCACGACGCAACACACCCGCTTACCGTCTGGTCCCCCCTGCTGCAGCCGGGGGGACCGCTCGGTAAGCGGGTGTGTTGCGTGGGGGTCAGGTGGCTTCGCTGTCCCAGGGGGTCGGCAGCGACGGGTCATGGGTCTTCGGCGTGCTCACGGGCTTGACCGGCGGAGGGTCCTCCTCCGGGGTGGCGCTCAGGGCATCACGGACGATCCGACGCGGGTCGTACTGACGCGGGTCGTAGGCCCGCCAGTCGACGTCGGAGAACTCGGGCCCCATCTCCTCCTTGAGCTGCTGCTTGGCCCGGTCGGCCATGCCGCGGGCCTGGCGCACGAACCGGCCCAGCTTCGCAGCGTACTCCGGCAGTCGCTCTGGGCCGAGCACGAGGATGGCCAGGACACCGAGCAGCAGGAACTCCCACCCGTTGATGTCGATCACAGTTGCTCATCCTTTGCGGCCTCGGCACCCGGCGTACCGCCGGCGCCATCATACGGACCCCGAGCCGGGATCACTTCTCCGGATCGGCCTCGAGGGTCATCCGCAGGTCGATCTGCTTGCCGTCGCGCTCGACCGTCAGGGTCACCGTCTCGCCCACGGCACGGGACCGGATCGAGACGATGAGCTGGTCCGGGGTGCGGATCGGCTTGCCCTCGAACCGAATGATGACGTCGCCCGGCTCGACTCCGGCCTTGTCCGCGGGGGCGTTGGGAGTGACCGCGTCGGACACGTCCTGGACGAGGGCCCCCTCGCCGGAGTATCTCCGGTCGAGAAGGACGCCGATGATCGGGTGGGTGGCCTTGCCGGTCGCGATGAGCTGGTCAGCGGTGCGGCGCGCCTGGTCACTCGGGATGGCGAAGCCGAGCCCGATGTTGCCGGACGAGGACGAGCCGGCACTGGGCACCCTCGCGATCGCGGAGTTGACCCCGATCACCTGGCCCGAGAGGTCGAGGAGGGGCCCGCCCGAGTTGCCCGGGTTGATCGCGGCGTCGGTCTGGATCGCGTTGATGAACGACAGGTCGTCGCCCGCCCCGGGGGCGACCGGACGGTCGAGGGCGCTGATGATGCCGGAGGTCACGGTCTGGTCGAGACCGAGGGGCGCGCCGACCGCGATGACGGCATCCCCGACGACGACCTTGTTAGAGGCGCCGAGCCGGAGCGGGGTGAGGTCGGTGCGCTTGATCCGCAGGACCGCGAGGTCGTAGCTGACGTCACGCCCGACGACCGTGGCCTTCTCGGTCTCGCCGTTGCTCAGGACCACCTCGATCGACCCGTTGCTCGCAACGGCAGCGACGACGTGGTTGTTCGTGAGGATGTGCCCCCGGTCGTCGATGACGAAGCCGGAACCGGTCCCTGACCCTTCCGGGCCCGCGTCGACCTTGATCGTCACCACGCTGGGAAGCACCCGGGCCACGATGTTCGCGACCGAGCCGGCCGGGCGGTCGGTCACCCCGGGCCCCGGCTCGGGCAGCGCCCGAATGCTCGAGACGACCCGGTCCTCGAGCACCTGGCCGGCCACTCCCCCGACGACGCCCGAGGCGAGGCAGAGGGCGACGACGCCAGTGACCAGCAGCCCGCGGCGGCGGCGCGGAGCGCCCGTCGGGGCAGGGTAGGCGGCGACGGGTGAACCCGTCGGTGGTGGCAGCAGGGGTACGGATGCCGCGGCGGACGAAGCTGCGCCGGACGAAGCTGAGCCGGACGGCGCTGAGCCGGACGACGCTGAGCCGGACGGGTCGCCGGGTGGCGGCATCGCGCCGCCAGGGTAGGCGTAGGGCACCCCGACGCGGTAGTCGGCGGGCGAACCCGTGTGGCCGTCGGCGCGGGGCCCGTCGGCAGGGCGCGGGGAGCCGAACCGGCTGAACCAGCCATGGTCCTCAGAGTCCGCGCCCGCGCGCGGGATCGGCTGCGTCGTCGCCCGCTCGATGGCCCCGGTCTGCTCGACCTCCTCGGGGCGGTCCAGGGGTGCGTCGCTGGGCCGCCGCTCGGTGGGGTCGTCGCTCATGGCCCCGATTGTGCCGAAGAGACGAGAGAGATACGAACTGGGGCGGTCCAGATGGTCGTCAGGGCGCTGCTGCGGCTCGTCGAGAGCACGGAGAACGCCGAACGACGGCCCCAGACCACGTTGGCGGAGCTGCCGCCCGCGCTGGTCGCGGGCCTCGATGCAGAAGGTGTCGCAGGGCTGGCCGCGGGCGCCGCCGCGGTCGAGGACGGCGAGGTCGAGGACGGCGAGGTCGAGGACGGCGAGGTCGAGGCGGGCGAGGTCGAGGACGGCGAGGTCGAGGCGGGCAGGGAGGGCAGCACCACCCCGTAGTTGACAACTCCGAAGCTGGCGACCCCAGCGGGGACCCGGACCCCCGGCGGACGAGCACCGCCGGGCAGGGGAGAGACCGCCAGGCCCCAGGCAGCGGCGACCGACGCGCCGGCCGCGAGCGAGGCGACGACTGCCGCCCGCATGGGTGAGCGGTGCAGGGGCGGCGCGCTGGGGCGGACCGTCGTCAGCGGGGCCGGCGGGCCGGTGGGCCGGGACATGGCCGACCCGAACGAGGAGGCGGAGCCGAACGGTGCGCGTGAGCCGAGCTTGGTCCCCCAGGGCGCGCCGCCAAACAGGTCGTCGACGGACCGGACACCGCGGACCGCGAGCGGGCTGAGCGGGCCGAGGGGAATGCGCGGCTCCGCGTGGGTCGGCGGCTCGGGAACCGGGGACGCTCCCAGGTTCATGAGCGAGCTGCGGAGCGAGCCCGGGACGACGCCGGTGTCGCTGCGCAGCGACGCGACGATCCGGCGCTCCTGGTCGGCCGCGGCGCGGCAGACCATGCAGGCGACGAGGTGCCGGTCATAGAGGTGCAGCACGGCGGGCGGCAGGGCCCGGTCGACGTAGGCCCGCACGTGCCCGCCCAGGTGGGGGGTCACCGCTCCCCCACGGGAGCCACGCGGACGTCGAGACCGCTCACGCTGGCCTCACCTGGCGCCTGCGGTGACTCGCCGGCCCGGCAGCCGCAGGCCGGGGCGAGCCGTGCGCGTCTCGGGCTTGCGGGTGGCCTCGGGTGCGCGGTGCGCCAGCGCCTCGCGGAGCTGGGCACGTCCGCGGTGGATCCGCGAGCGGACGGTACCGAGCTTGACCCCGAGGGTCGCGCTGATCTCCTCGTAGGACAGGCCCTCGATGTCGCAGAGCACGACGTCCGCCCGGAACTCCGGGGCGAGCGCGTCCAGCGCGCGCTGCACGTCGTCGTCGAAGCGGGCGTCGTGGTAGGTCTGCTCCGGACCCTTCTCCCCGCTGGGGAGCCGGCCGGCCGCGTCCTCGGGCAGGGCGTCGAACCGGATCCGCTGCTTGCGGCGCATCTTGTCGAGGAAGACGTTGGTCGTGATCCGGTGGAGCCAGCCTTCGAAGGTGCCGGGCTGGTACGAGTGGAGCGAGCGGAAGACCCGGACGAAGACGTCGTGCGTCAGGTCCTCGGCGTCGTGCGGGTTGCCGGTGAGGCGGTAGGCCAGTCGGTAGACACGCGCCGAGTGCTGCTCGACGACTTCCTCCCACGTCGGGGGCGTCCAGCCGGGCGCTGTCTCCGAGCGACCACGGGCAGCCGCGAGTGGCGGCTCGCCGGCGGAGCCGGGGGCCTGGGACAGGACAGTCTCGCTCACGCGATCAGACACCTTTCGGGGACTCTAGACCAGAACAACGCTGCGCCGGCCGCTTTCGTTCCCTCTCACCCTTCCCGATCCCGCCAGACTTTCACTGTCACCATCCTGTGGATCCCCTGTGCGACCGACCGCTCCCCAGCCGACGCCGGGCTGCAGCGGGTGTGGGGCACTAGGGTGACGAGCATGAGCACGCACAAAGTGGCTGCCTGGTCGCATGCCGAGGAGTTCATCACGCCGAGCGACCACGTCGAGGACGCTCAGCGCCGGGCCGAGGAGCTCGGCGTGGGTGCGGTCGGAAACGGCGTGGGCTCTTTCCTGAGCGCGCTGGCGGCGGCGATCGGGGCCAAGGCCGTGATGGAGGTGGGCACCGGGGCCGGTGTCTCCGGCCTGTGGCTCCTCGGCGGGATGCCGTCGGACGGGATCCTCACGACCATCGACCTCGAGGTCGAGCACCAGCATGCAGCCCGGGAGGCGTTCGCCGCGGCCGGCGTCGCGCACCAGCGCACCCGCGTCATCGCCGGGCGGGCTCTCGAGGTGCTCCCCCGGATGACGGACGGCGCGTACGACCTCGTCGTCGTGGACGCCGACAAGGAGGAGTACCCCCTCTACGTCGAGCAGGCCACTCGTCTGCTCCGGGCCGGCGGCACCTTGGCCCTGTCGTGGACCGACCAGGAGTCGGATCCCGCGATCCGCGACCCCGAGACGCGCGCGCTGCGCGATGTGGGGCGGGCGCTGCGCGATGACGCGCGGTTCATCGTGTCCCTGCTGCCGATCGGCGACGGGCTGCTCCTCGCCGTCAAGCGCTGAGCGATCTTGCGGAGCGGCCGCGCGAACGACGACGGCCCCCGACGTGATCCTCGGGAGCCGTGTGCGGGCGAGCGTGGTCAGTTGACCCCGTCACACCCCTGGATGGCGTCCCGCAGGGCGGCAGCCTCATCCGGGGTCATCTCGACGACGAGGCGGCCGCCGCCCTCAAGGGGCATGCGCAGCACGATGCCGCGACCCTCCTTGACGACCTCAAGCGGTCCGTCGCCGGTCCTCGGCTTCATTGCTGCCATGGTGCCCCTTCCACAGGAAATCGGGTGTTCTGTAGCCATTATTCCGTGTCCGCTCAACGTGACCTAATCCGGGATGTGAGGACGTTCACGTCACGGATCCAGCGCTTTCCCACACGGAAGGTTTGGGAGAGAGTGGGCGCCATGACTGACCCGAAGCCCGAAATGGCCGTTGCCGCAAGCGCCGCCTCACCCTCGACTGACCCGAGTGCCGCCACGGACGCCACCCGCACGTCTGACTCGGCCCCGATGTCGCCCTTGGAGGTCACGGTGAGCGACGGGGTCGCCTGGGTCCGGCTCAACCGCCCGGACGCGATGAACGCTCTCGACCGGGCCCTCAAGGTTGCCCTGCTCGACACGCTCCGCAGGGCCGCCGACGACCCGGAGGTCCGCTGTGTCGTCCTGACCGGGAACGGGCGCGCTTTCTGTGTCGGCCAGGACCTCAAGGAGCACGTCGCCGACCTGCGCTCCGGTGACACCACCTTGTCGACGACGGTGGTCGAGCACTACAACCCGATCGTCATGTTGCTCGCCACGATGAACAAGCCGGTGGTCGCAGCGATCAACGGCGTCGCCGCCGGGGCCGGCCTCAGCTTCGCCCTCGCCTGTGACGTGCGGATCATCGTCGACACCGCCGGGGTCAACACGGCCTTCGCCGGGATCGCGCTCTCGTGCGACTCGGGGGCGTCCTGGTCGCTCCCCCGGCTCGTCGGGCCGGCCCGAGCCAAGGACCTCCTCATATTCCCCCGCACCATCCCGGCGGACGAGGCGCTGTCGCTCGGCCTGGTGTCCAGGGTCGTCAGCGCTGAGGACTTCGACGGGGCGGTGAGAGAGGTGGCGACCAGGCTCGCTGCCGGCCCAACGCTGGCCTACGGCTCGATCCGCCGGGCCGTGGCGACGAGTGCGGGGACCGACCTCGAGTCAGCGCTGGCCCACGAGGGTGAGCTGATGGGGCTGACCGGGCAGAGCGCCGACCACCTGGCGGCCGTCGATGCCTTCCTTGCCAAGGAGAAGCCGACCTTTCAGGGTCGGTGACCAACCCCGGCCGTATGCCGCTGAGCTCCCCCGGGCCCAGCTGCCCTCCCAGCCCTCCCGCGCTTCCCTGTCGAGCGGGGCAGGAAGTGCACACTCGAGGTGGGGGGCGTCAGGGCGGGTAGTCCCCGGTCGGGGACGGGACGTAGCGCCAGAGGATGTCGGTCCAGTAGTACTGCCCGACGACGAAGAGGACGAGGAGCGGCACGGCTCGGACGAGCAGCAGCGGCCAGCTGCTGGCCCGGCGCTCCCGGGCCGGGTCGGTCCACCCGGCCCCGACCGCGACGACGAGCAGCGGGAAGAGCGGGATGAGGTAACGGAAGATGCTCGTGAAGGGGTCCAGGACGGCAGCCAGGTAGGCAGGGTACGCGACCGTCCAGGTGCGCAGCTCGGCGCCGAGCGCTCGGGCCCAGGGCCCAGCCACCATGGCGATGACCACGGTGGGCACCACGACGAGCCAGACGGGTCCCCACGTGTCCCCGAACGCGTACTTCGACATCCCGAGCCAGGGGACGAACGGCTCGACGACGCCCGAGCCGCGCCAGGCCCCCATCGTGTCGGTGTACGCACTGCGGTCGCCGGTGCCCCACCAGGCGATCGCGGGCCACAGGAGCCCCGCGACACCGCACCCGACCAGGGAAGCGAGCCCAGCGGCATACTCCCTCGTCGTGATCGGCCGGAGGCCGCGAGCCCGCCAGCGCAGCCAGAGCGCGACGAGCGTGACCACGCCGAGCGGCACCGCGATCGGGCGCGCGAGGCCGACGAGCACCGCCACTGCGGCAGCGACGAGCCAGCGTTCGCGGGCGAGGGCATAGAGGTAGCCGAGGAGGAGGAGCATCGCGAGCGCCTCGGTGTAGGCGAGCTGCAGCACCACGGACGCGGGGAACGACGCCCACAGCACGACGACGACCAGGGTCGCCCGTTCGCCGATGCGGTCACGCAGGAGGAAGGCCATCAGCACCGCGGCCCCGAAGCCGCAGAGCAGCGCGATCGTGGAGCCCGCGGCCGGGAAGCCGAGCCCGGTCACGGCCATGAGGGCGCGCGCGGCGAACGGGAACAACGGGTAGAACGCCCAGGGGTTCTGCTGAACCCCACCGTCGTCACCGCGCGGCACGTGGTCGGGATAGCCCTCCGTCGCGATGATCTGGTACCACTGCCCGTCCCAGAGCGCCGTGAACGGAAAGTACGTGACGGGGGCGGCCTCCCCACCGGTCATGCCGCTGGGAACCTGGCGCTGCATGACGACGAGCAGGATCGTCGTCGTGACGAGTCGGCAGGCCGCGTACAGCCCGAGCACGGCCAGCACGAACGCCCGGCGGGGACGCAGTCGGGCCGCGCTCCTCATGCCCGGGGAAACTCGGCGTTGACGTCCCCGGCCTCGTCCGCGGCTTGGTCTGCGGCTTGGTCTGCGGCTTGGTCTGGGGCCTCGTCCGCGGCCTCGTCCGTGGTCGCCGCTCCGGCGACCCCACCGAGGAACGCGATGTGCTCGTCCTTCTCGCGCAGCTCACGCCGGAGCCGCTCGAGGACCCCGTCGACCTGGCTCATCCGGTAGCCGCGGAAGGTGACGTCGAACCGCAGCTCGTCGAGGTCCTCGTCGTGCAGCGCGCCGTCGGGGAGCGGCTCATGGCTGAGCGAGGACGTCGGCCGGCCGAGGCCGCCGCCCAGGCCGCCGCCGAGGCCGCCGGCCCAGCCGAGGATGAGCGCCACGAAGAAGCACAGGACGACGATGCCGACGAGGAGGATGAACCACTTCACTCGGGCCGCTCCACTCCGGTCGCGCCAGCCGCTTCGGCCGCGGCGTCCGACATCTCGTGCGCCTGGACGGCCGCGACGGCCTCGCCCGGATCGTCGGTGAGCTGGAGCCGGTCGAGGTCGTCCTCGCCGATCATCCCGCCCGCGAGCGCCGTGTCACGCAGCCAGCCCATCAGGCCCTGCCAGTAGCCGGTCCCCATGAGGACGACGGGGAACTGGGTGACCTTGCGCGTCTGGGCGAGGGTGACGGCCTCGAAGAGCTCGTCGAGGGTCCCGAAGCCGCCGGGCAGGACGATGAAGCCGTGTGAGTACTTGAGGAACATCGTCTTGCGGGCGAAGAAGTAGCGGAAGTTGACGCCGAGGTCGACGTACTCGTTGAGGCCGGTCTCGAAGGGTAGCTCGATGCCGAGGCCGACCGACGTCCCCCCACCGAGGAGCGCGCCCTTGTTGGCGGCCTCCATGGCCCCGGGGCCGCCGCCGGTGATCACCGCATAGCCGGCCTCCGCGAGGAGCCGCCCGACCTCGACACCCATCGCGTAGGCCGGGTCCGCGGCGCGGGTCCGCGCCGACCCGAAGACGCTGACCGCCGGCCCGAGCTCGGCGAGGGCGCCGAACCCCTCGACGAACTCCGACTGGATCCGCATGACGCGCCACGGGTCGGCGTGCAGCCAGTCGGTGGGCTGGCCGCGGTCGAGCAGGCGCTGGTCGGTCGTCGTGGGCGGCACCTTCCCGCGGCGCATCATCAGCGGGCCGGAACGGCGCTCGGCGTCCGGCGCGCGCGACGCAGGCTTCTCGTCGGGCCTGACCTCGGGGTCGCGGGCGACGTCGGTCGTGTGGCCGGGTTGCTCGTCGGTGTCGTGAGCGCTCACGGGCACCACCCTAAGCCTCAGGCGAGCCAGCGCAGCAGCGCCCGTTCGGCCTCCTCGTACTGCTCGACGGGGCACCGCTCGTCGTCCATGTGGGCGAGGTTCGGGTCGCCGGGACCGAAGTTCACGGCCGGGATGCCGAGCGCCGAGAAGCGGGCCACGTCGGTCCACCCCTCCTTGGGGTTGACCGGCAGGCCGAGGGCCTCGACGAAGTCCCGCGCGGCCGGCAGGTGCAGGCCCGGGCGTGCGCCGTCGACCGCGTCGCCCAGCTCGCACTCGAACCCCTCGAAGACCTGCTGGACGTGGGCGTAGGCCGCCGCGACGCCCTTGTCGGGGGCGAACCGGTAGTTCACCGTCACGGTGCACCGGTCCGGGATGACGTTGCCGGCGATGCCCCCGCTGATCCCGACGGCCTGGAGCGCCTCGTTGAACAGGAGGCCGTCGACCTCGATCCGCTCGGCCTCGTAGGCGCCGAGACGGCCCAGCACCTGGGCGGCGTCGTGGATCGCGTTGTGGCCCTTCCACGGGCGGGCGGAGTGGGCGGCCACACCCTTCGTGGTGACGTCGACCCGGAGCGTCCCCTTGCAGCCGCCCTCGATGGCGCCGTCGGTCGGCTCGAGCAGGACGGCGAAGTCGGCGGCGAGCAGGTCGGGGCGGTTCGCGGCGACCCGGCCGAGCCCGTTGAACTTGCCCTCGATCTCCTCGCAGTCGTAGAAGACGAAGGTGAGGTCCCGCGACGGCTCGGGCACTCCCGCCGCGATCTTGAGCATGACCGCGACGCCGCCCTTCATGTCGACCGTGCCGCGGCCCCAGAGGACGCCCGCCTCGCGGCGGGTCGGCAGGTTCGGCTCCGCCGCGAGCGGGACCGTGTCGAGGTGGCCGGCGAGGACGACCCGCTCGGCGCGTCCCAGGTCGGTCCGGGCGATGACCGAGTTGCCGTCCCGGATGACCTCGAGGTGCCCGAGCGCCCGCAGCGCCGCCTCGACGGCATCGGCGAGCGGCGCCTCCTCCCAGCTGACCGACTGGATGTCACAGACGGCGGCGGTGAGCGTGGTGACGTCACTCGACACGTCGAGAAGGAGGCTGGTCCCGGGAACTGAGCTCGGCGGCATACGGGAAGGCTAGTCGTTTCGGCCGGACGGCCCGCCCGCGCCTCGGGCCACGTTTCACGCTCGGGACGGGCCCCCATACCCTTGAGCCCATGTCTGAACGCAGCGCATGGGGATACGGACTGGCCACGACCACCGACGGGGGCCAGGTCCTCGACACGTGGTTCCCGGCACCGGCCCTCGGGACCCGACCCGACGACGCCACCGCCCCCGAGGGCCTCGACGCCCTCGCCCGGACCGACGAGCTGCGGCGCGTCCGGACCGAGGTGGTCCTCGTGGAGATCGACCTCGACGCCGCACCCGCCGGCGCGTCCGACGCCTACCTGCGCCTCCACCTGCTCTCCCACTGCCTCGTCCGGCCCAACACGATCAACCTCGACGGGATCTTCGGGGCCCTGCCCAACGTCGTCTGGACCAACCTCGGCCCCTGCGCCGTCGACGACTTCGAGCAGACCCGGCTGCGCCTGCGCGCGCTCGGCCCGGTCCAGGTGTTCGGTGTCGACAAGTTCCCCCGGATGACCGACTACGTCGTGCCGACTGGCGTCCGGATCGCCGACGCCGACCGGGTCCGGCTCGGCGCCCACCTCTCCCCGGGCACGACCGTGATGCACGAGGGGTTCTGCAACTTCAACGCCGGCACCCTCGGCGCGTCGATGGTCGAGGGGCGAATCGTCCAGGGCGTCGTCGTGGGCGACGGCTCCGACATCGGGGCCGGCGCATCGATCATGGGCACCCTCTCCGGTGGCGGCACGGAACGCGTCAGCATCGGTGAGCGTTGTCTGGTCGGCGCCAACGGCGGCATCGGGATCGCCCTCGGGGACGACTGCGTCGTCGAGGCCGGGCTCTACGTCACCGCGGGCACCAAGGTGACGATGCCGGACGGCAGCGTCGTCAAGGCCCGAGAGCTCTCGGGCGCCAGCAACATCCTCTTCATCCGCAACAGCGAGACCGGCACCGTCGAGGCCCGGGCCCGGAAGGGAACGGGGATCACCCTCAACGCGGCCCTGCACGCGAACGACTGACCCGCCGACCCCCGGACAGGACCCATGGCCCCTGATCCTCTCGGACTCGTCACCGACGAGTCCGGCGTCAGCCCCGACCCACCCCGCCGCCGGCGCCGGGGGCGCGCCGCGCTGCTCGTCGTGCTGGCGATCGTCGCCGGAGGGGGCTGGGCCGCCTCCCGGTTCCTCTACGACAGTGTCCGCACGCCCCAGTGCACCATCACCGCGGCCGGGATGGCCGAGAGCCTCGACCCCGAGCAGACCGGCAACGCCGCCCTCATCGCCGCGCTGTCGATCAAGCGGGACCTGCCACCGCGCGCCGCGACGATCGCCCTGACGACGGCCTACCAGGAGTCGAAGATCCTCAACATCACCTACGGCGACCGTGACTCCGTGGGGCTGTTCCAGCAGCGGCCGAGCCAGGGCTGGGGCACCCGGAAGCAGATCCTCGACCCGGTGTACTCGACGAACAAGTTCTACGACGCCCTGCTCAAGGTCGAGGACTACGAGCACGCCGACATCACCGAGATCGCCCAGAAGGTGCAGCGCAGCGGCTACCCGGAGGCCTACCGCGACCACGAGGGCCAGGGCCGCGTCCTCGCCTCCGCCCTGACCGGCCACTCTCCCGCAGGCCTGTCCTGCCGCCTCGAGGAAGCCACCACCGGGGCCTCGCCGGCCACCGTGGCCAAGGCCCTCGCGGTCGAGATGGGAGTCAAGCAGGCGGAACCGTCCGGCCAGAGCCTCACGGTCACGGCGCCGGACCAGCGGACCGCGTGGGCGGTCGCCCACTGGTCGGTGGCGCGGGCCGCCCAGCTCGGGGTGACCGGCGTGGCCATCGGCGAGCGGCAGTGGGACCGGGACGCCGGCGACGAGGGCTGGTCCGAGGGCGCCGCGTCCCCCACGGTGAGCATCACGCTGCGCTGAGGGGCGGGGGCAGGCAGAGTGGGCGGATGGCCTCCTACTCCGTCAACCCGGCTGCGGTCGAGCACGTCCGGGACCTCATCTCGAAGCGCCGGTACGTCCTCGACTCCGACTGGGGCGAGTCGCAGCCCGACGCGGCCGCCCAGAACGCCTACCTCGAGAAGCACTCGTGGGACGAGTACGCGGCGTGGCACCTCGGCCTGACCGAGGGGGCCAACGACGAGACGAAGGCGCGACATGCGTTCCTCTGCGGCGACTTCCGCAGGGTGCACCGCTCGGGGCTGATCGCGTGCGTGTACCGCGCCGCTGAATGGCGGCACAAGTCGGTCGAGCGGGCGGCCTACGAGCTGCTGCAGCTGCTGGACGCCCGGGCCGGGATCACGGACGACTGAGAGCGGCGCCGCTTTTCGGGCCGGGGTCCGATCGGTGGTGGGCCGAGGCGCGGGACGAACTGCTCTTTCGATCGGGCCCCCACCACAACGCCAAAGGCGGTCAGCCCGGGTAGTGCCGCTCGGTCTCGCCGACGTAGACCTGGCGCGGGCGGCCGATCTT
Source organism: Intrasporangium calvum DSM 43043 (assembly GCF_000184685.1). NCBI lineage: Bacteria > Bacillati > Actinomycetota > Actinomycetes > Micrococcales > Intrasporangiaceae > Intrasporangium > Intrasporangium calvum. The sequence continues at coordinate 2,916,249 of NC_014830.1, forward strand.
CGTCTCCTGGTCGGTCATCATCTCGCGCCATTGGGCGATCCAGCCCGGCAGGCGGCCGATGGCGAACAGGACGGTGAACATCTTGGGCGGGAAGCCCATGGCCTTGTAGATCAGGCCGGTGTAGAAGTCGACGTTCGGGTAGAGCCGGCGCTCCACGAAGTACTCGTCGGCGAGCGCGATCTCCTCGAGCTGCTTGGCGATGTCGAGGAGCGGGTCGTTCTTGCCCATCTTCTCGAGGATCTCGTCGGCGGCCTGCTTGATGATCGCGGCGCGCGGGTCGTAGTTCTTGTAGACCCGGTGGCCGAAGCCCATGAGCCGAATGCCGTCCTCCTTGTTCTTGACCCGGTCCATGAACGCCTTGGGGTCCTCACCAGACGCCTGGAGGTCGCCGAGCATCTCGAGGACGGCCTGGTTGGCGCCACCGTGGAGCGGGCCGGACAGGGCGTGGATGCCGGCGGAGACGGAGTTGAAGAGGTTGGCGTGGGCCGAGCCGACGAGGCGGACGGTCGAGGTGGAGCAGTTCTGCTCGTGGTCGGCGTGGAGGATGAAGAGCAGGTCGAGCGCCTTGGCGACGGTCGGGTCGATGACGTAGGGCTCGGCGGGGACGCCGAAGGTCATCCGCAGGAAGTTCTCGACGAAGTTGAGCGAGTTGTCCGGGTAGATGAAGGCCTGCCCGACCGACTTCTTGTACGCATACGCCGCGATCGTCGGCAGCTTCGCGAGGAGGCGGACCGTGCTGATCTCGACCTGCTCCTGGTCGAAGGGGTCGAGGCTGTCCTGGTAGAACGTGCCGAGGGCGGAGACCGCGGACGAGAGCACCGGCATGGGGTGGGCGTCGCGCGGGAAGCCGTTGAAGAAGGCCCGCAGGTCCTCGTGGAGCATCGTGTGGCGGCTGATCAGCTCCTCGAACCGGGCAAGCTCGTCGCTCGTGGGCAGATCACCGTAGATGAGCAGGTAGCAGACCTCGACGAAGCTGGACTTCTGGGCGAGCTCCTCGATGGGGTATCCGCGGTAGCGCAGGATGCCCTGGTCGCCGTCGATGTACGTCACGGCGCTCTTGCAGGAGGCGGTGTTGACGAAACCGACGTCGTAGGTGACCAGGCCGGTGTCCTTGAGGAGTGAGTTGACCCCCAGCCCGTTGCTGCCCTCGACCGCCTCGACTCCCGGAAAAGTGAGCTCCTTGTCGCCGACCTTGAGCGTCGCGTCCACTGCCTTCGTCACTGCTGATTCGCCTCCTCGAGAACCGACCGGCGGGCCGGGATGTCCGCAACGGACGTTACCCCAGTGGGGTGGTCAGCAGAAAAAGCGGTCCGCCGGCTGGCTGACGGGGTGGTTTTGGAGGATTCCGTATGCCGCTGGGCTCGCTTCCCGGGTCAGCCGGCCTCGCGCTGGAGCCGGGTGGCGGCCTCCCTGATCCGCTCGTCCGTCGCGGTGAGGGCGATCCGGACGTGCCGGGCGCCGGCCGGCCCGTAGAACGAGCCGGGCGCGACGAGGATCCCGCGGTCGGCAAGGGCGGAAACCGTTGTCCAGCAGTCTTCTTCGCGGGTGGCCCAGAGGTAGAGCCCGGCCTCGGAGTGGTCGATGCGCAGCCCGGCGGCCTGGACGGCCTCGAGGAGGATCTCGCGGCGCAGGCCGTAGGTGTCACGCTGCTCGGCGACGTGCTCGTCGTCGCGGAGGGCGACGGCCATGGCGTGCTGGATCGGCGCGGGCATCATCAGCCCCGCGTGCTTGCGGACCTCGCGGACCTGCGCGATGAGGTCGGGGTCGCCAGCGACGAAGGCGGCGCGGTAGCCGGCGAGGTTGGACTGTTTGGAGAGGGAGTAGACGGCGAGCAGCCCGGTGTGGTCGCCCCCGCAGACGTCGGGGTGCAGGATGCTCGGCGTGGCCCGGCCGAGCTGTCCGGGCCGCCAGTCGAGCTCGGCGTAGCACTCGTCGCTCGCGACGACGACGCCGTGCGCGCGGGCCCAGGCGACGACCTTGGCGAGGTGCTCGACTCCGAGGACCTGGCCGTTGGGGTTTCCGGGGCTGTTGAGCCAGAGCAGCTTCGGCGTCGTGGCGCGGGTCAGCGGCCCGAGGCTGGTCAGGGACTGGGCGACGACGGCCGTGGCGCCGGCGAGGCGGGCCCCGACGTCGTAGGTCGGGTAGGCGACCGCGGGGATGCCGACGAGGTCGCCGGGGCCGAGACCGAGGAAGGTCGGCAGCCAGGCGACGAGCTCCTTGCTGCCGACGGTCGGCAGCACCTGGTCCGGTGTCAGCCCGGGGACGCCGCGCCGGCGGGCGAACCAGTCACAGATCGCCTCGCGCACCTCGGGGGTGCCGATGGTCAGCGGGTAGCCGGGGGCGTCGGCCGCCTCGGCCAGGGCTCGCCGCACGAACTCGGGCGTCGGGTCGACGGGGGTGCCGACGGACAGGTCGACGAGACCGCCGGAATGCGCACTCGCCCGCGCCTTGTAGGGCGCGAGCGAGTCCCAGGGGAAGTCCGGAAGGGTGCGGTCGATCACTCGGCCGCGGCCTGCGGGGGCAGCGCCAGGATGAGCGGGTGGTCCTTCTGGATCTGGCCCATCTTGGCCGCGCCGCCGGGGCTGCCGAGGTCGTCGAAGAACTCGACGTTGGCGTTGTAGTAGTCAGCCCACTGCTCGGGGACGTCGTCCTCGTAGTAGATGGCCTCGACGGGGCAGACGGGCTCGCAGGCCCCGCAGTCGACGCACTCGTCGGGGTGGATGTAGAGCGTCCGGATGCCTTCGTAGATGCAGTCGACCGGACACTCCTCGATGCACGCCTTGTCCTTGACGTCGACACAAGGCTGGGCGATGACGTAGGTCATGAAATCCGGACCTCCTACAGGAGCGATGAGAGAGCGGTTCGTGCTCGCGCCTAGTATGCCGGACATGGCTGACGCGTCTAGGGACCACCCCTCCGATAGGACGCAACTAACAGACCCGTCCGCACGACTGACCGCCGGAAGCCGGGTCGTCGTGCGCCGGCGGCTGGCCGATCGCCAGGTCACGGACGTCGTCGGCCGGCTCGCCGAGCGCACCGACGACACGCTGTTCATCGACACGAGGTCGGGCCGGGTGGAGGTGCCGCGACGCGAGGTCGTCGCCGCCAAACCGATCCCGCCGCGCCCGACCCGCCCGGGCCCGGCGCACCTGCGGGTCTCGCTCGACGACCTGGCGCGGCTCGGGGCCGAGGGCTGGGTCGCCGTCGACGAGGAGCCGTTCGGGTCGTGGCTGCTGCGGTCCGCGCCCGGCTACACGGGTCGGGCGAACTCGGTCCTCGTCCTCGGCGAGCCGCCGCTGCCGCTCGACGCGGCGATCGAGCACTGTGAGCGGTGGTATGCCGACCGCGGCCAGCGCACGATGTTCCAGGTCAACGGCCCGTCGGGGTTCGTGGTCGCCGAGGACCCGACGTCCGCGCTGCTCCTCGAGCGGGGCTACACGGCCGGCGGCGGGCGGCACGACTGGGACCGGGTGCTCGTCATGACCGGGCCCGCCTCCGGCCTCCCGGCCCCGCCTGCGCCGGCACCCGGGGCCCCGACCGTCGAGGTCGGGGAGACGCTGACCGACGAGTGGCTGGCCGCCTACAGCGAGGGCCGCACGCCGGTTCCGGGGGTCACCGAGGCCGTCCTGACCGGCAGCGCGCGGCAGCTGTTCCTCTCCGTCCGGGACCCGGCGAGCGCACGCGTCGTCGCGGTCGTCCGGCTCGCGCTGCACACCGGCTGGCTGGGCGTCTTCGGCCTGTGGGTCCACCCCGAGCACCGCCGCCGCGGGCTGGCCCGGACGGCGATGTCGCAGGTCGGTCGGATCGCCCGGCAGGACGCCATGCCGGCCGTCTACCTGCAGGTGTCGGGCGACAACGACCCGGCGATCACCTTCTACGAGGGGCTCGGCTTCACCGTCCACCACGAGTACACCTACCTCGTCCAGCCCCTCCCCTGACCACCGTCGAGTGTGCAGTTCGTGCCGGCACGAACTGCCGCTCGACGGGGGACTGATGACGCACCCAGGGCCACTCGAGGCGGGCCGCCACGCACGAGCGCCACGGGAAGGTGCGTCATCCGTCCCCGGTTCCGACGGCACGAAGTGCACGCTCGACGAGAGCTTCGGCAGGGCTGGGACCGCGCCCGCGAGCGGGAGCGAGCCCAGCGGCATACGGCCGGGGGTGGGGCTCAGGGCTTGGCGTTGGGGTCGGTGCAGATGATCTCGTGCTCGGGGATGTAGTGGGTGTTGACCTTCTCGCTCTTGACCAGCGTCGAGGAGCCCGGTCGGTACCACTGCCGCGTCACCGTCACGTCGAAGCCCGGCTGCGGCTGCTGCGGGTAGCAGGTCGGCGAGTCGTCCTTGATCGTCTCGGGCTGCTTGACGTTGCGCCGCTCGCTCTTGATGGACTTGATGTCCCACACCTTGGTCGACCACACGCGCCCGTGGACGTAGCCGCCCTCGACCCAGGTCTGGAGGAGCATCCCGTAGGGCGTGTCGTTCTTCCACTTGTTGTCGACGCTCGGCCAGAAGACGGTGGCCTCCCGCCCCTCGGGGTAGCGCGGGATGAAGAACGCGTGCGGCGTGAACTCGAGGGTCTGCGCGCCGGCGAAGTAGGCCATGTTGTAGATGACGGTCGACACCTGCGAGATGCCACCACCGGTGCCGCGGGTGAGGCGGCCGTTGATGATGACGGTGCCGTCCTGGTAGCCCTTGGCCGTGGTGCGCTCGCCGAGGATGCCGTTGAGGCTGAAGGTCTCCCCCGGGGCGAGGTAGGTCCCGTTGATGGCCCGGCTGGCGACGATGAGGTTCTGGGTGCGGGTCGTGTCCTCGGGCGGGAACGGTGACTGGAAGTCGACGACGAGCTCCTTCACCCCGGCCTTCCTCGCGTGGTAGGTCGTGAACTTCGGCTTCGTCGTGACGACCTTGAGCTCGACGCGGCGGTCGGCGGAGGTCATCGCGGCGATGACGCCGTCGGCGATGGTCGACTCGTCGACGGCGGTCCCGTCGACGGAGGGGACGATCTTGGGCCGGCCGCCCTCGAAGGTCCACCGGGCGTCCTTGGCGGCCTTCGTCTCGACCTGGACCTTGTCGGCGACGACGGCGGTCAGCTTCGCCTTGTCGAACTTCGGCACGAGGGCGCCCGCGCCGTCCGGCACCATCGTCACGGCGGGCGCGTAGTCCGCCGGATCGATCGTGCCCTTGCTCTTGCCGGCGACGACGGTGATGGGCCCGGACATGGCCTTCTCGCCGAAGTCCTTGGCCGCGGCGGCGACGGCCTGGCCGGTCACCTCGGGCTCGACCGGGCTGACCGTGGCGGTCGCGGTCGTCGAGTGGGGGAAGGCCTTGCGCAGCGCGAGCTTGGTGCCGGCGATGTCGAGGGTGCGGCCCGGGACGGGGGCGGTGACGTCGACCTTGCCGTCGGGGAAGGTGACCGCCCCCTCGGTCGGCTTGGTCTCGACGGACGGGGCGAGCTTGGTGAGGCGCTCGGTGAGGACGTCGTCGTCGACGTGGGTGAGCAGCGGGGCCTGGACAGAGCCGACGAGACGGTTCCAAACGGTGATCGGGTTGAGGGTGAAGCCGGTGAGCCCCTCGAGGGTCCGCGCCGCGTCGACGGAGAAGCCGACGTCGGCCGGCACGATGTCGACGGGGTCGTCGATGCCGGGGACGCTGAGCGCGATGGGCGTGGCGAGGAGCGGTGCCGACTTCGTCTCGACGGCGGCCTCGGCCTCGTCCTCGGTGAGGCCGCCGATCGGGATGCCGCCGACGGAGACGGTGGCCGGCAGGTGCTGGGCCGACCACGCGGCGAGGCCGAGGTAGCCACCGATGAGCACGACGGCGGCGATGAGCAGCCGAAGGATGGTGGCGCGGCGGTCGTTCAGGGCCATGGGGTCTCCGTGCGGGGCGGGGTCGTCAGCGCACGATAGCCCAGCGGTCCGGCGGACCGGTGCCTTCCCTGGGTGCGCGGCCTGTTTCCCAGGCAGCCATATGGTTGCATGATCAACCGCTTTGCCGAGAATCCGTCAGTCGGGCCAGGGCTCCCAGGTCCGCGGGTCCACCCGCCCGAAGCCCTCCCGGTCGGTCGTGCGCCGCGCGATGCGGTTGGACAGGGCGTGGAGGTCGTCGGTGGCGACGATGACCTGGGTCTCGTGGGCCCGCAGCGCGGCGAGCTTGGCGGCGCGCGTGGCGGGGTCCTCGACGACGTGGGTGACCCGCTCGTCGTCGACGACCGAGGGCGGGTGGGGGTCGTCCGCGCCGGGCACGACGAGGCCGTATGCCGCTGGGCTCGCTCCCCGGGTCCAGGCGCGGTCCTCGTCGGCCCAGGTCCGTGGGGTGAGGATCTCGTAGGTGTGCGTGGGCAGCTCGGTGTCGGCGAGCTGGTCGAGCGCGGCCCGGGTGAGGCGGTGGGCCTGGATGTGGTCGGGGTGGCTGTAGCCGCCCTGCGGGTCGTAGGTGATGACGACGTCGGGGCGCACCTCGCGGAGCAGGGCCGCGAGCGCGGCGCCTGCCTCGGCCAGGTCGGCGTTGACGAAGGCGTCCGGCCGTGCGGCGGCGGCCGAGCCGACCATGCCGGAGTCGCGGTAGCGGCGGCTCCCGAGCCCGTCGTGCCCGAGCAGGTGGCCGGTGGCGCCGAGCGCGTCGAGGGCCGCGGCGAGCTCCCCGCGGCGGTGGGCGGCGAGCAGGTCGTCGGGGTGTCCCTCGAGCTCCTCGAGGTCCGGGGGGATGACCTCACCCTCCTCGCCGAGCGTGCACGTGACGACGTGGACCTCGTCGCCCCGGGCCACGTGATGGGCGATCGTCGTCCCGCAGGTCAGGGTCTCGTCGTCGGGGTGGGCGTGGACGAGGACGAGTCGCTGGGCCATCTGCTCCTCCGTGGGGTCGGGCTCGTTCGGGCGGGGGTCAGCGCACGGAGACCGTGGCGAGGTCGACGATGCCCCCGACCGCGTGGTCGTCGTAGTGGAGGACTCCCGCGCCGTGGACGTGCAGCACCTTGGTCGCGGCGAGCGCGACGTAGCCCCCGCGCTCGCGGATCAGGGCGTCGGCCCGGGCCCACGTCGCGGCCCGCTGCTTCGGGTCGCCGGTCGCCTGGGCGCGGTCCATCAGCGCGGCGACGGCCTTGTCGTCGAAGTAGCCGACGTCCTGCCCGGGCCCGGACGAGTCGATGTTGATCCGGGCGTCGAAGAGCGCGGGGAGGACGCCGCTCGCCGACGGGATGTCCGGCATCCACGACCCGCGGAAGACGTCGTAGTCCTTGACGGAGGACGGCTTCTCGATCGTCTTGTAGTAGTCCTCGGGCTTGACCGAGGTCCGCTCGACCTCGAAGCCGGCGCGCTCCCAGCCGGCCTCGAGCGCCGCGTAGGCCTTGTCGATGAGCAGCGACCGCGCGTGGACGACCCGGATCCTGACCGGCAGGGTGATGCCGGCGTCGACGAGGAGCCGGCGGGCGGCCTCGGGGTCACCCTCGACGCGGGCGCCCTTGGGTGGCTTGAGACCGGCCTGGCTGATGGCCGGCCCGAGGACCGACCACGTCGGCGACCCGGCGCCCTCGCCGCCGGTCGCGGTGACGTAGGTGGCGCGGTTGGTGGAGAGCGCGAAGGCCTCGCGGACGACGGCCTTGGACATCACCGCGCTGCGCATGTTGAGGGCGAGGTAGTCGACGCTGCCGGTGTAGGGGAAGGTCAGCCGGGCCTGGAGGGCGGTGCCGGCCTGGTTGCGCAGCGTGGGCGAGGCCTTGACCCAGGAGACGGCCTGGGCGTCTCCCTCGCGCTGGTTGAGCAGCCGCTCGATGACCGCCTCCTCGGTGAGGCCGGTCATCACGACGATCTTGTCGGGGTAGGCCTTGCGGATGGGGTCGGTGGCCGGGTCCCAGTGCTCGTTGCGGACGAAGGTGCCGCCCTTGCCGGGCACCCAGTCGCCGTCGAGCCGGTAGGGCCCGGTCGAGACGACGTCGAGCGAGGCCTGCAGCTCGTTTGACTGGGTGCCCTTCGGCTCGGTGCCCTTCGACTCGGCCCGGCGCGGGGCGAACTCGGGCAGCGCGACGAGGTGGGGGAAGTCGCGCTCGGCGGTGCGCAGGTGGAAGGTGATGGTCCGGCCCGTGCACACCACGGCCTTGAGGAAGGCCTTCTCGTTCTTCGTGTCGGAGGGGCCGGAGTAGGCGGGCTTCTCGAGGCCCTCGGGCGTCACCTTGGTCGGCACGTCGAGCAGGAAGCTCGCGTAGTTCGTGCCGCCGACGTGGGTCGAGCGGTCGAAGGTGCGGGCCACGCCGTGGCGGAGGTCGGCGCACGTCACCGGGCTCCCGTCCTGCCAGGTGACTCCCTCGCGGAGGGTGAAGCTCCACGTCCTGCCGCCGTTGGACTCCCGGCCGGTGTCGGTGGCGAGGTCACCGACGAGCTCGCGCTCGCGATCCCCTGTCCCGTACGTCGTCAGGGTCCGCACGAAGGTGCGCTGGGCGAAGAAGGCCTCGGGCCCGACGTACATCACCTGCGGGTCCCAGGTCGCGATGTTGCCGGCAACGAGGACGTTGAGGGTGCCACCCCGCTGGGCGGGCGCGACCTGGCCCGTGGCGTGGGCCGTGGGCTCCCCCCGCCGCGTGGCCATCAGGTCCTCGGGGCTGCACGCCGCGGTGGCCGCGAGGGCGGCCACCGCCGTCAGGGCAGCGCCGACCCGGGCCAGGCTCCGCGGGCGTGGCAGGAGGGACACGGCAGGGTCAGCCCTCCGCCTTGGCCGCCGCCCGGACGCGGGCGGCGGTGCGGGCGCGCTCGGTCGCACCGAGGACGACCTTGCGGATGCGCACGGCCTCGGGCGTGACCTCGACGCACTCGTCCTCGCGGCAGAACTCGAGGCTCTGCTCGAGGCTGAGCTTGCGCGGCGGGACGATCTTCTCGAAGTTGTCCGAGGAGGAGGCCCGCACGTTGGTGAGCTTCTTCTCCTTGGTGATGTTGACGTCCATGTCGTCGGCGCGGGAGTTCTCGCCGACGATCATGCCCTCGTAGACCTCGGTGGTGGGGTCGCAGAAGAGGGTGCCGCGCTCCTGGAGGTTGACCATCGCGTAGGCCGTGACGACGCCGTTGCGGTCGGAGACGAGAGATCCGCTGATCCGGGTCACGATCGGGCCGAACCACGGCTCGTAGTCCTCGAAGACGTGGTGCGCGATGCCGGTGCCGCGCGTCTCGGTGAGGAACTCGGTCCGGAAGCCGATCAGCCCGCGCGACGGCACGAGGAACTCCATCCGGATCCAGCCCGTGCCGTGGTTGGTCATCTGCTCCATCCGGCCCCGGCGCGCGGCGAGGATCTGCGTGATGGGGCCGAGGAACTCCTCCGGGGTGTCGATCGTCAGCCGCTCGACGGGCTCGTGGATCTTGCCGTCGACCTCGCGGGTGACGACCTGCGGCTTGCCGACGGTCAGCTCGTAGCCCTCGCGGCGCATCTGCTCGACGAGGATCGCGAGGGCGAGCTCGCCGCGGCCCTGGACCTCCCACGTGTCGGGCCGCTCGGTCGGCAGGATCCGCAGGGAGACGTTGCCGACGAGCTCGCGGTCGAGGCGGTCCTTGACCATGCGCGCGGTGACCTTGGAGCCGCGGACCCGGCCGACCATGGGGCTGGTGTTGGTGCCGATCGTCATGGAGATGGCCGGCTCGTCGACGGTGATGAGCGGCAGCGGCACGGGGTTGTCGGCGTCGGCGAGGGTCTCGCCGATGGTGATCTCGGGGATGCCCGCGACGGCGATGATGTCGCCGGGACCGGCGCTCTCGGCGGGCTTGCGCTCGAGCGCCTCGGTCATGAGCAGCTCGGTGATCTTGACGCGCTGCTGGGAGCCGTCGTGGCGGCACCACATGACCTGCTGGCCCTTGCGGATGGTGCCGTTGTGGACCCGGAGCAGGGCGAGCCGGCCGAGGAAGTTGGACGCGTCGAGGTTGGTGACGTGCGCCTGCAGGGGGGCCGTGTCGTCGTAGGTCGGCGCGGGGATCGTCTCGAGGATCGTGGCGAAGAGCGCCTCGAGGTTCTCCCCGTCGGGCAGGCCCCCGTCCTCGGGGCGGTTGAGCGAGGCGCGACCGACCTTGGCTGAGGCGTAGACGATGGGGAACTCGATCTGCTCCGCGGTGGCGTCGAGGTCGAGGAAGAGCTCGTAGGCCTCGTCGACGACCTCGGCGATCCGCGAGTCGGGCCGGTCGACCTTGTTGATGCAGAGGATGACGGGCATCTTGGCGGCGAGCGCCTTGCGGAGCACGAAGCGGGTCTGGGGCAGCGGCCCCTCGGACGCGTCGACGAGCAGGACGACGCCGTCGACCATCGACAGGCCGCGCTCGACCTCCCCGCCGAAGTCGGCGTGCCCGGGGGTGTCGATGATGTTGATCGTCACCCCGTCGGTGATCCCCCGCTCCTGGGCCGCGGCGCCGCGGTAGTGGACCGCGGTGTTCTTGGCGAGGATCGTGATGCCCTTCTCGCGCTCCAGGTCGCCGGAGTCCATCGCCCGCTCGTCGACGTGCTGGTGCTCGCCGAAGGCACCGGACTGCCAGAGCATCTTGTCGACGAGGGTGGTCTTGCCGTGGTCGACGTGAGCGACGATGGCGACGTTGCGAATGTCCGCGCGGGTCTTCATGGGCATGAGGGACAGTCTCTCAGGGTTTTGGGGAGCCTCCGAACGCTCCGCCGAGGCGGGCCGCCAGGGCGTCGACGATCGGCAGGTCCGCGGGGAGCCAGGGCACGTCGTGCAGCGCCGCGGCGCCGAGCCAGCGGACCTCGTCGTGGTCCTCGATCGGCGCGGGGACGCCGTCGACGACCTCGGCCAGCCAGACGAGCATCTCGTAGCGGTCGCCGAGCGGCCACGTGGCTCCCGGCAGCGGTCCGGGCAGGTGCGGTCCGAGGCGGATGGTGACCCCGAGCTCCTCGAGGACCTCCCGGTGCACGGCGGACAGGGGCGACTCCCCCGCGTCGACCTTCCCACCAGGCAGCTCCCAGCCGCCGGCGAGGGCGGGCGGCTCGGTCCGGCGGGCGGCGAGCAGCCGGGTCGGGTGCTCGAGGTCGTCCACGATGGCGGCGCCGACGACGAGGCGCAGCCCGGCGCGGGGGTCGGTCGTCATGGTCTCCCCTGTCCGTCGAGGGCGCGGTGGGCTTCGCGAAGATCATCCCGTATGCCGCTGGGCTCGCTCCCGCTGCCCGGCTTCCGCCCGCCCGGGGTTGCGTATCGGACGGATAAACATTGTCCGCCATCTGGGATTTCACCCCTCAAACAGCACTAAGTTTCTCCCCAACCCTTCGCGGAGTCGATCGCTGGCGCCGTGAAAGGTCTCCTCTTGGTCGGCCCATTCCAGGGCGACCTTCGCACTAGAGCGAGGTAACTCATGAAGTTCTTCCGGAAGGCTGCACCGGTCGCGATGCTCGCGACGGTCGCGCTGACCCTTGGCGCCTGCGCGCAGTCCGAGCGTGACACCCCCACCCCGGGCGCCACCAACGGCGGCGCCGCGGCCAGCGGTGGCACCCTCACCTTTGGTGCCGCTGGAGCCCCGAAGTTGTTCGACCCCTTCTATGCCACCGACGGCGAGACCTTCCGCGTGACGCGGCAGATCTTCGACGGCCTCCTCACGCTCAAGCCCGGCACGGCGGACCTGGAGCCGGCGCTCGCGACCGACATGCCCACCTCGACCGACGGCACGACGTGGGAGTTCAAGCTGCGGACGGGCGTGAAGTTCTCCGACGGTGAGCCCTTCAACGCCGACGCAGTCTGCAAGAACTTCGAGCGGATGTTCGACCAGAACGCCGACGCCCAGAAGGGCCCGGCCGACTACTGGTCCTACACGATGGGCGCCTTCAAGGACAAGGCAGCCGAGTCCCTCTACAAGGGCTGCGAGGCCAAGGACGAGGCGACGGCCGTCATCTCGCTCAACCGCGTCAGCTCGGCGTGGCCGGCGATGCTCGCCCTGCCTTCCTTCTCGATGCAGAGCCCGAAGGCGCTGACCGAGGGCAAGGCCAACGACGTCAAGGCCCAGGGCGAGGGCTTCATCTACCCCGCCTACTCGCAGGCCCCGGTCGGCACCGGCCCGTTCAAGTTCGAGAAGTACGACCAGGCCAACGGCACCGTGACGCTCGCGCGCAACGCCGACTTCTGGGGTGACAAGGCGAAGGTCGACAAGCTCGTCTTCAAGATCGTCCCGGACGAGTCGACCCGCCGCCAGGAGCTCAAGGCCGGCAGCATCCAGGGCTACGACCTGCCCAACCCGGTCGACTGGAAGGGTCTCGAGGACGAGGGCAACCAGGTGCTCGTGCGCCCGGCGTTCAACATCCTCTACATGGGCCTCAACCCGGAGAAGAACCCGAAGCTGAAGGACCTCAAGGTCCGCCAGGCTCTGTACCACGCCCTCAACCGTGAGCAGCTCGTCCAGACGCAGCTGCCCGAGGGTGCCACGGTCGCGACCCAGTTCATGCCGGACACCGTCGCCGGCTACAACAAGAGCCTGCAGCCGTACGCGTACGACGTCGAGAAGGCCAAGTCCCTCCTCAAGGAGGCCGGCGCCGAGGGCATGACGCTCAACTTCGCCTACCCGACCGAGGTCTCGCGTCCGTACATGCCGAACCCGCAGAAGATCGCGGAGGCGATTCGCACCGACCTCGAGGCCGCCGGCGTCAAGGTCAAGTTCACCGCCAAGCCGTGGAACGGTGGCTACCTCGACGGCATCGACGCGGGCTCGTTCGACGCGTGGATCATCGGCTGGACCGGTGACTACAACGCCGCCGACAACTTCATCGGCACGTTCTTCAAGGGCAAGACGAACGACTTCCACACGTACTCCCAGCCGTGGGGTCAGCAGCTGAACGACGACCTCGTGGCCGCCGACAGCATCCCGGACGAGGCCCAGCGCACGGCCGCGTACGAGAAGCTGAACCAGCAGATCATGGAGGAGTACCTCCCGGGTCTCGCCCTGACGCACTCGCCGCCCGCGCTCGTGGTCGGCCCGGACGTCGAGGGCATCGTCGCCTCGCCGATGACCGCGGAGGAGTTCAACACCGCGTCCGTCGGAGGCAAGTGATCCTTGCCTGAGGCCGCCTCAGGCCCGGACACTGTCACAACAGCCGGGGGCCGTCCCATCCAGGTGGGACGGCCCCCGGTCGTGAGAAAGGATGGCACCTGGCCATGCTGAGATTCATCGTGCGCCGCCTGATCCAGATGATCGGCGTGGTCGTGGTTCTCTCCCTGCTCCTGTTCATGTGGTTCAAGGCCCTCCCCGGGGGCACCGTCTCGGCGATGCTCGGCGAGCGCGCCACCCCGGAGCGCCGCGTCCAGCTCGAGCAGGCCCTCGGCCTCGACCAGCCGCTCTGGGTGCAGTACTGGAGCTACATCAAGCGGATCGCGACCGGCCAGTTCGGCCCGTCCAACGGGGTACTGCCCGGTCGGGACGCCTTCGAGGTCTTCCTGTCCCGCTTCCCGGCCACCATCGAGCTGGCCACGCTGGCGATCCTCCTCGCGGTCCTGATCGGGATCCCGCTGGGCTACTTCGCCGCTCGCCGCCGGGACAGCTGGGTCGACAACCTGTCGGTGATGGGCTCGCTCATCGGCGTCGCGGTCCCCGTCTTCTTCCTCGCCTTCATGCTCAAGCACTGGTTCGCCGTGGAGCTGCAGTGGCTGCCCGTCTCGGGGCGCCAGGACCCTGCGCTCGACGCGACCCGCGTGACCGGCTTCTTCGTCCTCGACGGCATCCTCACCCAGGAGTGGGACGCCGCGTGGGACGCCTTCCGGCACCTCCTCCTCCCCGCGTTCGCGCTGGCCTCGATCCCCTTCGCCGTGATCTTCCGGATCACCCGCGCGTCCGTCCTCGACGTCGTCGAGGAGGACTACGTGCGGACGGCCAACGCCAAGGGCCTCACCTCGCGGATCATCCGCGGCCGGCACATCCTGCGCAACGCGCTGCTGCCCGTCGTGACGACGATCGGCCTGCAGACCGGCGCCCTGCTCGCCGGTGCGGTCCTCACCGAGCGGGTCTTCAGCTTCACCGGCATCGGTCAGGCGCTCGCGATCGCGATCGAGCTCAAGGACTACCCGGTCCTGCAGGTGCTCATCATGGCCGCAGCCGCCGTCTACGTCGTGGTCAACCTGCTCGTGGACATCACCTATGCCATCATCGACCCCCGCATCAGGACGAGGTGACCAGCGATGACCCCATCCCCTGACCCCCGCCGCTTCGGCGACCGCAAGAAGGACCGCATCGACGCCCTGGCGCAGACCACGGGCAGCGCCGGCAGTGCCGGCCGGCCCGGCGTCGACAGCGGAGCGCAGGGCGGAGCCGTCCTCACGGTCGCCGACGCGGGCCGCGTGGCCGGCGGCGAGGGCCAGTCCCTCATCGCCAGCGCGTGGCGGCGGCTGCGACGCAACCCGGTCTTCCTCACGGGCGCCGCGATCACCTTCATCTTCGTCGTGCTGGCCATCGTCGGCCCCTGGGTCGCCCCGCACGACCCTGCCGCCCAGCCGCTGCTCAACCAGGTGCGCCAGCAGACCAACCCGGTGCCTGGAGCCCAACCCGGCTTCCCCCTCGGGGGTGACACGGTGGGCCGGGACCTGCTCTCCCGTCTCCTCGTCGGCGGCCGGCAGACCCTCATCGTCGGCGTTCTCGCCACCCTCGGCGGCCTGCTCGGCGGTCTCACGCTCGGCACCCTGGCCGGCGCCCTCGGCGGCTGGGTCGACGCCCTCGTCATGCGCATCGTCGACGTCATGCTCTCGATCCCCGGCCTGATCCTGGCCGTGTCGATCGCGGCGATCGCGGCGAGCCCGAGCCAGACCACGGTGATCGTCGCCATCGCGGTGGTGCAGATCCCGATCTTCGCCCGGTTGCTGCGCGGCTCGATGCTGGCCCAGCGCGCCAGCGACCACGTGCTCGCGGCGCGGGCGCTCGGCGTCAAGCCGCATGCCATCGTCTTCCGCCACATGCTGCCCAACTCGCTCGGCCCGGTCATCGTCCAGGCGACGCTCGTCCTCGCCACGGCCATCATCGAGGCGGCGGGGCTGTCCTTCCTCGGCCTCGGCAACCCCGACGACCGGCAGCCGGAGTGGGGGCAGATGCTCGGCCAGGCGCAGAACCTCGTCAGCGACTACCCGCACCTGGCGATCTATCCGGCCCTGTGCATCATCGTCGTCGCGCTCGGCTTCACCCTGATGGGCGAGTCGCTGCGCGAGGCCCTCGACCCCAAGAGCAGGAGGTGACCGGGGTGTCTCAGACCTCCTACACGTCGACCGCCAGCACGGCACGGCACGGTGACGAGCCGCTGCTGCAGGTGCGCGACCTGCGGGTCACGTTCACCCGGCAGGGCGAGGAGTCCTTCGCCGCCGTCGACGGCATCGACTTCGACGTCCGGCCCGGGCAGACCGTGGGTCTGGTCGGCGAGTCCGGCTGTGGCAAGTCGGTGACCTCGCTCGCGATCATGGGGCTGCTCCCCAAGCGCGGCAACCGCGTCGAGGGCGAGGTGCTCCTCAACGGCACCGACCTGCTCAAGCTCTCCGACTCGGAGATGCGCGACCGGCGCGGCCAGGAGCTCGCGATGATCTTCCAGGACCCGCTCAGCTCGCTCAACCCGGTCGTCCCGGTGGGCCTGCAGGTCGCCGAGGTCCTCGAGCGGCACAAGGGGATGTCCCGCAAGGCGGCGATGGCCGTCGCCCGCGAGATGCTCGACAAGGTCGGCATCCCCGACCCGGACCGCCGGCTCAAGGACTACCCGCACCAGATGTCGGGCGGGATGCGGCAGCGCGCCCTCATCGCCATCGCGCTCGCCTGCGAGCCGCGCCTGCTCATCGCCGACGAGCCGACGACCGCTCTCGACGTGACGATCCAGGCCCAGATCCTCAGCCTGCTCAAGAACCTCGTCGAGGAGACCGGCACCGCGCTCATCATGATCACCCACGACCTCGGTGTCGTGGCCGGTCTCTGCGACGAGGTCAACGTCCTCTACGCCGGCCGGATCGTCGAGCGCGCCGACCGGCACCCGCTCTTCGAGCAGCCGCGGCACCCTTACACGAACGGCCTGCTCCAGTCGATCCCCAAGCTCGACGTCGGCCGGGGCGAGCGGCTCAACCCGATCCCCGGCTCGGTCGCCGACAACCTGCCGTGGACGAGCAGCTGCGCCTTCGCGCCCCGGTGCCCGAACGCGCTCGAGGTGTGCCGTGAGCAGACTCCCCCGCTCGAGATGGACTTCGGCCGTGCCCTGCGCTGCTTCAACCCCGTGGAGGTGGCTCGATGAGCTCGGCTGCACACACTGACCACGACGTTACGGACATGCGGGACGTCCTCGTCGACGTGCGCGGCGTCAAGGTGCACTTCCCGATCAGGAAGGGCGTCATCTTCGACAAGATCGTCGGCTACGTCTACGCCGTCGACGGGGTCGACCTGCAGATCCGGCGCGGCGAGACCTACGGCCTCGTCGGCGAGTCGGGCTGCGGCAAGTCGACGCTCGGCCGGGCGATCCTCAACCTCGAGCCCCCCACCGAGGGGTCGGTGAGCTTCGACGGGGTCGACATCGCGAGCCTCAAGGGTGAGGAGCTGCGCCGCAAGCGCCAAGACATCCAGATGGTCTTCCAGGACCCGATGAGCAGCCTCGACCCCCGCCAGTCGGTCGAGTCGCTGCTCCTCGAGGGCCTCAAGGCGCACAACCTCATCGAGAACGACGCCGCGGCCAACCAGCGCCTCCGCGAGCTGCTCGCCGCGGTCGGCCTGCCCCCGGCGGCCCTCAAGAAGTATCCCCACGAGTTCTCCGGCGGCCAGCGCCAGCGCATCGGGATCGCCCGGGCCCTGTCGGTCAACCCGAAGCTCATCGTCGCCGACGAGCCGGTCTCGGCGCTCGACGTGTCGGTGCAGGCGCAGGTGATCAACCTCCTCGAGGACCTCCAGGAGGAGTTCGGCCTCACCTACCTCGTCGTCGCGCACGACCTCGCGGTCGTGCGGCATATCAGCGACCGGGTCGGCGTGATGTATCTCGGGGCGCTCGTCGAGGAGGCCCCGGCCAAGGACCTCTACGCCCGGCCGCTGCACCCCTACACGCGGGCGCTGCTCTCGGCGGTCCCGGTCCCGGACCCGGTCATCGAGGACCACCGCGAGCGGATCCTGCTGACCGGCGACCTGCCCTCCCCCGCCAACCCCCCGTCGGGCTGCCGCTTCCACACCCGCTGCCCGTGGCGTCAGCCGACGCGCTGCGACACGGACCGACCTGTGCTGCGCACCGTGGACCTGCCAGGGGTGCCGGCCGAACACCGGGTCGCCTGCCACTGGGCCGAGCAGATCGAGTCGGGCGAGCTGCGACCGCACGAGGTCGAGGCGGTCGCCGTCGAGCAGATGGCCGGCATCTCACAGCCGGACTCCCCCATCATCGGACCGACCTCGATCGGCGAGATCGGCTGACGGCGAAGGGGTACCGCTCCTCAGAGCGGTACCCCTCTACTGCGATCGAGACAACTGCGCGTTCAGCAGCCAGTCGGGAGGGCCTTGCAGGGCGTGGGGCCGGCGCATTCGGCGAGGACTACTTGGCCGGAGGTCGCAACCTCGCCGATCAGGTAGGGGTCAGGAGTGTCTTTCACGCCGACCCAGCCATAGACGCGGATGGTGCTGGCACTACTGCACGACGAGTAGGCATAGGGGCCGATGCAACCATCGAATCCGGGGCCAAGAACGATCTTCTGATCCTCGAAGCCGACACCACACTTCGCGAGTGGCTTCTTGGAGTTGTTTTCCAAATGATCGACCCAAACCGTGTACGTGCCGCCGCAGGTGTTCTTGAAGCAGAGCTCGAGGTTGTACGAGTAGTAGTTCGTGGCGCCCGGCCACTTGCAGGCCTTCTGCCCCAGAGTGATCTGGATGCACTCGGGGGACGCGGCGTGAGCGGGTGCCGCGACGATGATCGGGACTGCCGGGACCGCCCAAGCAGCACCCTTGACGAGCGTTCGACGAGAGACGCCCTTCCGCTGGCCCTCTTCAGTCATTGCGATACTCCCCTGCTCCGCGGCGCACGAGCGCCTGCACCCTCTCCCCGACTGCCATGCCGAGCGTAACACCGTAGATGCCCTCGGAAGGCAAATGTGATAGGAGAGGCAGTCAGAGAGCGGTCAACTGCTGGCTCGCTCGAGCAGGCCGTCTGCGACCAGCAGGTCGAGATACGTCATCACATCCGGCTCGATGTCGACCCGCTCTCGCTCCACGAGCCGGGCAACGCCGTCGACCACGTCTTCCTCCCCCGCTGAGGCGACCAGCCAGATCACGGCCGCGGTGCCGCTCAGCCTGACCGGGGGCCCGTCCGGCAGCCGCATGAGATAGAGCTCCGGGTCCTCGGCCGACACGTGGGGGTACACCTCGGTCGGCTCGTCACCTTCAACGACGACGTGCGCCAGTCGCTGAGGCACGTCGAACCTCAATGCGGGCTCCTTCTGCGACGCCTCGTGACAGTCGACGCTGACTCGGCCAGGACCCAGCCGATCCTCTCGACGTACGCCCGGGCGAGCTCCCCATGGGTGGGCGGCCTTCCCAGCCACTCGGTCATCCGTCGCCGGTTGGGCACCACGAGCCGCACCGCCCTGCGGAGCGCGCGGCGCGGTGTCGGCTCAGCACGAACCCGCGCCCACCAGAGGCGGCGGCGGGACGTCTCACCGCTCGAGAGCGCGGCCCAGAGCCCGTGCTCCCGCCGCGAACGGAACCGGTCGAGGTGTCCCGTGGCCGCAGCGAGCGCCACCTCAGCACCGAGCTCGCGGGCCAGCTCCTGCACGGCCTGCTGGTCAGACTCGGTGGCATCGGTCCAGCTCCGTCGGATGTCGCCGAGGTTCTCCGCGCTCATCCGTGCAGCGTGGAGGAGGAGGATGAGCCGCTGGGCGGTCAGCCCCAGGACGGGGCAGGGGTAGCCCGCGATGGGGGTCTCGACCCGGTCGGCCCACAGGCGGTCGAACGCTCGCTCCGGGTCGACACCGATTCCGGGGAAGGCTCGGTGGACGTCGACCAGTGCAAGCTGCGGATGCCGCATCGTGGCTGCGTGCTCGAACGCGGAGCCGTCCTCGAAGTCGAACTTCGTCACCCAGCCGTGGGCATGCATCGCTCGGACGAGAATCGGCAGGTGGCTCGGACGAACCAGGACATCTGCGTCAGAGCTACGCCTGGGCACCGTCCGGGCGAGTGGCCCCTCAAGGCCGGCAGGTGACTCGACCCGCTCCAACAGGTCCGGGTGCAGGGTCGGACCCTTGATGTGCAGCAGAGCCACTCCGACGTCTTCGGCGAGGGCCTGGATGCTGGCGTGGGTGAGGCGGATACCGACGTCGAGGGGCATCAGGTCGCTCACGGGCTCAGCGTAACCGGGGCCATCCTCGCCGGAACGACGCCAGCAGGGTGTCCCGCCGGTGATAGCGTCCGGGACGTCTTGGCATCGTGTGCTGACCATGAACGGGGCGGTATGAAGGTCGTCATCACCGGCGGCGCCGGCTTCATCGGCGCGAACCTCGGACGCGAACTGCTCAGGCGCCCGGGGGTCGACTCCGTTGTCGCGTTCGACAACCTCACCACCGGCTTCCGCAACAACCTCGAAGGCACCGGGATCGAGCTCGTCGAAGCCACGATCCTCGACCCCGCTGCCTTGGACGAGGCGTGCGACGGAGCCGACGCCATCGTCCACCTCGCCGCCCTCCCTTCGGTGCCCCGCTCGGTCATCGACCCGATCGCCTCACACCACTCGAATGCCACGGGGACGCTGGAGGTGCTGCAGGCCGCCCGCCGCGCCGGCGGCACCCACGTCGTGGTGGCCTCGTCGTCGTCCGTCTACGGCGCCAACCGCGAGCTGCCCAAGCGCGAGAGCATGCGGACCGCGCCCATCTCGCCGTACGCCGTCAGCAAGCAGGCGACGGAGGCCTACACGATCGCCTTCGGCCACACGTACGGCCTGCCTACCTTGGCGTTCCGCTTCTTCAACGTCTACGGGCCCCTGCAGGCGGCCGGTCATGCGTATGCGGCCGTGGTGCCGGCGTTCGTCGATGCCGCCCTCCGTGGTGTCCCACTGTCCGTGCACGGGGACGGGGAGCAGACACGCGACTTCACCTACGTCGGCACGGTCGCCCGGGTCCTCGCGGACGCGGTCACGAACCAGGTCGCGGACCTGGACCCGGTCAACCTCGCATTCGGCACCCGGACCTCGCTCAACGGCCTCATCGACGAGCTCTCACTGGTCCTCGGAGCCAGCCCGACCGTCGAGCACGTCGAGCCGCGTGCCGGGGACGTCCGCGACTCGCAGGCGGACAACTCGCGTCTGCTCAGCCTCTTCCCCGACGTGAAGCCGGTTTCGCTTCGCGACGGGCTCCGGGCGACGGTGGACTGGTTCCGGACGCTCCCGGACTACCAGCGTTAGCGAGGGGGCCCCGATGCCGGGCCGTCTGGGCGGTAGCGAACGGTTCGGGCTCGCCGTGCTCGTCACATGGGTGGGCTGGGCCGGGACCAGGTCCGCGCTCGCCGGCCAGGCCCTTTCGCCCCTGTCCCCCTACGTCGTCGCACCGGTGTCGCTGGCCGCAGGGGTGGCGCTCGGCACCCTCCTGGCGCCGCACGCTCGGAGACGAGTAGTCGCGCTGAGCCTTCTCGTGGCAACCCTCTATCTCCTCGTCGCGGTGCTCGCCACCGGCGGTCCTGCGAAAGCCCCGACTGGCTACGCGAATGCGAACGCGGCCCTGGCCGTCCAGCTGACAGGGCTCTCCGGGCTGGCCCTCCTCAGCGCTCCTCGGGGGAGCAGATGGCCGGCGGTCGGGGCGGCGATCGTCAGCGTCGGGGTGGCCTTGGCCAACGCCTCGGTGGCCGCGCTCGTCCTGGGTGGACCACTGCTCGCGCTGGTGCTGGCGATGGGCTGGAAGCCAGCCCAGCGGCATACGGGAAAAGTGGTTGCGACCGGCCTCAGTGCTGCGGCGATCGCTGTCTCAGCGACGGCTGTGGCGGCTCTCGCCACCCAGCCGAGGTGGCCTGCGTCGGTGGCGAGGTTCCTCGACGAGGCCCGGCGCACCATGTGGGCGGACGCCGTGCGGCTCTGGCGTGAGAACGCGGCCTTCGGAGCTGGTCCCGGAGCGTTCGAGCGGGTGAGCACGCTGGGACCCGACCCGGACACCGCGTCGGCTCACTCGGCCGTACTCCAGGTGGGCGCCGAGACCGGCTGGGTGGGCGTGGCACTCCTGCTGGCCATCGTGCTGACCGGCGTGTGGTGGGCAGCCCAGGGTCGTCCCGCGGCTGCCGTGGTCGGTGTGGCGACGTGGACCGCGCTGGTCGTCCACTCGATGACGGACCACCTCGTGGACTTCCCCGTGGTCGTCCTGGCCGGGGGCATCGTCATCGGCTGGAGCGGCGCGAGCGCGCGATCAGAACAGCTCGACGTCCCCGAGGGTGAGCGTCCACGCTGACGGCGGGGGTGGCGATCCGGCCAGCGGGCGGGTCGTCAGAAGGGGTCCTTGGCCGGGCAGCGGCAGCAGGCCGGCCGAGGGTCCGGTGCGCAGACCGATCGCATAGTCGGCGCCGCTCTCCTTGAGGGCGCGATGGACGAGGCGGGCCCCGGTGCGCCAGTCCGGGACGAGCTGCTCGATGACGGCCGCCTCGAGGGCCTGGCCGCGGCGGCGGAGCCGGAAGACGAGGCCCCCCTCGGAGGGGTCGCCGGGGGACGCGAGCAGGAGGCGGTAGTGCAGCGGCTCGAACGAGGTCCGCCAGGCGAGGTACTCCGGGGTCCGGTCGGTGCGGAAGCCGCGTCGCGGAGCGTGCTCCAGCAGGCGGGAGGCCACGTCGCCGTCGGCCAGCGCGGTGGCAGCGTCGAGGCCGACCGTCGTCGGCTCGGACCACAGGGACGCCGGGACGCGGGAGCTGACCATGGTCAGGGCCGAGCGGCCGCCGGCGGGGAGTACCCCGACGGGCAGACGCCGGGCCAGGCTCCAGCCCATCTTGAGGTAGCCCGGTCGGCTCTGGTCGTTGGGCGTGTTGAAGACGATCGCGTCACCGGCCAGCGTCAGCTCCGCGACGCTCTGCAGGGTCAGGGTGCGGAAGATGCCCATCCCCTGGTAGGCCGGGTCGGTCGCGGTGTCGACGGCCCGGACAGCCGGGACCGTCTTGCCGTTGTCGTCGAGGAACCGCCAGCGCAGGAAGGTCCGGTAGCCCACCACCCGACCCTCGTGGACCGCCACCCAGCCCGGCGACTGCCCGAACGGGTTCTCCCGGTGCTTCCAGTGCAGGAGGCCCTCGTAGTGCGGATCGTCGACCTTCCCGAGGGCCTCACGGAGCATGGGAACCACGGCGGCATCGTCCTCCGGCACTGCCCGCCGCACATCGAGATCCGGACCTGAGAGCCGCTCCACTGTTGTGCCTCCCGCGTTGGTACGCTGCGCCCGAGTGGGGCGGCCCGGGACCACCGGACCGTCCGACCGCAACCAGGAGTGAGTGTATTGGGACCTTCGGCCACGCCGACGGACCGCATCAAGGTCCTGTGGCTCATCAAGGGCCTCGGCCCCGGCGGAGCCGAACAGCTGCTGCTTCTCGCGGCAAGGACGGTGGACCGTAATCGCTTCGATGTTCGCGTGGGGTATGCCCGGCCGGACAAGACGCACCTGGTCCAGGAGTTCGAGTCGGCCGGCATCACCCCGGTGCGACTGGGCGCGCCCTCGGGCGGGGTGGTTGCCCAGGTGCGGGACCTCCGACGCGCCATGTCGGAGGTCGATGTGGTTCACGCCCACTCCCCCGTCCTCGCCTCCTTGGGACGGGTTGTCGCACGGACGCTTCCCCCTGGACAGCGGCCCACCCTGGTGTCCACCGAGCACAACGAGTGGACGAGCCACCGGGCCCTCACACGCATGGTCAATGCCCTCACCGCCCCGCTGGACGCTCAGCGGTGGGCAGTCTCGGATCAGGTCAAGAGCACCATCTGGGCGGGCCGGCGAAGTGCCTACGAAGTCCTCATCCACGGTATTGAGCTGACGACACCGGGCCCGGACCCCTCGGTGAGGGCGCGGGTCAGGGCCGGCCTTGGCGTGGCCGACGACGAGGTGCTCTCCCTGACAGTCGCCAACCTTCGGACGAACAAGGACTACCCCAACCTGCTTCGCGCTGCGAGCGCCGCGATGCGCGTCGAGCCGCGTCTGCGATTCGCCGCGGTGGGCCAGGGACCTCTCGCTGAGGAGATGGCAGCACTCCACGCAGAGCTCGGTCTGGGCGATCGCTTCCAGTTCCTGGGGTATCGCCGCGATGTCGCCGACCTGATGGCCGCGGCTGATCTCTTCACGTTGGCCTCAGCGCACGAGGGCCTTCCCGTCGCGGTGATGGAGGCGTTTGCCGCGGGCCTGCCGGTGGTTGCGACGTCCGTCGGGGGCCTGCCCCAGCAGGTGGTGGACGGCGTGCAGGGACGTTTGGCCAAGCCGGGTGATCCGGATGCGCTCTCCTCGGCTCTCGTGGACCTGGCCGGGTCGAGCGAACTGCGGGCGCGGATGGGTGCTGCTGCCCGTGCCCGAGCGCCCGAGTACGACATCCGGCGTGCGGTCGCGCTTCAGGAGCAGGCCTACGCCCGCCTTGTGGCGGCCAAAGACCGCTGATCAGCCAGTCATCCCAGCGGCCTTCGCAGCCGCGACAAGGCGCGCATACGCGCGCTCCGGAAGCAGCCGGCCCGTCAGTTTTGCGGCGAAGAACTCCTCAGGGTCGCTCTGGCGGACCGGAACTCGAGCCAGTCGCAGGCGGTGCGTGTCCGGGGTGTTGCGACCGATACGGCCCGTGGAAGCACTTCGGAAACGCTGCTCCAGGGCTCCCTCCATGGTTGGGACCGCGACTCCCCACGGGTAGGTGAAGTGGGACGGCGTCACACCCAGTCTCGACTCGATGATTGCGGTGCACTCATCCAGCTCTGACGCGGAGAGTGACTCGGGAGGGACGTGACGGTGCGTGTGGTTGCCCACGGTGCACAGCCCCGACTCGACCATCTCCGCCAGCTGCTCCCAGGACATGCCCCGCCCCGCGGACCCTTTCGCGGTCGAGCCCTCCCACACCATGGGGGCCGAGACATACGAGGATGCCAGGTAAACGGTGAACGGCAGTTGACGCTCTCGCAGCAGCGGCCAGGCGTTGTCATAGACGTCTTCGAAGCCGTCGTCGAACGTCAGCACGACACACGGCCGGGGGTCCTTGGCGTCCAGGCGATCCAGAGCGCCGTCGATGGAGAGGACCTCGTGGGAGTCGAGCAGATCGAGCTGCCGGGCGAAGGCGGTCGCGGGCACGTCCAGCTCGTCGCCGGTCCCTGCTCCCACGCGGTGGTAGATGAGAAAAGTGGCACCCTCGGCGGGAGAGCAGCCCGCCCTGAGGGCGAGGAGACGTTTGAGCCGACTCCGCGCCAGGCCGGGCGCGGGCTGGCTCACACCGTGTGGCCCCCTCGATGGATCAACGGCGGGCATGCGTGACCTCCGCATCGCTCGGTGCACTCTCCAGCGGCTGATCGGCCGGTGGCAAGGCCAAGAACACGAGGAAGAAGGGCATCATCAGGACGCGTTGCCGAGCCAGGATGCCGAAGTTGCCGAAGCCGGAGAAGGCCCAGATGAACAGGGCGATGAAGGCCAGCGCGAACAAGAGGTACGGCCACTGACGCGCCAGTTTGCGCAGGCGGCGCAGGCGGGGCCAAGCCTTGACGGTGAGTCCGAGCAGCAGCAGCCCCTCCAGGGACTGGCCCAACATCTGGATGTTGCCGGCCTCCCAAGGGAAGGGCCGGAACAGGATCGTGACCGTAGCGGCGACGACGCCCCAGGGTGATCCCAGGGGGACTGGGGTGAAGGCCGAGCCCCCCTGCTGGGTTTGACCACCGGCCCAGTCCACCGTCTCAGAGACTGCCTGCCAGGTCAGGTCGTCGATGCCGAGGGCGGACGCCGCCTGCGAGGCGAGAACGGCCGCGGCCGCCGCCATGACGACGACCCCACCGAGTTTCGAGAGCACCCCGGTCGACGTCTGTCGTGCCGGCCTGAAGAGTTGCGCAACGATGATCGCCCCGAAGAGGAGGACCGCCATGTGAGGGCGGACGATGGCGGTGCCCGCTGCCCCGGCCAGGAGCAGCGGCAGCGCCCCGGGCCGGCGGGAGAAGAAGCGGGCGCCTCCGAGCGCCGTCACGCCGACGAACAGGAGCAGCCAGGACTCCTTGCCGATACTCGACGGCCAGTACAGCATCGAGGGCAGCAAGAGGATGAGCAGGGCGTAACGCTTGGCATCCCCGGTGGGGAGGGCAGTCCTGAAGGCGCGGTAGGCAAAGAACTGACCCCAGAACGCAAGGGAGGCGAAAACCACGAATCCCGCAAGTGGCGACGGGCCGATGAAGGTGTAGAAGAGCGTGGTGATCAGCTCCATGTACTGCGTTCCCTGCTTGCCCTGCCACTCCCACTGGATGAAGCCCTCACGCCACAACTGATAATGCGATGCCGCGTAGAGGTTGTACCGCTCGGCGTCGGCCGCTCCGTTGTAGACGACGTAGGCGACGACGTAGCGGGCGAGGGTGCCGATCAGTTTCGCCGCGAGAGCGAGGACAAGAAGCGGCCCGAGCCACGTCTCGTTCGAGCGGCGCGAGGCCCGCCAGATGAGCAGCAGGTTCACCGCAGTGACAATCGGGACGACGATGACCGCGCCCCAGACGTTGTAGGACTGGCTCTGCAGGGCCCAGGAGAACAGCGCGGCCAGGGCAGCGCCGGTCAGCACGCCGAGCGTGACCGCCCCCGCACGGACCGAGAGGTGCGACATCGACGGTCAGGCGGACGACGATGTGCGGCGAGAGCTACGCTTCCGCGATGCCTCTCGCCTGGCGCTTCGGCTCTCGGGGACCCGTTCTTCGGAGAGCTCCGGTGGGCCTTGAACCGCTGACGAGGGAAGGCGCTTTCGGGCCTTTCCCTTCTTCTTGTCGCCGTACCCGTAGCCGTAGCCGTAGCCGTAGCCGTAGCCGGCCGAGCGCTTCGACTGCGCACCAACGACGACGACTCCCGCCACCGGAACCTGGAACCGGCCGAGCAGCTCGGAGACTCGGTGCCCGGCCACTTCGGTGAGCCGGCCGGAGCGGACCACGAGAAGCACCGTGTCCACGAGTGGCAGCACGTCGAAGACATCGCTGGCCGCGAGGAGTGGGGCACTGTCGACGAGCACGACGTCCGCGAGACCGCGCGCCTCGGTCAGCAGACCGCCCATGCGGCTCGCCAAGGATGCGGGGTGCTCCAGGCGCGTACCAGCGGTGATGATCCGGACCCCAGGGACATTGGTGGGTCGGATCAGCGACCCGAGCGGCGTGTCGTCAGGCCCGGTCAGGTAGTCCGAGATACCGGCGCCTTGCGGGACGTCGAAGATGTTGTGGGTGTCGGGTGAACGGAGATCGCCGTCGAGCACGAGGATCCGCTGCCCGGTCTCGGCGAAGCTCGCCGCGAGGTTTGCCACGCTCGTGGTCTTGCCTTCGCGGGGATGCGCAGAGGTGACGAGGATCAGGCTCGCCGATGCAGCGGACACCGGCTCCGGAGGTGACGTGGGCCGACGGTCGTCGCCCTGGACGAGAAGGCTCGACGTGTGGACCAGCGCCGTGCGAGCACCGCGGTAACCATCGGCATAGGGACTGAGTGGCTCATCAGCCACGCCGATGCTGCGGCGGCGTCGGAGGGAGCGGCTCATCTTGGGCACTTCGGCGATGATCGGCAACCTCAGAGCGGCAGCGATCTCTGAGCGGGTCCTCAGCCGAGAGTCCACCCGGTCAAGCACGAGGGCCAGACCCAAGCCAAGTAGCAGCCCGAGACCTGCGGCGAGCGCCGTGCGGGTGGTGCGGTCCGGCGGAATCACGAAGCCGCCGCCGGTGACATTGGGGATGGGGGTGGCGCGCTGGAGGATGCTCACGTTCGCGCGCCCCACACCGGGCCGGTTCTTCTTGAAGTAGGTGACGGTCTCGTCGGCAAAGGTGTTGGCTATGGAGGCGGCACGTTTACCCTCTGCGTCCGTCACCGCAACGGTCAGGGCACCGGCACTGAAGTCGGGCGTGACGGTGAGCCCGGAGGCCAGCACCGCCGGGTCACCGGTGTAGCCGAGCTCAGCAGCCGCTCGCTGCGGGATCTCGCCGGTGGTGAGGTAGAGCGCGATCCTGCCCATCGGGGACTCGGAGTCAGTCTCCGTGCTCGTGACCAGAAGCGTGGCCGTCGCCGTGTAGGAACTCGCCTTCTGGGACGTGTCAGCGACCGCGGGGGAAGTCACCCACATGACGGCACCCGCCACCAGGGTGGTGATGGCAATGATGAGCCAGCGTTGGCGGAAGACCTTCAGGTACTCGCTGAGCGTCATGCAGTCTCTCCTTGGTGTCGCGGCAAAGGCGGCGTCCCCACGGAAAGCATGCGTGAACCTTCCCACGAATGGGCTCTTGAGATGGATCGTATCCGACAGTGTCTGGCCCGCCTTTGAGTTCGAGCGCAATCCTGCGACGATGCCAAAGTGCACGCCGACCCAGTTCCGAGCTCGAGCGACGTCCACCTGCGGATCGGACACCTCACCACGGTGGATATGAGTCTGGCTCTGCTCTTGGGCACCGAGCTGGAGGTCGACGTCGAGCACGGACACGAGGTCTTCGGGTTCAGCGCGCCGGGTCCATACGTCAAGCGCGTGGAAGCGCTCGGGGTGCGCCACATTCCACTGACCGCGCTCACACGAGCTTGGGACCCGTTGCGCGACGGCCGGGCGTTCTTCCAGCTGCTGCGGGCGCTCCGCCGCCTTGACCTCGATGTCCTGCACACCCACAACCCGAAGACTGGGGTCATGGGTCGTATCGCCGGCCGGCTTGCCAGAGTGCCCGTGGTGGTCAACACCTGCCACGGGCTCTGGGCAAGCCCCGAGGACTCCCTCGCCAAGCGCACCTTCGTCTACGGGCTCGAGGCCATAGCCGCGCGGTTCTCCGACTACGAGCTCTTCCAGAACGCCCAGGACGAGGCGACCCTCCGACGCTTCTTGAAACGCGGAAGGCACCGGGTGGTCGGCAACGGTGTCGACCTCGCTCGCTTCACTCCCGACCCCGAGGGACGTCGCCGCGTGCGGGCGGAACTGGGTATCGCCGATGACGAACTGCTGGTCGGTACGGTCGGCCGACGCGTCCGCGAGAAAGGACTCGCCGAGTTCGCGGAGGCTGCGCGAACCCTCGCGGGCAAGGCGACCTTCGTCTGGGTCGGGCCCGAGGACGACACAGACGCCGACGCAGCAAGCATCGATACGCGCGCCGTCCGCTTCGTCGCCGAGCGCACCGACATGCCGGCGGTCTACTCCGCCTTCGACGTCTTCGTCTTGGCGTCCTACCGCGAGGGCTTCTCCAGGGCCTCCATGGAGGCCGCGGCGTGCGGCCTCCCGATGGTTCTCACGGACATCCGTGGCTGCCGCGAGGTCGGCGACGACGCAATCCATCTCCTGCTCGCACCCGTCCGCGACGGCGCAGCCCTCGCCAGTGCCGTCGAGCGACTCATTGGCGATGCGACCTTGCGCACCGGGCTCGCCGCTTCAGCACGCGAGCGCGCCCTCGGCGAGTTTGACCAGCGGGCGGTGGCCGGCGCCTCGCTCGACACGTATACCGCGGTGGCCCGGCGAAGGCATCTCCGCCATCTCGAGCAGCGGGACGGGCGCGTGACCGTGCTCCACGTGCTGCCGAACGACCTGGATCGTGGCGCTCAGGTGTATGCGGGTCAGCTTCGCGACGCGCTCGCCGACAACGCTGAGCAGCGCCACCGGGTCGTCGCGGTTTTCGACGCACCAGGGGGCGCGCTGCGACCGGACGTGTCGCTCGGCATCAAGTCTGGAATGCTTCGGCGAGCCGGCCTCGATCACCGGGCTGTGCTGGCGCTGCGGAGGACCATGCGCTCGGAGGGAGCGGAGGTGGTGGTGGCGCACGGCGGAGAGCCCCTGAAGTATGTCGTTGCCGCTGCTGGGCGCGTCCCAATCGTCTACTACAAGGTGGGACTATCTTCGGCCGAGCTCCGTCGCAGATCGAGGACGCTTCTCTACGGCGCCCTCGCCAGGCGCGCCGCCCGCGTCGTCGGAGTATCACAGGCGATCCTGGACCAAACGCGCGATCTTCTGCGTGTGCCCGAGGAGAAGCTCGCCCTTGTCCCTAATGGACGCGACCCGGAGAAATACCATCCAGCCACCCATGAGGAAGAGCGCGCAGACCCGCCTATGCTCCTTTTCGTCGGACAGCTCGAGACGGGGAAGCGCCCCGGGCTGTTCTTCGACGTGGTGGAGGTCCTGCGGTCTAGGGGAGTCCGGTTCGGCGCCGCAGTGGTCGGAGACGGTCCCTTGCGGGGGGGGTTGGAGGCACGTGCGCACGCCCTTGATGTGACTCTCCTGGGCGTCCGCCAGGACGTGCCGGCTCTGCTTCGCAAAGCCAGCGTGCTGCTAATGACCAGTGACCCCGCCACGGAGGGGATGGCGGGGGTGCTCATCGAAGCGGGCCTGAGCGGTGTCCCGGTGGTCACCACCGCGGCGGCGGGCGCCGCTGACGTCGTCCTCGACGGTGAGACGGGGTTTGTGGTCCACTCGGAAGTCCCCGACGAACTTGCAGATCGACTTGAGTTCCTCCTTGACGAACCGACGGCGCGGACCGACTTCGGACGCAGGGCAAGGACTCGTTGCGCGAGCAGATTCTCAATGGACGCCACGTCGGGCAAGTGGCTGGCGATGATCAGGCAGATGGTTCCCGCCTCGGCGTTTCAGGAGCACTCGGAGACCACAGGTACGCTTGCGGTGCACACCGGGAAGCATGTTCAAGAGTCAGTCATCGAGTGGGGGCGTCAGGGGTGAAGAGCCGTTTCGGCATATCGCCGGCCTTAGGACGTGTCGTGGCGGCTTTCCGGGGTCGAATGACTCTGCTGGCCGGCGTGTCGTTCCTAGGGGCGCTACTTGAGGCCTTCTTCCTGGTCATCGTTACGGGACTTGGGATGGCGCTCGTGAGCGGCGTGCCGACGGTGGGACCCTTCATGGGCCATTCGATCGCCATGGGCTCAGCCCTCGTGCTGGGCGCTTTTGTCTTGGTCGTCCGGGTCATTCTGAATCTGTGGGCCGTCCGGATCTCCGCCCGCCTAACGGCACACGTTACTACGGAGCAGCGACTTATTGCGTCTCACGCCTACTTGGGGGCCAGTTGGGATGTTCAGGAGGCCGAGCCTGCCGGGCGCCTACAAGAGCTGCTAACCACGTTCGTCAACCGGGTCACCGGCGCAGTTACGGTGCTCACCCAAGCCATCACAGCCCTACTTAGCCTCATCGCCTTCCTCGCTGCCAGCGTGGCGGTCGACTCACTCTCGACCCTGGCTGTAGTCGGAGTGCTGTCGTTGGTGGGCACCGTTCTTGTGCCACTACGAAGAGGCATCCGGAGACGCTCGGGCGAACTGGCCATCAGCAATCTGGCCTTTTCGAACGCGGTCGCAGAGCTGGGGGCGCTCGGGCTCGAGATGCAGACTTTCGGAGTCCAGACACGCTTTGCGGACCGCATCGATGCGCTTACTCGGCAGGCGACGGAGAGGCAGCGCCAAGTCCAAACGCTCTCAGGCGCAATGTCACCCATCTATATCTCTGTAGCGTATGCCGCTCTGTTGGTCGGCATAGCCATCTTGGGCCTCGCTGGCTTCTCCAACCTAACGGCCGTCGGAGCGATCATGCTTCTCATGCTGCGCTCGTTGAACTACGGTCAGCAGCTTGCCTCTGCTTGGGGGGCGCTAGCGGCCCACGCGCCGTTCCTCGATCGCCTCGAGTCGACGGTAGAGGCTTACAGGGCCTCTACCGCGAGTGGCGGTGTGTCTGTTCCGGACGCGGTTACACCGCTGGAGGCGCGCGGCGTCGACTTCGCGTACCGGATGGACCAGCCAACCCTGACCGGCGTCAACTTCCAAATCGAGGCCGGAGAGATTATTGGAGTGGTCGGACCATCGGGGGCGGGGAAGTCCACCTTGGCCCAGTTGGTCCTCGGACTGCGGGATCCGAAGAGGGGCGCTGTGCTCGCGTGCGGCGTTGACCTCCGCAAAGTTGACCGTGCCTGGTGGAGCAGTCGGGTTGCCTTCGTGGCACAGGACGCAAAGCTCTTCACCGGCACGCTCGCAGAGAATCTGCGCTTCTTCCGAGACGGGATCGACAATGAAACCCTGCGAAGAGCGGCGCATCAAGCCAACATTCTCACCGAAATAGGTGCACTTCCACTCGGCTTTGACACCCATCTAGGAGAACGTGGGGGCGCGCTTTCGGGCGGCCAGCGTCAGCGGCTCTCCATCGCTCGCGCTCTAGCCGGTGATCCCGAGATAATTGTGCTAGACGAGCCAACGTCGGCGCTCGACGGGATAAGCGAACGCCTAATCCGTGACACCTTGGCTGCCCTTAAGGGACAGGTGACGGTGATCATCATTGCCCACCGTATGTCGACACTGGATATCTGCGATCGAATCATGGTTATTGAGCGCGGCCGGATGACGGCATTCGACTCGCCCGACGCACTCCGTCGGGATAGTGGCTTCTACCAGAACGCTATGGCAACCGCGGGAATCATGCCGGACCAAAGGGCATAGCGGTGCGTGTGCTTTACGTGATCGACTCCCTCGCCCCAGGTGGAGCTGAGACCTCCCTGGCAGAAATGGCTCCAGAGATGGTCAGCAGGGGGGTCGAACTGCACATCGTTCCGTTGGGAGACCGGACCGACCTGCTTCCCGAACTGGAACAGGCCGGGGCGAACGTTCACACGCAGCAGCCCCCAGGGGGCCGCGTCGTCAACATACGCAGAGTGATGCACGTTGCACGGCGCATCCAACCGGACTTGGTACACACCACCCTCTTCGAGGCCGACTTCGCGGGTCGGATCGCCGCCCGGGCGCTGAATATCCCGTCGTCTAGCAGCATCGTCAACGACTCCTACGGCCCTTCGCACTACGCCGAATCAACCACGGCCAAACTCCATGCGGCTCGAGCACTTGACGCCGCCACCGCCCGGTTTTCGACGCGGTTTCACGCGATCTCGGCCGCGATCGCTGAGAGCGTCCCACCGCGACTCGGTATCCCTTCTAGCAGGGTCGAAGTGATACCACGCGGACGGGATCCAGAGAAGTTCCCGTTCCAGCAAGAACCCGTACGATCGTTGACGCGGCAACGACTTGGGATCGGACTAGGCACGCCCGTTGTACTCGTCTTGAGCCGCCTTGAGCCCCAGAAGGGCCTCCTTGTTCTCATACGTGCGCTCCGTACCGTCGTCCGGATGCATCCTGATGTTGTGGTGCTGTTCGCGGGCCGGGAGGGACGGGCAGGAGCCGCGCTCCGCTCCGAGTCGGCCTCGCTCATGGCCGACGTCCGCTTCCTGGGCCACCGCACGGACGCCGCCGCACTTTTGACCGCTGCCGACGTCCTGTGCTTCCCGTCAGAGCGGGAGGGCTTCGGAGGGGTGCTCATTGAGGCCATGGCCGTAGGCTGCCCAGTAGTTGCCTCATCCATTCCGACAACGCTCGAAGTTCTTGGCGAGGATATTGGAACGATCACACCGGTCGGTGACACGAGAGGACTCGCCGACGCCCTTAACAGAGTACTTTCCGACAAGCCTGCCGCCGCCGCCAGTGCGCGACGCGGCCGGGCACGATTCGATGAACTATTCACCACGGACGCAGTTGTCAACCAGATGATCGACTTCTTCGAGCGGAGTCGCTCACGGTGATACCAGTGAGCACTGGTCCCATTCGGTTTGCATGGGTCAGGTGTCATGCTCAAACGCCAGGACGCCAGTTCCCGCCAATAGGGATCGGCGAACCTGGACGGGAAGACCCCTCACCGATACAAGCGCTCAGTACTAAGCGATCGGAACTCGATGGACCTCTATGAGTTGCTCGTCGCGCCGAACCTGCGACACCCTGACTCCCTTACGCGGCTGCAGCAGGGCGCCAGCCAGAACAGCTCTGGCTGGCGCGCCCGGGCATTGAAGGCCGAGTACGTTACATGTCTACACCTGATGAAACGAAGCCGCGCAGACCTACTGTGGGCAGGATTCCTCCCGCTCGAGCTCCAACACCGCTTCGACAAATCGATGTCTTGGCGCCGGATAGCTTTGGGGGGGCAGGATCGAGCACGAGCTTGGCGAAGTCTCAGCCCATATCTCCCGGTGTCGGGAATATCAGCTGCACTTCGTAGGGCCGCCTCAACCAGGACTACGTTTCCCCGCGATAAGTTGCAACTCCTTCTCGACGAACTGACCGGCTTAGTACAGAGGGTGAATCCGTCGGCACTGATCATAACGGCGAACTACGATCCCGCGATCCGACTCGTGGCGCTGGCCGCACGTCAGGCGGGTGTTCCCGTCGCTCTCTATCCGCACGGACTGTCCTCACCGAACTTCTGGCTTGAGCGCAACGATGGGTTGGCATCGCACTTTCTGTGCTGGACGGAAGAAGAGCGCCTGGGATACATTGCGGCGGGCGTACGAGACATGCGGGTCCGGGTCGTCGGGCCACTGCGCTCGCCCAGGTCATGGAATGCAGATCGGCGGCCTGTCGACTTCGACTTGCTCTGGCTCGGACATCGATTCCGAGCCCAGCAATACATTCCCACCCTAGATCGGATCCGTCACGAGGCGGAGGATGCGGGCTTCAGACTTGCCTACAGACCGCACCCGCTAGAGGATCCTACAGACGTAGGATCGCTTCTTCCCGGCGCATTGCTCAACCCTCGCGTCGGCATCGGCGAGCATCTTGAGTCAGCCAAAGTCGTGGTCGGGGGGGTGACAACGGGCCTGATCGAGGCTGCGATGCTCGGTCGCAGAACAATATTCATCGAAGACCTTGACGCCATCGAGGCGCCGGAGGTTAGATCGCATCTCAGGAGGGTGTCCACTATCGCGACACTCTCAAACGATTTCAGCATCGAACAGGTGCGATTGGTGATGAGCGCGGCAATAACCTCCGAGAGTTTCCTTTCACCCGAACAGGAGATACCGAAACTGATAAATTCAGG
Source organism: Intrasporangium calvum DSM 43043 (assembly GCF_000184685.1). NCBI lineage: Bacteria > Bacillati > Actinomycetota > Actinomycetes > Micrococcales > Intrasporangiaceae > Intrasporangium > Intrasporangium calvum. Next base: position 2,950,177 of record NC_014830.1, read on the forward strand.
CTGGTTTCGCCGAGGTGACGGCGCCGTAACCAGTGAATCATACAGGTAGTTCTACTTTCCTGATCGGTCGTATCGGACGAGTGCCAGCATCAAGGGCTCGGCGGGTGCAATATTCTTAGATCGTTGCTTCGTTTGTCTCGCCGCGCCGTCTATGAATAGTGCTGCCATTGCCACCCTTATCGATACGGCCGAGCCCAGCCCATGCTAAGAGGAACATGGCGAGGAGCGACCTATTCGCTCGAACACTGACGCCAGGAGGCGTACCATCAAAATCCTAGTTATCCCGGCCTACTATGGCTTCGGTGGCCGGCACGGGTTCGGCACCAGCACTGAAGGAGTCTTCTTCAGGGAGCAGGCAGTCGCGCTGGCGCACGCTGGACACGATGTGAGCCTACTGTATGTTCACTTCGACGGGAATCGTGGCGTCGAACTTGAAACGATCAACGATACCGGAGTACGAGGAATATTCGTGCACGCTAAACCGTTGCGCGTTCCCGTGAACCTCCTTTACAGAGTCTTGCTGATGATATGGGCGTTTCACCGTTCCGTTTTGCAGGAACGACCGAACATTATCCATGCGCATTCGTACCGAGCCAGTCTGTTTGCCTGGCCCATTTCCAAGATCTGGGGAGTTCCTTATGTGATCACCGAGCATTCATCGACGCTGAGTGGAGAACTGCCTCGCCAGTGGAGACTGGTCGCACGCTGGGGCTTCGGCCAGGCCGACGCCGTCCTGGCCGTGAGCAACGGCCTCGCGCTCACCTTAAGACGCTATACGCGCAGAAAGGTTTTGGTCATTCCCAACCTGGTTCAGCGAAGCTTCTTTACCGGGGATCTGCGAGCCCCTAAAGGCCCACGACGGCAGCCTCTGAAGTTCCTCTCTGTCGGACGCTGCCACCCCAACAAGGGATGGGATGTCCTGCTGCAGTCTTTCGCGCTTTTGGTTCACTCAGGCGTAGATGCAATTCTACAACTCTGTGGAGGAGGCGCCGAATGTCCCGACCTTGAACGAATCAGCGCGTCGCTCGGGGTCGACGATCGCGTACAGTTCCTCGGCAGGGTAGACCGTAACAATGTCAGACGGCTCATGGAGGAGTGTGACTGCCATGTCATGGCAAGCAGGGTCGAGACCTTTGGCATAGTTAATGTGGAGGCTCTGGCGCTGGGAAAGCCAATCATCATGACCGACACTGACGCAGCTAGCACCATCGTGAATGACACAAACGGCCTAGTCGTGCCGATAGGCGACGTCGAGGTTCTGGCACTCTCCATGAAGCGCATCGCAGAGACGCTCGACGAATATGACTCTGAGGCCATCCGGGAGCGGTGCTCGGCGCAGTTTTCCGAAGCGGCTGTCTGCGCTCGCCTAACGGAAATCTACTTCGCGGTCCTGGCAGAGAACCCGGTCCGTTCGCGCGCTGAAAGCTGGAGGCCCCGGTTCGGCCGCAACTGACGGCATCAGCTGTCTCCCCGTCATCGAATCACAGCGGAAATAGCCTCTGCGCCACGGCGAATCCACGGGAACGCCCGAAGAGCCCTAGCGTCAAGTGCGTGGCTCGCCTCAGCGGTTGATCCTTTAGGGCCATGGGGGCTAAACGGAAAGCGCGTCGTCGGTTCCCAGCAATCAAATTCTCTCTGGCTGCCCGATAGTGATACCAACCGTTCAGTCCCTCATCTAGGTGGAGATCCGACGAGTATTTGACTAGGTAGCGTTCCCATGCAGCCGCAGCCAATTCTGGGTTAGCGACATGGTCTTTCCGACCCCGTGTGACGATCGCCAGATTCTCGGGGACGACCGCTAGAAGCGAGTCATTAGCTAGACAGGCGAGAACGAAATCGCGCTCCTCAAGGGAAGGAAAAGAGCCGTCAAATTTCACCGGCGGCGCAGCGACGCATCTATCAACAAGCAACATGGGAGTACCTGTTCCCGCGACGCCGCGGAGCATGTCCATTCTCGAAAACGGGCCAGGGACGAACCTGCTGGCAGGGACATCTCGCCCGCTGTATCGCCACCCGCAGCCCATCACCGAGACCGGGCGTCCGCCTGACTGGATGGCGCGGAGCTTGCGTATCTGCGTTTCTAGTTTAGTGGGCAACCACTCATCATCTGAGTCCATGAATGCAACTAGTGCCGTTTCCGCCTCGCGCAACCCCAGATTCCTAGCTCCAGACGGTCCCATATTGGTAGGTGCGTCGATGTGGCGTATTCTTCGGTCACGAATGCCTTTGGCGACGCAGCGAGAGTCATCAGTCGAGGCGTCATCGACGAGGTACAGAATCAGTTCGCCATGCGTTTGCGACAGCACGCTGTTCACTGCCGTCGTCAACGTCGCGGGGCGATTGAAGTACGGAAGTATCACTGAGACAGAATCACGCGTGTTCCAATATTGTGCAGTCATAGTATGTCCCGCCGATTTCTGTTCCTGGGAGAAGGTCTCAGGCCGCTTCCTTCGTTACCACACGTGCCTTGACTCATTCACGTATGAACCCGCGGACGAGCTCGATCACGCCGTCGACATCTGCGTCGGTCAAGTCGGGGAACAGCGGAAGCGAGATCTCCTGCTCGTAGTACTCCTCTGCTACTGGGCACATGCCGCGCCTGTACCCCAGATCGGCGTACAGCGGATGCCAATAGACCGGGATGTAATTCACCTGAACGCCAATGCCGCTGGCGCGCAGATGATCGAATAACTGCTTTCGACGCCCGTCCCGAATGCGTAGTGAATATAGATGCCAAGTTGGATTCGCACCGGGTCTAGTCGGAGGCAGCAGCAGTGCGTCCAAATCGCCTAGTCCAGCACTGTACCGGTCGTGAATCTCGCGCCGCCGGCGAGAGAATGCCTCAAGGCGTGCCAGCTGGCTTAGTCCGAGTGATGCGAGAACGTCGGGCAATCGGTAATTCACGCCTATGTCCTGGACCTCGTACCACCACGCCTCGTCGCGTGGTGAGCGCATGCGCAGGGGGTCCTTCACCATACCGATGTTTCGAAACGTCGCTGCACGCGCGAGAACATCGGCATCAGCGGAAACAACTGCACCGCCCTCAGCCGTTGTGAGATTCTTCGTCGGAAAGAACGAAAAGGTAGTTACGTCAGCAAGGGATCCTACGGGCAGCCCATTCAAAGTGCCGCCGATGGAGTGCGCTGCGTCCTCCAAGAGAATGACCTTAGTGCCGCGTATAGCCGCACGAAGGCCGGGGGCATCGATCGGATGTCCCCCATAATCCACCGCACCGACTACTCGCGTGCGCTCCGTGAGCGCGGCGGCCACTGAGTCGGGGTCCAGGTTGCCAGTGTCCGCAGTCACGTCCGCAAAGACAACGTTAGCCCCGAGGATCGTCGCCGAGCTCGCCGTCGCGACAAACGTCAGCGGGGTGACGACCACTTCGTCGCCAGGACCGACCCCGAGAGCGGCATAGGCGGTGTGCAGCGCCGCGGTGCCTGAGGTTACGGATACTGCGCCGGGCGCGCCCGCCAGCTTGGCCAACTGCTGCTCGAAGGCACTCACCCATGGCCCTGTGGTTAGCCAATCGCTTCCTAGAACCTCAACGACCGCCGCGACATCGTCGGATGAGACCGAATGGCGCCCGTAAGGAAGCATCGTCAGAGATCCGCTGCGAGCAGGGCTTGGAAGTCCTCACGGGACAGCCACTCGTCGTTGCTGTCGGAGGTGTAGTGGAAACCATCAGGCGCTAACACCCCGGAGGCCGGCGGAGTGTATCCCCACGAGGCGAGGTCAGGCTGAAGGACGTAGCGCCCAGCCACGAGCAACGCGCGTCGCCCCTCCTCTGGAGAGATCATCTCTTCGTGCAGCTTCTCGCCAGGTCGGAGGCCGATCTCGTGCATTTCGGTACCCGGAGCCACGGCTTGTGCCAGGTCGACGATCCTCATCGACGGGATGCGCGGCACATACAGCTCACCTCCCTGCATCATTTCGAAGGAGTCCGCAACGAAGCGAACAGCCTGCGCAAGGGTGATGAAGAAGCGTGTCATCCGAAGGTCCGTTATGGGGAGCGACCTTCCTTGGGCCGCGAGCCCGCGGAAGAACGGAATCACGGAGCCACGACTGCCCATCACGTTGCCGTAGCGGACCACTGAGAACCGAGTCGGGTATGCCGCGGCATAATGATTTCCGGTGACAAAGAGCTTGTCGGCGGTGAGTTTCGTCGCGCCGTACAGATTGATTGGGGAGGAGGCCTTGTCGGTGGAGAGCGCCACCACCCGCTTCACGCCGGCATCGATGCAGGCCTCGATGACGTTCTGGCTTCCCACGATATTGGTGAGTACGAACTCCCACGGATTGTATTCCGCGGTGTCTACCTGCTTAAGCGCCGCAGCGTGGACCACGTAGTCGACGCCGTGCATGGCACGGTCCAGTCGGTGCCGGTCGCGAACGTCGCCGATGAACCACCTGAGGCGTGGATCGTGGTCGAACATCTGACGGACTTCATACTGCTTCAGTTCGTCGCGGCTGAAGACCACTACGCGCTTAGGGTTATGGTTCCGGAGCAGCTCGGCGATGAACGCCTTGCCGAAGGAGCCAGTACCCCCGGTCACGAGAATCGAGGATCCGTGGAGGACTGACGGCTGACCGGTCGTGGGGTCGGGCATGGCGCCATAATGACACGAACGAACGAAGGAGCTACATGCGGGTCGTCGTCGCAATCCAGGCACGGATGGGATCCACCCGCCTTCCAGGAAAGGTGCTGCAGGATCTCGGAGGAATGCCGGTCCTCAGTTGGGTGGTACGCGCCTGCCTGGCAGCCAGTCGGCCCGACCAGGTCATCATCGCCACGAGCACCTCCCCCGGCGACGATGCCATAGTGGCCGCCGGCCGAAACCTCGGAGTACCCATCGTCCGCGGCAGCGAGGACGACGTCCTCGCGAGGTACTTGCAGGCGGTCGACGAGCACTCAGCGGACGCAGTTGTCCGCATAACCGCCGACTGCCCCTTCACCGACCCCGCCCTCATCGACGCGGTGGTTGCTGCTTGGCGCGCCGACTCGACGCTTGACTACGTGTCCACGTTCGTTGTCCGCACCCTCCCCCACGGGCTCGACGTCGAGATTGTGAGCGCGAAGGCACTCCAGCGTGTGGGACGTCGTGCCAGCGGACACGACAGAGTGCACGTCACCTCGGGCATCTATTCGGCGCCCGACCAGTTCCGGGTAATGGGGTTGTGCTTCGCCCCCGACGCGACCGACCTACGGGTGACCATCGACACACCGGAGGACCTCAAGGCGCTCCGAGGGATCGTAGAAGCCCGCGGCACCACGCCCATGGGTCGCGAAGAGTTGGTCTCGCTGCTCCGCAACCGTCCGGATCTCGTGGCAGTCAACGCGGGTGTGAAGCAGAAGGCCCTGGCAGAAGGCTGATGAGGCTCCTTCTCCGCTGTGATGGCGGGCCGCAGATTGGCCTGGGGCACGTCGTGAGATCTCTGTCTCTCGCCGAAGTGGCGCTGGCCAGCGGTCACGAGGTCGCGCTTCTCGGCACTCTGGAAGGGGGACTTCTCCCTCGCCTCGTCGCCGAGGTGGACGACCGACTCGACTATTTGGGGGCTCCAGCCGAGCCGGACGTACTGCCTCCTGCCATACGCTCTTCGTTCGACGTCATACACATCGACAGTTACACAATCGTGGACACCGTCCTCGCGTCGCTCGTTCGAGGAGCGAGGGACTCATGGGCCACCCGATCGCTGCTGTCAGTGATGACCGACGGCGCCTACGGCGCGCAGCCTGCCGACATCCTGATCGACCCAACTATTGGGGCGGAAGGCACCGTTGCTCCGGCGACCGCCAGGTGGCATCTGCGCGGCGGACGATTCACCCCTATACGACGAGTGATCGCCGACAACACGGGCGGATATCCCCCACTTGGTGCGTTGGACAAAACCCCTCATGTCCTGGTCGTCATGGGCGGGAGCGACCCCTTGGGTTGTGCACCGGCCATCGTCGAAGCTTTGGCTCGGCTGGAAACGACGCTCGACGTCACAGTCGTCTCGACCCCGGCCACCGAGAAGGTCCTCAAAGACGCCGCGCGGCGCTGGCGACGCGGGAATCTTCGGCCCATTGCACCCACGCTGAATCTCCCGGCGATCATGTCTGAGGCCGACCTCGTGGTTACCGCGGCGGGGACATCGATGTGGGAGCTGTGCGCTCTGCGTCGACCGATGGCGGTGGTCGCCGTCGTCGAGAATCAGCTCGCAGGTTACCGCCTAGTCATCGACTCGGGCGCGGCCATCGGGCTGGGCACGCCTGCTGATCTCCAAAAGCCTGATGTCATCGCCAATCGGTTGTCCCAGGTACTCGCAAGCCCCTCCCTCCGCATGGAGATGGCCGACGCAGCCCACGAACTCGTGGATGGACGCGGCGCCTGGCGGATCATCCGAATGTTCGAGGCCGCTCTCACAGCGGCTGAGCCTAGGGGCGAGTCGGCACCTCTTGTCGAGATTCGTACGGCCACGGCTCAAGACGAGGGGAAACTGCTCGCTTGGCGGAACGATCCGGTAACCCGCGCGAGCTCGAGGCAGCATGACGTCGTCTCGCCGGTGCGCCACCACCAATGGCTAGCTTCCAGCCTGACTCGCGATGACCGCCACGTCCTCATCGGGTCAGCCGGCGGGATCGACATCGGAACGGTGCGCTGGGACATGTTGGGCACACGAGAGTGGGAGGTCTCAATCACCGTCGCGCCGACCGCACGCGGCCGAGCGCTCGCAGCACCGCTGCTGGCGGCGGGTCAGCGGTGGCTAGCCGACTATGCTGAGCCGACCGCGTATCTGGCGGTCCTGCATCGCACCAACGAAGCGTCCCGCCGGCTGTTCCTCGGGAGCGGCTACGCCCCGGACCTGCCGCCGGACGCGCAGGGTTTCGAACGCTGGGTGCGGACAGTCAGATAAGTTCCCACGTCAGCGGCGTCCCACGCTGCACGTCCGTGACGAAGGTACGGCCGAGCACCACCTCGATAAATTTTGTCGCAAGTCCGCCCGATGGGCGGATCGAGCGCACGTTGAACTGGGTCACCTTGTCACCTGCACGAACGTCTTCTACGACGTAGAGGGATCGGCGCAGAGCCAGTGTGTCGCGCTCAGCCTCGGTTGGTCCGAATCGCGGCGGACCAACGGCCAATCTGGCAGCGGCCGTCTCGCGGACCAACGAGGCCAGCTCGTTCGGCTCGAGGGAAAAATCTGAGTCGACCCCGCCCTCGGCGCGTTGGAGAGTCACGTGCTTTTCCACCGCGACGGCGCCGAGGGCGACCGCTGCCACGGAGACACCAATCCCAGGGGTGTGGTCGGACAAGCCAACATGGATTCCGAACGCCTCCCGCAAGGTGGGGACTGAAAGGAGCCGCGCGTCACCTGGGTCTGCGGGGTAGGAGGCAGTGCACGCGAGAAGAACCATGTCCCTACATCCGCCGTCCCGGGCGGTGGTCAGCGCGGCGTCGATCTCGCCAAGAGTCGCCATGCCGGTTGAGATAATCATGGGCTTGCCGGTAGAAGCCACTTCGCGAATCAAGGGGAGGTCTACCATCTCCGCCGAGGCGATCTTGTAAACCGGGCAGTCGAGTGATTCAAGGAGCTCGATGGCGGTAGGGTCGAAGGGACTGGAGAAGGGGATCAAGCCCAGCGAGCGAGCGCGCTCGAACATCGTGGCGTGCCACTCCCAAGGGGTGTGGGCCTCCTCATAGAGGTCGTGCAGGGTCCGTCCCCCCCAGAGCTCATGGCCAGAGCGAATCCGGAACTGTGGCCCCGATGCGTCGAGGGTGAGTGTGTCCGCGGTGTACGTCTGGAACTTCACCGCCTGCGCGCCACTCGAAGCGATTGCTTCGATGATTTCAAGCGCTCGATCGAGGGACCCGTTGTGGTTCCCCGACACCTCAGCGATCACGAGAGGGGTCTCGTGGCTTCCGACAAGGTGGCCACCGATCTCGATAGGTTGGATCTCGACAGACACGCTCGCCTCGCTAGTGGGCCGTTACGGGAGATACAACAGCGTATGTTCTGGTTCACGACATACCGGACAGGTGTCTCCCGACATGCCGGACTGATGTCTCCCGACATGCCGGACTGAGGCTGGCCTGAGCCACAGCGTTCGGCCATGACAACTACTCGATTGCTGATCACCGCCGTGGTGGTCGAGAACCGTCCCGTCCCCGAGGTCGCCTCCGCCTACGGCGTGTCGCGTTCCTGGCTCTACGAGCTGCTGGCCCGGTACCGCCGTGAGGGTGAGGCCGTCTTCGAGCCGCGCTCCCGGCGACCCGCGTCGAACCCGAACGCTATCCCGACCGAGGCCCTCGAGCTGATCGTCGAGCTGCGTGAGAAGCTGACGGCGACCGGCCTGGACGCGGGCCCGGACACCATCCGCTGGCACCTGCAACACCACCAGGGGTTGACGATCTCCCGCGCGACCATCGCCCGGCACCTGGCCCGGGCCGGCCTGGTGGTCCCCGAGCCGAAGAAGCGCCCGAAGTCCTCCTACATCCGCTTCCAGGCCGAGCAACCCAACGAGTGCTGGCAGTCCGACTTCACCCACCACCGACTCACCCGCCCCGACGGCCGACCCGGACCCGACACCGAGATCCTGACCTGGCTCGATGACCACTCCCGCTACGCCCTGTCGGTCACCGCCCATCACCGGGTCACCGGCCCGATCGTGCTGGCCACGTTCCGGCAAACCGTTGCCGTGCATGGGATCCCGGCCGCCACGCTGACCGACAACGGCATGGTCTTCACCACCCGCCTGTCCGGCGGCGCGCGCGGCGCCGGCACCCGCAACGGCTTCGAGACCGAGCTGCGCCGGCACGGCGTGCTCCAGAAGAACGGCAAGCCCAACCATCCCCAAACCCAGGGCAAGGTCGAACGCTTCCAGCAGACCATGAAGAAGTGGCTGCGCGCCCAGCCCGAGCAGCCGGCCACCATCGCCGAGCTGCAGGCCCACCTCGACACGTTCGCCCAGGAGTACAACGAGCACCGGCCGCACCGCTCCCTCGAACATCGCGCCACCCCCGCGACCGCCTACACCACCCGCCCCAAGGCCACCCCGGGCGCCGGCCACCGCGAAGACGACACCCACGACCGGGTCCGCCGCGACAAGGTCGACAAGGTCGGCAAGATCACCCTGCGCCACGGCGGGACGCTCTACTCCATCGGCATCGGCCGAACCCACGCCGGAACCCGCGTCATCGTCCTGGCCCACGACCTCGACATCCGGATCATCGACGCGGCCACCGGTGAACTGCTGCGCGAGCTCGTCCTCGACACAACCAAGCGCTACCAAGGCACCGGACGCCCACCCGGGCGTCCCAGGCACTAAAACGACGGACGGCCGAACCCACGGATATTGGGTTCGGCCGTCCGTGATGTCCTGAGACATCACAGAGATACAACAGCGTAGAACTGAACCCACGTCGCGCGAGCGGTGTGGGAGGAACGCCTCATCTGGTAAGCCGATCCTTTTCGAAACGCGACGCCCGGGCCTCGAGTCGACCCGGGAATGGCCAGACTGTCGGTTCCTTCGTCAGGGAGGTCCGTCTCCGTGCGATCCCAAGAAGACGCTCATCGTGGCCTGTCCCTCGCCACTAATGCCACGGCGGCTTAACACGGCCGCCAGAGTCCGCCGCAGGATGTGCAGGTCCAGGCCAAGGCCCCGCCGATCGACGTATTGCACGTCGAGAGCGAACTTGTCCTCCCACCCCAAAGAGTTGCGGCCCGAGGCTTGGGCAAGGCCGGTAACGCCCGGTCGGACCTCGTGTCGCCGCGCCTGCTCAGCGCTGTAGAGGGGCAGGTACTCGACGAGCAGCGGCCGCGGCCCAACCAGACTCATGTCGCCCCTCAGCACGTTCCACAAGGTTGGCAGTTCGTCCAGACTGGTCGACCGCAGGATCCGACCCACCGGCATCAGGCGCTCCGCATCCGTCTGGTGGTCAGTGTCCGGGTGCAGCATCGTCCGGAACTTCACCAGCTCGAAGATGACGCCATCCTTGCCCGGCCGCTGCTGCCGGAAGAGCACCGGCGACCCGAGCGCCACCCGAACTACCGCGGCGACGACGAGCTGCACCGGCGCGGTCACGACCAGGCCGACGGCGCTCACGACGACGTCCATCCCGCGCTTGACCGCGTCGTAGCGGCGCAACTGCCGCTGCCGCTCAGACCGCTGCACGGCGCACCTCCAGGAACGAACCGATCGCTGAGTGCACCCGGCCAACCTCAAGCTCCGTCAGCGCCGAGCCGCTCGGCAGCGACAGCCCTACCTCAAAAAGCCGCTCACTCGTCCCGTTGAGCACCGACCGCACGCCGGCAAAGACGGGCTGCAGGTGCATCGGCTTCCACAGCGGACGGGCCTCGATGTTGTCAGCCGCCAGCGCCAGCCTCAGGTCCTCCGCAGCGAACCCAGCCACGGCCGGCTCGACCAGCACCGACGTCAGCCAGAAGTTGTCCCGCGTCCCCCCACCTGGGCCATCGGCCCCGGACGGCTCACCAAAGACCGTCACCCCCGGCACCCCGGCAAACAGCTCCCGATACGCCAGGCGATGGCCCCGCCGCCGCTCGATCATCTCCGGCAGCCGCGCCAGCTGGGCCCGCCCGAGCGCTGCGAGGATGTTCGACAACCGGTAGTTGTAGCCGATGTCCGTGTGCTCGTAGTGCACCACCGGCTGCCGCGCCTGCGTCGCCAGATACCGCGCCCGCTCCGCGATGCCGGCGTCGTCCGTGAGCAGCGCTCCCCCACCGGAGGTCGTCATGACCTTGTTCCCGTTGAAGGACACCGCTGCCGCCAGGCCGTATGCCGCTGAGCTCAGTCCGTCACGGACGGCCCCGAGCGATTCGGCTGCGTCTGAGAGCACAGGCACCCCGTGCGCGTCAGCAACCGCCGCGATCGCCGGGTGGTCAGCGACCTTGCCGAACAGGTCGACCGGCACGACCGCCGCAATCCGGCGCACGGACCCGGCGACCTCACCGAAGGCCTTGTCCAAGAGCGCCGGGTCGAGGTTCCCGGTCTCGTCGCAGTCGACGAAGAGCGGCTCCGCTCCGGTGTACGTGATCGCGTTGGCGGTCGCCGCGAACGTCATCGTGGAGGTGGCGACGAGGTCACCCGGGCCCACCCCGAGGATGAGCAGGCCCAGGTGCAGCGCCGCAGTCCCCGAGGACAGCGCGACGGCGTGCTCGCGGCCGCAGAAGTCGGCGAGCTCTGCCTCGAAGGCGTCGACCTCGGGGCCGAGGGGCGCGACCCAGCCGGACCGGATGGCCCGCAGGACCGCTTCCTCCTCGGCCTCGGTCACGTCCGGTGACGACAGGTAGATCTGCTCGCTCACAGCCGCAGGTCCGAATCCGCTCGGCCGAGCACATACTTCAGGTCATAGACCACGTGGCCGTCGGCGCTGCCGAAGGCTCGGATCCCGTCGGCACCGAGATCCACGAACTGGTGGTGTGCCACAGCAATGATGATGCCGTCATAGGCCCCGCGTGCGGGGGATGCGACGAGGTCGACTCCGTACTCCCGCCGGGCCTCCTCCGGGTCCGCCCACGGGTCGCAGACGTCCACCGTGATGTCGTAGTCGGCGAGCTCGGCGAGGATGTCCACGACCCGGGAGTTGCGCAGGTCGGGCGTGTTCTCCTTGAAGGTCAGACCGAGGACGAGGACCCGGGCCCCGTGGACCTGGATCTCCTCCTTCGTCATCCGCTTGACGAGCTGGCTGGCGACGTAGGAGCCCATCGAGTCGTTGAGCCGGCGGCCGGCGAGGATCACCTCGGGGTGGTAGCCGACGGACTGTGCCTTGTGGGTCAGGTAGTACGGGTCCACGCCGATGCAGTGGCCACCGACGAGACCGGGTCGGAAGCCGAGGAAGTTCCACTTCGAGCCGGCCGCGAGGAGCACGTCCTCGGTGTCGATGCCGAGCCGGTTGAAGAGCACCGCGAGCTCGTTGATGAGCGCGATGTTGACGTCGCGCTGCGTGTTCTCGATGACCTTCGCCGCCTCGGCGACCCGGATCGACGGCGCCCGGTGCGTGCCAGCGGTGATGATCGACCGGTAGAGGTCGTCGACGAAGTCGGCCGCCTCGGGCGTCGAGCCGGAGGTCACCTTGACGATCGACGGCAGCCGGTGCTCCCGGTCGCCCGGGTTGATCCGCTCCGGGCTGTAGCCGACGGAGAAGTCCTGGTTGAAGACCAGCCCGGAGACGGCCTCGAGCACGGGCACACACTGCTCCTCGGTGGCCCCCGGATAGACCGTCGACTCGTAGATGACCACGTCACCCGGACGGAGGGCTCGGGCGATCGCCTCGGTCGCCGACAACACCGGCGACAGGTCGGGCTGCTTGTGCGCATCGATGGGCGTCGGCGTCGTGACGATGTAGACGTTGGCCCAGGCAAGGTCGCCCTCGTCGTCGCTGAACCGCAGCCGGCTCGCGCCCGCGAGGTCCGAGTCGTCGACCTCCAAGGTGTGGTCGTGCCCGTCCTGCAGCTCCTTGACCCTCCGCGAGTCGATGTCGTAGCCGAGCACGTCGAACTGTTTGCCGAACTCGACCGCCAGCGGCAGCCCGACATAGCCCAGGCCGAGGACAGCCAGCCGCGTGCCGTCTCGCACCGCGGCCGGCGGCACCACGTCAGATGGAGCTCCAAACCCCTGGTTCCGCATTCCTCAGATCCCTTGCTTCAGGATGGCAGCCGCAAACACGGGTGCCATGGCCTCACTCTGCCTCACGGACACATGACTTCCATCGCGATACCGCACGAGCGCCCCATGCTGCGTGTCACAGACTCCATCTCCGCACAGGACCTGCCAGGGGTCGAGGACGGTTGAACCAGTGTCCGTCGCTACACGATCCACCACGCGACGCACTTGGCCCTGATTCGCCAGTGCCTCTTCGACGGCCATCTGGCTCCGGCAACCGGTCTCCGACCAGAACGCGACGAGCGAGCACTCGGCGGGATCTGCCCCAGCCCCGCTCGCGAAGCTTGGCCTCGCCTGAACGAGGACCACTTGGTGGCCCGCTTCCTTCACAGTCTCAACCGTCTCACGCAGCGCGACGGTCAGTGTCTCGAGCTTCGCGCCGGTCTCCGTGCTCAGGGAGCCAGTGTCAAGCGCGACCGACACTCGCTCATTGGTCCAATAGGAGTCGGCCGACGAGAGGATGACCAGTCCGGGCGTCGCCGTCCTGAGGAAGTCAACCGTCGCCTGCACGTATTCACGACACGCCGCGTTGACGTCAGCAACAGCGTCCAGACGGTCGAGAGCGACGCGCACGAGAGGGCAGTTCCCGCCAGTCTTGATGATCACCGGATGATCAAGTGCTTCGCCGGCTCCAATGACCCCCTCGCTCCAGTGCTCTGCCTGCGAATCGCCGAGGAGGTAGACGGGCGCTCCCGGAGCGGAGGGGTTCCACACACAGTCGCGGACGGCCTGCCCATCCAAGGGGCCGCTGGCATGGCATCCGGCCACCGCCGCTGCATGAAGCGGCGTCACCTGGGCCTGGTAGCTCCTGACGGGATCCAGCCAGAACCCATTGGTCGCACTCACGTGCAGCAGACCCGCCAGGGCGAGGGGTGGCAGGAAGGCCAGACCCACGACGCGGACCAGCCGGCGCCCCGAACGAATCTCCATCTGTCGGATGGGCTGCTCAACCCACCGGTACGAGACGTAGGCCGGGACGAACGAGGCGATCGCCGCAAGCGGCACCGCCGCAGGAATGGTGGGCCAAGCGACTTTGGCCAAGACGATGAACGGCCAGTGCCACAGGTAAAGGGAGTACGACCAGTCGCCGATCTTCACCAAAGGGCCCCGGGCCAAGAGCCGGCTCACACCGTTTGCGCCGCGGGTCCCAGCGACCAGGAGCAGTCCGGTGCCGATGACCGGCAACAACGTCCACACGCCCGGGAAGGGCGTGGCTGCGCCGATCAGCCAGACCGACGCCGCGAGCAGACCGATGCCGGCTACCCCGCTCATCCCGGCTGAGCCGCTCGACAACCGCTTGTAGCGAAGCAGGCCGAGAGCCAACAGGGCTCCCACTGCGAACTCCCACACTCGCGTCAGAGGGCTGTAGAACCCGGTCAATGCGCTGAGAACGGCATCGACGTACGGGTTGGAGTGGCGCAGCCCGGCCGACCCCGCGACAGCCAGCGCGAACGAGAGGCCCGCGACCAACCCAATGGCTGCGATGGGACCTGGCACGCCGTTGCGTCGCCGAGCGAAGGCCCACGTGCCTGCGAGCAGGAGCGGGAAGACGAAGTAGAACTGCTCCTCCACCGACAGTGACCACGTGTGCAGCAAGGGGTTCGCTTCGGCGGGCGCCCCGAAGTAGTCGCCCGACTCACGAGCGATCACCACGTTGGCGGCCAGCAGCATGGCTCCGAGGGCGGTCTTGGCCGCTGACTGTTGGCCGCCCATCGGCGAGAGAAGCAAGGTCGAGGCAAGCAGAGTGAATGCCACAACGACCGCGAGCGCGGGAGTGAGCCGCTTGAAGCGGCGGAGGTAGAAGCGCCCGAGGCGAATCCGGCCGCTGGCCGCGAGCTCCCGGCTGAGCATGGAAGTGATCACATAGCCGGAGATGACGAAGAACACGTCCACGCCGACAAAACCCCCCGGCAAGGGAGCACCGGCATGGAAGAGCACGACCATGAGGACGGCTAGTGCGCGCATCCCCTGGATGTCCGGTCGACGCGCCGACGGCTGCCTCAGGCCGGCCACAGCCGCCGTGGGCGCTGCCGTCGTCACGTTGAGCCCAGGGCGGTCGAGCGTGCGGTCACGGCATCGACGTCGGACGGGGTGGTGTGCACGTCGAGGCCCGCTCGTCGACCAGATCGCCGAGGTCGCTCTCGGTCACCTTGTCCGCGAGCAGCGGCACGGGGTCGAGCGGCGGCGCAGAGACCCGGGTGATGAGCGCGTGGCTCGTCGGCCGTCCCTGCTCAGCCGAGCTGAGCAGCACCTCGTGCAGCTTCTCGCCCTGCCGCAGGCCGGTGAAGGTGATGTCGACGGAGCGGCCGGACTCGTCGATGAGGCGCCGCGCGACGTCGACGATCCGGACCGGCTGGCCCATGTCGAGGACGAGCACGTCGCCCGCGGCACCGATCGCACCGGCCTGGAGGACGAGCTCGCACGCCTCGGGGATCGTCATGAAGTAGCGGGTCACGTCGGGGTCGGTGACGGTGACGGGGCCGCCGCGGTCGATCTGCGCCCGGAAGGTGTCGAGCACCGAGCCGCGCGAGCCGAGGACGTTGCCGAAGCGCACGGACAGGTAGGACCGCCCGGTCTCGTCACCGAACCAGGCAGTGAGCCGCTCGGCCAGCCGCTTCGTCTGCCCCAGCACGCTCGTCGCGTCGGCGGCCTTGTCGGTCGAGACGTTGACGAAGTGCGCGACCTCGACGTCGACGGCGCACTGGAGGACGTTGAGGGTGCCGAGGACGTTGGTCTTCCAGCCCTCCTCGGGGAAGCGCTCGAGCATCGGCAGGTGCTTGAGCGCCGCCGCGTGGAAGACGACGTCGGGGCGGTGCCGGTCGAAGACGTGCGCGAGCGCGTCGATGTCTCGGATGTCGCACAGGACGAGGTTGTCGGCGTCGAGCAGGCCCGACCCGTCGATGCTCAGCTGCACCGCGTGGAGGGCCGACTCGTCGCGGTCGAGGAGGACGAGGGAGGCCGGCCCCAGGGCGTGCACCTGGCGCGCCAGCTCGGACCCGATGGACCCGCCGGCGCCGGTGATGAGCACGACCTTGTCGCTGACATAGCTTGAGATCTGGGCGGCGCTCGTCTCGATCTCGCGGCGGCCGAGCAGGTCGGTCACGTTGAACTCGCGCAGCTTGTCGAGCTCGACCCGCCCACCGATCATCTCGCGCACCGGCGGCACGACGACGAGGTTGAGTCCCGCGTCGATGCACCGGTCCGAGAGGTCCTGGAGCAGCTGCGGCGACGCGTGCGTGATCGCGACGATGACGACCTCCGCGCCCGTGGCGCCGGCGACGTCGAGCAGGTCGGCCCCGCGCCCCAGGACGCGCCGGCCCCTGACCCGCAGGAACCGCTTGCTCGGGTCGTCGTCGAGGAACCCGACGATCGCGTAGGGCGCGTCGTCGTCGAAGTCGACGAGCTGCGCCACCTGGTGTCCGGCCTCACCCGCCCCGTAGACGAGGGCGGGCACCGCCGACGCCTGGCCCCGTTGGCGGCGCGCGTTCCCCGACGCGGTGCGGAACGCCCAGCGACCCGCACCCATGATGACGAACGCCAGAGCAGGGACCGTGATGACCAGGGAGCGGGAGAAGACCGGCTGGGTGATGAAGTACCACCCGCCGACGAGCACGCTGATCCCGGCCACGATGAGGGCCGACAGGCTGACCTCGTCGAAGCTGCCCAGTCGACTGCGGCCGCGATAGAGGTGGAAGTGGTATCCAGCGACGACCTGCAGCACGATGGCCAGGACGATGTAGGTCAGGGCGGCCTGCCAGACGCGGCCCGGCAGCGTCATTCCGAATCGCACGAGGGCGAACGCGAGCAGCGCGACGAGCCACGACAGCGCATCCCACATGATGACGAGCGACCGCTTGTCATTGAAGATCGAAATTGACACCCCTGGAAACCCCTACTCGCCCGAGCACCCAATGCCTCCCCCGAGGCAACCCACATCATGGTAGGTCGCAGCGGTGACAAAGGGAGCCGAACGACCAACATCCGGCCGGATCGCCCCAGTGGCCCACGCCACCCCGGGAGGAGAGCGGTCCGTGGGAGCGAGCCCAGCGGCATACCGGACGGGGCTCTCGCCGGGGGCAAAGGAAGAGGCGCCACTCGCTCGGGGGTTCGAGTGGCGCCTCTTTCACCCCCTACAGCGCTCGGGAGATCGAGAGCGTTACACCTCTCGGCGAAATCTTTTCGGGGCCTCCGGGAACACGACGGCTCCCCAGTAGCGCACCGCGACGAGGTGCAGGTGACGTGGCACGGCTACCAGCTCGACCCGACCCTGCCCGAGCACCACGACGTCGCCAACAGCTTCGCCGCGCACGAGCTGCGCCATCTGAGCCTCGCCCGGCTGCGCTCAGACCCCCATCACGGCAGGGGCCACGGGACTCAGCCGCAGCACGTCACCGACCTGCCGCACCGCGTCCCGGGGCCCATCCACCGCCACGGCACCGCTGCGCATCGCCGCGCCGAGCGGGAGCCGGCCGAGCCACACCCGGTAGAGCGACCGCACGTCCGAGCTGATCGTCAGCGTCACGTCGAAACCGGGATCGACCGTGCACACGGACGGGACGCCGCGCTCGACGACGATCCAGAAGCGTTTCGGCTCGTCGGCGAAGCGCACGTGGACGACCTGCCGGTCCCCGCCCAGCCGGCTCGTGTCGAGGCGCGTGTGCATCCACCACACGAGCAGCTCGGCGTCGAGCTCGTGCTCCTCCGGGTCGCCGAACGCCCAGCGGGCGCCCCACTCGGCCATCCCGAAGACGAGCGGCTCGAGGGCGCGGCCCGCGGGTGTCAGCGCGTAGGCGGTCCCGTCGCGCGCGATGACCCCGGCCCGCTCGAGCTGGCGCAGCCGCGTCGCGAGCAACGTGCGCGACAGGCCGGGCAGGCCGCGGGCGATGTCGTTGAAGCGCGTCGCGCCGACGAGCATGTCGCGCAGGATGAGCAGCGTCCACCGCTCCCCCAGCACGTCGAGAGCGCGTGAGACCGGGCAGTACTGGCCCGCGCCCGGCAGGTGTCGTCCCATGGTTTCGAGTATCAGCACGCGCAGCGGGCGTGTCAGTCCATTCCCTGTACTGGTCCGGGGGCGGGCGCCGACTCATCCTCGATGGAGGGCCGGCACAGCGGCGGCAGCGGGCCGCCCGGCCGAGGGGGCACCGGCCCGACACAGGGAGGACACGTCATGACCACTGTCATCGACCCCGCCGCGGACGCGGCACTCAAGGCCAGGCACGCGGCGATGTGGGCGCTCGGCGACTACCCCAAGGTGGCTCGCCAGCTCATCTCCGGACTGGGCGCCGAGCTCGTCGCCGCGACCCGCATCGGGCCCGGGGACCGGGTGCTCGACGTCGCCGCCGGACCGGGCAACGCGGCCATCCCGGCAGCCCTGGCCGGAGCCGACGTCGTCGCCTCCGACCTGACACCCGAGCTCGTCGCCTCGGGGCGCGCGGCCGCTGAGCGCGCGGGCGCGCAGCTCGACTGGCGGGTCGCCGACGCGGAGGCGCTGCCCTTCGGGGGCGCGGAGTTCGACGCGGTGATCTCGTGCGTCGGGGTGATGTTCGCTCCGTTCCACGAGCGCTCGGCAGCGGAGATCTCGCGAGTGACCCGGCCGGGTGGTCGGCTCGGGCTCATCTCGTGGACCCCCGAGGGGTTCATCGGCCAGATGTTCGCGGTGATGAAGCCGTATGCCGCTGAGCCCCCTCCCGGGGCCACTCCCCCGCCGCTGTGGGGACGTGAGGAGCACGTCGCCGACCTCTTCGGGGAGACGTTCGACGACCTGACGATGGAGCGGCGGACCGTGGCGGAGACGTTCGCGGGGGCGAGTGGCTTCAGGGACTTCTTCAAGGCGAACTACGGGCCGACGATCGCGACCTACCGCTTCGTCGGTGACGACCCCGAGCGGGTCGCCGCCCTCGACGCGGCGCTGGACGCCCTCGCGGCGGAGCACTCGGACGCCTCCGGTCGGATGGAGTGGGAGTACCTCCTCGTCACCGCCACCCGGCGCTGATGGGTGCAGCAGGCCGCGGGCGGATAAGGATCCGGTCACGACACGGGTGAGCCCCATCGCTTCTGCCCGGGCGTGCGCCATCCTCGGGTTACTCTCAAGTAGAGAGCCATCCGGAGGAGGTGTCGTGAGCGCACTCAGCCCACGACGAGCAACACTGCACGGCCACACCCTGTCCTACGTCGACAGTGGCGCCGGTGAGCCGATCCTCTTCGTCCACGGCCTGCTCGGCTCGCACCGCAACTGGCGCCACCTCGTCGACCGGCTCGACAACACCAACCGGGTCATCGTCCCCGACCTCTTCGGCCACGGCGCCTCCGAGAAGCACGAGGGCGACTACTCCCCCGCCGCGCAGGCCGCCACCCTCCGCGACCTCATCAACCTGCTCGACATCGAGCGCGTCACGATCGTCGGCCACTCGCTCGGCGGCGGGATCTCCCTCGCCTTCTGCTACCTCTTCCCCGAGCGCGTCGAGCGGCTCGTCCTCGTCGGCACCGGCGGCCTCGGCCGCGAGGTGAGCCCCGTCCTGCGGGCCGCCACCCTCCCCGTCGCCGACTGGGTGCTGCCCGTCATCGCCTCGCCGTGGGTCCGCGGCGGCGCCGAGCTCGTCGGCCGGGGGCTCTCCCTCTTCGGCTGGCGCGCCAGCCACGACATGCGGGCCGCGTGGGAGGGCTTCACCGAGCTGAGCGACGCCGACGCACGCCGGGCCTTCCTCGCCACCACCCGGTCGGTGATGAACTCCGGCGGACAGAGCATCGCCGCGCACGAGTACCTCACCGAGCTGTCCGGCGTGCCCGTCCTCATCGTCTGGGGCACCAACGACATGGTCATCCCCGCCGCCCACGCGCGCCGGGCCGCCGAACTGTCGCCCGCGTGCCGGGTCGAGCTCTTCGAGGGGGCGGGCCACTTCCCGCACCTCGACCAGCCCGACCGGTTCGCCGACGTGCTGCGGGACTTCATGGCGACGACCGAGCGGGTCCCGGACCGGCCCGTTCGGCCGGTTCGAGACGCCACGCCACGGAGCCGGACGCGCACCACACCACCCCGCAAGCGCACCCTGCGAGCCGCCCCGAAGGGCGACAAGACCGCCTAGCAGCGCTCGAGGCCTGCTCGGCCCGTCAGGTCAGGTCAGGTCAGGTGCAGGGCCTTCTTCGCCTTGCCCCCCAGGTAGTCGGCCAGCATCACGGCGCGCATGCTGATCCCCGTGCTCGACGGCAGGAAGCCGAGCTGGTGCAGCATGTCGAGGCTGTCGTAGTACATCGTGAAGTGGCTGAGCAGGTCGCCGCGGAACCGGTTGAACGTCGCGCCGCTGACCTGCACCTTCTTGCCGGTGGCCGGCATGCGCCCCTCGGGAGCGACGAGGTCGCCCATCATGGTCGCCGTGAACGTCCAGGTCAGGACGGACTCCCCGTCGGCGACATTGGTGTGCGCGTGGGCCAGCTCCTCGGGGAAGTGCAGGTCCGGGAAGGCGACGAAGAGCGCTCGCATCCGGTCAGCCATCTCAGCCTTGCCGAGCACAGGCTTCTCGAACGACGGGTCCTCCCACACGACGTCGTCCGTGACCAGCGCAACTGCGGCGTCGACGTCGTGGGCGTTCCAGGCGTCGAAGTGCGTCTTGGCGAACGCTCGCATCGCCGCCTCGGTCATGGGCTTGCTGGTGGATTCCATGTCTGTCCTCCTCCTGCGGCGCCTGGGACGCCGAACATCGGCGGTCGGCCACCGCCCAGCCAGCGTCGGCACGGCCAGGAGGATGCGCCAGAGTCGAAGGTCCCGGCACCGCGACGTGCCTTGGGCCACCTCAGCGTCCCGTCAGACCATCGGGGCAGCGTATGGTGGAGGGACCGCGCTCCCCACCCAGAAGCGCGGTGGGAAGCAGGGTGTCACGCATGCGCAGCCCGAATCCACGATGACCGCCGACCCGATGGAAGCCGGCTCTGCCGTCAGCGGGGCGATGGGGCCCTATGCCGCCACGCTGCTCGGATCGCTCCGCCAGACCATGGACGGAGCCCGCGCCGAGGTGATGGCGGCCCGGCGCGCCACGGCCACCCGCACCGACCTGGACAAGGCCCGCAACGACTACCTGCTCGCCATGGTCGCCTACCAGCAGGCCCTCACCATCTACCGCCTGCCCATCCCACCCCGCCTCCGCGACGAGCTGCGCCTCCTGCGCCGCGTCCTCGGCGACGCCCACTCACCCACGGCGTTGGCCGCGACCCAACCGCGCTCTCGAGGGTGGGGCCGCAGAGCCGGCGTCGGGCGCTGAGCGAGCCCAGCGGCATACGGCAGCATTCGTGGTGCGCCGCGCCGCACGGCACCCTCGCGGGGGACCCCACCAACCCGGCACTGGGTACGTTGTCAGGGTCACGCCAGCCGTGAGCCGCCACCACCCCACCGGACGGAGCCTCGCACGATGAACCAGCCCGACGTCCTCATCGCCGGGCGCTACCGCCTGCTCAACCGCGTCGGCGTCGGCGGGATGGGGTCGGTCTGGGAGGCCCGCGACGAGCGCCTGCAACGGACCGTCGCCGCCAAGCTCCTCCACCTGCCACCCGGCGCGAGCGCCGCGGACGCCGAGAACGCGAAGAACCGCGCCATGCGCGAAGCGCGCAACACCGCGCGGCTCCACCACGCGCACGCGGTCCCGGTCTTCGACGTCGTCGAGCACGAGGGCCAGCCGTGCCTGATCATGCAGTACCTGCCCTCCCGCACGCTCCAGCAGGTGCTCGACGAGAACGGCCCGCTGCCCCCTGACGACGTGGCGCTCATCGGCGCCGAGGTCGGCTCCGCGCTCGCGGCCGCCCACGCCGCCGGCATCGTGCACCGCGACGTCAAACCGGCCAACGTCCTCATCCTCGACGACGGCTCGGCGATGATCACCGACTTCGGCATCTCCCGCGCGCTCGGCGACGCCACCCTCACGGCGGCCGGAATGGTGACGGGCACGCCCGCCTACCTCGCCCCCGAGGTCGCCCGCGGCGAGGAGTCGAGCCCCGCGACCGACGTCTTCTCGCTCGGCGCGACCCTCTATGCCGCCGTGGAGGGCACCCCGCCGTTCGGGCTCGACCCGAACCCGATGGCGCTGCTGCACCGCGTCGCCTCCTCCGCGGCCACCCCGCCCACCCGGGCGGGCGCGCTGACCCCCGTGCTGCTCGCGATGCTGGCTGACCGGCCGTCCGAGCGACCCTCAATGGCGGCGGCGGTCGAGGCGCTCGAGCGGGTGGACCTGACGGGGCCGGCCGGGGCCGATCCGACGGTTGCGATGCCCGCTGCGGCCGATCCGACGGTTGCGATGCCGGTGGCCGGGGCGACCCAGCCGCTGCGGACCGTGCCGCCCGCGCTGCCGCTACCGGGTGCGCGCGTGGCGGCTGCTGGGGCTGCTGTGGGCGCTGGTGCGGGGGCGTCCTCGGCTTCGGGGGGCGTCACTTCGCCTCGACCTGCCGCCGACCGCGCGAGGGTGACGGGAACGGGCGACCCGGGCGGGTCAGGCAGGCGGCGCTCCCGCCGGGGGGTCCTCGTGGCCCTCGCCGTCGTGGCCCTGGTGGCAGTCGGGCTGCTGGCGTGGCAGGCGCTCACCGCGGGCGACGGACGGACCCCGAGCGCCGCGCCGCCCGAGACGACCTCCGCCTCCTCGCCCTCGACGACGCCGTCGCCGAGGACCACGACGAGCCCGCGCCCGACGACCACCTCCGCGGCGCCGACCACCCAGAGCGAGACCCCGCCGTCGGCCCCGGCCGCGCCATCGGCCGCGAAGCTCAGCAAGGCCGTGCGGGAGTACTACTCGCTTCTCCCCGACGACACGGAGGAGGGATATGCCCTGCTCACCGAGCGGTACCGCAGCACGACCGCCGGCAGTGTCGACACCTACGAGTCCTTCTGGGACAGCATCAAGAAGGTGACCGTCAAGGACGTCGACGGTTCCCCACCTGGCACCGTGGAGGCGACGCTGACCTACGTCTTCAAGGACGGCCGGGTCTTCGTGGAGCGCACGGCCTACGGGCTCGTCGAGGAGGATGGAGTCCTCAAGATCGACAGCTCAGAGGTGCTCAGCAGCCGAGAGGTCTGAACCCGCGCGGGATGGCTTGGCGCGCACCCCCCGCAGCGCGCCTCTCCACCTACGGCGATAGCATCGCCTCATGACGATGCCACCCTCTCGCAGCGCGGCCGGAAGCGAGGTCGAACGATCGGCCCTGAGTGCCGCAGCCTGTCTCTTTCACGGATTCTCAGACCCCTCGCGGCTGGCGATCCTGCGACACCTGGCCCTCGGCGAGCACCGCGTCATCGACCTCACCGCACACCTCGGGCTGGCGCAGAGCACCGTCTCGAAGCACCTGGCCTGCCTCAAGGACTGCGGGCTCGTCAGTTCCCGACCGGAGGGCCGCGCCTCCGTCTACTCCCTCAACCACTCGGAGTCGCTCCTCGACCTGCTCGCCTCCGCCGAGCGCCTGCTCGAGCTCACCGGCGACGCCGTGACCCTGTGCCCGCGGTACGGCCTCACCTCTACGGAGACCGCCTCATGACCGGCCGGCCCGACCCGACGGCCGCCCAGCTGACGTCCGCGACGGCTGCGCCCACGCCTTCATCGATGGCCGACCCCGAGACCGAGCGGCTCACCCGCCGGGCCCTGCGACTCGCGCAGTTCACCGTCGCCTACAACGTCGTCGAGGGCGTCGTCGGGATCACCGCCGGCATCATGGCCGGACTGGTGTCCCTCGTCGGCTTCGGCCTGGACTCCGGGATCGAGTCGGCCGCCGCCGTGCTGGTGGGCCTCCGGCTTGCGGCGCGGCTGCGGCACGGGCAGGCCGACGAACGCAAGGAGCGGCGCGCCCTCCGCGGCGTGGCCGTGACCTTCTTCCTCCTCGCCGCCTACGTCGTCGTCGAAGGGGTGCGGTCGCTCATCCGCGGCGAGGAGCCGGACCAGTCCCTGGTCGGGATCATCCTGCTCAGCACGTCGCTCATCGTCATGCCCGTCCTGGCGGCGGCCAAGCAACGGGTCGGGCGCGCCCTGGGCGGCGACCGGCTGATCCTCGCCGACGCCGCGGAGACGAAGATCTGCATGCTCCTCAGCGTCTCGACCCTGCTCGGTCTGGGCCTCTACTCCCTGACCGGCGCTGCCTGGCTCGATCCCGTCGCCGGCTTCGTCATCGCGGTGTTCGCGCTGAACGAGGGCCGTGAAGCGTGGGAGGGCGAGCTCGTCGAGGACGACGACGACCCCACCGAAGCCGACGAGGACGCCCGCCCCCACAAGGAGTGACCGGATGAGCACGCGCCACGGGCACGGACACGGTGCGCACGCGACCCCGGGGCACGCGGGTCGCCGCCACCGCTGGCGGTTGCGCCTCGCCTTCGTGCTCACCGCGGGGTTCTTCGGCGTCGAGCTCGTCGTCGGCTGGATCACCCAGTCATTGGCCCTGCTCTCCGACGCCGGCCACATGGCAGCCGACGTCGTGGCCCTCGGTGCCGCACTCATTGCCACGAGCCTGGCCGCTCGCCCTGACTCCACCGGCCGTCGAACCTACGGCTCGTACCGCTCCGAGATCTTCGCCTCCGGGCTCGCTGTCCTGCTCATGCTCGGCGTCTCGGCCTACGTCGTCGTCGAAGCGGTCCAGCGCATCGGCGACCCGGTCGAGCTGCAGGGCGGCCCCATGCTGGTCGTCGGCGCCATCGGACTGGGCGTCAACCTCGCTGCCCTCCTCCTGCTGCGCGGCGGTTCCACCGAATCCCTCAACGTCAAGGGCGCCTACCTGGAAGTGATGGCCGACGCCGCCGGATCGGGCGGCGTGCTCGTGGCCGGCTGGCTCATCGCCACGACGGGCAATGTCATCTGGGACACCGTGGCCGCCCTGGCCATCGGAGTCTTCGTCGCCGTGCGCGCAGTGCTGCTCGGGCGTCAGGTCCTCGACGTTCTCGGCCAGAAGGTCCCCGACAGCATCGACGTCGAGCGCGTCACTGCCGACCTTGCAGGCATCCCCGGCGTGCACGACGTGCACGACCTGCACCTGTGGACCCTGACCTCGGGGATGCTCGTGGCCACCGCTCACCTCGTCGCCGACGAAGGCGCGCCGACGCAGGACATCCTCGAGAGCGCCAAGGCGGTGCTGCGCGACGAACACGGAGTCCTCCACGCCACGCTGCAGGTCGAGCCCGCCCGCAGCCGCGAGTGCCACGAGCTCGACTGGTAGGACCATCGGCTCGCGGACGGTTGCTGCCGTCCCCGTCGCTGACGGCCGACTCGGTCTGCAACCCGCGTGGACCTTCCTACTCGCCACACTGACGCCCTGCTGGTCATGGGCGTCGAGGGGGACGTCCCGTCGGTGAGGTGGACGATGCATCGACCTCACCGACGGAACGGGTGGCCTCAGCGGAGCTGGATGGCGATGTAGCGGGCGCCGCCTGCGGCCGTGCCGGTGGGACGGACCCGGACGGTGTACTTCGCGCCCGAGGCGCCGGCGGGGATGCGCAGGTTGTAGATGTACTGCCCGTCTGCGGCGCGCATGACACCCGAGGTGTCCGCTGAGGAGACGGACTCGGTGACCACGTCGACGGAGCCGTCGCCGGGGTCAGTGGAAGGATCCACGTCGCCGGACAGCAGCTGGATGGCCGGGGACAGCCCGGAGGCCAGCACCCCGTCACACCCGACGCTGATCTTGACCGGCACGACTTGGCCCCCTCTGACCTTGTTGAAGGTGCCGGACTGCAGCGGTGGCAGGAACTCACTGTCCAGCGCCATGACAGCGGACGAGGTGAACGGAGCGGAGACGCCGTTGTCCTTGTCCTTGGCGAGCGCGGTCACGTCGTTGCTGCCGCACGTGGCGTATGCGGTGGTGAACGCGTTCGAGGTCCCATAGGCGCCGCCGTTGAACGACCAGGAGAACCCGGCCGCGGTGTCGGGCCCAGACGGGTCGGTGGCCTGACCGACGAAGGTGACCGGCTGACCCGTGACGACCGTGGTCGCACTCGGGGTCAAGGAGGTGATCGTCGGGGCGACGTTGGACACCTGCAGGTCGAACGTGACTGTGCTCGTGTCGGTGCCGTCGGCCGCGGTGATCGTCACGGTCTGGCTGTCGACCGGGCCGTCGCTCGGCGTGTAGCTCCAGGCCCAGGTGCCCGGTCCGCTCTCAAGGACCGAGCCGACCGAGGCGGAGAGACTGACCGCGTCCTCGTCGACGTCCGAGAACGTGCCCGTGTTCCCTGCAGCGGACGCCTCGTCGACGGCCACCACGGCGTTGTCGGCGGCGACGTCGGGTGCCGTGTTCGACGGCGGGTTGACGCCGGGAGCGTCGGTGCAGATGTCATCGACCTCGAAGTAGTTGCCGGTGTCATGGACCACGACGTAGGCGATGTCGGCCGAGGCCCGGGTGATCTTCAGCTCGGCCATCGTTCCCGTGCCGAGGTTGGTGCCACTCGAGGCGGTTGACTCCAGCAGTGCAGCGGACGAGTCGTAAGCCTCCAGAACGACGGGCGTGTTGGTGCTTGCGAGGAGGCTGAAAGTCGAGGCGGGCCCGTTGAGGAAGTCGATCCGGCCGGCGCCCTGGTCGACGCCGAGCCACGCCCAGTGCGTGCCGTGGCTGGTGTACTGGCCAGAGGGGTACTTGCCGTTGTAGCCGCCGGTGGCGAAATCGCCCACGAGCCAGCTGTATCCGGCCGTGGTCGTGAACTGCACCCCGCCGATCGCACCGGCCGAGAGATTGGTGCTGTCGGGGAGGTCCTCGAACCCGATGTAGCCCGCCTCGCTGCAGACGTAGGCATCCGGGTTGGAGATGACGGTCACCGAGTTGGCCGCGGAGGCGGCCGTGGGTACGGCGACGGCAGACGTGGCAGCCAGGGCCAAGCCGGCCAGGAGTGCTGCGGGCTGGCGCCGAGGGCGCAGGGCAGCACGGATTGAGCTCTTCATGGTTCCCCCTTGAAGGACGTGATCCCTCGAGCCACGGAGCGGACACGCTGGCACGAGGTGAGACATCGGAAATCGTTCCGTCCAGGCGCCGTCCCCACGGCGCCAACCCCCTTTGGCGGGCCCCGGATCCCCCGATCCTCGACGATGGCCCCTCCTCAGGATGCCGACCTGAGCCGCTCCTGTCTCGCGAATCGCGGATCTGCCTTGCGCTGGGAGGGAACTCAGCGGCATACGACCCTTTTGCGTGTCGTCCACCGTGCGGAAGGCCACGGCACGCACGACCCGGAGGTCTCGACTGAGAACCTCCGGGTCGTCGCGTTCCTGCCTGCCGCTCCGGCTGCACCAGGGCGGTCAGGGCCGCTCAGCTGTCGTCGCTGAAGGTGCCTCCGTAGATGCTCGAGTTGCCGAAGGCCGGGTCGCACGCGTTGTTCGGGCCCGGACGCAAGGCGAGCGAGTGGCTCGCCGGGAGCTCCGCGGCCGATGCGCGGTCCCTCGGCCGGTCGGCCACGATCGGCTCCGCGTTCGCGCCGGTGACGTCATCGACGAAGGCCTGGCGGTATGCGTTGATCTCCGGGCAGACCACGCCGTCCCGCATGTCGTTCCAGACCGCTGCCCCGTAGTCCCGGGTGGCAACTGCGTAGTTGTAGTCGCCGAGGAACTCTGCCGTCAGGGCGTTGGCGCTCGACGCGCGGCCGTCGCCCTCCGGGCCTCGCAGCTCGGTCGTCCACGACGTGAGGGCTCCTGTGTCCGGGGCCATCTCGGCGTGCATCACCACTCCGAGGACGCGCCGGGGTTCCGTCGTGTTGGTGCGCCACGGGTCGAGCCAGGCGTTGTAGACGAGCCAGACGTCGGTGCCGTCCGGTGAGACCGCGACGGCCGGGAAGTTCGCCCGATCGCCGGGTGTGCTCACCGCCTCGGCCCCGGAGTACGACTCTCCGCCGTCGGTCGAGACGCTGACGAAGGCACGTTCCTCGTTGGTCCCTTGCCGGTCGTCGGCCCAGGTGACCACGATGTCGTCGGTCGCGTCCGCGCCGCTGGGTGCCCCGTTGGCGATGTCGAGGCTCGGGAAGTTGATCGTCCGGGCTCCGGCGATGCCGTCGATGGTGAACCGTCCTTGGGCCGGGTCGAACTGGCCAAGGCCATGGACGTCGAGGACGGCTCGCGGCCGCTCGAAGTTGGCGCCGCCGTCGAACGAACGGGCCTGGAAGAAGACGTCGCCGCGCGTCTGGATGTCCGTGCCGACCCACATGACGTAGACGACGCCCCGGCTGTCGGTCCGGATGCCGCAGCCCTGGCGCCCACCGGTCTGCCAGGTGTTGGTGGCCGCCGTGATCTGGCGCGTCGTCCACCGGGCGCCACCGTCGGTGGAGCGGGCGAAGAGGACCGGCTCCGAGCCGGCCGCGCCCCGGAACCCGACGTTGCAGACGTAGACATTGCCGAAGTGCGGGCTGCTCGCGGCGTTGTCCGCCCAGAGCTGCTCCTTGTCGCTGAAGAGCGCCGAGTTCTGCCGCGTCACGACGACGGGCGGCATCCAGGCGTCCTTGTCGCCGGCCATGGCCGCGGCGACGTCGTCCGTCCGCGAGACCGCGATCGCGCCTGCGCCGAGGAACCCCGGGTTGCCCGGGAAGTTCGTCGCGATGTTGGCGTAGTACAGGCGCTGCCCGTTCTCCCACGAGAAGCTGCCATCGTCCGCCGGGACAGGCCCGAAGACGAGCTCGGGGTCGCCGTTGGAGACCATCCCGTTCTCGTAGTACCAGGGCAGCGTCCCGATGGGGCCTTCGGGGTCCGGCTGGCAGCCAGTGTCGCCTGCCGGCGGCACACCCACTGAGATGTCGGGCTGCCCGAGGCAGCTGGGGGCGACGCGGGCCGAGAAGCCGGTGTAGTCCGGCTGGACCCACGTCCTGCCGGCGTCGTTGGAGAACTGGACGCCGGAGACGCCGACGCCCGCGGTGAAGGGACACGTCCGGTCGTCGCCGGCGTTGCACGCCTCCATGTCGATGTTGTCGTTGGCCCCCGCCACGAGGATGTTCGTGTCAACCGGGTTGACCGCGAGGCCGGGCTCGTTCTGCTTGTTCTGCGAGAACAGGTTGTCGTTGCTGCCGACGGTCACTTCCGTCGAGCCGCCAGGGGTGACCGGGTCGGCGAACGCCGCCCCCGCCACCAACAAGGACGCAGCAGTCGCCGCCGCCGCGAGGGACGTTCTGAAGTGGTTGCGCATGACACTCCTAGAGAGAATGGGACAACATGCGCGGCGCGCCATGCCCCAGAATCCTGGGGGCGGTGGCCGGTGGCCCCGGCCCGTCCCCGGGCACAGTGGTCGCCATCACATCGTGCGACGATCCACGCGGGTCGGCAAGACGAAGCGGCCGGCGTCGAGCTCGGCAGGTCGTCAACCGCGCCCGCCTCCCGGTCCGGCGTGCGTGCGGACCGCGGTCCGCCCGCGGCGGTCTCAAGCGTTGGCGTCCCCGACTCAAACCGGCCAGACCTGGGTTGCCCCCGGTTCACCGGACGCCGAGAAGGTGCGGGTGTCATCACGACGCAGACCTTGGAGGATCGTGTGAAGAAGCACCTCACCGTCGCGGCCGCCGCCGTCGCCACGCTCAGCGTGGCCGGTCCCGCGGTCGCCGCGAACGGCCCATTCGCCTTCGAGCCGATCGACGGCTCCGCCTACACCCAGCAGAGCGCGGCTTGGGGGCAGCCGCTCGTCGCGCCGGCCGGCTTCACCCAGCAGCTCGTCGCAGACGAGACCGTGCTGGACATCTACGGCGGCGGCGCCGACGACCTGACCGACATGAACGTCCACAACGAGACCGGCCCGGACGCCGGACGCTACCTCATCCGTACGCACGAGGTGGGCTCCAACGGGGCTGTGTCCGTCGTCGACCTGCGGACCGGCGAGGCCCGTGTCGTCGCCCAGGACGCGGGGTTCAAGCGTCTCGACGGCATTGAGTGGACCCCTTGGGGCACGGTCCTGTTCGCGGAGGAGACTGCGGGCGGACGCCTCTTCGAGGGCTTCTTCGACCCGAAGAACCCCTTCGCGCCGATGGAGTGGGTGGCGCGCCCCGAGGTGGGCATCCTGCGCCACGAAGGCATCGGTGCGATGGCCGACGGCACCGTCTTCGTCATCGACGAGCTGAACGGCGGCTCGATCTTCAAGTTCGTGCCGACCACCCGTGGTGACCTGTCCGACGGGCAGCTCTACGCCCTGAAGGTCAGCGGCCTCTCGGATGCCGAACAGCTGTGGAACGCATCGTCGTACCTCGCCAAGTCAGGCGCCTTCGAGTGGGTCGCCCTCGACATGGACCAGGTCGTCCTCGACGCAAACGTGGCAGCCGATGCCGTCAGCGCGTCCGAGTTCGGGCGTCCCGAGGACGTCGAGATCATCGGCCAGAAGGTCTATGTCGCCAACACGACCGAGGACCGCGTCGTCGAGATCGACCTGGCCAAGAGCGTCCTCAACACCTTCGTCCACGCCGGCGACAACGTCCCGACGGAGAACCGCAGCGCCGGCGTGACCGGCTTCAACTCGCCCGACAACCTGGCCAAGAGCGGCGACGGCCGCCTCTGGATCGTCGAGGACAACGTGCCCAGCGACATCTGGGCCACCCAGCCGGACACCGACGGCGACGGGCAGGCCGATCGGGTCGAGCTCTTCGCCTCAGCCGTGGACCCGGGAGCGGAGATCTCCGGCATCTACTTCGGCACGGACCCGAAGACGCTCTACTTCAACATCCAGCATCCGACCAAGCCGCTGGCCGACGGCACGTGGAAGATCACCCGCCGCTGACGCAGCGGGTCTGCCCAGCCAAGGGAAAGCCGGCGCCGTGGCGCCACACGTGGGGCCGTCCGGGGGGACGGCCCCACGTCGCGTTCCACGTCGCGGATGACAACCCGTGATCACACGTTGAAGCTCTCCGCCCGGACGAGCGCCTTGATCCGATGGTTCCGGAGTTCGGCGACGGCGAGGTGGCCGCTCCTGGGTGACATCGCGACGAGGCGGATCACCAGCCGTTTCATCTCGCGCCGCCATGCGACAGCCTGTTCAGCGGCGAGGCGCTTCCAGTCCCAATCGGCCGGGAGAAGGTGATCGGATGAGACCGTTTTCCCTGTCGTGCACTCTCGCTGCAGCGTGGCGTAGAAGTCGCGCTGAGCACTGTCCGCTTGGCGCCGGCTACGACGGCGTCACAGGCCAGTGACAAGAGGTCCAGGGGACTTCTTCTCGGCAAGGAGAGATAGCTGGCCTCCTCCGGCACCAACTGACTACCCCCAGAACCGTCCGCCGGGGCGACCGACGCCGCGAGCTCCGTCTTGAGGTCCGCGTCGGCGAGCTGGTCCTCGTCGAGGTTGAACATGTAGATGAAGGGCTTCGTCGTCAGCAGACCCAGCCCCCTCGCCTCGGCCAGGTCGACCCCGGAAGCGAGCCCAGCGGCATACAACATCCTGCCTTCCTCGAGCCCCTCCCCCACGCTGGCGCCGCGGACCAGCCCGGCGATGTCGACGAAACTCACCGTCGCCGGCAGGATCCGCTCGCTCCCGAAGATCGCACACGCGGGTCCACGTGGGGCGAGGGCGGTTTCTGCTGAACCGCTGCATCGGGACGCCTGCGTGGGTAGGTTGAAATTCCGGACCGTCGTACAGGTCGGTGGTGGTTGGGGCGCCACCGAACCCCCTCGAGAGGAATACCCATGCCGGTCTTCATGGTGGAGCGCCAGTTCGCCGAGCAGCTGGACGTCCCCCCGGAGACCGCCGTGGAGATCAACGCCATCAACGACGACTCCGGGGTGCGCTGGCTCTCCTCGTTCCTCTCGGCCGACAAGCGCAAGACCTTCTGCCTGTACGAGGCGGACAACATCGAGGCGATCCGGGCGGCCGCCGTCCGGGCGGGCCTCCCCGCCGACACCATCATGGAGCTCTCCGGGACGATCTCTCCGGACGGGTCGTTCACACCGATGTAGCTGGACCTGGTCATCGCCCCGAACGGAGCAGACCGTGCTCAGTGGCGAAGATCGCAGCCTTGGTGCGGTTGGGGGCAGCGGTCTTGCCCAGGATGCTGCGGACGTGGTTCGCGGCCGTGTTCGCGCTGAGGAACAGCCGTTCGCCGATCTCGCGGTTGGACAGGCCCTCGGCGACCAGACGGAGAACATCCACCTCCCGCTCGGTCAGGCCGTTGGGAAGAGGTGGGTGTACCGCGTCGGGCGCCGGGACGGTGTCGAGGTCGCGAAGGACGGCCCAATGACCGATTCGCCGTGCCAGCGCACCCGCCTCGTCGGCGAGCCCGGCGGCCGACGGCCCGGCCGTCGTGCCTGAGACCCGGGCCCGGTGACGGCTCCAGGCGGCCAGTGTCTCGGCTTGGTGGGTGACCGCCCCCATCCGCCTGTCCATGGCCAGGGCGCGCTCAAAATGAAGGTCAGCGCTCGACGCACCCAGCAGCGAGTCCAGCTCGCCCAGACGGCGATCGGCGCTCCCGAAGACCGCGACGAACTGCCCGGCCATGAGATTCCCGTCGGCGTGTCTGGCCAGCAGCGGCCGTAGCACCCGGGCGGTGGACACGTCGTCGAGCTTCACCGCCGCCTCGGTCATGAACGCCAGGACGCCGCCCCACTGAGCACCGGTCCGATGGTCCTGGATCTGGTCACACAGGTGGCTCAGCAGAGGGGCCGCCGCCGGCCACATCTCCAGCTCGGTATACAGCGCCAAGAGACCTGGGAGCCAGTGACCGTCGAGATGCTCCTTGCCGGTCAGGAACGGGCGCACCTGTGCCAGGCGGCCGGTGACACGCCGCAGCATGAACTGTTGCACTCCCCAGGATCCCTCGGTAGCGCCGTCGAACTCCTGGTTGAACTGTTCCAGCCAGGCCACAATGCGCTCGGCCGCCGCATAGTCTCCTACCGCGTACCGATGGGCGTACCGGCTGCACCCGGCGACGTACCGGAAGAACGGCTGTCCGCGGGACAGAGCAAGCTCGGTGAGGTCGCGCTGAGCACTGGTCCAAGCAGGCTCGTCCCCCACGATGTAGGCGAAGACGGAGCGATAGAACGCGGCCGGACCGAGATGGTCGGCGTCCCCGAGACGGGAGCCGATCTCGTACAGCTCGACTGCCCTGGCCAGCAGCTCGGGCGCCAGCTGAGGGGTCATCCCCTGCCACAGGGTCCGACCGAGCGCGTGAGCGACCAGCTCCGCGTCCCCGTCCGCGCGGGCCAGCGCCAGCGCATCCTCTCCCCACACTCGAGCCCGTTGCGAGTCACCCGTGAACGCGGACGCTCTGCCCATGCTCGCGAGAGCGCGCACGTACAGCGGGTCACTGCGGTCCAGGGCGGCGCCCTCAAGAGCCTCGCTGAGCATCACCAGCGACGGCTGGCCGTTGACCCCGGGCCGGGCGGAGGCGTCCTCGTGACCAATCGCGGCCAGCAGCCGGGTTCGCGGGCTCTTGCTCGAAGCCAGGTCGGCGTACAGCCGTCGGGCGGTCGTGAAGTCGCCGGCGTGCATGTAACAACGGGCCGCGGTCAGGAGCAGCTCCACCCGGGGCGGGCCTTGGGCGGCGTGCAGCTGCGCTGCCCGCTCGTAGAGCGCCGCGGCCTCACCCGGGGCGATGCTGCGCACCGCCTGCTCAGCCGCCAGCACCAGGTAGTGCACCGCCTTGTCCCCGTGTCCGAGCGCTTTGGCCTGGAGGTAGTGATGCGCCAGCTGGGCGACCAGTCCCGGATCGTCCTCAGCCATCCGGCCCTCGAGAACCTCCGCGACCCGCGCGTGGGCAGCCGCGCGACCAGTGGAGGACATCCGATCGAGCACGGCCTGCCGGGCCAGCGCGTGCGCGAACCGGAAACCCCCACCGTCCGGGTCTGTGCCGAGAAGGCCGGCCCGGACCCCGAAGTCCAGCCCCTCGAGAACCACCGCCGAGTCCAGGTCATCAGCCTGGACCAGGACCGAGGGATCAATCTGGTCGCCTGCAACTGCTGCCAGCTCGACGACACGCGCGTGCTCCGCGCTGAAGGCGGCCAGCCGACGCTCCAGCGCGTCCTGGACCGAACGTGGCGCCTGGGCGAATCCGGAGCGCATGGCCTCCAGCCCTCCGCGGGTCTGGAGGTCGTGCCAGTACTCCTGGAGGAAGAACGGATTGCCCCCGGTGTGGTCCCGCAGCACCGGGGCGGCCGCCCGGACCGAGGCCCGCGACACGCCGGTCTGGCGCAACAGGTACTCCGCCACGTCCTCGGTGGAGAGCCCGACCAGGTCGATCCGCTCGACTCCGTCAAGACGGTGCAGGTCCGCGATCGCATAGGTGACGGCGTCAGTGCGGTCCGGGGCCGTGGTCCGACGCGTGGCCAGCACGAGCAGCTGCTCCCCCGCGGTCGACTCGGCCATGTGGGAGAGCAACGCCAGGGTCGGCTCCTGTGCCCAGTGCAGGTCTTCGAGAACCAGCACCAGCGGCCCACGCTCGGCCACCGCCAACAGGACGCGCAGCACCGCGTCGAAGAGGACCGGCCGGGACTCGGGGTCGCCGGGAGCGGGTTGTGGCGACTGTGGCCAGTGGTGGGCGGCCTTGGCGGTCAGCCTGAGGAGCGGGGCCGCCGCCGACGGCGGAATCTCTGCGAGCGCTGCGGGGGTCGCCTGGCCGAGCGCCTGCTCCAGGATCGCGATGAACGGCCGGTAGGGGATGTCGAGGTCCTCCCGGCAGGCACCCCAGAGCACCGTGGCCCCATGCTCGCGCAGCGCCTTCGCGGCCTCCGCCACCAGCCGGGTCTTGCCGACCCCCGGCTCACCACCTACGAAGACCAGTTGCCGTCGGTCGTCCTCGACCGCTGCCCAGACCGCCTCCAGACGTTCGATCTCAGCGTGGCGGCCGACGAAGGCTGTACCACTTGGCCCGGGCCCGGTCGCTGAGCCCAGCGAGGCGGTCACGATCACCTTTCGACTCTATCCGGATCAACCTCTTCGACAGATAGTCAGATCTGACCCTCTCGGCTGCCGCATTGGGTCAGATCAGGTCAGGCGCCCAGGCCCGGCTCTCCGTAGCCTCGATTGCACCAGCAGAGCCCGACCCCCAACCAGGAGCGGCCATGAACGGCACACCGGCACTCAGCATCCTCGAGGCAGCACGTGGCTCGGTTGTCACGGCGCACTCCCCCGATTACGAACAGGCGCGCTCTGTCTACAACGGCATGATCGACCGCCACCCCCTCGCCGTCGTGCGCGCCGTCGATGTCGCCGACGTGCGTGTCGCGGTCGCAGCGGCACGGGAGAGCGGCCTCGACCTCGCCATCCGGGCGGGGGGGCACAGCGTTCCAGGGTTCGGGACGGTGGACGACGGCATCGTCCTCGACCTCAGCCGCATGAAGGGGATCCGCATCGACCCGAGCAAGCGGACCGCCCGAGTACAAGGAGGCTGCACCTGGGGGGACTTCGACCATGCTGCGCACGCCTTCGGCCTGGCAACCACGGGCGGGATCATCTCGACCACCGGAGTGGCCGGCCTCACCCTCGGCGGGGGTATCGGCTACCTCGCCCGTGCGCACGGACTCTCCATCGACAACCTTCGCTCGGTCGACGTCGTCCTTGCCGATGGCAGCTTCGTGACCGCGAGCGAGAACGAGCACGCCGACCTGTTCTGGGCGCTGCGCGGCGGTGGCGGGAACTTCGGGGTGGTGACCGAGCTGGAGTTCGACCTTCACCCGGTCGACACGATCTACGGCGGCCCGATGTTCTTCGAGCTCGAGAACGCCGAGGCCCTGCTCAAGACCTATCGCGAGTGGATCGCCGCCGCCCCCCGCGCCATGGGAGCCTTCCCTGCGTTCCAGATCGCCCCACCGCTTCCCTTCGTACCCGAGGACCGGGTCGGCGAGCCGTTCGCGCTGCTGGTGTCCTGCTTCAACGGCAGTGACGAGGACGCGGAGGCGCTGCTCCAGGAGCTGCGTGCGGTCGGAACGCCGGTCGCCGAACACGTCGGCCGGATGCCCTACCCTGCACTCAACTCCGCGTTCGACGGCTTGTTGCCCGCCGGCCTCCAGCACTACTGGAAGGCCGCGTTCCTCCCCGAGCTCACCGACGGCGCCATCGCCGCGCACCTGGAACATGGCCCGAACGTGCCGGCGATGCAGTCCACGATGCACCTCTACCCGATCGACGGGGCGGTCCAGGACGTCGCCGCAGATGCGACCGCGTTCGCCTATCGCGATGCGAAATTTGCCCCCGTGATCGCGGGCATGTGGCCGGACCCGGCAGACAACGAGGCCAACACTAGGTGGGTTCGCGACTACCACGCGGCACTCGAGCCCCACACCAGCGCCGGCGGCTACATCAACTTCATGGCGCAGGACGACCAGAGCCGCATCCAGGCCAACTACGGGCCGAACTACGAGCGCCTCGCCCTCGTCAAGAACACCTATGACCCGAAGAACCTGTTCCACCTCAACCAGAACATCGCTCCGTCGGAATGAGTCGCGAGTCCACCATTCCGCAGCCGCCACCTCGGGTCGGCTGACGCATCGCCGCCCCTCGCGGTGGAGACGTTGAGTGGCTTGATGGACTTAGTTCACACGGAAGCTGCTCGTGCTCGCCCGGCTGGACGGTCATGTCCCTGTGGCCCAAAACGAGGTGGACCTCGACGACGTCGCGCACGACGCGGTCGAGACGCTGCGCCGCCACACCGACCTCGTCCTCGACATCGCAGTTGACCCCCTGCCCGCCGTGCGAGTGCGCGGAGACGGACCGCAGCTGGCCCGCGTCGTGCGAAACCTCCTCGAGAACGCGGCGCGGCACGCGCGTTCGAGGGCACGTCGCGTTGGCGGCCGAGGGCGCCTGGGCCGTGGTGCGGGTGCGTGATGACGAGCCGGGAGTGCCGCCGGAGGACCGCGAGCGCATCTTCGAGCGATTCACCCACCTCGACGACGCCAGGGCCCGCGATCGCGGCGGCAGCGGCCTGGGGCTGGCGATCAACCGTGAGACGTCACTGGCTCGCGGCGGGTCCCTGCATGTGATGCAGGACACGTCGGACGGCGCCCTGTTCGAGCTGCGCCTTCCCTGTGGAAGGGATGAGGGCTCTCACGCTGGTCTCAGGTGGCTGTTCGTAGCGTCGGGGCCATGAGTGACATCGCGATCAGAACGACAGGGCTCTGCAAGTCCTACGGCGACAAGACGGCCCTGGTCGGCCTGGACCTCGAGGTCCGCGCCGGTGAGGTCTTCGGCCTCCTCGGGCACAACGGCGCCGGCAAGACGACGACCGTCAATCTCCTGACGACCCTGCTCCAGCCCACCGGCGGTCAGATGGTCATCGGCGGGCAGGACGGCAGGCGCAACCCCGACGGGGTGCGCCGCATCATCGGCTACCTGCCGGAGAACGTGCAGTTCTACGACAACCTCACGACCCTGGAGAACGTGCGCTACTTCGGTCGGCTCTCTGGGCTGCGCAGGCCCGACGCCCGGATCGGCCAGGTCTTGGAGTACCTCGACTTCACCGGGCACGAGAACGAGCGCCTGGGCACATTCTCCAAGGGCATGCGTCAGCGGGTCGGCATCGCCCAGGCGATCCTGCACGAGCCCGCCGTGCTGTTCCTGGACGAGCCCACCTCGGGGCTGGACCCCCAAGGGGTCCGCAAGCTCCGCGAGATCATCGTCGGGCTCAACCGGGACCTCGGCATGACGATCTTCATGAACACCCACCTGCTGTCCGAGGTGACGAAGACCTGCACCAGCATCGGCGTGCTCACAGCCGGTGAGCTGCGCTACCACGACTCGCTCGAGGCGACCATTGGCGCCTTCCCCGACGAGTCCTCGCTGGAGGACATCTACCTGCACCTCGACTCACCGAGGGTCGCATGACCGGCTTCAGGGCCACCCTGCAACAGGAGGTGCTCAGCGCCCGCCGCGAGCGGATGCCGCAGGTGCTCCTGGTCGTCTTCCTCGGCATGGTGTCCGTCTCCAGCCTCATCGGCTGGCTCACCCATCGCACGGTGACAAGCGTGTGGGAGACCACCAGGGCGGCGGGCCTGACCACAGCACCCAACCCCTTCGCGCACGCCGCCTCGCTGAGCTACGTGACGAACGTGGTGATCTACGTGATCCTCATCGGCGCGCTCCTCGCGATCGTCCTGGGCGTCAGCTCGACACTGCGGAGCCGGAAGTCGCGGACGACGGACCTCGTCCTGAGCCGGCCGGTCGACGTGGCCGTCCACCTCGGAGCCAAGCTCACGGGCATGGCGATCTGGCTCGCCACGATCCTCACCGCAGCAGCGGTGCTCACCTGGGCGAGCATCGCCCTGATCGCCCGGGCCGCCCTCGGCGCCGGAGACACCGTCCGGCTCGCCTCGTTCTTCGGCCTGGCCTGGGTGTTCCTCCTCGTCTTCGTCGTCGTCGGGATGCTCAGTGGCATCCACAGCCGGCGCGAGACCTCAGCGCTCCTGCTGCCGATCGTCGGCTGGAGCGTGATCACGTTCGTCCTGCCCCAGCTCGGCACGGCAGCACTCCCAGTGTCCCTGCTCAACCCGGTGGCCGCGGTCCCCGTCCAGGGCGGCGCATTCGCCCTCGTCCAACAGATCGTCGGCCCGCTCGCCCTGGGCGAGCAGTTCAAGACCCTCAGCGGCGCGGCCCTCGGAACCGGAGGCTCCAGCAGCCTCGGGCTCGCCGCGACCGCGATCGTCACCGCCCTCGCGGCCGGCCTCCTGGTGCTGCTGGCGACCAAGCGCGACCACCTGAGAAGAGACCTCCGTGACTGACACCCTCGTCGTCGCCCGCAAGGAGCTGCTCGACCTGCGCCGCAACCGGTTCATGGCCCTGCTGCTCGGCTTCATCCTCGTCGCCGCCACCCTCTCGGTGATCGTCGGGGCCGCCCAGTTCCGGATCAAGCTCGACGAGTACCACCAGTACGTCGACGCACTCAAGGCCAGCGGGAGCACGGTCGCCCCGGCCGCCCCGCAGCTGTTCCCGCTCCAGCTGCTGCGCGGGAGCATCGAGTACATCGAGCTGATCGGCGGGCTCTTCGCCATCGTCGTCGGCTACGGCATGGTCGCCAAGGAGAAGCAGCGCGCCACCATCCAGCTCCTCTTCAGCCGGCCCGTCCGACGCTACTCGGTCGCCGGCGGCAAGGTGCTCGCTCTGGGGCTCACCTGGCTGGTCGCGGTCGCAGTCGTCTTCTCCGTCATCACCGGTGTGCTCCTGGTCGTCGGCCGGGCCCCGCTGCAACCGGTCGACATCGGACGGCTGTTGATCGCCGCCGCCGTGGCGTGGGCCTACCTGCTGCTCTGGAGCGCCCTGGCCATGGCACTCGCCTCCTCGACCAAGCACCTGAGCACCGGCCTGATCGCCGTCCTGGTCCTGTGGCTCGTCGTGGTCCTGATCATCCCGCAGATCGGCGACACCATGGATCCGGACAACCAGGTGCCCGGTGGGCTGTTCAAGAGCCTGCAGATCGCCAAGCCGGACGAGAAGGCCGTGCTGGCCCACTTCACGGGCTACGACACCGTGCGCAACGGCCTGGAGGTCACGTCCGTCACCAAGCACTTCGAGCGGCTCTCGTTCGCCTTCCTCGGGATCAAGGACACCTTCAACCAGCTGCCCATCGCCGCCGTCGCACGCGAGACCCTGACCTACTCCCTCTCCCTCGTCCTGGCCTCCGCCGCTGCGGTCGGCCTCGCCCTGCTCACCACCACCCGCAAGACGCTCCTCAGGAGGAACTCATGAACCGCACCACGCTCACCATCGCCGGCGTGTCCGTCCTGCTCACCGCAGCAGCCCTCACGGGTTGCGCCTCCACCTCCACGAGTCCCCCGGGGCCCGGCACAGCGGCGGCTTCGGCCTCCACGGCGCCGACGGCAGGGTCGACTGCCGGCGGCACGTCCGTGGTACTCCCAGTCACCGCGAACCCCATCGCGAACACCGCCACCGACCCCACCCTGCAGATCACCTACGCGGCCGTCGAGGACAACGTCGACCCGAGCACGAAGAAGGCGATCAGCGACCGCCTGGAGATCACCCTGAAGAACACCGGGACCAAGCCGCTGACCGGGTTCGAGATCTACTACGAGATGACCGACCTCACCACGGGCACCAAGGAGGGCTACTACCAGAAGCTCGACGGGCTGACGGTGGCCGCCGGTACGGAGCAGACGATCTACTTCGACAACGAGACCGGCCCCGGGCACTACCCGGAGAACCAGTTCAGCATCTACCGGAGCTCGACCAACCAGGTCGACTTCACGATCCAGGTCAGCGCCTCCGGTGCGAAGATTGCCACCGGCACGGCGACGAAGTCCGTCGGGACCGGCGAGAAGTCCGACTGACAGCGGGCCAGCAACTCATCCCAGGAACGGAGGCGAGCGACGTGAGGATCTTGGTCGTGGAGGACGACGCCCGGCTCGCCGACGTCGTCCGGCGGGCGCTGGGCGAGGCGGGCTACGCGGCCGACGTCGCGCACGACGGGCCGGCGGCCCTGGAGGCCTTCGAGGTCGAGACCTACGACCTGGTCGTCCTGGACCTCATGCTCCCAGGAATCGCGGGCGGCGGGATGGAGGTCTGCCGGGTGATGCGCCGGCACAGCAGCGACGTCCCGATCCTCATGCTCACCGCGCTCGACTCGCTCCGGCGCAAGGTCGAAGGGCTGGACGCAGGCGCGGACGACTACCTGGTCAAGCCCTTCCACCTCTCCGAGCTCCTCGCGCGGGTGCGCGCCCTGATGCGGCGCGCACCCCGTGCGGACGCCCCCGTGCTCGAAGCGGCGGGCGTCTTGCTGGACCCGGCGACCCGCACCGCTCACCGTGCCGGGCGGTCGATCCCGCTCACCGCCAAGGAGTACGCCGTCCTGGAGTACCTCATGCGCAACGCCGGGCACGTGGTCAGCTCGAGCCAGCTCATTGACCACGCCTGGGACACGAACTACCAAGGGGTGAGCAACGTCGTCCAGACCTACATCCGCTACCTGCGGGTCAAGCTCGCCGAACCCGGCCTGCCCGAGGTCATCGAGACGCGGCGCGGCTACGGGTACCTGATAGCGGTGGACGGATGATCTTCCGCCGCGCCGTCCTACGGCTGACCCTGACGTACACCGCCATCCTGCTCACCCTGTACGGCGCGGTCGCCGTCGGGGTCTACGCCTTCGTCACGGGCACCTTCGACTACGACACGGTGACCAGCGACGGAGCCGTCCAAGCCAGCGGGGTCGAGCTCGGCTTCGCCCACCTGCGCACGGGCCTGCTCCTGGGGTTCGCCGCCCTCGTCGTCGTCGTCCCGGTCCTCAGCTACGTGATGGCGCGGCGCGCACTCGTGCCGGTCAGGGCGAGCTACAAGGCCCAGGAGCGCTTCGTCGACGACGCCTCGCACGAGTTCAGGACCCCACTGAGCGTCCTGCAGGTCGAGATGGAGCTCGCGCTCAGCAGACCGCGGACCCCCGCCGAGTACGTCCACGTCCTGGAAGGAAGCCTCAGCGAGGTCGCGAGCCTCACCCGACTCACCGAGGATCTCCTTCTGCTGGCTCGCGGCGGGTCATCCGACCTCACCGCCGCCTTCGACATGGTCTCGCTCGGCGCGGTCGTGCGGACCGCGGCCGCCCGCTCGGACAGGTCCGCCGCCGGTGGCCCCCCGGTCACGATCGACGTGCGGTCCGAGGCCGTCGTGCGAGGCTCCCGAGAGCTCCTCACCCGCGCGATCGGGAACCTCATCGACAACGCACTGCGACACACCCCGCCCACGGGGGCGGTCGTGGTGACGGTCACCGACGACGGCTCTTCACCAACCATCAGGGTCGCGGACTCGGGAGTGGGCATGAGCCCGCAGACCGCAGCGCGCGCCTTCGACAGGTTCTGGCGTGGCGACGAGTCCCGATCCCTGCCGGGCCACGGGCTCGGCCTCGCCCTGGTCCAGCAGATCACCGCAGCACACCAGGGGCGCGCCACGATCACCGAGACCCCCGGAGGCGGCACGACCGTCTCGCTGGTGCTGCCCGCCCCGCGCCGCATGCACCCAGCGGGGTAGTCGCCCGACGTCGGTGTTCGGGTGTGGAGCTGATGCTGGTCAACGCCCGGCACGTCAAGACGGTGCCGAGGCGCAAGACCGATGTCGCGGACGCGACCTGGCTCGCCCAGCTCGGTGCCCAAGGCTTGGTGAAGGCATCGTTCGTGCCGCCGGAGCCGATCCGCGCATTCCTGGCCCGGGTGCATCTGGACCTGATCGACCGGCACACCGGCGAGATCAACAAGCTGACCGCGCGGATCGCGGGGATGATGGAGCCGATGGGTCGCCCGCGGCAGGGTCGCCGACGACGTGCTCGAGGTCGTGATGGTCGCCCTCGGCGCGGTCGGGGCATGGATCGGCTGTCGACGCGCGGCCGCCGGCATCGAGAGCATGCGACTGCACGACCTCCGGCACTTCTACGCATCCGGCCTGATCGCTGCCGGCGGCGACGTCGTGACCGTGCAGCGAGCCCTCGGGCACAAGTCCGCGACGGTGACTCTGTCGACTACTCGCACCAGTGGCCGACGGCCGAGGACCGTATCCGGAAGGCCGCCCAAGGCATGGTCCTCAGCGCTCTTGCGGACTCCCTGCGGACTGAGGGCCAAGAAACCGCGGGTGACCAGGGCAGTTACACGTTGAAGCGGAACTCCACCGGATCACCTGAGAAGGCAACACTATGTGGCATGAGCACAAGACCCCCACGAAGAGCGGCCGTCTACTTGCGGATCTCGCTCGACGCGACCGGCGAAGGGCTGGCCGTCGACCGGCAGCGCAAAGAGTGCCTGGCCATCGTCAAGGCCCGCGGGTGGGACGTCACGCGCGAGTACGTCGACAACTCGATCTCCGCCTCGGACGCTCGCAAGAACCGCCCCGGCTACGACGCCCTCGTGCGCGACTTCCAAGCCGGACACTACGACGCACTGGTCTGCTA
Source organism: Intrasporangium calvum DSM 43043 (assembly GCF_000184685.1). NCBI lineage: Bacteria > Bacillati > Actinomycetota > Actinomycetes > Micrococcales > Intrasporangiaceae > Intrasporangium > Intrasporangium calvum. The sequence continues at coordinate 2,992,586 of NC_014830.1, forward strand.
CGACCTCGACCGGCTCACCCGGCAGCCACGGCAGCTCGAGGACTGGATCGACGCCGCCGAGGCCCGCGGGCTGGCCCTCGTGACCGCCAACGGTGAGGCCGACCTGACCACCGACGCCGGCCGACTGTTCGCCCGGATCCGGCTCGCCGTCGCCCGCGCCGAGGTGGAGCGCAAGAGCGCGCGTCAGCGGTCCGCCGCCCGTCAGCGGTCCGAGCTGGGCAAGCCACCGCTGGGAGTCCGGCTCACCGGGTACACGCCGAGGGGCGAGCTCGTGCCCGAGGAGGCCGCGGTCGTGCGCCGGATCTTCGACGAGTTCCTCGAGGTGCGCAACCTGCGCAGGGTCGCCCGGTCGCTCACCGAGGACGGCATCGTGACCCGGCGCGGCAAGCCGTGGCACCCCTCGACCGTACAGACGATCCTGCGCAACCCACGGTATGCCGGTCGTGCGGTCTACCAGGGCCAGCAGACGGGCCAGCGGGGCGCGTGGGTGCCCATCGTCACCGACGACGAGTACGAGGCCGTACAGGCGATCCTCGACAACCCTGAGCGGGTCGCCAACTCGACCGGCTCGACCGAACGGAAGCACCTCGGGTCAGGGCTCTACCTGTGCGCCGTGTGCCGGCAGCCGCTCAGCGCATGGTCGGGGGCGCGCTACCGATGCCGCGACGGTGCCCACGTCAACCGCTCCCGAGGCCCGGTCGACCAGTACGTGCGAGCCGTCATCGCCGCCCGGCTGTCCCGCCCTGACGTCGCGGACCTACTCGCCCCGACCACGGCCACCACGGCGCCGCTGCAGGAGGAGGTTGCCCGGCTTCGGAAGCGGCTCGCCCGGCTCGACGCCGACTACGACGCCGACTTCATCGACGGGCCACGGTACAAGGCAGCCCGCGACCGCGGCCGCGAGGAGCTGGTCAAGGCTCAGGCTGCCCTGGCCGCTGCGCAGACCCGCGGCGAGCTGTCGGCCGTCGTGACCGCACCCGACCCGGCCGAGGCGTTCCTGGCCGCGCCGCTGGCGACGCAACGGGCCGTCGTCGACGCGCTCGCCGTCGTGGCGCTCGCCAAGGGCACCCGCTACTCGCGCACGTTCGACCCGGCTACCGTCGTCATCGAGCCCAAGGGGGAGAAGTGAACCGACGCAAGCGTGAGGATGCCGACCGTCTGGCGCTCGAGGGCCTCTACCTGGGCGATCCCTCATACTGCGTCGGCCCCGAGCGTCTGCCGGCCGGCGCCTACGTCGTCGAGCTCATCCTCAAGTGCCGACGACACCCGCGCACCAACATGGGCGGCATCGCCCGATTCACGATCCCTGAGGGCGAGCCCGGGCACGATATGCGCACGATGGTTCTCGGCATCGCCGGCACGAGCTACCTACCCGAGCAGCCCAACCCGGAGCACCCGAAGCTGCACTTCGTCTGTCCCGACTGCAAGCATCATGTGCTCATGAGTCACGAGCAGGCCGGCCGCGCTCTGGACGTCATCTGGCAGCCGTGGTCCCGGCGTGTCGTCTCCAAGCGCGTGTAGCGGTCGCTGCTACCATGAGTGGCAGCAACACCGGATAGCGGCACCGAGACAAACCGCTGGCTAGTCACCTGTTGGCCGCAGGGCGAGAAGTTCCACGCCCTGCGAGGTCCCGAATGGCTGACACCGCCTCTCCCGCATCACTTCGAGCGACGATCGCCGCGCTGTCGCGGTCCCGAACCCCCGACGACCCCGACTTGGTCGCCGCCCGCCAAGCACACAAGGCGGCGCGGCTCCAGGGCTACATCGAGCGCGTCGTCGCCGACTGGCCGCCGCTGTCCGACGAGCAGCGCGCCCGCCTGGCCGTCCTCCTTCGAGGTGGCGGGGCCGCATGAGCGCAAAGAGAAGCCGCCCGGCAGGGGAACCGGGCGGCAACAAGACGTTTCGCGGCGTCACCTCGATCGTACCTCCTGCCGACCATGACCGGCCGCGCGAGCTGCACCGCGGCACCCGCACGAGGTCGTGGTGCACGCGATGCCGGCGCCCGATCAGCGGAGGCTATTTCGGGGCACAGCGTCACGCCGCGATCCTCGGGCACGCCGTCGAGGTGGTCACCGAGTACTGGTCGACGTTCGGGCCCCTGGCCGCCCTGGCCGACGAGGAGCTGCTGCGGCGGGAGGCCTCCCGATGAGCGGCAACTACTCCCTCGACGACCTGCTGGCGGCCGAGCTCGCCGGCCGCGAGTACCCCGACCCGGACCTGATCGAGCGCCTGGCCGAGCAACGTGCCCACGAGCTGCTCCACGAGCGCGCCGTCGAGATGCTCGGCCTCGCCCGACGCGAGGCGCTCGACCGGCACGGGCCCGCCTGGGCCGCGCTGATCGCTGACCAGGCCGCGGCCGAGTGGGAGGTGGCCGGATGACCGCCACCGCCGACACGAGCATCTTCGACGAGAACGGCCGACCCATGTCCTCGTCCGGTGAGAACCACACCGGACAGGTCCGAATGGCCTACCGGCTCGCCCGCCGCTACGTCGACAGGCTGCTCTACGTCCACGGACTCGGCTGGCACCACTTCGACGGCAAACGCTGGGCCGAGGACGACCAGGGCCACGCCCGACGTGCGGTGCTCGAGGTGCTGCGCGAGTCGCTGGCCGAGTCGGTCGGAGACAAGCAGCTGCGCATGGACGTCACCCGCTGCGAGTCCGCGGCTGGCGTCTCCGGGGTGCTCGACATCGCCGCCGCCCTCGTCGAGTTCGCCGCCACCGTGCGCGACGTCGACGCCGACCCCTGGCTGCTCAACTGCGCCAACGGCACGCTCGACCTGCGCACCCGCGCCCTACGGCCGCACGACCCCAGCGACCGGCTCACCAAGGTCACGACGGGCGCCTACGACCCCGAGGCCGACTCGAGCGAGTGGCATGCCTTCCTGGCCTCGGTCCTGCCCGACCAGGACGAGCGTGCCTACCTGCAGCGGGTCATCGGCCAGAGCGTCTACGGCCGCGTCCGTGAGCACCTGTTCCCGGTCCTGATCGGCGTGGGCGCCAACGGCAAGGGCACCACCTACGGCGCCATCAGCCACGCGATGGGCGACTACGCCTCGATCATCAACCCTGAGCTGCTCATGGTCCGCGAGCGTGGCGGCGTCGGTGGTCCCGAGATGATGACGCTGATGGGTGCCCGGCTCGTCATCGGCTCCGAGACCGAGGACGGCCGCAAGCTCGACGAGACGCTGATGAAGCGGCTCACCGGCGGCGACGAGCTGACCGCGCGCCGGCTCTACCGGGAGCCTGTCTCCTGGCGGCCGAGCCACCAGCTCATCTACGTCACCAACCACCTGCCGAAGGTCAAGGGCAACGACCCAGCGACCTGGCGGCGAATCCGCGTGGTCCCGTTCGACGTCGTGGTGCCGGTCATGCAGCGCGACCCCGAGCTGCCCGAGCGGCTGGCCCTGCATGCGGACGCGATCCTCACGTGGGTCATCGCCGGTCACTTCGACTACGAGGATAACGGCGGCATGCGAGAGCCGGCCTCCGTCGTTCGAGCGACCGGCGCCTTCCAGGCAGACTCGGACGCCGTCGCACGGTTCATCGCGGAGGAGTGCGAGACCGGCGACTACGTGCACGTTCGGACCCGTGACCTCTACGGCGCCTGGCGACGCTGGGCCGTCAGCGAGGGCGCCGACGAGATGAGCGAGCGAGCGTTCGCCAAGGAGCTGGACCGGCTCGGATACGAGGCCCGAAGGACCCGGAACGGCGCGGTGCGAGCCGGCTTGACCCTTCCGGACGACGCTCAGGGCGAGGGGTGGTGACGCATGTGACGCTTCTATGCAAACTCTCCACGCGTGCGCGTATAGGGAAGTTCTCATTCATCCGTCACATGCGTCACGTCGTGCTCATGGCGAGGCAGGAAACGCCATGGTGACCCGGAGTGTGGAGGGTGTGGAGGGTCAATGGGAAATCTCCACGCGTGCGCGTATAGGGAAGGTTCGCATCAACCCTCCACATGCTCCACATCGTGCTCAGCCGACCCCGCACGAGGCACTCGCCCTGGCCCTGGCCGTGGCCCTCACGCACGGGCTGCGGATCCCGTGCGCCGACGGCGACGCCTGGATCTCCGACGACCCACGCGAGCGAGCTCGTGCCGCCCCGCTGTGTCGCTTCTGCCCGGTCCGCTCCCAGTGCGCCGAGGCCGGCGAGTCCACGCGCGAGCGCTTCGGAGTCTGGGCCGGGCGCGACCTCACCCCGTTCACGCGCAAACCCGGCCGTCCGCGAGGAAAGAAGCCCGAAGAGAAGGAGACGTCACGATGACCGACGCCGCGCACATCCGCCAATGGATGATCAGGACAATGCCGGATGGGGCACTGATCACGGGGAAGATCGGCGGCGAAGAAGGCGACTGGGCCGCGCTCTGGGCGCAGCGCAACAACGTCACCCCGCCACCCACCCCCGCCGAGCTGAACAACGAACGCATCCGCAGGGTCGAGTGCGAGCGGCTCAACCGCAACAACCTCCCATCCGTGCTCGCCGAGATGCCAGACCTCTACTTCATCCCCACGCACGACTACCGCGTGATCGAGTCCCTCGATACCTGGCTCTGGCACAAGGAGGAGCGCCGCATGTGGCTGGACGGGAATGCCCTCGACAACGAGCGGATCCGCCGCGGCCTCCCCACCACGCTCCGCCCAGACGGGAAGGAGTGGTGAGCATGACGCACCCCGACCTCCGCCAATGGCAGATCAGGACAATGCCTGACTGGGCGCTGAGCGAAAGAGCGATCGGCGGCCCCGAGGGCGGATGGGTGTCGCTCTGGGGGAAACGGGAGGGCATCGACCCGCCCCCCACTCCGGCCGAGCTCGCGAACGAACGCGCCAGGCGCGCCGAGTGCGAGCGACTCAACGCATCCAGCCTCCCATCCGTGCTCGCTGAGATGCCAGACCTCTACTTCATTCCGAGCATCGACGGCCAGGCTCTCCGGTCGCTGATCGACTGGCTGTGGAACGAAGGCGAGCGCCGGATGCACCTCAGCGCGCAGGACCTGGATGCCGAGCGCCGTCGCCGCGGCATCCCCACCATGCACCGCCCCGGCGGCAAGCCATGGTGACCACCCGGGGGGGGGGCGGTGGCCGGACGGCCGCAGGGTGCCGCCCGGACCCGCGCCGGACCGACATCCGGTGCGGGGTAGTCGTCGGAGACCTCACCGGTCTCGGTGTCGAGGTGGGAAGTACTTCCCACCTGCAAGTCGGTCCGCACTTGGCGATCGGTGACGCCGACAACGGGGGCGATCGCGCGGGATGACATGCCAGCCGACGCCAGCTCGTGCACGACCGGCCGGCGCAGGTCGACGGGCAGGCGAGTCAGCGCGCCGCCGAAGCGGTCCTGCACGTAGTCACTGACGCCGTTGTAACCGAGGGTCTCTCTCGACCTTTTCTCCCTCCTCGGGGCCCCGGGTAGCGCTACAGAAGCGCTAAACCGGCGTTCAGCGCCACCGACCCCGGCGTTCAACTCGGGGGGGTATCGGTGTGACGCGACGGGTCACGGCGCCGAGGCATCCCCGTCCAGCACCCTCCCCCCCATCGACACCAAGGAATGATCACGATGACGACTCCCGTCCCCGCCCCGATCGGGCACAACGACCAGGACCGCGAGGCGCTCGCCAGGGCGGCCGCGTGGTGCTCGGCGCACGTCCGCGACGACGCGCTGGAGATCTCCGTCCTGCTCGACGGCCTGGACAGCAGCCGGCCGCTGGAGGTCTTCGACCTGGCCCGTGCGATGGTGGAGCTCGTCGCGGCGCTGCACGCGCAAGTGCCGGCCGAGGTCGAGCAGCTGCTCGGGGAGACGCGACGGCGGAACCTGCCCCGGTTCGAATGACACGGGTGGTATTCTCGTCCACGAAGGACGTCGCAAACCGTCCCGGCGTGGAGCCGGGCGTACGCCCCGAGTGCACAACCCCCGCAGCGCGGGCCCAGCAGTGGCCGCCACCGGGCGAAAGTTACGCCGTTCGAGCGCACCGCTCCGGCGTCCCTTCACGCATTCGAGGTGACATCCCGATGAGCAACATCCAGACTCCCCTGATCGGCGCTCGCGGCCTCACGGTCGACGAGCTGCTGGCCTTCCACCGCGCGCACTTCGGTGCCGCCCGGATGGACGCGACGCCGCGGCGCCCGGACCTGCCCGACCTGCGCGACCCGGTCGTCATCAACCGACTGAGCGCCGGCGAGCTCGACCGCTGCGTGGCCGATATCGACGACTACCTGCGCTCGCTGCACGCGGTGGGCGAGGCGCGCGACCTGTCCGAGCCAGAGCAGCAGGCCTTCGACGAGACGATCGAGCTGCGCGACCGGGTCACCCGCCACCAGCGCCTCGCCAAGGTCCTGCGCGACCGGCCCGGCACTCTTCGCGCCGCGTACCACGGCCTCGCCGACGACGACGCCTCCGGCGGGACCTTCGACGCGTGGACCGACGTGGCGCGCATGAGCGACCAGCAGGTGCGCGACGTGGCGCTGCGCGGCCTCGAGGCCCGGGAGCGCGACCTCAGCGCCGACCAAGCCGCACGGGTCGACCGGCTCGTCCGCACCGTCCGCACCGAGGAGAACCCGAACTACGACGGGGCCGCCCTCGCCCGGCGGATCATCCTGACCGAGAACGAGCACTACCGCTCGGCGTTCCGGCGGGTCATGTCCACCCCACACCCGCTGCTCTCCGAGCCGGAGATCCAGGCGCTGCGCGCGTTCCAGGACTTCGAGAAGTCCGAGCTGCGCGCGATGGGTGAGGGCACCGGCGCCGCCGGCGGCTACGGCGTGCCCGTCTTCATCGACCCGTCGGTCATCATGACCGCACAGGGCTCCGGGAACGTCTTCCTCGACCTGTGCAAGGTCGTCGAGGTCAACACCAACGTGTGGAAGGGCGTCTCCTCCGCCGGCGTCTCCTGGTCTTTCGACGCCGAGGGCGCCACCGTCTCGGACGACTCGCCGACCCTCGACCAGCCGGTCGTGAACGTCTTCACCGCCCGCGGGTTCGTGCCGTTCTCGATCGAGGTCGGGCAGGACTACCCGGGGTTCGCCTCGGAAATGGCCGAGCTCCTGGCCTCCGGCTACGACGAGCTGCTCGTCGACAAGTTCACCCGCGGCTCCGGCACGGGTGAGCCCCAGGGCATCGTCACCGCCCTCGACGCGGACCCGACCGCCGAGGTCCTCCTCGGGACCGCGGGCACGCTGGCCCTGGCCGACGTCTACAACGTGTGGGCGAAGCTGCCGCAGCGGTTCCGCCGGCGCTCCAGCTGGATGGGCGCGGTCGAGATCAACAACAAGATCCGGCAGCTCGGCACGGCCGCCAACTTCCACGGCACGACCGTGGACCTGACCGCCGGCGCAGCCGACGTGCTGATGAACCGGCAGTGGTACGAGACGCCGTACATGACCGACCTGACGACGACGACCCACACCAACGTCGCGATCGTCGGTGACTTCAGCAACTACGTCATCGCCCGCCGGTCCGGGCTGAACGTCGAGCTCGTCCCGACCCTGTTCGACGTGACGAACAACCGCCCGACCGGGCAGCGCGGCTGGTTCGCGTACGCCCGCATCGGCGGCGGCTCGGCCAACAACAGCGGGTTCCGGCTGCTCAACCAGACCTGATCCCCCGCCAGACCTCCGGTGGTGGCGTCAACGTCACCGCGGCCGCCTGAACTCCGCTCCTCCCGGGCGGCCCGGAACGATGGCAGGAACGGGTCACACCAATGCCGTCCCGCCAGCGCCCAGCCGGAGAACAGACAGCACCCCCGCGCGACTTCCTCGGGCGCGCGGGGGTGCTGTCTTTTCGCGTTCAGGCGCGGTCCTTGCTCTCCTCGACGGCCGCGGCCGCGCCGATGCGTTCGAGCAGCTCGTGCTTCCTGAACGCGAAGAGACAGCGCTCCTCCTCGGTGCCTCCATCGCGGGCGAGGCGGGTCGCCTCGCGGATCAGCTCGAACGCCTCGTCGACGAGGGGCCCGGTTCGGATGTACTCGGGCGAGGTCTGGCTGTTGGTGGTGCTCATTGGAGGGCTGCCTTCCCCCCGGCCGGGCCACCCTACTTAGTAGTTGCAGAGTGTCGGAACTCGACGACATCGCCGTCCTGCATCACGTAGTCCTTGCCCTCGATGCGGACCTTGCCGGCCGCCTTGGCCGCCGCCATCGAGCCCGCGGCCACCAAGTCGTCGAAGGACACGACCTCCGCCTTGATGAACCCGCGCTGGAAGTCCGTGTGGATGACGCCCGCAGCCTGGGGCGCGGTCCAGCCCTTGCCGATCGTCCACGCCCGCGTCTCCTTGGGCCCGGCCGTGAGGTAGGTCTGCAGCCCGAGCGTGTGGAACCCCTGCCGCGCGAGCTGGTTCATCCCCGACTCCTCGGCGCCGAAGGACTGGAGCAGCTCGAGCGCCTCCTCGGCGTCCATGTCCATCAGGTCCATCTCGAGCTTGGCGTTGAGGAAGACCGCGTCGGCCGGGGCGACCGACGCCGCGAGCTCCGTCTTGAGGTCCGCGTCGGCGAGCTGGTCCTCGTCGAGGTTGAACACGTAGATGAAGGGCTTCGTCGTCAGCAGACCCAGCCCCCTCGCCTCGGCCAGGTCGACCCCGGAAGCGAGCCCAGCAGCATACAACGTCCTGCCTTCCTCGAGCACCTGCTGCGCGGCGAGCGCGTTGTCGAGGGCGGCCTTCTTGTCCTTGTTGATCCGGGCGTCCTTCTCGAGGCGCGGGACGGCCTTCTCCAGGGTCTGGAGGTCGGCGAGGACGAGCTCGGTCTCGATGGTCTCGATGTCGCCGCGGGGGTCGACCTTGCCGTCGACGTGGACGACGTCGTCGTCGGTGAAGACGCGCACGACCTGGCAGATCGCGTCGGACTCGCGGATGTTGGCGAGGAACTTGTTGCCGAGCCCCTCCCCCACGCTGGCGCCGCGGACCAGCCCGGCGATGTCGACGAAGCTCACCGTCGCCGGCAGGATCCGCTCGCTCCCGAAGATCTCCGCGAGCGTGGCCAGCCGCTCGTCGGGCAGCGGCACGACCCCGATGTTGGGCTCGATCGTCGCGAACGGGTAGTTCGCCGCGAGGACGCTGTTCTTGGTCAGCGCGTTGAAGAGCGTCGACTTGCCGACGTTGGGGAGACCGACGATTCCGATGGTGAGTGCCACGGGGTCAAGAGTCTAGTGGCCGTGTGGCTGGCTCCCGACCATCCCGTATGCCGCTGAGCTCGCTCCCAGCCTTCGCACCCTCCCAGCCCTCCCGTGGTCAGGCGGGGCGGACGCCGCACAGCTGGCGGGACTGGGCCACGAGCGACCCGGCGGAGTCCCAGATCCGGGCGTCCTCCTCCATCAGCCCGCCGCCGACGTTCTCGGTGTTGATGGCGATGCGCAGCCAGCCCGGGGCCGGCCGGCGACGGATGTGGCCGGTGAACTCGAGCGTCGGGGTCCACCCGTAGAGGCCGAGGTCGAAGGCGACCGGCGGGAACGCGTCGAGGGCGAGCGCCAGCATGGTCGTGTCGGGCTCGCGCGGGTCGCGCAGCCGGAGCCAGCCCTGGATGAGCCCGCGCATCGACGGCTTTCCCACGGCCCAGCCCGCCGTCGCCGGGTCGAGCCGGATGTCGACGCGGTCGAGGAAGTGGTTGTGGCGCAGGAAGTCCGGCGGGGCCTGCTGCGCGGAGACGCACTCGTCGGGCGGCGGCAGGTCCGGCGGGGTGGACTGGCGGTAGGTGTCGGCACCGTCGAGGTTGCCGAAGGAGGCGATGGCCCGCATCCGCTCGGTGGGCTCGCCGTCGACGTCCTGCCACACGCTGACCTGGCCGGTCGTGAGGCGACGCCCGGCGCGCATCAGCTCGGTCGTCGCGGTGAAGGGGCCCGGGGCGGACGCGGTCATGAAGTAGGCGCTGAGGACGACGGGGTCGATGTGCTCGGCCACCTCCTGCGGGTCGGTGGAGAGGTGCTGCCGCAACGCCGTCAGGCCGGCCGCCATGACGACTCCGCCGTTGACGGCGTTGCCGATCATCCACGACTCGGTGAAGGCGCCCTGCCTGCGGTCGGGGTGGTCGGTCGGCTCCAGCCGGATGACGTCGTCGTACTCGCTCACAAGCACGGTGTCTAGCAGATGGCCCCGACGGCGTGGCCTGCCGGGCGCTGTCGGTGCCCTCTGACACGGTTGCCGCATGGACCCAGCAGCGCTGTTCACCGGTCTCGTCGCGGGCCTGCTCCTCGGCGGGCTGATCGCCGCCCTCTGGGTGCGCGGTTCCCTCCTGTCCCGGGCCACCGCCGCGGAGGCGGAGCGAGACGTGCTGCATCAGCGACTCGACGACCTCGAGCTGGCCCGGGCCGAGTCGGCCGACGCCGCAGCCCTGCTGGCCCCGCTGCGCGACACCATCGGTCGGGTCGAGCGCCAGGTCGGCGCCCTCGAGCGCGACCGGGTGGAGCAGTTCGGCGAGCTCGGCGAGCGGCTCTCCTCGGTCAGCCGGTCGACCGAGTCGCTCCGGTCAGAGACGGCGACCCTCGCGAGCGCGCTCAACGCCTCGTCGGTCCGCGGCGCGTGGGGTGAGGTTCAGCTCCGCCGGGTGCTCGAGCTGTCCGGGCTGCTCGCCCGTTGTGACTTCGACGAGCAGGTGACGTTGACCTCGAGCCACGGGGCGACGATCCGCCCCGACGTCGTCGTCAACCTGCCGGGCGGGCGGCACGTCGTCATCGACAGCAAGGCCCCGATGTCCCACTTCCTCCAGGCGCAGGGCGAGTCGGTCAGCGCCACGGAGCGCACCGAGCTCCTCGGCGCCCACGCCACGTCGCTGCGCCGGCACGTCGAGGCCCTCGCCGGGAAGGCGTACTGGAGCGCCTTCACCCGCTCTCCCGAGGTGGTCGTCTGCTTCGTGCCCGGCGAGGCGATCCTCGGTGCGGCGCTCGCCGACGACCCCGGCCTCTACGAGCACGCACTGAGCCGCAAGGTCGTCCTCGCGTCGCCCGGCACCCTCTTCGCGGTGCTGCGCACCATCGGAGCGGTCTGGCAGCAGGACGCCCTCGAGCAGAACGCCCGCGACCTCCTCGCCCTCGGCCAGGACCTGCACGCCCGGCTCTCGACGCTGGGCGGCCACGTCTCGGCGATGGGCCAGTCGCTCGCCCGGAGCGTCGAGAACTACAACCGGTTCGTCGGGACGCTCGAGTCGCGGGTCTTCGTCACGGCACGGCGGCTGCGCGAGCTCGGGATCGCCCAGCCGGACGAGCAGCCCGAGCCACTCCCCCTCGAGGCATCGCCCCGGACCCTCAGTGCACCAGAGCTCCTCGACGAGGCCGGGCTCGGCGAGCTGAGCCGCACGGCACGTGACGAAGTTCACCTCGCGCGCGAACGGGTGCTGGACGTGGGGCCGGGCGACGAGCGCGCCGACCGTGACGACCGTGACGACCGCCGCGAAGCGAGCGCCTGAGCGTCGAGCGCCGCTGCCAGCGGGCCGAGCTCGCGGTCCCGCACGGGCTGCCGGGCCCCGGCTCCTGACCCGGCCCGCCCGGCGAAAGCGGCCACCACCTGCGCAGATCCGGCGAAGCGGGCAACTCCGGCGCGCCCGAGACGGTGGACTTCCACCGACTGTCCCCCGAGAATTGCGTCCGTGACAGGTGGTGTGAAGTGACCGCGGGTGGGGGGCCCGTGCCGGAAGAGGAGCCAACCAGACCGCGACGGCGCGTCGGACCCTACGAGGCCTCGCTCCAGGAGTCGGCCCATCAGGCCGAGGTGGCCCACCGGGCGCGGATGCGGGCGGCCCGTCGCCGCCACGCCCTCATCGCCGCCGTCACCGTGGTGGCCCTCGTCGCGGTCGGCTTCGTCGGCTGGCGGCTGCTCACCCCCGCCGCCCCGCCCACGTCCGTGCCCGCCACGGCCGCGGCTCCGGTGTCCTGCACCGACGCCACCGCCGTGACCATCGCCGCCGCTCCCGCAGTGGCGCCGGTTCTCGCCGCCCTGGCCGAGACCCTGAGCAAGGAGGCGAGCGGCCCATGCGCCGCCTTCACCATCGAGCCCGTCGAGTCCTTCACCGTCTCGGGGACGGTCGGCACGGCAGCAGAGCCCGACGCGTGGGTCACCGACTCCGCTGAGTGGATCGCCCGCGCAGGGACGCTCGCCGGCCGGGAGATCACCGTCCCGGAGCCCTTCGCCTCGACCGGCGTCGTCGTGGCCCTCCCGGTCCCCGCGGCGGAGGAGATCGGCGACCAGGCGAAGTGGTCCGCGGCGATCACGTCCCGGACCCCGGTCCGGGTCCCCGACCCGGCCCGTTACGCCGTCGGCGCGGCAGCGCTCGCGTCCGCCGCCGGTGGCCTGCCGCCGGACCGGGTCGCTGCCGTGGCCCAGGCCAACGCCTCCGCACCCGCCCCGGGCCTCGGGGCCGTGGCGGAGGCCGCGACCCCCCTGGGCGTCGTCGTGACGGCGGCCCAGCTGCTGGCCCACAACGAGTCGAACGACGCCCGGGCCCTCGCGGCCGTGGCGCCCGTCGACGGAGCCGCGTTCCTCGGCTACCGCCTGGTCACCCTCACCGACAAGGCCGAGGTGGCCGAGCTCGTCGCCGACTTCGCCGCCTACCTCACGACCGAGGAGGCCAAGACGGCCTTCTCGGAAGCAGGGTTCGCCACGCCCGGCGGTCCCGAGCCCCAGATGCCCTCGCCGCTCTACGGAACGGTCACGGACCGGCCTGCCCCGGACGCCGCGGCCCTCAAGGCTGTCCGGGCCGCGTGGGCCGCCGCCACCCCCAAGCGCCAGACCCTCCTCGCTCTCGACGTCTCGGGGTCGATGCTGCGCCGGACCGACCAGGGCACCCGGCTCGCGGTGATGCAGGAGGCGACCCTCCAGGCGATCGCCGGGATGCCGGGCTCGAGCCGGCTCGGGCTCTGGGCCTACTCCCTGCACATCGGCAAGCAGGGCGACGACTTCCGCCCCCTGCTCAACGCCGCACCGGTGGGCCATTCGTCGCACCTGCTCGACCTGCGCAAGCAGGTGGGGGGGCTGACCCGCTCGGTCGGCGGCGGGCGAGGGCTCTACGACACGATCGTGGCCACCTACCAGCGGGCCCGGGCGACCTACACCAAGGGCCAGCTCAACTCCGTCGTCATCGTCACCGACGGGCTCAACGACGACGACTACGGCGCCTCCCTCAGCGTGGCGCTCAGCAGGGTCAAGAAGCTCGTCGACCCGCGCAACCCGATCCGCATCACCATCGTCGGCTTCGGCAGCGAGCCGGACGCCAAGGCCATGACTCCCTTCGCCCAGCTCACGGGTGGGCGCTACGTCAACGCCGCCGAGCCCAAGGACCTGCTCCCCACGCTCCGAGGAGTGTTGGGCGGCTGACCGGCTCACCGGAACTCCGGCCGCACACTCGGTGAACTCCTGTCGCCACGGCGGTGTCGACAACATGAACAAGCCTGCCTCACCGGGTGCCTGACCTCTCTGGCGAAAGGACTGGGGCACAACCGATTTCAGCCGCCTGACCGATCTGCCTGACGCCACTGACCGCCCGCCCGGCGGGCGCTGACCCCGGTTGGCCGCTCGCTCGGATCGGCCCATACTCCGGTCGTGGACTTCGGCGGGCGCAACGAGACAGGCAGGGACGACACCACGGACGCTCCTCGTGCGGGGAGCCGGCGGATCGGGCCCTACGAGGCCTCCCTCGTCGACAACCGCGAGCGCGTGCAGCAGGCCGTGAAGCGCCAGCAGCAACGGCGACGCCAGGTGCGGATCAGTGTCGCTGCCGCTGGTGCCGTCGCCCTCGTGGCCGCTGGCGGGGTGGGTCTCCAGCTGCTCCGCGACGGGACACCCACCCAGCTCGCGGCCCCGGGAGTCGTCCCCGAGGCACCGACGAGCCAACGCGTCGCCTCGGGCTGCAAGCGGCCGGCGAACCTCACCGTGGCCGTCCCCTCCGCCATGGCGCCGGCGTTCGCCGAGGTGGTCGAGGCCTTCAACGCGCAGCCGGGGGTGCCGTGCGCGAGCTTCACGGTCGTCCCGCTCGAGGCGAGCACCGTCGCCCAGTCGCTGGCCGGGCCGACGCGCCCGGACGCCTGGGTCCTCGACGCCGACCTCTGGCTCGAGCAGGCCAACAGCCGCGCCGGCCTCGGACTCGTCGCTGACGAGCCCTTCGCCGCCTCGCCGGTCGTGCTGGCCATGACCGGCCCTGCCGCCGACGAGGCCGAGGGCTCCGGCTGGCCGCAGGTGGTCGCGCCGGCAGAGGAGGACCTGCGGCTCGTCCTGCCGGACCCGGCGACGTCGACCGTCGGCCTGCTCAGCCTCGCAGCGTCGGCCGCCCACCTCCCCCAGTCCCGAGAAGCCGGCGAGTCGGCTCTGCGCCAGGTGGCCGAAACGAGCGGTTCGGTGCCCGTAGCCGCCTCGGCGCTGGTCGCCGCCAGCGACCCCGGTCGGAACGTGACCACTCCCGTGTCGCTTTCCGAGCTGGCCCGCTACAACGCTGCGAACCCCCGCTCGCCGCTGACCGGGGTCGCCCCGGCCGAGGGGTCGCCCGTCCTCGAGTACTCGCTCGTGGCCGTGGCGGACGGCACCGTGGCCTCCCGGGTCCTGCGGAGCCTGCGCGACTTCCTCGCCTCCGACGAGGCCCGCGCCGTGGTGACGACCCACGGCTTCACGGCGCCGGGGCAACCCGCCGCGGCGCCGGCGCAACCCGGAGCGGCGCCGGGGCAACCCGCCGCGGCGCCGGCGCAACCAGCGGCGGCACCCTCGACAGCGGCGACACCCGTGCGAGGGACGGTGCAGCCGCTGCCGGCCCCGAGCCTCGCGGCCACCGAGAAGCTGCGCGACACGTGGGCCGCACTCCAGCCGGCGCCACACGGCATCCTCGCCCTCGACACCTCGGCGACCACGCTCACGAGGCTCGACGGGGAGACGATCCTCGACCACATCACCCGGGGCGCCCAGATCGGCCTCGCGGCGCTGTCGGACCGCTCGAAGGTCGGGGTGTGGCTCTACGGGCAGCACCTCGGCCCCAAGGGAGAGGACCACCGCGTGGTCGTCGCGCCCGGTGCGCTGAGCGGGGCCGGACAGCTGCAGGCGATCGCGCAGGGGCTCGAGTCCCTGCCGTCGGTCGCGGGCGGCGGCCGCGGGCTCTACGACACGGTCATCGCCGCGGTCGACGCCGCCCGGACCGGGGGCCAGCCCGGGCGCGCGAACACGGCCGTCGTCGTCACCGCCGGGCCCAACGACGACGACTTCGGCGCCTCCCTCGGTGCGGTCAAGGCGGCCCTGCGCCGCAGCTCCACCGAGCCGGCCGTGCGCCTCGTCATCATCGGCGTCGGCCCGAAGCCGGACGCCAAGCTGCTGACCGAGGTCGCCGCCTCGGCCGGCGGGACCTACACCGCGGTGCAGCAGGCCGGCGACCTGGCCCCGGCGATCACCGCCGCCCTCAACGGCGGTCAGTGACCGGAGCCGCACAGGCGAAGCGCCGTCCTTCGGGTACGGGTGACCCGACGTGGCGTCGGGTCAAAGAGCGGCCCGGCGTCCCGCCACGTCCGGACCCGTGTGGACGAGCGCCCGTGGGACGCCGATCAGTCGGGTCAGTGCAGCGACCCGGCGTCCTCGAAGGCCCCGTCGTGGCGCACCGCGTCCGCCTCGGACCCGGAGAGACGCTTGATGTCGCGGCTCAGCTCGTGCGGCAGGGCGAAGAGGAGCGACTCCTCGGCCGCGACGACCGGCTCCACCGTGGCGTAGCCGCGCTCGGCGAGCCAGGACAGGACGTCCCGCACGAGCACCTCGGGCACGCTCGCGCCGGACGTGACGCCGACGGTGGTGACGCCCTCGAGCCACGCCTCGTCGATCTCGTCGGCGAAGTCGACGAGGTGCCCGGCCCGCGCGCCGTGCTCGAGCGCGACCTCCACGAGGCGCACGGAGTTGGAGGAGTTGCGCGAGCCGACGACGATCATGAGGTCGGTGTCGGGGGCCATCTGCTTCACGGCGAGCTGGCGGTTCTGCGTGGCGTAGCAGATGTCGTCGCTCGGCGGGTTCTGCAGGGCCGGGAACTTCTCCCTGAGCCGCTTGACCGTCTCCATCGTCTCGTCGACGGACAGCGTCGTCTGCGAGAGCCAGACGACCTTCTCGGGGTCGCGGACGGTGACGTTGTCGACGTCGGCGGGGCCGTCGACGATGGTGATGTGCTCGGGAGCCTCACCCGAGGTGCCGATGACCTCCTCGTGCCCCTCGTGCCCGATGAGGAGGATGTCGTAGTCGTCGCTCGCGAACCGCACCGCCTCCCGGTGCACCTTGGTCACGAGCGGGCAGGTCGCGTCGATCGTCTTGAGGCTGCGGGTGCGGGCCTCCTCGTGGACGACGGGGGCGACACCGTGCGCGGAGAAGATGACGGTGGCGCCCTCGGGCACCTCCTCCGTCTCGTCGACGAAGATCGCGCCGCGTCGCTCGAGCGTGCTGACGACGTGCTTGTTGTGCACGATCTGCTTGCGGACGTAGACCGGCGGACCGTACAGCTCGAGCGCCTTCTCCACCGTCACCACCGCGCGGTCGACGCCCGCGCAGTAGCCGCGGGGGGCGGCAAGGAGAACCTTCTTCTCGGGCTGACTCATGCGTCCATGGTAGGTGGGCGAGCGATGACCTCCCCAATCGTGACCGTATGCCGCTGGGCTCACTCCCAGCCCCGTCGCACCTCCCTGGGTCGGCGGCGGGCCGTAGGGTGACCCCCGTGAGCACGATGGGACCGCTGCCGGAGCGGGCGGCCGAGACCACCGCCGAGCAGCCGTGGCCGGTGCGGGTCCTCAGCCTCAAGATCGCGGACTACGTCGACAAGATGTCCCAGCTCTGGGTCGAGGGCCAGGTCATCCAGTTCAGCCCCCGGGGCGGGACCGCCTTCCTCACCCTGCGGGACCCGGACGTCGACATGTCCCTGTCGGTCTCGGTCTCGATGAACGCCGTCAACGCGATGCCCATCCCGCTGACCCAGGGCGCCCGGGTCGTGCTCCAGGCGAAGCCGACCTTCTGGACCAAGCGCGGGACCCTCCAGCTCGAGGCGAGGCAGATCCGGCCGGTGGGCATCGGCGACCTCCTCGCGCGGGTCGAGATCCTCAAGCGGACCCTGGCCGCGGAGGGGGTCTTCGACGCGGACCGCAAGAAGCCCATCCCGTTCCTGCCCCAGCGGGTCGGCCTCATCACGGGGCGCAGCTCGGCCGCGGAGAAGGACGTCGTCGAGAACGCGCGGAGACGGTGGCCGGCCGTGCGCTTCGAGATCCGGGAGGTCGCCGTCCAGGGCAGCACGGCCGTGACCGAGGTCTGCGCCGCGCTCGTCGACCTCGACGCACACCCCGAGGTCGACGTCATCGTCATCGCCCGGGGCGGCGGCGCCCTCGAGGAGCTGCTGCCCTTCTCGAACGAGGCGATGATCCGCGCGGTCGCCGCCGCGCGCACCCCGGTCATCAGTGCCATCGGCCACGACGTCGACCAGCCCCTGCTCGACCTCGTCGCGGACTGGCGCGCGTCGACGCCGACCGACGCGGGCAAGAAGGTCGTGCCCGACGCAGCCCGCGAGACCGCACTCGTGACGGCTGGCCGCGACCGGCTCCGGCTGGCCCTGGGCCGCCGGGTCGAGGTCGAGCGACGCGGGTTGCGCTCGCTGCTCAGCCGGCCGGTCCTCGCCGACCCGGTCGCCCAGGTCCGGGTGCGCCGGACCGAGATCGAGGCGCTCCGGGGGCGGGCCGCGGTGCGCATGGAGGGCCGTCTCACCCGCGCCGGCGACCAGGTCGAGCACCTGCTGCGCCAGGTCGCGGCCCTGTCCCCCCAGTCGACCCTCGACCGGGGCTACGCCGTCGTCCAGCACCGCGACGGACGGATCGTCATGGACCAGGACGACGTCGGGATCGGCGAGCTGCTCCGGGTCCGGGTCGCCCGCGGTGACTTCGGCGTGCGCCCGGTCACCGATGGTGTCGACACGCCACCCGAGCGCGATGCCCCTGCCCGGGGCAGGTTCCCGGCCGGCTCAAGGACCATCTCCAAGGGCACCTCCAAGGGCACCTCCAAGGGCACCTCCACGGGCACCTCCACGGGCACCTCCACGGGCACCTCCACGGGCACGGCCACGCCGACGAAGCGTGCCCGGCGGACCGCGTCATAGGCTGTCACCATGGCTGAGACCGACTCCCAGACGACGTTCCCCGACATCGCGCAGCTGCGCTACGAGGACGCCCGCGAGGAGCTCATCGGGATCGTCGCCAAGCTCGAGGCCGGACAGGCGCCGCTCGAGGACTCGATGCACCTCTGGCGTCGCGGCGAGGCGCTGGCGGCCCACTGCCAGAGGTGGCTCGACGGTGCGCAGGCCGAGATCGAGCGAGCCACGGGGGCGCGCGACACAGCCCGCCCCGACGAGCCCGCGGAATGACCCGCGAAGCGAGCCCAGCGGCATACCCCCACTTCCAACGCAACACACCCGCTTACCGTCTGGACCCACCGCCTGCAGAAGGCACCACCACGCGACAAGCGGGTGTGTTGCGGAAGCGTCAGGGGGCCGGGGGGACTTCGCGCAGTGCGGCGACGAAGGCCTTGAGCTCGTCCTCGGCCGCGGTGCCGCTCGCGACGAGCGTCGTGTCGTCGGCGCCCGCCGCCGGCTCGACGTAGCTGACCTGCGACCCGCTCCGCGCCACGTACCGCTCGAAGGTGCGCCCGGCCACGGTGACGGAACCGTCCCGCGTGCCGTCGTTGACCGACCGGGCGACCCAGCCGTCGGTGGCGTCGGCCGCCTCCTTGAGCGCGATGTCGCCACCAGCGGGCGTCTGCCACACCGTGGTGAAGGTGGGGACGTTCTCGGTCCCGGGGCCGTAGGTCGCCACCGTCGGGACCCAGCCCGCGCCGAGGCCCTGGGGCAGCTCGAGCGACCGGCCTGTCTCGGCGACCGTCGCCCGCGCCTTGCCGACGGCGTCGACCGCCGGGCGCTGCACCTCGCTGATCCGGGGCACGATCGCGACCAGAGCGGCGACGAGGAGGCCGATGAAGAGCAGCGACCGCAGCATGTTGGGAAGGGAGCCCATCGAGTAGCGGCTGGGACGCGGCGCGTCGCTCGGCACGTCACTCGGCGGGACGGTCTCCGGGGCGGTCATGGGACCATCGTCCCCGAGGTGGCGGACCGCAGCCAAACCCGCCCCACCGAACGCTGCTCGGGCCGGGTCGGTGGCAGGTCGGTGACCGCCTGGGCGGACCGATAGGCTGGCGGCGTCCGCGATGACGCAGAGCCGGAGGATCCGATGAAGCACAGCCCCCCCGATCGCAACCTAGCCCTCGAGCTCGTCCGAGTCACCGAGGCAGCAGCGATGGCCGGTGGGCGCTGGGTCGGCCGCGGGGAGAAGAACAAGGCCGACGGGGCCGCCGTCGAGGCGATGCGGGCGATGATCTCGACGGTCAGCATGAACGGCATCGTCGTCATCGGCGAGGGCGAGAAGGACAACGCCCCGATGCTCTACAACGGCGAGCACGTCGGGGACGGCACCGGCCGCGAGTACGACGTGGCCGTCGACCCCATCGACGGGACGACGCTGACCGCCAAGGGCATGCCCAACGCCGTCTCGGTCATGGCCGTCGCCAACCGGGGTGCGATGTACGACCCGTCCGCCGTCTTCTACATGGACAAGCTCGCCACCGGGCCCGACGCGGCCGACGTCGTCGACATCCGTCTGCCCGTCGCGGAGAACATCCGCCGCGTGGCCAAGGCGAAGAACGAGACCCCGGCCGACGTGACCGTCGTCATGCTCGACCGCCCGCGCCACGACGAGCTCGCCGACGCGGTCCGGGCCACGGGCGCCCGGATCCGCTACATCACCGACGGCGACGTCGCCGGCGCCGTCATGGCGGCCCGGCCCGGGACCGGGGTCGACCTCCTGCTCGGGGTCGGCGGCACGCCCGAGGGCATCATCGCCGCCTGCGCGATCAAGTGCGTCGGCGGAGTGATCCAGGGCCGCCTCTGGCCCAAGGACGACGACGAGAAGCAGCGGGCGCTCGACGCCGGCCACGACCTCGAGCGCGTCCTGTCCACCGAGGACCTGGTGACGAGCGACTGCTTCTTCGTCGCGACCGGCATCACCGACGGCGAGCTGCTCCGCGGCGTCCGCTACGGCAGCAACTCCGCGCGCACCCACTCGCTCGTCATGCGCTCGCGCAGCGGCACCATCCGCACCATCGAGAGCGAGCACAACTTCAGCCGACCCGGCTGGTTCGGTGCAGCCGACATGGTCGAGGACTGACGGACCCGTCCATGCCTGCGCCTTCGTCAGCAGCCGGCCCCCGCGCGCGCACCCTCGTCATCGGCGAGGCGCTGATCGACGCGGTGACCAGGGCGACCGGTGCCGGTGAGGAGCACGTCGGCGGCAGCCCGGCCAACGTCGCGATCGGCCTCGCGGCGCTCGAGCACCCGGTCTCGCTCGCGACCTGGATCGCCACGGACGACCACGGCAACCGGATCGCCGACCACTGCCGCGAGCGCAAGGTCGACCTGACCCCGGGCTCCCAGGGTGCGCCGTTCACGTCGGTGGCGCACGCGACCCTCGACGAGCAGGGCGCAGCGACCTACCGCTTCGACCTCGAGTGGCAGCTCCCCGCCGTTCCGGGCCTGCCGGACTACGGGCACGTCCACACGGGCAGCATCGCCGCCGTCCTCGAGCCGGGCGGCAGCGCCGTCCGTGACACCCTGCGGGTCGCGCGCTCGACGGCGACCATCTCCTATGACCCCAACGCCCGGCCCACGCTGATGGGCGACCCGGTGCTCGCCCGGAGCCTGATCGAGGAGTGCGTCGCCCTCGCCGACGTCGTCAAGGTGTCGGACGAGGACATCGCCTGGCTGCGCCCCGACGAGAGCGTCGAGGACGTCGTCGCCGACTGGTGCGCGCAGGGAGCGGCCCTCGTCGTCGTCACCCGCGGCGGCCAGGGCGCCACCGCCACACTGTCCCGGACGGGTGAGACCCACACCACGTCCGTCCCCCCCGTCACCGTGGTCGACACGGTCGGCGCCGGCGACTCCTTCATGGCCGGCCTCGTGTCCGGGCTGCTCGACGCCGGCCTGGCCGGCGGGCCCGAGGCCCGAAACCGCTTGCGGCGCGCGGACATCGGCGACGTCGTGCCCGCGCTCGAACGAGCCGTCGCCACCAGCCGGCTGACCGTCGCCCACCCGGGCGCGCACGCGCCGACCCGGACCGACCTCGCCGGTGGATGACCAGCCATTCGACAAGACCGACTGTCACCCGCGACAATCGGCGCGAATCCCCGAGTAGGTTGCTCGGTGGTTCATGTCTCGACGCCCATCCCCCGGGGCGTCTTCATGTGAGGATCACCCGTGACCAACCCCCTACCTCCACAGCGTCCATCCGGTTCCTACGAGCAGAGCCTGACCGAGACGCGGGCGGCGCGGAAGGCGCTTGAGGCGCGCATCGCTGCCGCCCGCCGCCGGCGGAGACTGGGGGCCGTCGTCGCGATCCTCGCCGTCATCGGCGGAGGCATCGGTGGGGTCGCCTGGTGGATGGGCCGCGACACGGCGCCGCAGACCGCCCCGGTCGTCGCCTCCGCCCCGACCAAGCGGTGCTCGACGCAGACGCCCGTGACCCTGTGGTCCGCCCCCTCGATGCAGCCGGCCGCGGTCGCGCTCGTCAAGGCCTTCCAGGCCGACCCGAACTCCCCCTGCGTCGACTACCAGGTCATCTCCCGCAAACCGATCGAGGCGATGATCGGGCTCGGCAAGGGCCAGCCCAACCGCCCGGACGGCTGGATCCCGGACTCCCCCCTCTGGGTCCAGAAGGTCAACCAGGCAGCGGGCCTCAACGCCAAGATCGCCACGCCGTTCGCCGAGAGCCCGCTCGTGGTCGCGATGGACCCCGCCGAGGCCGCCAAGCTCGACGCGCAGCCCGCATGGCTCGAGCTCGTCGCCTCCGATTCGCCCATCCGGATGAGCGACCCGCGGAGCACCACCGCCGGGATGCTCACCCTGTCGACGACGCTGCCGCTGCTCAGCCCGGAGCAGGGCCGGGTCATCATCCCCAAGCTCGCGCAGCAGATGGCGGCCTCGGACGACCAGCTCTTCGCCACCTACACCTCCGAGCCGGCCAAGGCGAGCGCCTTCCCGACCTCGGAGGCGGCCCTCGCCGAGCACAACCGGGTCAACCCGCAGAACAAGATGGTGGCCGTCATCCCCGCAGAGGGGACGCCGTCCTTCGAGTACACCCTGATCAACGTGTCGACCAACCCGGCCAAGGCGCAGGGCATCGAGGCGCTGCGCGCGTTCCTCCGCTCCGAGGAGGCGGCCAAGACGCTCGCGTCGTTCGGGCTGCGCTCGACCGCGGTCCCGGTGACCCTCCCCACACCGCCCGGCAGCATCGGCGAGATCAAGCCGGGCTCGACGCCGAACGCCGCCCAGGTGACCGCCGCGATCGACGTGTGGCAGGCCGCGACGACGAGCTTCCAGCTGCTCTCCGTCTTCGACGTCTCCGGCTCGATGAACGAGAAGGTCGGCAACACGACGCGGGTCCGGATCACCCAGGAGGCCGCCGGGATCGCGCTCAACGCCCTCCCCCGTTCGACCAAGCTCGGCCTCTGGGTCTTCTCCAGCGACAAGGGCGGGGGCCGCGACTACAAGGAGCTCGTGCCGCTCGGCCTGCTCAGTGATGACGCCCAGCGTGCCCGGATGGCGGCTGCTGCAGCCTCGCTGAGCAAGGAGGTCGACGGCTGGACCGGCCTCTACGACACGATCTGGGCCGCCTACTCCAAGGTGAAGGCGAGCTACGACCCGCAGCGGGTCAACGCCGTCGTCATCCTCACGGACGGCAAGAACGAGGACCCCGGTGGCGGGCTCTCGCTCGAGCAGCTGCTCGCCAAGATCAAGGACGCGACCGATCCGAAGCGGCCGATCGCCATCACGACCATCGGGATCGGCCCCGGCGTCGACGCCGAATCGCTCCGCAAGATCTCCCGAAGCTCCTACTCCGACTACTACGGCGCCGAGAACCCGGCCGACATGACGACCGTCCTCGCGAAGGCGCTGTTCGACCACGAGTGCAAGGACGGGGTCTGCGCCTGAGCCAAGGCGTGAGGACACGAGCGAGGAACGAGCGAGGCCCGGAGCGCCGATTCGGCTCAGGCGCCAGAGAGCGCGCCTGAGCCAAGGCGTGAGGACACGAGCGAGGAACGAGCGAGGCCCGGAGCGCCGATTCGGCTCAGGCGCCAGAGAGCGCGCCTGAGGTAACAGCAGGTGAAGGGCCCCCGGCGCGCCGGGGGCCCTTTGCCGTCGTCTGGGCCCGGTGGCAACCCGTTGGCAACGTTTCGTCGCACCTACTGGTTTCGGCCCACGCTAAAGGGTAGGAATGAGAGCGGTGGTGTGACTCACCTCACGGGCACAGCTGCCCGGATGGCACAACTCACGACGAGGAGTGGCGAATGAGCGGTATCCGTAAACGAGTCGTGCTGGCGGGGGGCGTGGCGGTCGCCATGACCTTGCTGACGGGATGCCTCCAGAACCCCAACCCCACGGGCGGGGCCGGCGGCGCCGGTCTCGGCGGCTTCGTGGACGGCGGCAGTCCGGACGGGGACAAGAAGGTGACGATCCTCGGTGCGTTCGGTGGTGCCGAGCAGAAGGCCTTCGAGTCGTCCCTGACTGCGTGGGAGCAGCAGAGCGGCATCGACATCCAGTACACCGCCGACCAGGACTTCACCACCACCATCAAGCAGAAGGTCAACTCGGGTGACTCGCCGGACATCGGCCTCTTCCCCCAGCCAGGCGGTCTCCTCGAGTTCGCCGGCCAGGGCAAGGTGCAGCCGATCGACACCTTCCTCGACTACGACAGCCTCGACTCCACGCTGATCCCCGGCCTGCTCGACTCGGCTCGCTACAAGGGCCGGGTCTACGGCGCGCCGATGCGGTTGGCCGCCAAGAGCTTCGTCTGGTATCCGAAGGAGCCCTACAAGGCCGGCGGGTACGACCCCCAGCCGAAGTCGATCCAGGAGCTGCAGAAGGTCGCCGACCAGATCAAGGCCGACGGCATCGCCCCGTGGTGCATGGGCTGGGAGTCCGCCCAGGCCACCGGCTGGGTCGGCACGGACTGGATCGAGGAGCTCGTCCTGCGGATGTGGGGACCGGACGTCTACGACGACTGGACCTCGCACCGCATCCCGTTCAACGACGACCGGATCGTCAAGTCGTTCGACGAGTTCGCCAAGATCGCCAAGGACGAGACGATGGTGCTCGGCGGCCCCAAGGGCGTGCTCAGCACGGCCTTCGGCAAGGCCGCGCTGCCATCGTTCAAGAACCCACCCCAGTGCATGATGGAGCGCCAGGGCAACTTCGTCCTCTCGTTCTACCCGAAGGACGTCCTCGCGGACCTCAACAACAAGGTCGGCATCTTCGTGTACCCGCCGTACGACGGTGGCTTCGAGGGCCAGCCGATGCTCGGTGGCGCGGACCTCGCCGCGGTGTTCAACGGCAACGACGACGACGTGAAGAAGGTCATGGAGTTCCTCACCTCCGACAAGTTCGGCGCCGAGTGGGCCAAGGCCGGCGGCTGGCTGTCGCCGCACAAGACCTTCGACGGCTCCAACTACCCCGACGACATCACGCGGTCCGTCGCGAAGTTCGCCGCCGACGCCGATGTCTTCCGCTTCGACGGTTCGGACGTCATGCCCAAGGCCGTCGGCTCCGGCAGCTTCTGGACCGAGATGGTCAAGTGGGAGAACGGCCAGTCCTCGAAGGAGACGGCTGACAACATCGAAGCAAGCTGGCCGAAGTCATGAGCACCGCGATCCCGAAGGTCATCAACGAGGAGGCCCAGCCACCAGATCGCACGGTGGAGGGTCCGGACAACGTCGGTCGCGCCCAGCCGGTCAAGATCCTCATCGGCATCGTCGGCATGCTCGTCGTGGTCTGGTTCCTCGCCAACCTCTTCCTCGCCTTCAGCTACTACCCGGAGTGGTTCGGCCACAAGATCGTCATCGGTCTGCTGGCGATCGTCGGCGGGGTCGGCGGGGCGGCGGTGCTCTTCTTCTTCCTCAACATGTTCGTCGAGGGGTTGCCGGGCCGGCTGTCGCAGGGTGTCATCCCCTATGTCTTCCTGCTGCCGGGCCTGTTCTTCGTCGCTCTGATGCTGATCTATCCGACGTTCCAGACGATCAACTACTCGTTCGCCAACTCGGACAGCACCGCCTACGTCGGCCTGCAGAACTACCGGACGATCTTCGGGGACCCGGAGTTCCGGCAGTCGATCGTCAACAACATCCTCTGGCTGCTCATCGTGCCGGCGGTCGTGGTGGCCTTCGGCGTCATCGTCGCAGTGCTGACCGACAAGCTCTCGGCTGGCGGTGAGAAGCTCGCCAAGAGCCTCATCTTCCTGCCGATGGCCATCTCGGCCGTGAGTGCGTCGGCGATCTGGCTGCTCATCTACGCCTACAACAACCCGGGCCAGGAGCAGATCGGCCTGCTCAACGCCATCTGGACCGGCCTCGGCGGCACCCCGCAGGTCTGGCTGCAGATCGAGGCGGCCAAGCTCAACTCGATCCTGCTCATGGTGATCCTCATCTGGCTCCAGGCCGGGTTCGCCATGGTCCTGCTCTCCTCGGCGATCAAGGGCGTCCCGGAGGACACCCTCGAGGCGGCGCGGATCGACGGGGCGAGCGAGCTCCAGATCTTCTGGCGCGTCGTCATCCCCCAGATCAAGGGCACCATCATCACGGTCTTCGTCACCGTGTTCATCACCGTGCTCAAGATCTTCGACGTCGTCTACGTCACGACCAACGGTTCCTACGGGACCAACGTCATCGCGAACCTCTTCTTCAACAAGCTCTTCGCGGCCAGCGAGGCGGGTCAGGCCACGGCCATCGTCGTCGTCCTGCTCATCGCGGTGATCCCACTGATCTGGTACCAGATCAGGCACTTCCGCAACGAGGAGGCAAACCGATGAG
This sequence comes from Intrasporangium calvum DSM 43043, assembly GCF_000184685.1. Lineage (NCBI taxonomy): Bacteria > Bacillati > Actinomycetota > Actinomycetes > Micrococcales > Intrasporangiaceae > Intrasporangium > Intrasporangium calvum. Next base: position 3,018,443 of record NC_014830.1, read on the forward strand.
CCGCCGGATGATGAAGGATGGACGGCCGCTCAGCCCGTTCTCCATCGTGGTGATGACGCTGCTCACGCTGCTCTGGTCGATCCCGACCATCGGCCTGCTCGTCACCTCGTTCCGCAGCCGGGACGACGCAGCCGGGTCCGGCTGGTGGTCGGCGCTGTTCAACCCCTTCGCCAGTGACTGGACCACGAGCAACTACAGCGGCGTGTGGACCGGTCAGGACTTCTCGAGCGGGTTCATCAACAGCATCGTCGTGGCCATCCCGGCGACGATCATCCCGATCATGTTCGCGGCCTTCGCGGCCTACGCGTTCACGTTCATGGACTTCCCGTTCAAGGAGTTCTTCTTCCTCATCATCATCGCGGTCATGGTGGTGCCGATCCAGGTGGCGTTCCAGCCGATGCTCGACATCCTCGGCCCGCGCGGCCTGGGGATCTCGGGCAGCTACATCGGGGTCTGGCTGCTCCACACCGGCTTCGGCATGCCCCTGTGCATCTACGTGCTGCGCAACTACATGAGCACGCTGCCGCTGAGCGTCGTCGAGTCCGCCAAGATCGACGGAGCCACGCACTTCCAGACGTTCTGGAAGCTCGTCGCGCCGATGTCGATCCCGGCCATCGCCGCGTTCGCCACCCTCCAGTTCCTCTGGGTGTGGAACGACCTGCTCGTCGCGAAGCTGTTCCTCAACAGCGCCAACACGACGGTCATCGTCAAGCTCCAGCAGCTGCTCGGCACTCAGGGCCAGGGGCAGGAGCTGCTCACCGCGGGCGCGTTCATCTCGATCGTCGTCCCGATGATCGTCTTCGTCGCGCTGCAGCGCTACATGGTCCGCGGCATGACGTCCGGCGCTGTGAAGGGCTGAACGATCGCTGTCGCAATCAACGGCTGAACGATCGCTGTCGCAATCAACGGCTGACGCCCACCCGCTGACCCAGCCACGTCGGTCCCCTCCCAGCCCAACTACGCTGGGAGGGGACTTTCGTATGCCGCTGAGCTCAGCGGCATACGGCCGTGGCCTCCCAGCCCTCCCGCGCAACCCGAGAAAGGACACCTCCGTGGCCGAGTTCGCCTACGAGGACCTGCTGCCCATCGGCAGCGACGAGACGCCGTACCGGCTCCTCACGACGGAGGGGGTGCGCGCGGTCGACGGGCCCGGAGGGCGCACCTTCCTCGAGGTGGACGACGAGGCCCTGCGGCTGCTGACCGAGACGGCGATGCACGACATCGCGCACTACCTGCGCCCCGGGCACCTGCAGCAGCTCGCCAACATCCTCGACGACCCGGAGGCGAGCAACAACGACAAGTTCGTCGCGCTCGACCTGCTCAAGAACGCCAACATCGCGGCCGGCGGGGTGCTGCCGATGTGCCAGGACACCGGCACGGCGATCGTCATGGGCAAGCGCGGCCAGCAGGTGCTCACCGAGGGAACGGACGAGCGCGCGATCAGCCGAGGGGTCTACGACGCGTACACACGCCTCAACCTCAGGTACTCGCAGATGGCACCCGTCACGACGTGGGACGAGCGCAACACCGGGTCGAACCTGCCCGCGCAGGTCGAGCTCTACGCCGACACGGCGCCCGGGCACGAGACGACCTACAAGTTCCTCTTCATGGCCAAGGGCGGCGGGTCAGCCAACAAGAGCTACCTCTACCAGGAGACGAAGGCGATCCTCAACGAGCAGGCCATGCTGCGCTTCCTCGACGAGAAGCTGCGCTCGCTCGGGACCGCCGCGTGCCCGCCCTACCACCTGGCCATCGTCATCGGCGGCACGAGCGCCGAGTTCGCCCTCAAGACAGCCAAGTACGCGTCCGCGAAGTACCTCGACACCCTGCCCAAGCAGGGGAACGCGGTCACGGCCCACGGCTTCCGCGACACCGAGCTCGAGGAGAAGGTCCTCGAGCTGACCCGGCGGTTCGGGATCGGCGCGCAGTTCGGCGGCAAGTACTTCTGCCACGACGTGCGGGTCGTGCGGCTGCCCCGGCACGGCGCCTCGCTGCCGGTCGCCATTGCCGTGTCCTGCTCGGCCGACCGCCAGGTCCTCGGCAAGATCACCCCCGAAGGTGTCTTCATCGAGCAGCTCGAGACCGACCCGGCCCGGTTCCTGCCCGACCAGAGCCACGAGGGGCTCGGGGAGCTCGGCGAGCACGCCGAGGACGCCGTCGGCGTCTCGTCGACGAGCAAGAACGTCGTCGTCAAGATCGACCTCAACCAGCCGATGGCGGACATCCTCGCCGAGCTGGCCAAGCACCCCGTCAAGACGCGGCTCTCGTTGACCGGGCCCTTGGTGGTGGCGCGCGACATCGCGCACGCCAAGATCAAGGAGCGGCTCGACGCCGGCGAGCAGATGCCGCAGTACCTCAAGGACCACCCGGTCTACTACGCCGGACCCGCCAAGACCCCCGAGGGGATGGCCTCCGGGTCGTTCGGGCCGACGACCGCCGGGCGGATGGACTCCTACGTCGACCAGTTCCAGGCGGCCGGGGGGTCGATGGTGATGCTCGCCAAGGGCAACCGGAGCCAGCAGGTCACCGACGCCTGCGCCGCTCACGGTGGGTTCTACCTCGGCTCGATCGGTGGACCCGCCGCGCGGCTCGCGCAGGACTGCATCAAGCACGTCGAGGTGATCGAGTACCCCGAGCTGGGTATGGAGGCGATCTGGAAGATCGACGTCGAGGACTTCCCCGCCTTCATCGTCGTCGACGACAAGGGCAACGACTTCTTCGCCGAGGTGAGCAAGCCGATGGCGTTCACCATCTCCAAGCGACCCGGACTCGAGTGAGGACAGCATGAGCGAGAACACCACTGCCCCCGACGGGTTCGACGACCTGCTGGAGGCCAACCGGCGCTACGCCGACGACTTCCACCTCGGCGGTTTCGATGGGATCGCCCAGGCGGGCGTCGCCATCGTCACCTGCATGGACTCGCGGATCGACCCCCTGGGGATTGTCGGGCTCAAGCCGGGCGACGCGAAGATCTTCCGCAACCCGGGTGGCCGCGTCACCGAGGCGGCGCTCGAGGCGCTGGTCCTCGGGACGCACCTGCTCAACGTCAAACGGATCCTCGTCGTCCCGCACACTCGCTGCGCGATGACGAGGTTCTCCGAGAACGAGCTGCGAGCGCGGATCACCGAGCTGTCGGGGGTCGACGCGTCGTGGCAGAGCTTCGGCGTCATCGACGACCAGGTGCAGAAGCTGCGCGAGGACCTGGCCAAGGTCCGTGCGCACCCGCTCATCCCGGCCGACACGGTGGTCGGGGGCTTCGTCTACGACGTCGACACGGGCCTGCTCGAGCCAGTGGCCTGATCCGAGCACCCACCCACTCGAGTGTGCATTTCCTGCCCGGCACGAAGTGCACACTCGACGAGGAGGGGGCCCGGCACGAAGTGCACACTCGACGAGGAGGGGGCCCGGCGGCATACGGCCGAAGGGTCTGCCTCTCAGAGCAGGCCGCGCCGCTCGAGGAGGTGGCGCGGATCGGCGTCCTGCCCTCGGAACTCGCGGTAGGACGCGAGCGGGTCGCCGGCACCACCGAGCCCGATGACGTACCTGCGGTAGCGGTCCCCGTTGGCCCGGGTGAGGCCGCCGTTCTCGGTGAACCAGGCCACGGTGTCCGCGTCGAGCACCTCGCTCCAGATGTAGGCGTAGTAGGCCGCGTCGTAGGCATAGGCGAAGACGTGCGCGAAGTACGGCGTCGAGTAGCGCGGCGGCACCAGCGGGTTCGCGAGACCGACGTCCTCGAGCGCCCGCTGCTCGAACGCGTCCACGTCGGCGACCGCGGCCGCCTGTTCCACGTCCAGGGCGTGCCAGGCCTGGTCGAGGAGCGCCGCCGCCAGGTACTCGCTCGTCGCGAAGCCCTCACCCCACGAGCGTGATGCGACGAGCCGGTCGACGAGGTCCTGCGGCATCGGCTCCCCCGTCTCGTGGTGCACCGCATAGTTGGCCAGCACCTCCGGCCAGAGCATCCACATCTCGTTGACCTGGCTCGGGTACTCGACGAAGTCGCGGAACACCTGCGTCCCCGAGAAGTGCGGGTAGGTGACTCGCGCGAGCAGCCCGTGCAGCGCGTGACCGAACTCGTGGAAGAACGTCGTCACCTCGTCGAAGGTGAGCAGGGTCGGCTCGCCCGGAGCGGGCTTCGGCACGTTGAGGTTGTTGGTGACGACCGCGTGCGGCTCGTCCAGCAGCGTGGACTGGTGGACGAGGCTCGACATCCATGCCCCGCCCTTCTTCGTGTCTCGGGTGTAGAGGTCGAGCAGGTAGAGACCGACCGGCGTCCCGTCCTCGCGGACCTCGAAGACCCGGACGTCGGGGTGGTACCCAGGCAGGTCGGGGCGCTCGTGAAAGGTCAGGCCGTAGAGCCGCTCGGCGGCGAAGAAGATCCCGTCGCGCAGGACGCGCTCGGCCTCGAAGTAGGGGCGCATGGCCGCCGTGTCGACGCGGTACGTCGCCGCCCGGACACGGTTGGAGTAGAAGGCCCAGTCGGGCGCCTCGATGGGGTGGCCGGCCTCGGACTCGAGCGCCGCCTGCTCGGTGCGGGCATTGGCGGCCGCGGCCCGAGCCATGGGGGCCAGCCGCTCGAGGACGCGCTCGGGCGACTCGGCGGTCGAGTCCGCCAGTGCCGCGTGAGCATGGGTCGGGTAACCGAGGAGGCGGGCCCGCTCGGCGCGGAGCCGGACGATCTCGAGGACGAGGTCCCTCGTGTCGTTCTCGTTGCCGCGGCTACCGCGGGCCCGCTGGGCGTCATGAAGCCGTCGGCGCAGCTCCCGGTTGGTCAGCGACGCCAGATGCGGGTGGTTCGTCGGCAGCACCAGGCTGATCAGGTACGAGCCCTCGTGTCCGTGCTCGCGGGCGGCCTCGGCGGCCGCAGAGACCTCCCCCGCCGTGAGCCCGTCGAGCTCGGACACCTCGTCGACGGCGACGGCGAGGTCGTTCGCGTCGGCCAGCAGCTGCTTCTCGAACCGGGTGGTCAGGCTCGCCAGAGCCTCGTTGAGCTGGCGCAACCGGGCCTTGGCCTCGTCGTCGAGCCCTGCCCCGGCGACCGTGAACTCCGTCAGATAGCGCTCGACGAGGTAACGCGCCTCGGCATCGAGAGCGGCCAGCTGATCGGCGTCGTCGTGAACGGCCCGGATGCGCGCATAGAGCCGCGAGTCGAGACCGATGGCATCGCTGTGAGCCGCGAGCTTCGGGGCGTACTCCTCCTGGATGGCCTGGATCTCCGGCGTGGCGAGCGCGCTCGCGGTACCGAAGAAGGCCGTGCCGGTCCGCGTGAGCAGCTCGCCGGAGCGCTCCAGCGCGAGGAGGGTGTTGGCAAAGGTGGGCGGCTCGATGTTGGCGGCGATCGCCTCCACCTCGGCGCGGTGCTGCGCCATCCCGGCGTCGAACGCCGGGCCGTAGTGCTCCGGCTGGATCCGGTCGAACGGCGGCAACGAGAACGGCAGGGGGCTCGGGGTCCCGAAGGGGTTGCCCTGCAGGGAGGAGTCGTCGGCGGCTTCGGTGGGGTCGACCATGCCCCAGACACTACGGTGCTCGCCCGGAGCCTCAGCGCCCCGGGATGCGAGCACGCTCAGCCGGGCTGAGGGGTCCGCGACCGGATCGCGTTCATCAAGGAGAACTTCCTGCTCGACGGCGAGAGCTTCGTCCCACCGGCGGGCATCTGGATCGCCGTCTCCTCGTCCCGGTCCCACACCAAGGGCCACCCGAGCGCCGAGGGCCAGGGCCTTCTCGACGGTGGCGAGCTGGTCAGTCGTCCGCACGGACGTTTTCGGGGACGCCAGTTGTGCAAGACTCGGGAGGATGCAGACCCGCTCCGGGCACTTCGAGCTGACCATGGACGAGCTGCGCGCGATCGCCGGCTATGCCGTGGCCTGCGCCGAGCCGGCGCTCGTCCTCTTCGAGAAGGACCGGCCCGATGACCGTCGCCCGGCCGCCGCGCTCGAAGCCGCTCGACTCTTCGCCGAGGGAGCGCCCCGTTCCCGCCTCCAGCGGACCGCCGCGGCTGAGTCCCATCGCGCCGCCGAGGATGCGAGCGCTGAGCCGGCTCGACATGCGGCGATGGCGGCAGGGGATGCCGCCGCGGCCGCCTACCTCCACCCGCTGGCGAAGGCCACCCAGGTGCGGCACATCCTCGGGCCGGCCGCCCATGCCGCGCGGGCGGCCGAGCTGGCCCGAGGGGACGACCCCGTGGTCGCCGAGTACGTCGTCGCCGCAGCCGCGAAGCGCGCCTCCCCCGTCGTTCTCGACGTGCTGAGCCGATACCCTCGGGCCCCGGAGGGGCGCAGTCGGGTCGCGGCCCTGATGGGGCGGCTCGACAGCCTGCTCCGTGATCCGCCCCCGCCGCGGCGCGTGGTCGACGACCCCGGGCCGTTCTTCCACGGGACCAGGGCGGACCTGCGGCCCGGCGACCTGCTCACACCGGGCTGGACGTCGAACTACGGTTCCCGACGACAGGCCAGACACATCTACCTGACGGCCACCCCTGAGGGCGCGCCGCTCGCTGCCGAGCTGGCTCATGGCGAGGGGCCCGCACGGGTCTACCGGGTCGAGCCGCTCGGCATCATCGAGGATGACCCCAACGTCACCGACAAGCGGTTTCCGGGCAACCCCACCCGGTCCTACCGGACGACCGAGCCGTTGCGGGTCGTCGAGGAGATCACCGGGTGGGAGCCCCCACCGGCGGAGCGGATCGCGAAGATGCGCGCGGGGATGGCCGAGCTGGCCGAGCTCGGCATCGAGGCGATGGACGACTGACCGCGGTGACAGATACGAGGGCGCCGCGGTCGTGGCGCCGTCGTCACCACTTGTACATCGTCCCGTGGGCGAGGTTGTAGTACATGCCGATGTGCGTGTAGAAGTTCATCGCACCAAAGAGCAGGAACACCACGCCGCCAATGGTCCAGGCGCGGACTGCCCACCGCAGCAGCTGGGGCCGGTCGGTCAGCAGGGCGATCGCAAAGAGGAGCGCGCCGAGGGCGACGATCCCCCACAGCCCCCCGAGGAAGAGCGCCTCGAGAAGTGGCAGGTGTCCGAAGCGGCCACTGATCGGCTCCTCCGGAGGTGCCGCGCCGAGCTGGAAGCGCACGAACGCCACGGCCAGCACCGCCATGGCCAAGCCGAGGGCCCCCACGAAGATGCTGACTGGCTTGAACGCGGCGAGCGCGGCGGTGTTGGCCTCGTCGATGTCCCCGGCGAACACCGCCCGTTGGCGCCACAGGTACACAGCGGCGAAGAGGAGGAGCGCGCCGAACCCGGCCGCCGGTTGGCCGAAAGCGATGTTGGCGTACTCGAAGCCACCACCGCCGAACGGCCAGGTCACCGTGGTGTGCAGTCCGAGCGCCAGGAGGAGCAGCCCGGTGGGACCGAAGAACGCCGCCCATCCTTCGCTGTCTATTCGCTTCCCCCGAAGGAGGTGGGTGATGAACCACGCAAACCCGAGCAGTCCCGCACCTGCCGTGATGCCAACCAATTCGTTGTAGACGACCATTCGGCCCGATCTCCTTTGTCCTGTGCCGCGTGCTTCCCAGCAATAGTTGAATGTTCAAGCATTAGGGTCAACGCGTGCGACGTGGATGTATTCCCGCCGCTTTCCTGACAGGCTGGTCGTCATGAGCGGATCCGAGCGTGATCGGGACGACCGCGGGCGGGCCCGTCAGGCACGCCCGAGAGACGCCCTGGGTCGGCCGCTGCCCTACGGCGCCGAAGGAGTCGAGCCGGTCCCGGAGGAGGCGCTGCCGCCCCTGGAGACACTGGACAGAGCGCGTGACCTCGTGGCAGGCGGTCGCCCCTTTGCGGCCCACGAGGTCCTCGAGGCCCGCTGGAAGGCCGGCCCGGCCGGAGAGCGCGACCTCTGGCAGGGACTGGCCCAGGTGTGCGTGGCCCTCACCCATGCCGCGCGCGGCAACCAGACGGGGGCGCAACGACTGTCCGACCGGGCAGCCATGCGGCTGGCGGCCTACTCGGCGTCTGGAGGCGACACCTACGGCGTCGACCTGAGCGCCGTCATGGAGTGCGCGCAAAGACACGTCGCGGAGGGTCGCGCCCAAGCCTGACGCGCCGCGGCGCCAGGGCATCCGTCACACACCCCCCGTAGAGCAGCCCCGAAGTCCAGCCCCCCCTACAGCGCCAGCCCTACAGCGCCAGCTCCGCCTTGACCACGTCGACGAGCCGACCCGCCACCAGGTGAGCCTGGTCTCCGTCGGCGGCCTCGACCATGACGCGCACGACTGGCTCCGTGCCGGACTTGCGCAGCAGCACGCGCCCGCTCTCACCGAGCTCCGCCTCGGCCAGCCGGACGGCGTCGGACACGACGCTGGAGGACTCGAGGCGGCTCTTGTCGACGCCCTTGACGTTGATGAGGACCTGGGGGAAGCGGCGCATGACGGCGGCCAGGTCCGCGAGGGTCCGGCCCGTCGAGGCCACGCGTGACGCGATCATGAGGCCGGTGAGGGTGCCGTCCCCCGTGGTGCCGTGGTCGAGCATGACGACGTGGCCGGACTGCTCGCCACCGAGCGTGTAGCCGCCGTCCTTCATGCCCTCGAGCACGTAGCGGTCCCCCACCGCGGTCTGCAGCACCTTGATGCCGGCCGCCGCGAGCGCCTGGATCATGCCGAGGTTGGACATGACGGTCGCGACGAGGGTGTCGCCGCGCAGGGTGCCCTGCTCCTTGAGGGACAGCGCGAGGATCGCCATGATCTGGTCGCCGTCGACCTCCTCGCCGGCGGCGTCGACCGCGAGGCAGCGGTCCGCGTCGCCGTCGAAGGCGAGGCCGAGGTCGGCGCCGACCTCGACGACCTTCTCCTGGAGCCGCCCCAGGTGGGTCGAGCCGAAGCCGTCGTTGATGTTGATGCCGTCCGGCTCGTTCCCGATGACGGTGACCTTCGCGCCGGCCTCGGCGAACGCCCGCGGGGCGACCACGGAGGCGGCGCCGTGCGCGGTGTCGAGGACGACGTGCAGCCGGTCGAGGCGGTGCGCCACCACGGAGAGCAGGTGCGTCACGTAACGGTCCGCGCCGTCGCTCAGCGACAGGATCCGGCCGACGTCGGCGCCGGTCGGGCGCTGCCACTGCTCGCCCAGCCGCTTCTCGATGGCGTCCTCGAGCTCGTCGGCGAGCTTGTGCCCGCCGCGGGCGAAGAACTTGATCCCGTTGTCGGGCATCGGGTTGTGCGAAGCAGACAGCATCGCTCCGAGGTCGGCGCCCCGGTCGGCGACCAGGTAGGCGATGGCGGGCGTCGGCAGCACCCCGGCGTCCAGCACGTCGACGCCGGCGGAGGCCAGCCCGGCCATCGTCGCCGCAGCGAGGAACTCGCCGGAGGCCCGTGGGTCCCGACCGACGATCGCCACCGGGCGGTGCCCGTTGAACTCGCCCACCTCGCCCAGGACGTGCGCCGCCGCGACGGACAGGTCGAGCGCCAGCTCTGCCGTGATGTCCTGGTTGGCGATCCCACGGACGCCGTCCGTTCCGAAGAGTCGAGCCACGGTGGTGTGCCTTTCGTACGGGCGCCGATGGAGAAGAGGTGGAGGGTGGGTGAACGCGGGTGAACGCGGGTGAACGCACGGCGCCAATGAGAACTTACTCCGCCGTCACAGGCGAAAGGCCCCGAGTGGCACTCGGGGCCTTTCGTCGTGGTGCGAGGGCAGATCAGCGCTTGCTGTACTGCGGGGCCTTGCGGGCCTTCTTGAGTCCGGCCTTCTTGCGCTCCGGGACTCGGGCGTCGCGGCTCAGGAAGCCGGCCTTCTTCAGGGCGGGGCGGTTGAGCTCGGTGTCGACCTCGTTGAGCGAGCGGGCGACGCCGAGGCGGACCGCGCCGGCCTGGCCGGAGGGGCCACCGCCGTGGACGCGCACGAGCACGTCGTACGAGCCGTCGAGCTCGAGGAGCGTCAGCGGCTCCTTGACGATCTGCTGGTGCACCTTGTTGGGGAAGTACGAGTCGAGGGAGCGGCCGTTGATCTTCCACTCACCGGTGCCCGGGACGATCCGGACGCGGGCGATGGCCTGCTTGCGCCGGCCGGTGGCGGCGCCGGGGACGGAGACCTCGCGGGCCCGCTTCGGCTCGCCCAGGTCGGACGTGGAGGACTCCGAGGTGTACTCGGTCAGCTCCGGCTCGTCGGTGTCGAGGACATCCTCGTTCACAATGTCAGTCACGTGCTTCTCTTTCTACGCAGTCAGTGCTCAGTCAGGAGCGCACGGGGCGCTTACTGCGCGACCTGGGTGATCTCGAACGGGACGGGCTGCTGAGCCGCGTGGGGGTGCTCGGCGCCGCGGTAGACCTTGAGCTTGGCGAGCTGGTGGCGGGCGAGCGAGTTCTTCGGGAGCATGCCGCGAACTGCCTTCTCGATGGCCTTCTCGGGGCTCTTGGCGAGCAGCTCGGTGTAGCTCGTGGCCTTGAGGCCGCCCGGGAACCCGGAGTGGCGGTAGGCCTTCTTCTGCTCGAGCTTGGCGCCGGTCAGGGCGACCTTCTCCGCGTTGATGATGATGACGAAGTCACCGGTGTCGACGTGCGGCGCGAACTGCGGCTTGTGCTTGCCCCGGAGCAGGACCGCAGTCTGGCTCGCGAGACGGCCGAGCACGACGTCGGTCGCGTCGATGACGTGCCACGTGCGAGTGACCTCGCCGGGCTTCGGGGTGTACGTGCGCAATGGAGTCTGCCTTTGCTGTCGAAATAATGCCGTATGCCGCTGGGCTCGGTCCGCGTCGCCCGCCGCCCTCATCGGGTCGGCTGGGTTCGCAGGTGCCTGCTGCACAACCTCACCCATGTTACGGGCTCACGGCGGGCTGCCCAAATCCTCGCCAGCCACCCACCAAAGGGCGTCTGACCTGCACAAACCCAGCCCAGCGGCATACGTCCAAAAGAGTTGTGCAAACGAAGTGTGCATAGGTAGTGTGCACACTATGGCTGCACCTAGCGACTCCCCGACCAACATCTGGCTCACCCCGGAGAGCCTGCGCGTCCTCGCCCACCCGCTGCGCTCCCGCCTGCTCGGCCAGCTGCGGATCGGCGGCCCGGCCACCGCGACGCAGCTCGCCGCCGCCCTGAGCACCAACACCGGCGCGACCAGTTACCACCTGCGCAAGCTCGAGTCCGTCGGGCTCGTCGAGGACACCGAGGAGGGCGAGGGCAAGCGGCGGCTCTGGCGAGCGAGCACCGAGGCGCACTCCTGGTACCCGAGCGACTTCGCCGGGGACGAGGACAGCGAGACCGCGCTGAACTGGCTCTCGCACGACTACGCGCGACACTTCGGCGAGCAGTACGACAAGTGGCTGGGCGTGTCGATGACCTGGCCCGCCGACTGGCAGGACGCCTGTGGCAGCAGCGACTCCATGGTCCTCGTGACGAGCGAGCAGCTGCGCGAGATGCGTGACGAGATCCACGAGGTGGTGGCCCGCTACCGCCGCGTCGGCCAGGGGAACCCACGCGCCCGGCGGATCGCGACCTACACCTTCCTCTATCCACTCGACCTCGACCGGCCCCCGACACCGGACCACCGGTCATGACCAGCGTGCTCAGCCCGGCGGCTGCGCGCCGCGTCTTCCTCATCCTGTCCTGCACCCGGTGGCTCTCCATCGGGCTCGTCGTCGGCATCTTCATGCTCTGGATCCTCGAGCGGGGCCTCACTGTCGGCCAGGCGGCTTTCGCGTTGTCGTTCACCGGCATCGTGGTCTTCCTGCTCGAGCTGCCGACCTCCGGCTTCGCGGACGCGTTCGGACGGCGACCGGTCTACGTGGCCGCCGCTGCCTTCGGCGTGCTGTCCTCCGTGGCCCTGCTCGTGGCCCATTCGTTCGCCGCGTTCGTGGTCGCTGCCGCCCTGACGGGCGTCTTCCGGGCGCTCGACTCCGGTCCGCTCGAGGCGTGGTTCGTCGACACCGTGCATGCCACCGAGCCCGACGCGGACGTCGACGGCGCCCTGGCCGCCCACGGGACGGTCGTCGGCGTCTCGATCGCTGCGGGCGCCCTGCTGTCGGGCGGTCTCATCGCGTGGCACCCCGTCGAACAGCAGTCCGCGCTGTGGCTGCCCGTGCTGTGCGGAGCCGGCTTGTCCGTGCTGCACCTCGTCATGGTCCTGCTCCTGCTCAAGGAGCCACGCGGCGTCGGCCACCTCGACGTCTCCGGTCTGCGTCGGGCGGCCGCCTCTGCCAAGGAGGCCCCGATGGTCGTGCGGGACGGCCTGCGGCTGGTGCGGTCGAGCCGCGTCCTGCAAGGGCTGATGCTCGCCGAGGTCGCCTGGTCGGTCGCCATGGTTGTGTTCGAGATCTTCCAGCCGGTGCGGTTGGCCGAGCTCCTTGGCAGTGAGGAGGCCGCCGGCGCGTGGATGGGACCCATCGCAGCCGGTGGCTGGGCCATCTTCGCGGCGGGGTCCGCGCTCGCCGGCCTGACGAGCAAGCGGCTCGGGGTGTCGCGCACGGCCATCCTCGGACGGCTGCTCAACAGCGTCGGAGCGATCGTGATGGGTCTCGTGGCCGGCCCGGTCGCGCTCGTCATCGCCTATGCGTTCACCTACTCGATGCACGGATTCCTCGGACCCATGCACGCCGCCCTGCTGCACCGGGTGGCTGAGGCGCGCAACCGCGCGACGATCCTGTCGATGAACTCCATGACCGCGTTCGCCGCCTTCTCGATTGCCATGCCCCTGCTGGGCGTGTTCGCCGAGCGTGCGTCGACGCAGGTCGCGATGCTCGTGGCGGGCGCGATCAGCCTCGCGGGTCTGCTCGCCTACCTCCCGGCCCGCCGGGCCGAGCGCACCCGCGCCCGCGCGAGTGGCTCCGGTGTGCACACCCTCGGCTGATCCCGGAGCGGGCTGACGGGCGACCCAGGCCCGCAACTTTCGGACCCGCGTCCGATAGTGGGCGGCCGCTCCCGACCCAGGCCCGCAACTTTCGGACCCGCGTCCGATAGTGGGCGGCCACCCCGACCCAGGCCCGCAACTTTCGGACCCGCGTCCGATAGTGGGGCGCGGGGGCGGCGGTCTCCTACCTTCCTGGGACTCCGCAGACCGGCGGCTCGGTGAGGCGGCGAGCCAATGCGGCGCCGCCGAGCACCATCGCGAGGGCGGCCCGCTCCCCCTCGTGCGCCGTCTCGATGGCGAGCCACGGACCGGCGACGGCGAGAGCCAGGCCGGCCACGGCGCACGGCGCGCAGCCGAGGTCGGGTCGCCACCCTTCGCCCGGCCGCGGGACGAACAGGGCCAGCGCGAGGGACGACAGCACCGCGGCTCCGGCGGTCAGCACCGACCAGAGTGGCGCGTCCACCAGCGGCCAGCCCACGGTCGCCCCGATGAGCACGAGCAGTCCGACGAAGATCAGCACGGCCGCCACCCGCCGCCGCTGCGGCCACCGCACCCTCTCCCCGGACGCGGCAGTCGGACGCACGCCGCCGAGGATGGTCTGACCAGTGAGGATGTCCCCGACACCGGGAGCTGCCGGCCCACCGGCCCGCGCCCCCCGGAGGTCGTCCTCCAACGCGGTCAGGGCGTCGAGGCCGCCTGCGACGTACTCCCCGGAGCCGGGCCGGGCGGCGAGCGGCCCGCTGATGCCCTGCCAGGCTGACCTGACCTCCTCGATCACGGCCTGGGCGCGCTCCGCAGCCACGGCCCCGGTCGGCTCGCCGGCTTCACGCCGCAGCGCACGCCGCACGTCCGACAGCGCGGCCGCCGCGCCCTCGCTCGCCTTGACGGTCTGCCGGGTGCCGTCGACCCGGCAGAGCGGGGCCCCGCCGGTCGTCGCCTCCAGCGCGGCCAGGGCCGCGGCCTGGTGCCGCTCGACGATCTCGAGTGGTGCTGCACTGCGCGGCGGCGACTCGGTCATGACGCACCCGCGACTCGGCACGCGCCGTCAGCGCACGGGCGGCGTCTGGCGGCATAGCCGACCGCCCCCACGAGGGCCAGGAGCGAGATCGCGGCGAGCCACGGCTGGAGCGGCTCCCAGATGCCGAGGGCACCGGACGTGCCCAAGGCGATGAGGACGATCTTGTTGCAGACCGGGCACGCCACGGCGAACAGGGCCAGGCCCGCTGCACCGACCGCCGGTGCGTTCGAGTCCTCGCCCGCCACCGAGCCGTCGGCGGCAACGACCCGCCGGGCCCGCTGCAGACCGAACCAGAGGCCGGTGAGGACGCTCGTCGCCAGCAGGACCCACGGCTCCCAGGCGCGCACCGGCACCTGTCGCCCGAAGACCGGGTTCGGCACGATGTCCGTCGGCACGCCGATGACGAGGAACGTCGCCGCAGCCGCCAGCAGGCTGATGCCGAGGTGGGGCCTGGGCCGTTCCCAGTGAGCCGTCTCGTCGGGCTGCGCACCGGCGCCCGGGTCCGGAGCGTGGGTGAGGTCGTCGGACACCATTCGATCCATACCCCCTAGGGTATATGCCGCAGAGCCTCACCCCCAGCCGGTCTCAGCGATCCGGTCCCAGGGTGATGTCGTCCAGGGCCACGAGGTCCGCAGCCGTCGGCTCCCACGAACCGGCGCGCACGTTGTCGAGGACCTGTTCCGGGCTGGTCGCCCCCGAGATGACCGACGCCACCGCGGGCTGGGCCGCGAGCCCGCCGATGGCCACGTCGATGAGACGGAGACCGCGCTCAGCGGCATACGCCTCCAGAGCCTCGATCGTGTCCCAGTCCGCGCGGGCGAGCCGGTCGGAGGGGTCCGCCAGCCGCGTCCCCGTGGGCGCGGCCTCGCCGCGGCGGTACTTGCCCGTGAGGAGCCCGGACGACAGCGGGAAGTACGGGAGCACGCCGACGCCCACGTGGTCGCACGCCGGGACGAGCTCGTCCTCAACCCCCCGCTCGAGCAGCGAGTACTCGTTCTGCGCCGAGACGAACCGCTCGAACCCCTCCGACCGCGCCACCCAGTCGGCGTCGACGACCTGCCATCCGTCGAGGTTGGACGAGCCGAGGTAGCGCACCTTGCCCTCCTGGACCAGCTCGGTGAGGGCCGCGAGCGTCTCCCCGATCGGCGTCACCCCGTCCGGGCGGTGCAGCTGGTAGAGGTCGATCCAGTCGGTGCCGAGACGGCGCAGGCTCGCCTCCACGGCGCGGCGGACGTAGCGGCGCGAGCCCCGCGAACCCCAGTCCGGACCGTTGGACCCCTGCATGTCCATCCCGAACTTCGTTGCCACGACGACGTTCTCACGCTCGGAGCCGAGCGCCCGGCCAAGCAGCTCCTCGCTCGCACCCTGTCCATAGGTGTCCGCGGTGTCGAAGAGCGTCACACCCGCGTGGAGCGCCTGGCGCACCACGGCCGCCGTCGTCTCCTCGTCGATCCGGCGGCCGAAGTTGTTGCAGCCGAGGCCCACCGTGGACACCGTGAGGCCGCTGTCGCCGAGCTGTCGGTACGTCATCTCTGGAGTGGTCACGCACCACACCGTAGTTGGCGCGGCCCCGCGCCCGAGGGCACGGGGCCGCGTCAGCGAGCCCAGCGGCATACGACGTGGGTGTCAGCTGGGCTGGACGAAGACCGCCACCGTCCGCGCGGGCACCGTCAGCGTCGACGACGACGAGTCGTATGCCGCTGACCTCGCCACGCTGTCCGCCCCCTCCCGCTGGACCGGGCTCAACGAGACCGGGCCGCTGAGTCCCGGGACCCGCTGGGCCACCGCGTCCGGCGAGGCGTTGAGGACGACGACGAGGCCGCGCAGGGCGGGGTCGACATCCGTCCCGACCGTGTCGTCGATCCGCATGACGATGACGCCGGGGTGCGCGTCCGAGGTGCCGGACACCGGGAAGCTCACCTTCGCGCGGATCGCCTCCGCCGAGCCGAGGCGGAAGAGGGGCGTGCTGAACCGCAGCTCGAGCAGGTCCTGGGCCATTGCCGTCGCCTGGCGGGCGTCGTCCTGCGTCGGCTTGAGGGCCGGGTCGGCGAGCAGCGGCCGCATGAACGGCCACTTCGCCGCGTTGACCCCCTCCGGCGGCAGGCCGTGACCGAAGCCGTTGTCCTGCCCGGTCCAGTCGAGCTCGTTGAACCAGTCGCCGCTGTCGTAGGAGTCGCGGTTGAGGCTCTTGCTCCGGAGCAGGTCCGCGCCCGCGTGCCAGAACGACGGAGTCTGGGCGAGAGCGGTCGTCGCGAGGGACAGCGAGTTCATCCGGACCCGGTCGGCCATCGTCGTGGGGACGGGCAGCTTGTAGGTCAGGGCGTCGAAGAGCGTCTCGTTGTCGTGCGCGTCGACGTAGGTGACCACCTCGTCGGGCTCGTCGGCGTAGCCCGCCGGCGACCCGTTGTAGTCGACGTCGGTGCCCTGGACGACCTCCCCGGTGGCCTGGCTGCGGAACGCGTAGGTGCGGAGGTTCCCGGCGAGCCCGAGCTGGACGAGGTCGGTCTCGTGGGCGAGACGTGCGGCGGCCGCGGCGGCGTCACCGTTCGTCGCGGCGCCGTTGGGGTCGGTCGCCAGCCCTGTGCCGAAGCCCTGCTTGCGCGGGTCCTCGTCGAACGGCCCACCGCCGCGGACGGCGTCGCGGAGCCGGTCGGAGAAGGTGCCGATGTGGGTGCCGCCCAGCTGTCCCTGAGTCGCCTGCTCGAAGAGCGTGTTGCCGGCGACCTCCCCGAAGTTCCAGCCCTCTCCGTAGAGGTAGATCCTCGTGCCGTCGACCCCGTCCCTGGCCGGGGTGAGCGCGTCGAGGGCGGTGCGGATCGCGAGCAGGTTTGCCTTGCTGTGGTGGCCCATCAGGTCGAAGCGGAAGCCGTCGACCTTGTAGTCCCGGGCCCACGTGACGACCGAGTCGACCATCATCTTCTCGGCCATGGCGTGCTCGGTCGCGACGTTCTGGCAGCACGTCGACGTCTCGACCGCACCGGTGGCGTTGAGGCGGTGGTAGTAGCCGGGGACGACCTTGTCGAGCACGGACCTGGCGCCCTGACCCGACTCGGCGGTGTGGTTGTAGACCTCGTCGAGCACGACCCGCAGGCCGTCCTGGTGCAGGGCCCCGACCATGGTCCGGAACTCGGCGATCCGGGCCCCGCCGTCAGCGGCCGCGGCCGTCGAGGCGTAGGACCCCTCGGGCGTCGTCCAGTGGTACGGGTCGTAGCCCCAGTTGAAGGCGTCGGCGCCGGCCACCTTCGTCGTGCACTTCTGCTGCTCCTCGCTGTCGGGGGCGAAGGACTCGAGGTCGCAGTCCGGCTCCTGCTGCCTGGCCGGGTCCTCCTCGATCGAGGCGATGTCGAAGGTCGGCAGGAGGTGGACCGTGTTGAGGCCGGCCTCGGCGAGCGCGCGGAGGTGCTTGCGGCCGTCGCCCTCCTGCGCGAAGGCGAGGTAGCTGCCCCGCAGCTCCTCGGGGACCGTCTCGTCCGTGGCCGAGAAGTCGCGCACGTGCAGCTCGTAGATCGTCGTGTCGACGTTCTGGGCCAGCTGCGGCGACGGGGTCGTGCGCCAGGCCGACGGCATGTGCTCACGGTCCTTGAGGTCGACCGCGACCGAGTGGGTCGAGTTCAGCGTCAGGGCAACCGAGCTGGGGTCGGTGACCCGGTTGGTCTCGACCTTCCCGGTCGTCGGGGCGAAGACCCTCACCTCGTAGAGGTAGCGGGCCTCCTTGGCGGAGGCGCCGAGCGTCACGGCCCAGGAGCCGTCGGCCGCGCGCTTCATCGGGGTGCGCCTGGCCCGGTCGACACCGAGGTCGTCGGACCCGGCCGGCCAGGTGAGGAGGTCGACGTCCTGGGCGGTCGGCGCCCAGAGGGCGAACGAGACCCCGCCCTTCGGGAAGCCGACGCCGTACGAGCGCTTGCGGGCGGCACCGGAGTACATGGCGTCGAGCGCGATGGCGATCTGCACGCCGGTCGCGTCGAGCAGCACGCCGGTCGAGTCGTACATCCCCACCGCGACCTGGCCCGTCAGGATCTCGGGCATCAGGGCGGCGGTCCGCTTGTCGGTGCGCAGGGCCACGGCGTCCTTCAGCTCGGGATGGGCGGCGAGCACCGCTGCGGGCAGCCCCTTGGGGTCGCGGGTGAGGGTCGCGACGGACCCGCCCGTCACGGCCTCGGCGTCGACAGCGAGACCGCCGCCCGCCGACCAGTGCAGCCGCCACGTCAGGGTGGCCGGGTCGACCCCGGCCGGCACCGACGACGCCGGCCACGCGACGAGGTCGTCGTCGACGATGAACGCCTTCGCCTTGGTCAGGTCCGGAGCCGCGCCGGCGCGGGACGTCCGCACCGAGATCTGGTGGGTGGCGAGGACGTAGCTGATCGTGACGAGCGTCCCGTCGGACGGCACGGAGAAGGCGACGTTGGGGCCGTTCTGCTCACCACCGGCGCCGTAGTTGACCTTCCACGACAGCCCGTGCGTGACCTTGAACTCGTAGCTGCCGGCGGGGACCTGGCTCGACGACCACGTGTAGGTGCCGTCGCCGTCGGGGTCCTGCAGCCAGGAGCGCATGCAGTCCGGCGCCCAGTCGCCCGCGCAGCCGAGCTCGCTCTGGAAGCTGCCGGGCGCGGTGATGATCTCGCCCTGGGCGTCGCTGGTCACCCAGTGCGTCCGGTGGTCGTAGTAGAAGGTCACCGGTGCCCCGGTCGCCGTGAGCGGGATGTTGGAGCCGTTGCGCGCGCCACCGAGGCCGTAGTTCTCGTCCCACCCCTTGTTGATCGCGGCCTTGTACTCGTAGTCGCCCGCGGGGATCGTGGTCGTCAGGCGCCAGATGTCGTCGTTCGGGTTGCGGGTCAGCTGGGCCCGGTCGCAGGCGGGGTCCCAGTCACCGGCGCAGCCCATCTCGGAGTTGAGGTTCCCGGGGACCGAGACGTGGTCCGGCTGGACGACCGGGCCGGTCCCGCCGCCGCTGCCGCCGTCACCGCCCCCGGCCCTGGGGTCACCGACGATCCCGTAGGTCGACGTGGCCGCGAGGTTGCCCTCGATGTCGCGAGCGACCATCCGGTACTCGAGGAGGGTGCCCTTCGCGAGGCCCGTGACATCGTGGAAGACCCGGTAGGGCGCGTTGTCGTCGGTGCCGATCGGGGTCCACGCGGTCGTGCCCACGGGCCGCTGGAGGAAGGTGACCTCCGCGAAGGCGTTGCCCGGCATCGCGGCGCCGATCTCGGCGCGGCCGCCGACCACTCCTCCGGCCGCCGGAGCAGCGGGATGGACGGTGATCGCCGACTCCGGCGCGTGGAAGGCGGTCTTGGCGCGGAACACCTGGACCGACAGCGGCGGCACCGTGACGGTGACCCGCCCGGCCCGGTCCGAGGTGACGCCCTTCGACGTGCCGAGCAGGGGCAGGAAGCTCGTCTTGGGGGACGCGGTGGCGAACGTCGCCGTCTTCGCTTCGGTCGCGTTGTTCGCGACGACGACGTACTCGCGGCGGGCGTTCTTGTCGATGCGGCTCACCGCGTAGATGCCGGCGGAGTCCGAGGCGTAGCGGTGCAGCTGGGCCCCGTCGGCGAGCGCCGGGTGGGCCTGGCGCAGGGCGGCGAGCCGGGCGGTGTGCGTGTAGAGCGGGCCGGCCGTGCCGTAGCGGTCGGCCGAGCCCATCGGCTCGTCGGCGCCGCCGTCGATGATGACGTCGTCCTCGTAGTCCGCGACCTGCGTCGCGAACATGTCCTGGCGCGCGTCCTTGTCGCCGCCGGCGCCGGTGAAGCCCTGTTCGTCGCCGTAGTAGACGACCGGCTGGCCGCGGGTGAGGAACATCAGCGAGTTGGCGAGCTCGGTGCGGGCGAGCAGCTCGTCGCCGCCGAACTCCGCGTCCCGCAGCATCGCGCCGACGCGGCCCATGTCGTGGTTGCCGAGGAAGGTCGGCAGGGAGTAGGCGTTGGAGTCGAGGTCGGTGTAGTAGTCGTCACCGGCGAAGAGGTCGCGCAGGCCGGTCGTCGGTGTGCCGGAGGCGAAGCCGAGCGCCGCACCCTGGAAGCCGAAGTCGAGCGTCGCGGGCAGCCGACCCTCGGTCGTGTACCGGCTCATGTAGGCCGGGCTGCCGTCGAACACCTCCCCAAACATGAAGAAGTCATCGTTCCCGGCGGCCTTGGCGTGCTCCATCAGGGCCGGCCCGAAGCTGCGCCAGAACGGCAGGTTGACGTGCTTGACGGTGTCGATCCGGAACCCGTCGATGCCGAGGTCGACCCACGCCTCGTAGATGTCCTCCATCCCCTTGACGACCACGGGGTCCTCGGTGAAGAGGTCGTCCAGGCCGAAGAAGTCACCGTAGAGGCTCGACTCGCCGGCGAAGGTCGAGTTCCCGCGGTTGTGGTAGCGCACGGGGTCGTTGAGCCAGGCGGGCACCTTGACCGTCTCGTCCTGGGGCGTGCGGAACGTCGGCACGTAGGGGAAGGACGTGGCGGGGTCGAGCGTGGGGAAGTCGCTCGTGCCGGCGACGTCGGTGTCGTCGAAGACGGTCCCGTTGGCGTCCTGGTACGGGTGGGCCTCCTTGGAGCGGTAGTCGTCCGAGTCGCCCTCGTAGTCGATGACGTCCGCGGTGTGGTTGGTGATGATGTCGAAGTAGACCTTCATCCCCTTCGCGTGCGCGGCGTCGATGAGCGCCGTCATCTCGGCGTTCGTGCCGAGGTGCGGGTCGATCTGGGTGAAGTCGGTGATCCAGTAGCCGTGGTAGCCGGCGCTCACGTCGTCGCCGCTGCCTTGGACGGGGCGGTTCTTGAAGGACGGCGTGAGCCAGATGGCGGTCGTGCCGAGGCCCTTGATGTAGTCGAGCCGGTCGCTGATGCCCGCGAGGTCACCGCCGTGGTAGAAGCCCTTGTCCGTCGGGTCGTAGCCGGTCGCGAGCCGGTCCCCG
The DNA here is from genome assembly GCF_000184685.1 of Intrasporangium calvum DSM 43043. NCBI lineage: Bacteria > Bacillati > Actinomycetota > Actinomycetes > Micrococcales > Intrasporangiaceae > Intrasporangium > Intrasporangium calvum. Next base: position 3,039,124 of record NC_014830.1, read on the forward strand.
GCGAGGCCGCCGTCGTCGTTGGACGGGTCGCCGTTGGCGAAACGGTCGGCCATGACGAAGTAGAACCGCTCCTTCGTCGGTGCCTGCCGGAGCGAGGGGGTGGCGAGCGCCGCGTCGGCGTCGGTGGCCGGGCCGGAGAGCTCGACCGGGGCGATGCCGATCTGGTGGGACACGTCGTCGTAGCTGAACCGGATGCGCGCCGGCCCTTCGAGCACGAGCGGCAGGTTGGCGCCGCCCTTCGCACCGTCCGCGCCGTAGTTCTCGTCCCAGGAGCGGTTGATCGCCACCTTGAGCTCGTAGCTGCCCTTCGGCACGTCGAAGACCTTGGCGTATGCCGCTGAGCCCGCTTCCAGCACCAGCTCCGTCGCGCTGCAGCCGGGGTCCCAGTCGCCCGGGCACCCGAGCTCGTCCTGCAGCGAGCCGACCAGGGTCACCGTGCGGTCCCCGGCCCACGCCGTGACCGCTCCGGACACCGGGGTGACGAGACCAGCTGCGGCAACGGCGGCGACCGTGGCGGCGGACAGGAACGGGCGTCGGCGCATGCGCACTCCTTCGTGGCACGAGGAACTCGTGAGGCTTCGGCCGCGCGGTGGGAGCGCGACGGGGTCGCACCATGCTCGGCACGGGCAACCTAGCGCTGCGCAGGTTCGACACGCCAGAGGTTTCTGCAATTTTTTGCAGAACCGGTCCTGGTTCTTGCGGATGCTTGCGGGGAGCGTCCACCACTGACCGGACCCCGGCCCGATCGCGGGCGGACCGTTCAGAGGGTGAGGTCGAGTACCTCGGCGCCCGGGAGGTCCGCGAGTGCGGCACCGTCGACGAGCAGCTTCGCACCGCGAATCCCGGCGCCGATGACGACCGGCCCCGCACTGGCGACCTTCGCGTCGACGAGGACCGGCCAGTCGGACGGCAGACCCACCGGAGTGATGCCGCCCTGTTGCATCCCGGTCAGCTCCTCGGCGACCGACTGGTCGGCGAAGGAGATCTTCCGCACGCCGAGGTGCTTGCGCACCACGCGGTTGACGTCGGCTCGGTCGGTCGCGAGGACCATGACGGCTGCCCGGGTCGTCACGTCGCCGCGACGCCCCTCGACGACGACGCAGTTGGCGGACGCGGCGGGGTCCACGTCGTAGGCGTCGCAGAACGCAGCGGTGTCGGCGAGCGCGGCATCGATCGCCGCGACCTTCGCGCCCGGGACCGCGGGCAGGGCCGCGGCGACGGGCGTGGCGAGGAGCTCAGGATGCTCCAGGGCGGGCTTCCAGGTCAGGTTCCCCTCGGCGCTCGGCATGGCGTCACCGTACGACACCGCTGGTCTCGATGCCTGCGCCTGGTCAGTCCCCGGCGATCTGCCGCACGACGGTGGCGGCGGGGACGTCGGCCGCGTCGCGCCACCCCGTTCCCGCCCAGAGGGCCATCGCCCGGTGGTCGTCCGCCGCGGCCGACGCCCGGCGCAGCGGGCTGGTCAGGTGGTGCAGCTCCGGGTACGCGGCGGGTGCGAGGTGGTCTCGCTCCCGCACGAAGTCCGTCTCCAGGGCCCGGGCCAGTCGACCCGAGAAGGCCCGGGTGACGACCGTGCGGGTGAGCTCCGGGTCGGCGAGGGCGCGGCGGTAGGCGAGCGCCGTCCCCGCCTCGGGGGTGCGGAGCAGAGCCGTGCCGACCTGCACGGCCGTCGCCCCCGCGTCCAGAAGCTCACGGGCCCGCGACCGCGTCGAGATCCCACCTGCGGCCACGATGGGGACCGAGCATCCCTCGCGGACCAGCCCGACGAGCTCGACGACGTCGAGGGTGGACGGCTCCTTGGCCACGTCGAGCGTGCCCCGGTGTCCACCCCCGTCCGGCCCCTGGACGACCAGGGCGTCGACCCGCGCCTCGAGCGCGGCCTCGGCCTCCTCGACGTCGCTCACGGTCACGACCACCTCGATCCCCGCGCGACGCAGCTCCGCCAGAACGGCAGGGCCGGGCAGCCCGAAGGTGAAGGACACGACCGGCACCTTCTCCCGGACGACGAGGTCGAGCTTGCGCTCCCAGTCGTCCGAGTCGCCCGGCACCTGCTCGGGCAGCTCCACCCCGAACCGCTCCGCGACGGGGAGCAGGCACTCGCGGTAGCGGGAGACGGCCCGGGCGCGGAGGTCACCGGTGAGCGGGACGAGCCCAGCGGCATACGGCATCGCGAAGGTGTTGGCACGGTCCGGCACGAAGAGGTTGACCCCGAAGGGTCGCGAGGACGCGTCCCACACGTCGGCGATCTGACGCGCCAGCTCGTGCGTCGCGAGGTAGCCACCCGCGAGGAAGCCCAGCCCGCCCGCCTCGGACACCGCCGCGACGAGCTCCGGAGTGGACGGGCCGCCCGCCATGGGCGCCCCGACGAACGGGACGGCGAGCGCGTCGATCACCATCCCTCGACGCTACTCCCCTGCCACCGGACGCGCCGGTCCGCGCACGGTGCGCCACACAGGGCCGTCGGTCCTTGTCGTTCGGGGAATCCGGTCACACACTGGCGGAAGACCCCGAAGCGAGGCCACCGTGCACACTCCCCCCGCCGTCAGACGACGTCGCTCCCGCCTGCTCCGAGCGGGAGCCGTCGTCGTGGCCCTCGTCTCCGTCGCCGCGGCCGCTCCGGCGAGCGCGGTCACGTCCGCCGACCCGGCCGTGGCCACGACGCCCACCGTGGCGACCGCCCTGCCCGACCCCGTCCCGGGCGCCGAGGTCTACCCGCGGCCGGCCGACGGCACCTACGACATCACCGGCGGAGGGTTCGGCCACGGGATCGGCATGTCGCAGTACGGCGCCCACGGCGCAGCCCTGGCCGGGCTGACCCACGGGCAGATCCTCGACTTCTACTACCCCGGCACGCAGCAGGGTGCCTCGCCCCTCACCTCGCTCCGCGTCGGCGTGCTCGCCGACAACGACGGCGTCCTGACGCTCCCCGCGCGTCCCTCGCTCGCCGCGACGATCGGCGGCACCACGGAGACCTTGCCCGCCGCGCCGACCCAGTGGCGGGTCCGGGCGACCGGCGCCACCACCAACACCTGCTCACTCGACTCGTACGACGGCTCCTCGTGGACGGTCCACCGCAGCGGCACCATCTGCCCCGTCCGCTTCTCGACGACCGTCGGGACCGTCGACGTGCTCCTGCCCAGCGAACGGCGCGTCTACCGCGGCACGCTGCTCGCGATCTGGCGTTCGGCCAGCACGGTGGGGACGGCCAACGACGTCGAGATGCAGTCCTACCTGCGCAGCGTCGTCCCCGCCGAGATGCCACCGTCCTGGGCGGACGAGGCCCTGCAGTCCCAGGCCGTGGCGGCACGGACGTACGCGGCCCGCCGGTCCGGCGGCACGTCGTGGTACGACACGTGCGACACCACGGCCTGCCAGGTGTACCGGGGGCTGGGTCGGCGCAACAGTGACGGGAGCATCACGTCGTACGAGTACGCGACGACCGACGGCGCGGTCGCGGCGACCGACGGGGTCGTGCTCACCTACCGCTTCAGTGACGGGGTCACCCGGCTCGCGACGACGATGTTCTCGTCCTCCAACGGCGGCCAGGTGGCGCCGGGCTCGCCGGACCACCCGTACCTCGAGGCGCACCCCGACGGCTACGACGACGTGTCGATCAACTCGAGGCACCGCTGGTCCGCGTCCCTGCCCGTCACCGCGCTCGAGTCCTCCTTCGGGATCAACCGGGTCGAGCGACTGCAGGTCCTCGCACGCGACGGCCAGGGAGCCTGGGGTGGACGCATCCTCAAGGTCCGCGTCGAGGGCGTCACCTCCGCCGGCGCCTACACGGCCGTGGACACCTCGGGCGACGCGCTCCGGGCAGCCCGACCGTGGCCCACCTACAGCAGCGGCCTGTCCTCCAACTACTTCTCCATCGCACCGACCGTCACCACGGTGCGCCTCGCCGGCGCGGACCGGTACGCCACGGCCGCCGCCGTCGCGGACGCGCGCTACTCCCCCGGCGTCGACGTCGTCTACGTCGCGACCGGGCTGACCTTCCCGGACGCCCTTGGGGGGGCAGCCCGTGCCGGCGTCACGCGCGGCCCGCTGCTGCTCACCCGCACCAGCTCGCTGCCGACCGTGACCCGCGACGCCATCGACCGGCTCCAGCCCGCACGTGCGGTCGTGCTCGGCGGAACCGCCAGCGTGGAGGAGCCGGTTGCGGCCAGCCTGGCCCCGCTGACGACATCGGGCGACGTGCAACGGGTCGGTGAGCAGGACCGCTACGCCACCGCCGCCGCACTGTCCGGCTACTACCCCAGCGGTCTCGCGGTCGCCTACGTGGCCTCGGGTGAGAACTTCCCCGACGCGCTCGCCGGCGCAGCCATTGCCGGGCGGGACCGCGTCCCCATCCTGCTCACCCGCGCCGGTGCGCTCCCCGGCGTGACCGCCGACGCCCTGCGGCGGTTGGCTCCCGGCCGGATCGTCGTCGTCGGTGGGACGGCGACGGTGTCGGACACGGTCGTCGAGCAGCTGCGCCCCCTCGCCAGCTCCGGCAACGTGGCGCGGTACGCCGGCGCTGACCGCTACGCCACCGCGGCTCGCGTCGCCGCGGAGTACCCGACGGCCGCCACCGTCTACGTGGCCTCCGGTCAGACCTTCCCCGACGCGCTCGCCGGCGCCGCGGCGGCGGGACGCGACGGGGTCCCCATCCTGCTGACCCGCTCGGACACCTTGCCCTCGAGCACGCGCGACGCCCTGAGCCGGCTCAACCCCGCCCGCGCCTACATCGTCGGCGGCACGGCCACCATCACGGACGGGGTCCGAGCGGCCATCCTCGACGCGATGTCCCGCTGAGGCGGGGCGGCCGGTCCCCCACCCGGACCGGGGCGGGGCGGGGCGGGGTGACCCTGCCTCACCTGGGACGGACGACCCGGCCCTCGTCCCACACCGGCTCCGTCGCCTCGTAGACCCGCCCGTCCGCGCCGAAGACGAGGAACCGGTCGAAGCCGCGCGCGAACCACCGGTCATGGGTCACCGCGACCACGGTCCCCTCGAACAGGTCCAGCCCCTCCTCGAGCGCCTCGGTGGACTGTAGGTCGAGGTTGTCGGTGGGCTCGTCGAGCAGCAGGAGCGTGGCCCCGGACAGCTCGAGCAGCAGGATCTGGAACCGCGCCTGCTGCCCACCGGACAACGACTCGAACCGCTGCTCCCCGGCGCGCGCCAGGCCGTAGCGGTCGAGCGCCCGGGCGGCCTCCTCGCGCGGCTTGCCGGCCCGGTGCTCGTCACCGCGGTGGAGGACCTCGAGGAGGGTGCGGCCGAGGAGCGACGGGTGGTCGTGGGTCTGCGCGAACCAGCCGGGCCGGACCCGCGAGCCGAGCCGGACGACACCGGTGTGCTCGACCGGTGTGGGCCGGACGTCGCCCACCGGCTCGTGCTCCCGCTCCGGGTCGGTCCCCCCGGCGGCGAGCAGTCGCAGGAAGTGGGACTTGCCGGATCCGTTGGAGCCGAGGACCGCGACCCGCTCGCCGTACCAGACCTCGAGGTCGAACGGCTTCATCAGGCCGGTCAGCTCGAGGCCGGTGGCGACGATGGCCCGCTTGGCGGTGCGCCCGCCCGTCAGGCGCATCCGGACGTTCTGCAGGAGCGGGACGGCCTCGGGTGGGCCGGCCTCGACGAACTTGGCCAACCGGGTCTGCGCGGCCTGGTACCGCGAGGCGAGCCCGTCGTTGTAGGCGGCCTTCTGCTTGTACATCAGCACGAGGGCCTTGAGCTTGGCGTGCTCCTCGTCCCAGCGGCGGCGCAGCTCCTCGAGCCGGGAGTTGCGGTCGAGGCGGGCCTGGGCGTAGGTCGCGAAACGACCGGGGTGCACCCACAGCGTCGCACCGACGCCACCCGGCTCGAGGGTGGCCACGCGGGTGGCGACCCGGTCGAGCAGCTCGCGGTCGTGGCTGATGAAGAGCACCGTCTTGGGCGAGGCGATGAGGGCGTCCTCGAGCCAGCGCTTCGTGGGCACGTCGAGGTAGTTGTCGGGCTCGTCGAGGAGCAGCACCTCATCGGGTCCACGGAGCAGCGCCTCGAGGACGAGCCGCTTCTGCTCGCCACCGGACAGGGTGGTCACCGGCCGCCACTGGGCCTTCTCGTAGGGCAGGCCCAGCGCGGCCATCGTGCACTGGTCCCACAGGGTCTCCTGCTCGTAGCCGCCGGCCTCGCCCCACTCGACGAGGGCGTGGGCGTAGGCGAGCTGGTCCTCCTCCGAGTCGCGCTCCATCATGAGCAGCTCGGTGCGGTCGATCTCCGTCGCCGCCGTGCGGATGCGCTCGGGCGCCACGGAGACGAGCAGGTCGCGCACGGTCGACTCGTCGCGGACCTTGCCGATGAACTGCCGCATGACGCCGAGCCCGCCGGACCGCGTCACGGCGCCCTCGTGCGGGTCGAGGTCGCCGGCGATGATCCGGGTCAGGGTCGTCTTGCCGATTCCGTTGGGCCCGATGAGCGCGACCTTCGCCCCCTCGCCGACGCGGACGGAGACGTCACGGAGCAGCACCCGCCCGTCGGGGAGGGTGTAGGTGACGGAGTTGACGTCGACGTGTCCCACAAGCGTCAAGCGTTCCGTATGCCGCTGGGCTCGGTCACCCGGTTATCCGAACGGGGTGCCCTCCCGCGCCGGCTCATCCCCAGGTCCAGGAGTCGAGGACAGCGGCGAAGGCTGCGAGCGCCTCCTGCTCGTGGGCGGGATCGTAGGTCACGCGGATCGGGAAGGCTCGCTCGGCGTAGATGCTGATCGCGTAGACGTGGCGCGTGCGAGGTGGCACGTCGACGATGACCCCCGCAGACGCGAAGCCGGCGACCTGCCGCCGCGGCAGGGCCCCCAATTTGCCCTCCCCGGAGAACCCGTCCTCGAGCTGGGCGACCACTTCGTCGAGACTGCGGGCACCCACGCCGAAGACCCGGTCGACGGCGATGTAGTAGGGCAGCGCCTCGTCGCGCGGAGCGATCGTCGAGTCCGGCTGCGGGTCCGCCTCGAGGTCCACCTCGGTCCAGTCCCGCGGGACGCTGTAGGCGTAGTCCTGGCCGCGGACCCGGGCCTCGCTGAGCGCCACGGGAGGCAGTGCGGTGGGGAGGGAGACGATCGGCACCGGAGCGCCCCGGGCGGGCGCCACGGCGGTGGATGCCGCCTCACCCGACGTGGACGGCGTCGCGTCGGAGCAGCCGGCAGCGGCGACCACCAGGCCCGCGGCGACGGCGAGGAGGGCGCCACGGGCGCGTTCTGCAGGACGGGACATGACTACGTCCAGGTCCAGCTCTCGAGGATCTCGGCGAAGTCGGCGGCGGCCTGGGTGGACGCAGTGGTGCCCGAGCTGAGGGTGAGCAGGTAGACGTGACTGTCGTGGTGCACCCCGTAGGAGCGCGCGACGACCTCGACACCCTGTTGGCTGAAGGAGGTCGTGAAGCCGGTGGCTCGCACCCCGCCGACGGTGACTCCGGGCGCATCCGAGACCGTGCGCCCGAGGTCCGCGAGCTCCTCCCGGCCCGTGGCCAGCTCGGTCGCGAGCAAGGCGGCGTCGCCCGGCGCGACGTGGATGACGAGGTTGGTGTTGAACCCGGCCGCCTTCTCCGACGACATCAGGACCAGGTCGATCCCGGGGACGGCGCCGACGGCGTCGGTGGCCTCCCCCCATCCAGCAGGGGGGAGCACGGAGTAGGTGCCACTGCGCCCGAGCACCGCGTCCGCCGCGTCGACCGGCACGGACGGTGCGGCTCCCGACGTGCCGGAGGTTGCCGTCGACGGGCTCGCCGGGGGCGCGGGCCGGGAGGTGGCGCCGGGCTGCGGTGCCTCGCTCGCGCATCCCGTCAGCAGCAGTGCCGCAGCGACGCAGGCGGCCCGGGCCTGCCGGGACCTTCGCGGCGCAGTGAGGCATCGGGGGAGCATGGCCAGATCAAACCACAGCGGCCCCGTCAGGCAGGGGCGTCCCCCACAGGCGGAGGTTCACGGCGGGCCCGAGCGGTCTCGGCGCGGCTCGCCAGCTCTGAGTCGGGGGGGTAGGTGACGGCCTCGAGGCTCAGTCCGTGCGCCGGCATCACCCGCACGTCGGCGGCGCGCTGGGTGCGCTGCTGCAGCTCGGCCGGCCAGGAGGTCGGCCTCCGCCCCTCCCCCACGGCCACCGCCGCACCGACGAGGGAGCGGACCATCGAGTGGCAGAAGGCGTCGGCCCGCACGGTTGCTGCGAGGACTCCATCGCCGAGGCGGACCCAGCGGTACTCGAGCAATGTCCGGACCGTCGTCGCGCCCTCCCGGCGTTTGCAGAACGCGGCGAAGTCCCGGAGCCCCACGAGGGGCCGGGCCGCCTCGTCCATCCGCTCCGCGTCGAGGGGCCGCGGCCACCACACCGTGTCGTGGCGGCGGAGGGGGTCGCGGAGGGCGTCCGCGTCGGCCAGTCGGTAGAGGTACCGCCGCTCCTGAGCCGAGAAGCGGGCGTCGAAACCCTCCGGTGCGCGGGCCACGCGGTGGACCACGACGTCCGGGTCCAGGAGTCCACCGAGGCGGCGCAGGAGCGCCTCCTCGGGCGTCCGGTTCGATCGGCCGGGCAGGGCGGCGAGCGCGGCCGGCTCGACGTCGACATGGACGACCTGCCCGCGGGCGTGGACGCCGGCATCGGTGCGTCCGGCGACCGTGAGGCTGACCGGCGCGGGGGCGCGCAGGACCGTCGTCACGGCGGTGGCCAGCTCGCCCTCGACGGTGCGGAGCCCCGGCTGGGCCGCCCACCCGGAGAACGCCGTTCCTTCGTAGGCGAGGTCGAGACGGAGGCGGACCGTCGTCGCAGGGCCATCGTCCCGAACCGTCGTCTGGACCGTCGTCTGGACCGTCATCGCAGTGGTGTCTCGAGGGCTGCGAAGACCGCCCTGCCGATCCGGCTGGCCCGGGCGATCCCACTGTCCTGGTCCGGCTGAGCTCGCTGCAAGAGGGCCATCGCGTAGTCGCGCCCGGCCCCGCGGACGTCGCCGACGCTGTTGATCACCCACGGGTCGTCGACGCGCATCCAGCCGTTCTTGACGTGGACGTCCACCGTGGCCGTTCGGACCGTGCCGACGCCCCAGCGCTGGCCGTCAATGACCTGGGCCATGAGGTCGAGCAGCGCGGCGTCGTCGTCGGGATGGGTCACGGGGTTGCCTGCGCGCAGCTGCTCCATGAAGCGGACCAGGTCGTTCGGGGTGGTCAAGGTGAGGCCCCAGTGGTCGGCGGGCCTGGCCCGGGCGGTCGCTGCGAGGCCGAGCTGGGCAGCGAGGTCGGCGATCGCCGCGTGTCCGCCGATCCAGGCGTAGAGGGCGTCGGCGGAGGCGTTGTCACTGCGGGTGATGGCCATGCGCGCCTGCTCCCGCCGCGCCGTCGTCAGGGTGCTGTCGGAGGCCCGGGCCTTGCGCAGGGCGGCGGCCACGATGAAGACCTTCGAGACGCTGCCCTTCGGGGCCAAGGCGTCGCCGCGGTAGTGCCACCACGCCCCCGTGCGTCGGTCCAGGACGCTGACCCCGATGACCGGGGAGCGGCCGCCGAGGACCTCGAGGACAGCCTTGGACAGGGCGGCGCGGCTGGGCGTGTCGGCGCGTGCCGAGGCGGCCGGGACGGCGCTGCGGGCGAGCACGCCCGCGATGTCGAAGGCGCGCCGCGCCGCCGTCCCGATCCCCCCGGACAGGGCCTCGCCGACGCTGCCGGACCCCAGCGCCAGGACCGCCGTGGGAAGCAGGAGGAGGGCGCCGCGGCGCGTCACCGACCGGTCGGGCCCCAGCGGCACGGCCGGGCGGGGGCACGGGACGCCCCGCCTGGGGGATCGCCTGGGGGATCGCCTGGGGGATCGCCTGGGGATCAGCTGCACGCCGTCATTGTGTCGCACTGACCCGCCTGGCTGATCAGTGCGGCAGCCGCGGGCGGGCGCGCAGAAAGGAGTGGCGCACCAGGCAGAGGCGCGGCGCGCAGGGGCGGCGCAAACGAACATCGAGTGTGCACTTGTGCCCGCACCGCCTCGGGAGGCAGGTGGAGCAGCACGTGCACACTCGATGTCAACGGCTGACTTGGGTCAGCCAGGGTTCAGCACGAGCTCACTTGGAGCCGGAGCCGGCCTTCTTGAAGCCGGCGGCCTCGGCGTCCTCCGCCGACTTGAACCAGAACTCCGCGATGGTCGCGTCGTACCACTGGCCGTCCGGCTCGTGGTACAGACCCGAGTCGGCGTTGCCCTTGACGGTGTAGCCCTCGGGGGCGGAACCGTCCTCGTTGGCCGGGGCGGCGCCGGCGGGCAGGTCGACGGCCGGGGCGTCAGCCTCGGCGTCGACCACCGCGGCAGCCTCGGTCGCGGGACCGTCGGTCGCCTCGACCTCGGGGGCGGCCTCGGTCAGCGTGAGGTCCTCGGCCTGGTCGGACTTCGCAGCGTCCTCGGCGGCCTTCGTCGCAGCGGCGGCCTTCTTGGACTCGCTCTGCTTGGCGGCGCGCTTGGTCGCAGCCTCGGCTTCCTTGACCGTCGCCTTCTTGGCCGACAGCGGCTCGCGGACGAGCTCGACGACGACCATGGGGGCGTTGTCACCCTTGCGGGCGCCGATCTTGGTGATCCTGGTGTAGCCGCCCGCGCGCTGCGCCATGTCCGGGGCGATCTCGGCGAAGAGGCGGTGGACGACGCCCTTGTCACGGACGACCGTGAGGACGCGCCGACGCGCGGAGAGGTCACCGCGCTTGGCGAACGTGATGAGCCGCTCGGCAAGCGGGCGAAGGCGCTTCGCCTTGGCCTCGGTCGTCGTGATGCGGTCGTGCTCGAAGAGCGACGTCGCGAGGTTGGCGAGGATCAGCCGCTCGTGAGCGGGACCGCCACCGACGCGGGGACCCTTGGTGGGGGTGGGCATTGTGTTCTCCTAGAAGGGGATCTGACCAAGCCGCTCGGGACTCCCCGGCAGCGAGGTCAAGCGGTTGGTCAGAGCTGCTCGTCCTCGACGAAGGACTCGTCGTCGTTGTAGTCCTCGTCGCCGTAGTTGTCCACGAGGGCCGACGGGTCGAACCCGGGGGGGCTGTCCTTGAGGGCCAGACCCATGCCGACGAGCTTGGCCTTGACCTCGTCGATCGACTTCGCACCGAAGTTGCGGATGTCGAGCAGGTCGGCCTCGCTGCGGCCCACGAGCTCACCCACGGTGTGGATTCCCTCGCGCTTGAGGCAGTTGTAGGAACGAACCGTCAGGTCGAGGTCCTCGATCGGCAGCGCGAGGTCCGCAGCCAGCGCGGCGTCGGTCGGCGACGGGCCCATGTCGATGCCCTCGGCCTCGACGTTGAGCTCGCGCGCCAGGCCGAAGAGCTCGACGAGCGTCTTGCCGGAGGAGGCCATCGCGTCGCGCGGGGTCATCGAGTTCTTCGTCTCGACGTCGACGATGAGCTTGTCGAAGTCGGTGCGCTGCTCGACACGGGTCGCCTCGACCTTGTAGGTCACCGCGAGGACCGGCGAGTAGATCGAGTCGACCGGGATGCGGCCGATCTCCTGGTCGCCGGACTTGTTCTGCTGCGCCGAGACGTAGCCGCGGCCGCGCTCGACGGTCAGCTCCATCTCGAGCTTGCCCTTGTCGTTCAGGGTGGCGATCGCCAGGTCGGGGTTGTGCACCTCGACGCCTGCAGGCGGGGTGATGTCACCAGCGGTGACGACGCCGGGGCCCTGCTTGCGCAGGTACATGACGACCGGCTCGTCGTGCTCCGAGGAGACGACGAGGCCCTTGATGTTGAGGATCATCTCGGTGACGTCCTCCTTGACACCCGGCACGGTCGTGAACTCGTGGAGCACGCCGTCGATGCGGATGGACGTGACCGCGGCACCGGGGATGCTCGAGAGCAGGGTGCGACGGAGGCTGTTGCCGAGCGTGTAGCCGAAGCCGGGCTCGAGCGGCTCGATGGTGAAGCGGCTGCGGTTGTCCGCGACGACTTCCTCGGAGAGCACGGGACGCTGTGCGATGAGCACTTTGTGTTTCCTTCCCACGGGCGACCGCCATATGACGCCTCGTGACGTCCGGGACGAGTCCCGGATGTGAGGCCCATCTCTGTCTGTGGGCCTCACTGGCCCGAGGGGCCCGCGCAGCGGCGGGGGAGCAGCCGCGCGGGTCCTTCGGGGGTTCTCGGGGGCGCAGGCCCGCTGGGGCCGTGCGCTCCCGAGGGGGTCAGTTCTTGGAGTAGAGCTCGACGATCAGCTGCTCGGTGAGCTGCGAGTCGATCTGCGCGCGCACCGGGAGCTGGTGGATGAGGATCTGCAGCGAGCCGGGCACGACGTGCATCCAGGCCGGCGGGGTGCGATCCCCGAACGTCTGGCGAGCCAGCTCGAACGGGAAGGTCTCGACGGACTGCTTGCGAACCGTGACCACGTCGAACTGCTCGACGCGGTACGAGGGGACGTCGACGCGAACGCCGTTGACCTCGAAGTGACCGTGCGTGACGAGCTGACGAGCGTGCCGACGCGTGCGAGCCAGGCCCGCACGGTAGACGACGTTGTCGAGCCGGGACTCGAGGATCTGGAGCAGGTTCTCGCCGGTCTTGCCGGGGCGGCGGGCCGCCTCCTTGTAGTACCGGACGAACTGCTTCTCCATGACGCCGTAGGCGAAGCGGGCGCGCTGCTTCTCCTGGAGCTGGGTGAGGTACTCCTTCTCCTGGATCCGGCGACGGCCGTGCTGGCCGGGCGGGAAGGGACGGAGCTCGAAGTTCTTGTCGCCGCCGACGAGGTCCATCTTGAGGCGGCGGGACTTCTTGGTGATCGGGCCGGTGTAACGAGCCATGTTTCTTAGTTCTCTCTCTCGCTCAGGCCGGGATCAGACGCGACGGCGCTTGGGCGGGCGGACACCGTTGTGCGGCGTGGGGGTGACGTCGCTGATCGCGCCGACCTCGAGCCCAGCAGCGGTGAGGGAACGGATCGCCGTCTCTCGGCCCGAACCCGGACCCTTGACGAAGACGTCGACCTTGCGCATGCCGTGCTCCATCGCGCGACGGGCAGCGGCCTCGGCGGCCATCTGCGCGGCGTACGGAGTCGACTTGCGGGAGCCCTTGAAGCCGACCTGGCCGGCAGAGGCCCAGGCGATCACGGCGCCCGTGGGGTCCGTGATCGAGATGATCGTGTTGTTGAACGTGCTCTTGATGTGAGCGTGCCCGTGGGCGACGTTCTTCTTTTCCTTGCGACGAACCTTCGTCACACGAGCCTTGGGAGGCATGTTTCTCCTACGTCAGAACTTGAAGTCGATGAGGACCCGACCGGCGAACCGATCAGGGTCACTTGGCCTTCTTCTTGCCGGCCACGGTGCGCTTCGGGCCCTTGCGGGTGCGCGCATTGGTCTTCGTGCGCTGACCGCGCACGGGCAGACCGCGACGGTGACGAAGGCCTTCGTAGGAGCCGATCTCGACCTTGCGGCGGATGTCGGACTGAACCTCACGGCGCAGGTCACCCTCGAGGCGGTAGTTGCCCTCGAGGAAGTCACGAAGCGCAACGAGCTCGGCGTCGCCGAGGTCCTTGACGCGGGTGTCGGGGCTGACGCCGGTGGCTGCCAGCGCCTCCTTGCTACGGGTGCGACCCACACCGAAGATGTAGGTCAACGCGACCTCGACGCGCTTGTCGCGCGGAAGGTCAACTCCAACAAGACGAGCCATGTTGGTGAATCTCCTGATTTCTGTTTTCGCGGAGGTCTGGTGCAGTCACCGGTCCGGTTTCGTGTCCGCCCTTCAGAACGGGCGGGCTCCGGTCCCCGGCCTCCGAGCCGGGGGTGACGTCCTGCGCCGACGCGACGGTCGGTCATCAGGGGCCGGGTGCTGCTGTTACTTCGTGTGCGTGCGGTCGAAGCTCGACGACACTGCAGGGTGTGGGTCTCTGCTCAGCCCTGGCGCTGCTTGTGGCGCAGGTTGTCGCAGATCACCATGACGCGCCCGTTGCGGCGAATCACCTTGCACTTGTCGCAGATCTTCTTGACGCTCGGCTGAACCTTCATCTGCCTGCTGTCTTCAGATCACGCGCCTGTCGCCGCCGACCCATGGCGGGCCGGCACCGTCAGGCGCTGTTCGGTAATCGGGAGTTGGTTGCTTCGTGCGCGTGCCCTCGCGGGCCCGTGCGCTCAGCGGTAACGGAAGACGATCCGACCGCGGGTCAGGTCATAGGGCGAGAGCTCCACCACGACCCGGTCCTCGGGGAGGATCCGGATGTAGTGCTGGCGCATCTTGCCCGAGATGTGTGCGAGCACCTTGTGACCGTTGCTCAGCTCGACCCGGAACATCGCGTTCGGGAGAGCCTCGACGATCGTGCCCTCGATCTCGATGACACCGTCCTTCTTGGCCATATCCTCCGTCAATCTGTTGGCGACCGTCCCTGGCTGGGTCGGCACATGAATGAATGGCGTGCAGGCGCACGACACCCAAGGATCAAGATTACGCCACTGGGGCGCAGACCGGAAATCGGCCGCACCCCTCTCCCACACGCCTGACCGGCCGACACACGGCGGGGTCCGCACACGGCGTGTCGGCCGAGCTCACTGTCCTCCCCGAGGAGGATCCCGGATGCCGCTGGGCTCGGCGCGTGGGAGGCGTCCGCGGACGTCCACGTCCACCTGCCGCGGGTCGGGGTCGAGGAGCGGTTGCATGCTCGCAGCCCCCAGAGCAGCGACCTACCGTGCGTGGTCGAGGCACGGTGACCGAGGAGCTACCTGCGACCCTCGATCTCGTCGGCGCGCAGTCGGACGAGGCGCGCGACCACGGCGTCCGGCACGGGCCGGTCCTCGGTGAAGCGGATCGTGCCCTTGGACAACGAGAACCCGTCCAGGTCACCGGCCACCGCGTCGACGACGGCGCTGCTGAACGGGAACACCGACAGGTGCTTCGCGGCCCAGACGACCGCCACGAGCGGCTTGCCGCGGTGCCGCAGGGCCGGCATCCCGTAGCCCATCCCCTCCTCCGCGTCCGGGACGACCTGTCGGGCGAGGTCGATGACCCGGGTCAGTGCGGCGCGGCGGCCGGCATCGTCGATCGCAGCCAGGTAGTCGGTGACGGTGCCCATGGGCCATGATCTCAGCGTGACTGACCAAGCGACAGTGCCAGCCGGCCCGGAGACCATCGAGGACTATGACGCCAGGATCCGCGCGGCGGCCGACGGGGAGGGCCGGCTCCCGGTCGCCGTCGAGGAGATGCCCGGGTGGGACATCTACCCCTACGAGATCGACAGCCTCCGGCTCAAGCCGCTCCAGCCCCTGGCCGACGTGGAGCCGGCCCGACGCGGCGAGGACGCGTCCGACTGCTGGTGTGCGCAGGCCGTCCTCGAGGACGACGGCCAGCTCGTCTGGAGCAACGACCGGTGGCGCGTTCGGATCCCCGGGTCGACCGGACTGCCGATCGCGCTGATCCTCAGCCCGCTGGAGCACCACGACGTGCCGAGCCTGCCCACCGAGCTGGCCGCCGAGATGGGCCAGCTCGTCGTGGCCCTCGGCGAGGCGATCGAGCGGCTCCCCTCCGTCGGTCGGTTCCACGTCGCCAAGTGGGGTGACGGCGGCGCCCACGCGCACCTGTTCTTCATGGGGCGCCCGGCCCGGATGCTCCAGTTCCGCGGTTCGCCGCTCATCGACTGGGAGGAGAACCTCCCGCGCGTCCCGCTCACCGTCCTCCAGCGCAACGCCCGTGCCGTCGCGGACCGCCTCGTCGTCCACGTGGGCGGCCAGGCGGGCTCGCTCGGCCGGTAGGAGCTCGACCGGGCCGTATGCCGCTGAGCCGGCTCAGCGGCATACGGAACCTTCGGGGTGGGCCGGCCCTCAGGCGGTCTGGTGGCGCGGGCGCTCGAAGAAGAGGACGGCGACGACTCCGGCCAGCAGCACCGCGGCGGGCAGGACCATCGACTCGGCCATCGCGGCCGCGAACCCGTCGGCGATCGCCGGGGGCATCGTGCCGCCGCCCTGGCGGATGGCGGCGCCGTCGGTGGGAATGCCGGGGAGGTTCGTCGCGAGCCGCGCCTGCATGAGCACGGCGATGGCCGCGCTGCCGAGCACGGCGCCGACCTGACGGGTCGTGTTGTAGACGCCGGACCCGGCGCCGGCCGCCGACATCGGCAGGTTGCGGGTGGCCGTCGCCGACAGCGGCGCCCAGAGGAACGGGCTGCCCACCCCCATCAGCGACATGGGGAGCAGCAGCTGCCACGTCTCGGTGTCGGGCCGCATCACGGAGGCCAGCCAGAAGATCGCCCCCGCTGTCGTCACGACGCCGAAGCTCGCCAGACTCCGCGGGTGGAGCCGGTCGGTCAGGCGACCGGCGACCGGGGCGAGACCTCCCGAGATGACCGCCATCGGGGCGAGCAGCAGCGCGGCCCCCGTCGGCGACAGGCCCCGCACTCCTTGGGCGTAGAGCATCAGCGGGAAGGCCATCGCCGTGATGGAGCAGCCGACGGCGGAGATGCCCGCGTTGGCGAGCGAGAAGTTGCGGTCCCGGAAGAGGCCGAGCGGAAGGAGCGGCTCGCGTGAGTTGCGGCGCTGCCACCAGAGGAAGACCCCGATGACGATGAGGCCGAGGATGATGAGCGCCGGGATGGAGACGGGCCCGGTGATGGTGCCCCAGTCGTAGGTCTCGCCCTCCTGGATGGCGAAGACGATGAGGAACATCCCCACGGCGGACAGCACCACGCCGAGCCAGTCGAAGCTGTGGGTGTGGGTCTCGAGTCGCGGCACGAGCCGGATGGCGAGGACGAGCCCGACGATGCCGACGGGAACGTTGACGAAGAAGATCCACTCCCAGCCGGGGCCGTCGGTGAGCAGGCCGCCGAGAATCGGCCCGACGAGCATCGCCACCCCCGCGGTCGCTCCCCAGAGGGCCATCGCCTGACCGCGCGAGGCCGCCGGGAAGGTGCGGGTGATGACGGCCATCGTCTGCGGCGTCAGCATCGAGGCACCGATCCCCTGGACGACACGGGCGACCACAAGGGCACCGATCGTGTCGGTCAGCCCGCACCACAACGAGGCCAGGGTGAACACGGTCAGGCCGATCAGGTAGAGCCGCTTGGGCCCATAACGGTCGCCGAGCCGTCCGGTGATGAGCAGGGGCACGGCGTAGGCGAGCAGGTAGGCGCTCGTGACCCACACGACCCCGTTCACGTTCGCGTCGAACGCGACCATGATCGCCGGCGTCGCGACCGAAACGATCGTCGAGTCGACGAGGATCATGAAGAAGCCCAGCACCATGGCCCACAGGGCTGGCCACGGGCTGCGCGGCGGCTCCTCCGTCGGCGCAGCGGTGCGGCTCCCCTCGCTCACGCGGGTCGTGCGTCCTTCGCTCGTCATGCCCTCGCCCCACTCCCCCAGCGGCCCGGGACCGCCCCGGACGCACAAGGAGCCCACACTCTCTCGGGAACCTGTGGGAATCCTGAGAGTCCTCTGAGTGCCAGGGCGAAGTGAGGTGACTCGGCGCACGCCGGTCAGGTCACGCCGGTCAGATCACGCCGGTCAGATCACGCCGGTCAGATCACGCCGGTCAGATCACGCCGAGCGCGAGGACGGCATCGGCGAGCTGGACGAACGACGACGTGTTGGCCCCGATGACGTAGTTCCCCGGTGCGCCGTACTCGTCCGCGGCCGCGGCGCAGCGCTCGTGGATGCCGCGCATGATCCCGGCCAGGCGCTCCTCCGTGTACTCGTGGGTCCACGAGTCCCGGGACGCGTTCTGCTGCATCTCGAGGGCGGAGGTGGCCACGCCACCGGCGTTGGCCGCCTTTCCCGGCGCGAAGAGCACGGCGGCGTCGCTGAAGACGCGGGTCGCGGCCGGTGTGCTCGGCATGTTCGCTCCCTCGGCAACCACCTGGACGCCGTGCTTGACCAGCGTGATCGCGGCGTCCTCGTCGAGCTCGTTCTGGGTCGCGCAGGGCAGCGCGATGTCGCACTCGACGTCCCAGATGCTGCCCGCCGCCACGTACGTCGCGGAGGGGCGCGCGTCGACGTAGCTGCTGATGCGCGCGCGCTGGGTCTCCTTGAGGTCCTTGAGCAGCTCCAGGTCGATCCCGTCCTCGTCGACGATGTAGCCACCGGAGTCCGAGCAGGCGATGACGCGGGCACCGAGCTGCTCCGCCTTCTCGACGGCGTAGATCGCGACGTTCCCTGAGCCGGAGACGACGACGCGCTTGCCGTCGAACGACTCGCCTCGGGACTTCAGCATCTCGTCCGCGAAGAAGACGGTGCCGTACCCGGTGGCCTCCTTGCGGACGAGGGAGCCACCCCACCCCAGGCCCTTGCCGGTCAGTACCCCGGACTCGTAGCGGTTGGTGATCCGCTTGTACTGTCCGAAGAGGTAGCCGATCTCCCGCCCACCCACGCCGATGTCACCCGCGGGCACGTCGGTGTACTCGCCGATGTGGCGGTAGAGCTCCGTCATGAAGGACTGGCAGAAGGCCATCACCTCACGGTCGCTGCGCCCCTTCGGGTCGAAGTCGCTCCCGCCCTTGCCGCCGCCGATCGGCATGCCGGTCAGGGCGTTCTTGAAGATCTGCTCGAAGCCGAGGAACTTGATGATGCCGAGGTTGACGCTCGGGTGGAAACGCAGGCCGCCCTTGTAGGGCCCGAGGACCGAGCTGAACTCGACCCGGAACCCGCGGTTGATCTCGATGTCCCCCGCGTCGTTGACCCACGGCACGCGGAAGATGACCTGCCGTTCCGGCTCGCACACCCGCTCGAGGACCTTGGACTCCGCGAACTCGGGGTGCTTGCGAACGACCGGCGCCAACGACTCGAAGACCTCGAGGACGGCCTGGTGGAACTCGCCCTCGCCCGGATTGCGCCGCAGGACGACGTCGTAGATGTCCTGCAGGTGCGGGTCAAGGGTGGTCATCGCGGTCTCCTGTGGGCTGTAGCGGGTCCTGCCGGCATCCTCCCGCCACTGGACTCGCCCCGCAGAAGCGTCCGAATCGCGAACCCCCTATCTCACCATGTGAGATAGGGGGGAGGGCCGAGGCGACCGGGCCCGCGCGGTGGGGTGCCGGGTCAGCCCAAGGGGGCGTATGCCGCTCCGTTCGCTTCCAGCGCAGCCTGGCCTCCGTCGATGGCCGTGAGGACCCACAGGCCCTCGGGACGCACCGCGACCGAGTGCTCCCAGTGCGCGGCCCGGGTGCCGTCGGCCGTGACCACGGTCCAGTCGTCGCCGAGGACGCGGGTCGACGACCCACCGAGGGTCACCATCGGTTCGATCGCGCCGGTGAACCCTGCCGGCAGCTTCGGCCCGCTCTCCCCCACGGCATAGTTGGGGATCTGCGGGTCCATGTGCATCTCGGTCCCGATGCCGTGGCCGACGTACTCATCGACGATCCCGTAGGTGTGGCCGTCGCGCTCCGCTGACGCCTCGATGCTCGCCTCGACAGCGTCGCCCACCGCGTAGAGCCGTCCGCCGACGCGCATCGCCGCGATGCCGGCGTAGAGGCTCGCCTCGGTGGCGGCGATGAGAGCCAGGTCCGCGGGACGGGCAGCCTCGGGTCCGCCGACGACGACGGAGACCGCGGCGTCACCGTTCCAGCCCCTCACCTCGGCACCGCAGTCGACCGAGACCACGTCACCGGCCTCGAGGACCCTGCCGCCCGGGATCCCGTGGACGACCTCATCGTTGACGCTCGTGCACAAGGTGTGCGAGTAGCCCGGCACGAGCTGGAAGTTCGGGATCCCGCCGTGACCGCGGATGAACTCCTCAGCCAGCCGGTCGAGCTCGAGCGTGGTGACGCCGGGGACGATGCGCTCCCGGAGCATCTCGAGGGTACGGCCGACGAGCAGCCCCGCCTCACGCATGAGGAGCAGCTGCTCGTCGGTCCGACCCTGGAGCTTGCGACGACCGAACACGGGGCGCGCTCAGTCCTCGGCTGCCGGCGTGGGCAGGGCGCGGATGATCCGGTCGGTGACCTCGTCCACCTCGCCCATGCCGTCGACCTGGACGAGGAGCCCGGCGTCGGCATAGTGCTCGGCCAGCGGGGCGGTCTCACGACGGTAGATCGCCTGACGCTCCCGGATGACTTCCTCGCTGTCGTCGGCGCGACCCTCGATCTCGGCGCGCTTGAGCAGCCGCTCGACGACCGCATCCTCATCGACGGTGAGCTCGAGCACGGCGTCGAGGGCGTGACCGCGGCGGGACAGCATCCCCTCGAGGGCCTCGACCTGACCGGCGGTGCGGGGGTAGCCGTCGAGCAGGAACCCCTCGGTCGCGTCGGGCCAGGAGAGCCGGTCCTCGACGATCTCGTTCGTGACCTCGTCCGGGACGTAGCCGCCGGAGGCGAGGATCGCCTCGACCTTGCGGCCGAGCTCGGTCTGCTCCTTGATGTTCGTCCGGAAGATGTCCCCGGTCGAGATGGCCGGGATCTGCAGGCGCTCGGCGATGTGCGCGGCCTGGGTGCCCTTACCGGCTCCGGGCGGGCCGAGGATGATCATGCGCATGAGGGCGTCCCCTCGGGGGTGGCGGTCGGGCAGGTGGAGCGGGTTGACATCAACGGAGGAACCCTTCGTAATGGCGCTGCTGCAGCTGCGCCTCGATCTGCTTGACCGTCTCCAGACCGACACCGACGATGATCAGGATCGAGGTACCACCGAAGGGGAAGTTCTGGTCCGCGCCGATCGCCGCGATGGCGATGAGCGGGATCAGCGAGACGATCGCTAGGTACAGGGCACCCGGCACGGTGATTCGGGTGATGACGTAGTTCAGGTACTCCGCCGTGGGTCGCCCGGCACGGATTCCTGGGATGAAGCCCCCGTACTTCTTCATGTTGTCGGCGACCTCGGTCGGGTTGAACGTGATCGACACGTAGAAGAACGTGAAGAAGATGATGAGCGCCGTGTAGATGATCATGTAGACCGGGTGGTCGCCCTTGGTGAGGTTCGTCTGCACCCACTGGACCCAGAGCGGCGGCGTCTGCGTCGGGTCGGTGTTGAACTGCGCGATCATGCCGGGGAGCGCCATCAGCGACGCCGCGAAGATCACCGGGATGACGTTGGCCATGTTGACCTTGAGCGGGATGTACGTGGAGGTCCCGCCGTACATCCGGCGGCCGACCATCCGCTTGGCGTACTGGACCGGGATGCGCCGCTGCGACTGCTCGACGAAGACCACGGCGGCGATGACGAAGAGACCGAGCAGGATGACGCCGAGGAAGGTGCCCCAGCCCTGGTTGTCCTTGATGGCCCAGAGCGCGCGGGGGAACGATGACGCGATCGAGAGGAAGATCAGCAGCGACATGCCGTTGCCGACGCCACGGTCGGTGATCAGCTCGCCGAGCCACATGATCAGGCCGGTGCCGGCCGTCATGGTGAGCACCATGATGAGGATGGTGACGAACGACGAGTCGACGAGGATGTTGTCGCAGGCCGGGCCGAACAGGGTCGAGGGGTTGCGCGCGAAGGTCACCAGCGTCGAGGACTGCAGGACGGCCAGGCCGATCGTGAGGTAACGCGTGTACTGCGTCATCTTCGTCGTGCCGGCCTGCCCCTCCTTCTTCAGCTCCTCGAAGCGAGGGATGACGACGGTGAGCAGCTGCACGATGATGCTCGCCGTGATGTAGGGCATGATCCCGAGCGCGAAGACGGACAGCTGCAGGAGCGCGCCACCGCTGAAGAGGTTCGCGAGGTTGAGGAACCCGGACGCCGCGTCACCCGAGGCGTCCCGCGACGCGAGGCAGTTCTGCACCAGCGGGTAGCTGACCCCTGGGGTGGGCAGGTGCGAGCCGAGGCGGAACAGCACGATGATGCTCAGGGTGAAGAGCAACTTGTTGCGCAGGTCCGGGGTACGGAACGCGCGAACGAAGGCGGCGAGCACAGGGTCCTCCTGAGGGCCCGACCCGGTGGGGTCGGCTGAAGTCGAGCAATCCGTGGAAGGTTAACGCAAAGGCCCAGCGCCCCGGGCACCGTCCCCGATGGTCGACATCTCATCGACCGCGGATCAGGCGCCCGGGGCGCTGGGTCACACGATGTGCAGGATGGTCACGGGGACCACTCAGTTGTCGGCCAGGGCCTTGACCGAGCCGCCGGCGGCCTCGATCTTCTCCTTGGCGGACGCCGAGACCTTGTGCACCTCGACATCGACCTTGACTGAGATCTCGCCCGTGCCGAGCACCTTGACCGGGTGGCCGTCACGGACGGCACCCTTGGCCACGAGGTCGGCGACCGACACCTGCCCGCCCTCCGGGAAGAGGACCTGCAGGCGGTCCAGGTTCACGACCTGGTACTCGGTGCGGAACGGGTTCTTGAAGCCGCGGAGCTTGGGCAGGCGCATGTGGAGCGGCATCGAGCCGCCCTCGAAACGCTCCGGGACCTGGTAGCGGGCCTTCGTGCCCTTGGTGCCACGTCCGGCGGTCTTGCCCTTGGAGCCCTCACCACGACCCACGCGGGTCTTGGCGGTCTTGGCCCCGGGAGCCGGACGCAGGTGGTGCACCTTGAGGGCGGACTCGCCCTGCTTCTTGGTAGCCATGGTCAGTCAACCTCCTCGACGGTGACCAGGTGGGTCACCGTCTTGACCATCCCGCGGATCTCGGGACGGTCCTCCTTGACGACGATGTCGCCAATGCGCTTCAGACCGAGGCTGCGCAGCGTGTCACGCTGGTTCTGCTTGCCGCCGATCTCGGAACGGATCTGGGTCACCTTGAGCCGCGCCATCACGCACCAGCCTTCTCGGCGGCCTTCTCGGCGAGGCCGGCCGCGCGGGCCCGCAGCATGGCGGCCGGGGCCACCTGCTCGAGGGTCTTGCCGCGACGCGCCGCGACGGACTCGGGGCGCTCGAGGTCACGCAGGGCCTGCGCCGTCGCGTGCACGATGTTGATGGCGTTGTCGGAGCCCAGCGACTTGGAGAGGACGTCGTGGATGCCGGCACACTCCAGCACCGCACGCACCGGACCGCCGGCGATGACACCGGTACCGGGGGCTGCGGGACGGAGCATGACGACCCCAGCGGCCGCCTCACCCTGGACGGGGTGGGGGATGGTGCCCTGGATGCGGGGGACCTTGAAGAAGTTCTTCTTGGCCTCCTCGACGCCCTTGGCGATGGCCGCGGGGACTTCCTTGGCCTTGCCGTAGCCGACGCCCACGGTGCCGTCACCGTCACCGACGACCACGAGGGCCGTGAAGCTGAAGCGACGGCCACCCTTGACGACCTTGGCGACGCGGTTGATCGTCACGACGCGCTCGACGTACTGGCTCTTCTCGGCGTCCCGACCGCCGTCACGGTTGTCACGGCCGCCGCGGCGGTCCTGACGATCGCCGCGCTCGGTGCGCTCGCCGCCACCGGCGGGACCGGTGCCTCGACGCTGCTGTCCGGGCATCAGATGTTCCTCATCTCAACGATTGCATGGTGCGTGGTCACAGGGACAGCCCGCCTTCACGAGCGCCCTCGGCGATCGCCGCGACGCGACCGTGGTACTTGTTGCCCCCGCGGTCGAAGACGACGGCCTCGACCCCGGCGCTCTTGGCGCGGGCCGCGACGAGCTCGCCGACCTTCTTGGCCTTGGCGGTCTTGTCGCCCTCGAACGTGCGCAGGTCCGCCTCCATCGTCGACGCAGACGCGACGGTCTTCCCGACGGTGTCGTCGACGACCTGGACGAACATGTGCCGGCTCGAGCGTGACACCACGAGACGGGGACGGGCCGAGGTGCCGGCGATCTTCTTGCGACCGCGAACCTGGCGCCGGATGCGGGCGGCAGCCTTGGACTTGCCGCGCTTGATGATCATTGCCATGGCTTACTTACCGGCCTTTCCGACCTTGCGACGGATCTGCTCGCCCGCGTAGCGAACGCCCTTGCCCTTGTAGGGGTCGGGCTTGCGCAGCTTGCGGATGTTCGCGGCGACCTCGCCGACACGCTGCTTGTCGATGCCCTGCACCGAGAAGCGCGTCGGGTTCTCGACCGCGAAGCTGATCCCGTCCTCGGCCTTGACGAGGATGGGGTGCGAGTATCCGAGCGAGAACTCGAGGTCCGAGCCCTTCGCGGCGACACGGTAACCCGTGCCGTGGATCTCCAGCTTCTTCTCATAGCCCTCGGTGACACCGAGAACCATGTTGTTGAGGAGCGAGCGGGTCAGGCCGTGCAGCGAGCGCGCCTCGCGCTCGTCGTTCGGGCGCTTGACCTCGATGGCTCCGTCCGTCTGCTCGACGGTGATGGGTGCGGGGACGGTGAGCGACAGCTCACCCTTCGGGCCCTTGACCGTGACGTCCTGACCGCTGAGGGTCACGTCGACACCTGAGGGCACGGTGACAGGGAGTCGTCCGATTCGCGACATGTCAGTGCCTCCTTACCAGACGTAGGCGAGGACTTCCCCACCCACGCCCTTCTCGTGTGCCTGCCTGTCGGTCAGCAGACCGCTCGACGTCGAAAGGATCGCGACGCCGAGGCCGCCGAGAACCTTGGGGAGGTTCGTCGACTTGGCGTAGACGCGCAGACCCGGCTTGCTCACGCGCCGCACCCCGGCGATGGAGCGCTCGCGGTTGGGGCCGTACTTGAGGTCGACGGTCAGCGTCTGGCCGACCTCCGCCTCCTCGATCTTCCAGCCGGCGATGTAGCCCTCGGCCTCGAGAATCTCGGCGATGTTCTTCTTCAGCTTCGAGTACGGCATGGAGACCGTGTCGTGGTGCGCCGAGTTGGCGTTCCGCACACGGGTCAGCATGTCCGCAATCGGGTCAGTCATGGTCATGTGGGCTCTCCGCCCTTCCTCACCGGGGTTTCGACCTGGGCATGGTGCCGGTGGTCGACCTACGGTGTCAGAGGTTTGTTAGGTGGTTGCGTCCCGGTGTTCTGTGTTCTCACCACGCGGGCTTTTCGGGGGAACTCGGGGGCGCAGGCCCGCCAGGGCCGTGAGCCCCCGAGCGTTTACCAGGAGCTCTTGGTCACGCCCGGCAGCTCGCCCGCGTGAGCCATCTCGCGAAGGCAGATGCGGCAGAGGCCGAACTTGCGGTACACCGAGTGCGGACGACCGCACTTCTGGCAGCGGGTGTACGCGCGGACCTTGAACTTCGGCTTCCGGTTCGCCTTGTTGATCAGCGCGGTCTTGGCCATGTCAGTTCTCCTTGAAGGGGAAGCCGAGCGCCTTGAGCAGCGCGCGACCCTCGTCATCGTTGGTCGCCGTGGTGACCACGGTGATGTCCATGCCCCGCACGCGGTCGATCTTGTCCTGGTCGATCTCGTGGAACATCGACTGCTCGGTCAGACCGAACGTGTAGTTGCCGCGGCCGTCGAACTGCTTGGGCGAGAGCCCACGGAAGTCGCGGATGCGCGGGAGGGCGATCGTCACGAGACGGTCGAGGAACTCCCACATGCGGTCCCCACGCAGCGTGGTGTGCGCACCGATGGGCATGCCCTCACGGAGCTTGAACTGGGCGATCGACTTGCGGGCCTTGGTCACGACCGGCTTCTGGCCGGTGATGTTCGTCAGGTCGCGGACCGCACCCTCGATGAGCTTGCTGTCCTTGGCTGCGTCACCGACACCCATGTTGACGACGACCTTGACGACGCCGGGCACCTGCATGACGTTGTCGTAACCGAACTGCTCGAACAGCGCGGACTTGATCTCGTCCTCGTAGCGCTGCTTGAGGCGCGGCTTGGTCAGCACCGCGGCGGTGGCGGTGGTCTCGGTCTCACTCATGATCAGAGGTCCTTGTCCGACTTGACGGCGACCCGGACGCGGGTCGCCTTCTGGCGGCCGTTCCGCTCGACGGTCTCGACCCGCGTCCGGACGCGGGTCGGCTTCTTCGACTCGGGGTCGACGACGGCCACGTTGCTCACGTGGATCGCGGCCTCGGTGTGGGTCAGGCCACCGGTCCGGGTGCCACGAGCCGTCGCACCGGCCTTGATGTGCTTGGTGACGCGGTTGACGCCCTCGACCAGCACGCGCTGGGTCTCGGGGTAGACCGCGATGACCTTGCCCTGCTTTCCCCGGTCGCCGCCGTTCTTCTGGCTGCGCCCGGAGATGACCTGGACCAGGTCACCCTTCTTGATCTTCATCTTCTGCTTCGCCATGTTCACAGCACCTCCGGCGCGAGCGAGATGATCTTCATGAACTTCTTCTCGCGCAGCTCGCGGCCGACGGGGCCGAAGATTCGGGTTCCGCGCGGGTCGCCGTCCGCCTTGAGAATCACCGCGGCGTTCTCGTCGAACTTGATGTAGGAACCGTCAGAGCGACGACGCTCCTTGACCGTGCGGACGATGACCGCCTTGACGACGTCGCCCTTCTTGACGTTGCCACCCGGGATGGCGTCCTTGACGGTGGCGACGATGGTGTCGCCGATGCCGGCGTATCGACGGCCCGACCCACCGAGAACACGGATGCAAAGGAGTTCCTTGGCACCGGTGTTGTCGGCGACGCGCAGTCGCGACTCCTGCTGAATCACTGTCTAACTCCTGTCGTCGTGCTGGTTCTCCCGGCGAAAGAACTGGCGCTCAGCGCCATTTCTTTCGCCGGAAGCCTTGCCGAACCAAATGGAAAACGTTCTGTGTGGGACCAAGCCCAGCGGCATACGCAAGAATCTGCGCGAGGCCACCCACCTGGCTGCCCGACTTTCCGCGCGGCCCCTGCCACGCGGGTTTTCGGGGGGTGCACGGGGGGGCAGGCCCGCCAGGGCCGAACCCCCCGTGGGCTACTTGGCCTTCTCGAGGATCTCGACGACGCGCCAGCGCTTGGTCGCTGAGAGCGGACGCGTCTCCATGATCAGGACGCGGTCGCCGACACCTGCCTCGTTCTTCTCGTCGTGCGCCTTGACCTTGCTCGTCCGACGGATGACCTTCGCGTAGAGGGCGTGCTTGACGCGGTCCTCGACCTCGACGACGACGGTCTTGTCCATCTTGTCGCTCACCACGTAACCCTGGCGGGCCTTGCGGTAGTTGCGCTCGGTGGTCTTCTCGGGGGTCTGCTCACTCATGCCTGGGCCTCCTCGTCAGCCGCCACAGCCGTCTTGGCCGACTTCTTCTCGGCCTTCTTCGCGGCCTTCTCGGCCTTCTTGTCCGACGCCTCGGCCGGGACGGCCTTGGGCGCAGCGGGCGGCGAGCCGATGCCGAGCTCGCGCTCACGCATCTCGGTGTAGATCCGCGCGATGTCCTTCTTGACGGCACGGAGGCGGCCGTGGTTGTCCAGCTGCCCGGTGGCGGACTGGAACCGGAGGTTGAAGAGCTCCTCCTTGGCCTTCTTCAGCTCGTCCGCGAGACGGCCGTCGTCGAGACCACGCAGCTGCTCGGACGCCAGGTCCTTGGTACCAACTGCCATCAGATGTCACCACCTTCACGCTGAACGAAGCGGCACTTCATGGGGAGCTTGTGCATCGCGAGACGCATCGCCTCACGCGCCACCGGCTCGGTCACGCCCGAGAGCTCGAACATGACGCGGCCCGGCTTGACGTTGGCGATCCACCACTCCGGTGAGCCCTTACCGGAACCCATCCGGGTCTCGGCGGGCTTCTTGGTCAGCGGACGGTCGGGGTAGATGTTGATCCACACCTTTCCGCCACGCTTGATGTAACGGGTCATCGCGATACGAGCGGACTCGATCTGACGGTTCGTGACGTAGGCGGGCTCGAGGGCCTGGATGCCGTAGTCGCCGAAGGCGATCGTCGTGCCACCCTTGGCCGCACCGTGGCGGTTGGGGTGGTGCTGCTTGCGGTGCTTGACTCGACGGGGAATCAACATGTCAGGCCTGCTCATTCTCGGTCACGGCCGGGGCTGCAGCCTCGGCGGTCACCGTGGACTCGGGGGCGGCCGTCTCGCGCGGAGCGCCACCCTCGTTGCGGTCACCGCGACGGGCGCGGCTGGGGCGGTTGTCGCCGTCCCGGCGCGGGCCACGCGACGGTCGCGGGGCGGCGGCCTGCTGGGCCGCGAGCTCCTTGGCCGTCATGTCACCCTTGTAGATCCACACCTTGACGCCGATCCGGCCGAACGTCGTACGAGCCTCGTAGAAGCCGTAGTCGATCTGCGCGCGCAGCGTGTGCAGCGGGACGCGTCCCTCGCGGTAGAACTCGGTCCGGCTCATCTCGGCGCCGTTGAGGCGACCGGAGACCTGGACGCGGATGCCCTTGGCCCCGGCGCGCTGCGCGGACTGCATGCCCTTGCGCATCGCACGACGGAAGGAAACTCGGGCCGAGAGCTGCTCGGCGATGCCCTGGGCGACCAGCTGGGAGTCGATCTCGGGGTTCTTGACCTCGAGGATGTTGAGCTGGACCTGCTTGCCCGTGAGCTTCTCGAGCTCGCCGCGGATGCGGTCGGCCTCGGCGCCGCGGCGACCGATGACGATGCCCGGACGCGCCGTGTGGATGTCGACCCGGACCCGGTCACGGGTGCGCTCGATCTCGACCTTGGCGATGCCGGCGCGCTCCATTCCCTTCTCCATGAGGCGACGGATCGCGACGTCTTCCTTCACGTAGTCGCGGTAACGCTGGCCGACCTTCGTCGAGTCAGCGAACCAGTGGCTCCGGTGGTCCGTGGTGATGCCCAGACGGAAGCCATGGGGGTTGACCTTCTGACCCATCAGCGGGCTCCCTTCTTCTCGAGCTGGGACACGATCACGGTGATGTGGCTCGTGCGCTTGTTGATGCGGCCGGCGCGGCCCTGGGCCCGCGGGCGGAACCGCTTCATGGTCGGGCCCTCGTCGACGAACGCGGAGGTGACGACGAGCTCGCGCTCGTCGAACGCGAGC
This sequence comes from Intrasporangium calvum DSM 43043, assembly GCF_000184685.1. Lineage (NCBI taxonomy): Bacteria > Bacillati > Actinomycetota > Actinomycetes > Micrococcales > Intrasporangiaceae > Intrasporangium > Intrasporangium calvum. Next base: position 3,067,699 of record NC_014830.1, read on the forward strand.
GACTCGCGGTCGGCCCTGAACCGGGCGTTGGCGATGGCGCTCTCGAGCACCTTCTTCACCGGCTCAGAGGCAGCCTGCGGCGCGAAGGTCAGCGTGGTGACGGCCTCCGTGACGGCCTTGCCGCGGATGAGGTCCACGACACGGCGCGCCTTCTGCGGGCTGACCCGGACGTGCCGCGCCGAAGCCTTGGCTTCCATGACAGATTCCTTGGTTGTTCCCGTTGCGGTGGCCATCAGCGACGACGACCCTTCTTGTCGTCCTTCACGTGACCCTTGAAGGTCCGCGTCGGAGCGAACTCGCCGAGCTTGTGGCCGACCATCGACTCGGTGATGAACACCGGGACGTGCTTGCGGCCGTCGTGGACGGCGAAGGTGTGACCGAGCATGTCGGGGCTGATGACCGAACGACGCGACCAGGTCTTGATGACGTTCTTGGTGCCCGCTTCGTTCTGGGCGTCCACCTTCTTCTGAAGGTGGTCGTCGATGAAGGGACCCTTCTTGAGGCTACGAGGCATGTCCAGAGGCTCCTATCAGCGCTTCTTGCCAGTCCGACGGCGACGCACGATGAGCTTGTCGCTTTCCTTGTGTCCCTTGCGGGTGCGGCCCTCGGCCTGGCCCCACGGGCTGACCGGGTGACGTCCACCGGACGTCTTGCCCTCGCCACCACCGTGCGGGTGGTCAACCGGGTTCATCGCGACACCGCGGACGGTCGGGCGCTTGCCCTTCCAGCGCATGCGGCCGGCCTTGCCCCAGTTGATGTTGCTCTGCTCGGCGTTGCCGACCTCGCCGACCGTGGCACGGCAGCGGGCGTCGACGTTGCGGATCTCACCGGACGGCATGCGCAGCTGGGCGTAGGGGCCGTCCTTGGCGACGAGCTGGACACGCGCACCCGCGGAGCGGGCGATCTTCGCACCGCCACCCGGCTTGAGCTCGATCGCGTGGACGACCGTGCCGACCGGGATGTTGCGCAGCGGAAGCGAGTTGCCCGGTTTGATGTCGGCCGCTGGGCCGTTCTCGATCGGGTCGCCCTGCTTGAGCTTGTTCGGCGCGAGGATGTAGCGCTTCTCGCCGTCGGAGTACTGGACGAGCGCGATGCGCGCGGTGCGGTTGGGGTCGTACTCGATGTGAGCGACCTTGGCCGGCACGCCGTCCTTGTCGTGGCGACGGAAGTCGATGACCCGGTAGGCGCGCTTGTGGCCCCCACCGATGTGGCGCGTCGTGATCCGGCCCGCGTTGTTGCGGCCGCCCGTCTTCGTCAGGGGGCGGACGAGGGACTTCTCCGGCGTGGAGCGCGTGATCTCGACGAAGTCGGCGACCGACGAGCCGCGACGGCCCGGTGTGGTCGGCTTGTACTTACGGATACCCATGTTCGTTAGTCCTTAGGATCTTCGTCGTTCTCAGGCGCCCGCACCGAAGATGTCGATCGAACCCTCGCGGAGGGAGACGATCGCACGCTTGGTGTCCTTGCGCTTGCCGATGCCGAAGCGGGTGCGACGAGCCTTGCCCTGACGGTTCAGGGTGTGCACCTTGTCGACCTTGACGTTGAAGATCTGCTCGATGGCGATCTTGATCTCGGTCTTGTTCGCGCGCGGGTCGACGATGAAGGTGTACTTGCCCTCGTCGAGGAGGCCGTACGACTTCTCGGAGACGACCGGTGCGATGAGGATGTCGCGCGGGTCCTTGGCGTGGATGCTCACTTCGAGTCCTCCTGGACAGCAGCCTTGTCCGCCTTGACCGGACCGGCGACGAACGCGTCGAGCGCGGCCTGCGTGAAGACGATGTCGTCAGCGCACAGGACGTCGTACGTGTTCAGCTGGTCGGCCACGAGGACGTGGACGTTCGGCAGGTTGCGGACCGACTTGAAGGCGACCTCGTCGCCGCGCTCGATCACGACGAGCAGGTTGGGCCGGTCGGTCAGTCCGGCGAGGAGCGCGAGCGCGGCCTTCGCCGACGGAGCGTCACCACCGACGATGGAGTCGACCACGTGGATGCGGTCGAAGCGAGCCCGGTCCGACAGGGCCCCGCGCAGGGCGGCGACCTTCATCTTCTTGGGGGTCCGCTGCGAGTAGTCACGCGGCTGCGGGCCGTGGACGACCCCACCGCCGGCGAACTGCGGTGCGCGGGTCGAGCCCTGGCGGGCGCGGCCGGTGCCCTTCTGGCGGTACGGCTTGCGGCCACCGCCGCGCACCTCGCCACGGGTCTTCGTCGAGTGCGTGCCCTGGCGGGCGGCCGCGAGCTGGGCCACCACGACCTGGTGGATCAGCGGGATGTTGGTCTGGACATCGAAGATGTCAGCGGGAAGATTCGGCGTCTTGGTTGCCATGTCGATCATGCACCCTTCGCAGCCGTGCGGATCAGGACGATGCCACCGCGGGGGCCGGGAACGGCACCCTTGATGAGCAGCAGGCCCTTCTCCGCGTCAACGGCGTGGATCTGGAGGTTCTGGGTCGTCTGGCGGACGCCACCCATGCGACCAGCCATGCGCATGCCCCGGAAGACCCGGCCCGGCGTGGCGCAGCCGCCGATGGAGCCCGGCTTGCGGTGGTTGCGGTGGGAGCCGTGCGAGGAGGAGACGCCGGCGAAGCCGTGGCGCTTCATGACACCCGCGAAGCCCTTGCCCTTGGTCGTGCCCGTCGCGTCGACGCGCTGGCCGGCCTCGAAGACGTCGGCCGAGATCTCCTGGCCGAGCTCGTAGTCGGCGGCGTCCGCGGTGCGGAGCTCGACGAGGTGGCGGCGCGGCGTCACGCCGGCCTTCTCGAAGTGGCCGGACATCGGCTGGTTGACCTTGCGCGGGTCGATGGCGCCGAAGGCGATCTGGACGGCGTCGTAGCCGTCGGTCGCACCGTTGCGGACCTGCGTCACGACGCAGGGGCCGGCCTCGACCACGGTCACGGGAACGAGTCGGTTGTCGGCGTCCCAGACCTGGGTCATGCCGAGCTTCTTGCCGAGCAGGCCCTTGAGGGTCCGGTTGGAGGTGGTGGCTGCAACAGTCATCGTGGCCGCCTCAGAGCTTGATCTCGATGTTGACGTCCGCCGGCAGGTCGAGACGCATCAACGAGTCGACGGCCTTGGGCGTCGGGTCGATGATGTCGATGAGACGCTTGTGCGTCCGCATCTCGAAGTGCTCGCGGCTGTCCTTGTACTTGTGCGGCGACCGGATGACGACGAAGACGTTCTTCTCCGTCGGCAGCGGAACCGGGCCCACCACGGTGGCACCGGCACGCGTGACCGTGTCGACAATTTTGCGCGCCGAGTTGTCGATGACCTCGTGGTCATACGACTTCAAGCGGATGCGGATCTTCTGTCCCGCCATCTCCGTTACGTCTCTCTCGCCGTACCTTGCTGACCGGTTCCCTTGGCATCCGACCCCCGAGGTCGGGCGTGTCGCGCCCGCTTCGCGGTGAAAGTCCGCACCGAAGTGCCACTCTCGTTGTGGATGACCCGGCCGAACCGGGTGGCCTGCGCTTCCCTCGGCCTCTCGATCGAGTCCTAGTCACGCCCGGTGGGACAGTGACGAGGGGCGGCGGTGCCGACATGGGTCAGCAACGCGCGACAAGCAACCTGACAAGTGTGCCAGAGGCTTGAACCTCTATCAAATCGAGGCGGCTGGCGCGCGGACGTCTGCTTCCGTGGCGCGCCGTCGGACGACCGCTGCGTATGCCGCTGGGCGCGCTCACGCTCGCCCGGCCTGCTCCCAGCCCGGCGTCCCCGCTGGACGTCAGCGCAGGGGCGCCAGGAAGGCGGAGAGGGCGGCGGCGTACATCGCCGGGTCCTCCGCGCCGCAGAGCTCCCGCGCGCTGTGCATCGACAGCAGGGGCGCCCCGAAGTCGACGGTCGTGGCCCCGGTCAGTGCGGACGTCATCGGTCCGATGGTGGACCCACACGGCAGGTCGGTGCGGATGACGAAGCTCTGCATCGGCACGCCGGCCTGCTCGCACGCGAGCCGGAAGGCGGCTTCGCCGAGCGAGTCGGTCGCATAGCGGAGGTTCGCGTTGACCTTGAGGACGGGACCGCCGTTGACGGCGATCTGGTGGAGCGGCTCGTGCCGGTCGGCGTAGTTCGGGTGGGTCGCGTGGGCCATGTCGCCGCTCGCGATGACGGTCGAGGCCAGGGCCCGCCAGTAGTCCTCCCGGGACCCGCCCGCGGACAGGACGAGGCGCTCGAGAACAGAGGGCAGGAGCGTCGACATCGCGCCCCGCTCGGACGTGCTGCCGATCTCCTCGTGGTCGAAGAGCACCAGCACCGGCACGAGGGCCGGCTCGTCCACCGCCGCCTGGAGCAGCGCCCGCACGCCCGCGTAGGAGGTGGCGAGGTTGTCGAGGCGGGGTGCCGCGACGAGCTCCCGACGACGGCCCAGGCGCCTCGAGGGCTCGACCGGGTGGGTCATCACGTCCCAGCCAAGGATGTCCCCGGCGGGCACGCCGACCTGCTCGCTGAGGTAGCCCCGGAAGTCGCCCGGGGCGTCCCCCAGCCCCCAGAGCGGCTCGAGGTGCAGCTGTCGGTTGAGCGTGAGGCCGTCGTTCTGCTCGCGGTCGAGGTGGATGGCGAGCTGGGCGACCCGCAGCAGCGCGGAGGTGTCGTGGAAGAGCCGCGTCTCGACGCCGCCCCTCCCCTCGCCGCGCACGGTCACCCGACCAGCGAGCCCAAGGTCCCGGTCGAGCCACGAGTTGAGCAGGGGGCCGCCGTAGACCTCGACCCCGAGCGACTGCCAGCCGGCCTTGAGATGGTCCGGGTTGGGTTTGACCCGAAGGTTCGGGCTGTCGGTGTGCGCCCCCACGACGCGGAAGCCGGCAGCGGGACCGAGCCCAGCGGCATCCGCCCCACGGGTGTCCCACGCGATGAGCGAGCCGCCCCTGACGAGGAAGTGGGCCCCCGGCTCGGTCGGGAACGCCTCCGACTCGGAGACCTCGGTGAAGCCCGCCTCGCTGAGCCGGGCCGCCGCCTGACCGCACGCATGGAACGGGGTGGGCGAGGCGTCGACGAAGTCGATCAGGCCCTGGGCTTCGGTCTCGGCGTCGAAGGGGTGTGCCATGGCAGCGACCCTATCCCCCGCGCCAACGGCCGCCTCCCTCGCCTTGTATGCCGCTGAGCCCGCTCCGCGCCCGCCCCTTCCTCCCCGCCCTCCCGCAGGTCTCCGAGCGGCCTCCACGGCCTCTGTGGACCCGACTGGCCCCAGCAGAGAGGTGCTCCGCACGACCGGCCGGGCCACCGGCTGGGCCTCCGACGGACCCCACTGCGCCGAGTGCGACCGGGGATGCAGGAGGGCCCGGCCCGCCGAAGCGGACCGGGCCCTCCCGGACGTGGTGCGTCAGATCACTTGTTGATCTTGATGACGCGGCCGGCGCCGACCGTCCGGCCACCCTCGCGGATGGCGAACTTGAGGCCCTCCTCCATGGCGATCGGCTGGATCAGCTCGACCTTCATGTCGGTGTTGTCGCCGGGCATGACCATCTCGGTGCCCTCGGGCAGGTGCACGACACCCGTGACGTCCGTGGTCCGGAAGTAGAACTGCGGACGGTAGTTGTCGTAGAACGGCGTGTGACGGCCGCCCTCGTCCTTCGACAGGATGTAGACCTGCGCGTCGAAGTCGGTGTGCGGGGTGATCGAGCCCGGCTTGCAGACGACCTGGCCGCGCTCGACGTCCTCGCGCTTGACACCGCGGAGGAGCAGACCGACGTTCTCACCCGCGCGACCCTCGTCGAGGAGCTTGCGGAACATCTCGACACCGGTGACGACCGTCTTGGTGGGCGGGCCGGTGTGGATGCCGACGATCTCGACCTCCTCGTTGACCTTGAGGACACCGCGCTCGATGCGGCCGGTGACGACCGTGCCACGACCGGTGATGGTGAAGACGTCCTCGACGGGCATGAGGAACGGCTTGTCGATGTCGCGCTCCGGCTCGGGGATGTAGGTGTCCACCGCGTCCATGAGGTCGAGAACCGACTTGCCCCACTCAGCGTCACCCTCGAGCGCCTTGAGCGCCGAGACCTTGACGACCGGCAGGTCGTCGCCCGGGAACTCGTAGGACGAGAGGAGCTCACGCACCTCCATCTCGACGAGCTCGAGGATCTCCTCGTCGTCGACCATGTCGGCCTTGTTGAGCGCCACGACGATGTAGGGGACGCCGACCTGCTTGGCCAGGAGGACGTGCTCACGCGTCTGCGGCATGGGGCCGTCAGTCGCGGCGACCACGAGGATCGCACCGTCCATCTGGGCCGCACCGGTGATCATGTTCTTGACATAGTCGGCGTGGCCGGGGCAGTCGACGTGGGCGTAGTGACGGCCCTCCGTCTGGTACTCGATGTGGGCGATCGAGATGGTGATGCCGCGCTGACGCTCCTCGGGAGCCTTGTCGATGTCCTCGAACGCGAACTGGGGGTTGAGGTCCGGGTACTTGTCGTGCAGGACCTTGGAGATCGCAGCCGTCAGCGTCGTCTTCCCGTGGTCGATGTGACCAATGGTGCCGATGTTGACGTGCGGCTTGGTCCGCTCGAACTTTGCCTTCGCCACTGTGGTCCTCCTCAGGACTTCATAGTGTTACGCCGTACGACCAGGGCAGGACGTGGCGCTGTGGGTGTGATGGGGTGTGATTCCCGTGGGATTCCTCGGGAGAGCCTATCGGGGAAGCCCCGAAAGTCACTCGCCGCGGGTCTTCTTGATGATCTCCTCGGCAACGGCCTTGGGGACCTCTGCGTAGGAGTCGAACTCCATGGAGAAGCTCGCGCGACCCTGGGTCTTGGACCGCAGGTCGCCGACGTAGCCGAACATCTCGGACAGCGGGACGAGGCCGCGGACGACCTTGGCGCCGCTCACGTCGTCCATGCCCTGGATGTGGCCACGGCGGGAGTTGATGTCGCCGATGACGTCACCCATGTAGTCCTCGGGGGTGCGGACCTCGACGGCCATCATCGGCTCGAGGAGCACGGGGTCCGCCTTGCGGACGGCCTCCTTGAGCACCATCGAGCCGGCGATCTTGAACGCCATCTCCGAGGAGTCGACGTCGTGGTAGCCGCCGTCGACGAGCGTCGCCTTGATCCCGACGAGCGGGTATCCGGCGAGCACGCCGTACTGCATGGCGTCCTGGATACCGGCGTCGACCGACGGGATGTACTCCCGCGGGACACGACCACCGGTGACCGCGTTGACGAACTCGTAGAGCTCGCCACCCTCGGCGTCGACGAGGGGCTCGATGGTCACCTGGACCTTGGCGAACTGGCCGGAGCCACCCGTCTGCTTCTTGTGGGTGTAGTCGTACTTCTCGACGGCCCGGCGGATGGTCTCGCGGTAGGCGACCTGCGGCTTGCCGACGTTGGCCTCGACCTTGAACTCGCGCTTCATGCGGTCGACGAGGATGTCCAGGTGGAGCTCGCCCATGCCGGCGATGATCGTCTGGCCGGTCTCGTCGTCGAGGTGGACCTGGAAGGTCGGGTCCTCGGCGGAGAGCTTCTGGATGGCCGTGGAGAGCTTCTCCTGGTCGCTCTTGGTCTTCGGCTCGATGGCGACCTGGATGACCGGCTCCGGGAACGTCATCGACTCGAGGACGATCGGGTTGCTCAGGTCGGAGAGCGTGTCACCGGTCGTCGTGTCCTTGAGACCGATCGCCGCATAGATGTGACCGGCGAGGGCCTCCTCGACCGGGTTCTCCTTGTTGGCGTGCATCTGGAAGAGCTTGCCGATGCGCTCCTTGCGGCCCTTGGTCGAGTTGATGACCTGGCTGCCGGCGGCGATCCGCCCGGAGTACACGCGGATGAAGGTCAGCGTGCCGAAGAACGGGTGCGTGGCCACCTTGAAGGCGAGCGCGGAGAACGGCTCCTCGGTGCTCGGCTTGCGGGTCATCTCGACCTCTTCGTGGCCCGGCTTGTGACCGATCATGGGCGGCACGTCGAGGGGGGAGGGCAGGTAGTCGACGACCGCGTCGAGCATCGGCTGGACACCGCGGTTCTTGAAGGCGGAGCCACAGATGACGGGGTAGAGCTCGGAGGAGATCGTGAGCTTGCGGATCGCGCCCTTGATCTCCTCGGGCGTGAGGTCCTCGCCGCCGAGGTACTTCTCCATGAGCTCGTCGTCGGACTCGGCGACGCGCTCGACGAGGGCGTGACGGTACTCCTCGGCCTTCTCCTTGAGGTCGGCCGGGATCTCCTGGATCTCGTACTTGGCGCCCATGGTCACGTCACCCTTGGCGTCGCCCGGCCAGACCAGGGCGCGCATGTAGATGAGGTCGACGACGCCGACGAACTCGCTCTCGGAGCCGACGGGCAGCTGGAGGACGAGCGGCTCCGCACCGAGGCGGTCCTTGATCGTCTGCACCGTGAAGTAGAAGTCCGCGCCGAGCTTGTCCATCTTGTTGACGAACGCGATGCGGGGGACGTCGTACTTGTCGGCCTGGCGCCACACCGTCTCGGACTGGGGCTCGACGCCCTCCTTGCCGTCGAAGACGGCGACCGCGCCGTCGAGGACGCGCAGCGACCGCTCGACCTCGACCGTGAAGTCGACGTGGCCGGGCGTGTCGATGATGTTGATCTGGGTGCCCTCCCAGAAGCAGGTGACGGCGGCGGACGTGATCGTGATGCCGCGCTCCTTCTCCTGCTCCATCCAGTCGGTCGTCGACGCACCGTCGTGCGTCTCCCCGATCTTGCGGTTGACACCGGTGTAGAAGAGCACACGCTCGGTCGTCGTCGTCTTGCCGGCGTCGATGTGCGCCATGATGCCGATGTTGCGGACCTGGTTGAGGTCCGTCAGGACGTCGAGTGCCACGTCAGTTGTCTCATCTCATTCGTGTGGGAAATCTGTGGGAGCCGAGCCGGCGTGAGCACGGCAGGGCTCGGTCCCGGGGTGTGCCGCTGAGCTGTCCCAGCGGCACACCACCGGCCCGCTGTCACCAGCGGTAGTGCGCGAAGGCCTTGTTCGACTCGGCCATCTTGTGCGTGTCCTCGCGGCGCTTCACAGCGGCGCCGAGGCCGTTCGAGGCGTCGAGGATCTCGTTCATCAGGCGCTCGGTCATCGTCTTCTCGCGACGCTGCCGCGCGTAGCCGACGAGCCAGCGCAGCGCGAGCGTCGTGGAGCGGCCCGGCTTGACCTCGATCGGCACCTGGTAGGTCGCACCACCGACGCGGCGGGACTTGACCTCCATGGCCGGCTTGACGTTGTCGAGCGCCCGCTTGAGCGTGGCGACGGGGTCGGTGCCGGTCTTGCCGCGAACGCCCTCGAGGGCGCCGTAGACGATCATCTCGGCGATCGACTTCTTGCCGTCGAGGAGGATCTTGTTGACGAGCTGCGTGACGAGCGGGCTCTGGTAGACCGGGTCGACGACGAGCGGACGCTTCGGAGCGGGTCCCTTACGAGGCATCAGCCCTTCTCCTTCTTCGCACCGTAGCGGCTGCGAGCCTGCTTGCGGCCCTTGACACCCTGGGTGTCGAGGGTGCCGCGGACGATCTTGTAGCGAACACCGGGGAGGTCCTTCACACGACCGCCGCGGACGAGCACGATCGAGTGCTCCTGGAGGTTGTGGCCGACGCCCGGGATGTAGGCCGTGACCTCGATGCCGCTGCTGAGTCGCACCCGGGCGACCTTGCGGAGCGCCGAGTTCGGCTTCTTGGGGGTGGTGGTGTACACGCGGGTGCACACACCGCGGCGCTGGGGCGAGCCCTTGAGCGCCGGGGTCTTGGCCTTCGTGGCCTTGTCCTCGCGGCCCTTGCGGACCAGCTGGTTGATGGTAGGCAACCTGGTTACTCCGTAACGTTGCTGTTGTCGCGCCGACCCTCGTGGGTCGACTCCTTGGCTGTTCGCGTCCTCGACCCCCGAGGTCGGGCGTGTCGGACGCGGTTCTCCCACCCGCACTCCCCATGAGCTCAGTGCTTCGAGCTCATGGATTGCCCGGTGAGAGGTTCGCTCCTGACCTCCGTGATGTCTCGCAGGCCGTAGCCGTCAGACAGGGCACCGAAGCCGTCATCGCGCATGCCTGAGCGCATGTCTCAGACACAGTGTTCAAGCGTACCGGCGCGCGGCACGCCGACCAAATCCGTGGCCCTTGCGCTCAGGACCCCCGATGCCGTATGCCGCTGGGCTCGCTCCCACCGTCCGGCGCACTCCCCGCCCCGTTCGAGGTGAGATTCGACCACCTGTGGTCGAGCGATACCTCGAACCGACGTCAGCCGAGTGGTCAGCCGAGTGGTCAGCCGAGTGGTCAGCCGAGTGGTCAGCCGAGTCGCCAGTCGCCCGCGTAGATGTGCAGCACCGGCAGGCCCAGGACCTCCCGGGCCCGGGAGGCCCAGTCGGTGTGGAACGTGTCCTCCAGTGCATGCGGCTCGGTCACGACGACGACCTCGCGCGCGTTGAGGCGCTCGACCTCGGCGACGAGAGTGGGCATCGGGTCGTCCCCGGTCACCTCGCCGGTCACGGTCAGGCCCCGCTTCTCGAACTCCGCGATGCTGCGGGCCAACGCCGTCGTCGCGTCGGCGTGGGCCCCCTCACGGTCGACGGGGCGCAGGGCCTCGAGGGCCTCCCGCATCTCGAAGAGGCTGAGGTGGTTGAGGAACGCGCTGAGCATGTTGCGGTCCGTGTCGGCGGGGACGAGCACGCGGTACGTCTCCTCCTCGTCATCCCCGGCGTGCAGGCCGACGATCTTGTCGACGTCGACGGGCTTGAGGGCCTCCTCGGTGAGGACGATGACCGTGGCCAGGGCCGGTGCCTCCGGGGCGTCCGGTTCGGAGGGGGTCTCGACGTGCGGTGCTTCGCTCATGCGAGAACCCTAGCGAGCACTCGGCCACCCCCGAGACCGGATCGGTCGGCTGAGGTCCGGCAAGCCAGCTGGGCCGGGACCGCGCGTGGTGCGCGGTCCCGGCCCAGCGGCATACGGCCTGGTGGCCGGTGACGCAACGTCAGAGCTTGTCGAGCCCCAGCGCCTCGTCGTCGAGACGGATCGCCTCGCCGGTGCCCGTGCCGAACTGCGCGTAGTCGTACGCGTCGTAGCTCGGCAGCGAGTACATCGCGGCCTTCGCCTCCTCGGTCGGCTCCACCTTGATGTTGCGGTAGCGCGGCAGGCCCGTCCCCGCGGGGATGAGCTTTCCGAGGATGACGTTCTCCTTGAGGCCGAGCAGCGGGTCGGACTTCGCCTCCATGGCGGCCTGCGTGAGGACACGCGTGGTCTCCTGGAAGGACGCGGCCGACAGCCACGACTCGGTGGCGAGGGACGCCTTGGTGATGCCCATGAGCTCCGGTCGACCGGCGGCCGGACGGCCACCCTCGGCCATCACCCTGCGGTTCTCGTCCTCGAAACGGCCACGCTCGGCGAGCTCGCCCGGGAGGAGGTCGGCGTCGCCCGCCTCGATGATCGTCACGCGCCGGAGCATCTGCCGGACGATGACCTCGATGTGCTTGTCGTGGATCGACACACCCTGCTGGCGGTACACCATCTGGACCTCGTCCACGAGGTGCTTCTGGGCGGCCCGGGGGCCGAGGATGCGAAGCACCTGCTTGGGGTCGATGGCGCCCTGCACGAGCTTGTTGCCCACCGTGACGTGGTCACCGTCCTGGACGAGCAGGCGGGAGCGCTTGCTGACCGGGTAGGCGTGCTGCTCGGAGCCGTCGTCCGGCGTGAGCAGGATGCGCCGCGCCTTGTCGGTGTCCTCGATCTCGATGCGGCCGGTGGCCTCGGCGATCGGGGCGACACCCTTGGGCGTGCGCGCCTCGAAGAGCTCGACCACACGCGGCAGACCCTGGGTGATGTCGTCGGCCGCAGCCGCACCACCGGTGTGGAAGGTCCGCATCGTCAGCTGCGTGCCCGGCTCACCGATCGACTGGGCGGCGATGATGCCGACCGCCTCGCCGATGTCGACGAGCTTGCCCGTGGCGAGCGACCGCCCGTAGCACTTGGCGCAGGTGCCCACCTTGGAGTCGCACGTCAGGACCGAGCGGACCTTGAGCTGGTCGACCCCGGCCTCGTAGAGCGCCCCGATGACGACGTCGCCGAGGTCGATGCCGGCCTCGGCCAGCACGGTGCCGTCCGCGTCCGTGACGTCCTCAGCGAGGGTCCGGGCGTAGATGGACGCCTCGACGACCTCCGAGAGGCTGCGCGTGCCCGTGGTCTCGTTGACCTGGGCGATCGGCAGCGTCAGGCCACGGTCGGTGCCACAGTCGTCCTCACGGATGATGACGTCCTGCGACACGTCGACGAGACGACGCGTGAGGTAGCCCGAGTCCGCGGTGCGAAGCGCGGTGTCGGCCAGACCCTTGCGGGCACCGTGGGTCGAGATGAAGAACTCGAGCACCGTCAGGCCCTCACGGAAGTTCGCCTTGATCGGGCGCGGGATGATCTCACCCTTCGGGTTGGCCATCAGGCCACGCATCCCGGCGATCTGGCGGATCTGGAACCAGTTACCACCAGCACCCGAGGACACCATCCGGTAGATGGGGTTCGTGCGCGGGAAGTTGGTCTCCATCTCCTTGGCGACCTGGTTGGACGCCTGCGTCCAGATCTCGACGAGCTCCTGACGACGCTCGTCGTCGGTGATCAGACCACGCTCGTACTGCGTCTGGACCTTGGCGGCCTTGGTCTCGTAGCCCTCGAGGATCTCCGTCTTGTTGCCCGGCGTCGTGACGTCGATGATCGAGACGGTGCTGCCCGAGCGGGTGGCCCAGTGGAAACCGGCCTCCTTCAGGGCGTCGAGCGACGCGGCGACCTGGACCTTCGAGTACCGCTCGGCCAGGTCGTTGACGATGGCCGACAGGGCCTTCCGGTCGACCGCCTTGTTGATGAACGGGTAATCCACCGGGAGCGTGTCGTTGAACAGGGCCCGGCCCAGGCTGGTCTCGAGCGTCAGCGACGGGACGATGCCGGACGCGTCTGGCTCGACCCCCTCGGGCAGCTCGAAGCCGGCCGGCGGCACGACATCGGTCAGGCGCAGCTTGACCGCCGAGCCGAGCTGGATCTCGCCCCGGTCGAAGGCCATCCGGGCCTCGGCGGGAGACGAGAAGGCACGGCCGGCGCCCAGACCCCCACCGTCGACCAGGTCGGTCAGGTGGAAGATGCCGGTGATCATGTCCTGGGTCGGCATGGTCACGGGGCGACCGTCAGCCGGCTTGAGGATGTTGTTGCTCGAGAGCATGAGGATCCGAGCCTCGGCCTGGGCCTCGGCCGACAGCGGCACGTGCACCGCCATCTGGTCACCGTCGAAGTCGGCGTTGAAGGCCGAGCAGACGAGCGGGTGGATCTGGATCGCCTTGCCCTCGACGAGCTGCGGCTCGAAGGCCTGGATGCCGAGACGGTGGAGCGTGGGTGCCCGGTTGAGCAGCACCGGGTGCTCGGTGATGACCTCTTCGAGGACGTCCCACACGACCGGACGGGCCCGCTCGACCATGCGCTTGGCCGACTTGATGTTCTGCGCGTGGTCGAGGTCGACCAGCCGCTTCATCACGAACGGCTTGAACAGCTCGAGCGCCATCTGCTTCGGCAGGCCGCACTGGTGCAGCTTCAGCTGCGGGCCGACGACGATGACCGAACGGCCGGAGTAGTCGACGCGCTTGCCGAGGAGGTTCTGGCGGAACCGGCCCTGCTTGCCCTTGAGCATGTCGGACAGCGACTTGAGCGGCCGGTTGCCGGGGCCCGTGACCGGGCGACCACGACGGCCGTTGTCGAAGAGGCTGTCGACGGCCTCCTGGAGCATCCGCTTCTCGTTGTTGACGATGATCTCGGGCGCGCCGAGGTCGAGCAGTCGCTTGAGGCGGTTGTTGCGGTTGATGACGCGACGGTAGAGGTCGTTGAGGTCCGACGTCGCGAAACGGCCGCCGTCGAGCTGGACCATCGGGCGCAGGTCCGGCGGGATGACCGGGATCGCGTCGAGGACCATGCCGGTCGGGTGGTTCGTCGTCATCTGGAAGGCGTTGACGACCTTGAGCCGCTTGATCGCCCGAGTCTTCTTCTGCCCCTTGCCGGTGGCGATGATCTCCTGGAGGGAGTCCGCCTCGGCGTCGAGGTCGAAGGACTGGAGCCGCTTCTGGATCGCGGCCGCGCCCATCCCACCCTCGAAGTAGAGACCGAACCGGTCCCGCATCTCGCGGTAGAGGATCTCGTCGCCCTCGAGGTCCTGGACCTTGAGGTTCTTGAACCGGTCCCAGACCTGCTCGAGGCGCTCGACCTGCTGGTCCGCGCGACGACGGATCGCGTTCATCTCACGCTCGGCGGAGTCGCGGACCTTGCGCTTGACGTCGGCCTTGGCGCCCTCGGCCTCGAGCGCGGCGATGTCCTGCTCGAGCTTCTGGGCGCGGGACTCGACGTCCGCGTCGCGGCGGTTCTCGATCTCCTTCTTCTCGACCTGGATCTGCGCCTCGAGCGAGGGCAGGTCCTGGTGGCGCTGCTCGTCGTCGACCGACGTGATCATGTAGGCCGCGAAGTAGATGACCTTCTCGAGGTCCTTCGGGGCGAGGTCGAGCAGGTACCCGAGGCGTGACGGGACGCCCTTGAAGTACCAGATGTGGGTGACGGGGGCGGCGAGCTCGATGTGGCCCATCCGCTCACGGCGCACCTTGGCGCGCGTGACCTCGACGCCACAGCGCTCACAGATGATGCCCTTGAAGCGGACGCGCTTGTACTTGCCGCAGTTGCACTCCCAGTCCCGGGTGGGGCCGAAGATGCGCTCGCAGAACAGGCCCTCCTTCTCCGGCTTCAGGGTGCGGTAGTTGATGGTCTCGGGCTTCTTGACCTCGCCGTGGCTCCATCCGCGGATGGACTCCGCGGTGGCAAGGCCAATGCGCAGCTCGTCGAAGAAGTTGACGTCGAGCACGTGGTTCCTTCTCTCGTAACTCTTGCTGAGTCTCGTCAAATGTGTCTGGTCGTCGTGTTCTGACCGGCCGGGCTGTCGCTGGTGAGCTCAGCCCCGTGCCTGGGGTGCCGTATGCCGCTGAGCTGGCTCAGCGGCATACGGCCGCCTGGGGTGCGTGGCCGGGTCAGACTTCCTCGACGCTGGACGGCTCACGCCGGCTCAGGTCGATGCCGAGCTCCTCCGCCGCGCGGAAGACCTCTTCGTCGGATTCCTTCATCTCGATCGTCGTGCCCTCGGAGTTCAGGACCTCGACGTTGAGACACAGGGACTGCATCTCCTTGAGGAGGACCTTGAACGACTCCGGGATGCCCGAGTCAGGGATGTTCTCGCCCTTGACGATGGCCTCGTAGACCTTGACGCGACCGGGCACGTCGTCGGACTTGATCGTCAGCAGCTCCTGCAGCGTGTAGGCGGCGCCGTACGCCTCGAGCGCCCACACCTCCATCTCACCGAAGCGCTGGCCACCGAACTGGGCCTTACCGCCGAGCGGCTGCTGGGTGATCATGGAGTACGGACCCGTCGACCGAGCGTGGATCTTGTCGTCGACGAGGTGGTGCAGCTTGAGGATGTACATGTAGCCCACCGCGACCGGCTCGGGGAACGGCTCGCCGGAGCGGCCGTCGAAGAGCCGGGTCTTGCCGGTGCCGTCGATGAGACGGACGCCGTCGCGGGTCTTCAGGGTCGAGTCGAGCAGTCCGGTGACGACATCCTCGGAGGCACCGTCGAAGACCGGCGTCGCGACCCGGGAGCCGGGGGGCGCCTCGTGGGCGTCGGCCGGGATCTGCTTGGCCCACTCCGGGTTGCCCTCGATCTTCCAGCCGCGGTTGGCGGCCCAGCCGAGGTGCAGCTCGAGGATCTGACCGAGGTTCATCCGGCGCGGCACACCGTGCGGGTTGAGGATGACGTCGACGGGCGTGCCGTCCTCGAGGAACGGCATGTCCTCGACGGGCAGGATCTTGGAGATGACGCCCTTGTTGCCGTGCCGGCCGGCGAGCTTGTCACCGTCGGTGATCTTGCGCTTGTTCGCGACGTAGACGCGGACGAGCTGGTTCACACCCGGGGGCAGGTCGTCGCCGAGGTCGGCGCGGAACTCCTTGACGCCGATGACCGTGCCGGTCTCACCGTGCGGGACCTTGAGCGACGTGTCCCGCACCTCGCGGGCCTTCTCGCCGAAGATCGCGCGGAGCAGTCGCTCCTCGGGCGTCAGCTCGGTCTCGCCCTTGGGCGTCACCTTGCCGACGAGCAGGTCGCCGTCGCGGACCTCGGCGCCGACGCGGATGATGCCGCGCTCGTCGAGGTCGGCCAGGACGTCCTCGGAGACGTTCGGGATGTCCCGGGTGATCTCCTCCGGCCCGAGCTTCGTGTCGCGGGCGTCGACCTCGTGCTCCTCGATGTGGATCGAGGAGAGGACGTCGTCCTGGACGAGACGCTGGCTGAGGATGATCGCGTCCTCGTAGTTGTGGCCCTCCCACGACATGAACGCGACGAGCAGGTTGCGCCCGAGCGCCATCTCGCCGCCGTCCGTCGCGGGACCGTCGGCGATGACGCCACCGGTCTCCACCCGGTCGCCCTCGTTGACGACGACGACCTGGTTGTAGCTCGTGCCCTGGTTGGACCGGGCGAACTTGGCGATCCGGTAGGTCTGGTACGTGCCGTCGTCGTTGGCGACGGTGACCAGGTCGGCGGAGACCTCCTGGACGACGCCGGCCTTCTCGGCGCGGACGACGTCACCGGAGTCGAGCGCGGCACGGAACTCCATGCCGGTGCCGACGAGCGGCGCCTCGCTCTTGACGAGCGGGACGGCCTGACGCTGCATGTTGGCCCCCATGAGGGCGCGGTTGGCGTCGTCGTGCTCGAGGAAGGGGATCATCGCTGTCGCGGCCGACACCATCTGGCGCGGGGAGACGTCCATGTAGTCGACGTCCTCGCCGGGGATGAGCTCGACCTCACCCTTGCGGCGCACGAGGACGCGGTCCTCGGCGAAGCGGCCGTCCTCGTCGACCCGGGCGTTGGCCTGGGCGACGACGTACTTGTCCTCCTCGTCGGCCGACAGGTAGTGCACCTCGTCGCTGACGACACCCTCGTTCACCTTGCGGTACGGCGTCTCGATGAAGCCGAACGCGTTGATCCGCCCGTAGGAGGCCAACGAGCCGATGAGGCCGATGTTCGGGCCTTCCGGAGTCTCGATCGGGCACATGCGGCCGTAGTGCGAGTGGTGGACGTCGCGGACCTCCATCTGGGCGCGGTCCCGGGAGATACCACCCGGGCCGAGCGCGGACAGCCGACGCTTGTGCGTCAGACCCGCGAGGGGGTTGTTCTGGTCCATGAACTGCGAGAGCTGCGACGTGCCGAAGAACTCCTTGATCGACGCCACCACGGGGCGGATGTTGATCAGGGTCTGCGGGGTGATCGCCTCGACGTCCTGCGTCGTCATGCGCTCGCGGACGACCCGCTCCATCCGGGACAGGCCGGTGCGGACCTGGTTCTGGATGAGCTCACCGACGGAGCGGAGGCGACGGTTGCCGAAGTGGTCGATGTCGTCGACCTCGACGCGGACGTCGATCGGCTCGCCGTTCTTGACGCCCTGCATCGAGTCGCGCCCGTCGTGGAGCGTGACGAGGAACTTGATCGTCGCGACGATGTCGTCGATCGCGAGGGTCGAGTCGTTGATCGAGCCGTCGAGGCCGAGCTTCTTGTTGATCTTGTAGCGGCCGACCTTGGCGAGGTCGTAGCGCTTCGGGTTGAAGTAGAGGTTGTCCAGCAGGGTCTGGGCGGCCTCCTTGGTCGGCGGCTCACCCGGACGCAGCTTGCGGTAGATGTCGAGGAGCGCGTCGTCCTGGCCCTGCGTGTGGTCCTTCTCGAGGGTCAGTCGCATCGACTCGAAGTCGCCGAACTCCTCGAGGATCTGGGCCTCGGTCCAGCCGAGGGCCTTGAGCAGCACCGTGACGGACTGCTTGCGCTTGCGGTCGACGCGGACGCCGACCATGTCGCGCTTGTCGATCTCGAACTCGAGCCAGGCACCACGGCTCGGGATGATCTTCGTCGTGTAGATGTCCTTGTCGGACGTCTTGTCGGGGGTGCGCTCGAAGTAGACGCCCGGGCTGCGGACGAGCTGTGAGACGACGACCCGCTCGGTGCCGTTGATGATGAAGGTGCCGCGCTCGGTCATGAGCGGGAAGTCACCCATGAAGACCGTCTGGCTCTTGATCTCGCCGGTCTGGGCGTTCATGAACTCGGCGGTCACGAACAGGGGTGCGTCGTACGTCTGGTCGCGCTCCTTGCACGCCTCGATCGTCTTGCGGGTCTCCTCGAACCGGTGGTCTCGGAACGACAGCGACATCGAGCCGCTGAAGTCCTCGATCGGGGAGATCTCCTCGAAGATCTCCTCGAGTCCGGACCGGTCAGGGACGTCAGTGCGGCCCTCGGCCTTGGCGGCGGCGACGCGAGCCTGCCACCGCTCGTTGCCGAGCAGCCAGTCAAAGCTCTCCGTCTGAAGGGCAAGGAGGTCGGGGACCTCGAGGGGTTCGCGAATCTTCGCGAAGGACAGACGCCCGGAGGGGGTCTGTGCGGTGGACATTTTCGTCGCAGTACGCGCGGCAGCCAAGGAGGGTCCTTCCACGGGCCTTTTCGTCTTCGTCAACTCCGCCACGCATGGCTCGACACACGGGTCCCAGGGCGGAGTCCGTGCTGGCGGCACGGCGAAGGACGCGACTGGGGATCGTGGGGCGAGGGCATGGGCAGCGCAAAGGCCTAGCCTACTGGCAAAGGGCAGGAGTGTCCAGCCGGGTCAAGAAGCGGAGGTCGCAGACCTCAACACCTCCCGGACCGGGAGTCCCGCGAGGGAACGCGACGAATATGGCCCGCTCCGGTCGCCACGTCAAGCCCTTCCCGCCGGTAGGCAGGTCACGGATCGCTCACACCCCCTCAAAGCGGCCCGTATGCCGCTGGGTGACCTCCCCTCGAGTGTGCAGTTCGTGCCGCCGTCCGTGTGGCCCGAAGTGCACACTCGACGAGGCCGGGTCAGACGGCCGGCTGCTGCTGGGTGATGCAGTGGACCCCGCCGCCGCGGTCGAACAGCGGCCGTGCGTCGACGCCGACGACCCGACGACCGGGATAGGCGTCCGCGAGGATCCCGAGAGCCCGCTCGTCCTGCTCGTCGGCGAAGGTGCAGGCGATGACGCCGTCGTTGACGACGAGGTGGTTGAGGTAGGACCAGTCGACGGGCCCCGAACCGTCGGCCAGCGTCCGCGGCGCCGGGACGCCCACCACCTCGAACCGCTCGCCCCGGGCGTCCCGGACGTCGGAGAGCAGCTCGCGCAGCTCCTTCGACACGCCATGGTCCGGGTGAGCCGGGTCCTCCTGGACATGCAGCAGCAGCACGCCGGGCGACGGGATGGTCGCCACGATGTCGACGTGGCCGCGGGTCCCGAGCTCGTCGTAGTCCCGCGTCAGGCCGCGCGGGAGCCAGATCGCGTGCGTGGCGCCGATGGTCCGGGCGAGCTCCGCCTCGACGTCGGTCCTCGTCAGTCCCGGGTTGCGACCGGGGTCGAGCTGGACCGTCTCGGTGAGCAGCACGGTTCCCAGCCCGTCGACGTGGAGGCCACCCCCCTCGTTGACCAGGGACGACGGGATCAGCTCCGCCGGGGTCTGCCCCGCCACGAACGCGCCGACCCGGGCGTCGTGCTCCCAGGACGCCCACGGCTGGGCACCCCACCCGTTGAAGACCCAGTCCACGGCACCGAGCCGTCCGTCGGCACCGAGGACGAAGGTCGGCCCGATGTCGCGCATCCATGCGTCGTCGAGCTGGGTCGGGATGAGCTCCACGTCGGCGTGGAGGTGGCGCCGCGCGATCTCGACGTCCTCCGGCACGACCACCATCCGCACCGGCTCGAACCCGATGACGGCATTGGCGACCGCGGCCCAGGTCAGCCGGGCCCTCGTGACCTCCTCAGGAGTCTCCCCGAGGGTGTAGCCCTGGCTCGGCCACGCCATCCACGTGCACTCGTGCGGCGCGGTCTCGGAGGGCATCCGCCACGTCGTCACCGGGCCAGCCTCAGCCGACATCACGACGGTGCTCGTCACGGCGGTGCTCGGCACGGATCGGCTCGACCAGCGCGCGGTACGAGTCGGGTCGCCGGGTCGCGAGGAACGGGAAGAGGTCGAGCCAGTCCTGTCGCTGGGCCAGGTCGAGGTCGGCCACGAGCACGGCCGCCTCGTCGCGGGGCGCCTGGGCGAGGACCCGGCCGTAGGGGTCGGAGATGAAGGAGGACCCGTAGAAGGTGATGAGCCCCTCGGTCCCGAAGCGGTTCGGGACGACCATGAAGAGGCCGTTGGCGATCCCGTTGCCGACGATGACCTGCTGCCACAGGGGCTGGGTGTCGAAGTCGGGGTGGTCCGGCTCGGAGCCGATCGCCGTCGGGTAGCAGAGCACCTCGGCGCCGCCGAGCGAGTAGAGCCGCGCGACCTCCGGGAACCACTCGTCCCAGCAGGTCGGCAGGCCGAGCCGCACCGCGGGTTCCCCGAGCTCGACGACGGGGTAGGCGTGCTCGGCGGGGCCGGGACGGAAGTACTGGTCCTCGTAGTAACCGGCCGTGACGGGGATGTGGGTCTTGCGGGTCCGGGCGACGATCTCGCCGGTCGGGGCGACGAGGACGGCCGTGTTGAAGCCGAGCCCGTCCCCCTGGTCGGCGCGCTCGTAGAGCGACGCGTGGACGTGGACGCCGAAGTCCCGCGCCGCGTCCCGGGCGAGCGCCACCGTCGGGCCGCTCTCGAGGTCCTCGGCGAGGTCGCTCGGCGTCCCGGTGGGACGGGCGTCCGCCGGGTAGCGCGAGAGCGTGAGCTCGGGGAGGAAGACGATCCTCGCGCCGGCCTGCGCCGCGGTGCGGATCCCGTCCCGCAGGGTCTCCACGAGAGCGGCAGGGTCCTCGACCCACTCGTGCTGGACGAGCCCGACCCGCACGGGCTGGGTCCTGGGCTGGTCGACTCGTGCGGGGGACTCAGGGACGCCGTCGGCCTGGATGAGTTTCACGCCCCGCAGTATGGCCCAACGTCACCCCACCGTGCCCTTGCCCCGCCGCTGACCTCAGTACGCCTCGAGCGCGCTGAGCAGCCAGCGGTCGCCGACCCGGGTCATCGTCGCGATGACGCGATTCTGGTCGACGGCGGGCGTCTTCTGCACCTTCGACGTGGTGGCCTGGTTGACGAAGGCCATGACCCGGACCACGGTGCCCGCTCCCCCGTCGCCGGTCGTGTCCATGACACCGGCCTCCTGGACGCGGGCCTGGACGGTGGCCTGGTTCTTCTCGGCCAGCGGCTTGATGTCGGTGCGGGCGACCTGGGTGAACTCGTCCTTGAACGGCGCTGCGAGGAGGGGCGTGACCTCGGCGACGTGCGCGTCGAAGGTCGTCGCGCTGTAGCTGAGCACCGACTCGAGCGTCGTCCGGGCTGAGCCGACGGCGGCCATCCGGTCGGCGTCGGCGAGCGCGGGGCGCAGCCCGTGAACGAGGGTGGCCGCGAGGAGCGTCGCCGCGAGGGCGAGCGCGAGGAGGGGCCACCGCAGTTCGGTGAGGGTATGCCGCTGGGCTCGGTCGGCGTTGCCCGTGGCAGCGGGGCGCGAGGCGGGTTCCGGGATGTCGGACGGTCGACGTCGCGAGCCCGCCACGCGCCTGCGAGGGCCGGGCTGGGAGGGGCTCAGCGGCATACGGGCTGCTCGTGCGGTGTCAGCTGACGAAGTCAAGGGTGCTCACCTTCCAGGAGTCGCCGACCTTCGCGAGGTCGAGGCGGATCCGGTACGTCTTCTTCTCCGGCTCGGTCGCCGAGGCGTTGGTCGTCGGGGCCACGAGACCGACGAGGACCACGGCGGAGTCGGCGTCCCCGGAGACGTACGACGCCTCGGCGCGCTCCACGGTGGAGACCGTGCGGTTCGACTCGACGACCGGCTTGAGCTCGCGGAGAGCGTCCTCGTACTGCTTCTTGAAGTCTCCCGTCGCCCCCTCGACGACGCGGCCCGTGTCCGCGTCGAAGCGGGACGCGTCGAGGGTCACGAAGTTCACGGCGAGCTGGCGCCCGGCCGCGAGGGCCTCCGCGCGGGTGGCGGCGCCGCGGTCGCGCTCCCAGGCCGCACGGCCGAGGGTGGTTGCCACGATGACGGCGGCCAGTGCGAGGAGCACGGCGACGGCCCAGAGGAGCTGGCCGGTCCGACGGGGTGTGGTGGTGGTCATTGAGGGGTTCCCTTCGTCGCCGTGCCTCAGCGCACGGCCTCCTGCATCAGCCAGAGCCAGCTTCGCGGCCCGGAGGGACCCGTCGGGGCGACGGGCGCCTGCACGAACAACGACGCCGGCCCGCCCGGGGTCACGCCCGGGCCGGGAAGGGTGATCGGCTCCGTGCCCCGGGACCCGGGGTGGGACTGGCCGCCTCCGCGTGTCGGCCGCGGGGCGTTCTGGGCGCCACGCACGTTGGTGCCGGACCCACGCGGCGCCGCGCAGTGGGCGTCGAGGTTCGTGGGTGGCAGGTCGACGGTCCGGTGCGGCTCCACCTTCTGCGTGCCCTCGTACCCCACCTCACACGCGGGCGGGTCCTCGGCGTTGAGGACGAGCCCGAAGTGCGCCGTACCGTCCCCGGGGACCACGGTGTACCCGCCCTCGACGACCTCGGGGTAGGTGACGAGGACCTGCTCGATCCCGTCGAGGCGGGCCGTGGTGACGTTCCCGATGGTGATGAAGTTCGCGATGAGGGCGGCGAGGCCGGTCCGGTTCTCCTGCACGAGGCGGTCGAGCTCGTCGGCCGCGAGCGCCCCGCGGTCGAGGACGACGCGGAGGTCCGGGTCGGCGAGCCGCAGGGCATCCGTGACGTCCGCGAAGCCCGTGACCGTCGTCCGCAGGTCGTCGGCCCCGGCCACCTGGGTGCGCAGCACGATCCGCCCGTCGTCGATGAGCCGGACGGTCTCCGGGAGGGCGTCCGCCGCCGCGCGGGTGAGGCTGTTGCCGGAGTCGATGAGCCGTTGCAGGTCCGCCCCACCGCCCCGGAACGCCGCGGCGAGCTCGTCGATGGTCGTGACGAGCGACTCCTGGGGGACCGACTTCACCGTCCGGTTGACGTGCGTGAGGAGCCGGTCGATCCGCAGGGGGGTGGCCGTGCTGGCCCTGGGGATGACGTCGCCCGCGGCGAGGAAGGGGCCGCCGTCGCGGCGCGGCTGGAGGTCGAGGTACTGCTCCCCCACGGCGGAGCGGTTCTCGACGACGGCCCTGGTGTCTGCGGGAACCTCGGTGCCGCGGTCGAGCCGCGCGTCGACGAGGACGCCGTCGCCGTTGAGCCGCAGTCCTTCGACACTGCCGACGGTCACCCCGCGGTAGGTGACCTCGGCGCCGACGAAGATCCCGCCCGAGTCGGCGAGGTCCGCCGAGACGACGTAGCTGCCGCCGAGCACCTTGTCGGTGAGGCCGACGTAGCTCGCCGAGAGGACGGACACGAGGCCGAGGGACAGCAGGAGGAAGGCTGCGAGACGGACGCGCACGCCGCGGGTGATCATCGGGAGACCTCGCTGTCGAAGAGTGCTGTCCAGGAGCCCGACCCGTCGGGTGGGCGGGCCACGCCCATGCCGTCGGCGAGGCCCTGCACGTCGGTGTCGAGGGTGACCCAGAGGTTGGTGAAGTCGCCCTTGATCGCGGCGGCCGAGGACGCCGGGAAGGGGTAGGTGAGCAGCAGCTGGTAGGACTGGGGCAGGCTGTCCCCGGCCTCGTTGAGCCGGGTGAGGATCGGTTCGAGGGCGCGGAGGTTGGCCTCGAGGTCCTCGCGCGAGCCGCGGATGACCCGGGTCCCCACCTCACCGAGGTCGGCTAGCGCGGTGAGCATCGCGGTGAGCTGCTCTCGCTGGTCGGCCAGGACCTTGAGGCCCTTGGGCAGCTCGTCGAGGGCGGCTGCGATGGTGTCCTGGTTCTCGGAGAGGGTGTCGGCCAGCCCGTCGAGGCTGTCGATGGCCCGGACGATGTCGGCCTTCTGGTCGTCGAGCCCGCCGATGAAGGTGCCGAGCTCGTGGACGACGCTGCGGATGTCGTCACTGCGCCCGCGCATGGCGTGGTTCAGCTCCACCTCGATCGTCTTGAGCTGGGCGACGCCCCCGCCGTTGAGGAGGAGGGACATCGCGCCGAGGACCTCCTCGATCTCGGGGTGGCGGGCGGAGCGGTCGAGCGGGATGCGGTCCCCTTCCGCGAGTCGCCCGGTCGGGGGAGCGTCCGTGGGCTCGGCGAGCGAGACGTACTTCTCACCGAGCAGGGAGGTCTGCTGGAGCTCGGCCACGGTGTTGTCCGGCAGGACGAGGCTGGCGGGCAGTCGCAGCCGCACGACGGCCGTCCACCCGACGACCTCGATGGCTTCGACCGACCCGACCGTCACCTGGTTGACCTTGACCGAGGACTGCGGCACGAGGTCCAGCACGTCGGCGAACTCGACGGTCACCGCGTAGGAGTCGGAGCCCGTGCCGGCTCCGCCCGGGAGCGGGAGGTCGGCTGCGCTGCACCCCGCCACCCCGGCGGTGACACCGACCACGAGGGCAGCGAGGGCCCCGCGGGACCGCTGCGACGTCCTCATCGGGCACCTCCCAGCAGCCCGCCGAGCGTGGGGTCCGCGCCCCTGACGTCGACGAGTCCACCCGGCTGCGGCTCCCCGCGAAGGGTGCTGCCCTCGGGGACCGCGGACAACTGGGGCAGCCGGGGCTCGACGGCCCGCTTGAGGTCGTCGCACAGTCCCGAGTTCCCGGTGCCGGTCGGCCCGGTGAGGATCGAGCAGACGAGCAGGAGGGGGTCGTCCAGGCCCTTGGCATTGTTGCGCGTGTCGAGGGTTCCGGTCTGCGGATGGTAGGCGTGCGAGAGGTTGGTCAGCGCGACGGGTGCGTTCTCGAGCGCCTCGGCGAGCGCCTGCCGCTGCGTGACGAGCGACGACGTCACCGAGACCAGCCCGTCGACGTCGGCCTTGACCAGGCTCCGGTTGTCCTTGACGAAGGTCGAGACCTCGTCCAGGGCCACGCCGAGGTTCTCGAGGGCGCCCCGGAGGTTGTCGCGCTCCTCGCGGAGCTGGAGCGCGACGGTCGCGAGGTCCGAGTTGAGCCGCCGCACGGCCGCGTTGTTGTCGGCGAGCATGGTCGTGAAGGTCTGGAGGTTCTGCACCGTCCCGAAGAGATCCCCCTTGTGGTCGGCGAGGGTGGTGACCGCCCTGGAGAGGTCCCGGACGGTCTGGTTGAGGCGGGCTCCGTTGCCGTCGAGGTTCGCGGCGGACGTCTCGAGCAGGGCGCTCAGGGCGCCGTCCTTGTTGGCGCCGTCCGGCCCGAGGGCGACCATGAGGTCGTCGAGGCTCTGCGAGACCCGGTCCAGCTCGACGGGGACCGCGGTGCGGGACAAGGGGATTCGGGCCCCGTCGGCCATCGCCGGCCCCGCCGTCCACACCGGCAGCAGCTGGACGTAGCGGTCGGACACGAGCGAGGGCGCGACGATGGCGGCCCTCGCGTCGGCGGGGATGCGGTGTCGCGAGTCCACCGAGAAGGTCACTCGAACGTGTCGACCCTGGGGCTCGACCACGTCGACCTGTCCGACCTTGACGCCGAGGATCCGGACGTCGGAGCCGGGATAGAGCCCGACGGCGCGGGTGAAGTCGGCGGAGATCGTCGTCGGGGCGCCGCTCGGCCAGAACGCGACCGCCCCCGCGACGAGGCCGAGCAGGAGCAGTCCTGCCGCGACCGTGGCGAGCAGTCGGCTGGACAGGGCGCCGAGGTCGGGGACCCGTGGGGGTCGGTGACGGCCGGGCATCAGCGGCCTCCTCCTGTGGCGTCTGGTGTTCCGGCGTCAGGCGGCACGAGGTCAGGCAGGTCGGTCCCGGGTGCCGCCAGGCCGACGGCGCCGACGGGGACGACGAGGTTGGCGACCCACGTGTCGAACCACCGGCCGGTGCCGAGGGTGTTCGCGTAGACGCGCGTGAACGGTGCCATCAGGGAGATGGTCCGCTGGAGCGCGGTGTCGTGCTTCTGGAGCATGTCCAGCGTCGTGTGCAGCTCACGGAGCGCCGGACCGAGCTGTGCGCGGTTGTCCCGGACGAGCCCGGTGAGCTGCTGGGCGAGCGCCGAGGTGTTGGTGAAGAGGGTGCGGATGTCCTGTCGCCGTCTGGCGAGCTCCACCATGAGCAGGTCGGCGTCCTCGATGAGCGACTGGAGCTGGTCGGTCCGGGACGCGACGAGGCCCGTGACGCCCTCGGTGCGGTCGAGCAGCCGGCCGAGCTGCTCGTCGCGCCCGGCGATGGTCCGGGAGAGCCGGGAGAGCCCGTCGAGGGTGGTCCTGACGTGCTCGGGGCTGTCCTTGAACTCGGTTGCGAGCACGGTCAGGGACTCGGCGAGGGCATCCGTGTCGATCCGTTCGGTGGTCGTCGTCAGGTCCTGGAAGGCCGTGATGACGTCGTACGAGCTCACCGTGCGCGCCAACGGGATCTGGGTGCCGGACTCCAGCTGGCCCGGGCCCTCCGGTTCGAGCGCGAGGTACTTCTCCCCGAGGATGGTCTTCATCCGGACCGCTGCTCGGGTCGTGGGACCGAAGGGGGCGTCCTCGGTGATGACGAAGTCGACTCGCACGTGGCCTGCCTCGAGGTCGACCCCGGTGACCTTCCCGACCTTAACGCCCGCGATGCGCACGTCGTCGTCGGGCTTGATCCCGCCGGCCTCAGTGAAGGCCGCGCTGAACGGGGTGCCGCCACCGATGAGGGGCAGGCTCGCGGCGTTGAAGGCGAGGACGAGCAGCAGGGCGATGACGACGAGCCCGGCCAGGCCGATGGGCACGGGGTTGCGCTCCCGGAAGGGGATGGACCGGCGACTCATGAGCACCTCTCGGCGGCAACGGTGTAGCGGGGGCTGACCCCGGGCAGGATGGGGCCCTTGGTGTCGAACTGGCAGAGGTAGAAGTTGAACCAGGACCCGTAGGTCGCGGTCCGGGTCAGCGTCTCCAGGCGCCCCGGCACGGTGGTGATGAACGACTCGAACTCACGGACGTTCGCAGGCTTGTTGAGCGTCGCGGCGAGGGTGCGCAGCTGGGCGACGTCCTCCTTGATGAGGGGACGGGTCGTCACGAGCAGGTCCGCGGTCTCGGCGGACAGGTCGTTGATCCCGGACAGGGTGCGACCGATGGCAGCGCGGTCCTCGGCCAGCCCGCTGGTGAAGCGCTGGAGCTGGTCGATGAGGGAAAGGAGCTGGTCGTCGTGGGCCTCGACCGTGCCGAGCACGGCCGTGAGGTTGTCGATGGTCCGGCCGATGACGGCGTCCCGGTCGGCGATCGTCGAGGTGAGCGAGGCCGTGCGCGCGAGGAGCTCGTCGATGTCGCCGCCCTCACCCTGCAGGGTCTGGACGATGAGCCCGGACAGCTCGTTGACGTCCTGCGGGGACAACGCGGCGAAGAGGGGCTTGAAGCCGTTGAAGAGGGCGGTGAGGTCGAGGGCGGGGTGGGTCCGTTCGCGGGGGATGGTCGCCCCGTCCGCGAGTGCCGTTGCGCCACCGGCGCCCGGTGCCAGGGCGAGGTAGCGCTGGCCCACGAGGTTGCGGTACTTCAGCGTCGCCTCGGTGCCGCGGGTGAGGACCGACGACGTGAGCACCGTGAACTCGACGACGGCGCTGGCCCGGTCCGCACCGACGCGCACCCCGGTGATCTCACCGACCCGCACCCCGGCGATCCGCACGTCCTGGCCGGGCAGCACGCCGGTGGCGTCGCTGAAGACGGCCCGGTAGGTGGCCTTCGAGCCCACCTGGACGTTGGCGATCGTGAGGGCGAGGATGCTCGTCGACAACACCGTCACCGCGGCGAAGAGGACGAGCTTGACGAGGCTCCCTGCCGTCCTCATCGGTTACT
The DNA here is from genome assembly GCF_000184685.1 of Intrasporangium calvum DSM 43043. NCBI lineage: Bacteria > Bacillati > Actinomycetota > Actinomycetes > Micrococcales > Intrasporangiaceae > Intrasporangium > Intrasporangium calvum. The sequence continues at coordinate 3,095,386 of NC_014830.1, forward strand.
CACCACCGTGCCGCGCAGGACGGGGCCGGCGAGCAGGGTCCGGATGCCGCTGGGCTCGCTCTGGCTGTCAGGGGCGAGCAGCGCGTCCACCAGCTGCTGCTCCTCCGCCGTTCCTGCCGTCCCGCTGTCGGCGGGCCCGCCCGTGACGAAGCCCGAGGGGACGGCGGTGAGCCCCGGTGCGAGGGAGTGTTCTCGCGCTGGATCCGCCCCGTCCCGCGAGGGTGGTGGCTGGTGCGGGTTCGCTTGGGAACCGGGCGGGTTGGGCAGCGTGGCGCAGTCGGGCCCGGACTTGGGCAGCCACCGGGGCTCCTCGCCCACCGTGTAGGCATCGCGCGGCGGCACCACTTCGAGCGTGATGTGGAGTCGTCCCTCGGCGAAGGCTCCCTCGATCCGCGGGATCCAGCGCGCGAGACCCTGGCTGAAGCAGGGGTAGATCGGCGAGTAGCGGGCGAGCAGCTCGTTCGTCGGCCGGGTGACCTGGCCGACCTGGATGATGCGCCGCTCGTTGTCCCGGAGGAAGCCGGCCAGCGTCTGTGCGAAGCCGGCGGTGCCGACGAGGAACCCGGCCAGCTGCTGGTCCTTGTCGACGACGGTCCGGTTCGTGACGCGGAGCGCCTCGACCATCCGGAACAGGTCCGGGCTGACCTCGTCGTACGTGTCGAGCGTGTCCGCCAGCAGGCCGAGGTCCTCCTGGATGGCGGGGAGCGTGGGGTTGATCTGCTTGAGGTAGCCGTCGAGGACCTCGACGTGCTCACCGATGGCCTCGCCGCGTCCCTCGAGGGCCGTCGAGAGGGCGCCCAGTGCGGTCGCGAGCTTGGCGGGGTGGACCGTCTGGAGCAGCGGGTGGAGGTGGTCGAGGACCGTCTCCAGCTCGATGGCCACCCGGGCGCGGTCCTGCCCGATCACGGCACCCTCGGCGATGGCCGCTCGCTCCGACCCCTCGACGCCGGCTCGGTCCGCCGGCGGGACGAGGTCGACGTAGCGCTCGCCGAAGAGGGTCTTGGGCAGCAGCCGGGCGCTCACGTCGGCAGGGATCTGCGAGGCCTGCTCGGGATCCAGGGCCAGCCCGAGCCGGGCTCCCTGCTGGGTCGCCTCGATGGTGCGCACCTCCCCGACGACCAGGCCACGGAGCTTGACGTCGGCGTGCTCCTGGAGCTGGCTGCCGAGGCGGTTCGTCTCGAGCGTGACGAGGACCACCGGGGTGAACCGCTTCTGGTAGGAGGCCACGGCCAGGCTGACGAGGAGGGCGAGGACGACCAGGAAGACCACCCCGTACGCCTTGAGCCCGATTCGCCAGCGGGTGTGCTGCGTCAGGGGGCCCGCAGCGATCCCCTTGGTGGTGCTCATCCGGCGAGCCGAACGCTCGTCGTCGCGCCCCAGATGGCCAGGGAGAGGAAGAAGTCGACGACGTTGATCGCGACGATGGACGTCCGGACCGCGGTCCCGACGGCGACGCCCACCCCCGCGGGACCGCCGGACGCGGTGTAGCCGTAGTAGCAGTGGATGAGGATGATGACGACCGCGAAGACCATCACCTTCCCGAACGACCAGAAGATGTCACCCGGGGGCAGGAAGAGGTGGAAGTAGTGGTCGTAGGTGCCCTCGGACTGCCCGAAGTACGTCGTCGCGATGAACCGCGTCGCAGCGTACGAGCTGAGCAGTCCGATGACGTAGAGCGGGACGACGGCGACGAAGCCGGCGATCATCCGGGTCGTCACGAGGTAGGGCAGGGACGGCACGCCCATCACCTCGAGGGCGTCGACCTCCTCGGAGATCCGCATCGCCCCGAGCTGCGCGGTGAAGCCGCAGCCGACCGTCGCCGCCAGGGCGAGTCCGGCGACGAGCGGGGCGATCTCGCGCGTGTTGAAGTAGGCGGAGAAGAAGCCGGTGAAGGCACCCGTCCCGAGCTGCTCCAGCGCCGAGTACCCCTGGAGGCCGACCTCGGTGCCGGTGAAGAAGGCCATGAAGGCGATGACTCCGACCGTGCCGCCGATGACGGACAGGGCCCCGGTCCCCAGCGAGACCTCGGCAAGCAGCCGCACGACCTCCTTCTTGTAGCGCCGGACCGTCCGTCCGCTCCAGGCGAGCGACCGCACATAGAAGCGCATCTGCGCCCCGAGCGACTCGAGGCCACGGCCGGGCCGGCCGGCGAGCCGGGCCAGCGGACGGGAGACTGCCTGAACGGGACTCATCGCGGCCACCTAGAGCTTCTGCGGGACGACCTGGAAGTACACGGCCGTGATGACGAAGTTGACGACGAACAGCAACATGAAGGTGATGACGACGCTCTGGTTGACGGCGTCCCCGACCCCCTTGGGTCCCCCACCCGCGGTCAGGCCCTTGTGGGCCGCGACGATGCCGGCGATGGCGCCGAAGACGAGCGCCTTGAGCTCACCGGCCCAGAGGTCCGGCAGCTGCGCCATGGCCGTGAACGACGCGATGTAGGCGCCGGGCGTGCCACCTTGGACGATGACGTTGAAGACGTACCCGCCGACGACTCCCACGACGGAGACGAGGCCGTTGAGCAGGACCGCGACGAGCATCGAGGCGAGGACCCGCGGCACGACGAGCCGCTGGATCGGACTGATGCCGAGGACCTCCATCGCGTCGATCTCCTCACGGATCTTGCGCGAACCGAGGTCGGCACAGATCGCCGAGCCCCCCGCACCGGCGATGAGCAGCGCCGTGACGATCGGCGAGGCCTCCCGGAGCACGGCGAGGACCGACGCGGCGCCGGTGTAGGACTGTGCGCCGAGCTGGCGCGTCAGCGTCCCGAGCTGGAGCGCGATGACGGCCCCGAACGGGATCGAGACCAACGCCGTCGGCAGGATCGTGACGCTCGCGAGGAACCAGGACTGCTGGATGAACTCCTTGACCTGGAACGGTCGCCGCGGCAGCGCGCGCAGGACGTCGAGGGCCAGGGCGAAGAGCGAGCCGGACTGCCGGAGCACACCGGTGACGGGGGTCGCCATCAGCCCACCTCGCCGGAGCGGGAGGCCAGGGCTCCAGCGGGAGCGAGCCCGGCGGCATACGGGATGGCGTGGTCCGCGGAGGCGAAGGAGCCGGGGGGCGGGGTCACCGCGTGCGTGCGGCACCACTCGCCCGGCTCTCGCTGGGCGCGGCGGCGGAGGCCGTTGCTCGGGGACAGCTGGAGCGGGATCGGCGGCAGTGGCGGCAGCTCCTGACCGGACTCCGCGGCGAGCTCGTCGGCGTCCTTCTCCTCGGACATGCCGATCGGGCCGACGGTCTGCGCGTTGAGGAACTGGCGCACCACCGGCTCCTCCGATGACAGGAGCATCTCCCGCGGCCCGAACATCGCCAGGTGGCGGTGGTAGAGCAGGCCGATGTTGTCGGGCACCGTCCGCGCGGTGTTGATGTCGTGCGTGACGATGAGGAACGTCGCATCGATCTGGGCGTTGAGGTCGATGAAGAGCTGGTTGATGTAGGACGTGCGCACCGGGTCGAGCCCCGAGTCCGGCTCGTCGATGAGCAGGATCTCCGGGTCGAGCACGAGGGCCCGCGCGAGTCCGGCCCGCTTGCGCATCCCCCCGGAGATCTCACCGGGCAGCTTGCGCTCGGCGCCGGTCAGGCCGACGAGGTCCATCTTCTCCATGACGATGCGCCGGACGTCTGACTCGGCCTTCTTCGTGTGCTCGCGGAGCGGGAACGCGACGTTGTCGAAGAGGTTCATCGAGCCGAAGAGCGCGCCGTCCTGGAAGAGCACGCCGAAGAGCTTGCGGATCTCGTAGAGGTCGTGTTCGCGCAGCCGAGGGACGTCCTGGCCCCCGACGACGATCGAGCCGGCATCCGGCTTGAGCAGCCCCACGAGCGTCTTGAGGAACACCGACTTGCCGGTCCCCGAGGGGCCGAGCATGACGGAGATCTCCCCCGCAGGGATCGTCAGCGTCACGTCCCGCCAGATCGTCTGCGAGCCGAAGGTCTTGGTCAGGCCCGTGACCGCGATCTCCACACCCATGTGGCACCTACCGTTTCCGACCGTCTCGACTCGGTCACGGGGAAAACGAGGTGCGGGCCCGGAGGTTACGGGAGGTTACCGACGAGTTCAGCCGTATGCCGCCGGGCCGGGTCCGCGCCCAGGCTGCGGTCCCAGCCCTCCCGCCCACCCCGTCGAGTGCGCACTTCGTGCCATCAGCCCTGGTGCAGCTGGGCCGCGGCGGCAGCCACGACCGCTGCCGTGACCGCGTCGAGGGCGGGCGACGAGAGCTTCCACGCCTGCCAGAAGAGCTCGACGCGATCCGTGCGCCTCGGGTCGAGGTTGACCAGGAGGTCCCGGGGATCCTGCAGGTCCGGGACCATGCCCCAGCCGACGCCGTGGCGAATGGCCGCGACGAACTGGCTGGAGTCGGGCACGAACGTCGCGGGCGGCTCCGCGCCGGGCGCCACGGAGTCGAGGACGGTGCGCTGCATCCGGTCCTTGCGGTCGAAGTGGACGACCGGTGCCGCGGCGAGAGCGTCTGGGCTCGCTCCGTCCGGGAACCACTGGCGAACGAAGGACCTCGCGGCCTTGGCCCGGTAGACCATCGTCCCGAGGCGACGGGCCCGGCAACCCTGGACCGGCGTGGGCTCGGTCGTGACCGCCGCCATGACCTCACCCGTGCGCAGGAGGTCCGCGGTGACGTGCTCGTCGTCGCGACGCACCTCGAGGTCGACCAGTCCGGTGCCGGCGATCGCCGCCAGCGCCTCGGGGAACCACGTGGCGATGGAGTCCGCATTGACGACGATGGGCAGGCGCACGCGCGGCCGGGAGCCTGCCGCGGGTGACCGGAGGTCTGACCAGGCCTCGTCGGCGAGGTGCAGCAGCTGACGGGCGCTGCGCAGCAACGCAGCGCCGCGCTCCGTGGGCCGGACCGGCCGGGACCGCTGGACGAGGACGGACCCGGCGCTCACCTCCAGCGCCTTGATCCGCTGGCTCACGGCGCTCGGCGTGATGTGCAGGGCCGCGGCGGCGGCCTCGAACGTCCCATGGTCGACGACCGTGACGAGGGCGCGCAGCTGGTCGAGTTCCATGAAGCAACTCTAATGTTCCATGAGGAAGATGCGCTGGTCTTGACCAGGTTGCGGCCCTACCGTCGGACCCGTGCCACTGCTCTCCCCCGCCCTCTCCCCCGCGCTCGCCGGCTTCGGCACCGGCGCCGGCCTCATCGTGGCCATCGGCGCCCAGAACGCCTTCGTCCTGCGGACCGGGCTCGCTCGCACGTGGGTCCTGCCCGTCGTCCTCGTGTGCCTCGTGTCGGACGCCGTCCTCATCGTCGCCGGCGTCGCGGGAATCGGCGCGGTGACGGCGCGGGCGCCGTGGGCGCTCGAGGTCGTCCGGTGGCTCGGGGTCGCCTTCCTCGTCGGCTATGCCCTCCTCGCCCTCCGGCGCGCCGCCCGTCCCTCGGCGCTCGCCGCCGGGGACGTCGGTGCAGGGGTCGGTGCCGGAGTCGATGCGAGGGTCGATGCAGGGGTCGGTGCAGGGGTCGCGGCACGGTCCGCTCGGCGAGCCGTCCTCACGGCCGTGGCCCTGACCTGGCTCAACCCGCACGTCTACCTCGACACCATGGTCCTCATCGGCTCGCTCGCGGCCACGTACGGCGACCCGGGGAGGTGGACCTTCGGAGCCGGGGCGGCCCTCGCCAGCGCCGTGTGGTTCCCGCTGATCGGCTTCGGGGCGATGCGACTCGGCCGGTTCCTCACCCGACCGGCCGCGTGGCGGATCGTGGACTCGGTCATCGGGATCCAGCTGCTCGTCGTCGCGGCGGCCCTGGCCTCCCCCACCTGACCTCGCAACACACCCGCTTACCGTCTGCAGGTGCCGGCATCAGACGGCATGACCGCGCGGTAAGCGGGTGTGTTGCGGTGGGGGTGGTCAGCTCCGGGCGAGCTCGATGTCCTCGGAACCCTGCCCAAGGCGGACCCGCACCCCGCGGACGTCAGCGGTCGTCGGGTCCTCGCCGAGCCGCGCGAACACGTCGTTCAGCTTGGCGAACGTCTCCGTGGTCGGCTCGGGAGCCTGCCCGTCGGCGTTCCCGCGCAGACCGGTGACACGATGGTCCTCGCCGAGGCTGAAGCTCGCCGACAGCCGGGTCACCGGCCGGCCGAGCCGCTGCTCGATCCCCTGCCGCAGGATCACCGCCGCCTCACGGGCGACATCGGTGCCGGCAGCCGGCTCCCGCTCCGACGCCGCCCCGGGACGTGCCTCGGGCTCACGCTGGGGCCCGGTCTGGGTCGGAGCCTCGGCCTCTGGCTGGGTCCCAGGCTCGCGCTGGGTCCCAGGCTCGCGCTGGGTCCCAGGCTCGGGCTGGGTCTTCGGCCCCGGTTGGGTCTCCGGCTCGGGCGCGATGACGGACCCCACGGCGGTCGTCGCAACGGCCGTGGGCAGGCGCTCGCCGTGGCCCTCCGAGATGAACCCCGACCCCGCGTACGCGACCTTCGCAAGGTCCAAGCGCTCGTCGCGGGCGAGCGAGTTGTCGACGACGAAGGCGACGTGGACGGGCAGGTCCGCCATCTGGGGGTGGAGCTGCTCGCCGACGAAGCGGGCGCACACGACGAGCGCCTGAACCCGGACCATGGGCCGGCCCTTGCGGTCCGGGACCCGCTGGGTGGCGTCGACCCGGCCCAGGTCGAAGCCCACGGGCGGGTAGAAGTGCAGCGGCCGTCGCAGCACCACGAGGGAGTAGTCGGGCCGGTCCGGCCCGGGCAGCAGCCGGTACAGCTCGCCGTTCACCGGGAGCTGCCAGCTCAGCTCCGGGGCCGCCCCGTCGAAGTGGGAGATGTGGACGAGCGGGCCGTGGCGGCCCCGGGACGGCTCGGGCGGTGCGCCCGAGGGCGCAGCCGGCGCCGATGCCGGGCGGTCGGCGGCGGGTGACGTCATGGTGGCCAACCTACCCGTGCGGGTCCGGGCCCGGCCCTGGGAGCCAGCTCAGCGGCATACGGCAAAAAGGCGGGCCCGACCACCCAGCTGGGTGAACGGGCCCGCCTTCGCGAGTGAGAGCGTCAGCTCACTTGAGCTCGACCGTGGCGCCGGCGCCCTCGAGCTGCTCCTTGGCCTTCTCGGCGGCAGCCTTGTCGACCTTCTCGAGAACGGCCTTGGGAGCGCCGTCGACGAGGTCCTTGGCCTCCTTGAGGCCGAGGCTCGTGAGCGCGCGGACCTCCTTGATGACCTGGATCTTCTTCTCACCAGCGGCGACGAGCACGACGTCGAACTCGTCCTGCTCCTCCTCGGCGGCCGCGCCGCCGTCGCCGGCGGCCGGGGCGCCGGCAGCCGCAACGGCGACCGGGGCAGCAGCGGTGACCTCGAAGGTCTCCTCGAACAGCTTGACGAACTCGGAGAGCTCGATCAGGGTCATCTCCTTGAAAGCGTCAAGGAGCTCTGCGGTGCTGAGCTTCGCCATGATGGCTTCCTTCCTGTTACTTGCCGTGAGTGGCGGTTTGGTGAATGAGCGGAGGCGCGAAGCGCGTCAGCTCTCGTCGCCACCCTCGGCGACGTCGGTGGCTGCCTCGGCGGCCGGAGCGGCCTCCGTGGCGGGGCTCTCTGCCTCGACCTTCGCGCGCAGGGCGTCGACCGTGCGAACGGCCTGCGAGAGAGGAGCGGCAAAGAGGTAAACGGCCTTGGTGAGGGAGCCCTTCATGGCCCCCGCCAGCTTGGCCAGGAGAACCTCGCGCGACTCAAGGTCGGCGAGCTTCGTGATCTCCTCGGCGGTCAACGGCTTGCCGTCGAGGACGCCAGCCTTGATCACGAGGAGGGGGTTTGCCTTGGCGAAGTCACGCAGACCCTTGGCCGCTTCGACCGGGTCACCGGTGACGAAGGCAATGGCAGTCGGGCCCTGGAGCTGGCCCTCGAAAGCCGTGATGCCGGCCTCCGCTGCAGCCTTCTCGGTGAGCGTGTTCTTGACCACGGCGTAGGTTGCGTGCTCTCGGATCGAGTTGCGCAGCTGCGAGAGCTGCTTCACGGTCAGGCCGCGGTACTCGGTGAGAACGGCCGCGCCGGACTCCCGGAGCTTGTCCGCGATCTCGGCGATGGCAGCGGTCCTATCGGACTTGCTCATCTGGGCCTCCTTCCCTTGCGTCGTGCCGCAGGCGGAAGGCTCGAGGGGCCCACACGACAAGAGCCCCGGCGCAGGCGCTCGGGGCTCACAAGGACATACAAGGTCGTATGCCGCTGGGCTGAGTGTCCTGCGCTGGCTGCCCACATCGTGTGGAACCTTCGGGAGGGGCGTGGTACCCACGTCCTCCAACCGGCGGTCATTGGTCGTGACTCAGAGTACGGGCTCCGTGGTCCTCGGCCAAATCGGCGGTTCCGCGCGCGGAGATCGCGGCCCCGCTGGACTCCTCCTTCGGTGCGGCGCGGGTGTTCGCTTCTGGAGCAGGCGTGTCCTAGCGTGGGCCGTATGCGACAGCAGGCGACGTCACGGCCTGCCCGACCCGTGCGATCCCTGCGCCGGCTGCGTGCTCAACGAGCCCTGGCCGCGGCGGCGGTCGCGGCCTGCCTCGTCGCCAACGTCTGGGCCGTCGCCAGGGCCGCGACCGACCCGGGCACGAGCGGGGCGTTCACGGCGATGAGCCGGGTGTCCTTCGACCTCGGGCTCCAGCCGGTGGCGGGGAGCACGGCGAGGACGGTGTCACCCGACCCGTCGGCTCCCGCAGAGGTGGTCGAGCGTGGCAACGGGACGCTGACGCCCGTGGCCATCCCGGACGAGGCCCTGCGGACGGCGAAGGACGGCCGTCAGGTGCGGATCAGCGTGGAGACCGAGGGCGGCCTGCCGGTCGACGCCGCGGAGTTCGCCGCAGCCGTCGCCACCACCTTGTCGGACCCCCGCGGCTGGCAGCAGGTCGACCGGGTGCGGTTCGTGGCGGTCTCCCCCGCCGATCTCGCGAAGGGCGCCGAGTTCGACGTCCGCATCACCCTCGCGAGCCCCGACACCACGGACCGGCTCTGCGCGCCGCTGCAGACGCGGGGCCAGGTCAGCTGCCACAACGGTGGCCGCGCCGTGATCAACCTCCGCCGTTGGCAGCTCGGGGCCGAAGCCTACGGCGACGACGTGGCCGCCTACCGGGAGTACGTCGTCAACCACGAGGTGGGCCACGGACTCGGCCACGGGCACGCGTCCTGCGCCGGCCCCGGGAAGGTGGCGCCGGTGATGATGCAGCAGACCCACGGCCTCAAGGGCTGCATCGCCTGGGCGTGGCCGGCTCAGCAGACCGCCTGACCCTCGCTCGCCGGACCCGAGACCGCGATGGCCCGCCACCCCGAGGGGTCGCGGGCCGTCGTGCGAGCAGGCTCAGGCCTGTGCGTCCTCCTCGACGAGGAGGTTGCGCGTCTTGCTGAAGTCGAGCGGGATGCCCGGGCCCATCGTCGTGCTGATGGTCGCCTTCTCGATGTACCGGCCCTTCGAGCTGGAGGGCTTGAGCCGGAGGATCTCCTCGAGCGCGGCGGCGTAGTTCTCGACGAGTGCCTTCTCGTCGAAGGACGCCTTGCCGATGATGAAGTGGAGGTTCGCGTGCTTGTCGACGCGGAACTCGATCTTGCCGCCCTTGATGTCGGTGACGGCCTTGGCCACGTCCATCGTCACGGTGCCGGTCTTGGGGTTCGGCATGAGACCGCGCGGGCCGAGGACCTTGCCCAGCCGGCCGACCTTGCCCATCATGTCCGGGGTCGCGACGACGGCGTCGAAGTCGAGCCAGCCGCCCGTGATCTTCTCGATCATGTCGTCCGAGCCGACATAGTCCGCGCCGGCCTCACGGGCCGCCTCGGCCTTCTCGGCGTTCGCGAAGACGAGGACGCGGGCGGTCTTGCCCGTGCCGTGCGGCAGGTTGACCGTGCCGCGGACGGCCTGGTCGGCCTTGCGCGGGTCGACACCGAGGCGCATCGCGACCTCGACCGTCTCGTCGTACTTGGCCTTCGCCGTCTGCTTCGCGACGCGGACCGCCTCGAGCGGGGGGTAGACCTTGCCGGGCGTGACGAGCCCGGCGGCGGCGCGGTAGTTCTTGCTGCGCTTCATGGTTCTCCTTGGTGTTACGGGGTGGAGTCGTGGTGCTGGGCCAGCGCTGGCCCTCCCACTGCCCAACAGCATGTCGTATGCCGCCGGGCTCGGTCCCCGGCGCACGTTGCCGCACGCCGGGGTCGAGGTGTCACAGCTCGGTGTCGATGCCCATCGAACGAGCCGTGCCGGCGATGATGCGCGCCGCCATCTCCTCGTCGTTGGCGTTGAGGTCTTCCATCTTCTGGCGAGCGATCTCGAGGACCTGGTCCCGCGACAGCTTGGCGACCTTCGTCTTGTGCGGCTCACCGGAGCCCTTGGGGACGCCCGCAGCCTTCTTGATCAGCTCAGCGGCCGGCGGCGTCTTGGTGATGAACGTGAAGGAGCGGTCCTCGTAGACCGTGATCTCGACCGGGATGACGTTGCCACGCTGGGCCTCCGTCGCGGCGTTGTACGCCTTGACGAACTCCATGATGTTGACGCCGTGCTGGCCGAGGGCCGGACCGACGGGCGGGGCCGGCGTGGCCGCACCAGCCTGGATCTGCAGCTTGATGAAGCCGGTGGCCTTCTTCTTCTTGGGGGGCATGACTGCCTACCTTCTGTGGTGTGTGGGCCGACGCCTTGGGCGATGACCCGGTTGCATGACCGGGAAAGCGAAGCCTTCTCGGGGTCTGTTCCGCGGACGGAGCCAGCAAACCTGTCAATTGTGCCCTGCACCGATGCCGACCACCAAAACGGGGGTCGATCACCGGGGCAGCCACGCGGGTGGTTCCGGGGTACACGGGGGCGGAGGCCGCCAGGCCGGTGAGCCCCCGCGCGGTCAGATCTTGGCGACCTGGCCGAACGAGAGCTCGACCGGGGTCTCGCGGCCGAAGATCGACACGAGGACCTTGAGCTTCTGGGTGTCGCTGTTGATCTCGGAGATGGTCGCCGGGAGCGTCTCGAACGGGCCCTCCATGACGGTGACCGACTCGCCGACCTCGAAGTCGACGACAGCAGCCGGCTTCTTCGCAGCGGACCTTCCCGCCCCGGAGCCACCCTCGGTCGGAACCTCGAGGTTCGGCGCGAGCATGGTGAAGACCTCGTCGATCGACAGCGGCACCGGCTGGTGCGCGTTGCCGACGAAACCGGTCACCCCGGGCGTGTGACGCACGGCGCCCCAGCTCTCGTCGGTGAGGTCCATCCGGACGAGGACGTAGCCAGGCATCCGAACCCGCCGGACGAGCTTCTTCTGGCCGTTCTTGATCTCGGTCACCTCTTCCATGGGGACCTCGATCTCGAAGATGTAGTCCTCCATGTTGAGGGTCTGGATGCGGGTCTCGAGGTTGGCCTTGACCCGGTTCTCGTACCCGGCGTAGGAGTGCACGACGAACCAGTCGCCGGCGCGGGAGCGCAGATCGGCCTTGAACGCAGCGACCGGGTCCTGCTCGGCAGCGGCGGCAGTGGCGTCCTCCTGCTCGGCGCTCGTGTCCTCGACCTCGGACTCCTCGGCCACGTCGGACTCGTCTGCGGCAGCCGTCTCCGTCTCCTCGGTCTCGGCCACGTCAGCCTCGGAAGCGGCGTCACCGCTGCCGGTCTCGGCGTCCACGACAGCGTCGAGCTGCGCATCGAAAGAGCGATCCGTGTCGGCCTCCGTGGCCCGGACGTCGCTCTCGGCGTACTCGGTGTCAACGCCCTGCTGGGCGAACTGGTCGGACACGCTCTGACCTACTTCCTTGCTGGTTGATTCGGCTCGGGGCTCGCGGCGGCTAGAGCGTCTCGCCGGCCAGGACCCACGACACGAGCTTGCTCCACCCGAGGTCGAGCCCGGACACGAGCGCCATGATCACCAGCACGAAGACGATCACGACGGAGGTGTACCGAACGAGCTCGGGTCCCGTCGGCCGCACCACCTTGCGCAGCTCGTCCAGGATCTGGCGCACGAAGAGGCTGATCGCGTCGAAGAGGCGCGAGACCGGGTTGCCACCCGCCGCCTTGTCGGCCCGACCGGACCCACGCTTGGCGCTCGTCTCCGTCACGATTCCTACTTTCTGTCTTGGGTGCAGCCCGCGACAGCACCTCGACGCATCTCGCGAGGCGATGAGCCGCGTGCCGCCACGCACGACGACCACTCTGGAACGCAGGGCAAGAGGGACTCGAACCCCCAACCGCTGGTTTTGGAGACCAGTGCTCTACCAATTGAGCTATTGCCCTTCACCGGGTCTCGTTGGGGGATTCCCGGCGGAACGGCAGCCAGCAGCATGCGCCGGCGTGCCGTCCGAAGGTCGATCATACGGGACAGAGCCGTGCATGGCGAACCGGGCGGACACCTCCCCCGAGGCCCTTGCACCGGCATGCGGACGAGGCACGACGGGCCCGTTCGCAGGTGGCAGGATCGAGGCGTGACGACGCATGCGCCCTTGGCAGATCTCACCGACGACGAGCTGACCGCCTTCCTCCAGGACCAGCAGGGGGCCTACGACCGGCTTCGCGCCGCTGGTCTCAAGCTCGACCTCACCCGCGGCAAGCCCTCACCCGAGCAGCTCGACCTCTCCGATGCGCTTCTCGAGCTCCCGACCACCACCAAGGATCGGGCCGGCACCGACGTCCGCAACTACGGCGGCCTCGAGGGCCTGCCAGAGCTGCGCGAGATCTTCGCCGAGCTGCTCTCCACCAGTCCCGCCCAGGTCATCGTCGGGGGCAACTCGAGCCTGAGCATGATGCAGGCCACGATCGTCAACTTCCTGCTGCACGGCGGTATCGACTCGCCACGCCGGTGGGCGGACGAGGAGAACGTGCGCTTCATCTGCCCGATCCCCGGCTACGACCGTCACTTCTCGCTCGTCGGCTCCTTCGGGATCGAGATGGTGACCGTCGACATGCGGCCGGACGGACCGGACATGGCCGCCGTCGAATCGCTCGTCAGGGACGACCCCTCCGTGAAGGGCATCTGGATCGTCCCGACCTACTCCAACCCGACCGGCGCCGTCGTCTCCCAGGAGATCGCCGCGCGCTTGGCCGCGATGCCGACCGCAGCGCCCGACTTCACCATCTTCTGGGACAACGCGTACGCCTTCCACCACCTCACGGACGACGAGGCGAAGAGCGCCGACATCCTCTCGCTCGCCGCCGCGTCCGGGCATCCGAACCGCGCCATCGCGTTCGCGTCGACGTCGAAGATCACGTACGCCGGATCCGGGGTCGCGGTGCTCGCGGCGAGCGAGGCCACCATCGCCTGGTACCTCAAGCACCTCTCCATGGCGTCGATCGGTCCCGACAAGGTCAACCAGCTGCGCCACGTCCAGTTCTTCGGGACCGCCCAGGGAGTGCGTGACCACATGGCCAGGCACCGCGACATCCTGGCGCCGAAGTTCGCGGCCGTGGATGCGGCCCTGACGGACGAGCTGGCCGGCCGTGGCATCGCCGAGTGGAGCCGTCCGACGGGCGGCTACTTCGTCAACCTCGACGTCCTCGACGGCACCGCATCCCGGGTCGTCGCGCTGGCCAAGGAGGCCGGGATCGGCCTCACCCCGGCCGGCGCCTCCTTCCCGCACGGACACGACCCTCGCGACCGCAACATCCGGCTCGCACCCAGCTTCCCGGAGCTCGACGAGGTCCGCACCGCGATGGCCGGAGTGGCCACGTGCGTGGCGCTCGCGGCCGGGGAGCAGGTCGCGGCTCGTCGCGGGCTGCGGGTAGGTACAGGGCAGAGCACGTCTTGACTCGCTGAACCAGGAAGGAAACCAGCATGAGCGGCACCGAGCCCAACGAGAACATCTCCGACGACCTCACGACGTACAGCGTGGACGACGAGGACCAGCTCCAGCCCGAGGACACGCTCGTCGGCGACGACGTCGAGGATGCGCTCGACCGCGGTTACTCCCCTGCGGACAGCCCCCGTGGCTCGCACGCCTTCGGCACGACGGCCTACGAGCAGTCCCTCGACGAGACGATCGACCAGCGGATCCTCCAGGAGGAGCCCGACCCGACGTCGGCATACGGCGCCCCCGACAACGAGAGCGGGCTGGACGAGGACGACAGGATCGGGGGGGACGACCCCGATGCCATCGACGCCGAGGACGACTGGCTCGGCGACAGAGAGGTCGGTTCGCGCCGGGCCGGACGTCTCGTGGCCGACGACGAGGGCGCCCACGAGGACACCGAGAAGGAGTCCTGGGCCCGCGACGTCGGCGTCGACGGCGCGGCCGCCTCCGCCGAGGAGGCCGCGGTCCACATCATCGAGGAGTGAGTGACCTCCGGTGACGGCCACGTCGTGCCTCGGCGGGCCGGGCTGGTGCCACACTGGCCCGCATGACTCGCGGGACTCGGCTCGTGGACGTGCTGCCCAAGGCGCACCTCCACCTCCACTTCACCGGGTCGATGCGGGTCGGGACCGTGCGGGACCTCGCCGCGAAGCACGGCATCCGACTGCCTGACGCCCTGCTCACTGACTGGCCGCCGCGGCTCGCCAAGGCCACCGACGAGCGCGGCTGGTTCCGGTTCCAGCGCCTCTACGATGCAGCGCGCGCCTGCGTGCGCGGCGAGGACGACATGCGGCGGATCGTGCGGGAGGCCGCGGAGGACGATGCCGCCGAGGGTTCCCGCTGGTTGGAGATCCAGGTGGACCCCACCTCGTACGCCCCCTTCGTCGGCGGCATCACGCCGGCTCTGGAGATCGTCCTCGACGAGGCACGGGCGGTGTCGGCCGCGGGTGAGGTCGGAGTCGGGGTCGTCGTCGCCGCCAGCCGCATGCGCCACCCGCTCGAGGCGCGGACCCTCGCTCGGCTCGCCGCCCGACATGCGGGGTCCGACCCCGGCGACGTCGTCGGTTTCGGACTGTCCAACGACGAGCGTCGGGGTGCCATCGCCGACTTCGCACCGGCCTTTCGCATCGCCCGACGGGCGGGACTCGGCCTGGTGCCCCACGGCGGCGAGCTGCTCGGCGCCCAGTCGGTCATGGAGACGCTCGAGCACCTCGACCCGGACCGGATCGGCCACGGCGTGCGGTCGGTCGAGGACCCGCAGGTCCTGGACGCCGTGGCGGAGTCCGGTGTCGCACTCGAGGTCTGCCCCGGCAGCAACGTGGCGCTCGGGGTCTACGCCGATCGGCAGGACGTTCCACTCCGCCGGATCCTCGACGCGGGTGTCGTCGTGGCCCTGGGGGCGGACGACCCCCTCCTCTTCGGCAGCCGGCTGGCCGATCAGTACGCCACCGCGCGGATCCTCGGCTGCTCCGACGCGGAGCTGGCCGAGCTCGCCCGGGGCTCCATCGCCGCCAGTCGTGCCCCGGAGGACGTGCGCGCCGCAGCTCTGCGGGACATCGACGGCTGGCTCTCGGAACCGCCGCCGATGCCGGTCGACCCCCCCTCGTGAGGTCGACCGGCCGTGGTCCTGGTTTGCCCGAGGCCGGGTGGGCCGTCCATGCTGGAGCGGATATGACGACACAGATGCAGCTCCCCGCGCGCCCCCGTCCAGCCGGCCCGACCCGACTCCGACGCCTCGGTGCGGTCGCCGCCCTCGCACCCCTCCTCGCCGTCGCAGCGTGCAGCAGCGAGGCGCCCGTGACGTCGGACCCGACGCGTCGGCCGGCCACCACGCCGACGGCCACGTCGTCCTCGAGGTCCACCGCCAGCCCGTCGAGCTCTGGGACGACCACGACCGAGGCGACGCCGACTCCGGACGCCAAGCCGACCAGGAGCCTGGTGAAGGTGCGCCTCGACGTCCCCACCCTGGGGCACGTGATCACGGTGTCGCGCGTGGTGCGCCACATCCCGTGGCCGGAGGGGAACCCCGTGGCGGAGGAGGCCTTCGAGCTCGTGGGGATCCGGGTCACCCTCGCCGCAGGCGACCGTTACACGGCCACCCTGTCGCCGAACCAGCTCTTCCTGCGCCTCGGCGACCTCGACGTCAAGCCGACGACGGAGTTCGCCAAGGCGTTCGGGAAGTCCTACGGCCAGGTCGTCGGGACCGCCAAGCGCGGGGAGACGAAGACGGGCTGGCTCTACTTCAAGATCGACAAGGGCGTGAGCCCCCTCGTCCTGGAGTACCACCGCCCCGCCTACCAGGTGTCGACGACGGACAAGGTGATCAAGGCACAGGTCTTCGCGCGCAAGATCATCGACTGAACGACGCCGCCGTGGCGGTCAGAGCGTCTCCCCCACGAGGACCGGCTCGTTGACGAGACGGATCCCGAAGGCTTCCTCGACCCCGTCTCGCACCTGTCGCGCCAGCGCCAGGATGTCCGAGGCGCTGGCCCCGCCCCGGTTCGTGACGGCAAGGGTGTGCTTCGTCGACAGCGCCGCCGGTGCAGGGAGACCAAAGCCCTTGCCGAACCCGGCGTGGTCGATGAGCCAGGCCGCGCTCGTCTTGACCCGCCCGTCCGGCTCGGCGAACCTCGGCGGTGACACCTCGGAGCCCAGGCGACCAGCGGCGCGCTCGGCCAGCGCGTCGAACCCGTCCTGGCTCAGGACGGGGTTGGTGAAGAATGAGCCGCAGGACCAGGTGTCGTGGTCGGCCGCGTCGAGGACCATCCCGCGCCTGCGACGTTGGTCGAGCACCGCTGCCCGCGTCTCGGCGAGCGGCACCCGTGTGCCGAGGCCCACCCCGAGGCCGTCGGCGAGCGCGGCGTAGGCGATGGGCCGGCTGAGGTCGGCGACCTCGAGCTGGAAGAGCACGTCGAGGACGACGTGGCGGTCGGATCCCTTGAAGCGCGAGTGGCGGTAGGTGAAGGCGCAGTCGGCGTTGAAGAACGTCCGAACCGCCTGTTCCTGCCGGTCCCAGACCCGAACCTGGGCGATGGTCTGGGCGACCTCCTGGCCGTAGGCGCCAACGTTCTGGATCGGGGTCGCGCCGGTGAGCCCCGGAATACCGCTCAGAGCCTCGACCCCGGCCCACCCCTCGTCGACGGCGCGGGCGACGACGCCGTCCCACCCCTCCCCCGCGGCCACCCTGACCATGGCACCTCCGCAGGAGTCCACCGACTCGCGGACGACCCCGCTTGTGGCGATCCGGACGACGGTGCCCGCGAAGCCGGCGTCGGCAACGACGAGGTTCGACCCGCCCGAGAGGATGAGCAGGGGCTCGTCCGCGTCGTCGACCTCGCGGATCGCGTCGACGAGCTCGTCCGTGCTCTCCACCGTGACGAGACGCGCAGCCGGGCCGCCGACGCGCATCGTCGTCAGGCCGGACAGCGGGACGCCGTGTTCCTCGCGCACGCTGACCGGTCAGTCCAGCCGAGCCACGGCGACGGCACGACCGAGAACCTTCTCGCCGGCGGCCGTTGCGGTCAGCTCGACGGTGACGCGTCGCGACTCCGGGTCGACGGCCTTGACGACCCCGGAGACCTCGAGGTCCGCGCCCGACTCGTAGGGGACGACCACGGGCCGGGTGAAGCGCGTGCCGTACTCGACGACGCGCCCGGCGTCGCCGGCCCACTCGCAGACGAGGGTGACCGCCGCCCCCATCGTGAACATGCCGTGAGCGATGACGTCGGGCAGGCCGACCGCCTTGGCGAACGGCTCGTCCCAGTGGATCCGGTTACGGTCCAGCGACGCGCCGGCGTACTGGACGAGCCGGGCCCGGTCGACGTGGATCGTCGTCGACGGCAGCTCGTCGCCGACGGTGACGTCAGCCGCTCGCCGAACCCTGGGGACTGCGGTGGACTCGGGCATCACTCGCCTCCTCGGATGACGATGGTGGACGTCGCGGTGCACACCGGCTCGCCGCCCTCGGTGGCCAGCTCGGTGCGCGTCGTCACCATGGCGTGGCCCCCGGCCTCGCGCACCGTGTCGACGTGCAGCGTCCCGACGATGGAGTCCCCAGCGGTGAGTGGCCGGTGGTGGACGAACTTCTGCTCGCCGTGGACCACGCGGGAGAAGTCGATCCCGGCGTCCGGGTCCGCGATGAGCTGGGCGTCGCACTGCTGCGCGATGAGCACCGCGAAGGTGGGCGGTGCGATGACGTCGGCGTACCCCCGGGCGCGGGCCGCGTCGACGTCGGTGTGGACCGGATCCGCGGAGCCCACCGCCTCGGCGAACTCCCGGATCTTCGCCGCGCTCACCCCGTAGGGCTCCGTCGGCGGGTACGTGCGTCCTTGGAAGTCAGCGTTCACCGGCATGGCGGCAGCCTATCGGCGATCGAAAGAGCAGTTCGCGCCAGGCGCCCCCAGCCGCGCATCGGGTGCCAGCCCGTCCCGAACTGCGCTTTCGTCGGGAACGAGCCCAACGGCATACGGCCACACAGCAACGCTCCCCCGGCCAGGAGGCCGAGGGAGCGTTGACGGCGATGGACGCTCAGCGCGTCTCGCGGTGCTCCGTGTGCTTGCCGCAGTTGGGGCAGAACTTGTTGAAGGCGAGCCGGTCGGGGTTGTTGCGACGGTTCTTCTTCGTGATGTAGTTGCGGTGCTTGCAGTCGGCACACGCCATGGTGATCTTGGGACGGACGTCCGTGCTCTTGCTGGCCACAACAACCTGCTCTCGAAATGACTGCGGATGAATCTGGGCTCGATGTCGCGCGCTGGGCACGCACGCGACGTCCAAGAATACGCGAGACCCGGGCGTTTCCTGAAATCGCCCGGGCCCGCGCGATGGTAGCGGGAGCGGGACTCGATCCCGCGACCTCACGATTATGAGTCGTGCGCTCTAACCAGCTGAGCTACCCCGCCATGGGCTGTCGGGCAGCCCATGTACGGACCACTTCCGACCGACCAGAGCCCCAATAGGGAATCGAACCCTAGACCTTTTCCTTACCATGGAAACGCTCTGCCGACTGAGCTATTGGGGCAGGGCCAAGCCGTGCGCGAAGCGCTGGGCTGACCTTTCGTGCGACCGCGAGACTACACGGTCGACCCGGCAGAGAGGAAATCGGTGCCGCCCGCGCGTCCCCGGTGTGCACCCGGCTCCGGCGCTGCAAGGATGCGTCCATGAGCGACGACCCGGGGACCGAGCCCGGCACTGAGTCCAGCGACCTCGCGGAGGAGGTGGAGATCCGCGCGCCCCGGATCCCCGACGACGCGACCGACGTGCAGATCCACCTCAACCGCTACAGCATCTGGCGGGCGGCTTGGGTCGTCGTTGCCGTCATCGCACTCGCGGCCCTGGCCCGGTTCGTCCTGGCCGATGCGGGCGGGGTCATCTTCACGCTCATCCTCGCCTTCCTCGCCTCGATCGCGATGGAGCCTGCCGTCGCCAGGCTGAGCCAGTCGATGCAGCGGGGCCTGGCGACCGCGATCGTCATGTTCGGCAGCCTCCTTGCCCTGGCAGCCTTCATCTTCGTGTTCGGCCGCCTGCTGTCCGACCAGATCGGCACCTTCGCCGAGTCGGTCCCCGCGCTCGTCGAGGACCTGACGAAGTGGGCGTCCGAGCGCTTCGGCATCGACCTCGACTACCAGAAGCTGCTGGACCGGCTCGGAGTGGGCACCTCGACGCTGACCACCGTGGCCCAGAACCTCGCCGGTGGCGTCCTCGGCTTCCTCCTCTCCGTCGTTGCGGCGGCCTTCAGCACGCTGACGTTCGCCTTCTTCGCCTTCTACTTCTCGGCGGACGGGCCTCGTCTGCGCCGGTGGATCGGACAGCTCGTGCCGCAGCGGCAGCAGGAGGTCTTCGGACTCGCCTGGGACCTGGCGGTGCGCAAGACCGGTGGCTACGTCTCCGCGCGGGTGGTTCTCGCCGCGATCAACGGCGGCCTGACCGCGGCCTTCATGCTCGTCATCGGGATGCCCTACTGGCTCGCCCTCGGCATCTGGACCGGCGTCGTCGCGCAGTTCGTGCCGACGGTCGGCACCTACATCGCCATCGCCCTGCCGGTGGTCATCGGCCTCATCGGCGACCAGCCGTGGCAGGGACTCGCTGTGCTCGCGTTCGCGGTGGTGTACCAGCAGATCGAGAACGTCACCCTGGAGCCGCGGATCTCCGCCTCGGCGGTCAATGTCCATCCGGCGGTGTCGTTCGGGGCGGTCCTCTTCGGCGCGTCGCTCTTCGGGATCGGGGGCGCGTTCGTGGCGGTTCCCGTGGCCGCGCTGCTCCTCGCGCTCTTCGACATCTACTCACACAAGTACGAGCTGGTGCCTGACCTGGCGGAGCTGAAGCCCGGCGAGCGGGAGACCGAGGACAGCTCCGGCGACGAGGACCTCGTGGCGAAGCACCACCGCCTCCGCGGGTTGATGGGGCGGCGCTCGGACTGAGCCGCGTCGGGGCGTCCACGGCGGCTGCCGTATGCCGCTGGGCTGGCTGGCGCTCGGCGGCGAGGTTCCGGAGGTGGGTCGGCCGTCACCGCCTGGGGTCGTGGTCGCTGAGCGCCTCCTCGGCCTGCTCCTGCGCCGCTTGGCGGCGGTCTCGCGCGCCCAGCGCATCCTCCAGCTCTGCCGTGACCTTGGCCAACCGGTCGCGGGCCGTCGCGAGGCGGCGCTCGAGGTCGGCGATGCCCTCGGTCACCTCCTCCTGACGGGCCGTGAGGACCGCGACGTTGCGGTCGGCCTCCCGGGCGGCATCCCGGGCTGCCTTCAGGGCACCCGCGAGCCGGTTGCGCTGAGCCTCCCGCTTCGCCCGGCGGCGCTCCTCCAGGTCGTCGGCCACCGACGACGCATTGGCGTCGGACCGGCCGTCACCCTCGCCGGAGCCCTGGACGACGGTGAGTGCGGGCTCGTCGTCGTCGATGGCGACGGCGTCCTCGATGTCGACCGACCCGAAACCGGAGTAGCTGAGCGCCTTGACGAGCGCGCCGGTGAGGACCTTCTTCTCGGCCTCCTCGTCCGCGATGAGCGCGACCAACGTGTCGTGCACCTCGACGAGCGGCGCGGCGCCGACCGGGTTCCCGGCATCGCGGGCTGCAGCGGCGATCTGGAGGCCGAGCGCGTCGACCCGCCTGGCCCGCTCGCGTCCGAGCGCCCGGAGCTGGTCCGCATCGAGCGTCCGCTGCGCCTCCCTGAGCAGCTCGGCAAAGCTGCGGAACTCAGCCAGCTCGTCGAGGTGAGTGCGCACGAAGTGGTTCAACGCCCAGGCGGCCACCGTGGGTTTGCGCAGTGCGGCGACCTGCTTCGCGAGGTCCTGGTCCCCTGCGGCCCTGGCCTCGTTCGCCAGCCTCCCCCGGAGCGCGGTGAAGTCGCCCGGTGGCACGGCGTAGAGCTGCTGGACCGCGGCGCGCAGGTGGAGGATCACGATCACATTGTGTCGCTCCCGTGGTCGCGCGGCTCGCGGGGCGACGTGGCTGATGCGTCAACGGCGCCACACGGGCGCCACACGTAGGGCGTGGTCGTCGAGACCTTCACCAGTCCGGCTCGCTCGAGGATGGGCCGGGAGAACTCCGTCGAGTCGCTGTTGACGAAGACCTTGCCGAGTGCCACGGCCGACCTGGCCCGCTCGGAGGTCAGGGCCCGGTAGATCCCTCGTCCGCGCCAGTCCGGGCGCGTCGCGCCACCCCAGATCCCCGCGAACGCCGTGCCGGCGACCGGTTCGAGACGGCCGGCGCAGACGATCGCCCCGTCGGCCTCGGCCACCCACAGCTCCATGCCGTCGTCTCGGGTCAGACGGAGCAGGAGTGAGTCGGCCACCCGTTCGGCGTCGGCGTGGGTTTCGCCGAAGACCGCGGCCACCATCGACGTCATCGCCCGCACGTCCGGCGGCTCGGTGATCCGCCGCAGGGTGACTCCCGCAGGCAGCGGCACGTCTGCGAGGAGCCGACGGGCTTCCCCGATCATGATCGACTCCGGCTCCTCCGGCTCGAACCCGGCCGCGACCAGCACCTCCGTCAAGCCGGGTGCGTGGTCGTGCGAGCGTGTCTTCCATTCGACGAGCCGGATCTCCGGCTTCGCCGAGAAGTGCGCCAGGCCGGCCGAAACCAGGCCTTCAACCCCGGCGCGGTCGGCTCCCGCCAGGTCCCGGTAGGTGACGAACCCACGCCCGCCGTGGTAGGTGCCGAGCACCAGCGGTCCGTGACGCGCGACGGACAGTGCGCCGGCCAGCTCCGCGTCCGTGCGCAGCTGGTCGTCGTAGGCGGCGAGCAGGGCGGTGCGGTCGAGGGTCATGGGGTCATCCTGACGACCCCAGCCGCCCCTGCGCGACGCGGTATCGGCCAGCCGTGCGAAAAGAACTGGTCCGACGCCTGCCCGTCGGCGAGGCTGGGTCGGTGATCTGGATCTGTGCGACCTGTGGCGTCGAGACGGCAGACAGTGCGGCACCGCCCGGCACGTGCGCCATCTGCGAGGACGAGAGACAGTGGGTGCCGCCGGAGGGACAGCAGTGGACCACGTTGAGCACCTTGCGCGGCCAGGGGACCCGCATCGTCGTCACGAAGGTCGAGCCCCAGCTCTGGGGCCTGACGGCCGAGCCGACGGTGGGGATCGGGCAGCAGACGATGCTCGTCCGGACACCCGAGGGTTCGCTGCTCTTCGACTGTGTCGGTTTCGTGGACGATGCCTCGGTCGAGTTCGTCCTCGGCCTCGGCCCGGTGCTCGCCGTCGCAGCGAGCCACCCGCACATGTACGGCGTCCAGACCGAGTGGGCCACGGCCCTCGGGGCTCCGGTCATCCTCGCGGACCGGGACCGCGAGTGGGTCCGACGCCCCGACCTGGTGGAGTTCTTCGACGACGCCCGCGAGGTGGGCCCGGGGCTGACTCTCCACCGGGTCGGCGGCCACTTCGCCGGGCAGACGGTCGTCGAGTGGCCCGCCGGCAACGGGGGCCGGGGTGTCCTGCTCGCCGGGGACGCGATCTTCCCCAACCCGGACGGCCGGACGGTCAGCTTCATGCGCAGCTACCCCAACCGTCTGCCGTTGTCCGGCACTGTGGTGCAGCGCATCGCTGCGCAGGTGTCGCTGCTGCACTTCGATCGGCTGTACAACAACTTCGGGGCC
Organism: Intrasporangium calvum DSM 43043; assembly: GCF_000184685.1. Taxonomy (NCBI): domain Bacteria; kingdom Bacillati; phylum Actinomycetota; class Actinomycetes; order Micrococcales; family Intrasporangiaceae; genus Intrasporangium; species Intrasporangium calvum. The sequence continues at coordinate 3,118,191 of NC_014830.1, forward strand.
GTCGTCGCCAGCGATGCGAAGGCGGTGATCCGGTACTCGGCGGACCGCCACACCGCGTGGGTGCGCGGCGACTACGACCACCTCACCTGACGATCGAAAGAGCAGTTCGTGACACGTCGAGTGTCACCAACTGCTCTCTCGATCAGGGGGTACGAACTGAATTTTCGATTCGGGAAAGTGCGAACTGCTCTCTCGATTGTCGGGGGTAGGAAGTGCTCTTTCGATCAGGGGCGTCGCGGCCACCACATCCGGTCGCCGAGGAGCGCGAACAGCGCGGGCACGAGCAGGGTCCGGACGACGAAGGTGTCGACGAGGACGCCGAGCCCGACGATGAGGCCCATCTGGGCCAGCACCATGAGAGGCAGCACGCCCAGTGCGGCGAAGACTGCAGCGAGGACCACTCCGGCGCTCGTGATCACGGTCCCCGTGGCGCCCACCGCCCGGCGCATCCCCTCGACCGTCCCGACCTCGATGGCCTCCTCCCTCGCCCGGTGGACGAGGAAGATCGTGTAGTCGACACCGAGCGCCACCAGGAACATGAAGGCGAGCAGCGGCACGTTGACGTCCAGCCCGGCGAACCCGAGCGCGGCGCTGCCCACCCACGAGCCGAGACCGATCGCCGCGAGGGCGGAGAGCGCGTTCACCGTGAGCAGGACCAGTGGCCCGACCACCGCACCGAGGAGGGCGACGAGCACGAGCAGGACGATGCCGAGAATCACCGGCACGACGACCCGGAGGTCGCGGTCGGCGAACTCGCGGGTGTCGAGCAGGTCAGCGGCCTCGCCGCCGACCTTCGCCTCGGCACCTGCCACCGAGTGCACCGCTGCCCGCAGCGCACGCACGGTCCGCTCCCCCTCGGTCGTCCCCGGTGCGGCCTCCGCCGTGACCGTCAGCCGAGCGAGACCCCCTGAGGCTCCGGCCGGGTGCACCGACACGACCCCGTCCACCTGCCCGGCGACCCCGGCCACCCGGTCGATGGCGGCCTCGTCGGCGATGACGACGAGCGGCGCCGACTCGCCGGACGGGAAGTGGAGGGCGAGGCGCTCGGCGCCGACCTGTGACTCCGTGGCGACGCGGAACTTCTCCGTGGGGGCCAGGCCGACCCTGGTGCCGAACAACGAGGACGCCAGGACGGCGAGGAGCCCGAGGACGACCAGGGTCGTGAGCACCGGTCTGCGCATCGACCGTCCGGCCACCCGACCCCAGAGCGACGGCCCCGGCGCCGGCGCGCCGGGCTGCGGGACGAACGGCCAGAACACTCCCCGGCCCGTGACGGCGAGCGCCGCGGGCAGCACGACGAGGCCGAAGGCGAGCGCCACGAGCAGGCCGATCGCAGCGGCCACTCCCAGCCCGGCGGTCGAGGGCAGTGCGGCGAGCAGCAGTGCGAGGAGGCTGAGGACGACCGTGACGTTGCTCGCGACGACGGCGCCGGCCGTCGAGCACCAGGCCCTGCGCAGGGCCACCCGATGGTCGACCTGGTGCCGCAACTCCTCGCGGTAGCGCGAGATGAGGAGCAGGGCGTAGTTCGTGCCGGCGCCGACGACGAGGACGCTGATGATCCCGGCATCGAACCTCAGGTCCCAGATCTCACCGGCCTGAGCCGCGAGGACCGCCGCGACCTGGTCGGCCAGGGCCACGACGGTGAGCGGCACGAGCCAGAGCGTCGGGGACCGGTAGGTGAGAAGCAGGAGGAGCACCACGGCGGCGATCGTCACGAGGAGCAACGTGAGGTCCGCACCGTCGAACGCGGACGCCACGTCCGCGCCCAGGGCGGGGCCACCGGTGACATGCACCTCCAGGCCCGCGGGTGGCCCGGCCGCCGCCTGTCGCAGCGCGGCGATGGTCACGGCGATCTGGCCGTTCGTGCGGTCGACGTCGACGGGGACCGGGAGCAGAGCGGCACGACCGTCCTCCGCGACGGTCGGCGGCAGACGCGGCGCACCAACCGACGCGCTGATCGTCGGCGCCTGGGCACGGAGCGCCGACACGTCCGCCGGCGTCAGCGGGCCACCGTCCGCGCGAGTCCACAGCACCAGGGCGGGCGCCTGGTCGCCACTGGCGAAGTGGGTCTGCAGGTCCGCGACCTCGCGGGCCTCGGCGCTCGCCGGGAGGGCGCCGGCGGCGCCGCCTCCGACGGGCGGCTCGGTGCGCAGCCCGCCGATGATCCCGGCCGCCACGACCAGCGCAATGAGGAGCGTCGCCCAGGCCCCACGTCGGGAGGTGAGGCGGGAGATCAGGCCGGTCCAGCCGCCGGTTGGGGCGCTGGCGGCGGCGCGGGGGGCGACTGGAGCGGGTGGAGGAGTGCTGGACGAGGAGGTGCGTGTCAGGCTCATGCCTTCACTCTGGGCGCGGTTCGGAGGGATTCCCCTCCATCGAAAGGTGGAACCGATGCGACCGTCCGACGGTCGGTCGATATGTCGTGCAACACCCTTTTGCCGTTCTGGCCCCGTTTCGCGCACCCGGGAGTAGCGTCGGGGAGCACGGGCGCCTCGCAGACTGCGCGCCCACCACAAGGGGAGGAACACCATGCGAAAATCCATGGCCGCGCGTCGAGCGACCTCAGCGACCGTCGTCGGCGTCCTGGCCGTCGCCGGCCTCGGCCTGGCCGCGTCGTCGAGCGCCGCGGAGACGTCCGTCGAGAAGGTCCGGGCGAGTGACATCAGCGCCTGGGACGCGGCGGGCACCGATCCCGTGCCGACCGGCTGGTTCGCACAGGCCGACGACCAGATCGGCGACGGAGCATACGCGCTCGTGGAGTCCTCGGAGGGCGGCGACGGCGACGGCAACCTGCGCCTGACGACCCCGGCGGGCACCGACAAGGCCACCCTCAAGAAGCTGGCTCCCGCCGGGACCGCGCTCGCCGACGTGGCGTCCGGCAGCTACCAGGTCAAGACCACGACCGGGGCTGCACCGGCGTACCAGATCGTCATCGACTGCAACGGCGGGACCTTCGCCGACAGCGGCTTCTCGACCCTCAACCACATCCCGACGCAGGCACCGGCCGACGGCTGGAAGACCTGGGACACCGTCTCCGGCGGCGCCGCGACGTACTGGTCGACCTGGAACATCCTCGACGACGGCACGACCAGCGGCGCGACGGTGCCGGAGGGGAAGACCGTCGCCATCCCGCGCTTCGAGCCCAGGCCGCTGTCGGCCTTCCAGACAGCCTGCGCGGACGGTCTGGCCGTGACGTACGGCGTGAGCGTCGGCCGCGACGAGGCACACGTCGCCGACGTCGACCACGTCGCCTTCAACGGCTCGGAGACCAACTTCCAGGTCGTCACGGTGGAGCGCTTCGCTGGTTCGGACCGGGTCGCCACGGCAGTCGAGGCCTCGCAGGGACTCTTCCCCGACAAGGGTGACCCGGACGCCGCGCACGCCGCGGTCGTGGCCACGGCCAAGGACTTCGCCGACGGGCTCGCCGGCGGGCCACTCGCCGTCGCCGCCGACGGACCGCTGCTGCTCACCAACGCGTCCTTCCTCGACGGCCGGGTCGCCACGGAGCTGCAGCGCCTCCTGGCGGCTGGGTCGCCGGTCTACGTCCTGGGCGGGACCAACGCGCTCAGCGACGAGGTCGAGGCCGGCATCGCCGCTCTGGGGTTCGAGCCGATCCGTCTCGCCGGCGCCACGCGGTTCTCCACCGCCGTGGAGATCGCCAACGAGATCGGCACCCCGGACGCCATCTTCCTCACCTCCGGCACGAACTTCCCCGATGCCCTGAGCGCCAGCCCAGCGGCAGTCCGGGCCGGCGGCGTCCTCCTCCTCACCAGGGACACTGCGATGACGGCCGAGACGCTGGCCTACCTGTCCGAGCACTCGTCGGCAACGCGCTTCGCCATCGGCGGGCCCGCCGCCCAGGCAGCGGGTGCCCTGGTCAGCTCGGCGAACCGCATCGTCGGTGTCAACCGCTTCGACACTGCGGTGCGGACCGCGCAGCGCTTCTTCACGGGCAGCGCGGTCGTCACCTTCGCCTCGGGTCGCGCCTTCCCGGACGCCTTGGGGGGCGGGGCCTTCGCCGGCTTCGTCGACGCGCCGATGCTCCTGGTCGAGCCGAGCTCGGTGCCTGCGGTCCTCGCCGCCTACCTTGACGGGCAGCGCCTCTCGATCGACGGTGCGGCGCTCTTCGGAGGAACCGCAGCCGTGTCCACCTCCGTCGAGAACGCCCTGACGGCAGCGTTGAACTGAACGACGGTCGTGCCGGTCGGTGCTCTCGAGCGCCGGCCGGCACTGCTGTGCCCACAGTCGGGTCGCCAGCGTGCCAGGTCAGCGGCCAGCGGCCACCTGGTCCGTCAACGCGGCCCTCGCGCCGACCATCGCCGGTCCGTACCAGGTGAGGAGCCGCCCGCTGCACAGGGCGGTCGCGGTCCGGGTGAAGGCCTCGGGCCCGTCATCGGACGTGAAGACGTAGGGCTCATCGGGCAGGAGCACGATGTCGATCTCCGACCGGTCGAGTTCGGCCAGCTCGACGTGCGGGTACCGGTCGCCGCCTCCGTCGAAGACGTTCCGCCAGCCGAGCCGGGCGACGAGGTCCCCGGTGTAGGTGTTGCTGCCGACCACCATCCACGGGTCGCGCCAGATCGCGATCGCCACGTCGAGCCGGGGCTCGGGCACGGGGCCGGACCACTCCTCCCGGGCCGCGCGCAGCCAGTCGGGGACTCCCGTCCGCAGCACGCCGGCGAACAGCCGCTCGAGCGAGTCGAGGGCACCTGGGATCGTCACGATGTCCGTGACGTAGACCGGGACGCCGCTCTCCCGGAGGCGGCGGACGTCGATCTCGCGGTTCTCCTCCTTGTTGGCGAGAACGAGGTCGGGCTGGAGCGCCCGGATCGCCGTGAGGTCCGGGTTCTTCGTCCCGCGGACCCGCGGCACGTCGAGGTCCGAGGGATGCGTGCACCAGTCCGTCGCCCCCACGAGCAGGTCCGGCGCAGAGACCGCGACCGCCTCGGTGATGGAGGGGACGAGCGAGACGAGGCGCCTCAGGCTGGAAGCCAGCTCAGCGGCATACCCCAGGTCGTCGAGGACGGTACGAGAGCTCACCATGCGGGCCTTTCGGGGGGCACTCGGGGGGCGCAGGCCGCCTGCGGCCGTGAGCCCCCGAGCGTTCATACGTTGCGGCGGTACTGGCCACCGACCTCGAAGAAGGCCTCGGTCACCTGCTGGAGCGAACACACCCGGGCCGCCCGCATGAGCACGTCGAAGACGTTTCCGCCCTCGATGGCCACCTGCCTGAGCTCTTCGAGCGCCACCTTCGCCTCGTCCGCGTGGGCCTGCTGGAAGGCGCGCACCCGGGCGAGCTGGCTCTGCTTCTCCTCCTCCGTGCCGCGGGCCAGCTCGATCGTCTTCGGCTCCTCGTCGTCGGCGTGCGGGTTGCGGAAGGTGTTGACGCCGATGATCGGCAGGGAGCCGTCGTGCTTGCGGTGCTCGTAGAGCATCGACTCGTCCTGGATCCGGCCCCGCTGGTAGCCGGTCTCCATCGCCCCGAGGACGCCGCCACGCTCGGTGATCTTGTCGAACTCCCGCAGCACCGCCGCCTCGACGAGGTCAGTCAGCTCGTCGACGATGAACGAGCCCTGGAGCGGGTTCTCGTTGATCGCCAGGCCCCACTCACGGTTGATGATGAGCTGGATCGCGAGCGCCCGGCGAACCGAGTCCTCGGTCGGGGTCGTGACCGCCTCGTCGTAGGCGTTGGTGTGCAGCGAGTTGGCGTTGTCGTAGATCGCACACAGGGCCTGCAGCGTCGTGCGGATGTCGTTGAACTGCATCTCCTGCGCGTGCAGCGACCGACCCGACGTCTGGACGTGGTACTTCAGCTTCTGCGAACGGTCGTTGGCGCCGTACTTCTCCTTCATCGCCACGGCCCAGATCCGCCGGGCGACCCGGCCGAGCACGGTGTACTCGGGGTCCATGCCGTTGCTGAAGAAGAAGGACAGGTTGGGGGCGAAGTCGTCGATGCTCATCCCGCGCGCGAGGTAGCTCTCGACGTAGGTGAAGCCGTTGGCCAGGGTGAAGGCGAGCTGGCTGATCGGGTTCGCGCCCGCCTCGGCGATGTGGTAGCCGGAGATCGACACCGAGTAGAAGTTGCGCACGTGGTGCTCGATGAACCACTGCTGGATGTCGGCCATCATCTTCAGCGAGAACTCGGTGCTGAAGATGCAGGTGTTCTGCCCCTGGTCCTCCTTGAGGATGTCGGCCTGCACGGTGCCGCGGACGTTGGCGAGGGCGAAGGCGCGGATCTCCTCCGTCTCGGCGCCGCTCGGCTCCCGACCCTCCCGCTCGCGGAACCTGTCGAGCTGCTGGTCGATGGCCGTGTTGAGGAAGAACGCGAGGATCGTCGGGGCGGGGCCGTTGATCGTCATCGAGACCGACGTGGTGGGCGACACGAGGTCGAAGCCGTCGTAGAGCGCCTTCATGTCGTCGAGGGTCGCGATGGAGACGCCCGACGTGCCGACCTTGCCGTAGACGTCGGGCCGCGGGTCGGGGTCGCGACCGTAGAGCGTCACCGAGTCGAACGCCGTGGACAGGCGCGTCGCCGGCTGGCCCTCCGAGAGCAGCTTGAACCGGCGGTTCGTCCGGAACGGATCGCCCTCGCCGGCGAACATCCGTGCCGGGTCCTCCCCCTCGCGCTTGAACGGGAAGACGCCCGCGGTGAAGGGGTAGTAGCCGGGCAGGTTCTCGCGACGGAGGAAGGAGACGAGCTCGCCGTGGTCGGAGTAGCGCGGCAGCGCCACCCGCGGGATCTTGTTGCCGGAGAGCGACTCTCGGGTCAGGACGTTGCGGATCTCCTTGTCCCGGATGGTGATGACCTGCTCGTCGCCGGAGTAGGCCTCGACGATCCGCGGCCAGCCGGCGAGCTGGTCGGCCACCTCGGACGGCAGCTCGCGGCGGGCCGCGTCCAGGAGCTGCTCGACCGGCGCGGCCTCCGAACCGGCGGCGGCCAGCTCGTCACGCACGGCTTCAAGCCGCTGGACCCGCGCGGCCTGTGCTGCGAGCTCCTCCGTGGTGGAGTGGTAGTCGCGCACCGTCTCGCTGATCTCCGCGAGGTAGCGCACCCGGGAGGACGGGACGACCGTGGCGATGCGGGTGGACTGCTTCGTCGAGACGGCGGGCAGGGCGCCCTCCTCGACCGGCACGCCCTTCTCGGCGAGGAGGCCCCGCAGCTCCTGGTAGAGGGCCGTGACGCCGTCGTCGTTGAACGTCGCCGCGCTCGTCCCGAAGACGGGCATGTCGCCGGGGCCCCGGCCGAAGGCCTCGCGGTTGCGGACCAGCTGCCGGCCCACGTCGCGCAGGGCGTCCTCGGCCCCGCGGCGCTCGAACTTGTTGATGGCCACGACGTCGGCCCGGTCGAGCATGTCGATCTTCTCGAGCTGGCTGCTCGCGCCGAACTCTGGCGTCATGACATAGAGCGACACGTCGGCGTAGTCGACGATCGCCGCGTCGCCCTGGCCGATGCCCGGTGTCTCGAGGATGACGAGGTCGAAGCCGGCGGACTTGGTGATGGCGATGACGTCGGCGAGATTGGCCGGGACCTGGCTGTGCCCGCGGGTCGCCAGGCTGCGGAAGAAGGCCCGGTCGCCGTCGAGCGAGGACATCCGGATCCGGTCGCCGAGCAGGGCCCCGCCGCCCCGGCTGCGGGTCGGATCGATGGCGAGGATGGCGACGCGCAGCTTGTCCTGCTGGTCGAGGCGCAGGCGGCGGACCAGCTCGTCGGTGAGCGAGCTCTTGCCCGACCCGCCCGTGCCGGTGATGCCGAGGACGGGAACCTGGCGTCGTGAGGCGGCCTCACGGATCGCCTCGAGCGTGCCCGAGTCGAGGTCGCCCTCCTGCGCGCCGGTGATGGCGCGGGCCACGGCGGCCCGTTCTCCTGCGAGCACGGCGTCGAGGCCGGCCGCGCGCACGTCCCACGGGTCGAAGTCGCAGTCCTTGATGATGGTGTTGATCATCCCGGCCAGGCCGAGCCGCTGCCCGTCCTCGGGGCTGAAGATCGTGACGCCGCTGCTGCGGAGTCGGGCGATCTCCTCGGGCACGATGACACCGCCGCCGCCGCCGACGACGCGGATGTGCTCTGCGCCGTTCTCCTTGAGGAGCTCGACGAGGTACTCGAAGTACTCGACGTGGCCGCCCTGGTAGGACGACACGGCGATGCCCTGGACGTCCTCCTCGATCGCCGCGTCGACGACCTCCTGCACGGAGCGGTTGTGGCCGAGGTGGATCACCTCGGCGCCCTGGCTCTGCATGATCCGCCGCATGATGTTGATCGATGCGTCGTGCCCGTCGAAGAGGCTCGAGGCGGTGACGATGCGGACGTGGTGAGCCGGCTGGTGCAGCTCGGGCTTCGGGTTGCTCACGAGGGGCCTCCGGACAGGGTGCGGCGGTGCGACGGTGCGGCACTGATGGGAAAATAGTAGGACTTCCAACTAATGGACGTCAACGCGTCGACCGTCCTACGATGTCGGCATGACAGGTGAAGCCACGCGCGGGCTCGAGTTCGACCCGATCGAGCAGGCCCGTACCCAATGGGTCGAGTCAGGCTGGGCCGACGCTGCCGCCGGGATGGCCGCCGTCACCTCGCTCATGCGCGCCCACCAGATCGTCCTCGCGCGCGTCGAGGCCACGCTCAAGCCCCTCGGCGTGACGTTCGCCCGTTACGAGGTGCTCATGCTGCTGTGGTTCAGCAAGCGTGGGTCGCTGCCGATGAAGATCATCGGCTCACGCCTGCAGGTCCACCCGACGAGCGTGACCAACGCCGTCGACCGGCTCGAGGACGCGGGCCTCGTGACGCGCTCGACCCACCCGGAGGACCGGCGCGCCTACCTCGTCGCGCTCACCTCCACGGGCCGCGAGCTCGCCGAACGGGCCACGAAGGCGCTCAACACCGAGGTCTTCGAGCAGCCGGGCCTCTCCGGACGCGACCTGCGCACGCTCGTCGACGTGCTGACCCGCCTCCGTCGCAGCGCGGGCGACTTCTAGCCGCGCTCGTCAGAGCCGGGCGTATGCCGCTGGGCTCGCTCGCGTTCGCGCGCCCCCATCGCGAGCGGCGGGGTGGGTGGACGACGAGCCGGCCCAGCGGCATACGGCATGGCGTTGGCGGCGAACCGCTCACTCCCCCGCGGGGCGGACGAGCGGGAGACGGACCCGGAACACGGTCCGGCCCGGGGCACTGTCGACCGAGATGTCGCCGCCGTGCCGGTCGACGACGATCCGGCGCGCGATGTCGAGGCCGAGGCCGGTGCCACTGCCGACCTGCTTCGTCGTGAAGAACGCCTCGAAGGCGCGCTCGACCACGTCGGCGGGCATCCCGACCCCCGTGTCCGAGATCTCGACGACCAGCCCGTCCCCGCCCGTCTCCGGACGAGCCGTGATCCCGAGGGTGCCCGACCCGGACATGGCGTCAACCGCGTTGTCGATCAGGTTGGTCCAGACCTGGTTCAGCTCGCCGGGGTGCGCGTCCACCCTCGGCAGGTCGTCGGAGTAGTCGCGGACCACCGCGACCCCATCGCCCTCGCGGAAGCGGGGGCCGAGGACGACGAGCGTGCTCTCGAGCCCGTCGCGCACGTCGACCTGCTGCCGGCCGGCGCGGTCCATCTGGGTGTAGGAGCGGACCGCGGCGACGATCCCCGAGACCCGGCGGGTCGACTCCTGCATCTCGTCCAGGAGGGAGGTGACGGACACGGTTGTGGCCACCCACTCGAGCCCCGAGGCCAGCGCGTCGCGGCCGACGATCCCGAGCGCCCGCTCGCACCACGACACGTCGGCACCCGACGAGGCCAACGCCGCGGCGACCGCCCACGGACGCGCGACGGAGTGATCCCCGAGCCACTCCCCCAGCGCCTCTTCCTCGTCCGCGAGCGCCACCGCGTCGTGCCGTGGCAGCCGGGGGCCCAGGTTGCGGCGCAGCTCGTCGAGCTCGACGAACTGCTCCGGAGTGAGGTTGTTCGCGAGGCCACGGATCGAGTCGATCAGCCGCGGCAGCTCCCCGGACAGCACCTCGGCAGCGCGGGCCGCCGCTGATGCGGGGTTGTTCAGCTCATGGGCGAGCCCGGCCGACAGGGTGCCGAGCGTGATGAGCGAGCCGCGTTGGCGCACCATCGACTCGATCGAGCGCGCGGTGACCATGATGCCCTCGATGAGGCGTCCGCCCAGCGGGAACCACTCCTGGGTCAGCTCACGCAGGTCCGTGGCCGCGACGCGCAGGAGCCGACCGGATGCGACGACCTGCCCCGTGGCGAGGTAGACGCCCGCCTGGTCCCACGCGCGAAAGCCTCCGGCCCACTGCCCGGGCGTGCGCATGTGGCTGACGACGACGCGCTCGTGGCCGACTCTGCGAGTCAGCTCGATCTCGCCCTCCAGCAGGACCCACCAGTGGTCGGCATGCTCACCCTCCCGCCAGGCGACGGCCCCGGGCTCGACGAGCACGTCCTCCGCAGCTGCGAGGAGCTGGGCCAGCTGGGAGGCCGCCAGTCCCTCGAAGATCGGCAGGTCGCGCAGCTCGAGTCCAGTGGCCATTTCGCTCCTAGACCGTTGCGAGGTAGCGGTGGACGAGGTGCACTGCCATCGCACCCTCACCCACGGCGGAGGCCACCCGCTTCATCGAGTCGAGGCGGGCGTCGCCCGCGGCGAACACCCCCGGCACGCTCGTCTCCAGGGCGAGCGGGGCACGCTCCAGAGGCCAGGGGTGGGCGCGGCTGCTGAACCTCGGGCCCGTCAGGTCGGTGCCCGTCACGATGAACCCGGCCGGATCGCGGGTGATGTCCTCCCCGAGCCAGTCGGTCCGTGGCGAGGCGCCGATGAAGATGAACAGCCAGTTGGTGTCGACCTCCTCAGCGGCACCCCGGTCGCCGGGGTCACCCTGGTCGCTCGACCGGGGGCGCGCGAGGGTGAGCGCCTCAAGGTGGCCGTCCCCGCGGGCGGCAGCCACCTCGGTGCGGAAGCGCACCATGATGTTCGCCGTCTGGTCGATGCGCTCGATGAGGTAGCGCGACATGCTCTCCGCGAGGGAGCCCGAGCGGACGAGCAGCGTCACCCGCTCGGCGAACCGGGCGAGGTTGAGGGCCGCCTGACCGGCCGAGTTGGCGGCGCCCACGACGTACACCTCCTCGCCTCGGCACTGGCTGGCCTCGCTCGCCGTCGCGCCGTAGTAGACGCCCCGGCCGGTGAAGGCGTCGAGCCCCGGTGCGGGAAGCCTCCGGTAGGAGACACCCGTCGCGACGATGAGGGCCCGGGCCTCGACATCGTCGGCGCCCTCGATGCGCACGGCCTGCACCGATCCCCTCGTCTCGCGACCCACGACGTCGCGCGCCACGACCATCTCGGCCCCGAAGCGAACGACCTGGGCCACCGCTCGCTGGGCGAGGTCGGAGCCGGTGAGGCCGCGCGGAAAACCGAGGTAGTTCTCGATGGCGGCACTCTGGCCCGCCTGGCCGCCCGGCGCCTCCCGCTCGACGATCACCGTGTCGAGCCCCTCGGAGGCCGCGTAGACCGCCGCGGCCAGGCCGGCCGGTCCGCCGCCGACGATGCAGACGTCGTAGAGCGGGCGCTCGGCGCGAGTGCGCAGCCCGAGCGTGTTGGCGACGTCCACGGTGGTGGGGTTTCGCAAGGCGTCCCGGCCGGGCGCGAGGACGATCGGCAGGTCCGAGTCGGCGGCACCTGCGATGGTGGCGAGCCGCTGCGCCTCGGCATCGCGCTCGACGTCGTACCAGCGATAGGGGACGTGGTTGCGCGCGAGGAAGGTCTTGATCTCGTGGCTGCGGTCCGACCAGCGGTGACCGACGACACGGACGTCCGTGGAGTGATCCGGATGCTGCTGCCCCCAGTCGCCGAGCAGGTCGTCGAGCACGGGGTAGAGCCGCTCCTCCGGTGGGTCCCACGGCTTCAGCAGGTAGTAGTCGAGGCCGATGTCGTTGATCGCCCGGATCGCGACGTCGGTGTCGGCGTAGGCCGTCAGCAACAGCCGCTTCGCCTCCGGCGCGTGGGTGCTGGCCTGCTCGAGCAGCTCGATGCCGGTCATGCCCGGCATGCGCTGGTCGGAGGCGATCAAGGCGACCGGCTGGCCGCGGAGCGCAAGCGTGGTGAGGACGTCGAGCGCCTCGGCGCCCGAGGTCGTCCGGATGACCCGGTAGTGGTCGGCGTACCGACTGCGCAGGTCGCGGGTGATCGCAGCCGACACGGCCGGGTCGTCGTCGACCGTCAGGATGGCAGGTTTGGGCATCCACCCTCCCAGATCCGCCCCCGGACCCAGCTTCGGGCAACGTGGAGGGGCCGATGTTGCGGTCAGCGTAGTTGCGAACTCGACCGCCGTCCGGGAAACCGCGGAACCTCCGAGTGAGTCCCTGACGGCGAGCAGGCGCGCCGCGTCAGCGCTCCTGCCGCGCCGACCCGTCCGCTGTGACGGGGAAGAGCTCAGGCTCGCGCAAGCCGCAGTCGGAGAACGCCGCTGCCACCGCCTCACTGACCTCGTCGAGCAGGTCGGTTCGCACGATGGCGATGGCCGAGCCACCGAAGCCCCCGCCGGTCATCCTCGCCGCGAGCGCCCCCCTGGCGCGCGCCGTGTCGACGGCGGTGTCGAGCTCCGCGCAGGAGATCTCGAAGTCGTCGCGCATCGAGGCGTGCGACGCGTCGAAGAGGGCGGTCAGCGCGGCGAAGCCGTCGGACTCGAGCGCCGCGACCGTCCGGGTGACCCGGTCGACCTCGGTGACGACGTGCCGGACACGCCGGCGCAGCACCTCGCTCGACAGTCGTGGCAGGACGCGCTCGAGGTCGGGGGGACGCAGCTCGCGCAGGGACCCGAGCCCCAGCTCGGCCACCGCGGCCAGGCACTCCTCGCGCCGGTTGCCGTACTGCCCGTCGTCGAGGGAGTGCTCGGCGCGGGTGTTCATGACCAGGAGCGCCAGGTCGTGCGCCGCCAGGTCGAACGGCACGTGGACGGGTGGCCGGTCGCCGTCGAAGTCGAGCAGCAGCGCCTCGTCGGCACGGGCGAGCAGCGCGGCCGACTGGTCCATGCCCCCGGTCGGGGCGCCCGCCACGTCGTTCTCGGCCCGGACGCAGACCCCTGCGAGCCGGCGGCGCCCGTCGTCGCCGTCGAGGCCCTCGAGGGCGAAGAGGTCGACCGCTGCGACGGCGACCGCGCACTCCAGGGCGGCGGAGCTCGAGAGCCCGGAGCCGAGCGGCACCCGGCCGTCCACCACGACGTCGAGGCCCCGGACCTCATGACCGGCCTGCTCGAGGGCCCAGAGGACGCCGACGGCGTAGGCCGCCCACCCACCCCGGTTGCCCTCGAGGAGCCCGTCGAGGGCGATGGTCCGCTCCCCCGGGACCTGCCGGGAGAGGATCCGCATCCTGCGGTCCTCGCGCCGGGCGGCGGCCACCCAGGTGCGGCGCGGGATCGCCATGGGAAGGCAGAGCCCTCGGTTGTAGTCGGTGTGCTCGCCGATGAGGTTGACCCGGCCGGGCGCGGACCAGACCCCGCTCGGCTCCCGTCCGAAGGCGTCCCGGAACGTGTCCCCGAGCTCGGCCGGAATGGTCGTCGGATCGGCGCTCATGCGTCGGCCAGGTCGCGCAGGCGGGCCGCCACCGACTCGGGCGCGACGTCGGTCACCCACCCGCCGACCCCGGACTCCGAGCCGGCGAGGTACTTGAGCTTTCCGGGAGCGCGCAGGATGGAGGTGATCTGCAGGCTGAGCCGCCAGTCCTCGCGGCCATCGTGGACCGGCGCCTGGTGCCAGCCGGCGATGTAGGGCAGCGGGATCGGTGCCGCATCAGGTCCGTCGGCAACCACCGGTGCCGCGTGGAACAGGTCGAGGCGACGGAGCAGCTGCGGGTAGACCTGCGCGAAGTCGGCGCGCTCCGGGCTGTCGAGCGAGGGCAGGTCGGGCACGGCCCGGTTGGGCACGAGGTGCACCTCGACGGGCCAGCGTGAGGCGAAGGGCGCATAGGCCGTCCAGTGCTCCGATCGCAGGACGACCCGCGACCCCGCGGCCAGCTCGGCGGCGAGGACGTCGGAGCCGAGCAGCCGGCCGGTCGCCGCCCGGTGCTCCCGGGCCCGCTCGAGCATGGCGCGAGTGCGCGCGGGCACGTAGGGGTAGGCGTAGATCTGGCCGTGCGGGTGGTGCAGGGTCACGCCGATCTCCGGGCCACGGTTCTCGAAGCAGAAGACGTACTCGACGCCGGCGAGCCGGCCCAGCTCCTCCGTCCGGTCGCACCAGGCCTCGAGGACTGTGGCGACCCGGGCAGGCGGCAGCTGCGCGAACTGTCCATCGTGGTCGCTGGTGAAGCACACGACCTCGCACCGGCCGCGCGCCGGGACCGTCGCGAAGAGCGGCTCCGGGACCGCCGACCCGAGGAGGTCCGCGGCTCCCTCGGAGAAGCTGGGGAACCGGTTCTCGAAGACGACCACGTCATAGGCAGGGTCCGGCACCTCGCTCGGCACCGACCCGCGGCCCGTAGGACACAGGGGACACTCGTCCGGCGGCGGCAGGAAGGTCCGGTTCTGACGGTGGCTCGCGACGGCCACCCACTCCCCCGTCAGGGCGTCGAACCGCATCTCGCCGGCCTCGGCTCGCGGCCCCAGCGGGCGCTCGTCCCGCAGGGGCGACCGCGCCTGGGTCACGTCGTCGAAGTAGATGATCTCGCGACCGTCTGCCAGCCTCGCGCTCGTTCGCCGCATCTCCCGCGCCACCTGGTCCCTCGTCTTCCACCGACATCCAGCCGCACCACGGATCCGTGCTCCCGGAGGGCTGGCCGTGACACCGGGGCGAGCCCAGTCTGTCGGACGTGACCCCCGTCACAACGACCGGGTCGAACGCTGGACGTCCAGGCTCAGGTGACCACCTCTGTGGCGAGCACGCGCCCCCGGACGCGCCCGGACTCGACGAGGCCCCCCATCCGGCGTTCCTGGTCCCTGACCGCGGCGTACCGCTCGTCCTGGCCGTGAGCCTCGCGAACAGCTGCCTCGACCTCGTCCTCGAGGCGCTGCCACGTCCCCCCGGCCGGTGGCAGGTCGTCCGTCCACGCCTCCTCCGCCACGGTGAACCCGCCGGCCGCCAGCAGCTGCCTCAGCTCCCCCAGTGAGGGGAAGGCGTTGCCCCACGGCACGTGGAAGGACTCGCCCGTCGCCACGACGACGAGCAGCCCGAGCCGGGCTCGTGGTCGCAGGACGCGACGCAGCTCGCCGAGCCACACCGCCTTCTCGTCGGTGGTGCAGAGCGTGCCGAGCGACCAGGCCAGCCCGAACGAGCCGGTGGCCAGGGGCAGCCGGGCGCCCTCGCCCAGGACGGAAGGCAGGTCGAAGAGGGCGGCAGCTCCCGCTGCTGCCGCCCGCATGGGCTCCACGCAGACGGGACGCACACCGGCCGCTGCCCTGGCATAAGCGGCCGGCCCGCCGAGCCCGGCCCCCACGTCGAGGAGCGGGTCGCCCGGTCCGGCGCCGAGCCGGGCCAAGAGCCAGTCGAGACCCGAGGGCCGCCCACTGCCGCGGCAGCCGGCCGGGATGGCGTGGTCGGGGCCGAGACGGGTCACCGCCTCGCGAGTCCACGCGGCCATCGTGCCGAACTCGTCCTGCATCTCCTCGTCCATCTCGTCGTGCATCACCATGCACCAGTCCTACCCGAACGGGCTGCGCCGGTTCGCAGCGACAGGCCCGCACCGCGTCGCTACGGTGGTCGAGTGACCACCCCGGTCCTTGCCTCGACCTCCACCGGCCGACCCGCACGCCGCATCCACCGGCACCTGCGAATGGGTCTCCTGGCGCTCTCCGTCGCCTTTGCCGCCGCGGTTGTCCTCACGGGCGCCCGGGGCGCCTCGCTGCAGGAGCTGCAGTGGGCGATCGGTGCCGGCAGCGTCGACAAGGTGCGGGTGATCGGCGCGCTCCCACCCGAGGCCACCGGGTCCAGCCGGGTGAGCATCGAGTGGCAGAACGGCTGGAACCGGCACGTGACCACGGTGCTCCAGGTCAGCACGCCCGACGAGCAGTCGTCATCGACGATGACAAGGGATATCGAGCCGTTGCACGGCGACGTCGAGCGCCAGCTGCGCGCGTGGGACGGAGACGGTGCGCTCGTCGTGGAGGGCGGGATCCGACCTCGTTGGGAAGCCACCGTCGCGGGGTGGCACGTGCCGGCGTGGCTGAGTCCGGTCGCTCCATTGCTGTGGATATCCGCAGTGCTGCTCCTCGTCGGCGGCCCCGAGCCGTGGCGGGCGACGCGCTGGGCCTGGATCTGGGTGTTCGCCAGTCCCTTCGCCGTCGTCGGCATACCCCTCTTCGCGGTCCTCAGCGGCCCCACCCGCGGGGTACGCCAGCCGAGCCGGCCGGAGCGCAGGTGGACCGGCGGCTGGACCTTCATCGGCGTGACGCTCATCGGGATCTTCCTCGGCCTCGCCAGCTGACGCCCCAAATCAAGCCCCGACCAGGCCCCGACCAGGCCGCGGGCGCTCAGATCACTCGGGCTTGCGCCACACGGACACGTGGCTCTCACTGTCACTCGTGAACGGTGCGCCCGCTGTTCACCGGCGACGCGGTCAACCGCGGAGCAGCCGCCGGAGGTCGGTGGACGGGTCGGCGAGAGCGGCCGGGTCGACGGGTATCGCGCGGTCGATGAGGCGCCGCGCCGCACGGACGGCCCTGGGGTCGTCCACGGCAACGGCGCCCGCGACCATCCCCTCATGGACCGAGAACGCCGAGAACGGCGGTGTCCCCAGCTCTCCGCGGAGGACGAGGTCGCCGGCCGTGAGGTCGCCGACGACCTCGACGTGCAGGCCATGGCGCTCCGTCCAGAACCAGCTCGCCGTCGGAGCGGGCAGGGGCGCGCCGAGGATCGTCGCGGCCGCCCGCTCACCGTCGAGCCGGGCCGCCTCCCAGTGCTCGGCGCGGGGCCGGACCACGCCGTCCACGACCACCTCCGTGGCGTCGCCGATGGCGAGCACGGCCGGGTTCGAGGTCAGCTGGCCCCGGTCGACGCGCACTCCGCGCCCCGTGCGGAGTCCCGCGCTCACGGCGAGTGTCGTCTCGGGCACCATGCCGACGGCGAGCACCACCAGGTCGGCCCGCACGTCGTCCGCACCGCCGCTGAGCCGCACGCGAAGGCCGTCGGTGGTGGCATCGAGCCGCTCGACACCGGCGTGGTGGAGGGCCAGACCGCGCGCCCGGTTCAGCTCGTGGAGCCAGTGGGCGACCGGCTGGCCGAAGACGAGGGCGAGGGGCGGCGCCACCGGGTCGACGAGGACGACGTCCGCCCCGAGTCCCGCCAGCGTGGAGCCGGCCTCCGCGCCGACGAGGCCGGCACCGACGACGAGCACGCGGGTCCCCGGTGCCACCGCCGCCCGGAGCCGGTCGGCGTCCTCCACGGTGCGCAGCACGTGAACCCGCGCGTCGTCGGCGCCCGGGATCGGCGGTCGGGCCGCCCGCCCGCCGGTGGCGAGCACGACGCGGTCTGCCGCGAGCGTGCGGCCGTCCTCGGTCTCGACGGCACCTTCACCGGGACGCAGCGCCGACACGCGCGTGCGAGGCACCAGGCGAACGTCGTGGTCGTCGTACCAGTCCGGCTGCTCCAGTGCGAGATCCGTCAGCGAGCGGGTGCCCGCGAGGTACTCCTTGCTGAGCGGAGGGCGGTCGGTGGGCAGCTCCGCGTCGTCGACGAGCACCAGCTCACCGCCGTAGCCGCCCGCACGCAGCGCCGCCACCGTGCTGACGCCGCCGATCCCCCCACCAACGACGACCACCTTCCCGGGAACGTCCATGTCGAGTGAGGCTACCGACCCAGGGTCCGCCGAACCGCATGCCGTATGCCGCTGGGCTCGCTCACCCGGCCACGCACCCGTCCGCGCGCGGCTGGGGAAGCCAGCTCAGCGGCATACGGCATCGTCGGAGAGCCGTCAGTACCAACAGGGCCGTCAGTGCCGGCGGCGCTTGCGGTCGCTGTCGTGGAGCTCTGGGTGGATGTCCTCGGGCAGCTCCGGAAGGGCCCCCTCGCCGGGGGTCGCCACACCCCAGCCCTGCGTCGTCACGGAGTCCACCGGCGGGTTGCCGACGAGGTGGGAACGCTCCGCCCCTTCCGGGTGGTCGGCCCGGTTGCGCAGCGTGTCGTCCAGATGACGGTTGAGCGACTCCGTGTCGGCATCACCACCCTTGCCACGCCGGGGGTTCACCATGATCAGTCCCACCACGAGCAGGATGACCATCCCGAGCATGAACCAGAGACCAACTCGATCACCCATGGCTCCTCCTGGAGGCCGTGCGGATTGACCCGTCCCCTCGACGGTACCCGAAACCCCCGCAGCCCAACATGGCTCAGCAGTCGTCACGCCGCACGGCGCCGGGCCTGCTCGGCTGCCTCCCGCTGCTCACGGTCGCGCCTGGCGCGGGCGACCTTGGCCGCCCGCTCGGCAGCGAGACGAGTCGTCGGGTCGTTGGTCTCGCCGAGCTGGGCGGGACCGAAGAAGGTCAGGCCGAGGCGCCTCAGCTGGTAGCCGATGCGGTAGCCCACGGACAGGCCCTCGTTGTCACCCTTGCCAGCCATCGTGCTCACTTCCCGATATAGTTTGCCTGCAAATGGTTAGTGTACCTGCGCCGCCTGATGACCTGCTCAAGCTCGACGAGCAGGTCTGCTTCGCGCTCTCCGTGGCGGCCCGCAACGTCATCGCCCTCTACCGCCCGGTGCTCGAGCCGCTCGGGCTCACCCACCCCCAGTACCTCGTCATGCTCGCGCTGTGGGAGCGGGACCAGCTGACGGTCAAGGAGCTCAGCCGGCTCGTCAGCCTCGACCCGGCCACGCTGTCGCCGCTCCTCAAGCGCCTCGAGCGGGCCGGCCTGCTCAGCCGGGACCGCGATCCGGCCGACGAGCGGGCCCTGGCCGTCACGCTGACCCGCGCGGGGCGGTCCCTGCGCGAACGGGCCCTCCAGGTCCCTCCGCAGGTCATCGAGCGGCTCGGGATGGACCTCGCCGAGCTGAAGTCGCTCCACGCCACGCTGACCCGGGTCATCGCCGCCACCCACGGCTGACCGGGAGAGCCGACTCACGACCGGCGCCGCGGCGCGTCGGATGCGTGCCGTCCCGCCCTCGTGGTGGCATGCTGAGAGTGACAGAGGTCACGAACCGACAAGGCCCTTCAGCAGCCGCGGAGGGAGGCCCACGTGGATCACGACAACGACCCCAAGGTCGAGGTGGCGCCGATCCAGTCCAACGGCGTGCTACGCGGGTTCCTCATCGTCGGCCGCTGGCCCGAGGACACGGTCGAGTGGACCCAGGTCCTGCTGCTCGCGGTGCGAATGGCCGCTGTGCCGCACATGCTCCCCCACGGGAGCACCGTCTTCCGCGTGCTCGAGGAGGTCCCGGCACACGCGCCAGAGCACTCGGTCGGGCTCGTCCTCGCCGAGGGCCAGTTCGCCGGGGCGCACCCGCTGCGCCCGGGGCAGTTCGCCGACCCCCTGCCCGCCGGGCTGGCCGTGCTGCACCCGCCGTCGAGCACCCTCGCCTCGCTGCCGGAGTACGAGACCGCCTCCGGGTGCCTCCTGCTGCCCGGCCTGCCGCACCTCGGCCTGGCCCACCGGGCTGCGTGGATCGAGGCGGACCGCCGCGGCACGGTGACCCGGCTGGCCGCGGTCGAGGGGATCGACCCCGACAACGACGTCGACACCGCCGCCCTTTCGCTGCTCCTCGCCTCCTGAGCGCTTACGTCGATGCCCGGTCGGACCGAGACCACGGAGCCTTCGGCGGCCTACGACCTGATCGGACGGGGCGCCCCCTGCACGCCGCAGGTCAGAGGACGGTGAGCGGCAGCTTGCGCCCGACGAGGCTACGCCGGACCACGGGAAGCTGGCCGGCGATGCGCGACAGCGCCTGCGCCGAGGGTGTGGCCGGCGAGCCGAGCACCGCTGGAACCCCGAGGTCGCCTCCCTCACGAAGCGCGACGTCGAGCGGGACCTGTCCGAGCAGCGGGGCGTCGATGACGTCGGCAAGGCGTTGGCCACCCCCGCTGCCGAAGAGCGGCGTGCTCTCGTGGCAGGCATCGCACACCAGGGTCGACATGTTCTCGATGACGCCGGCCACGGGCATCCGGGCGTTGCGCGCCATCCGCCCGACCCGCTCGGCCACCAGCTGCGCGGCCGGCTGCGGGGTCGTCACCGCGAGCAGGGCCGCGTCGGGCACCAGCTCGAGCAGCGACATGGTGATGTCACCGGTCCCGGGCGGCAGGTCGATGAGCAGCACGTCGAGATCGGGCCACCGGACGTCACCGAGGAACTGCTGGAGCGCCTTGTGCAGCATCGGCCCGCGCCAGACCACCGGCTCCTCGTCGGTGACGAAGAAGCCGACCGACATGAGGGACACACCGTGCGCCTCGACCGGGAGCATGAGCCCCTTGATCGCGACCGGTGCGCGGCGCACCCCGAACAGGTGCGGGACGGAGTACCCCCAGACGTCGGCGTCGAGGACTCCGACCCGCTTGCCCTGCAAGGCCAGCGCCACGGCGAGGTTGGCCGTGATCGTGGACTTGCCGACGCCGCCCTTGCCGCTGGCCACCGCGTAGACGGTCGTCCGGGAGTCCGGCCCGAAGGCAAGGCCCGCGGCGGGCATGTCGCCGCGGAGCCGGTCGGCCAGCGCCATCCGCTCCTGCTCGGTCATCGCGGTGAAGTTCACCTCGACCCGGTCGACGCCGGGGACCGCGCCCACCTCGGCCACGATCGAGGCACCGAGCGCGGCCTTCATGGGGCACGACGGGGTCGTCAGCCGCACCGTGAGCCGGACGACACCGTGGCGAGCCACCT
This sequence comes from Intrasporangium calvum DSM 43043, assembly GCF_000184685.1. Taxonomy (NCBI): domain Bacteria; kingdom Bacillati; phylum Actinomycetota; class Actinomycetes; order Micrococcales; family Intrasporangiaceae; genus Intrasporangium; species Intrasporangium calvum. The sequence continues at coordinate 3,138,943 of NC_014830.1, forward strand.
CGACGCCACCGACCATGCCGGCCTCCTCGAGGGTCAGGTGCAGCTCCGGGTCCTGGACGACGCCGAGCGCCGCCCGGACGGCTTCGACGTCGACCGGGCTCGTGGCGGCCGGCGAACGCAAGCGAGAGACGAGGCTCATCAGGCTCTGGTCTCCTCGGCCGTCGCGGCGGCGACGCGGTAGGCGGACCGCTTCGGGGTGACGTGCCGCATCATGAACTCCGGCCGGCGCTGCCCGTCGGGTCCGGGTCCGGGACGCGTCATCGCCAGCCACCGGCGGTAGACCTCTCGGGACTTGGTGACGTCGACCTCGACGTCGCCGTACTGGTCGCCCGGGTGCGCCTTCTCGATCTTCACCTTCTGGTGCCAGCAGTGCATGCCGGAGACCGGGTCGGGCTGGACGGGAAAGGCGAGGTTCTGGTGCACGCCTGGATCGTCCCAGTAGATCCGCTCGGAGTCCGGGTCCTCGCTCTTGAAGGGCTTGACCCCCTCGATGTAGCGCAGCTTCCAGATGCCGTCCTCGGACCGGTTGAGGTTGACCTTGCCCATGACCCAGCGGCTGCCGGGGTGCCCGTCCTGCGTCCACCGGCCCATGTGGTGCGACATGCCCACGACTCCGGGCCGGATCGCCTCCGTCGCCCACGCCCGGGCCACGAAGTGGCCGATCTCGGTCGTGACGCGCACGAGGTCGCCGGTGCTGATGCCCATCGTGGTGGCGTCCTTCTTGTTGAACCACAAGGGGTGGGTGTTGGCGATCTCGTTCAGGAACTTGGCGTTGCCGGAACGGGTGTGAATGAGGGTCGGCAGCCGGAAGTTCGGCATGAGGACGAACTCGTCGTTGGCCCGGTCGATCCGTCGGGCCGAGACGTGGGACTCGATGTAGCCCGGGGTCGCCTGCTCGGGCCACCCCCAATCAGCCAAGGTCGTGGAGTAGAGCTCCAGCTTGCGAGACGGCGACAGCCAGCCGGCCGTCCGGGACCCGTCCTCGTGCTCGAGCCCGACCGCACCGGCCTCACCGACGAGGGGCGGTGCGGTGTCGAGCGTGACCGGCTTGCGGAGGACGCCCTTCTCGTCCGCGACGGCGCCGTCGAGCTCGGCCGCGGTCAGCGGCCGCTCGTCGAGCCGGTAGACGTCCTTGGCGATCTCGAAGACGCCGTACTTGCGCATGTACTCGAGCGGGGTCATGCCCTGGTCCGACGCCGCCTGGGGCAGCCCGGGAACACTGCGTGCGAAGAGGATGTCGTAGTACTCGTCCTGGGTCATCTTCTCGCCCGGCCGCTCCTTGGACTCGAAGTACTGACGGATGCCGAGGGAACCGTCCGGGTCGATCTGCCAGGACAGCTCGAACCAGAACTCGTTCTCCTCCCAGACCTCGCCGGGGTTGGTGTCGCGGGTGTCCTGGAAAGGAATCCCCCTCTTGGCCATGGCGACGCGGGTCACCGGCTGCCGGAAGGCGATCCATTTGGAGGTGTGCGTCTCGAACGACATCGTGTCGTGGCGCTCGGACGCATGGCCCATGGGCAGGACGTAGTCGGCGAAGGTGGCCGACTCGCTCCACGTCGGGGTGAGCGCGACGTGCAGGCCGATCCGGCTCTCGTCCTTGAGGACGTCGATCCAGGTGAAGCCGTCGGGGTTGACCCACAGCGGGTTGTAGACCCGGCTGAAGTACACCTCGAGCGTGCCCCGACCGTCCTTGAGGAAGTGCGGCAGGAGGATCGACATCTCGTTCGTCGTGAGCGGGTACTCCGAGGGCCAGAGCTTCTCGCTCCACACGTCGTTCGGCTCCGGCATCTCGGGGAAGTGCGGGATGAACTTGTCCCAGCCGTTCGGGTGCGTCCCGCCGACCGTGCCGACACTTCCGGTGAGGACGTTGAGGAAGAACAGCGAGCGCGTGATCTGCCACCCGCCGAGGTTGCCCGCCGCGGCGGACCGCCACGTGTGCGTGGCGAGCCGGTTGCCCGCCTGAGCCACGATCCGGGCCAGCTGCTCGATCTGCGCGACCGGGACGTGCGCCTCCTGTGCCGCGAACTCGAACGTGTACTTCGAGTAGTCCTCGGTCAGCTTCTCGAGGAAGACCTCGAAGTCCTTCGGCGCGTCAGGGTGCAGTCGCTCCAGGTACACGTCCCAGTTGACCCACCGGCGCAGGAAGGCCGCGTCGATGGTGCGGGTGCGCAGCAGGTAGGAGGCGACCGCCAGGAAGATGGCGGCCTCGCTGCCCGGCCACGGGGAGATCCACAGGTCTGCGTGGGAGGCGGTGTTGGACAGGCGCAGGTCGAGGACGACGAGCTTGGCGCCGTTCTGCTTGGCCTCCATGATCCGCTGGGCGTGGGGGTTGAAGTAGTGGCCGGTCTCGAGGTGGCTCGACAGGAGCAGCATCACCCGGGAGTTGGCATAGTCGGGCGAGGGCCGGTCGTAGCCCATCCAGTGCGTGTAGCCCGAGCGCCCCCCGGACGAGCAGACGTTGGTGTGCGAGTTGTGCCCGTCGACGCCCCACGCCTGCAGGACCCGCTCGGCGAAGCCGTCCTCGCCGGGGCGCCCCACGTGGTACATCACCTCGTCCCGACGGTCCTCGACGATGGCCTTGCGGATCCGGCCGGCGATGTCGCGGACCGCCTCGTCCCAGGACACGCGCTCGAACTGACCGGAGCCGCGCTCGCCGACCCGGCGCAGCGGGTGGAGGATCCGCTCCGGGTCGTGGACCTGGTTGATCGTGGCCGGCCCCTTGGCGCAGTTGCGGCCGCGGGAGCCGGGGTGCGCGGGGTTGCCCTCGAACTTCCTGATGGACAGGTCCTCGTGGTCGACGTAGGCGAGCAGGCCACAGGATGACTCGCAGTTGAAACAGATCGTCGGAATGAGCGAGTAGGTGTGCGGGACCTTCCGCGGGTGCGCCTTCGCGTCGTACTCGACGTGCGCATCCCACTCCTCCGGTGGTGGGAAGTTGCGCAGCTTCTCATGGGTCCGGGCCCCGGGCATGGGTACCGGCGGCCGGTTCGTCGGCCCAGCAGTCGGCTCAGCAGTCGGCTCAGCAGTCATTGGGGGTTCCCTTTCGCGAGTCGCTCAGGAGAGCGGGAGGTCCTGGCCGGCGCGGACGAACACGGTCTCGTAGGCGAGCAGGGCCGGCTGGACGGTGAGGCCGGCGAGCGCCGCGAGGACGCCGCCAGCCTCGGCTCCCATCGCCCAGCCGACAGCGCCGAGGACCGCGGCGACCACGGTCGGGAACACGCTGCCGAGCCAGAAGGTTCGCGCGTACCGACCGTGCGTGATGATGTGGGCCGCTGCAGCCGCCTGACGGGAGACGTGGCGGCCGCCGTACTCGACGAGCAGGATGGCCAGGTGCGCGAGCGTCGAGATGACGAAGGCCGCGACGAGGAGGTCCTGGGCTGCCTGCGGTAGGTCGAGGAACAGCCCGGCGACGAGGAGCGTCCCGCTGCCCACCATGACCGCCTGGGCCTGCAGGTGCCAGAACAGCACCGGCGACTGCCACAGGTCCCGTCCTTCCGCCTGCCCGAACAGGAAGGCGGTGTAGCCCGCCATCAGGGCGGCTGCCGGGATGGCCAGCCAGGCCAGGACCGTCATGGCCCAGCCCACGTCGAGGACGGCAGCGAGAAGCCACAGGACCGAGCCGCCGGTGAAGAGGGTCAGCACATAGCCGCCGAGGACGAGCCAGGACGTGAAGTTCGACTTGAGGAAGAGGTAGAGGAACCGCTCGGGCCGCTTGAGGTCCCAGACGAGCAGACCACCGGTCGTCGCCGCACCGAAGATCCCGAGAGCGGGCGCAACGTAGTCGCCGAGGACGCCGAGGTCGGTGCCGAGGAGGACCGCGAGGGCGGCGACCAGCAGGGCGCCGGCCCCGATCCCCTTGGTCCACAGGTAGGTCACCACCTTCCACCCCCACGGGCGGGGGTGTGCAGTGTTGAGCGTCGTCCTCGCGCCGGTGCGCGGGCTACCCGGCACGTCGCCCTGGGTCAGCAGGCGCTGCGCGTCCGGCTTGGCCCAGATGTACGTGTCGTCCACCGGCGCGGCGAGCGGGTCGAGGACCGCCTGGTCCGCGCCGAGGTAGAACACGTTGGGGCCGGTGTTCTGCTCCGGGGTGCGCACCGACGTCTCCTGGGTGGCCACCAGCCGGGCGATGCCGCTCGTCGGGTCGTCGAGGTCGCCCACCCAGATCGAGTGGGTCGGACAGACGACGACACACGCAGGCTCCATGCCCTCGTCGACCCGGTGCGCGCACAGGTTGCACTTGGCCGCCGTGTGGGTGTTGGCATCGATGTAGATCGCGTCGTACGGACAGGCCTGCATGCAGCTCTTGCACCCGATGCACCGGTCGCCGTCGAAGTCGACGATTCCGTCGTCGCGCTTGAAGAGGGCCTGGGTCGGGCAGATCTTGACGCACGGCGCGTCGGTGCAGTGGTTGCACCGCATCACCCCGAAGGACCGCGTCGTGTCGGGGAACGTGCCGGTGTCGACGTACTTCACCCAGGTGCGGAACTGGCCCAGGGGCACCTCGTGCTCCGTCTTGCACGCGACAGTGCAGGCGTGACAGCCGATGCAGGTGCGCTGGTCGATCGCGAAACCGTACTGCACGGGCTCACGACTTCCTGACGACGTAGCGATGCACGCCATCCACGGTGGTGGCCTCGAGCAGCTCGTTCCCCGTGTCCCTGGCCCAGGAGGGGATGTCGCTCTGCGAGCCGTTGTCGGTCGCCTCGATGAGCATGACCTGGCCCGGCTGGAGGGTCTTCAGGCCGCGGGAGGCCATGAGCACGGGCATCGGGCACTTCTTGCCCTTGGCGTCGATGGTGGCGTCGATGGGGTGGTCCATGGGAGCTCCTTGCTGGCGGTCTGATGAATCGTCAGATGAAGAGGTTGACCTGGGATCGGCTCATCGCCGAGAGTGCGGTGGCTGCGCCGACCGGTTCGCCCACCCCGTCGATGAGCTGGTCGGGGCGCAGACCCATCAGCTCCATCGTCATCTCGCACGGCCAGAGGTTCACCCCGAGCTCCACGCACATCTCGAGGAGCTCCTTGGGAGGTGACACGTCATGGTCCTTGGCCAGCTTGGACATCATCCAGGCCCCCGCACCGCCCAGATGCAGCTTGGAGAGCTTCATGTTGCTGATGCCCGGGCGGTTCATCCCGGCGAGTGCCTTGGTCATGGCGTTCGTCCCGGTGATCCGGACGTCGTCCCGGACGAGGGGAAAGAGCCCCCAGAACGTGAAGAAGATCGTCGTCTGCATCCCGTAGGCCGCCCCGGTGGAACCGAGGATCAGGGTGGGCCAGATCCGGTCGAGATCGCCCGACCAGGCCACGATGGTCAGGCCCTGAGTGGCCGGGCCCTCAGCCGGGGGGACGGGGTGGGTGAGTGGGTGAGCAGGCGGATCTGCCACTGCCTCAGTCATGTTGGCCTCCTACGCGCCATTGCGAGAAGCTGTTGAATCGTGTGACACTCGACACTACATTCACGTATTCGCATATAACAAGACCCCAGTCCGTTGAATCCACCAAACACCGGAAGGACCTCTTCAATGGCGAAGACGATCACTCCCGCCCAGCTCTTCTCCGAGATCGAGGCGGGCACCGTTCCCGAGATCCTCGACGTCCGCAACAAGGACGACTTCGCGGCCAGCCCGGTCGAGGGCAGCCGCCCCATCCCCACCCGCAACGTGCCCGTCTACGAGGTGTTCGAGGACCTCGAGGAGCACTGCCGCCGCACACCCCAGGGCGCCGTGGTCATCTGTGGCCAGGGCAACGGATCCGAGCTCGTCGCGGAGGAGTTCGAGTCCCTTGGCGTCGAGACCCGCTCGCTCGAAGGTGGCACGGACGCGTGGGCGAGGCTGCTCGTGCCCAAGGAGATCACCGGGCTCCCCGGCGAGGTGCGCGCGTGGCAGTTCCAGCGCCCCGCCAAGGCCTGCCTGTCCTACGTCATCGGCGTCCCGGAGGGACGCTGCATGATCGTCGACCCGACCCGCCACCCACAGCCGTACCTCGACCTCGTCGCCGAGCACGGCATGACCGTGACGCACATCGTCGACACGCACGTCCACGCCGACCACATCAGCGGCGGCCCCGTCCTCGCGGAGCGGCTCGGCGCCGAGTACCACCTTCCCCCGGAGGACGCCGGCGGCATCGTGCCCTTCCCGAACCGTCCCCTCAAGGACGGCGACGTGCTCGATCTCGGCTCGGCGGTGGTGCAGACCCTGACGATGCACCTGCCCGGCCACACCCCCGGGACGACGGCCTTCCTCGTCAGCGACCGGCTCCTCATCGTCGGCGACACGGTCTTCGTCAGAGGTCTGGGCCGGCCCGACCTCACCGGTCAGGCGGAGGAGCTGGCGCGTGACCTCTTCCACTCCGTCCACGAGCGACTGCGTCCACTGGACCCGGCCACGATCATCGCCCCCGCCCACTGGTCGAGCAGCGCGGAGGTCAACGACGAGGGCCTTGTCGTGACGACCCTCGAGGACGTCTTCACCGCCACGTTGCTCAACGAGCAGGCGATCGAGCGCTTCGTCGAGGAGATCGTCGCGTCGCTGCCGCACGCTCCGGAGACCTACGACACGATCCGGCTCGTCAACGCCGGCAAGCTCGCGCCGCCCGAGGACGAGATGGATCTGCTCGACGTCGGCAGGAACCAGTGCGTGGCCTCGACGACGTTGGCCTGAGCCGGGGCGCCCGGGCCCGAAAACGGTCGGCCCAACCACCAAGCGCCCACCACCGATCGGGCCCGGGCCCGAAAACGGTCGGCCCGACCCCGGGCGCCGGGACAGGACCTAGACTGGCCCCGACGTCGGAGGCGTGTGGGAAGCGTTGGGGATCGGAGGAAGGATGCAGGCTGAGGTCGCACGTCAGCTGCAGGAGCTGCACGCCCGGGTGTGCAAGGCCATCGCCGACCCCAAGCGTCTGCTCATCATCAACGAGCTGCGGGACCGCGAGCTCAGCGTCGGCGACCTGAGCGAGGCCCTGAACCTCAACCAGTCCAACACGAGTCAGCACCTCGCCGTCCTCCGCGAACGCGGCATCGTCACCTCGCACCGGGTGGGGACCAACGTCTACTACGCCCTGCGCAGCCAGAAGGTCATCCAGGCCGTCGATCTGCTCCGCGAGTTCCTCGTCGAGGACCTCGCGGAGCAGGGTCGCCTCAGCGGCGCGACCTCCCACTGACCCACCGACGAGGCGGGGACATGGCCCTGGTCGTCGCACGAGCGGTCACCCGCCGCACCAGGAGAGCACCGTGACCATCCCGTTCATCCTCGACACGGACACCGCCCAGGACGACTGCGTCGCCATCATCGCCGGCCTCCTCGACGCGGAGGCGGACCTCCGGGCGATCACCATGGTGGCCGGCAACGTCGGGTTCGACCGTCAGGTCCGCAACGCGCAGCTGACGCTCAGTGCGGCGGGGCGCCTCGGCACCGTGCCGGTCCACCTGGGCTGCCGCCGCCCCCTCGTCCTGCCCTGGGTCTCCGCGGAGAACGTCCACGGTGACGGCTCGGGCGGCCTGGACATGGACTTCGACGGGGCGGTGACGGAGGCCGAGCACGGAGTCGACGCGCTGCTCCGGCTCACGGCCGAGACACCGGGCGAGCTCTCCGTCGTCGCGATCGGTCCGCTGACGAACGTCGCGATGGCGGCCGTCAAGGACCCCACCTTCGTCGACAACGTCAAGAGCCTCGTCATCATGGGGGGTTCGAACAACGGCCGCGGCAACATCACCCCGGCCGGCGAGTTCAACTTCTACGTCGACCCCCACGCAGCGCAGGTCGTCTTCGAGGCCGGATTCCGGGACATCACCGTCGTCCCGTGGGCCCCGCTCACCCTCAACGACGCCGTCTTCAGCCGGGACCAGCTCGCCGCCATCGAGGCGATCGGCACACCGCTCTCGCGGTTCTTCCTCACCGTGTGCGGCCCGACCCTGGAGTTCGACGAGAGCGTGGGCATCCCGGGTACGACCCACCCCGACTCGCTCTCGGTGGGCGTCCTGCTGCATCCGGAGCTGGTGACCCGGGCCGGCCGGTACCACGTGGCGGTGGAGACCGGCTCGACGCTGACTCGCGGCTACTCGGCGATGTCCTGGGGAGTGCACGGGCTCGAGCCGAACGCCCGGGTCATCGAGGCGGTGGACGGTCCGGCCTTCCACGACTGGATCACCGGCCTGCTCGCGACCGACACGGAGGTGAGCCGACCGCTCCGTGGTGGCCGCTTCGACTGGTAGCACCGTAGGGTTTTTGCACTGAGTGCACCGGTGCACGTAGTGTCGTGAGGTGACCGCGACTGACGCCTCCCCCGACCGTCGCGCGCAGCTGCGGCAGCGCCACCACCGGGCCATCATCGACGCGGCCGCCGCGCTCCTCGACGCCAAGGGACCCGACGGGTTCACCGTCGACGAGCTGGCCGAGCGCGCGGACGTGTCCCGACGCACGGTGTTCAACCACTTCGGCTCCGTCGACGACATCGTCATCGCCGTCTGCAGCGAGGTGCTCGGCGCCGTCGTCGACAGCGTGGAGGCGCAGGCGACCGCGCAGACCGACCCTGCGCCGGCGAGCGCCTTCGACGAGGTGGCGGCCGCGCTGCGGACCACCGACCTCGTGACCCCGATCGCCTACCTCACCCGGGTCCTCGGCGCGCCCGGCCCCGAGCCGTCCCACCGCGGGGCGCTCGTCCTGCTCCGCGCCTTCACCGAGGTGAGCGAGCACCTGTCCACCCAGCTGCTCGAGCGCCACCCCGAGGCCGACGTGCTGACGACCCGGCTGCTCGTCAGCTCCCTCATCGGGGGCCTCGTGGTGCTCCACACGCACTGGCTGGCAGCGACGGGCGGCACCGTGGACGAGCCGTCCCGGGCCGTCTGGGACGATCTGCTCGACCAGCTCATCGACCGCACTCGCGACGGCTACGGTCCCAGGCCTGTCGACGCGCCCACCCGCTGACCACCCTCACCGAAGGACTCCCATGGCTGAATTCCTCTTCCGACTCGGTCAGTCGGCGGCTCGCCGGGCCCGCCTCGTCATCGCTCTCTGGTTCGTCCTCCTCCTCACCGCCGGGTTGGCCTTCGCCGTCGGAGCAGGCACCCTGACGAGCACGGTCTCGATCCCGGGCACGCGCACCGCGCAGGTGACCGAGCGGCTCCAGGCCGTCCTGCCCCAGGCCTCCGGAGGCAACGGGACGGTCGTCTTCGCGACCACCGACGGCTCCGCCCTCACGGACGCCCAGCGGGCCGCGATCAGCGCCGAGGTGAGGGACGCGCGCGGCCTGGACGCCGTCCGGACGGTCGTCGACCCCTTTGAGACAGAGCGGGACCGGGCCGGCCGAGTCGACGAGATCGAGCAGGGGCGTGCGCAGATCGAGGACGGCCGCCAGCAGCTCGCGGCCGGTGTGGCCAAGCTGGAGGACGGCCAGACCCAGCTCGATGCGGCTCGCGAGCAAGCCGACGCCGCAGGCACGCTGGACCAGATCGCCGAGGTCCTCGATGGGCAGCAGGCCAACCTCGACGCCTCGCGCAAGGCGCTGCAGGAGCGGGCCGACCAGCTCGACGCCGGCAGCCGGCAGATCGACGAGGGAGCCCGGTTGCTGGAGCTCTCGTCCGGGATCGGGATGGTCTCGACGGACCGGAGCACGGCGCTCGTCACGGTTCTCTTCGACAAGCCCCAGGTCGAGGTCACGCAGGAGGACAAGGACGCCGTCCTCGCCGCGTTCGGCAGCCCCCTCGACGGCGTCAAGGTGTCCTACTCGGCTGAGCTGGCCAGTGGCATCCCCGGCATCCTCGGCGTGGGCGAGGTGATCGGCATCGTCGTCGCCGGGCTCGTCCTCATCGTCATGCTCGGCACCCTGGTCGGTGCGGGCCTGCCGATCCTCACCGCCCTGATCGGGGTCGCGATCGGAGCCCTCGCGACGATGTCGCTGTCGAGCGCCATCGAGATGACGTCCGTGACCCCGGTGCTCGGCCTCATGCTGGGCCTCGCCGTGGGCATCGACTACTCGCTCTTCATCGTCAACCGGCACCGGCGGCAGCTGAAGCAGGGCTATGACGTCGAGGAGTCGATCGGCCTGGCCAACGGGACCTCCGGCAACGCGGTCGTCTTCGCCGGGGCCACCGTCCTCATCGCGCTGCTCGCCCTCAACGTGACGGGCATCCCCTTCCTCGGCCTGATGGGCACGGTGGGCGCGCTGTCGATCACGATCGCGGTCCTCATCGCGGTCACGCTGACCCCGGCGCTGCTCGGCGTCCTCGGCGAGCGCATCCTCAGCCGCAGGGAACGCACCCGGCTCGCGGCGGCCGGCGCCCGAGCGGAGGCGACCGCCCTCGGCGCGCCCCCGGTCGACTCGGCGCCCACGACGCGTGGGCCGGGCACCCGCCCCATGTCGACGCTCCGGGCCGTCGGCAGCATCGTCCTCGGGATCAGTGCCCTGCTCGCCATCGCCCTGCCGTCCCTCGACCTGCGGCTCGGCCTGCCCGACGGGTCCTCGGAGGACACCGCCTCGACCCAGTACCAAGCCTTCTCGACGATCTCCGACCAGTTCGGGCCCGGCCGCAACGCCCCCCTCCTCGTCGTCGCCGACATCGCGGGAGTGCCCGGGGACACTCCCGACGTCAGCGTCCAGGCCGCCGTCGCCGAGGAGATCGCCGCCCAGGGCGACGTCGTCGCCATCGCGCCGATCGGGCTGTCCGAGGGTCGCACCGTGGCCGCCTTCCAGGTGGTCCCGGCCGGCGGGCCCAACGACCCCTCCACAGAGCAGCTCGTCCACACCCTGCGAGGGCTCGAGCCGATGGGCGGCGCGGTCAGCCTCGACGTCGCCGGCATGGCGAGCGGCAACATCGACATCTCCGGCAAGCTGTCCGACGCGCTGCCGGCCTACCTCGCCCTGGTGGTCGGCCTGTCGCTCGTCATCCTCGTCCTCGTCTTCCGCTCGCTCTTCGTGCCGGCGATCGCGACGCTCGGGTTCGTCCTCTCCTACTTCGCCGCGATCGGTGGTGTCGTCGCGATCTACCAGTGGGGCTGGCTGTCCGACATCTTCGGCGTCGACAACCCGAGCCCCATCCTCAGCTTCCTGCCGACGATGCTCGCCGGCATCCTCTTCGGCCTCGCCATGGACTACATGCTCTTCCTCGGCTCGGGCATGCGTGAGGCGTACGTCCACGGAGCCCCGGCCCGGCTGGCCGTCGTCCAGGGGCTGCACGCCGGTCGGAGCGTCGTCACGGCGGCCGCGATCATCATGATGGCGGTGTTCGGCGGCTTCGTCTTCTCGCACAGCGCGATGATCCGGCCGATCGGCTTCGGCCTCGCGTTCGGCGTCCTCGTCGATGCCTTCGTGGTGCGGATGCTCATCGTGCCGTCGCTGATGCACCTGGCCGGCGACCGGGCCTGGTGGCTGCCGGGCTGGCTCGACCGCAGGCTGCCCAACCTCGACGTCGAGGGAGCGGCTCTCGAGCGCCGCCACCCCCACCTCGAGCACCACGAGGAGGCGGTCGCACCCGGCCGACGCTGAGAGGCCACGTCCTCCCGGGGAGCGAGCCCAGCGGCATACGGCATGCTCGGCGGTATGCCGGACCTGATCCGCTCCACCGCCACCGAGGTCGTCGCTCTCCTCCGTGCCGGGGAGGTGTCCCCCACCGAGGTGCTGGACGCCCTCGAGGCGCACGTCACGGCGACGGACCCGGTCGTCAACGCGCTGCCCATCCGCTTCTTCGACGCCGCCCGCGTGGCGGCCCAACGGCTCGAGCGGGACCGGCCCACGCCGACCGGGCGCGGCTGGCTCGCGGGGCTCCCGGTGGCGGTCAAGGACTACAACGACGTCGGCGGGCAGCTCACGACGAACGGCTCGCCGATCAACCGCCACCACGTCGCCGCCGAGTCCGACGCGATGGTGCGCCGGCTCGAGAGCCACGGCGGCGTGCCGTACGCGAAGACCAACGTGCCCGAGTTCGCGGGCGGGCACACCGACAACACGGTCTGGGGCGCCACGCGCAACCCCTGGGACACCGGGCGGACGGCCGGCGGTTCGTCCGGCGGGTCCGCAGCGGCACTCGCCTCCGGTAGCGCCTGGCTCGCCACTGGCAACGACCTGGGCGGCAGCCTGCGCACCCCTGCCGGCTACAACGGCGTCGTCGGGGTCCGCCCGACACCGGGGCTCGTTCCCCGCAAGCAGCCTCCGGTCCCCTTCGACGCGCTCTGGGTCGAGGGACCGATGGCCCGCAACGTCGCCGACGTCGCCCTCATGCTCGACGCCCTCGCCGGTCCCGACCGGCACGATCCCCTCACCCACGAGCCGCCGGCGCGGTCCTTCGTCGAACGACTGGAGGAGCTCCCGCCGCGACTGCGGGTCGCCTACTCGCCCGACCTGGGGCTGCTGCCCGTCGACCGTGGCGTGCGCGAGGTCACCGAGGGCGCCCTCCACCACTTCGCCTCCCTCGGAGCCGAGGTGACCTCGGCCTGCCCCGACTTCACCGGCGCCCACGACGCCTTCCAGGCCCTCCGCGCCCAGCTCCTCGCCACGATCAACGGGCACCTCCTCGAGACCGACCGCGACCGGATCAAGGACGACATCGTCTGGAACATCGAGCTGGGCCTGACGCAGCCGCTCACGGCGGTCCAGGCCGCCGAACGGTCACGCGGCGAGCTGATCCACCGGACCATGGACTTCTTCGCCGACCACGACCTGCTCGTCGTCCCCTCGGCCCAGCTCGACCCCTTCCCCGTCGGCTGGACGTGGCCGCGCGATATCGACGGGACGGAGCAGCACACCTACGTCGACTGGATCGCGATCACCTTCCTGATCACCCTCACCGCCTGCCCCGTCGTCGCGCTGCCGTGCGGCTTCTCCGCCGAGGGGCTCCCGGTCGGGCTGCAGCTCGTCGGCCGGCCCGGGTCGGAGAGCGAGCTGCTCGCCGTGGCGGCGGGACTCGAGCGGTCGGTCGGGATCGCGGCGCAGCTCCCGATCAGTCCGCGGGAGCGCTGAGGGCCGACGGCCGTATGCCGCTGGGCGCGCCGGGTGCCCACCGGTCCTCTCGGGTCGGCCGGCTCACGGCTCGCGCTCCACGTCGGCCCAGAGGGCCCGGTGGTCGGAGATGGGAAGTGCGGGCGCGCCGCTGTCGCTCGTCGTGAGCGGCCCGCGGACGAGGACGTGGTCGATCTGCTCGCTCGGCGCGCCGACGGGGTACGTGGCGTGGCTGGCCGCCGCGCGGAGCCCGGTGGTGCGCTCCGCCTGATCCGGCCCCATGTTGAGGTCTCCCATCAGGATCACCGGCTCCCGGCAGTCGAGGGTCGCTCGCACGACCTTGCGGAGCTGGTGCACGTTCCACCGGGGGATGAAGGACAGGTGGGTCCCCACCACGGTGCACTCACCCACCGGTGAGTCCACGGTGGCCAGCACGGCGACCCGGGGCTCGTCGGTGACGAGGTACGGCCGCAGCCGACCCCTGAAGCGCATGGGAACCCGGAACGGCACGGGCTCGAGGCGGATCACCTGCCACCCCTTGACGGGGTAACGCGAGAGGAGGGCGACTCCGTAGGCGGCTGAGTCGGGCTGCTCGTCCCCCGTCGAGGCGACCCAGGTCGCCCCCGGGCTGCCGTGGATCGCCGCGACGAACCGGTGGTGGGGGGCATCCATCGCCTCCGCCGCGACCGAGGTGAGGTCGGCGAAGCCGGAGCGGTGCTGGTTCTGGTCCACCTCCTGGAGGGCCAGGATGTCCGCGTCGAGGCGCTTCACCGCGTCGGCCAGGCCGGTCGGGTCCACGTGCTGGTCCGCCGGCACGCGCCCGTTGAGGATGTTGAACGTGGCGACTCGCATGCAGGGCCGTTACCCCTCCGCACCGACTCTCCCCACGGGATCGGAGGTTGTCGAGGACGGATGCAGGCCAGCGGGTACGAGCGAGGCATGGGAGAACCTGACCAGCACGACCTGCGAGAGGCGCTCAAGACCGTCGCCGTCGCCCTGAAGCGGGCCGGGCGACCGTTCGCGCTCATCGGCGGCTACGGCGTCTGGGCGCGGGGCGGTCCTGAGCCCAACCACGACGCCGACTTCCTCATCGCCAAGGAGGACGCGGCCGAGGTCGCCCAGGCGCTGGCCGACCAGGGACTGCAGGTCGTCCAGCCGCCGGAGGACTGGCTGTTCAAGGTCTTCGTCGACGACGCCCTCGTCGACGTCATCTTCCGACCCGCCGGGACCTTCGCGGACCGCAGCGTCGTCGAGCGGGCCACCCCGCTCCGCGTCCTGTCGATCGAGATGCCGGTCATGCCCGCCACCGACCTGCTCGTCCATCGGCTCAACGCACTGACGGAGCACTACTGCGACTTCGCGGTGCACGTCCCGGTGGCTCGGGCCCTGCGGGAGCAGGTCGACTGGGACGTGGTGCGGCGCGACACGGCCCACAACGACTTCGCCGCCGCCCTGCTCTTCCTCCTCGAACGGCTCGAGATCATCAGCTCTCCTGAGGCCCCTGGTGTGGTGAACGGGGCCACCCGCCTCGGTCCTTCACCGACGAGCACCTGAGCCGCCCTCAGGGACCACCACCCATCGGACCCCGGCCCGATACGTGTCGCCCGCACGCTCGCACCTCCACCATCTATCGGACCCCGGCCCCCAAAGGGTCGCCCCCACCACGGGCCCGCACGGCTTCGGCCGGCAGGGCGTGGGCCACGCGGCCGTCGGGCGTGCGGACCGTGTCCGCCGCGAGGAGCGCATCGACGACGGCCTCCTCCACGCAGTCCATGGCCGCCTCGAAGGCCGCGCTCAGCCGCTCTGGCGGAAGGGCCTCGGAGGGCGGCCCGGGTACGACGGAGAAGGCCAGCCCGTAGTCGCCGCTGCCATGGCTGAAGCGCGCCCCCGTCCGACCGAGCCCGAACACGAGACGTCGCGCCAGGCGCGTGAGGTCGAGTGCCGAGCAGGGGAAGTCGACGGCGGCGACGATGACGCAGGACCCGGCCTCGGCGGTGACGGGACCTGCGGCGCGCAGCCCGAGGTCCCCAGGGCGGAGCAGCCGGCCGCCGAGCCGCAACGTGCCACCCATGTTGGCCTGGACGATGACGCCGATGGTGCCCCCGCGGGCACCCGGCAGGACCCGCGAGGCGGTCCCGACGCCGCCCTTGAACCCGAGGGCACAGGCACCCGTTCCCCCGCCGACGTTGCCCATCGCGACGGGGCCCGGACCGGCGGCCCGGAGTGCCGCGTGCACGTGCTCCGCGGTGACGGCCCGCGGAACGGCCGAGGAGAGCCACGAGTCGTTGATCTCGCCCACGACGGGGTTGACGCTCGTCGGTGGCCCCGGGTGGTGCTCGAGGACCCACGTCACCAGGGCGTCGGCGGCCCGGAACGTCGACAGCGTCGAGGTGAGCAGCACTGGCGTCTCGAGCAGGCCGAGCTCGACCACCTGGGTGGCTCCGACGAGCTTGCCGTAGCCGTTGCCGACGAACAGTCCCGCTGGCAGCGAGGTGCCGGCAGCGAGGGCCGGATGGCTGATCGCGGTGACTCCCGAGTGGAGGCCCGCCGCGTCGTCGCGGAGCGTGGTGTGGCCCACCGCCACGTCCGCGACGTCCGTGATCGCGTTGTGCGGACCGGTCCCGAGCTCGCCGAAGGCCAGGTCGAGCTGTCGGGCCCGGGGGCGGACGGGCCGGCCGTCAGGGTCATCCTCCACCGGTCAACCGTATGCCGCTGGGTTCGTCCGCGCGGACCTGCAGGTCGCGCGGGGCCGAGCCACCCGCGACCGCGTCGGGCCTGAGCGCTTCTGCGCGAGGCAGGGGCCCCGTGTGGCAGCCTGATCGCGTGGAGCGGTGGGCGGGTGGAGTGGACGTCCGGACTCGGGGAGAGTCCGGGTCCGCCACCGCGCTGCCCCGGCGCCGGCAGCTCATGGGGTTCGGACTCTGCCTGGTCGGCCTGCCGCTGCTCACCGTCGCCACGCTCGCGGCCGGGCTCCCCGACCGTGGCGAGAGCATCCTGCTCGTCTATCTCCTCGCCGTGGTCGTCATCGCTGTCGTCGGTGGCCTGCTCCCGGGCGTGCTCGCGGGAGTGGGGGGCTTCCTCTCCGCGAACTGGTTCCACACCCCGCCCTACAAGACCCTGACCGTCGAGCGGCCGGAGGCCCTCGTCGACCTCGTCGTCTTCGTCCTCGTCGCGGTCATCGTCAGCGTCGTGGTCGAGATCGGGGCACGGGACCGCGCCCGGGCGGAACACAACCGCCTGGCGACAGCCCGGGAGGCCGCCCGCGCCGAGCGGCTCGTCGAGACGGACCGCGTCCGCTCTGCCCTGCTCACGGCGGTCAGCCACGACCTTCGCACCCCGATCGCCGCGATCAAGGCCGCCTCGTCCGGGCTGCGTCAGGAGGACGTCGACTGGGAGCCGGCCCAGCAGAGCGAGCTCCTGGCCGCCATCGAGGGGGGCGCCGACCGGCTCGCCGATCTCGTCGACGACCTGCTCGCGATGAGCCGGATCCAGGCCGGCGCACTGTCCGTGCAGCTCACGGCGATCCCCGTCGACGAGGTGATCGACCGAGCACTCGCAGGGTGGGTGGACCCGGTCACCGTGGTGGTCTCCGATCCCGTCCCGGTGGTCCTCGCCGACTCGCCGCTGCTCGAGCGGGCGCTCGCCAACGTCCTCGACAACGCCCGCCGGTTCACCCCCGACGGCCACGCCCCCGAGATCCGCGCAGGTCGCGCCGGAGGGTCCCAACGGCGCAGGGTCGAGATCCGGGTCGTCGACCACGGACCCGGCGCCCCACCGGCGCGTTGGGAGTCCATGTTCGCGCCGTTCCAGCGGCTGGACGACAGAACTCCCGGCGGGTTGGGCCTGGGCCTGGCCGTCGCGCGCGGCCTCGTCGCGGCCATGTCCGGGACGATCCGGCCCGAGGCGACACCGGGCGGCGGGCTGACGATGTGCATCGACCTCCCGGAGGCCCGATGACCCGCGTCCTGATCGTCGAGGATGACGACCGGCTGCGCCGGACGCTCGCCATCAACCTCCAGGCCCGCAGGCACGAGGTGCACACGGCAGCTGACGGCGGGACCGGTCTCGAGCTCGCCGCGACCATCCACCCCGACCTGGTCATCCTCGACCTCGGCCTGCCCGACATGGACGGCGTCGAGATGGTCTCGCTGCTGCGCCGGCGCAGCGCCGTGCCGGTCATCATCCTGTCCGCGCGGGACGCCGAGGCCACCAAGGTCGCCGCGCTCGATGCCGGCGCTGACGACTACGTCACCAAGCCGTTCGGCATGGAGGAGCTGCTCGCCCGGATGCGCGCCGCCGTGCGACGGGCGACCCCCGAGGACCTGGCCCACGTCGAGACCCCGACCCTGTCGATCGACCTGCGGGCCAAGCGGGTCCTCCGCGACGGGCTCGAGGTCCGGCTGACCCCGACCGAGTGGCACCTGCTCGAGGCGCTGGTGCGGTCCCCGGGGCGACTCGTCCCGGGACGCGAGCTCCTGCGGCAGGTGTGGGGCCCGTCCTACGGCGAGGAGACGAACTACCTGCGGGTCTACATGGCCCAGCTGCGCCGCAAGCTCGAGGAGCTCCCGGCCTCGCCCCGTCACCTCATCACCGAGCCGGGGCTGGGTTATCGCTTCGAGCTGTGACGGAGTCTCGCGCGGCCCGATCGGGCTCCGATCGGGGCTCCACTCCGGCTCGGCGTTAAGGCTGCGTCAAGATCGGCGGCGACGCGCCCGATTCTGCCTGCCGCGGCGTCACGGGAGTCCTACCTTTCGAAGTGCGCACCCGTCCTTCCCCCTGGAGGCGGGTGCGCCTCACGTCCCCTCCTCCGCCAGAGTCCTGTGTCGCTCCTCCTGTGCCGGAGCGTTCCGTCACCCGGCAGCGGGGGCGAGCCCAGCGGCATACGGCACCTTCTCCTGTGGCCAGCGTCTCCCGGAGGGGCGAACGAAGCCCACGTCTGTAGTACTACACTCTGTCGTAGTTGGTCCGGCACACATCCGCGATACGAGGAGGCCACGAGCCCCATGTCTCCGCACAGCCCCACAGCACCGAGCAAGGTCAACTTCGACCAGCGACCGATGCTCGTCTTCTGGGAGGTCACCCGAGCCTGCCAGCTGGCCTGCAAGCACTGCCGGGCGAACGCGATGGCCGGCGCCCTCCCCGGAGAGCTCAACCATGAGCAGGGCCTCGACCTGATCGACCAGGTCGCCGCCTTCGGCCGGCCGTACCCGATCCTCGTGCTCACCGGTGGCGACTGCCTGCTGCGCCCAGACATCTGGGAGCTCGTCGAGGCCTCCCGCGCGCGCGGCATCCCCACCGCACTGTCACCGTCGGTGACGCCCCAGCTGACGCCCGAGACGATCGCCCGGATGGTCGACTCCGGCATCAACGCCGTGTCGATCAGCCTCGACGGCGCCTGCGCCGCCACCCACGACGGCGTGCGCGGTATCCCCGGGCACTTCGCGGACACGATCCCGGCCATCCGGGCGCTCTCCGACGCCGGCCTCACCGTCCAGATCAACACGACCGTGATGAAGAGCAACCTCGACGAGCTCGCCGACGTCGCCAAGCTCATCTCCGACGCCGGCGCCCACATCTGGGAGGTCTTCTTCCTCGTCCACGTCGGCCGCGGCGTCGCCGAGGGCGCGATCAGCGCCGAGGAGCACGAGGACGTCTGCAACTTCCTCTACGACGCGAGCCAGCACGGCTTCATCGTCCGGACCGTCGAGGCGCCCTTCTTCCGTCGCGTCGTCGCCTGGCGTCAAGACGGTGCTGCGCCCCCCGAGACCACCACCTACCGGCAGCTGTCCGCCCGGCTCACCGAGCTCATGGGCGAGCCGGCGGCTCGGGTCCGCGCCCAGACCGCACGGACCCGGGACGGCAAGGGCATCGTCTTCGTCGGCTACGACGGCGAAGTGACTCCGGCCGGCTTCCTCCCCCTGCCGCTCGGCTCGGTCAAGGAACGCCCCCTCGCCGAGATCTACCGCGACACTCCCCTGCTGCGCGACATCCGGGCCGCCCGCTTCTCGGGCCGGTGCGGCGTGTGCGAGTACGCCGACCTGTGCGGCGGCTCCCGAGCCCGGGCCTACGCCGCGTACGGCGACCCGCTCGCCGAGGACCCGGCCTGCGGGTACCTGCCCGGCACCGCCGCGCCTGAGCCGGCCGGACTGGCCGAGCCGGCCGGACTGGCCGAGCCGGCCGGACTGGCCGAGCCGGCGCCGCCGTTGACCTCTGTGCACGCCTGACGGCGCTTCGGTGGCCCGCGCGCGGGCGACCGAAGCGGGCGAAATAGAGTTCCCCCGTGGCTGAAACCCCCCTCCCGCAAGCCATCCCGTCCCGCCCCCTGCCCGAGCGCGAGATCACCTCACCCGTGCTCCTGACGCTCCCGGACGGGCATCTCAACGACGACGCCGTGGGGTGGACCCGCGCCCCCCTCGTCATCACCGACGGCATCGGGCGCGGCGCCCGCGCCTGGGGTCGCTCGAGACGATGGGAGCAGTGGACGGTCACGACGACCACCCACGTCGTGACCCTCACCGTCTCGGACCTCGACTACGCCGCCCTGCATGGGATCTGGATCGTGGACCGCCGCAGCGGCGCCGAGATCGCCCACGACTCGGTCGGCCTGCTCGCCGGCTCCGCCTCATTGCCCGGGACCCTCGGACGAGGATCGGTGCGGGCCCGGACCCTGCCGGTCCGCATCGACATCGACGAGATCGAGAACGGGACCCGCCTGCGCGCCGTCGGCGAACGGATCCGGGTCGACATCGTCGCCCACCGTCCTGAAGGGCACGAGAGCCTCGGAGTCGTCGTGCCGTGGAGCCGGCGCCGGTTCCTCTACACGGTCAAGGACGTCGCCCGGCCCGCCGAAGGCACCCTCTACATCGACGGCCGCCCGCAGCCCTTGCCCGCCGCTGTCTCGTGGGCGACTCACGACCACGGACGCGGACGTTGGCCGAGAACCCCCGCATGGAGCTCCGGCACGGCCTCCGGAGTCACCGACGGACGGGTCGTCGGGTTCCACCTCGGCGGCCGCTGGGCCGACGGCACCGGCTCCGCCCCGAACGGGCTGCTGGTCGACGGACGGCTGAGCAAGGTCAGCGAGGAGCTCACCTGGGAGTACTCCCCGGAGGAGTGGATGGCCCCGTGGCAGGTCCGTGGCGACACCGTTGACCTCACCTTCACGCCTGAGCACGCACGGACGTCGAGCGTCGGCACCACGTTCGGTGCGTCCACGGCGAAGCAGCTCTTCGGGACGTGGTCCGGGCGGGTGCGCGACGAGAACACAACCTGGATCACGGTGACCGACCTCTTCGGGTCCGCGGAGGAGATCCGCACCCGCTGGTGACCGCTTGGTGCCCACAGCCGTTGATGACAGGTCCACCTGAGCGTCACCCGCCGGATCCAGCTGAGCTCGAGGGCTGTGGCGATGCGGTAGGAGCCGCGGGTAGCCGTCAGGCGATGGGCCGCATCTGGCGGCTGCGCGCTGGTCCGACGGGCAGCGCGGCACGGGCATCCCGCCCAGCCGTCGTAGGCTCACGGCATGGCGAAACAGTCCCCTGTCTCCGAGTCATCCGCCCACCTGGATCTGGTCGACGCGCTGCCGGTCGTGGCCGAGTCGACCACCTCGCGGGTCCTGGTCACGAACGACGTGATGCGGATCGTGCAGTTCACCTTCGACGCAGGAGAGATGCTCACCGAGCACACGTCGCCGCGTGCCGTTGCCGTCCAGCTGGTCAGCGGCCGGATGCGGTTCACCGTGGACGGGACCGAGCACGCGATGGGAGACGGCGACATCATCTACCTCGCACCGGGTGCGTCACACGCTCTCGTCGCCGAGACAGCCTGCCGGATGACTCTCGTCATGGTCGACGTCCTGACCTGATCAGACGGGCGCCCCGCCACATCAGGTGAGCCAAGGACTCAAGGCAATCGACAAGAGGGCGAGTGATGGACACGCGACGGAGCGGCCGTCGGAAACGTGTCCCACTCCACCTACCGCGTTGCCCGGTCGGTGGAGGATCAGCTGAGTCCATGACGTTGGGGTACGACGACCCGGGGTGAGCGTGCCCAGAGGCCCTGGCACCGGGTCTGAGGATGTGCTTCGACGGGCGCTCTGCGCCGGGCTGAACGGCCCGTATCGCTGCCGCCGCGCCGTAGGGCGTGGGAGTGGCGTCAGCCACCGTGGGAGGCGAGCACTCTCCCGAGGATGAGCGCGCCCTCCGGGAAGGCGGCCGGGTTGGGGCCTGAGTAGTTGAGCCGGAGGAAGGCTCCGGCTGGTTCGGCGGGGAACCATTCCGTGCCGGGTGCGATGAGCAGCCCTGCTCGTTCGCAGTCCTGGGCGAGCCGGTCGAGGTCGGTGCTGTCGGGCAGGCGGGCCCATAGGTTGAGCCCGCCTGCGGGGATGTGGTCGACGTGCACCGTAGGTGCGTGCTGGTCCAGGCTGTCGAGGAGTAGGTCGCGGCGTGCGCGGAGCTGGTCGCGCATGCCGCGCAGGTGGGTCAGCCAGGCGGGTTGGGTGACGACGTCGAGGGCTGCGGCTTGGAGCAGGCCGCTGACGTACATGGACTCGGCGACCCGGTCGGCCAGGATCCGCTCGCGGGCGGGCCCTCGAGCGATGACGGCAGCGATCCGCAGGGCCGGGGAGACGCTCTTGGTCAGTGAACGCAGGTAGACGACGTGACCGGCGTCGTCGTGGGCGGCGACGGGCCGGGGTGTGGTGGCGATGCCGAAGTCGTGGGCCCAGTCGTCCTCGATGAGGAAGGCTCCGTGGCTGCGGACGACGTCGAGGACTTGCGCGGCACGCTCGGTCGACCACTGGATGCCGGTCGGATTGGCGTAGGTGGGTTGCGTGTAGAACGCTCGGGCTGCCGTTTCGTCGAAGGCCCTGGCCAGTTCGGCCGGGTCGGGCCCGGCGGATCCGGTGGGGACCGGGACGACGCGGACGCCGGCTTGGGCAGCAGCCGCGATGGCTCCCCAGTAGGTGGGTGACTCCATGAGGAGCGGCTGCCCCTCTGCGGCGAGGGCGCGGAAGATCGAGCTGAGCCCGCTCTGGCTGCCGGGCAGCACGGTGACGTCGCTGGGGGTGGGTGGCGTGACCCCGAGCGGGCTCGCGGTGCCCAGCTCGTGCGCGAACCAGGACTGGAGCTCCGGGAGGCCCGCCGCGGGCGGCCGCGAGAGGGCGGTGTCTCCACGGGCCGCGCGTGTCAGTGCGGAGCGCACCAGCCGTCGCGGCAGAAGCTCCGGGTCGGGGTAGCCGGCATGCAGGGCGATGACGTCGTTGCCGACGGTGCGCATGACCGTGGCTCCGGGCCTGCTGCGGGCCCGCGGCCCGCGAAGGGCCGCTGTCTGCCAGCCGTAGTCAGCCGGCCGGGCCGTGCGCACGGTCCGTACGAAGGTCCCGACGCCGGGCCGGCTCTCGACGAGACCCAGCGCGGTGAGGTCGCGCAGCGCCCTCTGCACCGTCACCGGGCTGGCTCGATGCTGGGCGACGAGCGCCCGACTCGAGGGCAGCCGGGCCCCGGGCGGGGCCGAGGCGATCCAGACGCGCAACGCGGCTGCGATACGGGAACTGCTATCGTCATTCATGTCAAGACACAGTAGCGCTACTCTCGACCGTCCCAGAGCGATACCGTCCACGCCCGCAGCCGGTTTGATGTGGGGACTGGTCGGAGTCGCGGCCTTCTCCTTCACGGTGCCGTTCACCCGCGTGACCGTAGGGGGTCTCTCGCCCCTGTTCATCGGCTCCGGGCGCGCGGTCGTGGCCGCCGTTCTCGCAGCCCTTGCTCTGGCCCTGACGCGGCAGCGGCTCCCCCGGGGAAGGCAGTGGATGCGCCTGGCAGTCGTCGGCGGCGGAGTCGTCGTCGGCTTTCCCCTGCTCACCTCGTTCGCGCTCACCACGACCCCCGCGAGCCACGCAGCGGTTGTCATCGCGCTGCTGCCCGCGGCGACCGCTGCCATGGCGGTGCTCCGCGGCCACGAACGCCCGCCCGCCCTGTTCTGGGTCGTGTCCGCCTTCGGGGCTGTGGCCGCGATGGCGTTCGCCTCGGCACAGGGTGGGGGCGTGGGCCACCTGCAGTGGTCGGACCTGCTGCTGTTCGGGGCCGTGGTGGCCGCGGCCATCGGCTACGCCGAGGGTGGCCTGCTCGCGCGCGAGCTCGGGGCCTGGCAGACCGTGTCCTGGGCTCTGGTCGTGTGCTCGCCACTGATGCTGGCCCTGACGGCGGTAGCGGTCGGCAGCCAGCCACCGTCAGGCACACCCGTGCAGTGGGCGGCCTTCGCCTACCTCGGCGTCGTCAGCATGTTCCTCGGCTTCTTCGCCTGGTACCACGGTCTGGGCATCGGACCCATGGCACAGGTCAGCCAGGTCCAGCTCGTCCAACCCGTCCTCTCCATCCTGTGGGCCGGGCTACTGCTGGGCGAACATCTCACGCGGGCAACAGTCTTCGGCGGCCTGATCGTCATCCTGTGCGCCGGCGCCGCCGTACGCGTGCGGCTGGAGCGACGTGCTTGACTCAACCCCCTGACTCACCACCCTTGGACTCACGCGACCCGCTCGCCTCTCGTCGGAGCAGGCAGGCCGCGCATGAGGATCCGCACGAGACGCCACCCGTTCGGCTCCGATGCGCCCGGCCGAGCTGGATGTGGCGATACCGGGGCAGGGCCTCGACAACCATCGCTGAACGCACGATGTGGTCTGCGGCCCAAGCCCCAACGGCGCGCACCCACCTTGGACGACAGACCGTCCGCACCAACAGCGAGGGCCATCTCGAGCTGGTGCGCTGGTCGGCACAGTCCGACGAGGACAATCAACCACGACGAAGTGGACGTTCGAGCCGGCGACACCCACCTGGAGGATCGAGGGCTCAGGTGGTGCGTACGTCGGCCTGGAGGGCACGCCTCGGCTGGGACCTGGTCACGGGGTGCTGGGCTTCGATGTGGAGGCTCCAGCCGAGAGCGGTGAAGAGCAGCATCCAGAGCCCGATGGCCAGTCGGGCGATGACGAATCCACCGAACATCCCGGGTGTCAGGACTGCGAAGGTGGCGATTCCGATCGCCAACGGCGTCCATCGCCGCCTACCGGGCCATACCTCATCCGACCACCGCACTGCGCTGACGTCCGAGCTGCTCGCGGCGGGCTGAGTCGCCGAGGTCAACAACACCCTCGACCCGGACTCCTTCACCAGCCGCCCAAGTACTGGCGGTGCCATCCGATGAGATACGTCAGCGGCGCAGCGCCTCGACCACGCCCGGAGCCAGCCTTCCGGCACTATCTGAGGACGTCGCCGCCCTCGAACGCCACGGCCCCGCGGAGTCCGCGGCCACGCCATGAACTTCACGGTCTCTGAGTGGAGCCATCGCAATCTGGACGGTCGGGGTTTACAGCCGGGGTGCTCGTGGTGCTGACCTGTCGGGACTCAGTCGGATCCCAAACTTCCGCACAATTTCCGCACCGCCAGTCGGCCGGTCCCGTGGCCAGTCGGTCATCAACGGACCCGCAGGATGGGTCGGCCATGAGGGCGGGCCACCCGCCCAGATAGGGCTAGGCCCCACCCCCCGGCCAAAATGAGCGTCATCTGCACGCGAAGGCAACAAGGGCGACGGGCTCCACGGAACCCATGCACGGCTGGAAGCCAGTCTGGCCCGCTCCACGTCGCTGCGAGAGCCTGGAGGACACAGCGCCCAAATCGTTTAGGGGGAGTGAACATTGACTGTTTACGTGGGCTAAACTACCGTGGTGCCGAAGCCGATGAAGTACCGGGACGTCGCCAGAGCGCTCAAGAAGCAGGGCTGCACCAGCCGCCCCGGCAAGGGTGATCATGAGGTGTGGACGTGTCCGTGCGACCAGAAGCACCGCGCTGTGGTCACAAAGCCGGGCGAGATCTCCCCCGGCGTCATAGGGGACGCGATCAAGAAGATGGCATGCCTGCCGAAGGGATGGCTGCAGTGAGCACCAAGACATACAGGGCCGAAGCGGTCCGTTGGGAGAAGGGCTGGGAAGTCCACATCGAGGGGGTGGGCGTCACGCAGTCCCACAGCCTCGCTGGCACGGAACAGGCAGCCCGGGACTACATCAGCAGCCTCTACGACCTCGCAGACAATGCCGACTTCGAGGTGACCGTGACGCCGCGCCTGGGTGAGATCGCCGAGCTGGTGCAGACCGCGAAGGCCAAGCGCAACGAGGCAGACGAAGCCAATAGCGCCGCCGCGGCGGCCGTGCGGCTGGTCGCCGCGAAGCTACTGGCGAAAGGCCTGTCCACGGCGGACGCTGCAACCGTCCTTGGGGTTACCAAGGGGCGAGTTTCTCAGCTGACATCCGCGGGCGCTGCCACCAAGCGCACGAGCACAGCGACCAAGGCTGGCCCCGTACGCGTGACGCGGGGGAGCAAGGTTCACAAGGCGCGCGGTGCATCCACCACCAAGCACAAGAAGGCGGAGCCGGATCCCAAGGCAGCTGTTCGCGTATCTCGATGAGCACGGTGGGTGCGAAGTCGCGAACTGTCGCCACTGGCCCGCGTCATAACGCCGCGATAGCGTCGGTCTGACTTGGCATCTTGGCGAGCGTGTTGAGCGCGGCCCGAGCGTGCCGCGGACCAAGCTCTGGGGATCTCGGGATCGGGCAGACGACGGGTGGTCGCGATCCAGGCATTAGCGGCCCTTCGTCGTCCGCTCCGGCAGCTGCTCAAGGGTGACTCCTCCGGGCTGCCACCGGATCCCGGGGATGGAATGGAGCGGCGCGAACGGGTCGGCTGCGTTTTGCCAGGCGACCGCGAGACTTTCTGCGATCAGCTGTGCCTGTGCCGGGTTGGCCTGCACAGCCAGCCGGCGCAACTGGTCGACATCGGTCAGCTTGACGGTGACCGTCCAGGCAGCCTTTCCCCTGTCGATGGACGCTGCCACCGCCTCGCTCTCCACCGAGAGGATCCGGAACGCGCCGGCCTCCCGTAGCTCGTCCAGACCATCGGTTGGCCAGATGAGCCAAGCGAGGGCGTCGAACGCCTCGTTGGCTCGCGCCACCCCGTCGCTGTCCTGCGGCTCGCAGGTCTGCGGGTCGGCAGGCAGGTTGATCATCACGCCGTCTTCTTCGGCCCGCGCATAGGCCTCAAGAAGGGCACCGGCGTCCACGACGGTGACCGCGGCGGTCGTCGTGAGGCTCCACGTCTCGCGGTTCCTCCCGCACCGCGAGCGTTCGGAAGGACCCGGCTGGTCCAGGTCAGGCAGTTCGAACAGGCCAAGCTGCGTGGCGTCCATACCGACCGACCCTATGCCGACTCGTCCGGCCCAAGCGATCTCCAGTGGGCGATCGACCCTCCAGTCAGGCCGGCACCGGCGTCACCACGCGACCAACTGCTTGCCGTCAAGGAGCGTGGCATCTTGGAGCCATGGATACGGCTGTCTGAATCATCAATCGGTATCAGCGGCGCCGGTCAGCGCGTCGAGGGCCGCGTCGAGTCGCCGCTGACGGGGCCTGTTCGACTCGTGGTTGGCTTCGGCCGCCACGTACCCAATCAGTTCGTCCAAGTCCTCGTCGCTGGCCAGCAGGGCGGCACCCTCGCCGTGAGCACGGGCCCGATAGACCAGCCGTTCGCAATCCAGGTCGAGCAACCGCAAATCGCGCAACGTTGCGGCGACGCCGGCCGATATGACGATCTCGTTGACGGCACCAGCGACGGTGAGCTGTCGCGCACGCAGATCGAACGGCGAGCCAGCCCAGTTGCTGATGACGCCCTCGTCGTCGCAGACACTGCACCGCCAACGAATCGTGGCCGGCGCCTCAGTCCGCTGCACCACCATCCGACCCGGGCAGGGACGGTTAGCTGGCCGGCGCCGACACGGCAGCGCACTCTCCCACCCGACGCCCAGGTCTCCGGACGTCGCGGCCCGAACGATGTTGCCCAGTTGCTCGGCCAGCCGTCGAGCCGGACCCGGCACATCGACCGGCAGGACGAGGAAGTGGTGCAGATCAGTAGCCATCATTGCCTCGGACACTACCGCTGGAAGAACGCAACGCCCGTGAAACCAGTTCGGGTGCCTCCCTTCCGCGAGTGATACGGGGCCGCAACGATCTCGGGACAGTTCAGCCGACCCGAAGCTCTGCCGCCCAGTCTGCAAAGAACACTCGCAGCGCGGGGACGTCCGTGACCTGTGGGTCAAGGAGCAGATCGACGTCGGTATAGGCGTCGAGGCGGTCGATCATCGAGGCGAGGACCTGCGTGTCGAACCCCAGGTCGATCATCGCTGCCTGTGTGAGCAGCGTTGGCTTCCCGAAGAGCCCGGTCAAGGAATACACATCGACGAAGTCGCGGGCGGCGGCTCGGTCGAACAGCGCGATCAGCTTACGGCCGGCGAGTTCTTCCGGCGCGAAGGTCGGTCCAGCGACGCTGGCTCTCGCCGGCATGCCTGGCCTGGACTCGAGCGCCAGGTCAACCAACAAGTCCCCCTCCCGCCCGTGGATGAGCAGGCGGCAGAAATCACCCGAGCCTTGAAGGTGCTCCACCGCCCATCCCCGGGCGCGCGCGGCAGTGGTGAACTCATCCTTGGCACGTACCACGTCGCCAACCCCGCGCACAGTGAAGAAGTCGAGATCCTGTGTCGGCCGGTGAGTCAGTTCCTGGGCAAGCAGGGCAGCACCACCGGCCAGGAGGAAACCCTCAGCAGCCGGCAGGCTGAAGAACACACGCGCAACGTCAAGCTGGAACGGCGTGAGGAGCGAACGATCGCGTCCCATCAGGCCGCCAGCAGCCGCTCGATCAGAGGCGCCCACGCGGTCCGCAGATCGGCCGGAAGCACCAGGTTCATCCACTGGTCGACCAGCAGTGCCCCGTCGACATACCGCTCGATATCCGCGCCGTCGCCCTCGCGAAGGACGATCTCGTACACACGGGCCCGGTCGCGGCGGTCACTGAGCCGGTAGAGCCGATCCGGCTCGGACCAGTTCAACCGCAGGGGAAGCCGAACCATACCCAACGCCTGTTCCACCGGCAGCCGCGGCAACCGGTCAGGGACGGCATACCGCTTGCCCCTCCGGCCCGTCACGGCCCGGAAACTCAGGCGCGGGCGGACGTCCAGCTCGTACCCACTCGCTGCCAGCAACCGCTCGACGGTCCCCAGGGACGGAGACTTGCGCCCATGCTCATAGGCGGACACAGCCGTGCGTGACGTGCGCGCCCGCTCCGCCAACTCCTGTTGGCTCAGCCCAGCGCCACGACGCGCCCGCTCCAACACATTGCTGCCAGCCATCTCCACTCCCATCTCACCCGCACCCATCGTATCCGATGAGATACGTAAGCGGCGCAGCGCCTCGGCCACAGTGGTGCGAGCCCTCCGCACCAATCGAGGACGAAGCTGCCCCCGAGCGCCACGGTCTCGCAGAGTCCGCGGCCATGCCATGAGCTTCACGGACTCTGAATGCGACGCCATCGCTATGGGGACGGTCAGGATTTCCGCTCCGATTGCATACCCCCTCCCCCGCGTTGCTGCAGGTCAGGCGATGTACGAGTCCGCACGGCGCGCCGGAAGGGGACGCAACTTCCGCACGCATTCCGCACGGGCGTCGATGCGCCTCGCGTTTCCGCAGGTCAGCGACCCGGCGTCTCACCTTCGGCATCGGTTGCGCGAGATACCCCACCGGGGTACGTGCGAGAGGCCCTGGCCGGCGTTTCCGCTGGTCAGGGCCTCTTGGGGCACTACGTGGCAGGTGAAGGATTCGAACCTTCGAAGCTTTCGCGACGGATTTACAGCCGGGTGCTCCCGGGCGGCTGAACTGCCCAAGCGTGGCTCAGCGACGAACTTCCCCACGATTTCCGCACGGGTATGTCGGGCAACCCCGCCCAAATGGGTGGTCAACGACGCCGCGTACGGCGCATCTCATGCTTCAAGCCAGCCAGCGCCGCCCCGGCCGCTGGTAGAGCCCCCTGCCCCCCGGTCCCAAGCGTCATTCTTGCTCATGAGCCGTCCGGTGAGCGGGTCCCGGACCGGACCTACCGTTGTTGCACCACACGGTCTATCTGCTTTAGGGCCTTTCGAGCCTCACTCTGGACATGTTCAGCCTGATCACTCAACTTGCTCGCGATGAAGTCTCGGGCAGGGACGTGCCCCAACTTCCCAAGACCCTCAATCGCATATCCCACAATCGATATTTCACGGTCATTCAGAAGACTCATGAGCACTGAAGGGACGCGTGGATGCCTAGTTCTTGGCAATCCCCATACAATGCGCGCCCGGGCACGGCCATACTTCACATCCAACGCCAGTTCAATGAGTTCGTCAGATATTGCCGGATTGGCCAATATTCCTAGGCCGTTGCCGATAACCCACCTAATTCTCTCTTGCGGAGGGTCCGCATCGGGTCCAGCTGTGGGATCGACAAGGTGCGCTGGAGGCTCCCGGAACAGTTTCAAGAACAGGGGTGCAACCTGCCGAGCGGCGAACTTGACCGCTAAAGTTCTTAAAACATCCTCGACAAGTGGCAAGTAGGTGATGCCATGCAATGCCTCGATCAGAATTGGGATAGCGTCGCGATACGGTTTGGACGAATTCCTCAGGTCCCCTACGGAATCGAGCTTGTAGCCAGCCGCCCGCAACGAGGCAAGCAAGTCCGCCCCCGCTTCGAGATATAGGGCTCTTGCTCGACTCATCGACGGATCTTGCTCGCGGAAACGCTGCATTCTGGGAGAATGCAGGAACTCTTGAAATTCATCCTTATTGCTTTTGGAAATCATGGCAACTCGATTACGTTTGCATTTATGGACAGCAGTTCGGCCACAAGTGGTCGAGAGAGCGTCGTTCCACCGTTCCTCCGAACGTACAAGTTGAACGTGTAGCCATTCTTTCGAGCGTAGGCGATATCATCCCTCAGTTGCGTAGAAAGGTGCTGATAAGCCACATTCTTCACCTCGCCAATCACCTTATTCATGTGATCGAACTCGTCAGGGATCCGATCCTTCCCACTTTGGCCAGGGAACGATTCATTGTTCTTTCCGATCCCCGCACCGACTTCGCCCGCCTTCCCAAGATCGTTGGGTTCGACTCCACCACAATTGTGCACAAGGACGGGCACGCCGAACTCGGTGAGCACATTGTAGGTGTGGAGGTCGGTGACGGTCAGGTTGTAGGCGGGTGCGTCGGTCCGGGTGGTCCAGTCCAGGGCCAGGACGGTGACCCGGTTCCCGTCGGGGGTCAGGAGCTGGTCGCCGCGGTTGAACTGCTGGATCTGCTCCCAGGCGCTGTCGGTGGCGTTCCAGTACGGGTGGTCTTCTGTGGTGACGATCTGACCGGCGCTGGTGCGCAGCGTGACCAGGTCGTCTCGGTGTGGCCAGGTCGCCTCGACGGCCCTGCCACCGGTTTCACCGGTCTCCGGGTCTGCGGCAGCGACCTGGTCCCCTTCACGGATCTGGTCGATCCGCTTGCGGGTCCCGTCGGCCATCAGGACCCGGGTGTCAGCCGAGAACGACATCGCCCCGGCCGGGCACGCGTCCAGGCCGCGACTGGCCCGGCTCGCGTCACCGGCGGCGTCCGCGGCGTTGCTCGCGGCCTTGGCGCCGCTCTTGAGGCTCATCACCAGACCGGCAGCGCCGCCGCCGACGATCTTGCCCAGCAGGTCCGCGCCGACACTGACGGCCAGTTTGCCGACGGCCTCACCGAAGACGTACTCGTCCCCGCCCTGGTACGCGTCCCACACTGCCTTGATCTGGTCGATGTGCGAGAAGCTGGACAAGGCGGAGCAGAACGCCCCCCACGGGTCGTCCACCATCGACTGGAGGCCCGCGATGATGTTCTTCGGGTCCAACGACTCGACGCATTCACGGAACTGCTCACCGGCGCCCTTGACGAACCCGGACTTGAAGTCGCGCGGCTGCTGCGCCGGCGGCGCGTACACCGTGCTGATCCGGCCGCCGTGCCACAGCTCCTCACCCGACGTGGTCGTCTTGGCCACCTTCGGGCTCGAGGACGGTGCCGAGCCTCCGCCCTCACCGACCGTCAACATCAGCCCGGTCGGGTCGCTGAAGCCCATCGGGTTGTTGTTCGCGTAGACGTACCCGTGCGCCGCCTGCGGGTCATCCGGCACCAGGATGGGATCGACACTGGTGAACCGGCCCGTGCTCGGGTCGTACTCCCGCGCCCCCATGTCCACTAGGCCGGTGTCGGCGTTGACCGGCTTGTTCAAGAACCCGCGGTCATCTGGCCAGGTGCCACCGGTGACGGCACCCAGCGGGTTGCCGTACGGGTCCAGGTAGCGGCGCGTCACTGACCAGGTGACCGGGTCCACCGCCAGCTGGTTGCTGCCGTGAACGTCGGACATCACGTACAGCACGCCACCCTTGTTGACCCTGGTGGCGACCTGCACCCCACCGAGCTGGTAGTACCGCGTGGTCTCCACGCCGGTGCGGGCAGCGTTGATCTTCGCCTGCATCCCCGGCAGGTAGAGCGTGGTCGACCCGTCCGGGTTGCGCCGGGCGATCGTGTTGCCGTCCGCGTCCGGGATGTACGTGCTGGACCCGGTCGCCGTCGTGACCGTGTCCAGGTCACCGTCAGCGCGGTACGAGAACGAGGTGAGCGCCCCGTTCACGATCCGGGACTTCATCGACCCGTCAAGGTTGTACGTGTAGCTCGCCGACCCGGTCCGGCCACCGGTGGTGGCGCTCGATGCCAGCGCGTGCGGCGGGAACCCGGCCACACCGCTCGTGCCACCCGGCGTGTACGTGGTCTTCACGTCGGCGACCGGGCTGCCCGGGCTCTGGTGCTGCACCTGCTCCTCTACCGTCGGGCGTGAGCCGCGTAGGGGTCAACCGATCCCCTGGCCGGCTCGGCGGGACACGGGATCGACCGCTGCACAGTGACGTTCCTCACATCACACCGCCGCCGGGCTGACATCCCTTGCCGGGCCTGCGGCCCCGGCGTAGCGTCGTCGTTACCCAACCGTGACAAGGCGCACTCGGGCAGGGTGCGGCGTTGGAGTTCGGTCGTCGCATCCCACACCGGAGGATCACATGCGGACTGACATGGCGCGTCGGCTGGGGGCGGAGCTTGTCGGAACGGCGCTGCTCGTGCTCTTCGGAGCCGGATCCGTTGTGGCCACCCTGACCGTGGGAAAGGGAGAGCTGACCTACCCGGGTCTCGGGTTCATCTCGCTGGCCTTCGCCATCGTCGTGGCCTTGGTGATCTATGTCTTCGGCCCCGTGTCGGGGGCCCACATCAATCCGGCCGTCACGATCGCCCTTGCTGTCACGCGACGCTTCCCCTGGGTCGAGGTGGTGCCCTATGTCGTCGCGCAGCTGGCCGGCGCAGTCATCGGCGGCCTGCTCGTCGTTGCCACCTTCGGCACCCACGCCGTGGACCTCGGCCTGGGAGCGACCAGCTTGGGCAACGGTGTCCCCTACTGGCAGGGCATGGTCGCGGAGGCACTCGGGACCTTCCTCCTCCTGCTCGCGGTGATGGGCCTTGCCGTGGATGCGCGCGCCCCGCTCGGCTGGGCCGGCCTCATGATCGGCCTCGCCGTGGCTCTCGAGATCCTGCTCATCGGTCCGCAGACCGGCGGCTCGGTCAACCCAGCCCGCACGTTCGGCCCGTACCTCACCCTCAGCATGTTCGGCGGGGACGTCGCGTGGTCACAGTTCGGTGTCTACGTGGTCGGCCCACTCGTCGGCGGGATCGTCGCGGTGCTCCTCTACGACCTCCTCGCTCCGACGCGTCCCGTGCAGCGACCCGCCATGGAGGACTCGTACTCACCCGGCGACCCGGGTAGCGCGATGTCCGCCCCACCAGAGACCTCCGTCGGCCCCGCAGAAGCGGGCTGACGAACCAGTACGAGGAAGAGAGGTGCAGGCAATGACAGGTAACCGAGTCGTGGTCTACAAGGGTCCCGGGGAGGTGTCGGTCGAGTCGACCGACTACCCCAAGCTCGAGCTCCCCGGCGACGTCGCCAAGGGCTTCGGCCTGAAGACGGCGGCGCCCCACGCCGCCATCCTCCGGCTCGTGGCCACCAACATCTGTGGCAGCGACCAGCACATGGTGCGCGGCCGGACGACCGCGCCCATCGGGCAGACCCTCGGTCACGAGATCACCGGCGAGGTCGTCGAGGTGGGCGACGACGTGCTCTTCCTCAAGGAGGGCGACATCTGCTCAGCGCCGTTCAACATCGCCTGCGGGCGGTGCCGGATGTGCAACGAGGGCAAGACTGGAGTGTGCCTCAACGTCAACCCGGCCCGCGCAGGCGCGGCCTATGGCTACGTCGACATGGGCGGGTGGATCGGCGGTCAGGCGGAGTACGTCATGATTCCCTTTGCGGACTTCAACCTGCTGAAGTTCCCCGACCGCGACCAGGCGCTCGAGAAGATCATGGACCTCACCATGCTTTCCGACATCTTCCCGACGGGATACCACGGCGCCTACACCGCTGGGGTCACGACCGGTTCGACCGTCTACGTCGCCGGTGCCGGGCCGGTCGGGCTGGCTGCGGCCTACGCGTCCCAGCTGCTCGGGGCCTCCGTCGTCATCGTCGGCGACATGAACGCCGAACGGCTGCGGCAGGCCGAGAGCTTCGGCTGCGAGACCGTCGACCTCAGCTCGGGCGCCGACCTCGCGGACCTCATCGAGCCGATCGTCGGCGAGCGTGAGGTCGACGCGGCTGTCGACGCGGTCGGCTTCGAGGCCCGCGGCCACGGCGCCGGTGCCAAGGAGGCGCCAGCGACGGTCCTCAACGACATTATGAGCGTCGGACGGGCGGGCGCGGGACTCGGCATCCCCGGGCTCTACGTCACCGGCGACCCGGGCGCTGTCGACGAGAACGCGAAGATCGGTCAGATCGGTGTCCGACTCGGACTCGGCTGGGCCAAGTCGCACCACTTCACGACAGGGCAGTGCCCCGTCAAGCGCTATAACCGTCATCTGATGAACCTCATCCTGGCCGACAAGGCGCACATCGCGGACGCCGTCAATGCGACGAAGATCAGCCTCGACGACGCACCGCGCGGCTACGAGGAGTTCGACAAGGGCGCAGCCAAGAAGTACGTCATCGACCCGAACGGCATGATCCCGGCCTGACAGGTCAACCCGAACGTGAGGAGGGTATGCCGCTCAGCCGGGTGAGTGTGATGTGAAGGGAGATGGGTGACACCGTTGAACGGACAGTGGTGACACTCGGGTTTACGGTTCCACGGTACTGCGCGGCCCGTCAGCTGAGCGTGGCACCGTCTTGGAGCCGGTCAAGGCCGGGGCCCTTCGGGTGTCCTGACGTCCAGCCTTGACCGGCTCCGGCGATCGGCGCCTTGGGGCGGCGGCCGGGCCGGGCTGGTCCGGAGGAGCGTGCACCTCAGCGCGGGTCGTGTGCGGTTGCCCGAGGCCGGCCTCGCGGTCGAGCTCGACCTTGGCGATGATGTCGTTGCCGTGGAAGAGCACGACGTGGCCCAGGTCGGCCAGATAGGTCAGGTCCGCGCCGGCCCAGTCCGAGCCGAGCCGGATCCGGGTTCGGGCGATGTCGACGTAGCCGCGGGAGCTGGCCCGCACGTCGTGCAGGAATCGCCGTGACTGGGGCCCACCCGGGCCGGGCTCGGCCTTGGCGGTGGCTTGGTACACGGAGGCCGGGGTGGCCCCGTCGAGGGACTGGTGGGGCCGGCTGGTGTTGAAGATGGCCTCGTACGCCTCGACCATCTTGGTCAGCTCGTCCTTGCTGTGGGCCGGTGGGCGGGCTCGCAGCCACTGCTGCAGCGAGCTCCACTCGCGTTCTTTCTTCCCGCAGGTCTGCGGGTGCCGCGGGCTGGAGGTGGTGGTCGCCACCCCGATGAACGCGAGCCGGGGCCCTCTTCGCCTCTGCGGTGCTCGTCCACCGGTGAGCCGAATGCTTTGGACCCGCGTCAGAACGCCGCCATGACACGGGGAGCACGAGGTCGGGGTAGCTGGTCGCACGGGAAGGCAGTCGACGTCTTGTGTTTTTTGTGTTTACGCGCGACTATTGCGACATGGCCACTGACGGGCAGCTGCTCACCACCGGACAGGCGGCACAAGTTCTTGGTTGTTCACGCCAGCACGTCGTCGACCTGTGCGACTCGGGAAAGCTGTCGTGCGCCGTAGTCGGT
Organism: Intrasporangium calvum DSM 43043; assembly: GCF_000184685.1. Classification (NCBI taxonomy): domain Bacteria; kingdom Bacillati; phylum Actinomycetota; class Actinomycetes; order Micrococcales; family Intrasporangiaceae; genus Intrasporangium; species Intrasporangium calvum. The sequence continues at coordinate 3,173,922 of NC_014830.1, forward strand.
TCCCACCGGAGGGTCGCCCGCGTAGACCTTCAGAGGTTCTTGGACGAAGGCAAGGTGTTGCGTCGGGAAGAGGAGCGCTCATTATGGCTGCATCGGGCGCTGCTCGGCCCGCTGCTGCGCGACCCGGAGCGGGTGCTCGACAAAGCCCGTTCGAACATTCGCCGGTGGAGCGGCGCGCACCGACCGGATGGGATGAGCCAGTCCTGGCTGCGCGAGTGGGAGCGAGTGCTCGACCAGGGAGTGGACGCGGTCGCCGACGTCCTGGCCAGCCGCGCCCCCCGAGCGGTGGAGCTGCGAGCCAACTCCCCCTTCGCGGGAGTCCTGGACGAGCGGGAACGTCTCGCGGTCCACCAGTCCTTCCGCCGCCACTGGGCCGCCGAGCACCCGGCCGCATGAACCGCGAGCAACTCGCACACCTCTTGCGGGCCAGCACTCAGATCGCTGGCGACCCGGACATCCTGGTCATCGGCTCCCAAGCGATTCTCGGGTCGTTCGACGAGGACGACCTTCCGGCGCCGGCCACCGCCTCCCGGGAGGTGGACATCGCCTTCCTCAACGATCCCGGCGGGCAGAAGGCCGACCAAGTAGACGGCGCCATCGGGGAGCTGTCCCAATTCGATGAACAAGTTCGGCTACTACGCCCAAGGAGTCGAGGTCAGCACCGCAGTGCTGCCAACAGGCTGGGAGGACCGACTCATCACCTGGCAGAGCCAGGCCATGCGGCCATCTCGAGCACTCTTCCTCGAGCCACACGACTTGGCCCTGGCCAAGCTGGCAGCATTCCGCGACAAGGACCGAGCCTTCGTCACTGCCCTGCTCAACGCGAAGCTCCTCGCAACAGACACGATCATCGACCGACTCGCCGACCTACCGGTATCGCCGCAGACCCGCGACCGAATCACCGGCTTCCTGCGCCCCTGGTCTAGTTGAGTACGTCTTCGAGACAGAGCCCGCCGGCTTCCTCATCGCGCCGGTTCACTATCCGTCGCCGCGAAGCCGTATGACCTGCGGAAGGACCACGGCCGCCGCGCTTTTCGCCGCGTATTCGCCACCGACAGCCCTTGACGCGGCGAGGCATCCGGTGCACGTCGCGCACCTCCGGACTGCGGGTCCTCGCTGGCAGCGTCGAAATCGCGGCGAAGTCCCCCACTGGCAGCCTTCCAAGCCCATTCCAGCAACAGGCGCGAGAGAGGCCCTGAACAACCTTTCCGCTGGTCAGGGCCTCTCGGGTCACTATGTGGCAGGTGAAGGATTCGAACCTTCGAAGCTTTCGCGACGGATTTACAGTCCGCTCCCATTGGCCGCTCGGGCAACCTGCCGTGGTGCGTCTGGAAGGATAGCAAGAGAACGGTCGGGCTTCGAATCAGGCCCCACCCCGCCCGGCAAGCCATGCCAGACACCCACTGTGCCACCTCGCTGGCACCACCCCGGAAGGAGCCAGGATGGCCGACGCCTCGTTCGACATCGTCAGCAAGTTCGACAAGCAGGAGATCGCGAATGCCGTCAACAGCGCGGCCAAGGAGATCTCGACGCGCTATGACTTCAAGAACGTCGGCGCCTCGGTCGAGCTGGCCGGCGAGGTCATCAAGATGAAGGCGAACACGGAGGATCGCTGCAAGGCAGTGCTCGACGTCGTCCAGACGCACCTGGTCAAGCGCAAGGTCAGCCTGAAGCATCTCGATGTGCCCGAGGCAGGCCCGCGCCTGTCCGGCAAGGAGTACCACCTCGACTGCCCCCTCAAGGAGGGCATCTCGCAGGAGAACGCGAAGAAGATCAACAAGCTGATCCGGGACGAGGGGCCCAAGGGCGTCAAGTCGCAGATCCAGGGAGATGAGCTGCGCGTCACGAGCAAGTCTCGCGACGACCTTCAGGCCGTCCAGCGGATGCTCCAGGCCGCCGACCTCGACGTGGCGCTGAACTTCACCAACTATCGCTGAGTCCACCAACCCCGGGCCGTGGGCCGCTGGGCTCACTCAGCCCAGCGGCATACGGCGGACTCGGGTGCGCCCCCCGCTCAGAGCACCTTCCCGACGGGGGTCGTGCGCCCCGGCGCCGACCCGTCCCCGGGCTCCACCGCGGCCCGCACCGCCTGCGCGACCGCGGGGGCCACGACGGGGTCGAACACCGAGGGCACGATGTAGCTCGCGTTGAGCTCCTCGGGCTTCACCGCGTCGGCGATGGCCGTCGCCGCCGCGACCATGACCTCCTGGGTGATGTTCTTGGCTCCCGAGTCGAGCATGCCGCGGAAGAACCCCGGGAAGCAGAGCACGTTGTTGATCTGGTTGGGGTAGTCGGACCGGCCGGTGGCGACGACGGCGGCGTGCTCGCCGGCTGCCAGCGGGTCGACCTCCGGGTCGGGGTTGGCGAGCGCGAAGACGATCGCGTCGTCGGCCATCGTCGCGATGTCCTCACCGGTGAGCAGGTTGGGTGCGGACACGCCGATGAACACGTCTGAGCCCTTGAGGACGTCACGCAGCGACCCCTCCTCGTGGCTCCGGTTGGTGTGCTGGGCGATCCACTGCCGGTCGGGGTCGTCGTAGGACTGGCCCGCGTGGATCGCACCGGCACGCCCGCACGCGACGATGTCGGTCGCGCCCTGGGCGAGGAGCAGCTCGATGATGGCGTGGCCGGCCGCGCCGACCCCGCTCACGGCGATGCGGATCTGGGAGATCTCCTTGCCGACGACCCGCAGCGCATTGGTCAGTGCCGCGAGGACGACGATGGCCGTCCCGTGCTGGTCGTCGTGGAACACGGGGATGTCGAGCTCGTCCCGCAGCCGCCGCTCGATCTCGAAACACCTTGGCGCAGCGATGTCCTCGAGGTTGATCCCGCCGTACACAGGCGCGATGGCCTTGACGATGGAGATGATCTCCTCGGTGTCCTGCGTGTCGAGGCAGACGGGCCAGGCGTCGACGCCGGCGAACTGCTTGAACAGCGCAGCCTTGCCCTCCATGACGGGCAGGGCCGCGGCGGGCCCGATGTTGCCGAGCCCGAGCACGGCCGACCCGTCGGTGACGACGGCGACGGTGTTGCGCTTGATCGTCAGGCGGCGTGCGTCGGCGGGGTTGGCTGCGATGGCCAGGCAGATCCGGGCGACGCCGGGGGTGTAGGCCCGGGAGAGGTCGTCCCGGTGCTTGAGCGGCACCTTCGGGTTGACCTCGAGCTTGCCGCCGAGGTGCATCAGGAAGGTCCGGTCGCTGACCTTGCGCACGGAGACCTGCGGCACCCGGGCGAGCTCCTCGGCGATCTCCTCGGCGTGGTCGGCGTCCGACGCGTCGTAGGTCACGTCGACGACGAGCCGGTCGTGGGTCGACTCGGCGATGTCGAGCGCGGTCAGCGACCCGCCGGCCCGCTGGACCGCGGCGACGAGGCCGCCGGTGGCCCCGGCGGACGCGGGAGCCTCGACTCGAACGGTGATGGCATATCCGGGGCTGGGGTTGCGCATGCGGGCCTTCTTCTGCGACGTGCGATAGGGGTCAGGACCTGTCTAGCACTCCACCTCGCCGCCCGCTCCGGCGCCCGCCAGTTGGCCGTATGCCGCTGGGCTCACTCCGCGTGGTCCGTGGCCTCCCGCCGGGGCGGGCTCTCAGGCGGGAGGTCCGGGAAGGCCACCCTCGCCAAGGGCCACCAGAAGAGGTCGGAGCACAGCTCGGCGTACTGGGCCGGCGTCACCCAGCGGGTCTCGTGGATGCCGTCGTCACCGTCGGTGAGAGGCGGCCGGACTGCCTGGAGCGCAGTCCGGTAGACCTGCAGGTAGGGACGCTTCGGGTCGATCACGTTGTCCTTGGTGCGCGGCGTGAACCGCTCATAGCCGACGATCTCGACCGTGGACGGGTCGACGCGCAGGCCGGTCTCCTCGTGGGCCTCGCGCAGGGCGTTCTCCAGCGGAGTCTCACCCGGCTCACGCCATCCGCCCGGGGAGCCCCACTGGTCCCGACGGATGCTGTGCACGACCGCGAAGTCGCCGCCGGCGTCACGGACGAACAGCATCGCTGCAGTGACCTGGTGCTCCGGTGCCGGGTTGGGCGACGCGATGAGGTCGACGTCGCTCGCCCCGTTGGGAAACGGCAGGTTCAGGTAGCGCACCAGACCTCGGTCCCCCTTGCGCTTGCGCAAGCGCAGGCCCGAGGCGTTGAGGCGACGGATGAGCTCCACCCCGGTCGTCAGGGTCGCCCCGGCTGTGACGACGTCCGCCCAGCGAACGTCGGGCACGTCGTAGTGGTCGCCGTCGAAGGAGCGAGGGTGCAGACCCACGGCGCGGGCGAACTCGTGCAGCTCTGCGTAGGAGGCGTCGCTGACGAGGTGGGCGAAGTGGCGGCCGTGTGCCGGCCAGATCGGCTCGTCGATCCACAACGTCATGGTCGCGAGCCTATCCAGCCCCCCTCCGCTGAGACCTGTGGACAACGCGGAGGGCGTGCCGGCTGATCCGCCTAGCGTTCCCGGTGTCAGGTCAACCAGCCCGGCTGACCAGCCGAACGAAGGAGAACCACCATGGCCAGGTCCGTCGTCGACACCGAGGCGATCCGCGTCGCCTCCGTCGACATCCAGCGTCTCTCGGACGACATCCAGTCCGCCACCACGGCCCTGCGCGGCCGGCTCGGCTCGCTCGGCGGGGCGTGGGAGGGCCCGGCGCGCAAGCAGTTCGACGACGTGATGGAGCGCTACAACCAGATGCAGCAGAAGATCAACACCACGCTCGGCGAGATCAGCACCCTGACCGCCAAGGCCTCGAGCGCCTACGAGCAGCACGAGACCGCGACCCGGGCGATGTTCTCCTGACCGCTCCCCCCCGGACCGCTCGACCCGGCCATGACATCCACTGCCCCTGGGCCGGGTCGAGCCCCACGGTTTCCGGGGTGACGATCGACTACTGGGCGTCGCTCGTCATCTCGAACCCGCTCTCACGGGGCAGGCGCAGCACGAAGGAGGTCTCGGGCAGCGGCTCGAGGTCGAGCCGTCCTCCACGGCCGCGCCACGCGATCTCCCCGCCACCTCCACCGTTTGCTACGTCTTGTCCACAGGTTGCCGCGACCAGCAAGAGGGCGACAAGAAGCGAGTGCCGGACGCGCGACAGGTCGCGCGTCCGGCACTCGCCGGTGATGGTCAGGCCAGGCTCAGAAGCCCATGCCGCCCATGTCGCCCATGTCCGGGGCGCCCGCACCAGCGGACGCCTTCTCCGGCTTGTCGGCGATGACGGCCTCGGTCGTGAGGAACAGCGCCGCGATGGACGCCGCGTTCTGCAGCGCCGAGCGCGTCACCTTGACCGGGTCGATGATGCCGGCGGCCATCAGGTCGCCGTACTCGCCGGTCGCAGCGTTGAGGCCGTGACCGGGCTCGATGTTGCGGACCTTCTCGGCCACGACGCCACCCTCGAGACCGGCGTTGATCGCGATCTGCTTGAGCGGGGCCTCGGCGGCGACGCGGACGATGTTGGCGCCCGTCGCCTCGTCACCCTCGAGGTCGAGGGAGTCGACGGCCTTGGCGGCCTGGATGAGCGCCACGCCACCACCGGCGACGATGCCCTCCTCGACGGCGGCCTTGGCGTTGCGCACCGCGTCCTCGATGCGGTGCTTGCGCTCCTTGAGCTCGACCTCGGTCGCCGCGCCCGCCTTGATGACGGCGACGCCGCCGGCGAGCTTGGCGAGACGCTCCTGGAGCTTCTCGCGGTCGTAGTCGGAGTCCGACTTCTCGATCTCGGCCTTGATCTGGGCGATCCGGCCCTCGATCGCGGAACGGTCCTCGGCGTCCTCGACGATGGTCGTCTCGTCCTTCGTCACGACGACCTTGCGCGCCTTGCCGAGCAGGTCGAGGGTGGCGTTCTCGAGCTTGAGACCGACCTCCTCGGAGATGACCTGGCCGCCCGTGAGGATGGCGATGTCGGTGAGCATGGCCTTGCGGCGGTCACCGAAGCCCGGGGCCTTGACGGCCACGGACTTGAACGTGCCACGGATCTTGTTCACGACGAGCGTCGCAAGGGCCTCGCCCTCGACGTCCTCGGCGATGATGAGCAGCGGCTTGCCGGACTGCATGACCTTCTCGAGGAGCGGCAGCAGGTCCTTGACCGAGCCGATCTTGGAGTTCGCGACGAGGACGTAGGCGTCGTCGAGGACGGTCTCCATGCGCTCGGTGTCGGTCACGAAGTAGGCCGAGATGTAGCCCTTGTCGAAGCGCATCCCCTCGGTCATCTCCAGCTCGAGGCCCATGGTGTTGGAGTCCTCGACGGTGATGACGCCTTCCTTGCCGACCTTGTCCATCGCCTCGGCGATGAGCGCACCGATCTCCTCGTCCGCGGCCGAGATGGACGCGGTGGAGGCGATCTGCTCCTTGGTCGTGACCTCCGTGGCGGCGGCCAGGAGGGCCTCCGAGACGGCCTCGACGGCCTTCTCGATACCGCGCTTGAGGGCCATCGGGTTGGCGCCGGCGGCCACGTTGCGCAGGCCTTCCTTCACCATGGCCTGGGCGAGCACGGTCGCTGTCGTCGTGCCGTCACCGGCGACGTCGTCGGTCTTCTTGGCAACTTCCTTGACGAGCTCGGCGCCGATCTTCTCGTACGGGTCGTCGAGCTCGATCTCCTTGGCGATCGAAACGCCGTCGTTGGTGATGGTGGGCGCGCCCCACTTCTTCTCCAGGACGACGTTGCGGCCCTTCGGGCCCAGCGTGACGCGGACGGCGTCGGCAAGGATGTTCATGCCGCGCTCGAGGCCGCGACGCGCCTCTTCGTCAAACGCAATGATCTTGGCCATTCGGGTGGTTCCTCCCACACGAGTTGCTACGACTGGCGCGACGGGCGCTCCGGGTCTCCCTCGCTGGAGCTCGGTCGATCCTCACGCCCTGTGTCAGTCGATACGTTGGTTGGTGGCCCGCACGACGCCCGCGACGGACGAGGCCGGCGCCCTCAGCTCACGTCGCTGGGAGGACGGCCCCTCGTGGTGCGGCCCATTTCTGTCACTCCCCAGGGGAGAGTGCTAACGCCATTATTGGCACTCTCGGGGTGCGAGTGCAAACCTTGGGGACCCTTGGTTCACTCCACCTGACAGATCGGTGCCTGCCCAGGGGCGATCACGTCGAACCAGCCGTCGGGGCGCCATCAGGGAGGGCAGCGGCCAGCCGGGCGGCATACGCAGCTGCCTCGTCGTCGCTCGCATACGCCGTCCGCGGCCAGAAGAACCCGCGCAGCCCGTCGCCCTTCGTCCGCGGCACGACATGGACGTGCAGGTGCGGGACGGACTGGCTGACGACGTTGTTCATGGCGACGAACGTGCCCTGGGCGCCCAGCCCGTCCACGGCGGCCGCCGCGAGACGCTGCGCGGCCCGGGTCAGGCCGGCAGCGAGGCCGTCCGGCAGCTCGAGCAGGGTGGCGACGTGAGTCCTGGGCACGAGCAGGACGTGTCCCTTGAAGACGGGCCGACGGTCGAGGAAGCCGACGAAGTCAGCCTCGTCGAGGACGAGGTCGGCCGGGACGTCGCCGGTGACGATCGCGCAGAACGTGCAAGCCATGCCGCCAGCGTGCCACGGCTCAGAGACAGACCCCGAAGAGCTCCACCGCGCACTCCGTCGCGGCAGCGGAGGTCTCCGGCTTGGGCGGCTTGGTGGGCCGGTTGGTGTTGGGCGGCTTGTTCGGACCGGTCGACTTGGCCGTCGTGGTCGCCGGAGGCGAGGCGGTCGGGGTCGGGGTCGGGCTCGTCGCCGGCGAATCGGTCGGGGCGACCGTCGGCTCCGGCTCAGACGTCGGTGCGCCGCTCGACGTGGCGGACGTGCCGGCGCTCGTGGTGGTCGTCGCGGCCGGTGTGGAGCCGCCCGGACCCGCCACGGTCCGCCAGTCGTCGGTCAGGGGCGCCTGCGTCCACTCGGAGCCGACCGTCGTCGGGATCAGGCCGGAGGACAGCGGCTGGTCGCGCCACTGGCTGTCGTCGGGCCACCACAGGGCCAGCCCCCCGAGCAGCGCGACGACCGCCGAACCGGCCGCGACGACCGCGTGGCGGCGCCGTCGGACGGCTCGCTCCCGGGCTCTCATCTGGGCACGCATGACACAACAAGGTAGACGAAACGGGCACCTGGTGCGCATTTGCCGCGGTCCCGATACGGTGACGGGCACCGGACATTGGGGTGACGACGCGAGGAGGTCGCGGTGATGGGCTCGGGGTTCCGCGAGGTCGCAGACCGGGTGTTCGTCGCGCGTTATCCACAGTGGGATGTCAACGTCGGGCTCATCCTGGGGCGTGACGGCGCGGTCGTCGTCGACACGAGAGCGAGCCTGCTCCAGGGCTTCGGGGTCCTCGACGACATCCGCCGCCTCGGCTCCGACATCGAGGTGCGCCACGTCGTCAACACCCACGTGCACTTCGACCACACGTTCGGCAACGGGGCCTTCACGGCGGCCACGGTGCACGCCCACGCCAACGTCGCCCGGTCGGTCGAGGGCGACGCGGCGCGCATCAAGAACCTGTTCCGCGCCGACCCCGGCGACCACCCCCAGGCCGGCTACACCTCCCGCGACGTCGTCGAGGTGTGCGCGACGGCCGTTCGGCCCCCCGACCGGACGTTCGAGCACAGCGCCACCATCGACCTCGGCGACCGGGCCGTGACGATGAGCTGGGCCGGCCGCGGCCACACCGACGGAGACATCAGCGTCCACGTCGACGACGCCGGCGCGATGTTCCTCGGCGACCTCGTCGAGGAGTCGGCACCCCCGGCCTTCGGCGCCGACTCGTGGCCGCTCGAGTGGGCCGACACGCTGGGCGAGCACCTCGGGTGGCTGGACCTCAGCAGCGTCGTCGTGCCGGGCCACGGGACTCCGGTCGACACCGAGTTCGTCCGCCGACAGCGCGACGACGTCGCCATGGTCGGTCGGGTCATCCGCGAGCGACACGACGAGGGCTGGTCGCTCGACGCGGCCCTCGCCGAGCCGGACCCGCGGCTGCCCTACGCCCTGGACCGGCTCGAGGCCGCGTTCAGCCGCGGGTGGGAGCAGGCCGTTGTCGACGGCGCGGACGGTCCCGCAGGTGCGGCCGGCGCTCCGAACCCCCTGCCCACCGGACCCCTGCCCACCGGACCCATGCCGGCCTGACCCGAGTCAGCCCAGCGCCGGGGAGAGCGCCGAGGGAAACGCCTCGGACCAACTGCGGATCGTGAGTCCACCGTCCCCAGCCCGGTCCACGGAGGTCGCGGCCAGCAGGGCGTGCACGATCGCGCGGGCCACGCAGTCGGCGCCCGCCTCCATCAGGACGAGCAGGTCGATCGGCTCGAGCGGCCCCCGCTCCCCCGTCGCCATCGCGAAGAGCGTGTCGCCGTCGAACAGCGTGTGGACCGGCTTGACCGCGCGCGCCAGACCGTCGTGCCCGACGCCCGCCAGCTTCTGGCACTGGGCCTTGGTCAGGGCAGCATCCGTGGCGATGACGCCGATCGTCGTCGCCATCGCGGGCATCCCGGCAGCGCGGTCCGGCAGCGACTCGGCCCGCGCGCGAGCCTCGGCCAGCTCCTCCGCACTGCCCACCCCGACGTGGTCGAACTCGTCCGCGAGACCGAGCCCAGCGGCATACGGCCTGCCGGTGGTGGGGTCGACGGCGGAGCCGACGGCGTTGAGCGCGACGACGGCGCCGACCGTCACCCCAGACGGCAGGACCACGCTCGCGGTGCCGACCCCACCCTTGAGCCCTCCGACGCGGGCGCCGGTGCCCGCCCCGACGCAGCCCTGGGCGACCGACGTGACGGCTGCCGCATAGGCCGCGCGCCCGTCCGCGGCCCGCGGGTGGTGGCGCCACGCGCCGCCCCGACCCAGGTCGAAGAGGATCGCAGCCGGCACGATCGGCACGACCTGTCCCGGCTCGCGCATCGGCCAGCCCCGCCCGTCGTCGAAGAGCCCCTCCACGACGCCGTCCACGGCCGCCAGTCCGGGGGCGCTGCCCCCTCCCAGCACGATGGCATCGACCCGGTCCACGAGGTTGCGGGGGTCGAGCAGGTCCGTCTCGCGGGTGCCGGGTCCGCCGCCGCGCACGTCGACGCCGGCTGCGGCCCCTCCCGGCGGGGCGACGACGACGGTGACCCCGGTGAGCCACCCTGGTTCGTCGCGGGTGCAGTGCCCGACGAGGACCCCGGCCACGTCCGTGATCGAGTTGGTGGGTCCCGGTCGACCGCCGGTCACGTCCGCGGTCACTCCGGGTCCCTCAGGTCGAACTCCATGAGCCGGCCCGGCGAGGCGAAGCCCAGCCGCTCGTAGAACTGCTGCTCCTTCTCATCCGGGGCGTTGACCCGGATCCACTTCACGTCCGTGCTGCGGGACCACTCGATCATCGTCTCGGTGAGGGCCCGCGCGACCCCGAGGTCGCGACACTCGGGGATGACGTACAGACCACCGACGTGCAGCCAGCTGACGTCCTTGCGCCCCGGCCACGGCAGCGCCCGGATCCGGCGCGTCTCGAGGATGCCCGCGTGCTCGCGTCGGGCCTCGGCGATCCACGTCGGCCGGTCTGGTCGCTCGGCCAGCCACGCGTCGACGAACCGGTCGAGGTACCCGGGCTCGGACGGCAGCCCCAGCTCGCGCGCGAACTGCAGGTGCAGCGCCGCCACGATGAAGGCGTCATCGGCTGCCGCACGGCGAACCACGACGTCGGCCATGGCTGAAGTGAACCACGCCGCCCATCGAAAGAGCAGTTCGTCCCGCAGCGGCGAGTCGAGCGTTGCCACCCACCGACGGGGACGAACTGCTCTCTCGATGCGAGGTGGTGGGAGCCGTCAGGCGTTGAAGCCGAGGCGACGGCTCGTGCGGGCCCGCTGCCGGCTCGCTCGCATCCGGCGCAGCCGCTTGATCAGCATGGGATCGGCGTCGAGGGCGGCGGGCTGGTCGAGCAGGGCGTTGAGCACCTGGTAGTACCGCGTGGAGCTCATGTCGAACAGCTCCTTGATGGCCTGCTCCTTGGAGCCGGCGTACTTCCACCACTGTCGCTCGAAGGCCAGGATCTCGAGGTCCCGGTCACTGAGCTCGCTCTCGGAGTGGTGCGTCTGCTCCGTGGCGTGTTCTGTGCTCATGGTCCCTAGTCTTTGGGTCGCGCCGACTGTCGGCTGGTCCTGCGAAACGGTAGCGACTCCCGGTCAGGCACTTCCAGTCGGGAAGCTGTCCATCCCGTGAACGCGATCGCGTTGGCTCCACTACCCACCTTAGTCGGTGAATCACACGAGTGTCATTTACTCGCGGCCGTCACCCCATCGTGTCGAGGATCGCAGTGACGTCCTCCTTCGTCGTGTGTGGGTTGACCACGGCGAACCGCGTCAACGTCTCCCCGCGGAAGGTCGTCGGCACGACGAAGGCGAACTCAGCCGCGAGCATCCGGTCGGTCCACGCCTGGTAGTCCGCGGGCCCCCAGCCGAGCCGGCGGAACACGACGACGGACAGGTCCGGCTCCCGGACGAGCTCGAGGTGGGGTCGCTGCCCGATCTCCCGCGCGGCATGCCGCACGACGTCGAGGGTCCCCTCGATGGCCTCGACGTAGGCGTCGGTCCCGTGCACCGCGAGCGAGTACCAGAGCGGTAGCCCCCGGGCGCGGCGGGTGAGCCCGATCGAGTAGTCGGTGGGGTTCCACTCGGGGGCCTGGGTGAGCACGTCGAGGTAGCCGGCCTCCTGCGTGTGGGCGAGGCGGGCCAGCTCCGGCTTCCGGTAGAGCAGGGCACAGCAGTCGAACGGCGCGAAGAGCCACTTGTGCGGGTCGAGGATGAACGAGTCGGCCCGCTCGATCCCGTTGAACAGGTGGCGCACCGAGGGTGCCGCCAGACCCGCTCCCCCGTAGGCGCCGTCGACGTGCAGCCACAGCCCGAACTCCTCGCACACGTCGGCGACGGACTCGAGGTCGTCGACGACACCGAAGTTCGTCGTGCCGCTCGTCGCCACGACGGCGAAGAACGTCTCGGGCCCGTGCTCCTCGAGCGTGCGCCGCAGCTCGGGCCCGGTCATCCGCAGCTTCTCGTCGACGTGGACGCCGCAGACCTCGGCGTCCATGACGGCGGCCATGGAGACGACGGACGAGTGGGCGTTGTCGGTCGCGGCGATCCGCCACGGGCGGGCGCCGGTGCCCGCCTCCGCGGCGCGGTTGCGGGCCGTGTGGCGGGCGACGACGAGGGCGGACAGGTTGCCGACCGTCCCTCCCGGGACGAAGACCCCACCGGCCTCCTCGGGCAGACCGGCGAGGTCCGCGATCCACCGGAGGGCCTGGTTCTCCGCGTAGACGGCGCCGGCCCCCTCGAGCCAGGAGCCGCCGTAGACGGAGGAGGCGCCGACGACGACGTCGAACGCGGCCGCCTCCCGGGTCGGTGCACACGGGATGAAGGACAGGTACCTCGGGTGGTCGGTGGAGAGGCACGCCGGGGCCAGGGTGTGCTGGAACAGCTCCATGGCGCGGGTCGCTCCGAGGCCCGCCGCCGTGATCGTCTGGCCCGCCGCGCTGCGGAGGTAGTCCTCCGTCTGCGGCCCGTCGAGCGGGATCGGGTCCATCAGGAGGCGTTCCCGCGCGTAGCGCAGGACCTGCTCCACCGCGATGTGGTCGGGGTCCTTGTCGAAGCTGTGCACGGACGCACTCTAGGGCCCCACCGCACCCCTGCCGTATGCCGCTGGGCTCGCTCCCGGACAGGCGCTCGCCCAGGCGGAGGTCAGGCGGAGGTCAGGCGGAGGTCAGGAGGAGGTCACGCAGCTCGGCGGTCGTCGTGGCGACGCCGTCGGGTCGGACCTTGTCGAGGTTGGCCCGCACGCCGGCGCCCCAGGTCACCGCGATGGTCGCCATCCCGGCGGCCTTGCCGGCCAGCACGTCGACGACGGCGTCGCCCACGTACGCGGCCTTGGACGGGTCGGACTGGCCGAGCCGCTCGAGGGCGAGCAGGAGCGGGGCCGGCTCGGGCTTGTGGATCTCGGTGTCCTCCAGCGCGACGAGGGCGCCGACGTGCGGGGAGAGGCCCAGCAGGTCCATCGCCTGCTGCGCGGACTCGCGGCGCTTCGACGTCGCCACGGCGACCTTGGCCCCTGCCTCGCCCAGGGCCGCGAGCACCTCGCGGGCGCCCTCGTAGCTGCGGATGAGCCGCTCGGTGTTGTCGGCGTTCCAGCCGAGGTACGTGTCGTAGAGCTGGTCGGCGTGCTCGGGCGCGTGGTCGCGGAAGGCGCTGCTCAGGGGGCGGCCGATCCACGACCGGATCACGTCGGGGTCCTCCTCGCGGCCCATGACCGTACGGAAGGCGTACTGGTAGGACTCGACGATGAGGTTCACGGTGTCCGCGAGCGTGCCGTCGAGGTCGAAGATCACGACGGGCCAGCGCGGCCTCAGGGAATCAGTCACCCATCTACCCTAGGCGCCTTTCGGGGACGTTCAGACACCGTGGAGCCAGCGACCCGCCCGCATCACCCGGGTGACGCGGGCCGCGGGGTCGAGCACGACGAGGTCCGCGCGGGCCCCGGCGCGCAGCGCCCCCCGGTCAGCCAACCCCAGCAGGCGGGCCGGCGTGCTGGTAGCGAGCTGAGCGGCATACGGCAGGGACATCCCGGCACCGACCTGGCGGGCGACGAGGTCGGCGACGTGGCTCGTCCCCCCTGCGATGGAGCCCTCGGGCTCCCCCGGCCGGCTCGAGAGGCGGGCCGTGCCGGCGGAGACGACGACGGACAGGCCCCCGAGGACGTACGGACCGTCACCGATGCCCGCGGCCGCCATGGCGTCGGAGACGAGCGCGACGCGGGACGGGCCGACGAGGTCGACCACCGACCGAACCGTGTCGTCGGAGAGGTGGACGCCGTCGGCGATCAGCTCGAGCGTCACCCCGTCATGGACGGCCGCACGAAGGAGGGCCGGGACCGCTCCCGGCGTCCGGTGGTGCCACGGGTCCATCCCGTTGAAGAGGTGGGTCGCGAGGTCCGCGCCGGCCGCCACAGCCTGCCCGACCTGCGCATACGTCGCCGTGGTGTGCCCGATCGCGACGTGGACCCCCGAGTGGTGGAGGTGTCGCACGAGCTCCAAGCCTCGCTCGCGCTCGGGGGCCACGGTCACCTGGGTGACGTGCCCTCGGGCGGCCGTCAGCAGGCGGTCGACCTCGTGGAGGTCCGGGTCGCGGAGCAGTCGAGGGTCGTGGGCGCCGCAGCGGGCCGCCGACAGCCAGGGGCCCTCGAGGTGGATGCCGTCGACGAGTCCGTCGTCCGCGAGGTCGGCGAGGATCTCGACGCCGCGCAGCAGGTCGGCCGGCGACATCGTCACGAGGCTCGCGAGCAGGCTCGTCGAGCCGCGGGCGTGGTGGTGCCGGGCGGCAGCGGCCGCCGCGTCGGGGTCGAGATCGGTGAACGCGCTCCCCCCGCCGCCGTGGCAGTGCAGGTCGACGTATGCCGCTGACATCGTCCCCAGGACCGGCTCGCTCCCCGGGGTGGCCGGGTCGGTGGGGCCCATCGGTCGGACGGCGGCGATGCGGTCCCCGTCGACGGCGATCTCGGCGGTGACGACGGCACCGTCGATGAGGGCTGGTCCGCGCAGTGTGGTGGTCATCGAGGTCGATTCTGCCGTGTCGCCATTCGGTACCGTGAGCCCGTGCCCGCCCACCCCCTGACCGAGCTCGTCCACCCGACCTGGCTGCCCGTCCTCGAACCGGTGGCCGACACCATCCGGTCCTTGGGGGACTTCCTCCGGGCCGAGGTCGCGGCCGGGCGCGGCTACCTGCCCGCCGGACCGGCGATCCTGCGGGCGTTCACCGTCCCGCTCGACGACGTCCGCGTCCTCGTCGTGGGGCAGGATCCCTACCCGACGCCCGGACACCCGGTGGGTCTCTCCTTCTCCGTCGCCCCGGACGTGCGGCCCGTGCCGCGGTCCCTCCAGAACATCTACCAGGAGCTGGGGTCCGACCTCGGGCTCCCGACGCCGGCCGACGGGGACCTCAGCCCGTGGTTCGAGCGGGGCGTCATGCTCCTCAACCGGGTCCTCACCGTGCGCCCCGGCCAGTCCGGCAGCCACCAGGGCAAGGGCTGGGAGACGGTGACCGCGCAGGCGATCACGGGGCTGGTGCAGCGCGGGGGCCCGATGGTCGCGATCCTCTGGGGGCGGCAGGCCCAGTCCCTCGCGCCGCTGCTCGGGACCGTCCCGCGCATCGAGAGCGCCCACCCGTCACCCCTGTCGGCGCGGTCGGGCTTCTTCGGGTCCCGGCCGTTCAGCCGGGCCAACGACCTCCTCGCCCAGCAGGGCGCCGCACCGATCGACTGGAAGCTGACATGACCGAGCCGTCCGCACCGACCCGACGCCTGTGGAGCCGCTACGTGGCCATCGGCGACTCGTTCACCGAGGGGATGTGCGACGACGACCCCCTGCTCGTCGGCGACGGGTCGCACGGCGAGTTCGGTGGGTGGGCCGACCGGTTGGCCGCGCACCTGTCCGAGATGGCGCAGGACGCGGGTCTCGGGTTCGGCTACGCCAACCTCGCCGTGCGCGGTCGCAAGCTCGCGGACGTCGTCGGCCCGCAGCTGGACTCGGCCCTGGCGCTGGAGCCGGACCTCGTCAGCATCGTCGGTGGCGGCAACGACATCCTCCGGCCACGCGCCGACCTCGAGGCCCTGGCGGCGGAGCTCGAGGCAGCCGTCGCGCGCATCCGTGCGACCGGAGCCGACGTGCTCATGGCGACGCCCGTCGACCCGGCCGACGCCCCGCTCGTCAAGGCGACCCGCGCCCGGGCGGCGATCCACACGGCGAACATCTGGTCGATCGCCCGACGTCAGGGGGCGCACGTCATCGACCAGTGGGGGCTGCACGCCCTCCGGGACTGGCGGATGTGGGCCGAGGACCGGATCCACATGACGAGCGAGGGGCACCGCCGGGTGGCCCTGGCCGCGCTGCAGGCGCTCGGCCACGCCCCGGCGGACGCTGACTGGGAGACGCCGCTCGACCCGGCGCCGCCGCTGTCCCGCCGCGAGGCCCTGCACGCCAACGCCCAGTGGGCGAAGGAGTACGTCGGGCCCTGGGTGCACCGTCGCCTCACCGGTCGGTCATCCGGCGACGCCCGGTCGCCCAAGCGTCCCGAGGTGGGCCCGCTCCCCTGAGGCTTGCGGCTCGGCTCCGGCTCGGCTCCGGGGACGGATGACGCACCTTCCGCCGCCCTCGGGAGCGGCTCCGCACGAACCAGGAGCACCTGACCGGGAACCTGCGTCATCTGTCCCGATGCCTGTGGATGACCGGCTCCCACAGCTTCCCCGCCTTGGCAGTCTCAAGGCGTGCAGCACCCCCTCGCATCCCCGACTCGGGCCACTCCCCGCCGGGGCCTGACCGCAACCGACGTGGTCTCGGCCGTCCAGGCGCTCGGTGGCACCTGCTCCTGGCGCGAGCTGCGACGCGCCGTCCCCTGGCGGCTGATCGGGCCCGCCGTGACGAGCGGTCTCGTCGTCCGGTCGAGCCATGGCGTGTACACCCTGCCCACCACTGACGAGGCACGCGTCGTTGCGGCGCGGATGACCGGAGCTGTCTCCCACCGCAGCGCGGCCCTCCACTGGGGGTGGAAGGTCAAGGCGTCGCCCGACCTGCCCGACGTCACCGTCCCCACGGGCCGCAAGGTGCGTCCGAGCGTCGCGGGACTCTCGACGGTCCACCGGCGGGACTGCGCCGATGCGGAGCTCGAGGACGGGTGGGTGACCTCTCGCGAACGCACGATCATCGACTGCTGCCGTGACCTCCCCTTCGACGAGGCGCTCTCCGTCTTCGACTCAGCTCTCCGAGGCGGCCTACGACGAAGCAGCGTCACGGCTGCAGCGGGTTCGCTCGGACCGCGCCACCGGGCCAAGGTGATGGCGGTGGCCCGGGCCGCCAGTGGCAGAGCTGACAACCCCTTCGAGTCGGTGCTGCGGGCCATCGCCCTCGGCGTCCCCGACACCACGTGGGAGCCGCAGCATCGGATCCGCTACGACGACTTCTCCGCCAAGGTGGACGTCGCGTGCGAGAAGCTGCAGATCGTCCTCGAGGCCGACAGCTTCGAGTTCCACGGCCGACGCGCTGCACTGAACCGTGACTGCGAGCGCTATGACGAGCTCGTGGCCCGCGGCTGGCTGGTGCTGAGGTTCTCGTGGGAGCAGGTGATGTTCCGTCCCGAATGGGTGGCCGGCGTCATCACCCGGGCGGTCCACCTCCGACGTCGTCCGTCAGCGGATGACGCAGCCCTGCAGGGACGGATGACGCACCTTCCCGCGGTCGAAGCCGTCGCCTGAGCACGCCACCGGTCCGGCTCGCCCGGGACGTGCGTCATCAGTCCCACACTCACCGCCCTCCCAGGGCAGGCGCACGGGTGAGCCAGCCCAGCGGCATACGGCAGCAGTGACTCAGCCGACGGCCTTGGCGAACGCCGCCTCGAAGATGTCCAGCCCCTCCGACAACAGCTCGTGGGAGGCGACGAGCGGCGGCAGGAAGCGGAAGACGTTCCCGAACGTGCCGCACGTCAGCGTGACGAGCCCCTGGGCGTGGCACTCGCGGTTGACCGCCGCCGTCAGCTCGGCGTGGGGCGTCAGGTCACCGGCGCCGCGCACCAGCTCGATGGCGAGCATCGCACCGCGCCCGCGGATGTCGCCGATCTGCGGGAACCGCTCGGCCAGGCTGCGCAGCCGCGGCAGGAAGACCGCCTCGATGGCCCGCGCCCGCCCGCAGAGGTCCTCCGCGCGCATCGTCTCGATCGCACCGAGCGCGGCCGCGCAGGCCACCGGGTTGCCGCCGTAGGTCCCGCCCAGGCCGCCGCCGTGGATGGAGTCCATGACGTCGGCGCGCCCGGTCACCGCGGCGAGCGGCAGCCCGCCCGCCATGCCCTTGGCCGTGGTGATGAGGTCCGGCACGACACCCTCGTGGTCGCTGGCGAACCAGTCGCCGGTGCGACAGAACCCGGTCTGCACCTCGTCGGCGATGAAGAGGATCCCGTTGTCGCGGCACCAGTCGGCGACCTGCCGCACGAAACCGGGCGCCGGGACGATGAAGCCACCCTCGCCCTGGATCGGCTCGAGGACGACGGCGGCGATGTTCTCCTCGCCGACCTGGGCATGGACGTGCTGGACGAAGACGTCGAACGACTCCTTCGCGCAGTCTGCGGGGCCGCCGGGCCACCGGAAGGGGTAGCTCATCGGCGCCCGGTAGACCTCGCCCGCGAAGGGCCCGAACCGGTGCTTGTAGGGCATGTTCTTCGCGGTCAGCGCCATCGTCAGGTTGGTCCGACCGTGGTAGGCGTGGTCGAAGGCGACGACCGCCTGCCGTCCCGTGTGGTGCCGGGCGATCTTGACGGCGTTCTCGACGGCTTCGGCGCCGGAGTTGAAGAGGGCCGACCGCTTCTCGTGGTCGCCGGGCGTCAGCTCGGCGAGGGCCTCGCAGACCTCGAGGTACTCCTCGTAGGGCGTGACCATGAAGCAGGTATGCGTGAAGTCGGCGACCTGGGCCTGGACTCGCTCGACGACGCGGGGCGCCGCGTGGCCGACGCCGGTCACCGCGATGCCGGACCCGAAGTCGATCAGCTGGTTGCCGTCGACGTCGACGAGGATGCCGCCCTCGGCCCGCTCGACGTAGACGGGCAGTCCGACACCGACCCCCGCCGAGACGGTTGCGGCCTTGCGGGCGTGCAGCTCGGTGGACCGTGGGCCGGGGATCGCGGTCCGGAGGACGCGCTGCTGGGCGACGTTGGTCATGGGGGAACTCTAGAGGCGTCCGTATGCCGCTGGGCGCGCTCCCCGGCAAACCTTCCCGCCGCTCCTCCCGCCCACGTGGAGGGAGCGCCGACGACATCGAATGAGCAGTTCGCGACACGCGGCGCCCGCGTGACCGGGCTCGATTGTCACGAACTGCT
Organism: Intrasporangium calvum DSM 43043; assembly: GCF_000184685.1. NCBI lineage: Bacteria > Bacillati > Actinomycetota > Actinomycetes > Micrococcales > Intrasporangiaceae > Intrasporangium > Intrasporangium calvum. The sequence goes on from NC_014830.1 coordinate 3,192,726, forward strand.
CTTTCGATCGGCGTCACGAACTGCTCTTTCGATTGGTGGGGACGACGTGCGCGTTCGACTCAGCCGCCGAAGCGGGAACGGTGCTCGTGGTCGAGGTCGAACCCGCTTGTCGTCATGGGGCCCGCCTCAGGCGCTCGCACTCGCGGCGACGAGCTCGTCAAGGCGTTCGTAGCCCTCGCGCATGCCCTTCTCCATCCCGCTCGCGACCATGGCGTCGCGGCCCTCCACGGAGCTGCCGATGGACCGGCCCTCGAGGCGGCAGCGGCCGGGCTGTCCCTCGGGGCCGAGGTCGACGAAGCGCATGAACTCCAGGGCGATCTCGTCGGGCATCCCCTCGAACTCGAAGGTCTGCACCGCGAGCTCGTTGTCGCGGACGGTGTGGAACGTGCCCCGGAAGCCGTACTCGTTGGCGCCGTCGCGGTGCGTGTAGTGGTAGCTGCCGCCGTCCCGGAAGTCCCAGTGCTCGACGGTCATCTCGTAGCCGCGCGGCCCGAGCCACTGCTTGACGAGGTCGGGGTCGCGGTGGGCGTTGAACACGGCCGAGACCGGGGCGTCGAACTCTCGGGTGAACTCGATCCAGGGCAGGCCGGGGGGGGCGTGGATGGTCAGCTCGTTGGTCATGACTTCTCCTCTGTGGTGGTTCCTGTGGTGGAGGGTGTGGATGTGTCGGGGTTGTCCGCGAGCAGTGCGTCCAGGGTGCGGAACCGCTGCTCGTGGACGAGCCGGTAGCGGTCGATCCAGGCCGTGAGGGCCTCGAGGCGCCCCGGGTTGAGGTGGACCGGGCGGCGCTGGGCGTCGCGGCTACGGGTGACGAGGTCGGCGTGCTCGAGCACCTGGATGTGCTTGGACACCGCCTGGAGGCTGATCCGGAAGGGCTCGGCGAGCTCGTTGACCGTGGCCGGACCGCGGCTGAGCCGAGCGATGATCGCTCGGCGGATCGGGTCGGCGAGCGCGGCGAACGCGCGGTCCAGCCGCTCCTCCGTCGCTCCGTCGCCAATCATGTTCAACCAACTCCTTGATCAACTAATTACTTGATTAAAACCCCAGAGCGACGCCTGAGTCAAGGGCGTGCCCCGCGCCGATCTCCCCGGCGCGAGATCCAGCCGCAGATGCGGAGCTAGACTGACCTTCATGCCGCAACTGCGTATCAGCGAGGCCGCCGCCCTCCTCGGGGTCAGTGACGACACGGTGCGCCGCATGGTCGACTCCGGTCGACTGGCCAGCGGGACCGACGACGCCGGCCGCCGCACCGTCGAGGGCGCCGAGCTGGCCGCGGTCGCCCAGGAGCTCGCCCATCCCGCGGCCGTGGGGACGATCGGTGCGGCCTCGGCCCGGAACCGGATGCGCGGCATCATCACCGCCATCACCAAGGACACGGTGATGGCCAAGGTCGAGATGCAGTGCGGGCCCTTCCGGATCACCTCCCTCCTCTCGAGGGACTCGGTCGACGAGCTCGGGCTCGAGGTGGGCTCCGTGGCTGTGGCCTCGGTCAAGTCGACGCATGTCGTCGTGGAGGTCCCCGCGTGAGGAGGATGCGTCCGCGCGGACTGAGCCCAGCGGCATACGGCATCGTCGTGCTCGCCCTGGCGGCCTGCGGCAGCCCCGCCGCCCCCGCCACGGACACGGTCACCGTGCTGGCCGCGGCATCCCTCACCGAGGCGTTCGACCAGCTCAGCGGGGACTTCACAGCTGACCACCCCGGCGTGACGGTGGAGCTCTCCTACGGGTCGAGTGCGACGCTCGTCCAGCAGGTCGACCACGGCGCCCCCGCCGACGTCCTGGCGCTCGCCGGCGAGTCGGCCGCCGACCCCCTGGACCGGAGCGCCGTCCGCTCGTCGACCCCCTTCGCCGGCAACGTCCTCGAGATCGCCGTCCCGTCCACCAACCCGGCCCACGTCACCGGCATCGGCGACCTCGGTCGGGCCGGGCTCAAGGTCGTCCTCTGCGCGCCCGCCGTGCCCTGCGGCCGAGCGGCGGACGCGACCTTCGCCAAGGCGGGCATCATCCCGTCGGCCGTGTCACGCGAGGTCGACGTCAAGGCGACCCTGTCGAAGGTGCGCCTCGGCGAGGCGGACGCCGCGGTCGTCTACCACTCCGACGTCGTCGCGGCGGGCGTTGCCGTCACCGGGGTGCCGATCCCGGAGGCCGTCAACACCCGGCTGCGCTACCCCATCATCACGCTCACCGGGGACCCGTCGGCGCAGGCGTTCGTCGACTACGTCGTTGGTGAGCGAGGGCAGCACACCCTTCGCTCGTTCGGCTTCACGAGCCCATGAGGTATGCCGCCGGGCTCCGTTCCCGACTCACCCTCGGCCTCCCCGCGGGGCTGGCTCTCCTGCTCCTCGTCGTCCCCCTGGCCGCGCTGCTGACGCGGGCCGACTGGTCACGCCTGCCGGGGGACCTCGCCACACCGACCGTCCTGCCGGCGCTGCGGCTGTCGTTGCTGACGACCTCGACGACCGCCGGTCTGTGTCTCCTGCTCGGCACGCCGCTGGCCTGGTTCCTCGCGCGGTCGGAGCATCGCGTGACCCGGTGGGTGCGGGCGCTGCTGACCGTTCCGCTCGTCCTGCCGCCCGTCGTCGGCGGCGTCGCGCTGCTCATGGCGTGGGGGCGCACCGGTCTGCTCGGCCAGCACCTGGCGCCCTTCGGGGTGCAGATCCCCTTCACGACCGTCGCGGTGGTCCTGGCGGAGACGTTCGTCGCGATGCCGTTCTTCGTGCTCGCCGTCGAGGGCGCCATGCGGGGGCTCGACCCGCGGCTCGAGGCGGTGGCCCGGACCCTCGGGGCGACCGACGTGCGCTACCTGCGCACCGTCGCGCTCCCCCTCGTCCTGCCCGGCCTCGCGAGCGGGCTGGCGCTGGCGTGGGCCCGGGCGCTCGGGGAGTTCGGGGCGACCCTGACCTTCGCCGGGAGCTTTCCCGGGCGGACGCAGACCGCGCCGCTGGCCGTCTACGCCGCACTCGAGCAGGACCCGCAGGTGGCGATCTCGGTGAGCATCGTGCTGCTCGCGGTCAGCGTCCTCGTGCTCGGAGTGCTCCGGGGCCGGTGGCTCCGATGAGGGGCGGGCTGGACGCGCGGATCCGTCTCACCCGCGGCACCCTGGACCTCGACGTGGAGCTCGCGGCCGGCCCCGGCGAGGTCGTCGGCGTGCTCGGGCCGAACGGCGGGGGCAAGACGACGACGGTGCTGGCGCTGGCCGGCGTGCTCACCGGCTCGGACGGCTGGGTCCGCGTCGACGGCGCGACGTGGCACGAGGGCCGCGTGCGACGGGCCCCCGACCAGCGACACGTCGGCCTGATGCTCGCCGACCCGCTCCTCTTCCCCAACCTGCCGGCGGTGGAGAACGTGGCCTACGGGCTGCGCAGCCGCGGCGTCCGGCGTCCGGCCGCCCGCCGACGGGCGCTCGCCGAGCTCGAGCGGGTCGGGCTCGGCCCCCAGGCCGAGGCTCGACCGCGCGAGCTCTCCTCCGGCCAGGCCGCCCGGGTGGCGCTGGCCCGTGCCCTGGCGACCGACCCGGCGCTCCTCCTCCTTGACGAGCCGCTGTCGGCCCTGGACCCGGAGACCCGGGCCCGGACCCGGAGCGACCTCGCCGCGCGGCTGGCCGCCTACGACGGCGTGACCGTGCTCGTGACCCACGACCCCCTCGACGCCCTGACCCTCGCCGACCGCCTCGTCTTCATCGAGAACGGCCGGGTGACCCAGGCCGGCACCCCCGGCGAGGTCCTCCGCCAACCCCGCAGCCCCTACGTCGCCACCGTGGTCGGCCTCAACCTCTACGCGGCGACGGGTGACTCGCAGGGCCACGCCCGGACCGACTCCGGTTCGGTCCTCATGACGACCGACCCCACGGAGGGCCCGGTGTGGGTGGCCTTCTCCCCCAGTGCGGTCTCGCTGCACCGTCGCGAACCCGAGGGCTCGCCGCGCAACACGTGGGCGCTGCGGATCAGCGATGTCACCCTGCACGGCCAGACCGCCCGGGTCGGGCTCACCGGGCCGATCGACCTCACGGCCGAGGTGACGATGGAGTCGATCAGCGCGCTCGGGCTGCGGGTCGGGCAACAGGTGTGGGCTGCGGTCAAGGCGACCGAGGTGCGCACCTACCCGCGCTGACCGTGGTTTGGCGGCATTACTTTGACGTCCTAGTATCTGGACCATGCCAGCGACGAGGCTGATGCCCACCGACGAAGCCGCCGACCTCATCGAGCTCACCCGGGAGATCTGCCACAAGGAGCTCGCACCGAAGGTCGACGAGTCGGAGCGCAAGCACCTCTTCCCCAAGGCGACCTTCCGCACCCTCGGTGCCGCGGGCCTCCTCTCGCTGCCCTACCCGGAGGAGTTCGGCGGGGGCGGCCAGCCGTACGAGGTCTACCTCCAGGTCGTCGAGGAGATCGCCTCGGCCTGGATGAGCGTCGCGGTGGGGGTCAGCGTCCACAGCCTCACCGCCTACCCGGTCGCGACCTTCGGCACCGACGCCCAGAAGGCGGCCCTCCTCCCGGGCATGCTGTCGGGCGAGCAGCTCGGCGCCTACTGCCTCTCCGAGCCGCTGGCCGGCTCCGACATCGCGTCGATGACGACCCGCGCGACCCCGACCGGCGACGGGTCCTACTCGCTCAAGGGCACCAAGGCCTGGATCTCCCACGCCGGCCACGCCGACTACTACACGACGTTCGCCCGGACGGCCGACACCGGCAGCAAGGGCCTGTCGACCTTCGTCGTCCCCGCGGACGCGGCTGGTCTTGCCTTCGCCGCTCCGGAGCGGAAGATGGGCCTGCACGGCGACCCGGTCGCCCAGGTGATGTTCGACGGCGTCGTCGTGGACGGTGCCCGCCGGATCGGCGAGGAGGGGCAGGGCATGATGATGGCGCTGTCCGCCCTCGACTCCGGCCGCCTCGGGATCGCTGCCGGGGCGACCGGTCTCGCGCAGGCCGCCCTGGACCAGGCCGCGACCTACGCCAACGAGCGACACCAGTTCGGCCGGCCCATCGCGAGCAACCAGGGCCTCGCCTTCCTCCTCGCCGACATGGAGGCCGCGGTCACGTCGGCCCGGGCCACCTACCTCCATGCGGCCCGGCTCAAGGACGCCGGTCGGCCCTTCAGCAAGGAGGCGGCCGTCGCCAAGCTCGTCGCCACGGACGCCGCCATGAAGGTCACGACCGACGCCGTCCAGGTGCTCGGCGGCGCCGGCTACACCGAGGACTTCCCCCTCGAGCGATACCTGCGCGAGGCGAAGGTGACCCAGATCTTCGAGGGCACCAACCAGATCCAGCGGCTCGTCATCTCCCGGCACGTCCTCGCCGGCTGAGCCACCCCGAACCCCGGAAAGGCATGCCATGCAGCTGAACTCGTCGTCGGTCGCCGTCATCACGGGCGGAGGCTCCGGCCTCGGGGGCGCCACGGCCCGCCGGTTCGTCGCCGACGGGGCCAAGGTCGTCATCCTCGACCTCGAGGGCTCGGCCGGCCCCGCGCTCGTCGAGGAGCTCGGCGCCGACCACGCTGCCTTCGTCGCTGCGGATGTCCGCGACGAGGCTCAGGTGCAGACCGCGATCGACCGTGCGACGGAGCTGGGCGAGCTGCGGGTGGCCGTGAGCTGCGCGGGCGTCGCCACGCCGGGGCGGGTCATCGGCCGCAAGGGGCCGTTGGCGCTCGACGCCTTCCGGACCGTCGTCGACATCAACCTCGTCGGCTCGTTCAACGTCCTGCGCCTCGCGGCCGCCGCCATGCTCGACAACGAGCCCCTCGACGGCGACCGCGGCGTCATCGTCAACACCGCGAGCATCGCCGCGTTCGACGGCCAGGTGGGGCAGGCCGCCTACGCGGCGAGCAAGGGCGGGATCGTCGGACTGACGCTCGCAGCGGCCAGGGACTTGGCGGACAAGGCGATTCGCGTCATGACGATCGCTCCTGGCACCTTCGAGACGCCGATGCTGGCCGGCCTCCCCGAGGAGACGCGGCACGTCCTCGAGCAGCAGGTGCCGCACCCCTCGCGGCTCGGCCAGCCCGCCGAGTACGCCAGCCTGGTGCGCCACATCGTCGACAACGCGATGCTCAACGGCGAGGTCATCCGTCTCGACGGGGCCCTGCGCATGCCGCCGCGCTGACCGACCCTGCTTGCTCGCCTCCTGAACGGCGAGGACGGCGTCACGCGCCACCTGTCATCGAGGGCACGTGCAAGGACGGCACCACCGTGGTCTCCATTTCCGCTCCGACCGGACAACCGTTCGCGGCGGTGGGAGCGTATGGATCAGGTCCGCTCCTTCGACAGGGGAACCACATGGAAACCGCCGATCGTGAGGCCGACTTCACGGCCTACGTCCGGGCGAGGCAACGGCACTTCGTTCGCTTCGCCTACCTGCTGACCGGGGATCCGCACAGCGCCGAGGACCTCGTGCAGAGCGCCTTCGCCAAGGTCTACCGCAAGTGGGGGAACATCCACGGCTCGCCCGACGCCTACGTGCGCCAGACGATCATCAACGAGCACCACAGCTGGTGGCGCCGCACGTGGCGGCACCGGGAGGTCACGGGCAGCGACCTCATCACCTATGCCGACCCGCCGGCGCCCGCCGACCGCTACGCGGACGGTGATCTCCACGACCACATCCGCAACCTGCCGACCCAACAGCGCGCCGCGATCATCCTGCGCTACTACGAGGACCTCACCGAGGCCCAGACCGCCGAGGTCCTCGGGATCTCCGTCGGCACCGTCAAGAGCCACACGAGCCGGGCGCTCAGCGCCCTGCGCGTCTCCATGAAGGAGGTCACGGCATGAGCCCCAGCGAGCTGGATCTGCGCCAGACCCTGCACCACGATGCGGAGCGCATCGACGCGACCGGGGACTTCGCCCTCGCGGCGATCGGCCTCGAGCGGCGGCGGGCGCGCCGACGGACGACGATCGCCGCAGCCGCAGCGGTCACCGCCCTGGCCGTCGCGACCCCGATGATCTGGTCGAACCTCCGGACCGGGACCACACCGGCGCCGGCGACCTCGTCCACCGCTCCGGTCTCACCCTCCCCGTCACCGTCCCCCTCGGCGACCGCCACCGGCAGCCCGACCTCGGAGGAACCCACGCCCGCACCGACACTCGATGCCGACGCCCCGCCCTCGGCCACCTCGCGGCCGAGCTTCACGGCCGTCGCCGGCGCGCCCGACGTGTCCAACGTGCACGGAACGACCGTCCACGACCTGGTCCGCCACCGTGAGGTGACGCTGGAGGTGGCAGCCGACTCCCAGCTGGGGGGCGTCAACGGCCTGTTCGCCGATGGCTCCGTGCTCGGCAGCGTCCTCGCCGCCGGCGACTGGGACGTCGTCGTCTGGGACGGCGCGACGGGCGCCGTGCGGGCCCGTCTCGCTGCCGGTACGGTCCTCACCTTCGACTCCGCGCATACCCGCGCCACCTACATCGACGGCGCTGAGCGCCTGCACGTCATCCGAGCCGACGGCACCGTGGTCGCCACCGCCCCCCGCCCGGGGCTCCTCGCGGTCGGCATCATCGGCGACGTCGTCTACGTCAACGACATCCGCAGCGAGCGGCAACAGGGCTACACGTGGAACCTTCGGACCGAGGCCCTCGAACCGTTCGACGGCCGGTTCGGCCCGGCCCACGCCGGGTCAGGGCTGGTCGTCTTCCTGCCTGCACCCGACGCCGGCTCCGGGACGTGCTTCCGGCTGCTCGATGCCCGGGCGGACCTCGCCGTCCGGTGGACCGCCTGCGGGGACTTCTACCCGACCGCCTTCTCGCCCTCGGGTGAGCTCCTCGTCGGCGGCCTGGGGATCGACGGCGGGTCCCCCTATGACCTGTGGGTGATGCGATCCAGCGACGGGGCCCGCGTCCTTCACGTCGACGCCAACCGGACGGGGCTGATGCTGACCGGGAGCGCCGTCGACGATCGCGACCAGGCCCTCACGGTCGTCGCGCAGAACGCCGACCTCGAGGAGGGGCTGGTGCGGTGCCCGCTCGACGGCTCGGCATGCACCGTCGTGGGCAAACCGGAGCGTCTCGACACGACGACCGCATCCGGGATAAGTCCCCCAGCGTGGCAGGTCCTCCGCTGAGCGGCCGGTGCCTGAGAGCAAAGGGCCGCCCCGTCAGCCGGCGACAGGGGGGAACGCCTGGCCGACGGGGCGGCACCATTGGCTCCGAGGTCAAGCCTCGAGCCGCCCGAGTGGTGCAGGTCACCCCGCGTCCACCGGGTCGGGCCTCGGCGCGCACCCCTCCACGAATGCGCCCCGACGCCCTGGCAACCGTCTCCGAGGAGACGGCCACTACTCTATTGACGAGCAGTGGCGCTCATCATGACACGAATTTCCGTTGAATCGAGAACTTTCTCGAAGTCACCTAGGACCCCTGATCGTTCCGGACGATGATCGGTGGCTCGACGAGGTCGTTCGTCGGCGACAAGGCGGTCATGGGATGCGGCTGGCCGTCGTCGAGCAGCCCGGCCACCGGGGTGAGGCGGACCTCAAACTCCTCGACGTCGACCAGGAGTAGATGCGCCTGCCCGGACCACGCCGTCGTGTGCGCCTCCTCGAAACCCTCCGGAACGCGCTCGTCGAGCTGGCCCGACGCCCCCGACACCACGTAGGTCCGGCCCCCGACATCGCTGACCTGGAAGTTGTGCTCGTGGCCGGCAAGGACGAGACGTACGCCGGCCGCGTCGAAGAGCGGCTCGAAGGACTCGCGCATCTCCTCGTCGTTCTGGTGGTCCGGGCCCGCCGTGAAGACCGGGTGGTGGGAGAAGGGGATGAGCCACCGTCGTGGGCGCCCGCCGAACGTCTGCCGTAGCCAGTCCCGGTGCTTGGGGGCCTGGAAGTACCGGTGGATCTCTTGATCCTCGCTGTCCAGCGAGGTGTCCAGGCAGACCAGCTCGAGGTCGGCGCCGTAGCGGAGCCGGTAGAAGAGGCCGGGCAGGACCGAGGCCGTCTCGAGGCCGCGATGGAACCGCTCCTCGATGTGGAAGTTGTCCTCCATCTGGGCGCGGTCGTCGCTGCCCTCGGAGTCGGCGCTGTCGTGGTTGCCGATGGCTGGGAAGACGGGCACCCGGGCGATGGAGAGCCGGTACGGCTGGAAGAAGCTGGAGTACCAGTCGTCGTCCTCGCCACCCCCCTCCTCGTCCACCCGGCCGCGCTCCCCCTGGTAGACGTTGTCCCCGAGCGAGAGGGCGAAGCGGACGTCGTGGTCACGGACCAACCGGTCGAGGACGGCCGCGATCCGCTGCTGTCGCCGGCTCGACTCGGCGTCGGCGCGCATGCCCACGCCGTAGTCCCCCATCGCGACGAACCGCAGTGGTGGCGTCGGGGCGTCGGGGTGCGGCCAGGTGTGGAACCTCAGGTCGTAGTGGCGACCGGCCGGTGCGAGGTCGTAGCCGCCCCGAGCGACCGGCACCCAGTCCCACAGCTCCTCGGCGGCCCAGTCGCGCCCGTCGACGATGACCCGGTAGTGGTATTCGGTGTCCGGTTGCAGGCCCTCCACCCAGACCCAGGCTCGTTCGTCCGGCGAGGCCTCGGCGACGACCTCGCCGCCCTCCGCCAGAACCTGCACCGTCGTCGGCCCGAACGTCTCCGCGCTGGATCCGATGCAGGTCCGCCGACCCACCTTGGCAGGCAGGGACTCGTCGTCGACGATGTCCCATCGACCGTTGGGCGCCCGCTCGAAGAAGAAGGCGCCCCAGGCGACGAGGGCGCGGTCGTGGGCGACGTCGACGAGGTGGACGAAAGGCTCCCGGTGAATCGCCGGGTCGGTCCGGGAGGGGGTCATGGGCCGATCATGCCCTGACCCCCTCACCGTGTCAGTCGTCGTTGTACTTCCGGCCCTTGGGGACGGTCACCACGATCGACACGATCGACACGAGGACGATCACCAGGTTGAAGATGAAGGTGACCGCACCGGCTTGGCGCACGGCCTCGTTCGAGTGGATCCCCTGCGTGACGAGAACGTCTCCGACGAAGGAGACGCCGGGGCCGAGGAACGAGGAGAAGATCGTCAGGGAGATCGCGGCACCGATCGCACCACCGAGCGACGAGGCCATCTTGTAGATGCCGGCTCCCGCGCCCGCCTGCGCCGGCGGGAGGTTGGACAGGGCCGCGTCCGTCGACGGAGTGGCGTAGAAGGCCAGGCCGACGCCGAAGAGCGTGTAGGCGACGATCGCGAGCACCTGGTACTGGCCGACGAGGACGTTCGTCGGGATCAGCGCGAGGCAGGCGAGGCCGACGATGCCCGCGCCCCAGAGCATCGGCTTGCGCGGACCGAACCGGCGCAGCAGCTTCTCACCGACCCGGATGAAGCCGATGATGGCGACCGCATAGCCGATCGTGAGGAGTCCGGCGCGCCATGGGTCGAACATCTCGGGCCGGGCGATCTGCAGCATCTGCTGGCTCACGATGAGCAGGCCGATCGTGCCGTTGAGCAGGAAGTTCGAGAGCGTGGCGCCGGTGAAGGTCGTGTTCTTGAACAGGGCGAAGTCGATGAAGGGGAGGTCGCGGGATCGCTCGACCCGAACGAACGCCCCGGCGCCGACGAGCGCGACGATGCCGAGCCCGAGCGTCATCGGACTGGCCCAGCCGATCTGGCGGCCGAAGATGAGGACGATCATCAGGGCGAGGACGGTGACCATGAAGATCGCGAGACCGGGCACGTCGAGGCGTCGGTTGGTCCCGGCCTCGGCCTTGCTCTCCGGGGTCCCGCGCAGGAGGAGGATCGCCAGGATCGAGACCGCGATGGAGACGTAGAAGATCACTCGCCAGTCGTAGGCCGAGGCGATGAACCCGCCGAAGAGGGCCGCGATCCCTGATCCGCCCCACGAGCCGATCGACCACATCGACACCGCCCGCTGGCGCTGGGGCCCGTCCCAGTACGCCTTCACCAACGCCATGGTCGCGGGCATGATGCACGCGGCCGAGAGACCCTGGAGCGCGCGTCCGGTGAGGAGCATCGGCAGCGCGACCGACCCGCTGGCGAGGGTGAGCAGGAGCGAGCCTGCGATGTTGAGGACGTTCCCGGCGAGCGCGACCTTGACCCGGCCGATGCGGTCCGCGAGACCGCCGAAGACGACGATGAACAGGCCGGAGAAGAGGGCCGTGACCGACACTGCGAGGTTCATCTGGTTGAGGTCGACGAGCGGCTGGGCGATGTCGTCGATCGGTCCACCGTTGATGTCGGTGAGGATGGCCCGCGCAATGGTGCCAACCGTCCCGGCGAACAGCCAGAAGGTCAGCACTCCCATGACGATGCCGGTGAGGAGCTTGTCGTTGCCCTGGAACGCGCGTTTCGCTGCAGGGGCGGCCACAGCCTGGGTGGTGCTCACTGGTTGTCCTTTCCGAGGTAGGCGAGCGCCGCGACGACGATCGCCTGGGTGCCCGTGTCGAGCGTGGGTTGGATGAGGGGGGCGAAGAAGGGTGAGTGGTTCGGTACGCCTCGACCGGCGGGGAAGCCACCGACGCCCCAGTACGTGTACGGAGTGCCGAAGGCATCGGGAAGCCTGCTGAAGTCCTCGCTGGCAGGGATCCGGCCGAGCGCGACGACCCGCTCCGAACCGAAGTGCTCGCGGAAGGCCTCAGTGACCTTCGCGGTGACGTCTGCATGGTTGTCGGTCAGCGGGAACTGGTCGTAGTACTCGAACGTCGGTGGCTGCGGCGAACCGGCGGCGTCGCACTCGCCCCGCACGATGCGCTCGACCGCCGCCATGACCTGGGCCCGGACGTCGAGGTCGTAGGCGCGGAGGTTGACGAGCAGGGTGGCCCGGTCGGGGATGACGTTGCTCTTCGTGCCTGCCGTGCTCGACCCGACGGTGACGACGGCGAAGTCGGTCGGTGCCACCTCCCGGGCCACGATGGTCTGCAGGCGCAGGACGATGGAGGCAGCGAGCACGACGGGGTCGACTCCGAGATGCGGCATCGACCCGTGCGAGCCCTTGCCGAAGACGGTGATCCGGACGCTGTCGCCGGCGGACAGCACCGGACCGGACTGGGTGGCGACGACGCCCGCCTCGTGGCTGAGGACGTGCTGCCCGAACGCGACGTCCGGACGGGGAACGAGCGAGGTCAGCCCCGCCTCGATCATCGCGCGAGCGCCCTCGGCGTTCTCCTCGGCGGGTTGGAAGACGGCGATGAAGGTGCCCGACCAGGGCCCGGGCTCCGTGGCGAGCAGCTCGACGGCCCCGAGGAGGCAGGTGACGTGCGCGTCGTGACCGCACGCGTGCATGAGGCCGACCGTCGCGCCGGAGTCGTCGACCGTCGTCTCGGTCGATGCGTAGGGCAGTCCGGTCTCCTCGGTCACGGGCAGCCCGTCCATGTCGGCCCGATGGAGGACGACCGGGCCGGTGCCGTTGGTCAGGATGCCGACGACACCGCCCCCAACCTCGACGACCTCGCAGCCGACGGCACAGAGACGCTCGGCGATGATCGCGCGGGTCCGCGTCTCGTGCAGACTCAGCTCTGGGTGGGCATGGAGGTCTCGATAGAGGTCCTCCTGCCAGGCTCGGGTGGCATCGAGGTGACCGAGCACCTGTTCGACCACGGACATGAGCGTTCCTTTCGGTGTGGCGACGCAACGACCCGGGCTGCGATGGATTGGGATGAACCCGGCGGCCAAAGGCTAGGAAGAGCGCTACGATCGCAACGACCGATGATGAAAAGAGTCCAAAGTCAGGCGCTGGATGACAGATGTGGATCTCGACACGGAGGATCGGCGCCTGATCGCCGCTCTTCAGGTGCGGCCGCGTGCGTCCTGGACCGAGCTGGCCTCCGTGCTGGGTCCGAGCGCGGTGACCCTCGCCCGGCGATGGGCGCGGCTGTCGGAGGCCGGAGCGGCCTGGATCACCGTCGCTCCGAACCTCCAGCCCGGCACGGGTGCGTTGGGGCTCGGTGTCGCGCTGGTCGAGCTGCGGGTCCCGCCGGGCCAGGTCCTCGCCATCGCCGGCGAGCTGTCCGCGGTGCCGGAGGTGGCGACGATCGACCTCACCTCAGGGGGCCGTGAGCTCGTCCTGACGGTCATCGCCGGCGACGAGGACTCGCTCGCCCGGCTGCTCCTCGAGCGGCTGCACCCGTTGGGAGTCGTGCTGTCGGTCCACTCGCACCCGGTGACCCGGACCTATGTCGACGGCAGCAACTGGCGTCTCCCGGGGCTGGGCGAAGGCGAACGGACCCGCCTCGCTCCACACCTCGCACCGGCCAACCGCGCCCGCATCTCGCCGCTCCTCGAGGCCGTCGCGCGTGAGCTGGCCAGGGACGGACGGATCTCTGCGACCGACCTCGCCGAGCGGTTGGAACTGCGGCCCCGCCGAGCGCGCGCCCTGGTCGCCGAGGTCATCGGCACCCGCCGGCTGCGGTTCCGCACCGAGCTGGCCCGTCGCCACTCGGGCTACCCCCTCTGCACCTGGTACTTCCTCAAGACGCCAGCGTCCCAGCGGGCCACCGTCGCTTCCCGCATCGCAGCCCTGCAGCAGGCCCGGGCCGTGGTCGCCATGGTCGGCCAGTACGACTTGGCCGTCGACGTCTGGACCCGGACGCTCGATGACGTGCAGCGGCTCGAGGCGACGATCGAGGAGCGGATGCCCGGCGTGCACATCGCCGACCGCTCACTCGTCCTGCGCACGGTCAAGCTCATGGGGCGGTTGTTGGACGAGTCAGGATGCGCCAGCGGGTTCGTTCCCCTACCTGCCTACCTCAAGGGCGGGGAGATCTGACCGCGCACCGGTTCGTGCACGGTTGGAACTCGGTGCCGATCCGGCTCGACGAGGACAGCATGACCGACCGGCCGACCTTCGGGCCCGAGGCTGGGTCGGCGGGACCGGTCTTCGGGTGCGTGGCGCTCGAGATCCAGGCACCGGCGGACGGGTTCCTCGCACTTCCCGGGTGGGGAGGGGCTTCGTCTGGTTCAACGGCGTGCTGCTCGGCCGGTACTGGGAGGTCGGCCCGCAGGTGACGCTCTACGCTCCGGCGCCGCTGTGGCTCGCCGGGGCGAACGAGGTCGTCGTCCTGGAGGTGGACCACCCCGGCACGCAGCTGGAGCTGCGGGCCGACCCGACCTGGGTCGCCCCTCCGCCTGAGGTCCAGCACCCGCCGAAAGCCGACAAACGGGTGATAGCACCCCAATGCCCCAAACGTGGCTCGGCCACGTTTCAATGAGGTGGTGACTCGAATCGGTGCCAGCGACCTGCCCACCCAGCTCCTGCTGATTCCGGGGCTGGGGTCGGATCCCTTTGCTGATGCACTCGCGACCCCGCCCCCTCTCGTCGCGGTGCTCATCGCTGTGGCACTGATGAGCTGGGTGGCGGTCACCGCCTTCGTCCTGGTCCTCACGGTCGCGGCCTTGGTCGCGGCTTCGGCAGCGGCCGTCTTCAGCACGGTCGTCAGCCTGCGTGCGGCGGCAGTGCTCCTGAGGGTCGGCGCCCTCGCAGCGGCAGCGGCGACACTGGCCATCACGGTCATCGCACTGACGGCGTTCATTGTGCCGGTCGGCTTGGCCTTCGCCAGCGCCGTGGCCCTGAGCGTCCGCCTCACAGCACGACAGGCCCCCGGTGTCGCTCCCTCAGGCCTGACGCCCCCAGTCACGGCGCCCGCTGCCGCAGCCTACGCGGCGCCGGCGGCAGCCCCGGAACCGGCAACACTCCCCTCCCCACCCTCAGCGGCGCGAGCCGACACCGCCTCCGCGGCCGGCGCCGGCCGACCGCCGGAGACCCAGCGCACGGCCGCCTGAGCGGCTACTTCACGCTGCCTGCGGTGAGGCCGCCGACGAGGTGCTTCTCGATGATGGCGAAGAGGATGACGACGGGCACCACGGCGATGACGGACGCGGCGAACAGCTGGTCCCAGTGCTGCTCGTAGCCGGTCACGTAGGCCCGCATGCCGACGGTGAGCGGCTTGCGGTCGTCGTCGATCATCAGCGTCAGCGCGAGGGAGGAAGGCGAACCCGACGAGGGCCCCGGCCGCCGCCATGAGGGTCCGCTTCCGACGCCGAGGGGATGAGCCGTATGCCGCTGGGCTGGCTTGCGCTGGAGCCGTCGTCATCGACTCGTCTCCTCTCGCCAGTTGATGATCCGGAGGTGGATGAGGACGACCGCGAGGATGAGGAGGACGTTGAAGATCCCGGCCGCGGCCGACATCCCGACGTCCTTCTCCTCGCCGACACCGGGGTCGACGCGCTGGCCGTCGCCGTGGGCAGCTCACACGCGATGACCGAGCGCACCGCCCTGCTCGACACCGACCTCATCGCGGAGCTGCGGGCCGCGGTGCCGGTCCCCCTGGTCCTGCACGGCTCGTCCGGGGTCCCCGACGAGGGCCTCGTCGCCGCCGTCCGGGCCGGGATGGTCAAGGTCAAGATCGCGACCCACCTCAACCACGTGTTCACCGCGGCCCTGACCGACCGACTCAACGACTCACCGACCGTGGACACGCGGAAGTACATCGGAGCCGCCCGGGCCGCCGTCGCCGAGGAGGCTGCCCGTCTCCAGCGGCTCCTCGCCACCCGCTGAGGTCACTGTCGCGGGGGCGGTTTCAAGGGGACCGAGCCCAGCGGCATACGGCATCGTCGTCGCCAGATGGTGGCAAGCCAGCCCAACGCCCTGAAGGATGACCCCATGGAAGCGAAGTCCCCCGACTGGTTCGCCCGCCAGGCAGCGGAGCTCGTCGACTTCGCCGCCGGCTCCCGCCATCCCGACGGAGGTTTCGCCTGGCTCGACGACGCGGGACGGCCCGAGCTGGACCGTCCGGTCGAGCTGTGGGTCACCTGCCGGATGACCCACGTCTTCGGCCTGTCCCTCGCCCTCGGACGACCCGACTCGGCGGACCTGCTCGACCACGGTGTCACCGCCCTGAGGGACCGCCTGCGCGACGACGTCCACGGAGGTTGGTTTGCCGGGGTCGACCGCGACGGGCCCGCGGACGACTCGAAACAGGCCTATGCCCACGCGTTCGTCCTCCTCGCCGCAGCCACGGCAACCCTGGCCGGCCACCCGGACGGCCGGGAGCTCCTCGATGAGGCGACCACCGTCTTCGACGAGCGGTTCTGGCGCGCGGAGGACGGCCTCGCGGTGGACGTCTGGGACCGCGCCTGGCGCGACCTCGAGGACTACCGCGGGGTCAACGCGAACATGCACACGCTCGAGGCGTTCCTCGCGGTGCACGACGTCACCGGCGAGGGCCGCTGGCTCGACCGGGCCCTGCAGATCGCGACGCGCGTCGTGCACGGCTTTGCCCGGGACCACGACTGGCGCCTTCCCGAGCACTTCTCGGCCGACTGGAGGGTCCGGCCCGACTACAACCGGAACGACCCCGGACACCCGTTCCGGCCCTACGGCGTGACGATCGGGCACCTGCTGGAGTGGGCCCGGCTGGCCCTCAACGTGCGCACCGCTCTCGGGGCCACCGCTCCCGCCTGGCTGCTCCAGGACGCCACCGCCCTCTTCCACACCGCCGTCACCGACGGGTGGTCCGTCGACGGCGCCTCGGGCTTCGTCTACACGACCGACTTCACCGGACGGCCGGTCGTCAGGCAACGGATGCACTGGGTGCTGGCCGAGGCGCTCAACTGCGCGACAACCCTCGGGCAGGCCACCGGCAACCCGGAGTACGCCACCTGGGCCACCTCCTGGTGGGACCACGCCGACCGGTTCTTCATCGACCACGAACGCGGCTCCTGGCTGCACGAGCTGGACCCGACGAACCGGCCCTCGGCCACCGTCTGGCACGGCAAGCCGGACGTCTACCACGCCTACCAGGCGGCCATCCTGCCGTTGCTGGGCGAGATCTCCTCCTACGCCGGTGGGGTGCGCGACCACACAGAAGGGGTCATCCATGGCATGCCGAATCAGTGAGCTCGTGCTGAGCTGTCGCGACCCGGAGCTGCTCGCGCGCTTCTGGTGCGAGGTCCTCGACTTCGTCGTCCTCGACCGCGAGGAGGACGGCAGCCTCGAGATCGGGCCGCGCGACGGTTTCGGTGGTCCGCAGCCCACGATCATCCTCAGCCGCAACGACGATCCCGTCGTGGCGAGGTCCCGGCTGCACATCGACGTCAACGCCACGGACCGCGACCAGGACGCCGAACTCGAACGCCTGCTGGCGCTCGGAGCCCGGCCGGCCGACATCGGACAGACCGGCGACGAGCCCTGGCACGTCCTCGCCGACCCCGAGGGCAACGAGTTCTGCCTGCTCAGAGCGCGTCTCGACCCGCTCTGAGCCCGGCCCTGTGGCCGACCTCGGATCTGCGGGTACGTCTTGGGGTGTCAGACCAGGACGTCGTGTCCTGCGTCCTCACCTACGGAAGGCCGGTCAATGAGGTCGTGGCGCAAGTCCGAGGTTGGCTCCCTCGCCAGGACGTATGCCTGGTTGGTCGTCAAGCTCCGCTGGTTCATCGTCCTGGGCTGGGCGGCGGCCGCCGTCGCGGCCGCCGTGTCGCTACCGGCGAGCATGCCCAACAGTGACCTGAGTGGTTTCGCCCCACCCAACAGCCGCGCCATCGCGACCGAGACGGCGTCCGCGAAGGCGTTCGGGTTCCCGGTGCTCTCCCGGACCGTGATCGTGCAACGGTCCGAGGAAGGCCTGTCGCAGGCAGCCCAGGAGCGTCTGGTGCAGCGTGCGCTGGGCGTGGCCAAGGGGACCCTCGGCGACGTCGGACCCATCGCCGGGGTCTTCCCGGTCGCCAACACGAGAGGCGTGTTCCCGTCGTCGGCGGAGCCGGACACCACCGCCCTCACCTACGTCGTCAGCAAGCCGGGTACCAGTTTCAGGCAGGAGGTGGCGGCGGCGGAGGCGTTCGGCAAGCAGTACGTGAACCAACCGGACGACCACCTCGTCGGAGTGACCGGGACCATCCCCGCCCAGCTGGCCCAGACGGACATCCTCTACGACCACCTGCCGCTGCTCGAGATCGCCACCCTCGTCGTGGTCATCGTGATCGTCGCCCTCAAGTTCCGATCGGTGATCGCCCCGCTCGTCGCGTTGCTGACCGCCGCCGCCTCCTACTTCCTCGCCGTCCGGGCGACGAACTACGTCGGCGGCTTCGTGCAGGGGGGCGTGCCCGAGGAGCTGAAGCCGCTGGTCCTCGCCCTGGTGCTCGGCATCGTGACGGACTACGCGATCTTCTTCCTCTCCAGCATGCGCACCACCCTCGACGAGGGCGTGGACCGGCTCAAGGCGGCCCAGACCTCGGCGGCCCAGACCGGTCGGATCGTCCTCGTCGCCGGGGTCGCGGTCGCAGCCGGCAGCGCGGCGATGCTCGTCGCCGAGTCGCCCTTCTTCCGTGCCTTCGGCCCGGTGCTCTCCGTATCGGTGCTCACCGCCATGGTCGTGTCCCTGACCCTGCTACCGGCCCTCCTCGCGATCTTCGGCCGCGGCTTGTTCTGGCCGAGCAGCAGCCGGCGGAACAGCACGCGCCCCGTCGCGCGGGCCGCCGCCCGGGTGCTGACCATCAAGGCCGTGGCCCTGGTCCTGGGAGCGGCCTGCATCGCCGGACTGGCGCTCCTCAGCATGAACATGGAGCGCCTCCGCCTCGGCGTGTCCTTCGTCGCGGCGCTCCCAGCCGACAGTCCGCCACACATCGCCGCAGAGGCGGCGACCAGCGGCTTCGCGCCCGGAATCGTCGCACCCACGGAGCTGCTCCTGCAGGGCCGTGACTTCGCCGGCGAACCGGAGAAGCTTGCCCAGCTGGGCCGGGAGCTCGCGCAACAGCCCGGCGTCGCAGGCGTCCTCGGCCCCGGCTCCCTGCCTGAGGAGGTCGTGAGCGGGGCGCTGCTGACCCGCACCGGCGACGCCGCCCGCTTCATCGTCATCCTCGACCACGACCCGCTCGGGGCCGTGGCCATCCGCGACCTGGACCAGCTCTCCACCACGGTGCCCGACCTCCTGCAGCGCGTCGGGCTCGACGGGGCGCGCGCCGGCCTGGCCGGTGACACCGCCGTCGCCAGTGAGCTGGTGGCGGCCACGACCTCCGACCTGCGTCGCATCGCCATCGCCGTGCTCATCGTGAACCTTGTCCTGCTCATGATGTTCCTTCGTGCCATCGCCGCGCCGGTCCTGCTGCTCGCCTGCAGCGTCCTGGCCCTCACCGCCTCACTCGGAGCGCTGACCTTCGTCTTCCAGGGCCGGTTCGGCCACGACGGGGTGACCTTCTACGTGCCGTTCGCCGCCTCCGTCCTGCTCCTGTCGCTCGGATCCGACTACAACATCTACGGGGTCGGTCACATCTGGACCCGCGCGAAGCACACGACGCTGCGTCAGGCCATCGCCGAACGGATGCCCGAGACGTCCGGTGCCATCACCGCAGCGGGCATCACGCTCGCCGCCACCTTCGGCATGCTCGCCCTGGTTCCCCTGCGCCAGTTCCGCGAGCTGGCGTTCGTCATGGCTCTCGGCGTCCTCCTCGACGCCCTCGTGGTGCGCTCGGTCCTGGTTCCCGCCGTCCTCGCCCTGCTCGGCCGGTACAGCGCGTGGCCGCGGAAGCTCGAGGGCACCGACGTCGCCCGCCCGCCCGCCCGGCCAGCTCGACCACCACAGGTCGAGGAGCCCGAGCCGTCGAGATGATGCCGCCCACCTCGCCACCACGGCACCGCGCCGGACCGCTCGACCGGGCTCAGCGGCATACGGCCCCACCCGAGTTCGCGGACCACGACTGACGGAACGTAGGCTCGGGGTGCCAGCCGGCACCTCATCAGCACGCCGAGGAGGCTCCGTGTCTCACCCCCCATCCCGGATCCGGACGATTCTGCCGACCTCCGGTCGCACCGCCCTCGGCGCGACCCTGGCCGGCGGTGTCCTGACCGGTCTCGCATCGGCCCCCGAGCGGGTGAGCCGGCTGCTGCGGCGTCGCTTCCCCATGGTTGCCGTGACCGGAATGACCGGGGTCGGCAAGAGCCAGCTCGTGGACCGGTTGACCCGGCGTGCCTCAGGCGACGGCGTGACCGAGGTGGGCTCTGCGGTCATGGAACGTCGAACCCGGCGCTCGCCTCGGCTCCAGGGCTTCCGCTTCCTCGTGGTGCCGGGCGACAACGCGGCGACACGCCTCGGCGCCCTCGACGAGGTCTTCCACGACGAGCCCGTCGACGGCGTGATCCACGTGGTCGCGAACGGTCACGCCACCCCCCGGCGTGCAGGAGGCACCACGGGCGCAGCGACCGCGACCCGCGAGGCACAGCTCGTCGCCGAGCTGGAGGACTGGACCATCACGTCGCACCGGATCGCCTCCATGGCGGTTCGGCGTCACAAACCGATCTGGCTCATCATCGCGGTCACCAAGACGGACCTGTACCCGGACGACGTGGACGAGGTGGTGCACTACTACTCGCCGGACAGCGGCTCGCCGTTCGGCGACAAGGTCGACGCGCTGCGGGCGCTCGCAGGCGGTGCGAAGCTCTCGATCGACGTCCTGCCGGTGTCCAGCCAGGCCGGCGACCGCAAGTCGGCCATCTCGCCGAGGCGTGCCAGCGCCATGCTCGACGCTCTCGCCGTCCGAATGGCTCAGCTGAGCGGCCACGCCTGAGCGGTCGCCGTGGCGCGGTCACGCCCGCAACAAGAGACTTGCGACCACAGAAAAGCGATCCTCCGACCCGTTGGGTCGGAGGATCGCCAAGCCCGGTTACCGGGATCGGTCGTGGGTCAGATGCCCCGAACCTTCTCCGCCTGCGGGCCCTTCGGGCCCTGCGTGACGTCGAACTCGACCTTCTGGCCCTCCTGCAGCTCGCGGTAGCCGCCGCTCTCGATGGCTGAGTAGTGAACGAAGACGTCGGCGCCGCCGCCGTCCTGCTCAATGAAGCCGAAGCCCTTTTCGCTGTTGAACCACTTCACGGTGCCTGTTGCCACTGGTGTTCCTCTTCTTGTGCGAGGCCTCCCGTGTGGAGACCTCAGGCTGCCGGTATTCAGCACCAGCGCGACCCGCGAACCTTCGCGCGGCGCCCAGTCCTGCCCAGCCCGTAACACGGACTGGGACGACAGCTGGGATTGACGGTAGCAGTCATCGTGCTCCTGCCGGGTCTCGTTCACGGACCAGTTGCAGGCACGGACCCGGTGGAGCGGTGCTTCGGTGCGGGAAATCGCGGGGTTCAAGGGAGTTACGCCCTGCACTCAACGCGCGGGATGAGCTGCGCCCGAAGGCCCCCCGGCCCTTGTTGGCCGGGCGAATCCTCCGCTCTAGTCGAAGAGCCGCAGCAGGAGCTGTCGGTTCTTCGGCGCCCAGAACAGCTCGCGGAACTGGTCGACCGGCCCGACCGGCCATCTCTGCGCAATGCTCACGACCGCGGGGTCGCGGATCAAAGGCAGGAGCAGGGCCGGGATGTCCGCCCAGGCGACCTTGAAGGGCCTGTCCCACAACTGCACGAGCTCCGTCGTCACCGGAGGGGTCAGGCCGAGCCCGTTGTGCATGAGCACCAGCCGCTCGTACGCCGCCATCAGCGCTTCCTCACGCTCCTGCCACACCTCAGCCCGCCCGACGTTCCACAGGACGGGCGTCAGGTCCGAGCCACAGGCGAGGCGGGAGAAGGCGGTTCCGAACCACTTCGAGTACGGCGCGTACTGCCGCTCCATCAGGAAGGCGAGCCGCATGAGGTC
Organism: Intrasporangium calvum DSM 43043; assembly: GCF_000184685.1. Lineage (NCBI taxonomy): Bacteria > Bacillati > Actinomycetota > Actinomycetes > Micrococcales > Intrasporangiaceae > Intrasporangium > Intrasporangium calvum. The sequence goes on from NC_014830.1 coordinate 3,214,254, forward strand.
GACCACCAGGCGCGACCCGATCAGTGCAGAGCCCAGCTCGTCGCCGGCGGTTCCTGCTCGGCCCACCAAGTTCATCTCGGGGTGGACCCGCCACCAACCGGCGATCAGCAGGTACAACCAGACGTCGTGCGGGTAGAAGGCCAGGCGGTCCCGTGCTGCCTGCAGGCCCACCTCGTCGTGAAAGACGACCCCGGAGGTGAACATGCGCAGCGCGTGCTCCGGCAGTGTCAGCCAGTCGCGCGGCTCGATGTCGCCGTCGATGTCCATCTCGAACTGTTGCCGGACGTAACCGCGGACCGTGTGGACCTCATAGCCGATGGGGTGGCCCTCGAAGGTCGGCGGCAGGTTCCGCTGCAGCTCCTCCTCGACCTCGACGCGGCGCGGTTCGTCCTTCTCGGCGATGAAGATGAGGACCCGCGGCTTCCAGTCGTGGTCGCTCGACATCTCGTCGTCGAAGCCGAGCACCTCCGAGCCGCGGCCGAGCAGCGCCGCTGAGTGCGGCAGGCCAGGGAGTCTCGAGGTCATGACGGGCTGCACGACCTGCTCGTACAACCGCCGGCTCAGCTCGGCTCCCGAGACGAACGTCGACATGCCATCAACCTCCTACACGCAATCTCAGTGTGGCCCCGGCCACCAGCCCGGTCGAGCCCCTAGGGCGGGAGGACGCCCCTGGGGGTGCTGGCAGTGGCGCGCTCTCCGGCCGCATCTCCATCGGTGCCACCACCTGGCTGCGGGGATCGCGGTCCTACGCTCTCAGCATGACCGGTGCCGCCCAGTTCCCCGTCGCTCGGCGCTGCGCGCCGCGCTGGCGCTCGGGGCGGCCTCAGCCGTCGGGTTCATGCTCACAGGGTCGATGGGCGGCTTCGGGGCGCTCCTGCTCGCCAGCGACCTCGGTCCTGCCCGGGTGACCGGCGTGGTCGCCGCCAGTGCCGCCCTCTGGCGCACGGGCGCCGAGACCCCGGCCGGCGCCTACGACGACCGCGAGGACTTCGACCGACACTCGATCTTCGGGCGGGTCGATCGGCTCGCTGGCATCCCCGTACGCCTCGACTGTGGCCGGTCGGACCCGTTCGTCGCTGCGAACCGGGCCCTCGCGGAGCGGCTGCCCGGCGTCGAGGCCCACTTCGACCCGGGCGGGCACGAGGACGCTTGGTGGCGGGCCCATGCAGCTGCAGAGATGGCTTGGCTCGCAGCCCGCGCCTGACGAGCTGGGAGGCGAACTTCCAGCCCGCTCCCATCTGGCTCCCAGCCGGCTTGCCGGTGGCACTCAGACTGTTCCAAGGTCCCTTTCATACGGTGCTCCGGTGACTCCGAGCCCCAGCGATACCAACCTCTTCCTCGAGATCAACGGCTTTGCGCAACGGACCGCTTGGCTCCATGCCCCGCTGGCGATGTACGCCAAGTTCGGCATTCTGTTCTTTGCCGGACTGCTCGTGGCTGGTTGGTGGGCGGCGCGCCGACGCGGGATCGCCCGGATGGTCGCGCTCGTGTGTGCTGGGCTCGGCACGGTGGTGGCGGTGGCCGTGAACCAGCCGCTCGTCCAGCTCTTCCACGAGGCGCGCCCTTACACGCATCTGCACCAGATCCTCGTGCTGGCTCAGCCTTCGGTGGACTTCGGCTTTCCCAGCGACCACGGCACGATGGCGGGCGCCGTGACTGCAGGGCTCTTCCTCGTCGACCCGCTCCTCGGCTCGGTATCACTCCTGCTCGCGCTGCTCATGGCCTTCTCCCGCGTCTACATCGCGGCCCACTATCCGTCTGACGTCGTGGCCGGGCTCCTTCTGGGCGCCGCAGTGGTGCTCCTCGGCCACCTCGTGGTCCGCAAACCCCTCACTCAGCTGATGAAGCGCATGGCCCGCAGCCGACTCCAGCCGCTCGTCACTGACGCGGGTGCGGCCGGTGAGGGGTAGCCCCGTGAGCTGGTACCACCCCACGAGCCTGCTGGACAAGGTCTTCGAGGGCGGCATCATCATCAAGGGGGTCACCGGGCTGGTCGAGTTCGTCGGTGGGCTGCTGCTCCTCTTCGTGAACCCGGCACAGATGCACCAGTTCGTCGCTCTCGTCACCCAGCGGGAGCTGCTCGAGGACCCGAACGACCGCGTCGCACACCTCCTCCTCACGGCGACGTCGCACTTCGCCGAGGGTGGCGCCGTGTTCGTGGTCGCCTATCTGTGGATCCATGCCGTCATCAAGCTGATCGCCGTGATCGGCATCCTCAAGAACCAGCTGTGGGCCTATCCGTTCTCGTTGCTCACGCTCGGGCTCCTGATGGTGTACCAGGCGTACTCCATCGCGTTCGTGAAGTTCTCCATCGGAATGGTTTCGCTCACCGCGTTCGACGTGTTCATCCTGTGGCTCATCTGGCGCGAGTTCGGGAAGGTCAGGGGCGAGTCGCACGCCTCAGCCCCGGGGGACTCCCGGGCTGACAACTGCGCCCGGGTCTGAGTCACGCGGACACGTCAGCCAGCAGTTCCACGGGCCGGTGATCACCGTGGCTCCAGCATGAACCACACGGTCATCCCGACGGCGTCCAGTTCCGAGCCCCACCTCGTCGAGAGCGCGTCCACGAGCTGAAGCCCACGACCGTGCACTGCCAGCGGGTCCGCGGTGACGCCGTTGAGACCAGCGACCATGCTGGAGCCGCCGTCGCGAACGGTCGTGGTCAGCACCCCCCGGTCGAGGACGACCCGCACCTCGCAGCCGGCACCGGTGTGGATGATCGCGTTGGTGACCAGCTCGCTCAGGCACAGGACCGCGTCCTCCACGGTGTCCTCGTCTGCGCCCCATTCCGAAAGGGTCGTCCGCACGAAGTGACGTGCGGAACCGACCGACCGAGGGTCCGCGGTGACGAGGTAGGTGGCGGCGTGTGCGCCGTGCGGCACCGGCTGGTCCTCGAGGGACCTGCTGGCGTGGGTCGTGGCGCGCTGGACGCCACGCAAGGCGGCTCCCAGTCTTTCCGCGAGAGCCTTCAGGCCAGCGAGCTGTGGGCCGTCGAAGCGCTGCGGAGTGTCGTAGAACAGCGCGTACCCACCCTGGACGTGGCCGGCCGCGAAGATCGGCAGCGACGCGAGCGCCCGGGTCCTCGGACTCTGGCGGCCGGTGAAGTCGGGGTAGCGGCCGGCGAGGTCGTCCAGCGAGCCCACGACCGCCTTGCCAGTGCGCACGGACTCGTTCAGCGGGACGTTCTCATAGGCGTCGACCTCACACCAGTCAACGCTGCGCTCGTTGTCGCGGTCGCTCGCGCTGAACAGCAGCCGTCGTCCACCGCCTTCGGCGAGGGCGAGCCCCACCCGATGGACCCCCGGTACCTGACCCAGCTCCGCGAGCGCCGACCGCACCCACGTGTCCCCGTCAGGAACCGGTCTGCTCACGACCGTCTGCCCCACCTCGTCAGAATAGGACCGCACGCGCACCCTGAGGGGCGGGAGAGACGCCGTCTTCAGCGCGGGTTCGCGAGGCACCCTGGCCCAGCAAGCGAGCCCAGCGGCATACGCCCTATTCCGTATGCCGCTGGGCTCGCTTCACCACGCCCCTGCCGCCGACGCTCCTACCGCAGGCTGGCCACCAGCTCCGCCTCGTCAGTGGTCACCGGCGGCGAGCCGCTCGGCGGGGCGGTTCGGCTGGAGCGAGCTCGGACCTCGATGACGAGGATCACGTCTCGGGGTCCCCCACGTCGCACGTGGAGCACCGCTCCGGTCATATGGCGACATGGTGGAACCAATTCGGGATCACGACCGACGACTGGGGCCAAGGCCCCTCCTCACACCGGGTTCGTCTGCGATAGCAGCCCTCGCCCTCGCCGTCCTCGGCCTCCGCGGTCAGGGCGCTTGGACGACTGCTTTGAATGCCTTCCTTCCGGACGGCTTCGCCCCGAATGAGTTCGCGTGGTTCGTCGTGGGGGCTGGACTAGGTTCGCTGGCGGTGGCCGTCGGCGCCTGGTGGCTGGCACGCACCGTCCTCATCAAGGACGCAATCCAGGCACCCAGCTGGGCTGAGCATCTGGCCAGAGCTGCGGTGCTCATCTCCATGATCGCCGCGGTCCTCTCGGCGCTGACTATTGTCGGCGGATTGCGTGGGCTTCCCCTGTGACGACCCGTCCCCTCGTCCACACCGCTGACGGGTGCACCCGATTAGCAACCGCGTAAGCAGGATCTTCACGCCGTGGCCTTCGGGCCAAGCCGGCGACGGCGGAGGCGACAAGACGGGCTCTGACCAGCAGGGACGCACGTCGCCATGAAGGCTCCCAGATTGGGCTAGCGCCCGCAGCGGCCGGGGGTTCGACTCGGCTACCGGGCCGCGAGGGTGTCAGAGAGGTGGAGACCGTGGTGCCCGTCCCGTCGATGGCTCAGGCCGTAGGCCGGGCTTCGCCTCGCTGGGTTCGTCGGCGCGGGAGTAGCCCCTTCCGCCGCGTAGCGCTCGGGTGGGTCAGGCGCTCTGCAGGGGATGGATCTGGTCGAGGGCGGCGCCGAGGTGGTCCTTCTCGATCTCGAGGTCGTAGCGGGTTTGCAGGTTGAGCCAGAACCGGTCGGTGGTGCCGAAGTAGCGGGCCAGGCGAAGCGCGGTGTCGGCGGTGATCCGGCGCTTTCCGTGGACGATCTCGTTGATCCGCCGGGGCGGGACACCGATCGAGACGGCGAGGTGGTGCTGGGTGACCTCCAGCGGGGTCAGGAAGTCCTCGAGGAGGACCTCCCCCGGGTGGATGGGCCGGATGGTCGCCATCGGTGTTCCTCCTTCGGTCAGTGATAGTCGACGATCTCGACGTCTTCGGGCCCTGCGGGTGTCCAGGTGAAGCAGATCCGCCACTGCTGGTTGATTCGGATGCTGTGTTGTCCGTCCCGGTCGCCGCGCAGGGCTTCGAGCCGGTTGCCGGGTGGGACCCGCAGGTCGTCGAGGGTCTCGGCCGCATCGAGCAGGACGAGCTTGCGTAGTGCGGTCCGCTCGATCCGCGGGTCGAGCTTCTTGGTGCGTTCTCGTGACCACAGCCGTTCAGTCATGGTGTTCGAGAACGACCTGATCACACCTCAAGCATAACGCGTCGCGTTATGCCCGTCGATGCGCCTGCCCCGGCCCGAGGGCTGGCTCGTGGAGGTAGCCCACTTCGCCGCCAAGCGGCGCACGTGTTTCACCGTCGGTGAGAAGGAGAACCACTTGCTGCCGTTGATCCAGATCCAGCCAGGGGATCGTTCTGGCTGACGGATCGGAGATCGCGAGCAGCGGGCTCGCGAACTACCGAGCCCTCCCGGGATCAACCCGGCGCGTCCGGTCGGCTGTGGCGCAGAGGGCCGAGTGGACGGGCAGGCACGTCCACTAAGCTAAGTGCGTCACAGCGGAAGTGTCTCGTAGCCGCGTCGAGCGCATTTCCCGAGGTGAAGAGCGGAGCTGGCGAGGGGACTCGAACCCCTAACCGCCTGTTTACAAGACTCCAAGCCCGAAAGCGCCTAACGGTCCCTGACCTGCACCGATGCACGCCGGGGTCAAGGCCACCCGTCGGCTCGTGCTATCTAGGTGCGATACCGAAGAGTCGATCCGTCCGCTGGTGGCGACGACCCCATGGGTCCGCGTCCCTCGCTGACCGCGGATCGAACCTCCTCCCGGCTACAGGGTCCACCGCCACGAGAGCACTTCGGTGAGAGGTGCTGCGCCCTTCATGCATGGCTGTCGCTGATCGCGGACCGGCTAGGACGGGCACGGATGCCGCGTCCGACGGCTGGGATCCGGGCCGCGCCTCAAGGTGCTCGAACCTACCTATGGCCGTTCATCCCGTCATGCCCGCGCCGCTGTGCACCTCGGAGGTGCCGTCTACGACGGCCAGTTCGAGCCGAGGCGGCAGTTGCGAGACAAAACGTCTACATATAGAGTTATCGGTGGACGTTTTGTTTCACCAAGAGGGAGGGCACATGCCTGCCGCGACACTGCTTCGCGCCGGTGAGCGCGCCACCTCCCGCAGCACGTTCTATCGGCGTGCAAATGCCGGCGCCTACGAGAGGATTGCACGCGGCCTCTACCTGCCCTCAGACGCTGACGCGGCTGACTGGGACTGGCTTGAGGCGGCCGCCAAGCATCCGAAGGCGACCATCTGCTTGACCTCGGCGCTGGCCTACTACGACCTGACTGACGACATTCCCCAGGCACTTGACATCGCCATTCCGAGGGGCAGTCGAACTCCGGCGACTGAGGGGGCGATCGCTTGGCACCACTTCGCTGCTGACTCCTTCGGCCTGGGCCGGACGACAATAGCCATCCCCGGCTCGAACATGCACATTGGCATCTACAGCCCGGAGCGGTCTATCGCCGACGCGTTCCGGCTACGGGGTTCGTTGGGGTACGAGTTGGGGCGTGACGCGCTGCGCAGGTGGCTGGGGCAGGGGGGGAAACCTGCTGACCTGTTGGAGATCGCGTCGAAGCTGCCGCGGACTCGGGGGCCGCTGCTGCGGACGCTGGAGGTGATGGCCTGATGGCGGCGAATGGCGCTCAGGTCCTTCGACAGCTGCAACGGCAGGCGCTGGCCTCAAGGCAGACCGGTGCCACGGTCACGACCGGCGAGTTGGTGACCCGTCATGCGTTGGAGTCGTTCCTGGACCGGCTTCAGAGGACTCCGCACGGGATGGACTTCGTGCTGAAGGGCGGCATCCTGTTGGCTGGCTACGGAGTTCGCCGGCCAACCAAGGACGTGGACTGCCAGGCTCGCTCCGCGTCCGTAACCGCTGCGCACATCGAAAGAGTCGTAAGGGATGTCGCGACCGTCGAGGCCGCTGACGGCCTCGAGATCGACTTGGGCAGCCTAGATGTCCAGACCATCCGGGAAGCGGCTGACTACCCCGGCCTTCGGATGCGGGCGCTCGGCACGGTTGGCACAGCGCGGGTGGTCGTGGCCTGGGACATCTCGACGGGGGACCCCGTCGTCCCCCTGCCGAAGATGGTGTCCATCCCCCGAGTCCTGGGTGAGCCGATCGAGATGCTCGGGTATGCGCCCGAGACGTCGGTTGCGGAGAAGGGCGTCACGATTCTCGAGCGTGGCATCACGAGCACGCGCTGGCGCGACTACGTCGACATCGTGCAACTCGCCAAACACGGTATCGACCGTAGCGTGTTGTTGGACTCGGCCCGGGCTGTCGCGCGGTTCCGCCAAGTCATTCTTCGTCCCGTCGCGGACTCGGTTGCCGGCTACGGTGCGGCATCCCAGCCAAAGTGGGCGGCATGGCGACGTAAGGAAGGCCTCGAGGACGTGTGCGAGCCGAATCTGGACGACCAGTTGCTTGAGGTCATCGCCGTCTTGGACCCCGTGTTCTCCTCGGGGTCGGAGTAGCGCGAGGATCGATCATTGTCTCGACATCGCCGCCGCTTGACCCTGCCCTTGCCCTTGACTCCGTCCTCAGCCTGAACCTTGCTCCGCAGCGGCCGGCCAAGCGAAAGCAGCGGAGCCGGCATCGTCCTTGGCTGCTCGGTCGCCGCGAGCTTTGGCTGTGCGCTGGCGCGAACGGTGGGACGATCCGGGCGTCTGCGGGCAGCCCGGCTCGATGAGCGACGGCACGCGTCGAGGGCGCCCAGCAGCGTCTTCCCACTGCTCCTTCTACGACATCGACTTGAACCTCTTCTTCTTCTTCATCGTCGTGCTGTTCTCGCTAATCACGTTCGTCGTGGTGGACGTTGACGCTGCTCGCGATGAGGGAGTACACCCATCCGAGACGTGGCGGGGTTTCCGGCCGTCCGAGCCCCTCAGTTGCCCCGGTGCCTGCGTGCGGCCGAGGTGACGGGCAGATCGGCCCGGGCAAGTCGACCGCCCCTCCAGTCGACGACGAACCTGGGCCACCGCGGCCGCCGAGCACCCGCTCGGCCCGACGGGACCCGCGAACGATGCCCGTGACGAAATTGCTAGCTCGGAGGTGACCGCTGGGAGGGGTGAAAGCTCCATCTGGTGGTCGTGAACCCCACTTTCACGCGCGCCGCAGCCCCCTGGTGTCAGCTGTGGCCCGACCGGTCATCGACGGCATCTCGTCGGGGTGGTGCCGCTGGGTAGCCCAAGGCGAATGACGCGGCGCTGGACAGGCCCTCAGCCGCGACACCCAAAACGACGACGGCCCCGGTGACTGACCTCCAAGACCCGCGAACCGGCGCGGGTCGCCCTCGGTGCGGGCGTGCGCACACCTGCGGAGGGTTCGCGGACAGCCTGCTCTCACTCCGAGGGCGGGCTCGACGGCGTGGGCTGGAATCGACGCGCGGTCGGCCTTTTGGGAGGGATTCCCAGCAGTGTGCCTTCGGCCCGGCACCTTGGTCTCCTACGCGAGCGTCACCAGGAACATCGCCACCTACAACGCACAGCTCGGCATCCGCGCCCTGGCCGGTGTCATCGACGGCGGCGGCAACAAGGCCGCCGACAACGGGGACCCCGACCAGTGCGAGGGCCTCGCCTGCACCATGGCCAAGCTTCCGACGAGTCCACCAGGGCCGCACGTGTCCGTGCCGCGCGCGTGAACGGGGCCGGCCCCACGATGCAACACTGGCCCAGCAAGCGAGCCCAGCGGCATACACCCTCCTCCGTATGCCGCTGGGCTCGCTTCGCCACGCCCCTGCCGTCGAGGCTCCTACCGCAGGCTGGCCACCAGCTCCGCCCCGTCAGTGGTCGCGGCGGCGAACCGCTCGTCGGCGGGTCGCTTCGGCTGGAGCGAGCTCGGAGCCTCGATGACTAGGATCACGTCTCGGGGTGCCCCGCGTCGCACGTGGGGCACCGCTCCGGTCACAGGGAGGGTTGATGCGTCTCGTCTCCAGGGGCGGCGCCAGTGCTGCACTCATCGCCTGCACCGGCGTGGGCGCTCTCCTGCTGTCCGCGTGCGGGAGCGCTTCGACGCTTCGAATGGCCGGTGATGCGCCAGCTGCCTTCGGCCAGACGATCCTCGCACCTGAAGGTGAGACGAAGTTATCCGTAGGCGTCATCACCCTGTGCGTCTCCGAGGGGTCTGCACGGGTCACCGCTGCCCGATTCACGAGCGGGAACCTGCCCATCGCCCACTACGGGGTGTGGTCCAGCGCCGGATCCACCGTCGGATACCTGCCTGGCGACCTCGTCACGCACGGCTTTCCCTCGGAACCCGACCCGGTCGACGTCGTGTGTGGCCCCGTCGAGGAGGAGTCAGATGTCGGCGAAGTAGCCGCTCTGGCGATCGACATCGAGGCCACCGATGAGGTCCGTGAGGGCAAGGGCCTGACCCTCACCTACGAGACAGCCGACGGGGAACAAGGTGAACTAGAGATCCCCTTCGAGCTCAAGGTCTGCCCACCCACGCAACCTGCTCCATGCCAGGAACCCAGCGGGTGAACGCTGACGGTGCCGAGAGCCACAGTTGACTCCATGACGTTGGGTTCGAGGACACCGGGGAGCGTGTCCCTGCAGACATGAGGGTACTGTCCGGCGCCAGACTGGCGGAGCACCGGCGCGCCAGTGAAAGCGGGTCCGTTCGTGACCACTCGTGTCCGGCGGGCCACCTGTCGCTCACCACGACATAACTGCAGGTCAGGGGCACTATGCGGCCTTCTGAGCGGGGAGCTGGCGAGGGGACTCGAACCCCTAACCGCCTGTTTACAAGACAGGTGCGCTACCGATTGCGCCACGCCAGCGGGTCCCAGCCGGGCAGGCGGGGAACGGCGAAAGCGTAACCGAGCCCAGCGGCATACCGGAAAAGATGGGCGGCCCCGGGACCACTCAGGGGGAAGTGGTCACGGGGCCGCCCGGTCCATGGGGCCCGTCAGGGCGGTTCGTCGCTCAGGGAAGGCGGATGACCTGTCCGACGTAGATCAGGTCGGCGTCGCGGATCGTGCCGCGGTTGGCCTGGTAGAGCGACTGCCAGCCGCCGCGCACGTCGTGCTTCGCGGCGAGCTTCGAGAGGGTGTCTCCGGAGCGGACCGTGATCTTCGCTCCGGTGCCGGTGGAGACGGCGGGCGCCCGGTTGACCTTCTTGGTCCGTGCGGGCGCATAGGTCTTCTTGGTCGAGGTCTTCTTCGTCGTCCTGGTGGCCTTGGTCGCGCTCCGGCTGGCCCGAACGGGGGCACTGGTGGCGCCGCCGTTGGCCCGGGTCAGCCCGGCTCGCACGGAGCACACGGGCCAGGCACCGGGGCCCTGGGAGGCGAGGACGCGCTGCGCGATGGCGATCTGCTCGGACCGGGTCGCGAGGTCGGCCCGCGGCGCGTAGGCGAGGCCGCCGTAGCCGGCCCAGGTGGGCTGGTAGAACTGCAGCCCGCCGTAGTAGCCGTTCCCGGTGTTGATGCTCCAGTTGCCGCTCGACTCGCACTGGGCGACGCGGTCCCACACGGAGCCGTCGGCCTTGGCCGAGCCCGCGGTGGCGACGCCGGCGAGGACGGTGGCTGCTCCGGCGAGGCTGACCCCGGCGATCCGCTGCTTGACCCGTGGACGCTTCTGGGCAGCGTGCTTCGGCTGGTAGTGCATGGGGGATCCCTTCCTGACGAGCGCCTGCGGGGTTAGCTGTCGGGTTGGGGCCGTCAGGTTGGCCCTGTCGCGGTGGCGACTTCACCCCCAGCCGGCGAAGCGCCGGCACACATGGGTCCCCCGTCCTCGCGCGATCCGGGTTTCCGGGTGACGTCCCTGGCTGGCGAGGCTCGGCGCTTCAGGGACCGCTGATGGGTGGCGTTGTGAAATTGTCGTGCCACACCGTGTGGAGCCAATGTGGTGACGACCGCCCGCTCAAGGGAGTGGCGCGGAGGCCATCGAGGCTTGACGCTACGTGACGATCGGGACCAAGACAAGACGATCCGAGATCTTTTCGTGATCTTGAGTTGACCATCTCTTTACTCGATCTCTGATCTCGCCCGTCAGAGCCCGAAGGGTCCTGCGCCGAACGGCGCCCAGCTGCTCACGCCGCGGGTGATCCCCACGAGGGCGACCGCGACCCCGGCCCCGGCCAGGACGACCGCCACGACCTGCGTGGGGGGCCCGGGCGGGACGAACCGTCGCACCACCGAGCGCGTCCCGCGGCGGAGCGAGGCCCGGCCCGGCCCCCACCACAGCATGAGGAGCCCGAGCGCGCCTCCCACGAGCAGCGTGCCTGGGGTGCCGGGATCGAGGTCGCTCCCGGCCACCCCGCTGAGCAGCAGCGCCGCCGAGAACACGCCGGCGAACGCGACGGCGACCGGCAGCAGGAGGGACACGACGGTCGCGACGAGGCCGACGACGAGGTGCCACGGGCTCGTGACGACGGTCCAGGGGACGTCGCTCTGACGCCGCCCGTACTCGAACCGGCGCAGCACCAACCCCGTCATGGCGCGGTCCACGGCGCGGGCGAGGACGGACCACGCGACGAGCCCGACGACAGCGGCCCCGGGCCAGAACGCCAGCGCTCCGAGCCATGCCAGCGCCACCGCGGCGAGCGTGCCGGTGCGCTTCGCCAGCCCGATCCGGGGGTCTCCTTCCCGTGGTGGCAGGTAGGAGTCGTCGTAGTCCTCGTAGTCGTCGTCGGTCCCCCAGTCGTCGGCCTCCTCCAGCCGGCCGTATGCCGCTGGGCTCGCTCCCGCGCGCGGCGCGGGCCAGGCGCGGGCTGGGGTCCGACCGGCGGGCGGCCCGGGCGGTCCCGGCGCCGGGGGCAGGACCGCAGCGGGGAACCCGGCGGAAGGAGTTCCAGCGGCAGCGCCCGCAGCTCGGGGCACGTCAGGGACCGTGGGGTAGACGGCGGTCCCGCGCGGGTGGAGGACCTCCGTGGACCCCACCGGCGAGGGCGCGACCGCCACGGTGTCGTCCCAGGGACCGCCACGGGGAGTCGGCACCGTCGCGGCACGGCCGGCGGCGAACCGGGCCAGGGCGTCGATGACGTCGTCGGCGTGCGGACGCCCGGCAGGTTGGGGCGAGAGGGAGGCCCGCAGCAGCGGGACCAGACGGGGGTCGACGCCGTCGAGGTCGACCTCCCCGGCGCGGACCTTCGCCAGCACGACGTCCATCCGACCCCGGCCGAACGGTGGCCGCCCCGACGCGGCGAAGGTGATCGTCGCGGCCCAGCCCCACCAGTCCGTCGCATCGGTGATGGCCGCCCCTTCGACGAGCTCGGGAGACAGGTAGCCCGGCGTCCCCATGACGAGACCGCCCATCGTGTGACGAACGTCATCCTCGATGTGGGCGATGCCGAAGTCGATGAGGACCGGTTCGCCGTCCTCGAGGAGGACGTTGCCCGGCTTGATGTCCCGGTGGACGACGCCGCTGGCGTGGATGGCGCGGATCGCCTCGGCCGTGCCGCAGGCGAGGCGCAGCAGCGCGTCCGGGTCGAGTGGGCCGTGGGCCTCGACCCAGTCGTCCAGCGCCGGGCCCGGGACGTAGCGGGTGACGATGTAGGGACGCGGCGCCATGACGTCCGCGTCGATGACGGTGGCGACGCGGTGATCCTGGATCCGGGACAGCGTCTCGACCTCCCGCTGCAGGCGCAGGCGCGCCTCGTCGTCCGTGGCGACGTGGGGGCGGAGCACCTTGATCGCGACGGCCCGCCCACGGGGGTCGAGGCCGAGGTGCACGACGCCCATCCCGCCCTCGCCGATCTCCTCGACGAGGCGGTAGCGGCCGAGCCGCTCGTGCCGGGGGCGGCCGTCCTCGGGCGCGCCGTCCGGTCCGGTGCGCCGCGGCCCCGCTGGGGGTGCGGGCACCCAGTGGGTCCGGTCGTGCGCAGCCATGCCCCTACGGTAATTGACCGAGGGGCTCGTCGACCCCGCCTGCGCCGCCACGGGCGGCGCGCCGTCAGTGCGTGATGTAGTCGCGCAGCTGGTCGCGCTCCGACTGGAGCTCGGAGAGACGGTGCTTGACGATGTCGCCGATGCTGACGATCGCCGACAGCCGGCCGTCCGCGTCGAGGATCGGGACGTGCCGCACCCGCAGCTCGGTCATCGTCGCCGCGAGGTCCGCGACGTCGTCGTGGGCGGTGCCCGTCGTCACGTCGCTCGTCATGATCGTCGAGACACTGTTCTCGAGGATCGTCGGCCCCGACGTGTGCAGGTGGCGCACCACGTCCCGCTCGCTCACGATCCCGTCGACGTGGGTGCCGTCGGCGCTGACGACGCACGCGCCGATTCCGTGCTCCGCGAGCCTCGCCAGCAGCGTGGAGACCGTCTCGTCGGGCGCGATGACGATGACCTCATCACCCTTGTGGCGCAGAACGTCGGAAATCTTCACGCTAGCCCTCCTCGACGATGGGGTATGTCCGTGATGTGCGGGGTGCCCATGGCATCCCGGCTGCAGCCTGCCTTGGGTCGACCCTAGAACGGGACCACTCCGGGCGCCAGAGCTGTGGTCGTTAGAGTGAGAGACATCTATCGCACGCCCGCCCCGGACCAGCCGGCCGGGCCCGACCTTCGAAAGAACTCGAGAGAACACCGCCAGGAGCTGATTCGGTGACGTCCACCAGGAAGACCTTCGACCTCGTCGTCGCCGCGAACCGACTCCCCGTCGACAAGCAGGTGGACGAGCAGGGCAACGTCGAGTGGCACCGCAGCCCGGGCGGTCTCGTCACGGCCATGGAGTCGGTGATGCGGTCGAACCCCGGGGCCTGGGTGGGTTGGTCCGGTGACGCCGGCGAGGCCCCGCCGCCGTTCGACGAGGAGGGCATGCACCTGCGACCCGTGGGCCTCAGCGCCGAGGAGGTCCGCGACTTCTACGAGGGCTTCAGCAACGACACCCTGTGGCCGATCTACCACGACGTCATCGTCCCGGCCTCGTTCCACCGGGAGTGGTGGGCTGCCTACGTGCGCGTCAACCGCCGGTTCGCCGAGGCGGTCGCGGAGGAGGCGGCCCCCGGCGCGCGGGTGTGGATCCAGGACTACCAGCTCCAGCTCGCGCCGGCCTTCGTGCGGCAGCTGCGCCCCGACGTCCGGATCGGCTGGTTCAACCACATTCCCTTCCCGCCGGTGGAGCTGTTCGCGCAGCTGCCGTGGCGGTCGAGCCTCCTCGAGGGCCTGCTCGGGGCCGACTTCCTCGGCTTCCAGCGCCAGGCCGACGCCCGCAACTTCGTCCGGGCCTGCCGCCAGCTGCTCGGCCTGCGGGCGAAGGGCGAGCGGGTCGCCCTCGACGACGGCTCGGGCCGCCAGGTGCGGGCCACGGCGATCCCGATCTCCGTCGACTACCGCGGCCTCGAGTCGCTCGCCCAGCAGCCGGAGGTCATGGCTCGAGCCAAGGAGATCCGGGAGAGCCTCGGCAACCCCGACGTCCTCATGCTCGGCGTCGACCGGCTCGACTACACCAAGGGCATCCGGCACCGGCTCAAGGCCTACGAGGAGCTCCTCCTCGAGCGCCACATCGGGCCACCCGACGTCACCCTGGTCCAGGTGGCGACGCCGAGCCGCGAGCGGGTCGAGGCCTACCGCTCCCTCCGCGAGGAGATCGAGCAGACGGTCGGCCGGATCAACGGCGAGCTCGGCAAGATCGGCGCGCCTGCCGTCCACTACCTGCACCACTCCTACCCGCGGGAGGAGATGGCCGCCCTCTTCCAGGCCGCGGACGTCATGCTGGTGACGCCCCTCCGGGACGGGATGAACCTCGTGGCGAAGGAGTACGTCACGTGCCGCCACGACCTTGGCGGCGCCCTCGTCCTCAGCGAGTTCACCGGGGCCTGGCACGAGCTGCACCAGGCCTTCACCTGCAACCCGCACGACATCGAGGGCCTGAAGCAGGCCATGCTCCGGGCCATCAACACGCCCAAGCGGGACAAGGAGCGCATCATGCGGGCCCTGCGGCGCCGCGTGGCCGACCACGACGTCCAACGCTGGGCCCGGCGCTACCTCGCCGCCCTCGACGCGGCACCGGGCGTGCCGGCGCCCGACCCGCGCGGAGGAGCCGCCTCGGCCCCCGTGGCGCCGCACGACTCAGCCCCTTCCGCCTCCGTCAAGGAAGGACCCCGGACCGAGACCGACGGCAGGCCCGTCCGCGCGCGGGTGGGATCCGGCCGGTGACCCCTCCGACGACGTTGCAGGAAGCCCTGGACGGAGCCGCCGCTGCATCCGGGCTGCTCGTCGCCTCCGACTTCGACGGGGTGCTCGCCCCGTTCGACGTCGACCCGATGGCGGTGCGCGCTGCTCCCGGCGGCATCGAGGCCCTCCGAGCCCTCGCCGGGCTGCCCACGACGACGGTCGCGGTCGTCTCCGGCCGTGACCTCGACACGCTGCGCACCCTGACGCGGCTCGGGGTTGACGAGCCGATCGTCCTCATCGGCAGCCACGGGGCCGAGTCCTCCGACGACGAGGTCCGGGCGGCGATGGAGGCCGCGGCCGTGACCGCCGTGGACCGGCAGCTGCTCGAGTCCCTCACGACGGACATCACCCGCCTCATCTCCGACCGTCACCCGTCGGCGGCCTTGGAGCACAAGGCGGCTGCCATCGTCGTCCACACCCGAGGGTTGCCGCCCGACGACGCGGACGCCGCCATCGCGGAGGCACGCCAGCTGGCCCTCACCCACTCGGGCGTCAAGGTGCTCAAGGGCAAGTCGGTGCTCGAGCTGACCGTGTCGCACGCCGACAAGGGCTCGGCGGTCACCGCCCTCGGCCGGGCCCGTGACGTGACCGCGCGCGTCTACTTCGGCGACGACGTGACCGACGAGGACGTCTTCACCCGGATGACCCGTCCCGACGACGTCACCGTCAAGGTCGGGTCCGGGTCCACCGCCGCGCGCTACCGCGTCGAGGACGAGACTGCGGTCGTGGCCGCCCTGCATCGGCTCGCATCGGCCCGCCGGACCGCAGCCGCCACCTCCTGACCAGCGCCCTCCCGCCGCCGCCGCTCCCCCCGCCGCCGCCCCTCCCCCACTGCCTCGGCAACACACCCGGTTATCTACCGTTCACCCCTGCTGCATCGGGGGTGAGCGGCGCATAACCGGGTGTGTTGCGGCAGGAGGCGCGGCGGCACCGGCAGGAGGCGCGGCGGCACCGGCAGGAGGCGCGGGCGGCACCGGCAGGAGGCGCGGGGGGCACCGGCAGGGGCGTGCGGGAGCGAGCCCAGCGGCATACGACAGGCGCGCGTCAGCGCCGCAGCGCCCCGGTGGAGCCGCGGACGACGAGCTCTGGCCGGAACACGTACTCCGCCCGAGGGGACGGCTGGCCCGCGATCTCGTCGAGGAGCGCCCGCACCGTCGCGGCGCTCATCGACGTCACGCTCTGGCGAACCGTCGTCAGCGGCGGGTCGGTGAAGGCGATGAGGGGCGAGTCGTCGTAGCCCACGACGGAGAAGTCACGCGGCACGTTGAGGCCCCGCTTGCGGGCCTCGCGGATGACGCCGAGCGCCATCATGTCGGAGCCGCAGACGACCGCGGTGCATCCCTTGTCGATGAGGCGACCGGCCGCGGTGGCGCCGCCCTCGACCGAGAAGAGCGAGCGCTCGATGAGTCCGTCGACGTCGGAGCGGCCGAGCAGCTCCTGCATCGAGTTGCGGAAGCCGGCGATCTTGCGGATGACCGGGACGAACCGCTCGGGCCCGACTGCCAGGCCGATCTCCCGGTGCCCGAGGCTGACGAGGTGGTCGAGGGCCAGACCCATCGAGGCGACCTCGTCGTTGGAGATGAACGGCGCGTCGACCCCCTCGATGTAGCCGTTGACGAGGACGAGCGGCAGGCCCCGCTCGCGCAGCGCGACGTAGCGGTCGGGGGCGGTGTTGGTGTCGGCGTGGAGGCCGGAGATGAAGATGATCCCGGCGACGCCCCGGTCGAGGAGCATCTGGACGTAGTCGTCCTCGTGCACCCCCCCGGCGGTCTGCGTGCACAGCACTGGGGTGTAGCCGTTCTGGGCGAGCGAGGTCTCGATCTCCTGCGCGAAGGCGGGGAAGATCGGGTTCGTCAGCTCGGGGACGATGAGGCCGACGAGCCCGGCGCTCTTGCGGCGCAACCGACTCGGGCGGTCGTAGCCGAGCACGTCAAGGGCCGTGAGGACGGACTGACGGGTCGACTCTGCCACTCCCGGCTTGCCGTTGAGGACACGCGAGACGGTCGCCTCGGACACACCCGCCTGAGCGGCGATGTCCCGCAGCCTGGCCTTCATCTTCCGGTCCTCCTTGCCCTGGGCGTGCGGAACCGCACCCCGTCGTCAGTCGGCGCCCACGACCAGATCCGCACCCCGGGGCCCGAGGCCTTCAGTGTGACAGCCCGTTTCCCCACTCGAACGCCGGATCCGTATGCCGCTCGGCCCGTCTCGACGCCCGCGAGGTGACGCACGGGGACCGTCACCGGCTCGTGGGCGGCCCGGGCGACGTGCACCAGCGCCGTCTCCGTCGGACTCTCCCGGAGGAACACGATCGCGTCGCCGTCGGCGTGGACCCACCGCAACCCGCCGTGCCGCAGCGCGTCCGACGAGCGGCGTGCCGCGATCAGGGCCCGGTAGACGTCGAGGATCCCGTGGTCCCACGTCGACTCGTCCCAGGGCATCGGCCGGCGGCCGTCCTCCCCGAAGGCCCCCTCCATCCCGATCTCGTCGCCGTAGGTGAACATCGCCAGGCTCGGCATGGTGAACAGCAGGCCGGCAGCGACCTCGACCAGCCTGGGGTCGTGGTCGACGAGCGTGCGCAGACGCGTCACGTCGTGCGACCCGACCAGGTTGAAGGAGTGCACCAGCGACTGCCAGGAGATCCGGGACGTGAAGTCACGCATCGTCTCCACGACCGCGCCGGCCTCCAACACCGGCAGCGGGGCCGGCGCCCCCATCGTCATCGGGTCGCCGGCGGTGTCGCGGACCCAGTTCCACACCGGTTTGCAGAAGCCGGCGTAGTTCATCACTCCGTGCCAGCCGTCTCCGGGCAGGTCGACGGTGTAGTCGTGGAAGTGCTCGCCGACGAGCAGGGCCTCCGGCGCGTGCCGGGCCATCGAGGCGCGCATCTGCCGGGCGACGTCGTGGTTGACGTCCGTGGCGCGCCACCGGCCCGTCATGTTGGCGACGTCGACCCGCCAGCCGTCCAGGCCCTCGCGGCGACCCGGGCGACCCAGCCACCGGCGCACGACCCCGCGGGGGTGGTCGAAGATCCGGTGGCGCAGGGCCTCGTTGCGGTGGTTGAGCTTCGGCAGCGACGGCACGCCGAGCCACGCGACGTAGGAGCCGTTCTCCCAGATGTAGTAATCCCGCTCCGGCGTCTGCCGGCCCCCGGGGCCGGCGGCGGCGAGAAACCACTCGTGGGCGTCGCCGGTGTGGTTCGTGGTGAAGTCACCCATCACCCTGAGACCGCGCTCGTGGGCAGCGGTGGTGAGGCGCCGCAACGCTCGGTCACCGCCGAGCAGGGGATCGACCTGCTCGAAGGACGACGCGTCGTAACGGTGGTTGGACCGCGCCGGGAAGAACGGCGTCAGGTAGACGACGTCCACGCCCAGCGACACCAGGTGCTCGAGGTGGTCGACGACCCCGTCGAGGTCGCCGCCGTAGAGCTGCGACGACGCTGCCGGGGGTCGCGGGTCCACTGGATCGGTCCACCGGGCCGGCTGCGCCCAGTCCGGCGTCTCCCGGCGGTCGGCACGGGCGGAGCGGGCGAAACGGTCCGGGAAGATCTGGTAGACCACGGCACCCTCGGCCCAGGCCGGCGGCGGGCTGTCGTGGGCGACGAGCCGGAAGTCGCTCGCGTCCGGCACGTCCCGGTGGTGCACGCCCGTCCCGTTGAGCCACGCATACTTCGCCGGCCCCCCGACGAGCAGGAAGCGGTAGTTCGTCACCGGGTTGTGGCAGGTCAGCCGCACCCTCCACCAGGCATCCGTCGCCGTGGTGCGCACGAGCCGCCCCGGGGCGAACTCCGTCTCCCCGTCCGGAGTCGTCCGCACGTGGACTCGCTCCACCTCCGACTCGAGAGGCACCCGCACCAGCACGTCGACGAGGTCGCCGAGGCGTGGAGCGAGGTTCGAGACGTAGCGGCGGGAGCCGTCGTGGTGCGGGAGGTGGAGTCCGACTGCACGGCTGTCGGGAACCGGGCTCAGCGGCATACGGACGTCACGCTCACTTGACGGAGCCCTGGGTGAGCCCGCCGACCAGCTGCCGCTGGAACGCCAGGTACAGCGCGACGACGGGGATCGAGGCGAGCAGGGCCCCGGCCGCGAACTGGCCGAAGAACTGGTTCGAGTCGTTGCCGAGCGTCATGCCGTAGAGGCCCACGCCGAGCGTCTGGTTCTCGACGTCGGTGAGGAAGATGCTGGCGAGCATGAACTCGCCGTAGAGCCCGACGAACACGAGCATGAAGACCGTCACGAGGATGGGCATGACCAGACGCAGGGTGATCGTGAAGAAGATCCGGGCGTGGCTGGCCCCGTCGACCGTCGCCGCCTCGTCGAGCTCCTTCGGCACCGTGTCGAAGTAGCCCTTGAGCAGCCAGACGTTGGACCCCATCGCGCCGCCGAGATAGGCCAGGATCAGGCCGATGGACGTGTTGAGCCCGAACGCCGGCAGGACGTCACCGATCCTCGCGAAGGTGATGTAGAGGGCCACCAGCGCGAGCATCGCGGGGAACATCTGCAGGAGCAGGAGCGCGAGCATCCCCGGACGGCGCCCGGTGAACCGCAGGCGGGAGAACGCGAAGGCTGCGCAGGCGCCGATGAACACTGCCGCCAGCGCCCCCAGCCCGGAGATGACCATCGAGTTCTTGTACCAGCTCCAGTAGGGGCGGGCCGGGTCCGAGAAGAGCTTGTCGAAGTTGCTCAGCGAGAACCCCGACGGCAGCAGGCTGGCCGTGTTGAGCGTGCCGCTCGGGTTGGTCGCCGCCGAGTAGATGAAGACGATCGGGAAGAGCGCCCAGACCAGGGCGAGGACGCCGAGCAGGTGCCGCCACCAGACCCGGCTGCCCATGCCGCCGCGATCCGGCGACTCGATGTGGCGACCCGCAGCGGCATCGACTCTGGTCTCCAGCCGGGGGTCGGTGGGCAGGGGTGCGTTCACGGTGGACATCAGTTGACCTCCTCGAGGGCCTTGGTCTGGCGGAACGCCGGGATCGTCATGAGCGCGACGATGATGAAGATGACGACGGACACCGCCGCGGCGAAGCCGTAGTTCGGTGCGCTGCCCGAGAACGCGAGCCGGTAGGCGTAGGTGATGAGCAGGTCGCTCGAGCCGATGCTCGTGTCGTTGCCGTCGAACGGGCCACCCTTGGTGAGCAGGTAGATGAGCCCGAAGTTGTTGAAGTTGAAGGCGAACGACGCGATGAGGAGCGGGCCGACCGCCACGAGCAGCAGCGGCATGATGATCGAGCGCAGGGTCCGGAAGGCGTTGGCGCCGTCGATGGTCGCCGCTTCCCGGACGTCCTGCGGGATCGACTGGAGCGCCCCGGTGCAGACGATGAACATGTAGGGGAAGCCGAGCCACAGGTTGGTGATGAGGATCGCGGCCTTCGCCCCCCAGGGTGAGCCGAGCCAGTCGACGTTGAGGCCGAGGGTGCCGTTGATCAGGCCGTAGTCCTGGTTGAACATGCCCCGCCACACGAGCGCGGTGATGAACCCCGGCAGCGCGTACGGGAGGATCAGCAGCGACCGGTAGACGGCCTTGCCCTTGAGCCGCGGGTCGTTGAAGAGCAGGGCGATCAGCATGCCGAGCAGGAACGTCGAGAGCACGGAGACCACGGCGAAGACGAGGTTCCAGACGAAGATCTTGGCGAAGCCGGCCCGCAGGGTCTCGTCCGTGAAGATCCGCGAGAAGTTCGAGAAGCCGACGTTCTCCTGCCATCCCTGCGGGAAGGCCACGGACGGGTCGGCCGTACTGACCCACCGGGCGTTCTTCGGCTCGTAGACGGTCGGCGGCGTCGTGCTCGAGTCGGTCAGCCGGTCCGCGGCCGCGTCGTAGGTGACGGACGGCTTGCCCTCGAAGGCCTCCGAGAGTCCGACGGGCTTGATCCCGCCGCCGTCGCCGGTCGGGACGGCGAGCGCCGAGAGGTCCTTGCTCCGCGCGTTGACCTCGCGGGCGGTGAGGATCGTGTAGCCGGGCGCCTTGGTGATCTTGCCCGTCGTCGTCTTCTCGACGCCCTCGGCCGGCAGCGGCTCGAGGCCGCCCGGCTCGCCGACGAACGTCGTGCCGTCGGGCTTCGTCAGCAGGAGGACGAGATCGCCGGTCGTCGCCGACGCCCCTTCCCTGGTCGCGACGGACATCCGGTAGCGGGGGCTGTTCGGGACCTCGCGCACGGACTGGGCGATGATGTCGGTGACCGTCTCCTCCTTGGAGATGAGGTGGCCGTCACCGTAGTTCGTGAGGGAGAGGCTGGCCGTGAAGATGATCGGCCAGAGCTGGAACGCGACGAGGAGCAGCATCCCGGGGAGCAGGTACTTCAGCGGCACGTTCCGGCGCGTTCCGTAGACGGCGAGGATGCCGATGCCGACCATGCCGGCGACGATGACGGCCATGGTGTTCCCGGCGATCGCGAGCTGCGTCGCGATCCACAGGACACCGGCCAGGGCCAGCGCGATGAGCACCCACTTGATGACGAGTGCGGTGAGCTTGGTCATGAGCCACTTCCTCTTGCGCCGGCCCGGCGCCATTGCCGTAGATGCAGGAAGGGGGAGCCGGTGAAGCTCCCCTGAGCCCCCGTCCGGGGGGACGGACCTCCGGGACCCGCCGCTGGGGCGGGTCCCGGGAACCGTTTCAGATCAAGGGAGCTCAGCCCTTGGCGATGTTCGCCGCAATTTCCTTGGCGGCCGCGTCAAGACGCGTCTTCGGGTCGGACTTGCCGGAGATGATGTCGGCGGTCGCCTGGCCGAAGGGGCCCCAGACCGAGTTCATCGCCGGGATGTTCGGCATCGGGAGACCGTCGGCACCGGCCTCGTACCAGGCCTTGACGTCGGGGTCGCTCGCGGCCACCTCGTCGTAGGCCTCCTTGAGGGCCGGCGGGCGCTTGCCGACCTCGAAGAGGGCCAGCTGGACCTCCTTGCGCGGGATGTAGTTCGTGACGAACTCCTGCGCGAGCGTCGCGTTCTTCGCCTTGCTGGACACGTAGAACATCTGCACACCGAGGAACGGCTTCATCGCGCCGCCGCCGGTGAGGCTGGGGAGCGGGGCGATGCCGTAGTTGACGCCGGCGTCCTTGGCCTTGGCGACGCTCCACGGGCCGCTGATCATGAACGGAGCGGCCTTCGTGTCGAAGAGCGCGTCCTGGTTCGTGTCGTCGACGTTGGTGGAGAGGATCTTCTTCTTGCCGAGAGCGGCGAGGACCTCACCACCCTTGATGGAGCCGGGGCTGTTCACGAGGAGCTTGTTGGGGTCGTAGTCGCCGTTGTCCTTCACGGCGAAGATGCCGCCGTCGGGGAAGGCCGACAGGTACGGGTAGGCGAAGTAGGCGTTGCCCGTCTTGGAGACGAACTGCGACAGGACCTGCTTGGCCTTGCCCTCCTTGACGAGCTTCTCACCGGTCGCGACGAGCTCGTCCATGGTCTTGGGCGGGTTCGGGACGAGGTCCTTGTTGTACATCAGGCCGATGTTCTCGACGGCGTAGGGAACGCCGTAGGCCTGGCCGTTGAACTTCGTCGCGGCGATGGCGTTCGGCAGGAACTTCGACGCGACGTCGGCCGAGAGGTTGATCGGGGCGACGGTGGAGTTCTGGACGAGCTCGCCGAGCCAGTCGTGGGCACCGACGATGACGTCGGGGCCCTTGCCGACCTTGGTGGCGTCCTTGAACTGGGCGCGGGTGTCGGTCGAGATCTGGACCTTGACGGTCACACCGTTCTCCGCGGCGAACTCGTCGGCGTACTTCTGGACCGGCTTGGAGCGGTCGGGGTCGGTCCAGATGACGAGGTCGACGTTGGCGTCACGGACCGGCGCAGCGGTGCCGGTCGGCGTCTCGGGCTCACCCGTCGTGGTCGCAGCGCTCGAGGTGCCGGGAGTGGGGTTGGACGGGGCGGCGGGCTCGGACCCACCACAGGCGCTGAGGGCCAGGGCGGCAACACCCGTGACGGCAACAGCGCCGAACGCACGCTTGTGCATGGACTCTCCTTTGAAGCCGGGTGGCACACGCCGCCACCGGTACTCCGGACCATAGCAAGATTTTTCAGACTTGTGGCAGTACTTGCTGCAAATTTTTGCAACTGGGGAGAGGCCCCATCCGACCCCGACGACCTTCGGACGTGGGGCGACGGGTGGACCGAGCCCAGCGGCATACGACATGATTCAGGTGCCCCCACCAACCGCGGGGACCTTTACAACGGATCGTCCGGCACGTTCCTGCCGGTGAAGGAGAGGCAAAGAAGCCATGGCAACAGTGACGTTCGACAACGCGACGCGGCAGTACCCGGGCAACCCGAGGCCGTCCGTCGACAAGCTCAACATCGAGATCGCGGACGGCGAGTTCCTCGTCCTCGTCGGCCCCTCGGGCTGCGGGAAGTCCACCTCCCTGCGCATGCTCGCCGGCCTCGAGGAGGTCAACGGTGGGCGCATCCTCATCGGCGACCGCGACGTGACGAACCTGTCCCCCAAGGACCGCGACGTCGCGATGGTCTTCCAGAACTACGCGCTCTACCCGCACATGTCGGTGGCCGACAACATGGGCTTCGCCCTCAAGATCGCCGGCGTCGACAAGTCGGAGATCCGCAAGCGCGTCGAGGAGGCCGCCAAGATCCTCGACCTCAGCGAGTACCTCGAGCGCAAGCCGAAGGCCCTCTCCGGTGGCCAGCGCCAGCGCGTCGCCATGGGCCGCGCGATCGTCCGCTCCCCCCAGGTCTTCCTCATGGACGAGCCCCTGTCCAACCTCGACGCCAAGCTCCGCGTCCAGACGCGTACGCAGATCGCGTCCCTCCAGCGCCGCCTCGGCGTCACGACCGTCTACGTCACCCACGACCAGGTCGAGGCCATGACCATGGGCGACCGGGTCGCGGTCCTCAAGGACGGCCTCCTCCAGCAGTGCGACACGCCCCGACGGATGTACGACCACCCGATCAACGTCTTCGTCGCCGGCTTCATCGGCTCCCCCGCGATGAACCTCCTCGACGCCCCGATCGTCGACGGCGGCGTCGATGTCGGCGGCCACGTCGTCCCCGTCGAGCGTGACCTGCTCACCGGCGCGGGCTCCCACGTCACCCTCGGAGTCCGCCCCGAGGACCTCGAGCCCGCCGAGGACGGCAGCGGCATCCCGGTGACCGTCGACGTCGTCGAGGAGCTCGGCGCCGACGCCTACATCTACGGGTCCGCCAAGGCCAAGCAGGTCGAGTCGACGGGCGAGGAGGCCAAGGACGCGCCGTTCATCGCCCGCGTCGATGGCCGGCGCCCCCCGGAGAAGGGCGAGCAGGTCTACCTGCGGCCCAAGACCGGTCACGTCCACCTCTTCAACGCGGAGACGGGCGAGCGCATCGGCGACTGACGTCGCAGACGTTCCGGAGGGCTGGCGCCGTCAGGGCGGTGCCAGCCCTCCCGCATCGAAAGAGCACTTCGTCCCCGATCGAAAGAGCAGTTCGTCCCTTCAGCCGTATGCCGCTGGGCTCACTCCGCATCGAAAGAGCAGTTCGTGCCCGGCTTGGTCCTCAGCCACCGTGGTGGCGCAACCGGCGTGCACGCAGTTCCGCGAGCTGAAGCATTCGGGTGCTGAAGAACCGCGGGTGGATCTCACTCAGGTGCAGGGACTCGACCGGACGGTCGAGGAGGTCCGCCATCCGCAGAACCAGCCGCGATCGCGCCTCGTCGCTGTTGACGTCATCGTTCCACGTGGCGACCACCGTCCAGCAGTCCTCTTCGAAGCCAGCGAACCGCACCGCGTCGAGGGCCCGCTGGTCCTCGCTGTCGTGGAACTCGCGGCCCTGGTACTCCAGGAGCACCCGCTGCTCCGGCCACCGCATGTCCGGACGACCGAGCCACCTGCCCGTGCTGGAGCAGATCGGGACGTTGAGCTCAGGTTCCGGGAGGCCAGCTCGACTGAGCACCAAGCGAGTTCGCGTCTCACCTGCTGACTCCGAGCCAACCCGGATCCACTCGAGCGCCTCCAAGAGGGTCAGCTTGCCCCGTGGTCGCACCCTCGCCGCCAAGGCCTCGTGCAGCGGGTCCACGGAGCCGAGCGTCGTTGCCACCGCGTCCCCCAGGACCACGAGGTCGTCGAGGCCGAAGGGGACACCGGGCCTGATGAGCTCCCCGAAATCGACCCAGGTGTCCGCCAACCCGACCACGGCAAGACCGTGCAGGCCGACGACGTCTCGCTCGAGCAGTCCGCGGTGTCCGACGACGTTCTCGCGCCTGACGGCTCCGTCTCGTGCATCCCGCATGACGTGCAACCGTCGGTCGTCGTCCAGGGCACGCGGTAACGGGAGGCCGTGCAGACGTGCCGCTGTCACGTGTGAGAACGCATGGCACTCCAGCACCAGCGAGGCGGCGGCGCACCTGGCGTGGAGCGACTCCGCCGGTTGCACGGTCCGGACTCCCCGGAGCGGTGACTCGAGGTCCAAGGCGTAGACCTGGCGTCGGGTCAGTCCCCACACGGTTGCCATGTCGGGGGTGAACGGTCGATGTCTCAGGGGTCGTGGCAGGCTCACAGGCACGCACTCGATCGTGCCGGAGAAGGCCCGTCCGCTGCGGGGCAGGAGAGCCCGCTGTGGACAGAGTGCTCTTTCGATCGCCTGCGAGCCCAGCGGCATACGGCAGAGTCAGGGACGAACTGCTCCTTCGATCGGGGACGGACGAACTGCTCTTTCGATGGGCAGCGTGCCACGATGGGGCGGTGAGCCTCGCGATCACCACGGCCCGGCCGGAGTCGGCACTGCTCGACCTGCCCTGGTCCACCCCGTTGGAGGACTGGCCCGAATCCGTGCTGGCCGCGCTGCCTCGCGGGATCTCACGGCACGTCGTGCGTTTCGTCCGGCTCGGCAGCCGCGTCCTGGCCGTCAAGGAGATCAAGTCCGAGCTGGCGGACCGCGAGTACGTCATGCTGCGCAACCTGCGGCGCCTCGACGTGCCCTCGGTCGAGCCCTTCGGCGTCGTCCACGGCCGGGTCGCCGCGGACGGCACCCCCCTCGACTCGTGCCTCGTCACCCGCCACCTGCAGTACTCGCTGCCCTATCGGGCGCTGTACAGCCAGTCGCTGCGGCCCGACACCGCGGTGCGCCTCATGGACGCGCTGGCCCTGCTCCTCGTCCGGCTCCACCTCGAGGGCTTCTGGTGGGGCGACGTCTCGCTGTCCAACACCCTGTTCCGACGGGACGCCGGAGCGTTCGCGGCCTACCTCGTCGACGCCGAGACCGGCGAGCTGCACCAGCACCTCAGCGACGGCCAGCGACAGCACGACCTCGACATCGCCCAGGTCAACATCGCGGGCGAGCTGATGGACCTGGAGGCCGGCGGCTTCCTCGAGGAGCAGGCCGACCCGTTCGAGGTCGCCAGCTCGGTCATCGAGCGCTACCACTCGCTGTGGGAGGCGCTGACGGGGACCCAGCGGTTCGAGGCCGGTGACCGGTGGCGGGTGGACGAGCGGATCCGGCAGCTCAACGAACTCGGCTTCGACGTCGACGAGCTGTCGATCACGACCGACATCGGCGGCACCCAGATCCAGATCACCCCGAAGGTCGTGGACGCCGGGCACCACTCACGACGGCTGCTGCGCCTCACCGGCCTCGATGTCGGCGAGAACCAGGCCCGCCGGCTCCTCAACGACCTCGACGCGTACGCCGCGGCCACGGACCGGCAGGGCGACGACGAGGAGATCGTGGCCCACGAGTGGCTGGCGAAGGTGTACGAGCCGGTCACCCGGGCGGTGCCGCGGGAGCTCACCGGACGGCTCGAGCCGGCCGAGATCTTCCACGAGGTGCTCGAGCACCGGTGGTATCTCAGCGAGCGCGCCGGCCACGACATGCCCATCGAGGAAGCCCTGGCCGACTACGTCGCCACGGTCCTGCCCGGCAAGCCGATCGAGAAGTCGGTCGTCGGCGTGGACACCGTGGAGATGCCCGTCATCGCCTGGGACGACTGACGCGCTACCGCTTCGCCGAGCGCGGCGCCGCGTCGGGATCGTCGTCCCGCGCCACCTCCGCTGCCGCGCCGGCGGGGACCGAGAGGATCTGCCCGAAGAGGACGACGATCCACAGCGCGAACGTCGCCACGTGGACGACGGTGCACCACAGGCAGATCGCGTAGATCCGGAAGAGCTCGGCCCACACGAGGTAGAGCGCCATCGCCAGGCCGACCGTGAGCAGCCCGAGCCGAGCCCGGTCGAGCCACGGCTCAGGGCGACGCCACACCGACGGGAGCATGAGCACGGTCACGGCGACGAAGAAGAGCAGGCCCAGCAGAGCCACTGGGACCCCGAGGAACGTCGACCACGCGCTCTCGGTGACCTTGGCGCAGTCGACGACGTCGGTGACCGTGCAGGCGAGAGTCTCGTTGCCCGTGTAGTGCTCGAAGGTCAGGTAGGCCGAGACGAGCAGCCCCACCACCGAGAGGGCGAGCGAGGTGGGGACGAGCCACCGCGGTCGAAGCATCACTTCTGGACCAGGGCCGCCGCTGCCGTGACGCCGGTGCTGGTGCAGACGTTGGCCGGCTGGCCGCCGGTCAGCTGGCACACCTGCGCGGCGATCATGTTGGCGCTCGCGTCGACGGACTTGCCCACGTTGCCGGTGCCGGTCTCCATCTGGGCGACGATCTCGTTCCACCCGTTGTCACCGGTGTGCTCGAGGAACGGCTGGAGCGGGATCCCGGAGCCGGGCAGCTCGTGCGTCCCGTAGAACGTCCACGGGATACCGCCCTCGGGGTTGTACCGCTTGAACAGCGCGTCGACGTCGGCGGGGAGGGTCTGGAGCGGCTTGAACTCCCGGTCCTTGGTCTCCCAGGCATTGAACGTCAGGTAGTCGCTCGTGTAGGTCGACTTGGTGAAGGTGATGGTGGGGATGTTGCCGTCGTTCGTCGCGGAGCGGGTCGGCGCAAGCCCCTCGAAGGAGCCGAAGCGGGACAGCGCGGCGACGATCGCCCACCGTTCGGAGGCGCAG
Organism: Intrasporangium calvum DSM 43043; assembly: GCF_000184685.1. Classification (NCBI taxonomy): domain Bacteria; kingdom Bacillati; phylum Actinomycetota; class Actinomycetes; order Micrococcales; family Intrasporangiaceae; genus Intrasporangium; species Intrasporangium calvum. The sequence goes on from NC_014830.1 coordinate 3,242,111, forward strand.
TAGGGGCAGAACTCGGCGCCGACGTAGATCATCCGGGGCTTGCCGTCCGCGGTGAGGACCTGGCCACCTTCGACCTTCTGCGGAATGGCGTTGGCGTCAGCAGGCGCACCTGCGGCGTCGAAGGTCGCGGCGGGGATCGCGGCGAGCTTGGGGATGAACGCGGCGGCCGAGCCTGTCGTCGTGGCGCCCGGATCGCCCGTGCTCTTGTTGTTGGCGATGGCGACGCCGACCGCCACGGCGATGATGACGACGACCACCGCCACGGCGGCCGCGATCATCTGCTTCTGCTGCCGCTCCTTGCGCGCCTGCGCGGCACGCATCTCCGCAGCGCGCGCGGTCACCTCGGCGCGATTGCTCTTCCCCACGGGGCACCCCATCCAGTCTGTTACTACGCGTCGTAGGAGACCCTAACACCCAGCAGGAGCAGTCGCTCAGCGAGCCGGGAGTGCCTCGCACCACAGCGTATGCCGCTGGGCTCGGTCCCCGGAGCAGGCCCCCTCAGGCGCCTCCCGCCCTCCCGTCAACGGCGGCGCTGGCGGGCGATCTCATAGAGCGCGACGCCGGTCGCCAGACCCGCGTTGAGCGACTCGACGGCCGAGCTCATCGGGATGGAGACGATCTGGTCGCACGTCTCGCGGACCAGTCGGGACAGGCCCTTGCCTTCCGAGCCGGTCACGACGACGAGGGGCTCGGCAGCCAGGGTGAGGTCGGGCAGCTGCACGTCGCCGTCCATGTCGAGCCCGAGGACGAAGAAGCCGGCCCGCTTGAAGTCCTCGAGGGCCCGGGTGAGGTTCCCGGCCTTGGCGACCGGGATGCGAGCCGCGGCTCCGGCGGAGGTCTTCCAGGCCGAGGCCGTCATCCCCACGGAGCGGCGCTCGGGGACGACGACCCCGTGCCCACCGAACGCCGCCACCGACCGGACGATCGCGCCGAGGTTGCGAGGGTCGGTGATGCCGTCGAGCGCGACGATCAGGGGGACACCCGGCTGCTCGGGGTCGACGAGGTCACGCGGGTCGGCGTACTCGTACGGAGGCACCTGGAGCGCGAGGCCTTGGTGGACGGCTCCGTCGGTGAGCCGGTCGAGCTCCCCGCGCGGCGCCTCGAGGATGGGCAGTCCGCGCTCGGTGGCGAGCTTGAGTGCCTCCTTGACCCGGTCGTCGGAGTCGATCCGGGTCGCGACGAACATCGTCGACACGGGGATGTCGGCCCGGAGCGCCTCGACGACGGAGTTGCGGCCGGCGACGATCTCGCTCGACCCCTTGGTGCGGCGGGGCCCGCGTGACGGCGCACTCGATCCGCGAGGGCCCACGCTCCCCTTGGCCGCCCCCTTGGCGCGCTGGTGCGCCGGGTGGTACTCGCGGTCGACGGCCTTGGGGGTGGGGCCCTTCCCCTCGAGCCCTCGGCGACGTTGTCCGCCGGAGCCGGCGGCGGGCTTCTTGCCGCCCTTGCGCACTGCGCCGCGGCGCTGGGAGTTACCTGGCATGTCAGCCTTCCTTGCCGGTGCCGCTGGGCGGTCCGGACCCGTTGGTGCGAACGAGCGCCCACTGTGCGCCGGCGGGCGTGTCGGTGATGGCGACACCGACGGCCGCGAGCTCGTCGCGGATCGCATCGGCGCGCGCGAAGTCACGCTCCTGGCGGGCGGACTGACGCTCCTCGAGCCGCGCCCGGACCAGCGCGTCGAGAGCCACCTCGACGGCGGTCGTCGTCGCGTCCTGGGACGTGGCCCAGTTGGGTGCCAGTGGGTTGATGCCGAGCACGTCGGTCATCGCGACCACTCGAACTGCCGCCGCGAGCGCCGCGTCGTCGTCGCCCTCCTCCAGCGCGACGTTGCCGGCCCGAACCGTGTCGTGCACTGCGGCGAGGGCTCCGGAGACGCCGAGGTCGTCGTCCATCGCCTCGACGAACTCGGGCGGGAGGACCGCGCGGGCAGCCGCCGCGTCGGTCGGCGACGTGATCTCGCCGCGGCGCGCGGCGCGCTCGAGGAAGCCCTCGATGCGCTCGACCGCCGCGGCTGCCTCGTCGAGCGAGCCCGAGTGGTACTCGATCGTCGAGCGGTAGTGCGCGGCGGTGAGGTAGTAGCGCAGGACGAGCGGCCGCGTGTGCTCGAGCAGGTGGCGCACCTCGAGGGCGTTGCCGAGCGACTTGCCCATCTTCTCGCCCTTGACGGTGACCCAGGCGTTGTGCAGCCAGTAGCGGGCGAAGCCGAGGCCCGCCGCCCGCGACTGCGCCTGCTCGTTCTCGTGGTGCGGGAAGCGCAGGTCGATGCCGCCGCCGTGGATGTCGAACTCGTCGCCCAGCCAGCGCCGGGCCATGGCCGAGCACTCGAGGTGCCAGCCGGGGCGCCCGGAACCGAACGGCGTGGGCCACGAGGCGCTGAGCGGCTCGTCGGACTTGCGTCCCTTCCACAGCGCGAAGTCGCGCGGGTCGCGCTTGCCGCGGGGGTCGGCGTCCTCGGCCGCGACCATGTCGTCGAGCGACTGGTTCGACAGGGAGCCGTAGTCGGGCCACGACCGGACGTCGAAGTAGACGTCACCGGACCCGTCCGGCGCGGCGTAGGCGTGGCCCTTCTCGATGAGGGTCTCCATCAGGGCGACCATGTCGGGCACGTGGCCCGTCGCGCGCGGCTCGTACGTGGCCGGCTTGACGCCCAGCGCGTCGAGGGCATCCGTCGTCAGGCGCTCGTTGCGGTAGGTCAGCGCGAACCAGTCCTCGCCGGCGTCGGCCGCCTTGCGCAGCACCTTGTCGTCGATGTCGGTGACGTTGCGGATCAGGGTCACGTGGTAGTCGTGGGCCGTCTCGAGCCAGCGCCGCAGGACGTCGAACGCGACGGCGAAGCGGATGTGGCCGATGTGCGGCGCGCCCTGGGTGGTGAGCCCACAGATGTACATGCCGACCTTGCCGCTCTCGCGCGGGACGAATGCGCGCAGCTCACGGGTGGCGGTGTCGAACAGATGGAGACTCACTCGCGTGAGTCTATCGGCGCGGACCGGCTCCTCCGTTCCGACCGAGCTCGGGGCGGCAGCCCCCAACTGCCGGGTGTCTAGCGCACCGTTCAGGCGCTTCATCGGGCAGGATCACGAGCGGGTTGTGTGATTCAGCCCACTCGTCGACGTCTGGGGAGGCGTCGGAATCCAAGGGAGAGCTCATGAGGAACAGCACGATCGCGCGCCATCGCCGACGCGCCGTCGCTGTCGTCCCCGTCATCGCACTCGCAGCCGCTGGTCTGGCTGCGACATCGATGTCCGGGGCTGCGACTGCGGCACCCGCCGACGCGCCCACCGGCGCGCCGGAGTCAAGCGGCTACTACATCAACTACGCCGCGCCGCAGGTCGAGCGTGCCTACGCCAACGACAAGGTCATCGGGACGCTGGGCAAGGGCAAGAAGGTCGATGTCCAGGACGTCATTGCTCGCGGTGAGGCGTTCGACCGGAAGCACGCGCAGGGCAACCCGGTCACGGCCCATGAGCTGGCCAAGCTCGAGGCCAAGGCGATCAAGACCGGCAAGAGCCCGAAGCAGATCAAGAACAAGGAGTACAAGAACGCCGAGTCGAGGCAGGAGGCCAAGCTCCTGACGATCCTCGTCGAGTTCAACGAGAACGCCGACGACGACTTCTCCGACCTCTATGTGCCCGAGTACTGGGGCGCCACCACCTGCAAGTTGGGCGAGGTGGTCAACGGGCCGCTGCACAACAACATCCCGAACCCGGCTGACCCGACGAAGGCCGAGGACAACAACTCGTTCTGGGTCGAGGACTTCTCCTCCGAGCACTTCGACAAGATGCTCTTCACCGACGAGGGCATCACCGAACGCGTCCGTCCGGACCTCACGGGTCCCGACGGCGAGCCCGGCATCGACATCTCCGGCTACACGATGAAGGCGATGTACGAGGAGATGTCCAAGGGCGCCTACACCGTGAGCGGTGAGGCGACCCCGTGGATCGAGGTCGACCACTCCGAGGGCTGGTACGGCGCGACCCGCTGCTCCGAGAACGACGAGGGCGAGTGGGAGGCAGGCGCCTACCAGGGCATGCAGGGCCACCCGGACAACCCCATCGGGCCCGGACAGCTGCCGATCGACGCCGTCAACAAGCTCGCCGAGATGGACCCCGATTTCCCGTGGGCCGACTACGACATCGAGGACCAGGGCGACATCGACGGCGACGGCAACTACGACGAGCCCGACGGCGTCATCGACCACGTCGTGCTCGTCCACGCCGGGGCCGACAAGTCCGGCGGCGGCGGCGCGGAGGGCACCTACGCCATCTGGGCCCACTCGTCGGCCGTCGCCGGCGGCGCCCCGATCCCCGGCACGGACCTGAAGCTGTCGAACTACATCGTGCAGCCTGAGGACTCCGGAGTCGGCGTCTTCGCGCACGAGTACGGCCACGACCTCGGCCTGCCCGACCTGTACGACACCGGCAGCGGCGGCGACTCCGACGTCGACTTCTGGGACCTGATGAGCTCTGGCTCGCACTCGGGCCCGATCTTCCAGTCGATGCCGACCCACATGGGCCTCTGGGACAAGTGGGTCCTCGGCTGGGCCGACCCGATCCAGATGAACCCCGGGGACGACGCGAAGTCGGTCGTCGTCGGCCAGAACTCCCGCCCGCTCAAGGGCACGGCCGACGGCGTCAAGATCAACCTGCCGACCAAGGTCGTCACCCTCGCAACGCCGCACAGCGGCGACAACATGTGGTGGAGCAACAACGACCAGGACTGGGCCAGGAACACCCTGACCCGGACCGTCGACGTCCCGGACGCCACTGACGCCAAGTTCTGGATGTGGAACGACTACGTCATCGAGGAGGACTGGGACTACGGCTTCGTCGAGGTCTCGACCGACGGCGGCTCCACGTGGACCGAGCAGAAGGTCTACGACGAGGCCGGCGTGGCTCTCACGACCGCTGACGGCTACTCCGACCCGAACGGTCGCATGGCCGACTACGGCGGCAAGAAGTACGGCCTGACCGGCCACACGGACGGCTGGGAGCACCACTACATCGACCTGTCCGGCTTCGCTGGACAGACGGTGCAGGTGCGCCTGCTGATCGCCACGGACGCGGCCTTCCTGGAGCGCGGCTGGTTCGCCGACGACTTCTCGGTCACCGGCGCAGGTGCGACCACGTGGTCCGACGATGTCGAGAGCGGCCTGGGCGAATGGACGGCGGCCACCAGCACCTTCGTTTCCGGTTCGCCGCTCGGCGCCGGATGGGTCATCGACCCGGGCACCAGCTCACGGGCGCAGTACTACCTCGTCGAGTGGCGCAACTTCGACGGCTTCGACGAGGGCCTGAAGTACGCTTACGACACGACGTACAACGACGCCGACGGCCAGTGGAAGGTCGAGAAGATCAAGTACAACGCGCCCGGTGCCCTCGTCTGGTATCGCGACACGTCGTACGGCAACGCCAACCACGTGCTCAACAACCTCACCGCGCTGCCGAGTGGTGGGGCCAAGGGCGGACTGCTCATCGTGGACAGCCACTACGACCCGCTCCGTCGTTCCGGCGCGAACGGCGCTGCGGACCCGTCGACGCTGAAGAACCTGCCGTCGCGGCCGCAGTCCTCGAACGCCGCGTTCGGCCTCCGGCCGACGTACCCGTTCAAGGAGTGCCAGCTCGACGCGAACGGCGCCGAGGTGTGCAACACCTTCGGCCCGCAGGCGTCGGTGAAGACCTTCACCGACGACAAGGGCTGGGTCCCGGGTCTGGAGTTCCGGGCCGGCGTCGGGTTCTTCTGGCGTGATGCCGATGCGTCCGTCGTCGTCCCGTCGTACGAGAACACGCCGTACACCACCCGAATCGTCGACGCTGACGGCAAGCCCGTGACCGATCTGTACGGTGCCGACTTCGGGTTCACCGTGGCGGGCACCGGCAACCCGGCTGACTCCGACGCGGGCTACGGCACGTTCGTCACCGTCGCCAAGCAGCTATTCGGAAACCGGGCCGCCCAGATCAAGATCACGCCGCCCACCCCGTGAGCGACTGATCGACCGGCACGACGAGAGGGCCCGCCCCGCGAGGGGCGGGCCCTCTCGCCATCCCCCCCATCGAAAGAGCACTTTCTCCCCGTCCACGACCCACCCCACCTCGGGCATGAGGGGAGAAAGTGCTCTTTCGATGCGTCAGGGGCGGTAGATCACGAGGGCGGTGGCGATGGCGGCGATCCCCTCGCTGCGCCCCGTCAGCCCGAGCCCGTCGGTCGTCGTTCCGCTCACGGACACGGGCGCACCGACCGCCTTGGTGAGCAGGCGCTGGGCCTCGTCGCGGCGGCTGCCGATCTTGGGGCGGTTTCCGACGACCTGCACCGCGACGTTGCCGATGGTGAAACCCGCGAGGCGCACCAGCCGGACCGCCTCGGCCAGCAGGGTCACTCCGGGGGCTCCGGCGAGCTCGGGCCGGTCGGTCCCGAAGTGAGCACCGAGGTCGCCGATCCCGGCGGCGGAGAAGAGGGAATCACAGGCGGCGTGCGCCACGACGTCGGCGTCCGAGTGGCCCTCGAGCCCGCGCTCCCCGGGCCAGAGGAGCCCGGCGACCCACAGCTGCCGGTCCGATCCCTCGGGGGCGAACGCGTGGACGTCGACCCCGATGCCGACTCTGGGCAGTCCGCTCACCTCACGCCTCGGACTTCCAGTCGATGGGTGACCGGTGGATCTTGTGCGGCGCAGCCTGCGCGACCGGCTTCACGGTCAGGACGTCGATGTTGACGTGTTGCGGGAGCCCCACGACGAACGCGACGCACTCGGCGACGTCCTCGGCGACGAGCGGCCGGTCGACGCCCGCGTAGACCTTGTCGGCCGCAGCCTGGTCGCCGTGGAGCCGGGTCAACGAGAACCCCTCGGTGTGGACCATCCCGGGTCGGAGGTCGGTGACCCGGATGTGCTCGCCGTTGAGCTCGAGCCGCAGTGTCTCCGAGATGACCGACGTCCCGTGCTTGGCCGCTGTGTAGCCGCCCCCGCCCTCGTAGACCAGCTCACCGGCGATGGAGCTGACGTTGACGATCGTCGCCCGCGGGGACCGCCGGAGCAACGGCAGGACCGCTTGGGTCACCCGGACCGTGCCGAGGACGTTCGAGTCGTACATCTCGCGCCACTCGTTGAGATCGCCGTCCTCCACCCGGCTGACCCCGAGCGCGCCACCGGCGTTGTTGACCAGGACGTCACACCGGTCGAGGGCCGAGACCGCCTCCCGGACCGAGTCGTCGGACGTGACGTCCATGACCGCCACCGACGCGGAGCCGGGATGATCCACGTTGATCGACGTCGCCGTCTCCTCCAGGCGCTCGCGGCGACGGCCGGCAATGACGACGTGGAAACCCTCGGCGGCCAGGCGGCGGGCCGTCGCCGCGCCGATCCCGGTGCCCCCTCCGGTGATGAGGGCGGTGGCCGGTGCGTTCTCGTCAGCGCTCACCCTGCGAGGATACGGGCCGCCGTCTCGAGGTCGCCGGGGGTCGTCACCTTGAACGCGAGCGGGTCCCCCGCGACGACGACGACCGTCTCGCCGAGCCGCTCGACGAGCCCCGCGTCGTCGGTCGCGTCGCTCGAGGCTGCGTGAGCCCGCTCGAGGACGTCCCGACGAAAGCCCTGGGGGGTCTGGACCGCGCGCAACCGGGCCCGATCAGGAGTGCCGACCACTCGCCCGGTCGCGTCCACCTCCTTGATCGTGTCGACGACCGCGACCCCGGGGACGGCCGCAGCGGCACCCTCGCGCACGGCCGCGACCACGCGGTCGAACACCGTGGACGGCGCCAGGCAGCGGGCGGCGTCATGGACGAGGACGATCGAGACCGCCGGGGAGAGCGCCGCGAGCCCGGCCGCGACCGAGTCGCCCCGCTCAGCCCCCCCGGGGACCACCCCGATGGTCCTTCGAGTGGCGGCGGCGGGCGCGGACGCGGCGCTCGGCTGGGAGCGAGCCCAGCGGCATACGGCTGCTGCTTCGTCGGTCCATCCGGGGGGCGCCACGACGACGACCTCGGCCACCCCGGGGGACGACAAGGCCCCTCGCAGGGCGTGCCCCAGGAGGGACACCCCCGCGAGGGGCACGAAAGCCTTGGGCACGTCAGCGCCCAGACGACGACCAGAACCAGCGGCGACGACGATGAGTCCGACCGCCGCCGACTCGGGCAGCATCAGGAGGCGAGAACCTCGTCGAGGATCGACTCCGCCTTGTCCTCGTCCGTCTTCTCGGCGAGCGCGAGCTCGGACACGAGGATCTGGCGGGCCTTGGCGAGCATCCGCTTCTCACCAGCGGACAGTCCACGGTCCTGGTCGCGGCGCCACAGGTCACGAACGACCTCGGCCACCTTGATCACATCACCCGAGGCGAGCTTCTCGAGGTTGGCCTTGTAGCGGCGGGACCAGTTGGTCGGCTCCTCGGTGTGCGGGGCCCGGAGGACCTCGAAGACCCGGTCGAGACCTTCCTGGCCGACGACGTCGCGGACACCCACGAGGTCGCAGTTCTCCGCAGGGACTTCGATCGTCAGGTCACCTTGGGCTACCTTGAGCTTGAGGTAGAGCTTGTCCTCTCCCTTGATCGTGCGTGTGTTGATCTCTTCGATCAGTGCCGCCCCATGGTGGGGGTACACGACCGTCTCGCCGACCTTGAAAACCATGTGCTGTTTTCCCCTTTCGCGACCTACAGATTATCACGGAACGGCGACAGCGGCGATCTCGCGCCAGCGCATCTGCGCAGGTCAGAGGCTTGGACGTGGCTTCTTTGCCACATGTTCACGTCTTGACAACCACGCCGTCGCCGTGCTCCGTCCCGGTCGTCGAGCCCGGCCACGTCGGGTCCTCCCCTCCCCCGGCCCGCCCGCCGGTAGGCTGTCGACGTGATCCGCCGACTCCTCGTCCAGACCTCCGCGCCCGCCCCGCACGCCCGCCGCGTCGCGGCCGCCCTCGGTGGGCTCGCCGTCGCCGCCCTGGCGAGCGGCTGCATGGTGGCCAACCCCGTCCAGACCGACGTCCCCTACGAGCCGGCGGACGGCGTGTCCGCCGACGTGGGCGACCTCGCGATCCGCGACCTCCTCGTCGTCGGCAGCGGCGAGGGCACGGCGGTCGTCTCCGGAGCCGCCTTCAACGGTGGCATCGAGCCCGTGACGTTGCGGGTCACCCCCCAGGGCGCCGCTTCCGGCACCGGCTCCGAGATCGAGGTGGCCCCCCGCCAGCAGCTCAACCTGGCCACCAAGGGCCTCCACTTCGACGGCGTCGACGCCAAGCCGGGCAGCATCGTCTCCCTGTCCATCACGACCCGGCCCGGTGGCACGACGATCGTCAGCGTCCCCGTCGTCACCGCGTCCGGGCCCTACGCGACCCTGACCGCCCCGCCGGCGCCCACCCCGGCGCCCACCACGCCGACGACCGAGCCGACCGAGCCGACCGCGCAGCCCACGACCTCGGCCACGGGGACGCCGACCGAGACGCCGTCGGCGACGACCAGCTGAGCACGACCCCCACAGCGAGCGAAGGGCCCCACCGCGGTGGGGTCCTTCGTCATCTCGGCCGTATGCCGCTGGGCTCGGTCCGCGCCCACCACCTGCACCGGGACGGCTGGGACGTCAGCGCGCCTCGAACTTGTAGCCGAGCCCGCGCACGGTGACGATGTGCACCGGCCGGGCGGGGTCGGGCTCGACCTTCGCGCGCAGGCGCTTGACGTGCACATCCAGGGTCTTGGTGTCGCCGACGTAGTCGCTGCCCCACACGCGGTCGATGAGCTGCATCCGGGTCAGGACCCGTCCAGAGTTGCGCAGGAGCATCTCGAGCAGCTCGAACTCCTTGAGCGGCAGTGACGTCGGCGCCCCGTTGACCGTCACGGTGTGCCGCTCGACGTCCATCCGGACCGGACCCGCCTCGATGGTCGGCGGCAGCAGGTCCTCGGGCTCCGCGAGCCGGCGCAGGACGGCCTTGACGCGGGCGAGCAGCTCCCGGCTCGAGTACGGCTTGGTGACGTAGTCGTCCGCGCCGATCTCGAGGCCCACGACCTTGTCGATCTCGCTGTCCTTGGCGGTGAGCATGATGACCGGCACGGAGGACCGCTGCCGGAGCGCTCGGCAGACGTCGATCCCGGACAGGCCCGGAAGCATGAGGTCGAGGAGGACGAGGTCGGCGCCGTTCTTGTCGAACTCTGCGAGCCCGTCAGGACCGGTCTCGGCCACTGCGACGTCGTAGCCCTCCTTGCGGAGCAGGTAGGACAAGGGGTCGGAGAACGACACCTCGTCCTCGACGATCAGGATTCGACTCAAGGCTGACCTCTCGTGGATCTGGCCGGACCGGCCGGGTGGAACTCAACTGGAGCGTACTGGTCGGGGGCTGTCGCCCCGGCTGCGGCGCCCTCCGACGGCGCTGCCGGCAGCGAGATGGTGAACGTCGAGCCGCGGCCCACCTGGGACCACACGGCGACGGTGCCGCCGTGGTTCTCGACGACGTGCTTGACGATGGAGAGGCCGAGACCGGTGCCCCCCGTGGCCCGGGACCTGGCGGAGTCGACCCGGTAGAAGCGCTCGAAGATCCGCTGCTGCTCCTCCGGGGCGATGCCCAGCCCCTGGTCGGTGACGGCGACCTCGATGACCGCGCCGGGGCGCCGCCGGGTCGCCACACCCACCCGCGTCCCCCCGTCGGAGTAGGCGATGGCGTTGCCGATGAGGTTCGCGATGGCGGTCGTGACGAGGTCACGGTCACCCCACACGGTGCAGTCGGTCTCGGCCTGGACAGCGACGTCGATGCCGTGCTCCTCAGCGAGCAGGCGGTAGCGCTCGGCCGCGTCCTCGGACGCCGCCCCCACGTCGACGACGGTGGGGTCCTTGACGACGTCGGCGCCCTGCAGCCGGCTCAGCTCGACGATGTCCTTGACCAGGCTCGAGAGCCGCCGGGACTCGACGCCGATGCGCGCAGCGAACCGCTGGACCGCCTCGGGGTCGTCGTACGCGTCGAGCAGGGCCTCGGCGAGGAGCGAGATGCCGCCGACCGGGGTCTTGAGCTCGTGGCTGACGTTCGCGAGGAAGTCCCGGCGGATCTCCTCGACCCGCCGGGCCTGGGAAATGTCCTCCACGAGCAGCAGCACGTGGTCCGCGCCGAGCGGTGCGACCCGAGCCGCCACGACGACCGTGCCTTCGCCGATGCCTTTCCGGAGGTCGAGCTCGACCTCGCGGATGACGCCGTCGCGGCGCACGGCCCGGGCGAGCTGCAGCAGCTGAGGATGGACGACCTCCTGGCCGCGGACCAGCCCGTGGGCGACCGCGGCGGGCGAGTTGTTGACGACCCGGTCCGAACGATCGACGACGATCCCGCTCGATCGGAGCACGGAGAGGACCTCGCCGACCCCGGGTGGAAGGTCCGGTGGGGGCGCGATGACCACCTCGTTGCGCCGGGACCGGTCGGTGGCCCGCACGGCGAGGACGGCGACGCCGCCGAGCCCGAGGCCGACGAAGCCACCCAGAAGTGCCGCAGTCGTCGGATCCACGTCTCTCAGGTTACGCATGGATGTGGCAGGCTCAGACCACACGACTGCGGGGCGAGCAGGGTCGAAACCGAGTGTTCACCTCGTCGCCGTCATGCATTCACGCGCTGCTGCGACCCTCGCCCGAGAGCCCGCCAGCGCCCCGCACGAGACGAGGAAGACCATTGCGCGACCAGTTCCATGAGGATCTCGACACCATCACCGATCAGCTCGTCGAGCTGACCCGGCTCGCGGGGTCCGCGATCTCGCGCGCCACGACGGCCCTGCTCGACGCGGACGTCCAGCTGGCTGAGTCGGTCATCGAGGCCGACAAGCAGCTCGACGAGATCCGGATCAGCCTCGACAACCTGTCGATCAACCTGCTCGCCCGGCAGCAGCCCGTGGCGACCGACCTGCGCATCGTCGTCACGGCGATGCACATGAGCTCCGACCTCGAGCGGATGGGCGACCTCGCCCGGCACGTCGCCAAGGTCGCCCGGCTCCGCACGCCCGAGTCAGCGGTTCCGCCCCAGCTGCGCTCGCACATCCTCCAGATGGGCCAGGTCGCCGAGGCGATCGTCGCCAAGTGCGGCTCGATCATCGCGAGCAAGGACGTCGAGGCCGCTGCGGCGCTCGACAAGGACGACGACGCGATGGACGAGCTGCACCGCGAGCTGTTCGCCGTCCTGCTCGACGAGGAGCGTGACCTGCACCGGACGACCGTCCTCGACCTGGCCCTCATCGGGCGCTACTACGAGCGCTTCGCCGACCACGCCGTGTCCGTCGCCCGTCGAGTCGTCTACCTCGTCACGGGCGAGTACGACTCGGAGGTGAGCTACGACCACGAAGAGGTCGAGGACGCCGACGTCATCGCCGAGATCGAGCGCAACAGCTGACCCCGGCGCCGCAGTCGAAAGAGCAGCTTCTCCCCGGTTCGCGCCCAGGTGACCTCGGGCGCGCACGTGGGAGAAACTGCTCTTTCGATTGCGCGGGGGGAGGAACTGCTCTTTCGATGGACTGGGGTCAGCGGCCTTGCTTGGCCACGGCCTCTGCGGCGGCCAGGGCGGCCTCGGGGTCGAGGTAGCGGCCGCCCCGGGCGACGGGAGCGAACGACTCGTCCAGCTCGTACACCAGCGGCATCCCGGTCGGGATGTTGAGCCCTGCGATGTCGTCGTCGCTGATCTCGTCGAGGGTCTTGACGAGGGCGCGCAGCGAGTTGCCGTGCGCAGCGACCATGACGGTGAGGCCGTCAGCGAGGTCCGGCTTGATCTCGGTCTCCCAGTACGGCAGCATCCGCGCGACGACGTCCTTGAGGCACTCCGTGCTCGGCATGGCTTCGCCCAGGCCCGCATAGCGCGGGTCACCGGTCTGGGCGTACTGGTCGTCGGCGTCGATGGGTGGCGGCGGCACGTCGTACGAGCGACGCCACTGCATGAACTGCTCCTCGCCGAACTGCTCGAGGATCTCCTTCTTGTTCTTGCCCTGCAGCGCGCCGTAGTGCCGCTCGTTGAGACGCCAGCTGCGCTTGACCGGGATCCAGTGGCGGTCGGCGGCGTCGAGCGAGAGGTTCGCGGTGGTGATGGCCCGCCGCTGCACGGACGTGTGCACGATGTCCGGCAGGATCGCCGCCTCCTTGAGCTGCTGGCCGGAGCGGACCGCCTCGGCCCGGCCCTTCTCCGTCAGGTCGACGTCGACCCAGCCGGTGAAGAGGTTCTTCGCGTTCCAGTCGCTCTCGCCGTGCCGGACGAGCACCAGGGTGTAGGTCATGGGCGCCAGCCTAGCGACGGCCACCTCCCGGTCAGGAAGGCTGTCCAGCGTCGTCCTCGAGCAGGTGACGGAACGGCTCGAGGTTGCGCGTCGACTCACCACGGGAGACGCGCCAGGCCCACTCCTTCTTCATCGAGCCGAGGAACCCGAGGGCGAGCAGCTCGTTGAACGCCTCGTCGCTCGCGGCGAGGACCACACCGAAGAGCTGGTCGAGGTGCTCGGCGTCCAGGGCGTCGGTCGGCACCTCGCCCCGGACATAGACGTCGCCGTCGGTGTCGATCGCGTAGGCGATCCCGGTCAGGCGGAGGTTCTTGCGCAGCAGGGCGCGGTAGAACTCCGTGTGGTTCTCGTCGGGGTTGCGGATGACGAAGGCCGAGATGCTCGTCGTGCGCGGCCTGATGACGAGTGAGACGACCGTCCGCAGCTTCTTCTCTCCGGGCAGCGTGACGACGTACTCACCGTCCCGCCCGCCGAGCTCCCACTCGAGCTCCACGGACCGGAGGTAGTCGGTCAAGCGGGTCTCGGCAGCACTGGTGTCGGCGCTCTGTCGCTCGCTCATCGGGCCAGCATGTCAGGCCCGGAGGACCGATTGGGTCAGGGGATGACCGCGCGGGGCACGCCGACGAGCCCCTCCCCCTCCGCGATCGGAGAGTGGGTGCGGTCGTGGATCGCCTGCTGATACACCGCGAGCAACCGGTCGGTCGTCGCGTCCCAGCCGAAGCCCGACGCGTGCCGGATCGAAGCGCGCCCCAGCTCGAGGCGGAGCTCCTCATCGACGAGCAGCGCCTCGACCGCGTCGGTCCACGTCCTCGCGTCGTGGCCCTCGACGAGGATGCCGGCGTCTCCGACGGCGGTCGGGAGACCCCCGACATCGGCAGCGACCACCGGCGTGCCGCAGGCCTGCGCCTCGATCGCCACGAGCCCGAAGGACTCGCTGTGGCTCGGGACGAGGACGAGGTCGGCCGCGCGGTACCACTGAGCCAGCACCGGGCGCTGGACCGGCTGGACGAACCGGACCACGTCGGCGATCCCCAGCTCGTCGGCCAGCTCCTCGAGGCCGTGCGGGCGGGCCAGGCCGGTGCCGCTGGGACCCCCGAGCACCGCGACGGTCAGCCGCCTGCGGCGCTCGGGGTCACGCCGGAGCAGCTCTGCAGCCACGTGGAGGAGCAGGTCCGGGGCCTTGAGCGGCTGGATCCGGCCCACGAAGAGGAGCAGGTCCCCGTCGACGGGCAGTCCGAGGGCGACCCGGGCGTCCTTCCGGTCCCCGGGCGTGAAGGTGGTCAGGTCCACCCCCGGTGGGACGACCGAGACCTTGCGGGGTGGGGCGGCATAGAGCTCGATGAGCTCGCGGGCCTCGCCCTCGGTGTTCGCGACGAGCCGGTCGGCCGCCTCGACGACCTGCACCTCGCCGATCTCCCGCCCGCGCGGCTCCGGCCGGTCCCCCTCCGCGAGGTGGCGGTTCTTCACGCGGGCCATGGTGTGCATCGTGTGGACCAGGGCCACGCCCCACCGGTCCGAAGCGAGCCAGCCCACCTGACCGGCGAGCCAGTAGTGCGAGTGCACGACGTCGTAGTGGTCCTCCGGCAGGGACAGTCCCGCCTGCATGATCCCGGCGGAGAAGGCACACAGCTGGCCCGGCAGCTCCTCCTTGGGCAACCCCTCGTAGGGCCCCGCGGTCACGTGGAGGACGCGGACGCCGGGGACGAGCTCCCCGACGATCGGGGTCTCGCCGGTGGTGCGTCGGGTGAAGATGTCCACCTCGATGCCACGGCGAGCGAGCTCCTTGGCCGTCTCCGCGACGTAGACGTTGAGGCCTCCCGCATCGCCGGTGCCCGGCTGCTCGAGAGGCGAGGTGTGGACGCTGATCATCGCCACGCGCTTGGGGTCGTCCGTCATCTGGCGCCCTTCTGCTCGACCCGGCTCCGTCCTGTCCACTTCGACTCAACCACACCGTTGACTCCGCGTATTCCACAGTGTGGTCACCGGCGCCCACGACTCGGCCACCCGGCTCGCGCCCGTTAGGCTGCGCGACGTGCCCGGCCCCCATCGCCCCGTCGGGTCGATCACCCGGGGCACGACGAACCCGAACCGGTTGCGCCGCTGTGACCGATGGCTGGCCGGCCCCCAGTCCGGACGGTTGCGCCGCAGCACGACTCCCCCCATCGTCGTCGACCTCGGCTACGGCGCCTCCCCGGTGACCGCGGTGGAGCTGCACGAGCGGCTGCGCCGGGTCCGCCCGGACGTGCAGGTCGT
This sequence comes from Intrasporangium calvum DSM 43043, assembly GCF_000184685.1. Classification (NCBI taxonomy): domain Bacteria; kingdom Bacillati; phylum Actinomycetota; class Actinomycetes; order Micrococcales; family Intrasporangiaceae; genus Intrasporangium; species Intrasporangium calvum. The sequence continues at coordinate 3,257,563 of NC_014830.1, forward strand.
CGGCATCGAGATCGACCCCGAGCGGGTGGCTGCTGCCCGGCCGCTCGAGCGGGCGGGCCTCTCGTTCCGCAGAGGCGGGTTCGAGGTCCCTCTGGGCGACGGGAGGCGGCCGACCGTCGTCCGGGCGTTCAACGTGCTGCGGCAGTACGACGAGGCCGAGGTCGCCGGGGCCTGGGCGCAGCTCCGGACCCGGCTCGCGCCGGGAGGTCTCATCGTCGACGGCACGTGCGACGAGGTGGGCCGTCGCGCCGCGTGGGTCGCCGTCGACGAGGCCGGGCCGGTGTCACTCACGATCTCGCTCCGCCTCCGCGGCCTCGGCCGGCCGTCGGACGTGGCCGAGCGCCTGCCCAAGGCCCTCATCCACCGCAACGTCCCGGGCGAGCCCATCCACGCCTTCCTCACCGACCTCGACGACGCGTGGGCGCGAAGTGCGCCGCACGCCGGCTGGGGCGCCAGGCAGCGCTTCCTCGCCGCAGCCGCGGACATCGCGGGGCGCTGGCCGCTGGCTGACGGCCCGTCCCGCTGGCGGCTCGGGGAGATGACCGTCGCGTGGGACGCGGTCGCGCCAGTCTCCTGACCCCCGTTCCGAGAGGGCGGGAGGAGACGGACGCAGCGGTATGCCGGTGAGCTGGCTCAGCGGCATACGACGATGGGTGGGTGGCGGGGTCTACTGCTCCTCGTCACACCGGGCGTAGTCGTCCTGGAGGCGCTCGATGTCCTCCTCGTCGAAGTGGCCGAACGCCACCTCGAGGAGCCGGCCGGGCCGGGAGCCGGAGTTGCCCATCCGGTGCGTCGAGCCCCGCGGCACCCAGACGGTCTCTCCGGGAGCGGCGGTCCACGCCCGGTCATCGACCGTGATGTCGATCGGCACGTCGAGGACCTGCCACATCTCTCCGCGGTGGTCGTGGCGCTGGAGGGAGAGTCGGTGGCCGGGGTGGACGGTGATGATCTTGACCGTCACCTGCTCGTTGGAGACGAACTGCTGGAAGGCCCCCCACGGGCGCTCGGCCACGAAGATGTCCTCGGCCGGGTTTCGGTCGCCCAGCGCATAGTCGTCCGGGGTGTGGCCAGGTCGCTTCGAGTCGCCATCACGCATCTGCGACTCCGTCACGCTCCCGGCACCGTGTTGGTTGCTCATGCCCTCCCCTTTGGGTTGTGAGTGCCCAGTGTGCCGCATCCGCGGTGCGGGCGGACGCGGCCGCGCGGGAGGTCACCAGCGGCTCGAGGACCCGCCGATACCGCGGACCTGCCGCAGGGCGGGGCGCACGTCGGTGAGGTACACGGCGGCGCCGACGATCGCGAGCAGGCCGAAGAGGTTGAGCGGGTTGAACATCGTGACGAAGCCGATCCCGACGGCGACCCCGAGGATGACGAGCCAGAAGGTGCGAGTGCGCTTGCCCGCTGCGAGGTACGCCCGCTCGGGGTGGCGCAGGGCGTCCACGAACGCGAAGATCTCCGCCCCGAACGCGACCACGCCGATGACGAGGAGGACGGCGTTCTGGAAGCCGTAGAACAGCTGCATGACCGCAGCCTAACTGCCGGACGAGGGGAGGGCGGTGTCAGGCGTCGACGACGAGCGTGACCGGGCCGTCATTCGTGAGCGTCACGGCCATCATCGCGCCGAACCGTCCGGTCGCCACCTCGATCCCGCGGCCGCGCAGCGACTCGACGACCGCCGCGACGAGGGGCTCGGCCACCGGCCCGGGAGCAGCCGCGGACCAGGACGGTCGCCGGCCCTTGCGGGTGTCGGCATAGAGGGTGAACTGGCTCACCACGAGGACGGGGGCGCTGGCCTCGAGCACGCTCTGCTCGTCCCGGAGGATGCGCAGCTCCGCGATCTTGCGGGCCAGCCGCTCCACCTGCTCGGGCCCGTCCTCGTGCGAGACGCCCACCAGTGCGAGCAGGCCCGGACGGGTGATCTCACCGACGACCTGTCCATCGACCTCGACTCGCGCGTCGGTGACCCGCTGGAGCACGGCGCGCACGGCGTCCCGCTCAGATGCCGACGGCGACGACGGCGCCGACGGGCTGGCCATGACCCAGGACCGGCTCGTGCTCCAGGGCCGCCAACGCGACCTCGTCCGTGATGCCGGCGCGGCGCAGGACCGCGGCGAGCACGACGGAACGAGCGCGAGCGCTGCCGTCGGCGATCTTCACGGCGACGCCCCGACCATCGGGAAGCCCGACGGCGTAGACGGCCTCGGCGCCGTCCTTGGCGATCAGCCCCGGCACGTGACGGATCAGGGTCGTCACGTCGCGGCGGGTCCCGCCGACGAACTCGGGATACTCCCGCATCGCAGCGGCGACCCGAGCCTCGGGGCCCCCGGTCGCCCGGGCGAGGCGACCGAACGACCGGGCCAGGCCGACGAGCGGGACCGCGTGGATCGGGGCGCCGCAGCCATCGACCGCGAGCGCGAGCGGCTGCGTCCCGGCCAGCTCGGCCACCGTCTCGGCGATCGCCGCCTGCAGCGGGTGGCCCGGGTCGCGATAGGTCGTGGTGTCCCAGCCGTTGAGCACGCACGTGGCGAGCATCGAGGCGTGCTTGCCCGAGCAGTTCTGCACGATCGACTGCTTCGGCAGTCCCGCCGCGATCCAGGCCGTCCGGGCCACCTCGTCGTACGGGTGGTCCGGGGTGTTCTGCAGGTCCGTCTCGGACAGCCCGGCCCGGTCGAGGATGGAGCGGGCTGCCTCGATGTGGAAGTCCTCCCCCGAATGGCTCGAGCAGGCGAGGGCGAGGAGGGCGCCCTCGGTGTCCAGCCCGCGCCGGACCATGGCGAGCGCCTGGATCGGCTTGGCCGACGACCGGGGGAAGACGGGGCCCGACGAGTCCCCCACCTCGAAGTCGACGCTGCCGTCCGGACGGGTGACGACGGCCAGCCCGTGGTGCACCGACTCGACGAAGCCGCCGCGGACGACGTGGGCCACGACCGGAGCGTTGGTCAGGGCCGGCGAGACGGGGCTCGGGGTGGATTCGAGGGCGGGGCCGGAGGGGTCGGCGGCAGGCGCGGTGAGGTGGTCAGGCACGTCCCGCAGTATGCCGCAGCAGCAGAGCAGGGCCATCACCCGGTGAGGTGGTGGCCCCGCTGTGTGACGAGCGTCAGCTGCTGGCCTTCTTGGCGGGAGCCTTCTTGGCCGGCGCCTTCGTGGCCCTCGTGGCCTTCGTGGCCGTGGAGGTCGTCGACGTGGCGGCCGGCGCCTTCCGGACCGCGGTCTTGGTGGCCGACTTCGCCGCCGACTTCGCGGTCGTCGAGGCCGACTTCGTGGTGGTCGCCGCCTTCTTGGTGGCGGTGGACCGCTCGGCAGCGGTGCTGCGCGCCGCCACCTTGCGCGTCGTCGTCGTCTCCACCTGGTCCGCCTTGCGCGTGGCGGCCCCCTGACGGGCGGCGGCCCGACGGACGGCTGCGCTGCGAGCGGGCGTGCGCTTGGCCTTGACCGGCTCGGCGGCCTGCTCGACGGCCCCGACCGAGGACTCGACCTGGGCCGCGACCCGCTCGGCGTCGTCGGAGACGGTGTCGACGAGGGTCCGGGCGACCTTCTCACCCTCGGTCCGCGCGGTCGTCGCGACCTTGCGCCCGCGGGTCACCAGCGACTCGGACCGCTCGGCGAGCCCGACCGCGGCCTTGGTGCCCTCGGTGCGCATGTCGGCGACGATCTGCTCCCCGCGCGCGGCTGCCGCGTCGTACTGGTCCTTGGCGTTGCTCGCGAGTACGAGGCCCTGGTTGAGGACCTGCGCGGGGATCTCCGCGGCCTCCTTGACGAAGCGGTCGGCGTACTGGGCTGCGACCCGCTGGAGCTCGGTGGTGCGGGCCTGGAGGTCGGCGAGCCGCTTCCTGAGGTCCTTCTGCAGCTGCTGCGCCTCCTTCTTGGCGCCCTTGCGCAGGTCGACCCCGCGCGCCTCCCTGGTGGCGGCCTCGAGCTGGTCGCCCGCGTGGCGGACGGTGTCGACCGCGATGTTGGCCGCGCCGACGACCGCGTAGAACGGTGTGGGGTCGACGTTCATCTCGGGGAGCCGGTTGTCGAGCTGGCCGCGGACGTCGGCCATGGCTGCCTCGGCCTGCTTCTGCGCGTCCTTGACGGCCTTGCTGATCTTCTTCTGGTTGAGAGCCATCTCAGTTCTCCTTCTGGGTTGCCTTGCGCTTCCCACTGGGCTGGGGAGCCGTCCCGCTGCGGCGCTCCTTCGGGCCGACGAACGACTGGTAGATCTCGACGAGCACCGCACGCTGCCGGTCCGTGAGGTCCGGATCGACGGCGATGGCGGAGAGGACGTCCGGCGCGGCGGCCGAGTCACCGTGGGAGAGGACCCGCTCGTCGAGGATGCCGGCGCGGACGTAGAGCGACTCGGCCGACACTTCGAGGCCCTTGGCGATCTGTTGCAGGATCTCAGCGCTGGGCTTCTTCAGCCCGCGCTCGATCTGTGACAGATAGGGGTTGGAAATGCCGGCGATCTCAGCGAGCTGCCGGAGGGACAGCTGGGCGTTCTCGCGCTGTTCGCGCAGGTAGGCGCCGAGGTCGGGGAGTCTGCTCACACCTCCATTGTGCTAACTAGAGCAAGCACAATGCAAACTGTGGGCAGCGTGAGGCCCAACACAACGCTCACCGGGACGCCGTCGACGTCAGACGCGCTGCCGACTCCATCCCACACTCAGCCACGAGCCGGAGCGCTGCAGAATGAGCCGATCGTCCCGTTTGTTCAGGTCGAGGACCCGGCCCAGCCTGAGACTGTAGAGGCGGTAGACGCTGGCGCCGATGCCGCCCGACACGCCGGCCCGCACGCCGTAGTCCGTGACGGAGCGACTCGAGACCGTCGTCGTCGACACCACCGGCGCAGAGGCGGCGCTGGACGCCGCCACGCTGATGGCACCAGACGACGTGACCGCGACGGACTTGACCCCGGTGCACAGGGCGGCGCTCGTGCCACTCAGGAAGGGCTTGCCGTCCACCTGGGAGAACCGGATCGTGCAGCCAGTCTGGATGGTGCTCCCGGCCGCGCTCGACCCATTCATGAACGCGCCGTACTTGTCGATGGCGGGGTCCTGGCTCGCATTGACCGCGCCGAGGCGGGTGGCGGTCTTGGTCCAGGTGAGCCAGACATTGGAGTACGAGCCGGCCACGCGTGCCCGGTCAGTGGCCACGTTGAGGTTGAGGGGTCGGTTCAGCCTGCTGTCATAGAACTGGTAATGGAAGGCGTCGACGCCACCACCGCCGATCCCCATGACGATGCCGCGTGCGGTCAGCGTCTCATCAGGGTCCGCCTGGGCGTTGACGACGCTGCCACGCTGCTCGGCAGACAGGTTCACCGCGAGCTTGCCCAGCGAGGTGATCCCGACCGATTGCACGCCCGTGCAGATGTGTGCCGCGTTGGCGTGCACGCGTGGAAGTCCCGTGTCGAACCTGATGACGCAGCCGCCCTGGACTGTCTCCGCGTCGGTCGTCGCCAAGTCGCGGTATGGGCCCAGAGCGTCGATTCCGAGCTCGACGAGCGACTCGCCATCACCGCCGACGGGAGCCTGTTTGGTCCAGCCCACGTTGACCTGTCCGCCGAGCGCCCCGAGTCGTCGCCGGTCAGTGGCGTACCGGAGGTCGAGGCGTCGACCCAGCAGGTCGTCGTAGAGACGGACGGCCACCGTGTCCTTGCCCGCCGAGATGCCGGCCGAGATCCCGCGCCGCGTCAGCTGCGTGCTGACGCTGACGAGGAGCCGGATGACGGGGAGACGCGAGGCCTCTGTCAGCACCACGTTCACATCTCCGGCCGGAGACACGGACACGGACGCCGCACCGATGCACGGTCTCGACCGCTGAGCCTCGAGGCGCGGCACCCCATAGGCGCTGAAGCCGATGGCACACCCGCCGATCAGGTACTGCTCAGGCACAATGATCTCAGGCGAGACCCCCGACGCAGCCGCACCGACGCTCACCGACGCGCCGAGCAGCACAGCCAGCAGGGCCGTGACCATGCTCATTCCGGCGCGCCGCATCCTGCCGGAAACAGGACGGACCTCCCCCAGCCGTACATACATCACCGCGCGTTCCCCTGACTTCGTCGTTCGGCTCGACCGGTCCACACCCTAGGACAGTCCTCAAGGACGCGTGGTCGGTTTGCGTATTTTGGTGGTTTCGAGCTCGGCACGGTAACCGTTACCGGGTGGGCGACACGCGTGCCGAGCGGAGACCATGTCGGATGCCGCTGAGCCGGCTCCGAGCCGCGCGCTCAGCTCACGTTCAGCGGGAGCGAGCCCAGCGGCATACGACCTGAGTGTCGTCAGCGGGAGCGACGGTCCTTGACGGCGAGCAGCTCGCGGGCCTCAGCGGTCGACATCGGCGGGCGCTGCATCAGGGTCGCGAGCTCCGCCGCGCGGCCGACGAGCTCGCGGTTGTGCCCGACCGGTCGGCCCTTGGCGAAGATGAGGTTGTCCTCCATGCCGACCCGCAGGTGCCCGCCCGCCGACAGCGCCGCCGCAGCGATCGGCAGGTGGGTGCGGCCGATGCCGGTCGCGGACCACGACGTCACCTCGGGCGGCAGGAGGGCGAGCCCCGCCATCAGGGCCTGCGGAGTGCCGGGCATCGACCCAGGGACACCCAGGACGAAGTCGACGTGCACGGTGCCGCCGTAGGGCAGACCGCACTCGTCGATGAGCCGCCGGAGCGCGTGGACGTGGCCCAGCTCGAAGAGCTCGAACTCGGGGACGACCTCGCGCTCCTGCGCCAGCCGGTAGAGGTCGACCATGAAACCCCAGGGGTTGAGGAAGACGCCATCGCCGAAGTTCGTCGTGCCGCAGGTCAGCGAGCAGGAGTCGGGGTCCGCGTCGAGGACGGTGAGGCGCTGCTCGAGGGCGTCGGTGACGGCGCCCCCGGTCGAGAGCTGGACGACGAGGTCGGTGGCCTCGCGGACGCCGACGACGGCCTCCCGCAGCAGGGCCTGGTCGAGGGTCGGCCGGTGGTCGGCGTCGCGGACGTGGATGTGGATCAGGGCGGCACCCGCGGCCTCACAGGCGATGGCGGTCTCGACGAGCTCCTCCGGGGTGGTGGGGAGCGCCGGGACGTCGGCCTTGGCGGTCTCGGCCCCGGTGGGGGCCACGGTGATCAGGGTGCGCGCGGCGGTGCGCGCGGGGACGGTCGTCATGGCGCCATCCTGCCAGCGCCGGGTCAGGGCGCGACGATGACCGTCTGTGCCGCGGTGACGTCGCCGACGAGGAGGACCGCTTCCGGATCGGTGTTGCGCTTGATGACGGCGAGGGCGATCGGGCCGTCCGTGTGGTGCCGTCCGACCGACGTGAGATGTCCGACGACGCGGTCGCCCGCCCGGACCTCCGCACCGGGCGCGGGCAGCACGTGGCCCGACCCGTCGACGTGGAGGAAGACGATGCGCCGCGGGGGCCGACCGAGGTTGTGCACCCGGGCCACGGTCTCCTGGCCCCGGTAGCACCCCTTGTGCAGGTGGACGGCGGTCCGGAGCCAGTCGACCTCGTGGACGATGGTCCGGTGGTCTGTCTCGGCGCCGAGCTGTGGCCGCCAGGCGGCGATCCGGAGGGCGTCGGCCGCCCACAGGCCGGCGAGGGGCCGGTCCGCGACCGCCTCCTCGAGGGACGCGCGGGGGACGATCACCTCACGCCACGACCACTGTCGGCCGGGGTGCCCCTCGACCGGGCCGTAGGCGGTCGTGTCGCCGACGAGGTCGGGCCACGGGTCGCGCCACGCCAGCGGCTCACCCTCGGCGGACTCGGCACTGTGTGGCTCACCGAGAACGGCCCAGTCCGCCGTCACGTCGGCGACCTCGACGCGCAGCATGAAGCGCATCCGGTCGAGCCAGGCCCGGAGCGACTCGCCGGCGCCGGGCTCGGTCGTGATCCACGTCGTCGCGCCGTCGTCGACGAGGTGGAGCGAGTGCTCGACGTGGCCCTTGGGGGTGAGGATGAGCGCCTCACGGGACTGGCGCACGCCCAGCCCGAGCAGGTGCTGGGTCGTCAGGGAGTGCAGCCACGACAGTCGGTCGGGCCCGGTCACGGTCAGCACCGACCGGTGGGACAGGTCGACGACGGCCAGCCCCTCCTCGAGGGTGCGCTCCTCGCGCATCGGGTCGCCGTAGTGGGTCGCGACACCCGCGGCCAGTCCCTCACCGGCGACGGCGCCCGGCCGCCCCAGGAGGGGGCTGCGCAGAACGGCGGGCGCCTCAGTCATGTCGGTCACGCTCGGTGCAACGCCCGTCGGGGCCACGGTCATCCCGTCACCCCACCCGGGTCAAGGTGGCGGAGAGGTGGCTCTGGAGCTTCTGGCCCACCGCCGCCATGTCCATCGCCCACATCAGCTTGGACTCGACGAGGCCATACATCCGCGTCGCGGCGTTGTACTCCTTCGCCCCCGGGGACCGGAGCACGCCGTCGGTCTTGAGCTGGATGCGGGCCGGCTCCATCGTGCCGTAGTAGAGCTCGAGGATCCCGGTCGGGTGCGCGAGGAGCAGCTCGACCTCACCGTTGGGCTGCGGCCGCCAGAAGCCCGACTCGACAGCCGCCGGGCGCACCCGCTCCCCCGTCTCCGAGTCGAGGATCCACGCCCGGCTCTCCCACTTGAGGAAGGACCGACCGTCGTGGGTCACCTCGACCTCCTGCCCGAAGTGGGCCGACTCGATGGTCGGGTAGCCGAGCACTCCGGCGCCCTCCCACCTGCCGATGAGCCACGCCAGCGGGCGCAACGGCTCGGGAATGTCCTGGTCGAGGTGGAACATGCTCGTGATCGTATCTTGAGCGCATGAACGCTCCCGAACGATCACTCGTCGTCAAGCTCACCTCCGGCGTCGAGGCACCCGAGCGCCTCTCCCAGGCGTTCACCGTGGCCGCGACGGCCGTGGCGAGCGGGGTTGTGGTCAGCCTGTGGCTCACCGGGGAGGCGTCGTGGCTCGCGGTCCCCGGTCGGGCGGAGGAGTTCGAGCTGCCGTATGCCGCCCCGCTGGCTTCGCTGCGCGACGCCGTGATCGCGGGGGGCCGGCTCACGGTCTGCTCGCAGTGCGCGGCGCGACGGGACCTCGAGGAGGACGCCCTGGTGCCGGGCGTGACGATTCGCGGCGCGGCGGCGTTCGTGGAGGAGGCCCTCGCGCCGGGCGCCCAGGCCCTCGTCTACTGACCGCATCGAAAGAGCAGTTCGTCACCAAGCTCATCGAAAGAGCAGTTCGTCCCCCGGGACGCCGAGGCGGTCGCGCTTCCTCCGAGCCGGACGAACTGCTCTTTCGATGCGGAGCGGGACGAACTGCTCTTTCGATCAGGAGACGAGGAGGAAGAGCCGGACGAGGACGCCGAGGACGAGCACCGAGCCCAGGCCCGCGGCGACCTGGCCCCGGACCCCGAGCATCGCCGGCTGCAGCGCGAGGACGCGACGGAAGGACCAGGACAGGGACCCGGCCGCGGCGGCGAGGCCGACCGCCGTCCACGCTCCGAGCTCGCCGAGGAGCAGCGCGGCGACCACACCTCCGGCGACCGCTGCGCCGAGGGCGACGAGGCCGAGCAGGGGGCTGAGACGACGCCGGCCCGCGAGGAGGTCCGCCAGCACGGCGGCCGCCGCAGCCGCCATCGTCACGACGACGTAGGCCCGGCCCAGCGACTCGTCGCCGGCCGTGACGGCCAAGGTGGCAGAGGTCATGGGGAGCAGGCCGCCGAAGGACGCGAGGAGCGTGAGGACCAGCCCCGCGCGACCCGACGTGCGCACCAGCTGGCCCATGAACGCCACGACGATCCCGAACGCCACGGCCGCGGCCGTCCAGCGCAGGTCGTCGCGCAGGGCGCTGAGGACGATGCCCGGGGCCGCGACCAGCAGGACGATCGACGTCGTCACCGGCGTGAAGGAGCCGGCGAGGACCGGCCAGGCCCAGGCCAGCACCAGGGCCAGCGCGAGCGTGGCTCCGAGCAGCGGGCCGAACCCTCCGGCGGAGGCGGCGGCGAGGACCGTGGCGGAGGTGATCACCGTTGCGACGGTCCAGGGGCGGACGCGGTCGGCCCCCAACGGCGAGAGCGGCAGGTGGAAGGGCGCGGGAACGGGTTCGTCGCCGGCGGTGTCGCCAGCAGCGGCGGCGTCGGCAGCGGCGGCGTCAGGCACGGTCCTCATTCTGCCTCACCCCCCCGCGAAGGGCGGGAGCACCTCGACGGTGGCCCCGGGCGCGACGGCCGCCTCCCGCCGGGCCGCGCGCCCGTCCACGAGGAAGGTCGCGACCGCGGCGACTCGCGCCAGGGCGGGGTGCGCGGCGACGGCAACGGCGACGACGTCTGCGACGGTGGCGTCAGGGGCGAGCCCGAGGGGCTCGCTGTCGACGCCGGCCGCCTCCCGCGCGGCCGCCCAGTACCGCACGGTCACCGCCTGCGTCACCGCGTCCGTCACCGGCTCCATCGGCCTCTGCTCGGTCGACCCCACCTCGCCCATGCCGCTCCCGTCTCATCGTGCATCCAGCTCCTCTGGTGCAGGTCCAGTGTCGCCTATCCTGCAGGGGATGGCCCGACTGCTGCTCCTCACGAACGCGCTCGCCCCGAGCGCCGAGGTGCTGCCCGCCCTGGGGCTGCTCGTGCACACGGTCCGGGTCCTGCCCGCCGAGCCGACCGCGCTCGTCGACTCCCCCGAGTGCGACGTGGTCATCGTCGACGCCCGCCGCGAGCTGGCGAGCGCCCGGTCACTCTGCCGGGTCCTCCGAACGACCGGGATCACGACTCCGCTGCTGGCCGTCCTCACTGAGGGCGGCCTTGCTGGTCTCACGGCTGAGTGGGGTCTCGACGACGTGCTGCTCGACACGGCCGGTCCGGCTGAGGTCGACGCCCGGCTGCGGCTCGCGCTGACGCGGGGCCAGTCCGACGACCCCGACCTCGACCTGCCGATCACCTCGGGTGAGCTCGTCATCGACGAGGCGAGCTACTCGGCGAAGTTCCGGGGCCAGCCGCTCGACCTGACCTACAAGGAGTTCGAGCTGCTCAAGTACCTCGCGCAGCACCCCGGCCGCGTGTTCACCCGCGCCCAGCTGCTCCAGGAGGTCTGGGGCTACGACTACTACGGGGGCACCCGCACGGTCGACGTGCACGTCCGTCGGCTGCGGGCCAAGCTCGGGCCGGACCACGAGGCCCTCATCGGCACGGTGCGCAACGTCGGCTACCGGCTCGTCGCGGACAAGGCCCCGAGCGCATGAGGGTCGAGGTGCGTGCGGCCGAACCCCTGGGTGCGGCCGAGTCGCAGGCCGTCCTCGAGCTCGCGGCCCGGGCCGAGTCCGCTGACGGGTCGGCGCCGCTCTCGGAGCAGTTCCGCCTGTCGGTGGAGTCGGGCGACCCGGGCGTCACACACCTGTTGGCGTATGCCGCTGGGCTCGGCCTCGTGGGCTACGCGCAGGCCCGCACGGGGTCGGGTGACGACCCCCTGTCCGCCGAGCTCGTCGTCTCCCCGGAGGCGCGGCGCCGCGGGGTGGGCTCCGCCCTGTTGTCGCAGCTTCCCGGGGCGGTTCGGGTGTGGAGCCACGCCACCGGCGCCGCGGCCGGGGCTGCGGACGGTTTCGCCCGGACGAGAGGGCTCGAGCCGGTCCGTTCGCTCCACGTCATGGGCCGCTCCCTCGTCGACGGGCCGCCCTGGCCGTCGGCCACCGTGCCGGAACGCTACGCGGTGCGCCACTTCGAGCCGGGTCGCGACGAGGATGCCTGGGTCGCCGTCAACGCGGCCGCCTTCGCCGACCACCCCGAGCAGGGCGCGCTCACCCGACGGGACCTCGAGCAGCGCATGGCCCAGCCGTGGTGGGACTCCGAGGGTCTGATCCTCGTCGTCGAGGCCGACGACGGCGACCGCATCGCGGCCTTCCACTGGACCAAGGTCGACCCGCCGGGCGGGGACACGGGTGAGGTCTATGCCGTCGGCGTCGCTCCGGACCGGCAGGGTGAGGGCCTGGGCCGGGCGGTGACCGTCCTCGGCCTCGACCACCTCCGGTCCCGGGGACTACACGACGTCGTCCTCTACGTCGACGAGGACAACCTGGCCGCGGTGCACACCTACACCGGCCTCGGCTTCAGAGATCTGGAGGTCCACCGCCAGTTCGCCCGGGTGCCCGGCTGACGCCAGCCGGCCGGGCTGGGACGGTGCCGGCGAGCGGGCGCGAGCCCAGCGGCATACGGCATCGGCGTCGGCCGTGTTCACCTGACCGTCGCCAAACGATGTCACGATGGGGGGCATGAGCACCGGCAGTCTCGAACGCACCGACCTGGACGGACAGGACCCCCACCGCGACGTCGAGGCCACCACCTCCGAGGCCAACCCGCCCGAGGTGAGCTCGTTCACGAGCACGGTCCCGAGCCCCCGGCCGGCGACGCGGGGGCCCAACGGCAGGTTCGTCGGCACCGGCCCCGGCCCCCGTCCGCAACGGCTCGCGGAGGACCTGCCCACCGACCGGTACCTCGAGCGGGAGCTGTCCTGGCTGCAGTTCAACGAGCGCGTGCTCCAGCTCGCCGCGGACCCCACCGTGCCGCTGCTCGAACGGGCCCGCTTCCTCGCCATCTTCTCGAGCAACCTCGACGAGTACTTCATGGTCCGCGTGGCCGGCCTCAAGCGCCGCATCGCGACGGGCCTCGCGGTCCGCACGGCCGCGGGCATCGAGCCGCGTGAGCTCCTCGACCGGATCGCCCGGCTCGCGCACGAGCTGATGGCCCAGCACGCCGCCCTCTTCCAGCACGAGATCCGCCCGGCCCTCGAGTCGGAGGGCATCACCATCGTCCGGTGGGACGACATCGACGCGGCGGAGCGCGAGCCGCTGCACCACTTCTTCGCCGACCGCGTCTTCCCGGTGCTGACCCCGCTCGCGGTCGACCCGGCGCACCCGTTCCCGTACATCTCCGGGCTGTCCCTCAATCTCGCCGTCCTGCTCGAGAACCCCAAGACCGGCAACGAGCACTTCGCCCGGCTCAAGGTGCCACCGAACCTCCCCCGGTTCATCCGGATCGAGGACCTCACCACCGACGACGGGTCGCACGTCCGGCGGTTCGTGCCGCTCGAGGACGTCATCGCCTCGCACCTCGACCAGCTCTTCCCGGGAATGGACGTCCAGGAGCACTTCTCCTTCCGGGTCACCCGCAACGAGGACCTCGAGGTCGAGGAGGACGACGCCGAGAACCTCCTCACCGCCCTCGAGAAGGAGCTGACCCGCCGGCGCTTCGGTCCGCCGATCCGGCTCGAGGTCGAGGACGACATGGACCCCAAGCTGCTCGACATGCTCAGCCGGGAGCTGCAGATCAGCGACCGCGAGATCTACCGCCTGCCGACCCCGCTCGACCTCACCGGCCTGTGGATCGTCACGGACGTCGACCGCTCGGACCTCGAGTACCCCAAGTTCTTCCCCCGGACCCACCCGGACTTCGCGCCGACCGAGAGCGCCAAGCCGACCGACCTGCTGGCGGCGGTCCGGTCGAAGGACGTGCTCGTCCAGCACCCGTACAACTCGTTCTCGACGTCGGTCCAGGCGTTCATCGAGCAGGCCGCCGTCGACCCGAACGTCCTCGCGATCAAGCAGACGCTCTACCGCACGTCCGGCGACTCCCCGATCGTCGATGCCCTCATCGACGCCGCCGAGGCCGGCAAGCAGGTGCTCGCCGTGGTCGAGATCAAGGCCCGGTTCGACGAGGTCAACAACATCTCGTGGGCCCGCAAGCTGGAGGAGGCCGGCGTCCACGTCGTCTACGGCGTCGTCGGGCTGAAGACCCACGCGAAGCTCTGCCTCGTCGTGCGGCAGGAGGCTGAGGGCCTGGTCCGGTACTGCCACATCGGCACGGGCAACTACAACCCGAAGACGGCCCGGACCTACGAGGACTACGGCCTCTTCACCTGCGACCCGCAGGTCGGCGACGACCTGTCCCGGCTCTTCAACCAGCTGTCCGGCTTCGCCCCGCGCAGCCGGTTCAAGCGGCTGCTCGTCGCCCCCCGGTCGGTCCGCACCGGCCTGATCGAGCTGATCGATGCCGAGGTCGAGCTGCACCAGCACCGCGCGGAGGGGGCCCCGCCCGGCCGGATCGCGATCAAGACGAACTCCATCGTCGACGAGGGGATCATCGACGCGCTCTACCGGGCGAGCATGGCCGGGGTCCAGGTCGACATCTGGGTGCGCGGGATCTGCGCGATCCGGCCCGGTGTCGAGGGCCTCTCGGACCACATTCGCGTCCGGTCCGTGCTCGGTCGGTTCCTCGAGCACTCACGCGTCTTCTGGTTCGACCACGGCGGCGATCCGCAGGTCTACATCGGCAGCGCCGACCTCATGCACCGCAACCTCGACCGGCGCGTCGAGTCGCTCGTGCGGATCATCGACCCGGGGCACCTCGCGGAGCTCAGCGGCCTGTTCGACCTGGCCTTCGACGAGAAGACGTCGAGGTGGGACCTCGGCGCCGACGGCCGATGGGTGCGGCATCACGTCGACGACACGGGCGCCCCGCTCACCGAGGTGCACGCGGCGCTCATCGAACGCCATGACAAGCGCCGCCGGAAGGCGCGGCGCCGGTGAGCGGGCCCGTGGTGACCTGTTCCGCATCGGCGCGCCCGGCCTGACGTGCCCTCCCTCATCCCGGCCGCCGGAACCCTCCCGTGGCGTCGGCGCCATGGGACGCTCGAGGTCGCCCTCGTCCATCGGCCGCGGTACGACGACTGGTCGTGGGCCAAGGGCAAGCTCGACCCGGGCGAGCAGCCATCAGTGGCGGCCGCGCGCGAGACCCTCGAGGAGACCGGCCTGCACGTCCGCCTCGGCATCCCCCTTCCGACCTCGGTCTACACGGTGCTCGATGCGGCGGGGTCGCCCGCGACGAAGGAGGTCCACTACTGGGCCGCCACGGTGACGGGCGGCTCGGGGGAGCTCGAGCACGAGATCGACGAGGTCCGGTGGGTCGACGTCCGCACGGCGAACGACCTGCTCGACTACGTCCGCGACCGCGAGCAGCTGCTGGCGCTCGTTCGAGCGGACCGCGAGCGCCGGCTCAGGACGTGGCCCCTCGTCCTCGTCCGGCACGCCAAGTCACGTCCGCGCAGCACCTGGGGCGGTGACGACCGCGAGCGCCCACTCGACGCCGTCGGGCGTGAGCAGGCGGACGACGTCGCGCGCGTCCTCGCGGCCTACGGTGTCCAGCGGGTGGTGTCCTCGTCCTCGCTGCGGTGTGTCCAGACCGTCGAGCCGTATGCCGCTGGGCTGGGGACGCGGGTCAAGGTCAAGGACGCGCTGTCCGAGGAGGCTTTCGCTGCGGCTCCCGCCGAAGCGGTGCGGCACATGGAGAAGGCGCTCGACCGGGCACAGCCTGTCGTCGTGTGCAGCCACGGCCCGGTCCTGCCCAGCCTGCTCGACGTCCTCGCGAGCCGGGTCCCGGCGGACTCGCCGTGCTCGGCCGTCGCAACCGAACACCTGGCCGCAGCAGCCGACTCGGCGATGCGCAAGGGCGAGGTGCTCGTCGCGCACCTGAGCGGCTCGGGGCGAGCGGCGAGAGTCATCGCCGTCGAGCGGGTCAACACCTGACCCAAACTCCCATCGTCCTTCGCGGGGCCCGTTGGCGCACCGGGTGCCGGCAGGGCCGCACCGGATTGTCGACCGTCGTTCACCTCTGGTTCACCGAGAGGGGGGATTCTGTCATCCGACGCTCCTAGGTTCGGCTCCGGATGACAGCTCAGCAGGGGCTGGCCGGTCACCCGAACACCGCAGAGTCACCCATCGAGAGGGAATCCCCCGTGTCTGTTTCGCGTGTCAGCGCCATCGGCGCCATCGCCCTCACCGGCGTCCTGGCGCTGTCGGCATGTGCGTCCGAGAACCCGGCCCCGGCCGGCAACACTGCTGGTGGCGGCACCGGTGCCGTCAACAGCGACTGCTTCGAGGGCGACCTCAAGGCCGAGGGCTCCTCAGCCCAGAAGAACGCCATCGACGAGGCCATCTCCGCCTACCAGACCGCTTGCGCGGACGCCAACATCGACTACCAGCCCAGCGGCTCGGGTGCAGGCATCAAGCAGTTCATCGCCAAGCAGGTCGACTTCGCCGGCTCCGACTCGGCCCTGAAGACCGAGGAGAAGGACGGCATCGTCGAGTCCGTCGAGGCCAAGAACTCCTGCGGCTCAGACGCCTGGAACCTGCCGATGGTCACCGGCCCGATCGCGATCGCCTACAACGTCAAGGGCGTCGACAAGCTCGTGCTCAACGCCGACGTCGCCGCGAAGATCTTCGACGGCAAGATCACCAGCTGGGACGACGCGGCCATCGCCGAGCTCAACCAGGGCGTCACGCTGCCGTCCACCCCGATCAAGGTCTACTTCCGCTCCGACGAGTCGGGCACGACCGAGAACTTCACCAAGTACCTCAAGGCCGCCGCCCCCGAGGCGTGGACGCACGAGACCGGCAAGAAGTGGACCGGCAAGGGCGAGGGCAAGGAGAAGTCCGCCGGTGTCGCGACGGCCACCCAGGGCCAGGACGGCGCCATCACGTACGTCGAGTGGAGCTACGCGCAGCAGAACCAGCTCGCGATGGCCGCCATCGACACGGGCGCCGGCCCGGTCGAGCTGAGCGCCGAGTCGGCCGGCAAGACGGTCGCCACGGCCGAGCAGACGGGGACGGGCAATGACCTCGCGCTCAAGATCGACTACGCCACCAAGGAGGCCGGGGCCTATCCCATCGTCCTGGTGACCTACGAGATCGTCTGCTCCAAGTACGCCGACGCGGAGACGGGCAAGAAGGTCAAGTCCTTCCTCAAGTCCTTCGCCTCCGACGAGGTCCAGGGCAGCCTGACCTCCCAGGGCTACGCGCCCCTCCCGGCCGAGGTCGCCACCAAGGTCGAGGCAGCGATTGACGCGATCTCCTGATCGTGACCCAATGGGGCGGGCGCCGAGTCGACTCGGCCCCGCCCCATCCGGCATGTTCACCCTCATGAAGCCAACCCCGAACGAAAAGGTCTGACGTGTCCACAGTGACCGGCGTCTCCGCCGCAGACGAGCTTCCCGGACCGGATGGTCGCAAGCCGCTCGCCGGCGACCGCGCCTCGACCGGACGACTCGGCGACCGGCTGTTCGGCGGGGCCGCCACCCTCTCGGGTGTCATCGTCATCGCGATGGTGTCGCTGATCGCGGTGTTCCTCGTCGCTCAGGCGCTGCCGGCGCTGACCAACAACTCGGAGAACTTCTTCACCAGCCGCGTATGGGCACCGGGTGGCGCGCAACCGGCGTTCGGGATCCTGGAGTTCCTCTGGACCACGGTCGCCGCCTCGACCATCGCCATGACGTTGGCGGTGCCCGTCGGGGTCGCGGTGGCGCTCTTCCTCACGCAGTACGCCCCGATGTGGATGCGCCGGCCGGCGGCCTCGCTCGTCGACCTGCTCGCCGCCGTGCCCTCGATCGTCTACGGCCTCTGGGGTCTGCTGACGTTCCGGGCGTTCGTCAAGCCGGTCGAGCAGTTCCTCCAGGACAACTTCGGCTGGTTCCCGCTCTTCGCTCCCACGCGGATCACCGGCGGCACGATCTTCTTCATCGGCATCGTCCTGGCCATCATGGTCCTGCCGATCGTGACGGCGCTCTCCCGGGAGGTCTTCGACCAGACCCCCACGGCGCACAAGGAGGGCGCGCTGGCCCTCGGTGCCACCCAGTGGGAGATGATCCGCACTGCGGTCCTCCCCTTCGGCAAGCCGGGCGTCATCTCCGCGTCGATGCTCGCCCTCGGGCGGGCGTTGGGTGAGACCATCGCCGTCACCTTCCTCGTGTCGGCCCTGTCCGACGGGAGCGAGTGGACCTGGTCCCTCTTCAACGGCGGCGAGACCTTCGCGTCCAAGATCGCCAACAACGCCGCGGAGTTCAGCAACCCGAGCAAGACCGGCGCCTACATCGCGGCCGGACTCGTCCTCTTCGTGCTCACGTTCGTCGTCAACAGCATCGCCCGCATCGTCATCGAGCGCAGGAAGGCCTTCACCGAATGAGCCTCACGACGACCACGGGCAGGGTGTCCGACGACGGCGTGGCCGACGGGCCCGGGAGCCCACCGAGCGGCCCGCCCGCTCGCGAGGCCGTGCGCGAGATGGACAACCCGCACCGGGCTCGCACGACCAAGGACCTCCTGGCGCGCATCGTCATGTGGAGCGCCTTCGCCCTGGCCATGGTGCCCCTCGTGTGGATCCTCTGGACTGTCGCGAGCCAAGGCGCCCACCTGCTCGCCGACCCGGTGTGGTGGACCGGCAACCAGCGCAACATCAACTCGGACGACGCCGGGGGCGGCGCCCGCCACGCCATCGAGGGGACGCTGATCCAGGCCGGCATGACGGCGCTGATCTCGATCCCCATCGGCGTGCTCACGGCTGTCTACCTCGTCGAGTACGGCCGGGGCCGGCTCGCCAAGGCGATCAGCTTCATGGTCGACATCCTCTCCGGTGTGCCCTCGATCGTCGCGGCGCTCTTCATCTACGCGGTGTGGGTGACCACGTTCGGCATCGACCGCAGCGGCTTCGCCGTGTCGCTCTCGCTCGTGCTGCTGATGATCCCGACGATCGTGCGCTCCACGGAGGAGATGCTCAAGCTCGTGCCCAACGAGCTACGCGAGGCGTCCTACGCGCTGGGCGTGCCCAAATGGGTCACCGTGGTGCGGATCGTGCTGCGCACCGCCTTTTCGGGCATCGTCACGGGCATCTTGCTCGGGCTGGCTCGAGTCATGGGCGAGACCGCTCCCCTGCTGATCCTCGGGCCCTACACCAAGAACTTCCAGCGCGACCTCTTCGACGGCAACATGGCCACCCTGCCGACGATGATCAACCAGGACCGGGGCGACTTCGCCCTGGCCACCGCGGCCGAGCGGATGTGGGGCGCCGCCCTGACGCTCATCATCCTCGTCCTTCTCCTCAACCTGCTCGGCCGAGTCGTCGCCCACTTCGGCTCCGTCAAGAAGTAAGAAAGCGAAGCAACCTCGATGGCAAAGCGAATCGACGTCACCGACCTCAGCGTCTACTACGGGGACTTCAAGGCCGTGGAGGGCGTGACGATGACGGTCGAACCGCGCTCGGTCACGGCCTTCATCGGCCCGTCCGGCTGCGGCAAGTCGACCTTCCTGCGCACCCTCAACCGGATGCACGAGGTGATCCCCGGCGGTCGGGTCGAGGGCAAGGTCATGCTCGACGACCAGGACCTCTATGCCGCCTCGATGGACCCCGTCCGGGTACGGCGGACCATCGGCATGGTCTTCCAGCGGCCCAACCCGTTCCCGACGATGTCGATCTATGACAACGTCGCCGCCGGGCTCCGCCTCAACGGGGTGCGGAGCAAGAGCACGCTCGACGGGATCGTCGAGGAGTCGCTCAAGGGGGCGAACCTCTGGACCGAGGTGAAGGAGCGGCTGGGGAAGCCGGGTGCCGGCCTCTCCGGTGGCCAGCAGCAGCGACTGTGCATCGCCCGGGCCATCGCGGTGCAGCCCCAGGTGCTGCTCATGGATGAGCCGTGCTCGGCGCTCGACCCGATCTCCACCCTGGCCATCGAGGACCTCATCAACGAGCTCAAGACCGAGTACACGATCGTCATCGTGACCCACAACATGCAGCAGGCCGCCCGGGTCTCGGACCGGACCGCCTTCTTCAACCTGCGGGCGACGGGCGAGCCCGGCCGGCTCGTGGAGATCGACAACACGACGAAGATCTTCAACAACCCGTCGCAGAAGCAGACCGAGGACTACATCTCCGGCCGCTTCGGCTGAGTCGGGTCCGCCCGTCGAGTCGTTGGAGCGGGGTCGCCCCGGGTCAGTGGAACAGGGTGCTGATGTAGTAGAGCGCCACGGCCACGAGCCCGGCCCCGGGGAAGGTCAGGACCCAGGCGCCGACGATGTTGCCGGCAACCCCCCCACCGGACCGCCGAGAACCGCTTGGTTGCGCCGACGCCCATGATCGCCGAGGTGATCGTGTGCGTCGTGGAGATCGGCGCGCCGAAGCCCAGGCCGGCGACGTAGAGGATCGAGGCGGCCGTCACCTCCGAGGCGAAGCCTTGGGGCGGGGTCAGGTGGATGATCCGTCGACCGAGGGTGCGCATGATGCGCCAGCCACCCGAGTACGTGCCGAGCGCGATGAAGGTCGCGGAGAGCATCAGGACCCAGATCGGAATGCTGTCGCCGGAGTGGTACCCGGTGATGTTGAGCGTGAGGATGATGACACCCGCCGTCTTGGCTGCGTCCTGGAGCCCGTGGCCGAAGGCCATGGCAGCGGCCGATGCCGTCTGGGCCCACCTGAACCCGCGGGTGACCCGGGCCGGGTGGGCATGGCGGAAGGCCCAGAAGATGGCGGTCATGACGAGGTAGCCGAGGGCGAGCCCGGCCAGCGGGGACAGGACCATCGGGATGATGACCTTGCTCAGCACCGTGTCCCACTGGACCGCCACTCCTGCCGCCAGGGCCGCGCCGCCGAGACCACCGATCAGGGCGTGGGACGACGACGAGGGCAGCCCGAACCACCAGGTGATGAGGTTCCACCCGATCGCGCCGAGGACCGCGCAGGCGACGAGCCAGAGCGCCCCCGGACCGGTCGGGACCTCGATGATGCCGGAGCCGATGGTCTTGGCCACCTTGGTGCCGAAGAAGGCTCCGAAGAGGTTCATCACGGCCGCCATGACCAGCGCCACCCGGGGGGTGAGCGCCCGCGTGGAGACCGACGTCGCGATGGCGTTCGCGGCGTCGTGGAAACCGTTGGTGTAGTCGAAGGCGAGGGCGATGGAGATGACGATGATGACCGCGATCAACTGCGCGTCCATCACGACTCCTTGACGGCGATGCCCTCAACCGTGTGGGCGACCTTCTCGAAGGAGTCGGCTGCCTCTTCGAAGCCGTCGATGACGCCCTTCATCTTGATGATGTAGACGGCGTCCTGATGCGAGTTGTTGAACAGGTCGGCCAGCATCTTGCGGTGCAGCTTGTCGGCTTGGTTCTCCAGCCGGTTGATCTCGATCCAGTAGCTGCGCAGGTCATTGAGGGAGCGCAACCGCGGCATGGCCTCCGCCGTGACCTCGGCCATCCGCGAGAGGATCTCGATCTGCTCGGCCATCCCCTCCGGCAGCACGCCGATGCGGTAGAGGACGATCAGGTCGGCCGTCTCCTCGATGTGGTCCATGCAGTCATCGAGGTGGGCCGCCAGGTTGTGGATGTCCTCGCGGTCGAACGGGGTGATGAACGACGTGTTGACCTTCTTGATCAGCTCGTGCGTCGCCTCGTCCGCCTCGTTCTCCAGCGCACGGAGCCGCTCAGCGATCGAGGTCCGTTCCGGGACCCCGAGCTCGAGGAGCTTGGTGAGCTCGCGCGTCGCCTCGACGAGGAGGCCGGCGGACGTGGCGAAGAGGGAGTAGAAGCTCGTGTCCTGGGGGGTCAGGCGAAAGCCCACGGGGGTGCTCCGGTCAATCGGAAGTTGGTCGCCACGATGCTATTGCCAGATGGTCACCCGCGCGCAAACCGGCGTACACGAATGTGTCACCTCCCACCCCGGCCCGCCGCCTCAGCCCGCTCCACGGGTGATGCCCGACGACACCTGGGCGGGTTTCAGCCGGCCGGCTCCCGGCCCGACGGGACCTCGACCTCGGCGCCCGTGATCCCCAGCAGGGCGTCGACCTCCTCGGGCGTGAAGTGGCGAGGGCTCGTGGAAGCCGCCACGACGAGGTCGCTCACCAGCTCGATCTCGTCGGCGAGGGCTCCGTCGACCAGATCGTTGGTTGCCTCGTCGCTCATGGACACAGATTAGTTCGCCGCAACGCCTTGTGGGGACGAAGCGTCCTGACGCGTCGACTTGCGCTCCGGCTGTGGTCACCGGGCATCATGGCCCCATGGCCGCTGACGCGGAGCGCGCGCCGGACCCACCTCTGGTGCCATCATGGAGCCCCTTCGAGCGGGGGCCGTTCATGTTCGGTCGCTGCGACCTCTGTGGCTTCGAGACCCCGGCGCGACGCGCGAGCTACTCCGTCGAGATGGACATGACCTCCCACGCAGTCCTCTGCCACTCAACGCCCCCTGCCGTGGCCGACATTGAAGTGACCGGATCGGAGTCCGAACCGGCAACCCTCGACCGATGACCTGCGGGACGTCTGCTGCGTCGGGCCGGGAGCGCCTCTCGGCACTGGGCCGCTCGGAGCGGCTGAATTTGGGACCCGGGGCTACCGCGGCCCGACGCCCCCCAAGAATAAGTGGAGTCTCCGGGAACGCCAAAGCGCCATCCACAGCCCTCAGTCCTGACACCCAGCCCACCACCCGAGGCCAGGTATGCCGCCGAGCGAGCCCAGCGGCATACGACACCTCTTGAGGACGGCTCAGTCCAGAGCAGCCGCGCGCCACAGCCGGGCCGACGCCGTCAGGTCCTCGGCCATCCCCAGCAGGTTCGCCGCGTGCTCAGCCGACGTGCTGCCCGGCGAGATGTCCGCCCGCCCCGCCGACACGACCCGACAGAACGCCGCGGCCCGCTCGAGAGCAACCGCCAGGTCGCCACTGAAGACGCCACGGAGGATCTCGTCGACGAGCCGGCTGATGCCGTCCGGGTCAGGCGGTTCGGAAGCGCCGGCGACGGCGTGGTTGGGGCCTGTGAAGCGGATCCCCGCCGCGTATTCGCGGGTTGCGTCCGCCGGGGCGCGGCGCACCCACTCACGGAGGACATAGAGGCGCCACAGGGTGCCCGGCAGGCTGCGAGCGGGGCGCTGCGACCACAGCTCGGCGAGCGTGGACAGCCCGATCTGGTCGACGATCGCGACCAGTCGCTCCGTGACGGCCGGGTCGGCGGCCGCGCGACCGGCGTGGACGAGCGCCATCGCCGTCTCGTGCGCCACGTGGATCTGCTCGGTCGGGTCGTACGCGCCGCCGTGCGCCTCGAGGGCCGAGGGACTGAAGAACGCCGGCCGCCTCGGGCTGCGGTACTCGCTGTCGCTCATCCCGGCAGGCTAACCCCGGGCGGGGACGGCGCCCCACTTCGAGCGCGGAGCGCGAAGCCGTAGACTCCCTCCGTGATCCGGTGGGGGAACCTCCCGGACCACGGGCCTCTAGCTCAGTGGGTAGAGCATCGGACTTTTAATCCGCTGGTCGTCGGTTCGAGCCCGACGGGGCCCACCACACGTTTCCGCAGGTCAAGCAGGGTCCGCGGCATCCGCTTGCCCCTCCTCTCCATCGCTCTGAACCCTGAGGGGGCGCAAAGGGGGCACAAGACCGTCGAGAGCAAGCGCGACGGCGTCCAGGTCGTCGCCGAACAGACCGGCGTACACGTCGAGCGTCATGGCCGCCGACGCATGCCCCAACATCTGCTGGACGGCCTTGACGTTCGCCCCCGAGGCGATCGCCAACGAAGCCGCAGTGTGGCGCAGGTCGTGCGGCGTGACGCCGACGAGGCCAGCGGCTCGGCAGGCCGGGTCGAAGACCCGACGCCGCCAGTTGCCCAGGCGTAGCGCCCCGCCTTCCGGAGCGGTGAAGAGCAGGTCATCCGGGCCCTTGCCCCGGCACAGTGCCTCGATCTGCGGAGTCAGCGACGGTGGGAACGGGACCGTGCGAGTACGGTTCGTCTTCGGCAACGACCACACCAGGCGACCGCCGACCTCGGTGACGCTCTCGGCCACGACGAGGCGGCGGCGAAGCACATTGGCTCGGCGCACCCGCAGGGCCGCGAGCTCCCCGAAGCGGAGGCCGCAGAAGGCGAGGACCGCGATGCTGAGTCCGTTGGTGCCGGCTCCCGCGATGAGGCGAGCTACCTCGTCGGCGTCGAGGAAACGCGGATCCGCCCGGACCGCGCGTGGAAGCTGCACGCCGGCCGCGACATTGCGTGCAATCCGCCCATCCTTGACCGACTCGGACAGGATCAGCGAGAGGACGCGGTGCGCCTGACGGACCGTCCCCGCCGACAACCCGCTGGCCGACAGGTCGTTGACCCAGTCTCGGACGTCGCTGTGTCGCAGGTCCGCGACCGCCCAGGCGCCGAAGCGAGGCAAGATGTGGCCGCACATGAGGCCTCGGTAGCGCGTCGCGGTGGACACCTTGAGGTGGGTCAGGCCGCGCGCCCAGCCTTCGGCGACCTCACTGACCCGAACCTTGCCGGCCCTGGGGTCGACGTACTGGCCTCGGTGGCGCTCGGCCTGCATCTGGTCGAGCCAGCGCTGCGCGTCGACCTTCCGCGTGAAGTTCTTCTTACGCTGCCTCCCTCCCGGGTCGCGCCAGCGGGCCTGCCAGCCCGGATCCTTCGGGTTCCTGCTGACGCTCGCCATCAGCCGGCCTCCCGTTGCTCCCGCGTCCATTGGCGGACCGTCTCGGGGTCGAAACGCAGGTGACGTCCGATCCGCATCGCCGGAGGGCCCTCACTGCGCACCCGCCACTGATAGATCGTGGCCACCGGCACGCGCAGGAACCCGCTGACGTCATGCACGGTCCACAACACTTCTGTCTCGCTCATCTCTCGAGCCCCCTTGCCTGTCGGTCTGATTCGTGACGTCTCGCCGCTCGTTCCTGGGCGTATTCGCGGGCGCGTGCAGCGGCTGCCTTGGCGAGCTCTGCGTCGCCCTCGGTCTCCCAGCCGGATCCGGCGTAGGTCCACTGCCCGATGACGAGGGTGGTCTCCTTGTCGTCAGCGAGGAGGTCGTCGAGGTCGCGCACGTCGAGCGTCGTGCCCTGCCTGTTCGCCTCGGTGAGGCGGCGCTGGAACCTCACCCGAGCGCGCCGGAGCCGACCGAGGGTCACGCTGTAGCGGCGGGACTTGGACGAGAAGTGACCGCGGAAGCCGAGCATGTGCCGCCACTTGCCCAAGAGGGCGTAGGGATGCTCGCGCAGCGGTATGCCGTCCGCCCGCGCTTCGGCGTGGATGCGGTCTACCGTCTCGGCCAGGACGGCGCGGAGGCGGCGCAGGTGCGAATTGCCCTCACTGACTGAGTCGGTCGCGGACTTGGTCGCGTACTTCGCGAGGTAGCCGGCCACCTGCTCGGGCGCCAGCTCCCGGTTGGGGTCATCGACCCGACTCCTGGTCTGAATGGGCTTGGTGTCGACCTGGGCCCCGAACCGCAGACGCCGCACCGGATCCTCGTCGTAGAGCGGCGGCGCGTCGAAAGAGACTCCCGCCACGGCCTGCTCGACCACCCGAGCCAGCAGGGCAGCGGTCAGGCCATCGGGTGCCGGCGCGAAGCCGTCGTGGGTCTTCGGTCCGTCAAGCCGGATCAGGGCGTGGAAGTGGATCAGGCCCCGCTGCTGGTACTCGGCGACCTTCGCGTACTGCACCGTCGCGCGATCCTTGAGCCGTGACTCGGAGACGCCGAGCGTCCTCGCGAGGGCCCTGCGGAGGTCGATGGTGAACCGGCGCCACAGCTCGGGAGCCCACCACTGCCAGACAATGTGCCCGAGGTAGTCGTAGCAGTCACCACAGAGCGGCTGCCCGAGCAGCTCGTCGCCCTCGCCGTGGGTCGCATGGCAGACGGTCGGACGCCCGTGCTCGCACGCCCCCGGCTGTCCCTTCGGGGTGAAGGGCCGGCACTTCCTTCCATTGCGGGTGCCGTGCACGAGCCCGAACGAGGGTGCGGTCAGGGTCGCGAACACCAGCGGGTTGTCCGACACATGCTCCGGGACGCCCTTGCCGCCAGTGACGCCGGAGCGGATCAGGTGGAAGGTGTCCGCGGCATACACCCGCGAGCACGACGGGCACTCGGCCGCGCGACGGTTCCCGCCTCGGACGTGCAGCACCCCGAGCGGTTCGTCGACCGTGGCGAAGGTCGAGAGGACCTCGCCAGTCTGGGCGTCGACCGTGGTGGAGTAGCCACGGAGGCGGATCGGCCTCGCGCAGTACCCGACCTGGGCGGCCGTCTGCGACCAAGCATCGAATCCCGGCGAGACGAGCCGGGACGTGATCTGCTCCCGGACGGACGGGTCGAAGCCGGATAGGTCGAGGGGGTGCTCTGCACCGGCGGGCCCGACGGGAAGGGCGCCCCATACGTGGTCACGGGTCCCCTTGCTCACCAGCTTCACCCCCCTCGACGGGTCCGAAGGGTGTGCCGTGCGGGTTGATGCGACCCGCGCCGCACGGCACACCCGGTCCAAACGGGGCAGCCCAGCCACGAAAGAGGGGATGCCGACGTCGCAGGTCGCTCACACGCCGGCCACCAAGCCAAGGAAAAGGAAGAAGAGGGCGGACTAGAAGAGGTGTCGTCGGTTGTCGCGGCTGTCTCAGCGGGTGGTGGCCGTCAGGCCGGGGTGGGGAGCCGACCCCCGGGGCGCATGGCCCGTCATGTTCGTGTCGTCAGCGAGGAGGTTTGTCGTGTCGGTATGTCCGCACTCCCGACCCTGACACCGCTCCTGAGGCGACTCCAGAATCTTGCCGAACCTTGACCAAACACTTACTCAACTGCCGATGTGCGAGCGTCTCTCCGGCACCGGCATCAGTCCCAAAGAGGTCCAACAATCCGTGCCGCTCGTGGGCCCCTGACCGTGTAGCTCAACGAGTCGTCACTGGTGCTCCACCCGGGCGGGAGGCGCGGGGGTGTGTCCGCGAGAGGCGCCGTGATCTCTGCCTCGCGGAGTCCGCGACTCGACGCCAAGGACTCGACGTTCGCGACTGGGCGATCGCCGCGGATGACGAGTATCGCAAGGCTGGCTAGCTGGCTCAACGGAGTGAGGTCAAGTGGCGATGACTCTGCGGGCAACGTCAAGTCGAGAGTGTGCAATGTGGTGCACCGGCCGAGTGGCTCGAGCCCCGGGAGTCGGACCGGCGCAAGTCGCAGTTCTTCTAGCTCGGCGGAGGCGATGGCCTCGAGGTCAACGTCCAACGGTGCTGTGGCCGCCACGCGGATTATGGAGGGCGTCGACGCCAGGCGTGCCAGCAGGCCGGGATCCTCAGGATCAGGCGGGTCGAAAACCTCAATGTCCAACGTCTCGAGTTCGCGCAGATCGGTGAAACCGAGTACCCGGCAACCGCCGGTCATCAGGTGTCTGAGCCCGTTCAACGGTGCGACGTCAACGGTGGGGACCCTCGTGGTTCCCTTGCGGACGCGAAACTGCGCCATGAGCGAAGTCAGGTCGGTGCACTGCGAGACCCATGACAGGTCACGGGTATGCCCTTCGATCTCCAGCCATTGCAGTCCAGGCAGCTTCGCGACGTCGGGCGGCCGGGCGTTCCCCCGGTTGCGCCACAGGACGCCCGCACAGCCGTAGGCGAGATACGCCGCGTAGCAGTCCTCATCCCAAGGGCCAGTCACGTCCAACCGCCGGTAGTCGCGGCCGGGGAACAGAATTCGGGTCAACCGATACGTGCGACCACGGCGTGGAACAGTCACTGCAGGAGTCCCCTCATGTCCAGTACCGCCTCTAGGGCCAGGCAGGGCCCAACCAGCCGGTGGGCGAACGGGCATAGCCATGATCTTTCCACGCCATACGCAGCCCGAGGCCGCGCTCTCATGCCGCCGTGCGGTCGTGCCGCGGATCGCGCTCGTCCATCGGCCGATGACCGCCTCCCGGTCCGACCCACTCATGGCTCAGATGGCAGGCTGACCCAGTGGCCCACGTGATCGAACCACCGAACTCCGTAGTGCTGCTGGTCGGCCGCGACGAGTACACGCCACCAGAGTCCCTCGCGGACAGAATCGTCGCGGCCACGGGCGACTGCGTGGCGGTTGGGGTGCTATCGGTAGACGATGGCGCAACGACCGTGGAACTCGCACCGACGCCACACATCGATGGCTTGAGCCGTCTCGGTGAGTTCATTCTCGAGACGGAGGGGCGAGTGTCGATCTGTGACGTCTACAACGGCGAATACGCCAGCCTTCTGGTCGAGCCCGGCACGTGCGCGGTGACCGTGTGGGGCAATGACACGGGCGAGCCGGACGTGGTCGCCTTCGAGGTGAGGCCGGCGGTCAGCTGAAACGGCCGCTTCTGCCGCGAATGGTGAGCCCGTCGATCCTGCCGATGAGCGGACGGCGGCACGACAGCAGCGAAGCCGGATCAGAAATCGTCCGGCCCAATGTTCAGCGCGGAGAGCACCGCCTGACGTGCTTCCTCAGGGAGCCACTCAACGGTGTAGTCCCCGCGGTGTGCATCATCCTGATCCCATGAGAAGGTTCCCGATTGCATCTCGCGGACGACTGTCCACGGGGCATAGTCCTCGTCACGCATCTCGCGATGCCCGTCGGCCCAAACCACGATGAACCAGACCCACCAATGACGACGGCGGGAGAAACTGAGAGGCGCCCAAAAGGTTCTGACCGTCGTCGCCACATAGCCGGCGACCTCCTCATCACGCCGCAGAACGGCCACGCCGTCACGAAACGGGTCAAGAGCAGGGTCAGGTTCGGGCTGCTCCAGCATGGCGTCTATGGTTCCACTCGGGTCGTCGGACTTCCGGACATGGGGCGAATGGTGAGCCCGTCGATCCTGCAGATGAGCGGCGGCACGACAGCAGCGAAGCGCGATCAGAAATCGTCCAGCCCAATGCCAGGGCACGGCGCCTCCGCTGGCCAGCCGCGTCTTTACCACTCAGTAAGGTGCTGTCGTGGCCAACGTGCTGAGGGTGGTTGCGCGAAGCGCAGCCGAAGGTGGCCGGGGGCGTCGTCCGGGCGCGACGATGTTGATCCGGTCGGGGGCGTGGACCGAGGAATGCTCTCGGATCTATTCCGAGCGACGAGCCACCGAGGTCGAGTGGCGCTGGAGCACTCGAGCTCGGGGGCGGACGACAGAGCCGCTGCTCTCCCTGCCAGGCCTGCGCGGTTTGGAGTTGCGGCTGCGTGGCGTGGATGACTCGTGCGTCGCGTCCCTGACTGAGTTGCAGGAGCTATCCCTGATCGGTCCCGCTGCCGGCAACGCCCTGGACTTGTCGGGCCTAACCCGCGTGCGCCTTGCGGTGATCGATGCGAGACGTCAGGGTGTGACGGGCGTGCGGGGCCTGCCCACGTTGGAGGTCCTGACGATCTTGGGGTCGGGAGGGGTGGCGGTCGGTGACCTGATCGGCGGGCCCCGCCTGGAGACCGTGATCTGCCAGGGGGACGGCACGGGCCCGACTGTGAGCCTGGGTGACCTCGGTGAATCCCCGACGCTGAAACGGTTCGAGGTCACCGACCACGTGGTGACAGACCTGTCCGGTCTGCGTGCGCTTCCGCGCCTGAAAGATCTGGGCCTCATCGGGCCACGCGGCACCGGCGCCGCGGCAGCGTCTGGCTCAGGGCTGGACCTGCTGCCCCTGGCTGAGCACCCAAGCCTCGAGTGGCTGCGGATCGGCGCTCAAGGGCGCCTACAGAACCTCGACGCCTTGAGCCGGTGTCGGCGACTTCGCAGGCTGTCCGTTGACGAAGACCACGTTGATGAGCGCGACGTACGCCGACTCCTCAACGATCACCCGGTCCTCAACGCGTATGAGCGAGTCTCCGGAGTGTGGCACCTGTCGGCCGACGCCGGCGTCTAGCCTCGTTGGGGCCGGCGGCAACCGGTGGGCTCCCCGAAGCGAGGGACGTCCGCACATGCCGCCGACCGCTCGGCGACATGCCCGCCCTTCGTCACAATGTGGTGTCGCCGCCGAGCAAGGTGACATTCCGACCCTTGTGCAGCCCTAGGTTGCGGGCATGTCAGCGACTCGCAGGCTCGCCGCTAGCGCAGTCGCGCTCATTGCCGGGGTTGCGCTGGCTGCCTGCGGCCCGCCCAGCACCGGAACGATCGGCGTGGGCGTCGATGCTGCGGGTCGACCGATCGGCTACTTGCACATCTGTCCCGGAGCCCACATGGACCGCGCCTTCGTGTTGGCCGAGCCCGCCGATGACAACAGCCCTGCCGTCGCAGCGTGGGATGCGAAACCTGCCGCCACCGGTTCCACGTCCTGGTCGTTCAGCGAACCCACCAGCGGCTGGGTAACCACGCACCCTCCAACGACGCTGAAGCCAGGGGTCGTCTACCACCTCGCAGCCGGCGCGGAGGACGGGTCAGGCTCCAGCGGATACGTCCTATTCACCGTCGAGGAACTCAAGAAGATGAAGCCCGGACAGGTGCGGATCTACGACTTCACACGGCCACTGCCAGCCGGCGAGCCGACCGGCAATCTGAAGCAGCAAGCTCGCGACGAGAACAACGACTTCATGCGAGTCGTCTCGCGTCGGGAGTTCGAGCAGTCACCCTGCTACTAGTTGAGCCAGTGGCCCCCCGTCCGCAACGGCCGGAGGGCTCAAGCACGCGCCCGAGTTTCGGCTTTGGACACCAGTTGCAAGGTGGCCTTTACCGCTCATGCCGCAGGACGCGTATTGGCCCTCGTGGACGCGACGGCCTCCGGTTCAGAAGTGCGGCAACTCTCGGCCTCCGATGCGTCGAAGCTTGTTGTAGCGCCTGCGGAAGATCGCGAGAACAAGGAGGGGCCAGCCCACGATCACCGGCACGAACAACCACCAGGGCCACCCCCACGCATCCTGCGCTGCTGCAGCCACCACACCCCACATCACCATCCCTAGAAAGCCCAGATCCATCCAGGTACGACCTGCGAAGAACCCTCTGAGGGTGTTCGGCCGAGACCGCAGGTGAAGGGTGTACTCGTTCGAGCCCAGCGCCTCCCAGAGGCTGCGGGCGGCTGCGACCACGGCGGGATCGTCGTCGGCTCCGGAACGCATCACCACTGTCTCCCACGGCGGGAACCCGGTCGTGCCAGGCAAGGTTTCCAGCCGTGCGATTTCCGCCAGGTCTCTGGGTTCGACGGTGGGCAAGGCCCTGAAGAGACGGACCAGCTCTGTGTATCGCTCGGCCACGACGTCGTCTGACCGCCCGTTG
Organism: Intrasporangium calvum DSM 43043; assembly: GCF_000184685.1. Lineage (NCBI taxonomy): Bacteria > Bacillati > Actinomycetota > Actinomycetes > Micrococcales > Intrasporangiaceae > Intrasporangium > Intrasporangium calvum. Next base: position 3,288,251 of record NC_014830.1, read on the forward strand.
AGCCGCGGAGGCTCAGTGCTCATCGCTGCGGGCCGCCCTCGCGCCATGGCGGTCGCAACAAGCAGGCTGGACTGGACCGGCACCTCCCAAGCGAACACCGGTTCCACGACGAACATGCGGCAACCCTAGACGTCGACCGCGCCGCTCTCGTTCGAATGGCGAGTTCGAAATCGCCGGTCATTTCCGCGAACCGAGGGGGTGCAGGCGCCGCACATCAAGTGACGCGTGAGTACCGCGCATCACCCGGCACAGGACACGTAGGCAGGGTATCTGTGATGGGCCACCTGATGTGCGACGAAACTGTGCCACTTGATGTGCGACACCTGGCCTAGGAAATTGAGAGGACCGTCCGTGGTCGGTCCCCTTTGATGTTACGCACCGGCAGGGTCGTGGTGCGGCGCACGGTTCGGGTCTCGCCGTCGACCTCGATCGTGAGGGTGGTCTCGGCGACGTGGACGGTGACGGTCTCGTGCGCGTGGACGCGGCCGAGGGCGACCTGCTGTTTGCACACCGTGATGACTCCGGTGTTGGAGGCTCGTCGTTCCACGGTGATCGGCTCGCTCGAGGGCCGCAGCGGTGGCCCGGCCGGTCGGACCCCGCGCAGGTGCCGCCACTGCCCAACGGGGATCGGGTTCGGCCTCGTGCGCAGCAGCTCGCGGGTGTCCAGGTCGAAGAACATCAGCGTGGTGCCCTCGACCCGGATGCCGACCTGCCTCCCGCCGAGGATCTCCGCGGCGAGGATGACATGACCGCCCAGGGCGACTGTCCCGCCGCGGGCCACGGCCCGTTCGACCTCGATCACGCTGCCGGGTTCGAGCGAGGACGCCAGCGGCGGCGGTCCCGCGGGCGTCGCACCCTGCGCGGCAAGGACCGCGAGGTCGGTCACGGACAGGTGCGAGCGGACCGTCTTCACCCGGGTCCCGCCGATGGTCAGGTGGATGAAGTCGCAGTTGATCCAGAACCGCACGAGCTGACCGACCCGCGCCGGACCGAGCCAGAACTGCTGCCCGCGGACCGACAGGTTCCCTGACGGGCCGACGACCCGCTCCAGCTCGACCGCATCCGCCGGCTGCCGTCCCATACCCGCCAGCGCTGTGGTGGCGGGTTCGTCTGTGGCACAAGAACTCTCCTCCCGAGCCGGGCCCTGAGCCTGAGCTTGAGCTTCGGGTTGAGCCACGACCGACTCGAGGGTCGGCGGCAGCCACAACGGCAGCACCGCCCGCTGCTGGGCCGGCACCGGGGCGAACCGCTCCGTCGGGGTTACCGGCAGCTTGTCGTCCAGCGCCTGGTGCGGCCGGTCGATGTTGTACTCGAGGACCCACGCGTCGACTGCTGCCTGCGCCGCCTCGAGCGAGGTGAACGGGCCTGCCTCGTCGAGGAAGTCGGGACGGAACGTGCCATGGAACCGCTCGACCTTCCCGTTCTGGTTCGGCGACGCCGGTGCGGTCAGCCGGTGCGTGATCGCGTTCCGGCGGCAGATCTTGTCGAACAACACCTCCCCGTTGCGGGTGCCGTGCTTCCCGAACCGGTCGGTGAACTGCTTGCCGTTGTCGGTGATCACCTCCTCCGGCACCCCGAACGCCGCCAACGCCTGCGCGAACGCCAAACACACCGCCCGCCCCGTGGCCCGCTCCACCACCACCGCGATCACGCAGTACCTCGAGTGATCATCGACGCCCGTGACGAGCTTCGCCTCACGGACCACCCCGGTGGCCACGTCGACGAGCCGGATCCCGCCGACGATGTCGATCCCCCACAGCTGCATCGGCCCCGGCCGCTCGAACCGGATGTACGCGCTGCGCGGCTTCTTCCGCGGCCGAGCCTGAACCAGGCCCTGCCGATGCAGGATGCGCACGATCGTGCGCACCGCGGGCACCGTCACGCCCTCCACCGGTCTACGCAGCAGCTCCATCCGGATCCGCTTCGCGCCCCACCGCGGGTGGCGGCGCCGCATCTCTGCCACAACGACCTCGACCGAGGGCGCCACCTGATGCGGACACGAGGAGGGCCGGTGCGACCGATCCACCAGCCCCGCCAGCTGATCCGTCAGGTACCGCGCCACCCACCGGTGAAGAGTCGCCCGGTGCACGCCATACCGCAGCGAGACCTCGGTGACCTCCGCCCCGGACAGGACCTCACGAACCGCGTCCAACCGCTGCTCAACGACAGACAAGACAACCAGTGCCAATCCCGGCCTCCTTGAGTACCGACGCCCACGGAGACGTCAACTCAGATTGGCCGAACCGCGACCCGGTGTCGCACATCAGGTGGCGCGAGACTGTCGCGCATCACCCGGCACAGGACACGTAGGCAGGGTATCCCGCGGTGAGGACTTTCTGCACTGGCTCAAGCGCGCCTCCGGCGCGAAGAAGCGCGGGGCCCCGCGATGGGACCCCGCGCTCCGGCGCTGGCGCGCCTACGCGCACCCCACCGCACCCCGCGCTACACGAGACCCGGAGGCTCGAGCTTCCAGGCCTGAAGCACAAAGCGACGCGCCACCGGCCGACGATCGGCGATGCACTGCACCACGTGCCGATACGGATCGAGCTGCACGTCGCCTAGCTCCACGTAGCATGTCCCGAACTGGTCGAGCACCCAATACGCCGCTTCAACGTTCACCACGACCCAGTTGCACAGGTACACCGACAGGTCGTGTCCTGCACTCTCGCGGTCGATTCCCTCCCGATGGGACCTCAGGAACTCGTCCACTTCGTCGAGTGCGGATTCGTCGTAACGGTCGAGCCAGTCAAGCGACAGCCCGCGGAGATACGGGTACTGATCAAGGGGCTCGCGTGAGATGCGCGGGCCAGGCGGGCGGTCGACGACGGGCACGTACTCCATGCCTGATGATCCGGACGACGGTGAGGCCGACAGGAACCTGTACGCGGTCGGCTGGGCCATGCATCCGATAGTAGGCGCCTGCGCCGGGAAAGCACCCAGCCCCGCGGCCTGGGACTCGCGCGGCTTGCTTCCTCCGAGCCGCCGACCCGACGCTCCACTGTCCGCACGCCTCCGGACCGCGTCAAGGGCGCTGCGCGTCGCTGCGCGATGGCCTCCGGCCACCCTTGACCCGGCCACTCCGGCGTGCTGGCCTGCTCCGCTATGGGTTCGGTGGCTCTCCCTGGTCTTCCTGGTTCCGAACGCCGCGGCATACGACCATTCGCCCGATAGAGTCCGCACGTGCGTCGACTTGGACTCCGCAGCTGGCGAGGAATCGGCCAAGCCGTCACATGGACCTTCACGACAGCGGCGGGCTGGCGGTTCCTCGGTGCCCGCGGTCTGGCGGTCGCCGTGGCCTTTTGGGTGCTGGATCGGTATGGGAACGGCGCCTTCCTCATCACCATCCCCGTTGCCGTCATCCTGTTGACATCGTCGCACCACCGCCCCCTGATGACCTGGGCGGGCACGCTCAGCGCGAGGCTGGCCCATCGGCACACTAAGCCTCGATCCACCGATGGGCCTTCGGTTGTCGGCGTGATCTCGCTGGCGGGCTGATGCTCGGGTGGGGCGTGGGTGATCGCCCGGCCTCGCTGTCGGGGTGTTCCACGGTGGGGTCGTTCGTGCCGTCGCCGGCAGGGGTGGTCAGGTCCGTGCGGCCGTTGTTGGTGGCCCGCAGCCGAGCGTGAACAGTTGGGTCCACGCGCTCTGCCAGGGCCACTGCTGGGGCAGGTGCAAGGTGATGCGCCGCGCGGAGGACGCGACCCGGGCCGGGACCGCGATCAGCTTGCGGCGGATCGTCGGGGTCGTGGACTTGGCCAAGGTGGGCTCGCCGGTCACGGTAGCGGCGGCGCGGGTGAGGTTGAACGCGATCACGGCGAGCACGAGCCAGGCGGCGTTCGCGGTGAACTTCCCGGAGGGTAGGTGCGCGAGGGCGGAGTGCTTCAGGTCGGCGTGGACCTGTTCGATGATCGCGTGGTGCCGGTGGAGCTGGTCCGCGGCCACGGTGTCCAGCACGTCCGGTTCGGTGGTGGTGAAGAACGCGTGGAAGCGCCACACGTCGAACAGGGTGCCTTGCCCGGCGGCCTTCTTCTCGTCGGCGTGGAAGTCGGGGATGCGGCGCACGATCAGCCGACCCGGGACGTGGTGGGCCTTCGTCTGCGCGGCGAACGCGGTGAACGGGATCTCGGCGACTTCGGCCCGGGAGATCCACGCCCCGGTGGTCTCGTCGCGGATCGCGTCGGTGTACTCGATCGTGGTCTACGCGCTCTCGTCGATGCCAGTGATCGCGGTCTTGATCGTGCTCGTCATCCGCACCGTCACGGACACGTGCGCGCCACCGGCCAGTGCGGCCCGGACCGCGGGGGCACCGAAGAACGCCGAGTCCATCCGCGCCAGGACGGCCCGGTCTTTGCCGAGCAGGCGCCGGGCTTGTTTGACGGCGTCGCCGATCAGCCGCGCCGCGCCCCGCGGGGACCCGCACGAGCCCTTGCGTAGCCGCTGCGCGACGATGACCGGCGCGTGTCCGGCGGTGGTGAGGGTGGCCAGGAACGCGTTGAGCCCACGGACCCTCGAGTAGCCGAACCCGGCGCCCTGCTTCTGGTGGCCGTGGACCTCGATGATCGTGTCGTCGACATCGAGCAGGGCGTACTCGCCGGCGGCCGGTGCGGTGCCGATGCCCTCTTGTGCACCCGGGCCCGTCAGGAGCCGGGTGCGTGCGGCCAGGGCGAGCAGGAACCGGGCTGCGACCGCGTCGAGCTGGCGCACGTGCCCGAAGGTGAACGCGCGCAGGAACTGCCCGAGCGTCGAGGGCGCCTACGCCGAGGCGAAGACCTTGCTCATTCCGCCGTGGCGCAGCAGCGCCATGTCATCGATGCTGTCCGCGCCGGCGAGCATCCCACCCACGATCGAGGCGACCTTCAAACCGGCGTTCGCGCCCTTGTCCGTGGCCACCGTCAGCCGCTCATCGGTCAGCGTGCGTAGGCCTGCGGCGTCGGCCAAGGCCATCACCGGCACCAGCCCGGCGCAGGACACGAGGTTCGGGTCGTCGAAGACCGCAGAGGTCCGAGCCAGGGTGTGAGAGAGTTTCATCTACGAGGTGCCCCTTGTGTGCGACCTGACTGAAGCCTGAAGAACTCCAATTCTGTTGCACCACAGGGGCATTCTCATGTTCCGACGCGCTGAATCCCCTCACTACACCCTGCCCATCGGTGGATCGAGGCTAAGTGCCTGAAAGGTTCCTGCAAACGCGACATGAGCCAGAGCCAACTCGTATAGAGGAGTCTGAAAACCGTTGCAGCGAAAGGGCTTCCGGTTATCCATCTGACCCCAGTCGGACTCCTAAAGCGGAGCTCGCGTCTTTGCCCACCTCGCGGAGCTGCCGGGGGGCGCAAAAGGGGCACGCTCGCTCGGAACACGACGGCAAACCACAGCAACCAGCACTGATGCAACCGTGCTCGGAAGTCCTCACGGGCGCAAGGCACCGCATGCGCCGGACCGACTTTTAATCCGCCGGTCGTCGGTTCGAGCCCGACGGGGCCAACCACGCGTTTGCGCAGGTCAGACGCCCTTTTAGCATCCACGACTGGGCCCGCAAGGTGCCGAAACAGACCGTGGACGATGTGCCACAAATGTGCCACACGGTCCCGTGGAGGCACCGAACCGGTCCGCTAGAGCGGGGCTGATCAGCGCAGACCTGTCGAGCTGGACTACGTTTTCCCGGCCTGACCGGCGGATTGAGCCTCGGTCAGTGGCCCGTAGCGTTCCGCGCCGGCGAGCGCGCCAAGGCCGCGCGTGTCAGCGCCTGGTGAAGTCCCTGGTCGAGCACGACACGACCCAGGAGCGTCACAAGGGGCTTGCACCGGCGAGTTGTGGCGGGAGCAACCGAGCGATTGACTGATCGCGGACGGAGATCTCTCTCGACAATCGCGCTGAGAGATGCAGCAAGACGCCGCCAGTGCGGCGTTTACTCCTATGACGGCACTGAGCCTTCCGGGGAGGGACGCGATGCAGGGAGACCTGCCCGAGTTCGAGGAGTTCGTGGCTGCTCGGCAGCAGCAACTCTTGCGTGTCGCGTTCTTTTGACCCGTGACCATCATCGCGCCGAGGACCTGCTGCAGGCCGCCTTCTTGAAGGTGTACCGGCGTTGGCGTCACGAGGGCCTGCCGGAGCACAGCGAGGCGTACCGGCGTCGGGTGATGGTCAACGCGTACATCTCCACGCGTCGTCATCGACGGTCGACTGAGGTCCCCGTCCCCCATGACGAGCTGGCCAACGAGTCGGCACCAGCGGCACCGACCGACGACCGATTGCTGGTGTGGCGAGCCCTCGGGGTCCTGTCACCTCGGCAGCGCGCGGTCCTCGTGCTGCGCATCTACGAAGGGCTCACCGACGACGAGATCGCCGACCACCTCGGCTGCGCATCGGGCACGGTGCGAAGCCTGGCATCGCGGGCATATCTGACTCTGCGCACCAACAGTGAGCTGCTCGACCGGGCAGCACGCGCACCGAAGGACTGAACCATGGACACCTTGGATGAGCTCGTCAGGGACACGATGGACCTGTACGCCCGGCAGGCCAACTCGCTCGAGCTGCCTGCCCGGCTCACTCGCCGGCTCCGACGCCACAGCCGACTCCGCGGGGCGGGGGCGGCCCTCGCGGTCGCGGGCACCGTTACGCCAGCCTCTGGGGACTGACGGCGCTACGTGACGGCACGGGACGCCCACAGCCTGCCGCCCTGGTCACCACGGGTGAGTGTGCCGGGCTGAGCATCGTGATCGGCAAGCCAACCCCGAGGGTGGCAGTCCCCACCCGCTGGACCCGGTCGCCCTGAGGCCCGGCGACAACACCATCACCATGGCCCGGCAGGACTACCGGTGGCTCGAGGCCGCCGGGCCATGCCGCGGCCGACTGATCCTCGACGGCCCAGGCCCGGTCGTTCACCGGGGCGGCGGCGACGTCAACGCCGACGGCGTGGGGTCGCCTAGTGGGCCGTTCCAAGACGAAAACAACGTGTCCACCGCCGTGGTCTTCACCAACGAAGGCGCCGACGGGTCGGGGAAGTTCACCATCCGGCTTGGCGCAGCCTGTGACTCCGAACCGTGCCCCCCACCGCTTGCGACCGTGCACGTGTTCACCCAGGGCACCGTCACCTATCCCGGACAGGTCGTGACCTCTTCGCCCACCCCCTGACGGTCAGGCGGGCACCCGAGGAGGCGCGTTAGCCCTCCACCAGGCATAGTCGTGCGATCGTCGTCCGCGTCAGAGCGGCGGAGAGTGCGCGACGGTACCGGCGGCTATTCGTAGTGCGTCCACATGCGCAGGATGTGGACGACGTGCTGGTCGGGAAGGACCTCGTAGACGAGGCGGTGTTGGATGTTGATGCGCCGGGAGTAGCAGCCCGCCAGGTCGCCGACCAGTTTCTCGTACCGCGGCGGCGTGGTGAATGGATCCTCGCTGATGACGTCGAGCAGGCGCTGGGCCTTGGTCTTCAACCCGGAGGATGCCAGCTTCTTGGCGTCCTTCTGAGCTTGGCGCGAATAGATCAGCGTCCAGGCGCTCACCAGTCGAGCTCGGTGGACCCGGCCTCGATACCCTCGGCGCGGGCCTCGCGGATGGACTGGGCCAGACCCGGGACGGAGGCCAAGAACAGCGTCTCCTGGATCGCCTGCCAGTCCTCCTCCCCGACCAGCACCGCGTTGCCCCGCTGCCCGGTAATGGTCAGCGGCTCAGACTCGTCGTTGACCTGGTCGATCAGGCGGTACAGGTTGGCCCGTGCCGTCGTCGCGCTCACTGCAGTCACCATGACCACCTCCACCGTGAGCGTACGTTATAACGTACGCTCACGCAAGCGCGCCATCCGCACCACGTCCGCCCACCAACCCGTGCGCCGGCCGCGTGACCCTCGTAAACTGGGCCGCCCGAGCAGCCCCGCCGCCGCCCCGATCGCTTGTCCTTCAGTGGCTCCTTTTGCTTGAGTAAGTCGGCGGAAGAAGAGAGGGAGCCGCTGTGGCACATTTGTGGCACACAGTCACCAAAACGGATGGGTCGCAGTGTCAATGAACCGGTAGGAACCACGCACGATTTCGTGGATCGCGGTGAGGCTGAGCGGGTACTGATCGCCCCTTAACTCCGCCGGTCGTCGGTTCGAGCCCGACGGGGCCCACCATGCGAATTTCATTGTGTAACAGTGGTATTCGCGCGCGCCTTCATGCAGCCTTTCGGCCGAGGTTCCCCTTGTGGCCGGGTCGTGGCCGGGAACCTCCTCGCCCATCCGCCGGTCGGCGGTTCGGGCTGGATGGCCGGCTCGCCCGTTCGTGCACAAGCCCGGCACCATTCAGCGGAGCCCACGTGGCCTCACGTCACCGATTCCAGGACCGACCGATCACGGCATGGTCGGGTGGGGCGATCGCCCGCGGAGCGGCAGATGAGGACGCTCTCGCATTGAGATTCAAGGGCTGGCAGGATCTTTGTGGTGAGCCTGTTGGAGTTCTGGCCCGACTACGGTCCGGGGCCGTTGTTGACCGAGGACGGCAAGCCCGCGGACCTACAGTCGCTTGGCCTCTCCGGTGAACTGGTCGAGGAGCTTGAGTGCTGGAACGGCCAGTACGCCGAGGAGAAGATCCCAGTCGACGGTAACGGCGATAGTGCTTGGCTGGGCGAAGGCAGAAGCCTCCTTCTCCGGACGCGAGACGCACTCGCATGTGACGTCGAGGTCGTCGTCACGGAACCCTGGTGGGGAGAAGACCCGACCTGAGGACGACAGATGCGGATGCTTGCAACCGTCTTCCACGCGACACGACTGCATGTCGATGCGCGACACGTGTGGGCAGCGGGCCGGCGTAGGCGCTTGCGCGTCGGGCTTGGATCCTGACCCACAGCGACAACCCGAGCGTGCTCTCGTCGTACGGCAGCCGTTCGCCAATCGTCCGGCCAGCGCACCGAGCTGGCGCGGCGAGATGCTCACGCAGCCCCTCCGGGTCGTGCATCCCTCTAATGTTCGTCACCGACGCGTAGGGAGGCGCGGGCGGCGAGCAGTACCTGCGTCCAGAGAAGCACCACGGTGGCCACCGAGAACGGGACCCCCAGTTGGTCCGAGTGCGTCACCCGCAGGGCAAGGCCGAAGAATAGGACGATGACCAGCAGGACGCCGGTGCCGACTGCCGGACCGCGCAGCACCGCCTGGTTCCTGGCGTACCAGCTCGTGGCCAGGACAGCGCACGCCGCGGCGATCGCGAGGCCGATTCGAATGACCTGGGCAGACCCGCTCGCAAGTCGGTCCGCCGCCAGCAGCTCCCAGACCGGCCAGCTCAGGCAGCGAGTGTAGGAGCCAGCACCCGCGGCGAACAGGCTGACCAGGTGCATGGCGACCATCACCGTGACGCTCACCCACGCCAAGCTGCTCACGCGAGAGCGCGAGGGGCGCGTCGGCGTGCGCTCCAGCGCGACCGTCGCAACGACCATCGCCGCCATCGCGGCGAGCGCGGAACCGAGATCGAGCGCCCCGCCCCACGCGGGAACGGGCAGGCCGAGCACGGTCAGCCGGCCGAAGTACCCGGCGACGAGTGCCCCCGCCACGGTCACCCACGGCAGGACCTTGACCAGCGCCACCGCACCCTTGAGCCGAAGCGCCAGGACCGCGGCGGCCAGCGCCGCCGGGCCGACGAGGATCGCGGACGTACGGTGCGTCATCTCGATCCAGGGGTTCTTGTAGAAGAACGAGCTCACCGGCCCCGACGGGAGCAGAGCCGAGGCCGTACACCCAGGCCAATTACCGCACTCGAACCCGGATTCGCTCGCGCACACCAGTGAACCGAGAGCAACCGCCAGAAACGTCAACAAGGTCGCCAGCTGGAAGACGCGACGTGTCAAGGTCGGGACAGTCGAGGCCAGCGGCATGGCGGTGGTCGAACTCACAAGAAGTCACCGTAGAACCCCCGCCCGCCGGCCTCGCCACCGGGTCGGACACGCGGTGAACCGCGGGGATGATCTTCCAAATCACGACCCCTGAACTCGAACTAAGGGCAACCCTTTCGGAGGCGAGGGCGCGGTAGGCCCCAACGGAGTAGGCGTCCCCTCGGCGGCAGACATCCCAGGTTCTGGTTGTGTCAAGCGGCGCGCTGGTGGATGTGGGACCAAGCGGTGTCTTCGTCGTACGTGGCGCCGGTCTTCAGGCAGCCGTGCAGGATGCCGATCCATCGGTTGGCGAGCTGTCGGAGGGCGGCTTGGTGGCTGGTGCCGCGGGCTCGGATCTGTTGGTAGTAGGCCCTCGCGCCGGGTGAACCACGCATCGAGGAGGAGGCCCACTGGTGGACGGCGTCGGCAAGGTGCTTGTTGCGTGCGTGCCGGGAGAGCACTGCCTTCTTCTTGCCGGAGGCTTTGGTGATCGGTGCGGTCCCGGCGTAGGACTTTCGTGCTTTGGCATCGACGTACCGGGTGGGGTCGTCGCCGAACTCACGGAGCAGGCGAGCTCCCAGGACCACGCCCAGGCCCGGCAGGCTGGTGATCAGCTCCGCTGCCGGGTGCCGGCCAAAATGTTCGCCCACCACCTGCCCCAGGATCTCGATCTGCTCGTTGAGGGTGGTGATGACCGCGACCTCGGCGGTCACGATCGCCGCGAATGCTGCCTGCACCGGCGCCGGCTGGCGCAGCTCTTTGGTGCGCAGCACGAGCAGCAGCGCATCGGCGCGCGACTGCGGGCCGCCCGGTGGGCTCTGGTCAGGGCCATCACCACAGTGCGGCGGGTCAACGCGGCGGAGTTGTCGGGGTCACGGGCCTTGCCGAGCGCCTCGAGCGCGTCCGGCTCATCGAGGTCGGGGAAGGCCTGCAGGGCAGCGGGATAGAACTCCCGTAGCGCGCTACGCAGCCGCAGCACAAGCCGGGTGCGTTCCCACACCAACCTTGGTGGGCCCGAGCGGCGAGCTGGATGCCCTCGGCCAAGGTGCTGTCCCCGGCCACCGGGCGGTGCGCAGCCCGGTCCAGGCGGACGATCTCGGCCAGCGCGTGCGCATCAGCCGCGTCCGACTTCGCCCCGGAGATCAGGTGCCGCTCCCGGTACCGTGCAGCAGACCTGGGATTGAGCGCGTACACGGTACCCGGCCGTGACCAGCGAGGCCTGGTCATGTCAGGAGGCCTCCTGGTGGGTGCGGTCGAGGAGATTGGCGAAGAGCTCGGCCCGGCTGCTCCCTCGCGCCGATCACGCCTCCCGGCAACGACGACGGCGACCAGCTCAAACAGGCCATCCAGTGACGAGACATCGAGGCCGTCCCTCGCCGTTTCCGACGAACAGGTCAACGTGACCTGCATCCCCATACTCATCCAATGAGGACATCGCGCTCCATCCGCAGCTCGGCGTTCTCCGCGCGCAGCCGCTTGGGCTCGGCGATGTCCCCGGTGGACAGGCCCGTGGTGCCCTCCTTGGCCTGCCGGTCCAGCACGACCCAGTTGCCCAGGGTGCTCGTTGATCCCGAGCTCCCGCGCGGCCGCGGCGATGCTCTTGCCGGTCTCGTTGACCAGCCTCACCGCGCCCTCACGGAACTCCCGATCGAACTTCCGTCGCTTCTCCGGCCCGGAATGGGACAGTTGATGATTCGCCTGAGCAGCGCCAAGACCGCGCACATCAGTACGGCGATCCAGCCGAGGGCGACCAGGAGCATGGCGCCCTCGTCGAAGGTTGGGGTGAGCCCACCGTCGATGAGCAGTCTCATACCTCCGTAGCCGGGAATCCAGAGCGCCCAGTCGGCTGGGTCGCCACCGAGCATGGGGCTCTGGCCGAGACCGAGGTCGATCAAGGGCAGCAAGAATGCCAGGAACACTCCGGAGACACGCCCGAAGAGCGGGCCGAGGAGCATGCCCATGAGGCCGTAGGTGAGGGCGAGGATGAGGCTGCCGAGCGCGTAGACGGTCCACCGCTCCGCGGTGAACACGGTGGCCGTGAGGGCCAGCGAGACCCCACTGACGAGGACCGAGGCCATCATCACCATGGCGATCCGGGTGGCAACGGCGGCGGCCGGGCGTTGGCCTGCCAGCACGAGCCGTCGGTCGGCCGCCCGCGCGTCGAGCACCACGAACACTCCGACCAGTGCGGCGAGCGAGGCGATCGCCTCGGGGGCCATGGTCCCCGGATGGATCACCGCAGGGTCGACGATGGCCGTCACCTGAACACCAGCCTCGCGGACGACCACACGCGACCTGCCGTGCGGGGTGATGGCGGCCGACAGCAGGATGAACACCGCCGGCACGGCGGCGAGCAGCGCCCAGAGCAATGGTGTGCGTTGCCAGTCCTTCACGGCCATGGCGAACTCGGTACGGAACTGGCTCGGTGACCGTGGCGGCTTGGGGAACCGCTGCCGCGACTCCCGCGCGGAAGCGGTTCCCGATGTCGCTACGGACCGACTCTTGGCCGGAGCGGTAGCCGCAACGACCCGGTACGCCACGGCCAACGCTCCGACGACCCACAGGCCCGACCAGACCAAGGCGGCGGGTCCGCCATGCTCGGGCGGTTGGTTGACGGTCCACAGTGAGATGAAGTGGGTCGGGAGCACTCGCAGCAGGGGGGAGGTGGAGCCGCTCAACGTAGGACCGAAGAAGACGTCGAGGATCCAGACGAACAGCAACAGCACCGTCCCGTTCACCGCCGTCGGAACCACGGCGCCAATCACTGCCCCGATGGCCAGGTACACGATCGCGAACATTGCCGTCCCTGCGATGAGCCGCGCTGGATCCGCCCAGCCTTGACGGGCCGCGAGGGCGCTCAAGGCCGCGATCGTCGCGGCCGCGGCCAGGCCGGCCCCCGTAACGAGTCGCGCCACGGCCAATCGACCGGGGGACTGGCCGGCCAGGATGAGCCGCCGATCGGACGCGCGAGAGGAGGCGACTTGGAAGTACATGGCGATGCCGGTCAGGAAGGCAGCGGCCCAGCCTGCTGTGACCGTCTCGATGCCGGGTCCCTCGTGCGCGCCGCCCAGCACCTTGGCGGCGTCTGCGAGGGTGGGGGCGGCGACGATGACGAAGGTCACCGGGATGAGCACCAGCAGAAGGATGTTGGTGCCGGTGCGCGCGTAGTCGGCGAGGAATCTGCGCTCGAGCAGTGCCGTTGTCACGACGACCAAGTCCTGCCGTCGCTGAGTTTGATGACGCGGTCGAACCGCTGCTCGTCGGCGATGAAGTGGCTGATGATGAGCACGCTGCGCCCCCGAGTGCGCCGCTCGGCGACCATGCCCCAGAACTTCTGGTAGGTGTCCCAGTCGAAGCCGGCGTAGGGCTCATCGAGGAGCAGCACGTCAGGGTCGGGCAGCAGGGCCAGCCCGAGGTTCAGCTTGGCCAGCGTGCCGCCGGAGAGCTGGTCTGCGCGGGTGGAGGAGTAGCGCTCGAAGCCGAGCTGCGCGTAGAGGTCGCCCGTAGCGTCGCGCTGCGCCGCCGGCCTCATTCCATGCGCGGCGCCGAAGAGCTCGAAGTGCTCGTCGCAGGTCAGTCTTGGGTAGACGATCGGCTGTTGCGGGCAGTAACCCATCGTGCCGGACAGCCGAACCGTGCCGGAGTCGGCGGCGAGGTCGCCGACGAGGATGCGCATCAGGGTCGTTTTACCCGACCCGTTCTCGCCGACCAGGCCGACGACCTCGCCGGCGGCGAGTGCGAGATCGGCCCCGGTCAGGACCGGAACCTTGCGGCGGCTCAGCCGGCGCCAGCGGGTGTAGGCCTTCGCCACTCCCGTGGCGTCGAGAACTGGCGGGGGGCCCTGGCCCGGCTCTAATGCTTCCGGGCCTGTGGTGAGCTGCGCGTTGCTTGACATGATGTTCACCTGGATGCCGCCACCCGTGCCGCCAAGGGCTGCAGCTGCTTAGCGGCCGCCGTTCTTGCCGAGCATTCCCATCATCATCGCCATCATCGCGACGCAGAGGATCGCCGGGATCAGGGCAGCGGCGCCGGCGGATGTCGTGGTCATCAGCACGACGGCGAAGATGACCATCGGCAGGCACATGAGCCACATCATCGCCCCGTGGCCCCGGCCTGACCCGGTGTGCGGGTCGTGCTGCGGGGCTGGGGGACTGGTGGGCTGCCCGTGGTGGTCGGTTACCGGATGAACCTCGTGTGGTGTGGACATCACGTTCTCCTGTCCCGGGTCGGGGCTAGTGGCTCTGGTTTCAGCATGCGGCGGCCGTGTGGTTTTCGGGTGTCGGCGCCGTCAAGGTTGGGTCAATCGCTGAGCGCAGGAAGTGTGATGCTTCAGAGTCGAGCCTGGACTTCCTTCAGCAGCTCGGCGGGGGCGACGAACATCGAGGGGTAGTTGCCGAACCAGCGCTTGACGCCGTCGGCGTCGATGAGGATGAACCCGTGGCCAGGTAGGCCCTCGTGCATGCCGGTGCCGAGCGTTCCGTAGGCCTTCGAAACGGTGCCGTCGTCGAGCAGGTAGGGCGTCGTCACGCCGAACTGCTGCAGATCGGGCAGGATCTGCTCGGCTGAGTTCATGACGATGGGCAGGACGGTGATGCCGGAAGCCTTGAAGGCCGCGTCTTTCTCGATCTCCGCCATCTGCGCGGTGCAGGACCCGCATCCCGCGCCTTCGTTGAAGTAGAGCACCACGGGCTTGCCGCGGTAGTCGGACAGCGACACGGTTGTGCCGGTTGTGGTCTTGAGCGTGAAGCCGGGTGCGGCTTGTGCCGTCGATGTGCTCGTGGGCGCGGCCTTTGCGAGGGCGAGGGCAACCAGGCCGACGGCGATCAGGGAAAGTGTCAGCGTGATCAGACGTCGCGTGCGCTTTCGGCGCGCCAGTCGGTCCCGCTCGGTTCGGGCGTGCGCTTGGTGTGCGTCCTGTCCGGCAGTGCGCTTGGTCGTGGTCCGGGAGGTCATCGCGGTGCCCTTTCAGGTGCGTGGTCGCGTTGGTGTGAGGCATGACATTCGCCCGGCGCAGCTGACGAGTCTTCGGTGTCGCCGGTTTCGGTGGTCTCGCGCGGCCGGTGGGCGGCGCTCCTGGTACTCGGTTCCCGCAGGGTCGCCCAGACGAAGACGCCGACCAGTGCGAGCAGTCCCAACCCGAGAACCGGCTCGGGTACGGGATCGACGAACTCGAGGACCCGCCCCGCGACGCGGGTCAGGCCAGCCCCCGCGGCGTACTGGGCGTCGGTTCCACGGGTCATGTCTGGGGAGCCGGCCAAGCCGATGACGAGTACACCCATTCCGGTGAAGGCGACAGCAACCGCGGCGTTGATGGTGTTGGTCCGAACCGTGCGCGAGCCGATCCGCAGGTGCAGGGGCTTGGCCCGCAGCCACCGCCGCTCGCCGAGGTGGGCCTTGTCCCAGACGAGGGCCATGACGAACAGGGGCAGCACCATCCCGAACACGAAGGCCAAGCCCAGCGCCGCCCCGCCGACCGGTGACCGCGAGAGTGCGGACAGGGTCATCACTCCGGCGAGCACAGGGGCACAGCAGCTTGAGGCGATCCCGGAGAACACGCCCAGGCTGAAGAACGTCGCGCTGTCACCCCTGGCGGTGTCGGGGGCCTTGATGAAGGACGGCATGGACCACATCCGGCCGGAGAGGGCCAGGCCGCCCAGGCCGATCATCAGCAGCCCGCCGCCCCAGTAGAGGGGCACGTGGTACTTCGCGATGGCCCCCGCCAGGAGGCTGGCGCCCAGGGTGATGGGCACCAGGACCAGCGCCAGGCCTGCGGTGAAGACGAACGTGAGTGGTAGCAGCCGCCAGCGCTCGTTCTTGGCGGCCGCCGCGAGGTAGCTCGGCGCGAGAAAGACGATGCAGCAGGGCGCGAACAGGGCCACGGTGCCGGCAAAGAAGGCCGCCAAGATGCTGCCGGTCGCCAGGAGCTCCGCGCCCATCAGGACGACACCGCCTGTCGCGTCCTGGCTGCGAGTGTCTTGTCAAGCTTGCGCCTGGGCAGCCGGCCGGAGCTGAGGAAGGCGCCGTCTATGAGGACGAGCGGGAACATGACCGGTCGGTGCCGTTGCACCAGCTCCAGGCCGTCGGGCGTGTCGGCCGCGATGACGGTGAGCGTCAACTCGTGCCGGCGTCCAGCCAGTTCCGTGACGGCGTCCTCACACAGGTGGCACGCAGCCGACGTGACGATCGTGACGTCAGCGGGCGCATGCGAGCGGCCCTTCAGCACGTCGCTGTTCTGGGGGGTACTCGTGTGCGCGGTCCTCATGCCAGCAGCGTCCACCCCGAGCCCCGATAACCCCCTGAAGGTCAGTTCAAGATTCGATGTCGACCCTCGCCGAACGTTCGTCAGAACTTGACGGGGCTTTGCGCCGTTCAACAGGCGAGTCCGTCACGCTGGAGTTCCAGCACATCGAGCACAGGACGAAACATGCCCAACGCGACCAGCCAGCAGGAGCCCTCGCCAACCGCCGAGGCCACCGGCTCAGGAAGCGAGAGTTCCAGCCTCTCCATCCGACCCAAGAGTCTCCTTCGCAGCGCCTGGGCGACGATACGGGCCGGTCTGGGCGCGGCGCTGGGCATCCTGCCGCACGTCATGCACCACGTCGGATTGCTGGCCGGGGCGGCGTTGCTCACCGGCGCCCTGGGGAACGGGATTCTCTACGGGGTGGGCCTTCTCATGAGCATCCCGCTGCTGAGGAGGTTGCGATCGAGGTTTAGGACGGTGTGGGCCCCGGTGGTGGGTGTGGCCGTGTTCACTGGCTTGTTCTCCCTGTCGGCCTTCGTGATCGGTCCCGCCATCGGGTCCGGCGGCGCGGATGTACCCGTGGAGGCGCCCACCCCGACTGTGACGACCTCCGACGGGCATGATGTCCACCATTGACCCGATGATCACGCCTCACGGGGCGCTGTGGGTGCTGATGGTCCCGAGCGCCTTCGGCTACGGGGTCGGCGTCGACAGCTGGCCGATTGGGGCGTTGTGCCAGTGAGCCTGAGCCGAGGCGACAGACCAGGAAATACGCTATCGAGGGGATCAGCGGTGCCTTGCCAAGTGCCGTCTGGGGCACCTTGGCAACGATGTCCACGTGGATCTGCGGCACCACCGGGCCGAGGCGCTCGAGCTCGCCGCTCAGGTCGGCACGTAGGTCCTCGGCCGCGAAGCCGCTGCCTTGGCCCGAAGCGCGGACGGTGAGGGCATCGGTATTTTTGGTCGTGCACGACCTGCCATTCGGCAACGGGTACCAGATCCCTGTCCCGGTGGAAGGTGCCGGGTTGCACGGTGACGCGCCCGCCGACGGCTCCCGCGAGCGTCAAGTCCTCCTCCGGTCGTCCCTGGATGGCCTAGATTCGGGTGTTGGATGCGTGAGCGGGCGCGGTCAGCTGCGCACCAGCCGGGCGATCGCCTCGGACGCTCCGGTGAGCATCGACTCGGGCGGCTTGATTCCTGGCGTGGCGAGGCAGTGCCGCATATGGTCCTCGAGGAGGGCCAGGGCCACACCCTGCAGGGCCCGTGAGGCCGCGGCGACCTGAGTGAGGATGTCGATGCAGTACCGGTCCTGTTCGACCATGGCGGCGATCCCCCTGACCTGGCCCTCGACACGGTGCAGTCGCCGGACAGCCTCGAGCCGGGTTTGTTCTCGGCGCCACGTCGACGGCTCCTCGTTCATCGCTCTGCTCTCCTCGTCCGTCCGCCTGGACGGGTGCCTGGCCGTGGATGAGGGCAGGCACCCGCATCCGGTTACGCGGTGGCGCCGGCGTACTTGGCCGGGTCCTTCTGGAATGCCTTGGCGCAGTGCCCCGAGCAGAAGTAGTAGGTGGTTCCCTCGTGCTCGACTGTCTCGGCGGCGTCGTCGGGGTCGACGGTCATGCCGCAGACCGGATCGATGGCTTGGTGGGTCGTGCTGTTCATGTGTGCTTCCCTTCTCGTTGGGGTTGGCTCCGAGGCGGGCTCGGTCTCGCGCCCCACCTCCACGGTGGGCTCGAGTGGGTCGATGTGGACAGTGTCGCTGACGGGCGGGGGCCGGAAGGTCTTGAGCCGGTTGGCATTGGCGACGACCGACAGCGAGGACAGGGCCATGGCGGCCGCGGCGATCATCGGGCTCAAGGTCAGGCCGAGGGCCGGGTAGAGGGCGCCGGCGGCGATGGGGATGCCGATGCCGTTGTAGACGAACGCAAACACCAGGTTCTGCTTGATGTTGCGCATCGTCGCGCGGGACAGGTCGACAGCGGTGACCACTCCGGACAGCGCCCCCGAGATGAGAGTGATGTCCGAGGACTCGATGGCGACGTCGGTTCCCGTGCCGATGGCCGAGCCGACGTCAGCCTGGGCCAGCGCCGGGGCGTCGTTGATGCCGTCGCCGACCATTCCGACGACCTTGCCCTCAGCCTGAAGCCGCTTGACCTCGGCGGCCTTGTGCTCCGGGAGGACCTCAGCCACGACTCGCCGGATGCCGACCTGGCGGGCGATGGCAGCCGCTGTCGCACGGTTGTCGCCGGTCACCATGACGACCTCGATCCCCCGGGCCTGTAGCGCGGCGACAGCCGCGGCGGAGCCGTCCTTGACGGTGTCCGCGACGCCGATCACGCCGGCAGGGTAGCCGTCGACCGCGGCGAGGATCGGCGTCTTGCCGTCGCGGGCCAAGCGGTCGAGGTCACCCAGCAGCGGCTGGGGGTCGATTCCCGCACCGGCGAGCAGCCGGCTGTTGCCCACGAGCACTTCGCGTCCACCGATGAGGGCGCGCACGCCCTGCCCGGTGATCGAGTCGAAGGCGGTCACCTCGGGGAGCTCCAGGCCGCGCTCGTGCGCGCCGGCCAGGATCGCGCCGGCCAAGGGGTGCTCCGATGAGCGTTCAACGGCGGCCACGAGGGTCAGCAGGATCTCGGCACCAAGCGGGTGAACCGGTAGGACATCAGTCAGGACCGGGGCTCCGTTGGTGATGGTGCCGGTCTTGTCCAGCACGATCGTGTCGAGCTGGTGAGCCGTCTCGAGGGCTTCAGCCGATCGGATCAGGATCCCGTTGGTGGCGCCCTTCCCGGTGCCGACGGTGATCGACATGGGCGTGGCCAGGCCGAGCGCGCACGGGCAGGCGATGATCAGCACCGAAACCGCGGCGACCAACGCGAAGACGAAAGCGGGTGCCGGCCCGACGAGCGCCCAGACGACGAGGGCCCAGACGGCGACCGTGATGACGGCCGGCACGAAGTAGCTCGATACCTTGTCGACGAGCCGCTGGATCGGGGCCTTCGAGCCTTGGGCCTCGCGGACGAGCTTGATGATCTGCGCGAGCATCGTCTCGCCGCCCACCTTGGTGGCGAGGTAGCGGAAGGACCCGGTCTGGTTGATGGTCGCGCCGATGACCTCGTCGCGGGGCGACTTGGTCACGGGGATCGGCTCCCCGGTGACCATGGACTCGTCCACCGCAGAACTGCCCTCGAGCACGTACCCGTCGACCGGCAGCTTCTCCCCCGGGCGGACCACGACGATGTCGCCGGCGAGGACGTCGTCGATGGCGACCTCGGTCTCGATCCCGTCCCGAACGACGCGGGCGGTGCGTGGTTGCAGGCCGATCAGGGTGCGGATCGCCTCGCCCGTGCCCGCCTTCGCCGTGGTCTCCAGGAGCCGACCAAGGAGGATCAGGGTGATGATGACGCCGACGGCCTCGTAGTAAACCTCCCGCACGTCCTGCGGCAGGATCCCCGGAAAGAACGTCACGACCAGGCTGTACCCGAACGCCGCGACCGTGCCCAGCGTGATCAACGAGTTCATGTCCGCGGTGCGGTGGGACAGCGCGAGCCACCCGGTCCGGTGGATCGGCCACCCGGTGTAGAACATCACCGGCGCGATGAAGGCCAGCTGGAACCAGCGGTTCATCAGCAGCTCAGGGACCCACGTAGCGCCGAAGAACTCCGTGAGCATCACGGCGAACAAGACCGGCGCGGTCAGGATCGCACCGAAGACCACCCGGCGGGTCAGGTCCTTGATCTCCACGGAACGTTCGGCCGCTTCGGCGTCCTCGCCGGCTGCGTACTCACCGTCCACAACGCCCACCTCGGGGTGCCCAGCCGGGTGGTCGAGGGCCACGTGCGCGTGAGCCGCGTGGTCGCCATCGGCGTGCGCGCCGTGGTGCTCGCCGTGGTGCTCGCAGCCGCCATGGGCCCCGTGATCGCAGCCGCCGTGCTTGCCGTGCTCACATCCGCCGTGCTCACATCCGCCGTGCTCACATCCGCCGTCCTCGTGAACGCAGCCGCTGTCTGCAGGTGGCCGCTCGGCCAGGGCTACCGTGGTTCGGGAGGTCGTGGCGTCCTCGGCCGAGCTGGACGCTTCGCCGCGGGAGACGCGGACGATCCCGCTGAGCATGTTCATCCCGCAGGTGAACCGAAAGTCGCCCTCTTCGCGAGGCACGAACTCGATCGCGGTGGCCGCGTAGGCCGGGAGCAGCTGGTTGATCTTGAAGTCAGGGATGACTACCCGCGAGGAGCAGTCGCCGGCTTCTTGGCGATCAAAGATCATCCGTACCGGCAGGCCCGGTCGAACTTCGATCAAGTCGGGACTGTAGCCGCCCTTCACTCCGACTCGAACCATCTGGACACCCCCCTCAACCGCGGCCCGGCGGGACTTCTTCGGACCGAAGAAGAACCACCCGAGCAGGCCGGTGAGAACCAGCGCTGACAAGACGATCGCGCCATCCGCGATGGTCATCGGACTTACCTCCGCATCTTTGGTGTGTTGGCAGAGCCGGTCAACCGGCGGGTATACCCCTACCGGGTACTGGTTCCCTGGAGCCATACAAGCGCGTCAGGATGTCGGGTTGCGCGGACGGCCCGTCAAGGTCTGGTGAAGATCGACCAGACGAGCACGAACAGGCTTCGGTCCGACCACCTAGATGGGCGCCAGCCACCCGGGCTCTGAGGGTCGCCCCAGCTCGAGAGTGCGCGGGAGCTCGGCGACCTGATCGAGTTCCTGCCTGCACTGAAGGCATGAGCGGAGGTGGTTCCGGAACTCCGTCACATCCTCGTCGGACAGGCCGCCCAGCACGAACGCGCCCAGGAGGGCGTGCGTGTCGTCGTCGCGCGTGGTCATCGCGCCAGCCCCGCTGGTTCGCGGTCGCTCATCCCGGCCTCCGCGCTGGGGACGCCGACAGGTCCCTGTTCTTCCCGCCGGCGCCGCCGGGCGACCCAGGCCAACAGGGCGCCTGCGGCGATGCCCACCACCGCCCACAGCTGGGGCTGAGTCAGACCGAGAAATGCCGGCGAGTTGGTGCGGAGGAACTCCACGAGGAGGCGGGCGGCACTGCTGAGGATCAGGTATCCCGCGAAGATCGTCGGCCCGTTGGTACGTCGGCCCAGCCACCACAGGATCGCGGCGATCACGAGCGCGCCGATGGCCTCGTACAGGGGCGTGGGGTGAACGGGCACGTCCGTGGCCACCACCCCGTTCGGGAACGTCATCCCCCACGGCAGGGTGGTCGGGCGTCCGTAGGTGCCGTCGCCGGACAGAAGGCAGCCCAGTCGGCCGACCGCGTAACCGACGGACATCGGCACCGCCGCGGCACCGGCCACCGCACCGAGAGGTAGCTCCCACCGTCGCACCATGACCACGGCGGCCAGCGTCCCCGCTATGAGACCGCCGTACCACGTGAAGCCCATCCCGCCGAAGTCGTGCACCGTCAGCGTGGGCAGTTGCTCCAGCAGAAAATAGACCTTGGCGCCGGCGAACCCCCACACCGTCGACCACAACACGAACGAATACGCACGCTCACGGTCGAGGCCGCGGGCCTCGAAGGCCCGAGCCAGGAGCACGGCCGCGACCCACGCGGCCAGGGCTTTGCTCACGCCGTACGTCTGGACGTCGAAGCCCAGGATGGAGAAGAGGACGGGTTGCATGGAGGTCGCTCCTGAAAGGGTGAGGGGTGCAAGTCAGGTCGAGGCCGAGCAAGGGGATGGCGCTGAGCGTGGCCGATCCGGTTCTCAGTGCGGTTGGCGGTCCGGTGGCCTCAGGAATCGTTGGCCGCGGTCCCGGCGCACCGGCTGGTCGTCGTCGGGATTGACCGCGTCGCGTGTCGGGTCCGGGTGACCCACGTCGGAGACCAGCGCGGTCGGGGCCTCCGTGCCTTCCTCAGGCCGTCGCAGCTGATGAGGTTCACCGTGCGCCTGGTCCCCGCCCAGGTGAGTGCCCTGACGGGCATGGCCAGCACCGCACCCACCGCGCACACCGCGTCCGCTGTGTCCGCCACGCCGGAGCCCGCCACGCCGGTGCTCGCCAAGGTGCATGGCCAGCATGGCCGCCACCACGATGATGCCGACCCAGTTCTGCTGGATGAATCCCGCCATGTCCTGCTCCTCGGTTCAGGGGCGCCGACGGTGTGGCGCTCAGCCCCAGGTTCCAGACTGACGGCGGTACATGAAGGCCGGACCCGGCGGCTTCACAAGGATCGATGAAGGTTTGCGCGCAGGGGTTACGCGACCCCCGTCGTCGAACCATGATGGCTTCACGGGCGGCTGCTTCCCGGCCGCCACCCCCGATGGAAGGCACCCTCATGCGGAACATGCTCAAGGCTTTGGCCGTCGTCTCGCTGGCCGGATCAGGGCTGCTGCTCGCGGGGCCGGCGCAGGCGGCCGACTCGGCGGCCGACTACGGACAGCAGGTCAAGGTTTGCACCCAGACGATGGGCTTCGACGGGATGCACAACCCGGGCCTGCACGGAGGCATCTCGGGATGGGACCCCAGCCACACCTGTCCCATGGGTTGACGGACGAGCCCTCACCGTCAACACCAAGCGTGATGTCGGTGAGGGCCACAGCCGGCCTGGCTAGCCGCGGCGAGCCAGGCCGGCTTCCTCCGCGGTCGCTGCAGCGTTCGTTGGTCGCGCCGGCGCTGGCAGGCGGAGCCGCTTGAGTATGAGGGCATTGACCGCGACGATGAGGCTTGACCCGGACATCGACAGCGCGGCGATCTCGGGGTCGCAGGGTCAGGCCCCACGACGAGAACACCCCGGCAGCGATGGGCAGGGCGATGACGTTGTAGCCAACGGCCCAGCCGAGATTCTGACCACCTGCGCGCCGAGCTCGCGCACCGAGGGTATCGCGCCTGCGGACGTCTCACGCGCGGCGTCAGCCAGTCCGATCACCGCCATGGCGCGCCCGTCGACCCCCACGAGCACGGCCGTCAGTCCCGCCGAGGCGAGCTCGTCCCGCCGGGCGAGCAGATCGCCGAGCTGGACACCCTCGTCCGCCATGAGCTTGCGGTTGCCCACCACGACGCGACGTGCGTCCGCATCGGCGACGGCACCGTGTCCCGGAACGTTGCGAAAGCCCGAGGCCACTCTCCCCGCGTGACCGCGCTCAGCGGCATACGAGACAACGGCTGCGGCCAGCGGTACTCGGGCTCCTTCTCGACCGCGGCAGCCAGCGCGAGCACGTCAAGCTCGTCGAGGCCGGCGGCGATGAGTCTGGTCACCTCGGGCGTGCCTTTGGTCAGCGTGCCGGTCTTGTCCCTCACCACGGTGTCGATGCGGGCCGACGTCTCCAGGGCGGTGGCGTTCGTGAAGAGGACGCCTCGCTTGGCGGCGAGGCCTGCGCCGACCATGATCGCGGTCGGCGTCGCCAGCCCGGAGCGCGTCGGGGCACGTGATGACCACGACGGTGATCGCGAAGAGGAGCGCCGTCTGGACGTCGGCGCCGACTCCACCCACGTCAGGAACGTCGCGGGGCCGCCGATGAGTGCGACGAGCACGAGCCAGAACGCGGCGTGCCCCGGAACGCCCCGGTCGAAGAGGACCCACGCCGAGTAGAACCCGACCGGCAGGCTCAGCAGCGGGCCCCACACGTCGTCGCGCAGCCCGAACGGTGCCGGCGCCGAGAAGCAGAGCCGGAGGTGCAGCGCGAGGGGGAAGGGCGGCTGCACCTCCGGCTGGGGCGCCATCAGGGTGGGGGGATCACGTCAGGCACGGTAGTTCAGCCCGATCATCATCCCTGCCTCCGCGTGGTAGATGTTGTGGCAGTGCGCTGCCCAGTCGCCGGCGTTGTCGGCTTGGAGCTCGACCGCGATGGTCTCCATCGGGCGCAGCAGCACGGTGTCCTTGCGCAGGCCGCTGCTCAGCAGCCCGAAGGTGTGGCCGTGGATGTGGAACGGGTGGGTCATCATCGTCATGTTGGCCAGGTCGAGGTGGACCCGTTCGCCCTTGGTGATCACGATCGGCTCGTTCTCCCCGAACGGACCGCCGTTGATGCCCCACTGGTAGGGCGCCATCTGGCCGTTGAGCTGGATCACCTCGGTCGCCTCGGCGTCACGCTGCGCCAGCCGGGCTGACTCGGCAGCGACGAGGGTGGTCCCGAGCAGCACGGGCCCGGCCAGCTCATCGGGACGGAGGGTCGCCGGCGGGGCCGCGCCGGCGCCGGTGCGCACCAGCGCCAGGGCCTGCCCCTGTTTGCCGAACGGAGCAGCAACCAAGGGGAACACGCCGTCCTTCAGGGTGACCACGGTGTCGTACCGCTCCCCCATCCCGATGTAGAAGGCACCCGTCTCCGTCGGCTGCACGGGGAAGCCGTCGCTGTGCGTCACGGTCATCCGGTGGCCGCCGAGCGCGACGGTGAAGATGGTGTCCGAGGCGGCGTTGATGACCCGCAGCCGGACCCTCTGCCCCGGTTTGGCCGCAAGGACATCCGGGGCGGCGGGCACCCGGCCGTTGATGAGGTAGTGCGGGTACTGGACATCGCCGGCATCCCCGAACGGCGCGGCGCCCCCGCCCATCCCCATCGAGCCGTGGTCCATGCCGCCCATGCCGCCCATGCCGCCTGAGGTGGCCGAGCCGCCCTTGGCGATCAGCTGCGTCAGGACGTCATCGGGGGTCCGGCCGGTGCCGTCGACCCAGTCGTCCAGCACGACGACGTACTCGAGGTCGTACCCGCCCGGCTCTTGCGGGTCGTCGACGATCAGAGCCGCGTAGAGGCCGCGGTCGAGCTGGACGCCGCTGTGCGGGTGGTAGAAGTACGTGCCCGGGTCGGGCGCGACGAACTCGTACGTGAACGTGGTGCTCGGCCGGATCGGGTCCTGTGTCATCCCGGGCACGCCGTCGGCGGCGTTGGCCAGCGCGATGCCGTGCCAGTGGATGGACGTGTCGGCGGGAAGCTGGTTGTCCAGCGTCACGCGCACGAGGTCGCCTGCCGTGGCGCGGATCAGGGGCCCGGGGGCCGTGTCGCCATAGGCCCAGGTCCCCACCTCGGGCCCACCGAGATCGAGTGTCGCGCGCTTGGCGATCAGCTTCGCCGTCGTGACGCGCTGTCCGGGGGTTGTCGGATCGGCCGTCGGCGTCCCGAATGCAGTTGGGGTTCCGGCGGGCTGGGATGCGGAGCAGGCGGCAAGCGTGCCCGTTGCGACGATGCCCAAACTGCCGAGGATGACGCTGCGTCGGCTCAGGCTGTTCATGCTTCCCTCCGTGGGTTCGCGGGGGCTCTTGACTGCACCGGCCAGGCCGCATGTCAGCGAAAGCCGGTGAGGACGTTCCTGGTGTGCTGGTACTCCTGGGTGTCGATCTCTCCCCTGGCGAGGCGCTCGTCCAGCAGTCGCAAGGGGTCAGGCCCTGATGCCGGAGTCGATTCCGGAGCGCTCGGTTCGGCTTGGATCACCGAACGGACGACCGCAGCGACGAGCACCCAGAAGCCCAGGATCCCCAGGATCATCAGCACCCACATCCACCAGTCCATCCCGTAGCTCGCCCAGTGGTTGGTCATGACCTCTCACTCCTCTGGCGCCGAATCTCTGTCTCGAAGCCACTCTTGCTTGCCGAGGGTTTGTCTCGGCGCAAGGCCGGATCAAGGTTTGACGAAGAACCGGCCAAACTGGCCCCAGAGGGTGAATCCGAACATTTCGCAGACAACACTGGGCGCATGGAGACACCTCACACTGGTTCACCGGCGGACCGCGCGCGAGTTCTGGTGGTCGACGACGAGCGTGACATCGCGGAGATGGTCAGCGACTACATCGGCAGGGCTGGTTACGTGACCTTGGAGGCCTACACGGGACCGGACGCGGTTTCGGCAGCCAGGGAGTTCGATCCTGACGTCATCATGCTGGACCTGGGCCTTCCCGGGTTCGACGGGGTGGAGGTCTGCCGCCAGATACGGATGTTCTCCGACTGCTACATCCTGATGCTCACGGCACGAGCAGACGAGGTCGCACGCGTGGTCGGACTGTCCGTGGGTGCCGACGACTACATCACCAAGCCGTTCAGCACGAATGAGGTGCTGGCCCGGATCCAGGCGGTCCTGAGGCGCCCACGACGGACGGAGCCCCACGTCCGTCCGTCCGTCGTCGAGGAGCCTGCTCGGGTCTTCGGCGACCTCAGGATCGAGGTGCCCGGCCGCGAGGTCACCGTCGCCGGAACGCCGGTGCCGCTCACGCGGACCGAGTTCGACCTCCTTGATGCGCTGTCAGGGCGACCGAAGCTCGTCTTCACGCGACGCGCGCTCATCGACGAGGTCTGGGACACCGGTTGGATGGGCGACGAACATGTCGTCGACGTCCACATCGGACACATCCGGGGCAAGCTGGGCGACGACGCCAACTCGGCGAAGTACATCGAGACGATCCGCAGCGTCGGCTACCGCATGGGCAAAGGATGAACGTCGTGCCCAGACCGCAACGGCTCTCCTCACGCTTGATGCTGGCCCAGGTGTCGGTCCTCGTCGCGAGCATCCTGACCGCTGGCCTGGTCGCGTTGTTCGTCGGGCCGCCACTGTTCCACCAACACCTGCTGAAAGCCGGACACGCCGAGCACTCCCCCGAGCTCGCGCACATCGAGGAGGCCTACCGGGACGCGTCCGTGGTCTCGCTCGGGGTCGCCCTGATCATCGCTCTCCTCTGTGCGGGCGCCGTCACGTGGTATGTCACCCGCCGTCTGCAGGCCCCGCTGGCGGTGCTCGCCGACGCGGCCCGAGAGCTGTCCAGGGGACACCTGGCCACCCGTGTGGCGCCGACCGGGTCAGGGGCCGAGCTCGACGCACTCGGGGCCGCCTTCAACCTGATGGCAGCACAGTTGGAGCAGACCGAGGACACTCGCCAACGGCTGCTGTCGGACCTGGCCCACGAGATGCGGACGCCCGTCACCACGATCAAGCTGTGTTCCGAGGGACTTCGGGAGGGGTTCAGAACCTGGGACGCCCAGACCGACCGGGTGCTCACCGAGGCGACCGATCGGCTGTCCCGCCTCAGTGAGGACATCGACGAGGTGTCGCGGGCCCAAGAGGGACGCATCTCCCTCGAGCGGGACCTGGTCCTGGTCGGCGACCTCATCTGGTCAGCCGGTCAGTCCCAACGCGAAGCGTTCACCAGGAAGGGCGTCAATCTCGTCGCGGACACCGAAGGCGCACCCGGTGTCAGGCTCGAGGTCGACCGCCAGAGAATGGGCCAGGTGCTGGACAACCTCCTTCGCAACGCCCTGCGTCACACTCCCGCGGGCGGCACGGTCCGGCTCTTCGCCCGCCAGCCCTCGGACGAGGTCGAGATCGTCGTTGCCGACACGGGCGAGGGGCTTGAGCCGGGTCAGCTGCCACATGTCTTCGAACGGTTCTACCGCGGAGACACCGCCCGTGACCGCGACCGGGCAGGCTCCGGCGTCGGTCTCACGGTCAGCCGGGCCATCGTCGACGCCCACGGCGGCGGCCTCACCGCCGCGAGCGACGGCCCAGGGAAAGGCGCGACCTTCACGATCGCGTTGCCGAGCGCGCCACACAGCCCGCTCACCTCCTCCGCGCCAGAGCCGCGCGACAGCTGACGACCCCACGTCCGCCGCGCCAATCCTGGGCCGCGGGTCACGGACGCGCGTCTCCGTGGGGCCGCCTCAGTGGCCGTCGCCGCCGTGCCCTTGGTCCCCGATTCCCTGCCCCTCGGGCAGCTCGATGGTGACCGGGGCCTGCTCGCTCACCGGCACGGTGGAGAAGCTGATGCCGTTCGGCTTGTCGCCCACCGGGATACGCCCGACGACTCGCAGTTCGTTGAGGTCGAGGACGGCGACATCGTTGCCGTAGAGGTTGGTCACGTATGCGTGCCGGCTCGACGGGTCGACGACGACACCGTGGGCGCCTTGCCCGGTCTCGACGGTGCGCGCGACCGTGAAGCTCGTCGTGTCGATGACAGACACCGTCGTCCCGGGCCGTTCCTTCGTGCCTTGGTTCGCGACCAGGACGTAGCGGTTGTCCGGACTCACGTACGTCTGGATCGGCCCGTCGCCGACCATCACCCTGCCCACGACCTCGCGGGTCTGCACATCAACCTTCACGAGCGCGTCCTCGGCGTTGATCGATGCGTACACGAAGCGTCCATCCGGGGAGAACGCGACCTGGGCGGGCGCCTTGCCGACCTCGATGTCGGCGACCTTGGTGTTCGCAGAAGTGTCGATCACGCTCAGGGTGTTGCCTGACACGTTGGCCACGTAGATCCACCTGCCGTCCGGGCTCGGGCGCAAGCCGTGCGGCCCCTCCCCAACCGGGATCGTCGCCAGCGGTTTCATCGTGGCGGCGTCGATCGCCGTGACGGTGCCGTCGGCTCCGTTGGTGGTGTATGTCGTCTTCCCATCCAGGGTGACGATGACATGGGCCGGCGCTGCTCCCGTGGGGACGACGCCGTGCAAGGCCAGGGTTCCAGCGTCGAGCATGACTGCCATGGAGTCGTGGCCACTGACGGCCCACACGGTCCGGCTGTCAGGTGAGACCTGCACGTTGTGCGGGCCCTCTACGCCCTTGACCGACGTCACCACCGTGTTGGTCGCGGCGTCGATGACGCTGAGGCTCGCCCCGTCTTCGTTGGCCACCCACACCGCCCCCGAGACCATGCCATCGTGGGAAGCGCTCGCCGGCGACGGAGCTGTGCCCAGGCGCCCTTCTCGCACACCCTCGTCGACACCGCCTCGATTCACGGTGGCGAAAGCGCCCGCCGCACCAATCGCAACAACGATCGCAGGAAGAAGTACCCGTCGAGCTGTCCCAGCCGACTTCGGTCTGCCGCTTCGTTCTGCATCAGTGCTCGTGCGGTCCGTGTCGTCGTGCATCCCAAGTGCTCCCGCTTCCTCGTGGCTCACCCTCTTGGCATGCCGGCATGGTTCGCAAGCCTGAGGCACCTCCCACCTGCGAACGGCTTGCTTCCCGTCAAGGTTTGATGAAGTACCAACCGCTTCCGCGTGAGCCGCGGATCGAGCCAAGCGCCAGCATCATGCCGTATGCCGCTGGGCTGGGTCGCAGCCCGAGGCGACCTCACGGGGTCGCCGACGACAGCTGTCGCCTGGGTCGGGCCCAGGGTAGGACGCACACCCCGACGTTCACGGCGGCAATTGACGTCACGAGGTAGTCATCGCGACGAGGTTTGGCCAGGCGATGGAGTTCGACGCGACACACGATCCCAGCGAGGAGTAGCTCAGCCAGTGAGGGGGTGTCCTCAGAGCGGGGGTCGATCATTCAAGATCGTTTGCCCTTCGTCGCCGGGCGCGGGTGGTGGTGCTCGATCGGGTGGTGACGACGAGGATGCGACCGGCCAGAGCGAGCGACGCCGCCGCGGCCAGCCCGGCAACCGCCGTCAGGATCCCGGCGAGTGGGCTCGGCGGCATGCGAACCGCGGTCGACAGCAGCCCGACGGCGACAACCGACGCGGTCACCAAGATCCAGAAGTTGCGGTGGGGGCGGTTCACGGCCAGACCTTCCTCCGGGACCACATCTACAGGTGGGTCGCGGGCGTCGTGATTCCCATGAAGATGGTCAGCACGATCAGCGCCAGAATGACCAGGGCCGCCGAGGTCATGGCGACCGGGCGGGTGCGCCACGACCGCTTGGGGTTGCGGTCGATGAATGGGACCGCAAACAACAGTCCGAACAGCGCGAGCCCGCCCCAGAGGATCGCAGGTAGCCCGAACCAGTTCTCCAGCGTGAACATCCACCAGAAGGGCCACATCGGCTTGGTGACCTCGACGCCGGCGACGGGGGTCGGACCGACCGGCGGCGGGAAGAGCACGGCGACGATGCTGAGCACGCCGAGAAGCACCAGCCCTAGTGCTCCGACGCGGCGTAGGTGATGGGTGAACGGCTCCCGTGCCTCGAGGTAGGTCTCTCCCGGAGGAGTGGTGACCTCCACGAGCGATGAACGGGCGGGCGGCAGGGGGCCTCCATGCTCGAGACTCGCGGGAGTGTCGGGGGCCGGAGCGGGCAGGCCCGGGTGGTTCGAGATCTTGTGCCGCTTGATCAGCAGCGCGTGGAGGGTGACGAGGATGACGATCAGGCCGGGGATCAGCATGATGTGTGCCGAGTAGAGCCGCACGAGGATCGGAGTGTGGGCGGCGAAGGACGTCGAGAACCAGAACCCGGCGCCGCCGAGGAACTGGCCGAGCTCGAGGTTGTGGGCCAGCGCCTCGTACCCCTCCTGGTCCCATTTGAGCACGGTGCCGGTGAAGATCGCCAGGAAGGTCAAGCCGAACATGCTGAGCCCGATGACCCAGTTGGCCTCACGAGGACGCTTGTACGAGCCGTGGAAGAAGACGCGAATGAGGTGCAGAGCGGCCAGGACGTACATCGCCTGGGCCGCCCAGTAGTGCAGCGACCGGGTGAACCGGCCCAGCGCCACGTCCTCGACGATGGTGCGCACGCTCGCGTTGGCTACCTCAGGCGTGGGGTCGTAGAACTGGGCGAGCACGACACCCGTGGCGATGAGGATGGCCAAGGCGACCGCCGTCAGACCTCCGAGACTCCAGGCGAGGTTGTTGGCGTGCTCGGGCACCGGGTAACGAAGGGCGTCCAGGCCCAGCCGTTCGTCCACGGCTCCGACGAACCGCCTGCCGCGCGAGACGTGCTCGACAGGTCTCGTCTTGGTGACGTACGACATTGCGATCAGCCTCCGCCCTTCTGGTCCGCAGACCGGCCCGCGAGCGCGGCCCGCCGTCGCAGCGTGTGAATGGAGTGCGCCGGGCGGAACCTCCACCCGAGCAGAACCCCAGCTGCGGCGGCGGCGGCGGCGATCCCGATGAGGGCCGAATCGCTCCCGCTCCAGGCCCCGCGGCCGGTGAGCTCGTCAGTCACGATCAGGGTGCCCGGGTCCTGCCCGGCCGCCAGGCTCACGGTGGAGCTGCCAGGAGCCACTTGCAGTACGTGCCGGACATCCAGACCACTCAAGTCGGCCCGCGCGCCGATCGACTGCTCGAGCAGCAGGCGCACCTGGGGCATGTCACCCTGGTCGAGCGCCTGCATCGCCCGGTCGACCTCGGTCATGTCCACGCCCTCTTGGTCTTCCGACTCCTTCGCGTCCGTCAGCTTGTCGGTGATCATGTCCATGTCGTCGGGCGTGTTGACCACGTACGCAATGGCCTGCAGGACGTTTTCCCGAGCGGGCACCCCACCTTCGTCACCGTGGGCGAACGCCGCCCCAGGGAAAGCCAGACTCAGCACGGATACGGCAGCAGCCACGGCACACCGCGCAGCCGCCGAGGACACTCTGGATCCACCACGAGGTGACACACCCCGGAGGACAGCCAATCCGCACGAGGACGGGTTCGCCTGCTCTGATGGGGGACGGCGCAGCGGCGCAGCACCCAGATGGTCATCGGTGAACACGGCGGTAGCGCCCATCAGGCCGTCGGATGGTGCTCGTAGATCTCTTTCCATGAGAACGCTCCACTGGTTTGCCGCGTTGGCCCAGCCTGTGGGCCCAGGCCCAGCGTGCGGCGGCGTCCCAGGTGAGCAGAACCGAGAATCCCGTCAAGCCGTCGACGGCGGTCACGTAGCAGCGTGTGGGTGTTTGCCGACATCGCCGGGCACGTGGTCGGTCTAGCCTGCAGATATGGACGTGCCGCAGCTGCGCGTGCTGATCGTCGACGACCATGCCCTGCTCCGCGAGGGGACCAGTCGGATCCTCGAGCAGTACAGCGACATCAAGGTGGTCGGAGACGCCTACTCGGGCGAGGTCGCGCTCGCCCTGGTCAACCGCCTTCGACCCGACGTCGTCCTCATGGACGTGCGCCTTCCCGGGATGAGTGGCATCGAGGCCACCCGACGAATCGCGCAGGACCATCCTGGAATCAAGGTCCTCATCGTGACGGCGTACGACGACGAGGAGTTCGTCCGTAGGGGGCTTGAGGCCGGCGCCGTCGGCTTCATCAGCAAAGCAGCGCCGGGGCGCGAGCTCGCCACCGGGGTGAGGGACGCTGCCGCAGGTCGACTGGTGCTCCAGTCACAGCTGCTGGCACGGGTGCTGCGGCCCCGCGGCCCGGCCAACGACGGCGTCATGCTGACAGACCGCGAACGACAGGTGCTCTCGCTGCTCGTCGACGGCCTCCACAACAGGGAGATCGCGGACCGGCTCCACATCAGTAGCCGTACGGTGGAGCGCCATTGCGACAGCCTCTACGGCAAACTCGGAGCTGGTTCCCGGACCGAGGCCGTTGTCAAAGCCCTCTCACACGGGATCATCGAGGCGCCCGATGACGACGGATGAGGCCAACGTCGGGATCGACCATGGAGGCACGTCGCACGTCGCCAGGATTTATCGCGCCATCGCGCCGCCCGTACGTTCATGGCGCTTCTGGATCGTGCAGGCGGCAGTGCTCACCATCGCGGCGTTGCACGATCTCGTCCTCGTCTGGCTTGGCGACAGGGAAGACGTCATCCTCGTTCCCGGCCCGGTCACCTCTGCACTGCTGTTCGTCCCGGTGCTGTACGCCGCACTCAATTTCGGCGTCAAGGGGGCTGTCGGGACCGCGGTCCTTTCTACCCTCACCATCGTTCCGCACTGGCCTGCGGACAGCTCGTGGCCTTCCATCCACGTCTGGGTGGAGGGCGGCAACCTCATCCTGCTCAACGCCGTCGCTGTCGTTGTCGGCGTGCGGGTGGAGCGGGAACGCCGGGCGCGGCGACGTGCCGAGGACGCGCTGACGGCGGCCGAGGTGGCAACAGCTCGCTACTATTCGCTCTTCGACGATCATCAGGCGGCCGTGCTCATCGCCGACGCCGATGGCGTCGTCTCGGAGACGAACGCTGCCGGGACACGGCTCCTCGGGGATGACACGGTAGGGCGGGGCCTTCGTGACCTCCTCGGCCAAAATGTGCCGGCGCTCCTCACCGGGATGCCGGTGCTCCCGCTGACGACAACGGATGGCGAGCAGCGCCTGTTCGCCCCGAGCGCACAGGTCTTTTCACCCGACGCCGGATCACGGCTCGTGCAGGTCTGTCTTGCTGATGTCACGGAGCAGCATCGCCGTCAGGAGGAGCAGCGGTTGTTCAGTGCCCGGCTGATCGCCGTGCAGGAGGACGAACGACGCCGCCTGGCTCAGGACCTGCATGATGATCCGCTCCAGACCTTGCTGTTCCTCTCGCGAGGCCTGGATGACGTGGCCGCCGACCCGCAGCTCCCGGTGGACATAGCGGCGCAGATCTCGAGACATGCAGGGCTTGCCACCGAAGTTGGATGCGCACTTCGCGAGGTCATCCGAGGGCTGCGTCCCCCAGTGCTCGATGCTCTCGGGCTGGCTTCCGCCCTGCGACAACTCGTGGACGAAGCAGAGATGAGATCGGGTGCACCCAACGTCGGCCTCCAGGTGCGCGGCGAGCCCGTGCGGTTGACCCCCGAGGGCGAGCTCACGGCATACCGCGTTGTCCAGGAGTCACTCAGCAATGTCCTTCGCCATGCGGGAGCGGCGCGCGTCGACGTCCTCGTCGAGTTCCGCGACATGCTCTCCATCACGGTCTCCGACGACGGTCGTGGGATCGACAAGCGGCGTACGAGCCCACCGCCCCAGCCGGAGTCCGTGCGCGAGCTCGTCCAGGGCTGGGGACTGGTGGGGATGCGCGAACGGGTGGTTGCCCTCGGCGGAACCGTGGAAGTGCTCAAGCGCATCCCGCGCGGCACGACGATCCAGGCCACATTGCCCATTTCCGACGGACGCCGCGGCCAGGGCGCCTGAGGGCTCTCAGGCGCCCCGCGCGCTCGCCTTTTTCAGGCCCTCCGCCACCTGTCCTGACATCCCGTCCCGCGCATCAGCAGGGCGTGACGCGGGCGGGTCAGGCGTCGACACACCGCCCTATCCTCCTGGCTCATCTGATCGAGCACACTGCCGAGGGCCACGACCGGTGTGGAACCAGTTTTGCCCCACTCCTTCCTCTCCCTCCCCTCAACACCCTGCCTTGATCACTACCCTAACGAGAGGGTAGGGTTGCATAGTCGCCTCCAGCGGCACCCGACGACCTGGCCCGCACGGGTCCGACCGCGACCCGAAAGCTGACGTGAGCCCTACCACCTCCGCCCCGAGCACCGCGACCCTGATGCAGATCGGCGACGTCGCCGAGCGCACGAGCCTGAGCCTGCGCACGATCCGGCACTACGAGGAGGTCGGGCTGCTGCCGGAGGCGCAGCGCTCCCCCGGCGGGTTCCGCCTCTACACCGAGGACGCAGTCACCCGGCTGCTGCTGATCAAGCAGATGAAGCCCCTCGACTTCACCCTCGAGCAGATGCGCGAGATCCTCGACGTCCGCCAGCGCCTGGCCAGCCCGCGCTGTTCCGACAAGACCCGCGCCGGGCTGCAGGCCACCCTCGAGGACTACCAGCGGCTCGCCGACGACAAGCTGACTGAGCTACGCCGCAAGGTCGAGCACGCCGAGGCGTTCGCGGCTCACCTCCGCGAGCCCCTGAGCTAGTTTCACGCCCCCGAAGCCCGCCCCCGGTCACCGTCGTCCGGGATCCATGCCGCCGCCCGTCCATGCGCGCCGGTCCTCGCATCCCGATCCTCTGGAGCAGTCTTGTCCACCACCGAGCCCACGTCGCCCGGCCGCGACGACCACCACCACGACCACCACGACGCCCACCACGACGGTGTGGAGCACTTCCGGCACGAGCACGAGGTCACCTCTGTACGCGCCGCCCTCCGCTCCCCCAAGCGGCTGCGCACCGAGGTCCTCGCCGGTCTGGTCGTCGCCCTCGCCCTGATCCCCGAGGCGATCTCGTTCTCGATCATCGCCGGTGTCGACCCCCGCCTGGGCCTCTTCGCGTCCTTCACGATGGCCGTCTCGATCGCCTTCCTCGGGGGCCGCCCCGCGATGATCTCGGCGGCCACCGGTGCGATCGCCCTCGTCATCGCGCCCGTCGCCCGCGAGCACGGCTTGGACTACCTCATCGCCACCGTCATCCTCGGCGGGGTCATCCAGGTCGTCCTGGGCCTGGCCGGCGTCGCCAAGATGATGCGCTTCATCCCCCGCTCGGTCATGGTCGGCTTCGTCAACGCCCTCGCGATCCTCATCTTCCTCGCGCAGGTCCCGCACCTGGTCGACGTCCCCGTGGCGGTCTACCCGCTCATCGCGGTCGGGCTGCTCATCATGGTCGCGCTGCCGAAGTTCACCCAGGCCGTCCCCGCACCGCTGGTGGCGATCGTCGTGCTGACGATCTTCACCGTCGCCGCCGCGATCGCCGTGCCCACCGTCGGCGACCAGGGCGACCTGCCGGACAGCCTGCCGAGCCTGTTCTTCCCGAACGTGCCGTTCACCTTGGAGACCCTGCAGATCATCGGGCCCTTCTCGATCGCGATGGCCCTCGTCGGCCTGATGGAGTCGCTGATGACGGCCAAGCTCGTCGACGACGTCACCGACACCCATTCCAACAAGACCCGGGAGGCCTGGGGCCAGGGCGCCGCCAACATCATCACCGGCTTCTTCGGCGGCATGGGCGGCTGCGCGATGATCGGCCAGACCATGATCAACGTCAAGGCCGCGCGCGCCCGCACCCGCATCTCGACCTTCCTCGCCGGCGTCTTCCTGCTCATCCTCGTCGTCGGCCTCGGCGACATCGTCTCGCTCATCCCGATGGCCGCCCTCGTCGCCGTCATGATCATGGTCTCGGTCGGCACGATGGACTGGCACAGCCTCCAGCCCGCCACCCTCAAGCGGCTTCCGAAGAGCGAGACCTTCGTCATGGCCGCGACCGTCGTCGTGGTCGTCGCCACCCACAACCTCGCCATCGGGGTCATCGCCGGTGTCATCGTCGCCTCCGTCATGTTCGCCCGCCGCGTCGCCCACTTCACCGAGGTGGTCGACGTGGCCCACCCGGACGACGACACCCGCGTCTACAAGGTCGTCGGCGAGCTCTTCTTCGCCTCGAGCAACGACTTGGTGTACCAGTTCGACTACGTCGGCGACCCCAGGAACGTCGTCATCGACCTGACCGACTCCCACATCTGGGATGCGTCCACCGTCGCCTCGCTCGACGCCATCGAGACCAAGTACCGTGCCAAGGGCAAGAACGTGACCATCATCGGCCTCAACCCCGAGAGCCTCGAGCGACACGAGCGTCTCGCCGGCCACCTCGGCGGCGGCCACTGACCCGCTGAGCCAGCCCAGCGGCATACGACCCATGCCGTATGCCGCTGGGCTCGGTCCCGCCACCAACACCAGCCCCAGCCCACGGACCTTTGGAGGACCGCACATGAGGATCTCGCGCCACCCGGCCCGGCACGTCCCGACCTTCCGAGGTGGGATCCGATGAGCCGCCGCGGGTCTCGCACCAAGAGGGCCACTGGCCTGCCGGGTCTCGCGCCGGGCGGGCTGCGAGTTGTGCCGCTGGGTGGTCTCGGCGAGATCGGCCGCAACATGACGGTCTTCGAGCACGCCGGGCGGCTGCTGATCGTCGACTGCGGCGTCCTTTTCCCGGAGGAGCACCAGCCCGGGGTGGACGTGATCCTCCCGGACTTCACCTGGATCCGCGACCGGCTCGACCAGGTCGACGCGATCCTGCTCACGCACGGCCACGAGGACCACATCGGCGGGGTGCCCTACCTGCTGCGTGAACGGCCTGACATCCCACTGGTCGGCTCCCGCCTCACCCTGGCCTTCATCGAGGCCAAGCTCAAGGAGCACCGGATCAAGCCGGTGACCGTCGAGGTCCGCGAGGACCACCGCCGGAAGTTCGGACCGTTCGACTGCGAGTTCATCGCGGTCAACCACTCCATCCCGGACGGCCTCGCGGTCGCGATTCGTACCGCCGCCGGGCTGGTCCTGCACACCGGCGACTTCAAGATGGACCAGTTCCCGCTCGACGGACGGGTCACCGACCTGCGGGCCTTCGCCCGGCTCGGGCAGGAGGGCGTCGACCTCTTCCTCGTCGACTCGACCAACGCCGAGGTCCCCGGCTTCACCATCTCCGAGGGCGAGCTGGCCCCCGCGATCGAGACCGTGTTCCGGACCACGCCCGGCCGGGTGATCGTCTCCAGCTTCGCCAGCCACGTCCATCGCATCCAGCAGGTCCTCGACGCCGCGCAACAGCACGGTCGCAAGGTCGCCTTCGTCGGACGGTCGATGGTCCGCAACATGGGCATTGCCAGCGAGCTCGGCTACCTCACCATCCCCGAGGGGCTCGTCGTCGACGACTTGAAGAAGCTCGAGCGCCTCCCGGCCAACCAGATCGCGATCGTCGCGACCGGTTCACAGGGCGAGCCGCTCGCCGCCCTCGCCCGGATGGCCAACCGCGACCATCCCGTCCGCGTCACCGAGGGCGACACCGTCCTCATGGCCAGCTCGCTCATCCCGGGCAACGAGAACGCCATCTACCGGGTCATCAACGAGCTCACCCGTTGGGGAGCCAACGTCGTGCACAAGGGCAACGCCAAGGTCCACGTGTCCGGGCACGCCAGCGCCGGCGAGCTCGCCTACTGCTACAACATCATCCGGCCCACCAACGTCCTCCCTGTCCACGGCGAGTGGCGCCACCTGCGAGCCAACGCCGACATCGCCGTGCGTACCGGCGTCGATCCCAAGAGCGTCCTCATCGCCCAGGACGGGTCCGTCATCGACCTCGTCGACGGCCGCGCCGCCATCACCGGGACCGTGCCCGCCGGGATGGTGTACGTCGACGGGATGACCGTCGGCGGGGCGACCGAGGCGCACCTGCACGTCCGTCGCACGCTCGCCGAGGAAGGCGTCCTGACCATCATCTGCATCGTCGACCCCGCCACCGGCGAGCTCACCGAGGACCCCGATTACCTCGCCCACGGCTTCGAGCGAGACGCCATGGACTTCGACGACGCCACCCCGGCCATCCAGAAGGCCCTGACCAAGGCCTCCCGCGACGGTATCGAGGACATCGAGCAGATCGAGGAGCTCGTGCGCGCCGCCGCATCGGGTTGGGCCCACCGCAAGCATCGCCGCAGCCCGCTCATCATCCCGGTCATCATCGACGCCTGACTCGTTCCGGACGCATGCCAGAAGGTTGCGCCACAGAAGGATCCGCCACAGCGGGGCCGGCAGGACGGGAGGACCGTGTCTCCGACAACCCCGTGCCCAACCCCCGGCGAGACCAATGCAGTCACGGAGCCCCCGACCGCCGCCGACATCATGGGTGGGAGCGCCATCGAGCGACGCCGCTGAGAGGCACCTCCCCCGGCCTGGATGAGCAGCCCGCCCGGCTCGACGCGCGTCCGCTGCGCTCGGTCGTCGCCACGGGGACTGTCCGCTGAAACGGTGTTTCTGGCCGACACGCGTCTGGGGCTGGCCGTGCGGCGGCGAGAGTCGTCGGGGGCGCCAGACTGGTGATCGCATGCGTCCACCGTGTTCAAGACACTGCCGCGCGGCGTCGTGGTTGCCGCAATGACCTCGGCGGCCGCCACTGTCCTGTGGAGGTGGCGCCCGGGGTTGCCCCGGTGCCCTTGCGGAGGCGCCGGGCCGGCCGGATCGGGTTGGCTGAACCGGCTGACAGGTTGTGTCAGGTTCCGTTCAGGCGGTCCCCTGCATGGTGAGGGGGTCAGAGTGACACCAACGGAAGGACTTCCCATGCGGATCAAGAAGATCGCCATCGGCGGCGCGGCAGCGGCGGCTCTCGGCATCACGGCGATGCTCGGGTCGGGTGCCGCGTTCGCGGCGAGCCCGTCGCCGGTGGCTCCGGCTGCCACCTCGAGCAGCGTCCAGCAGGGCCAGCGAAGCGCCACCGACACCGGCGCCAGTGAGGTCTCGGGTGCGGAAGCCCCCGAGACCGCCGGCACCGAGTCGGGGACCTCGGACGGTCCGGGCGGCCACGAGGACCCGGCGGGCAACGTCGACCACCAGTTCGACGGGCAGGAGTAACCAACCCTGCGGGGGGACGGCCCTTCGGGCCGTCCCCCGTGCACGCGTAGGGTGGCGGTGCGTGCACTCCTGTGGGCTGGCCGGAGGTGACGGTGCGGGTTCTTGTCGTGGAGGATGAGCGGCCGCTGGCTGCTGCGCTGCGCCGGAGTCTGGAGTCCGAGGGTTTCAGCGTCGTGGTGGCTTTGAACGGTGTCGACGGCGACTGGCAGGCGCAGGAGCAGACGTTCGATGTGATCGTCCTGGATGTGATGCTGCCCGGCATGTCGGGTTACGACATCTGCCGCAACGTGCGCGCGCGCGACGACTCGACGCCCATCGTGTTCTTGACCGCGAAGGACGGGGAGTACGACGAGGCCGACGCGCTGGACATCGGAGGCGATGACTTCATCTCCAAGCCGTTCTCCCCGGTCGTTCTCGCGGCGCGGCTGCGGGCACTGCTGCGGCGCGCCGGCG
Source organism: Intrasporangium calvum DSM 43043 (assembly GCF_000184685.1). Taxonomy (NCBI): domain Bacteria; kingdom Bacillati; phylum Actinomycetota; class Actinomycetes; order Micrococcales; family Intrasporangiaceae; genus Intrasporangium; species Intrasporangium calvum. The sequence goes on from NC_014830.1 coordinate 3,327,596, forward strand.
AGGGGCCAGAGCCTTCCGTGGTGGTGGGCTCGTTGCGGTTGGAGCCTGCCAAGCAGCGGGCCTGGCTGGGCGCCGACGAGCTGCGGCTGACCGCACGGGAGATGGCGCTGGTGCGCTACCTGGCCCATCGGGTTGATCACGTGGTCAGCAAGACCGAGATCCTTGAGCATGTCTGGGACCAGGCCTTCGAGGGCGACGCGAACGTCGTCGAGGTGTACATCGGGCGGCTGCGTCGCAAGCTGGCAACTCAGCCGGACGTGGCGATCGAGACGGTCCGCGGCCTGGGGTACCGCTTGAGCGGACGAGGCGCATGAGAGCTCCTCCTCCGGGGGTCCGCACCTCGACGACGCTGTATGCGACGGCGGCGGTGGCTCTCGTGCTCGCCCTGGCCGGGCTCGTCCTGCTGGCGTTGCTGCGCACGACCCTGACGGATGGGATCGACGCGTCCGTGCGCGCCCGCGCTGACGAGGTCGCCGCGCTCGTGCGGGCTGGGTCGTTGGTGTCGGTGGTGCCGGCGGCAACGGACGAGGGCAGCATCGTCCAGGTCCTCGACGGCGCGGGTGCGGTGCTCGCGGCGACGGCGAACATCGAGGGAGAGGCGGCGCTGCTGGCACCGGGGGCCGGCGCAGGAATCCATACCGAGGTTGCGTTGCCCACGGCCGCCGGCGCGGGGTTCCGGGTCCTGACCCTGCAGGTGGGGCCGGACACGATCATCGTGGCCCAGTCGCTCGGTCCAGTGGACCGGGCGGTTGCCAGCGCTGGACGACTGCTGCTCGAGGTATTCCCGGTGGTCCTGGTGCTGGCGGCCTTGATCACCTGGGTGGGTGTGGGTCGGGCCCTGGCGCCCTTGGAGCAGATCAGACGCAAGACGGCGACCATCGGCGCCGGGGAGGTCACCGCACAGGTGCCGCTTCCGCGGACCCGGGACGAGGTGCACCGCCTTGCCCAGACGATGAATGCCATGCTCGCACGCGTCGGGGAGGCGAGCGCACGGCAACGCCGGTTTGTCGCCGACGCCTCCCACGAGCTGCGCAGCCCACTGGCGACCATGCAGGCCGTGCTCGAGATCGCCCAGCGGCGCGGCGAGCTTGCCGCGTGGACCGTGGCCGGGGCCGAGCTGAAGGCCGAGCAGGTGCGCATGCGGCACCTGGTGGAGGACCTGCTGCTGCTGGCACGGCTGGACGGCAGGGCGCCCGAGGTGCGTGATGAGCTCGACCTCGACGACCTGGTGCACGAGGCGGCCGACGCGTTGCGCCGCGCAGGCACGGTTGAGGTCGTCGTCGAGCCGTTGCCAGCCTTGCGGGTACGAGGTGATCGCGCCCAGCTCGCCCGTGTTCTGCAGAACCTGACCGACAACGCTCAACGGCACGCTGCCGGCACCGTCCACCTTGCGCTGCGGCGCCGCGGTGACCGAGCCGTGGTCCAGGTCCGAGACGACGGGCCCGGGGTCGCCCCGGCAGACCGCGAAGTGATCTTCGAGCGTTTCACCCGGCTCGACGAGGCACGGGCGCGCGACCGAGGCGGTAGCGGACTGGGGTTGGCCATCAGCCGGGAGATCGCCGCTGCGCACGCCGGCTCGCTGCAGCTGCTCGACGCTGACACCGCAGCCGGCGCGGTGTTCCAGCTGGACCTGCCCCTGTGGAACGGATGAGGTCTGGCGACGCACGGTTGACGGGGCAGGTGCGCCGGTCGGCGGCGGCCTCGGGACTCAAACTGGCCCGCCTGGTTGCCCTTCGACCACCCAGGCAAGTTCGAGCAACGTCTTCGTGGTTGGCCGCCACGACCTGACTACCCCTCTTCCATGACGCCTTCCACACAGCTTCTGTGTTGCGTCGTCCGTTGGAATCCACGTTGTCACAACCACCCCGGCCGTTCTCGCGCCCAGCGATGTGCTACCGAGACTCAGTGACTGGGGACCGGATACCCCAGCCTCTCCAGGGGCTCGAGCAGATGGGGGGTCAGCTTTCCTGCAACCACAGCGCCTGAACGACGGTCGCGAGCGGGAGCCGAGCGATCGCTTTCCGCTCTTCGTCCGAGGCCACACGCAGCGTCCGATTGGAGCGAGGGCCGTCCATGTCCACCGCGAACGAGTCGATGGCCGCGGACAGGGCTTGACCGAAGACCTCCGGCTGGGAGACGACGTCGGCGAAGATCGCGGCCGCTGCGCCGGGTCCGCCGAGCCGCGGGCCACGCTGCACCAACTCCAGTGAGAACGTCGGCTGGGTGCTGATGCTCCGCAGGTCGAGGCTGGGCGGGCCGGGCTCCCTCCGGCTCTCGGGGACCGCCGCCGCGTCCGCCTCTTCGATCGCCGCCACGCGGCAGGCCAAGTCCCACGCTGCCTGTACTCCGTTGAGCCACATCAGCACGGTCTGGAGGTTCACGAAGGGAGACGCGTACGGAAACTCCAGGCGTACCCCCTCCAGAGCCATCGGTTCGTCGGTGTACGCCATTGCGACCTCTTTCACAGCGCTGGGCCTTCCGAGTGTTCCACCGACCACTTTGCCCGGAACTGCTTCGAGAGAGGGGTCACACAGGCAGCGGGGGGTCAAAGGAGGGCAGACCCACTGGATCAGAGGTCGTTGCCGGCGTAGGACAGGTTGAAGCTCTTATTGGTCAGGGGGAAGTCAGGAACGATGGTGTCGGTGAGGCTGACCGGCACTGCGGGCCAGTTGAGGAAGGAGGGATCCACGATCTTCAGCCGTCGGATTGTCTTGTCGGGGGCCAGCTCGATCCGGTGGGCGATCGTGCCGCGCCATCCCTCGACCAATCCGACACCCGATGTCTGGCCGGCGATTGGGCTCAGTTTGCCCAGAGGCACATCACCACCGCCAACCAGCGCGAGAAGGTCCTTGACCAGGAGCGCGGAGGCGTGGAACTCCTCCGCGCGCATCAGGAAACGGGCCATGACGTCACCCTCGGACTTTGTCACCAGCTGCGCGCGGGTGGTGGCCTCGGTGAAGGGGTGGTCGTGGCGGGCGTCGATCCGGAGTCCGCTGGCGCGGGCGACGTAGCCCAACGTGCCCAGGTCTCGGGCTTGGTCTGTGGGGAGCACCGCGGTGTCGGTGAACCGGTCGCGCACCACGCTGTGGCCCAGTGCCAAGGTGACGATGCGGTCGGCCTCGGCGTCGATGTGATCTATGGCCGCGGCCGTGGGTAGGGTCTGCAGGCGGGCCCCCCCGGGGACGATCGCGCCGCGCAGCAGCCGGTGGCCGGTGGTCTCGGCATTGAGCCGCAGCAGCCGTTCCCGCAGTGTGAGAGCGTGCGCGTTGAGCAGTCCCTGGCCGACGTCGTTACACAGGGCGCCGATGTCGGTGATGTGGTTGTAGAGGCGCTCCAGCTCCAGGAGGACGGCGCGGATCAGCTGGGCCGGCGCGGGCACGGCCCAGTCCAGGGCTTCCTCGACGGCCAGGCTGAATGCGAGTGCGTGTCCGACTGAGGTGTCCCCGGCGACCCGTTCCATCAGCGGCAGCGCTTCGGAGACGGTGCGGCCCTCGGCGTGCTTCTCGATGCCGCGGTGGACGAACCACAGGCGTGCCTTGAGTTTGAGGATGGTTTCTCCGACGACGGAGAACCGGAAGTGGCCGGGTTCGATAAGGCCGGCGTGGATCGGGCCGACGGGGATCTCGTAGACGCCCGGCCCCTGGACGGTGGCGAAGGGGTAGGGCTGGTCCTCTGAGCCGAACGCCGGCGGTGCACCGGCATCGCGGCGCATGGGATACCAGCCCTGGGGCCAGTGTTGGTGCCGCACCAGGCGCCGAGGCAGGGGATGGTCGAGGGGGATGATGCCGTACAGGTCTCTCATCTCGCGTTCGAACCGTCCCGCGGGGAAGGACAGCCCGGCCAGTGTGGGCACCGAGGGCGCGTCCCGGTCGGTGGTGAGAACCAGTTCGACTCGGCGGTCGGGGTGACCGGCGAGGAAGAGGTAGACGACCCGGAACCGGTCCTCGTCCTCGTGTGCCGCGACCAGGCCCAGCCGGAAGCCGCTATCCAGCAGCTCGGTGGTCCGGGTACCCAGAGTGTCTGAGGTCACCTCGAGCTGACGGCGGCGGTGGTAGTGACGGCTCTCGACCGCCGGGAAATCGGTCGGGGGTGGGGTGTCGGGCCGGTCCGGTTCGCTCATCGGGCACCTCCGATCAGGCTGGCCGCTTGCAGCAGCTGGTCCAGCGGCCAGGCCACCATCCCCAGGACGGCGAGGACTACCAGGCCCAGCACCAGGGGGGACAACCCTGCGGCAGACCGGTCCACGGGCTGTCCGGGGGTCGGTCGTCCCAGAACCATGGGTGCCACGTGCACGGTGATGGCCACGAAGATGACCGCGACCAGAGCCATTGCGGCCGCGATCACCCATCCCAGTCCGGCCGAGGTGCCGGCCCGGGCCAGGCCGACCTCGCTGGCAAACAAGCTGAAGGGGGGCAGCCCGAGCAGGGCGGCGATTCCCGCGGCGAAGACAGCGGCGAGCGCTGGGCGCCGGACCAGCAGTCCGCGCACGGACCGGATGCTGGTGCTGCCCTCGGTGGCTAGGATCCGGCCGGCGCCGCAGAACAGGACGGCCTTGCCCAGGCCGTGGCCGACGATGTGCAGCAGCAGTGCTGCCACGGCTAGTGGAGTCCCGATCGCCACCCCAATGACGACCAGCGACATGTGCTCGATGCTGGAGTAGGCCAGCAGCCGCTTGTAGTCACGTTGGGCGATGATCAGCGAGGCGGCGAGAGCCAGCGAGCCGAGCGCGACGACCAGCAGCAGCAGCCTGACCTGGTGCTCACCCAGGCTGGGTGCCGCGATCACCCGGTATCGCAGCAGGGCGTAGACCGCGACTGGCAGCAGCACTCCCGACATCAGAGCCGAGACGGGGGCCGGGGCCTGACTGTGCGCGTCGGGCAGCCAGCTGTGCAGCGGTGCCATGCCGGCCTTGGCTCCGAACCCGAGCACCAGTAGGGCAAACGCGACCCGCATGACATCGGGGTCGAGCCGGGCTGCGCCGGCCGACAGTGCGGTCCAGTCCAGCGCCGCGGACTCGGCCAGCCCCGCGTGCCGGGCTGCGTAGTGCACCAGAACGGTGCCCAAGTAGGCAAGGGCGATGCCCACCGAGCAGATGATCACGTACTTCCAGGTGGCCTCCACCGAACCGCGGGAGCGGTGGTGGCCGACCAGGAACGCGGTCACGATCGTGGTCGCCTCGATCGCGGCCCACAACAACCCGAGGTTGTTCGCTACGACGGCCAGCACCATGGCCGTCAGGAAGGCGGGCAGCAGAACGCTGTAGGCGCGCACCCGCCGATCGGTGGTGTGGCCGCCGTTGATCTCGCCCTGGAGGTAGTCGACGCTGGCCGTGGTGGCGATCAGCCCGACCGCGCCGATCACGATGAGCATCACCGCCGACAGCGCGTCGACGCGAAGGGTGGAGCCGACCGCGGGTACTTCGCCGCGCACGTTGACCACGGCGACCGCGACGCCAGACCCGAGGATCACGGCGGCTGCGACGATGCTGGCTCGGACGGCGAGCAGCCGGTCGGTCCGGATGAACCACGCGGTCATGCTCACCAGCAGCGGCGCCGCCAGCGGCAGCACGGCGAGCAGGCCGCTCAGGGAGGACAGGGCCGGTGACGCGACCCCGCTGAGGTGGATCGGTGGGGAAGTCAGGTCAAGCATCAATCCCTCAGTCCTCGCAGCTCGTCGATATCGGTTCCTCCGAACGTGGCGCGGACGTGGCTGGTGACCACCAGCAGCACGAGCACGACCAGCAGCAAGTCCAGCGACACCGCCAGCTCGATCACGGCCGGGACCCCCGCGGTGAGCAGGAACGCGGTGGCGGCGATCCCGTTGTCCATCAGCAGGAACCCGACCACCTGGGAGATGGCGCGGCGGCGGGTGACCATCACGAACAGGCCGATCAGGACCATCGCGAGACCGACCGGTACCGCCCGGGTCTCCGGTCCCGGGCTCAGGGCGACAATCGGGCCGCTGACGGCGTACGCGACCAAGGTCAGCAACGAGGCGGCGAGGATCGACGCGGGGACATTGACCAGCGGCCGGGTCTCGCGTGCCTCGCCGCCGCTGCGTAACGCCCGCCGAAGCACCAACGGCAGCGCCACCCCCTTGAGCAGCAGCACGCCGACGGCTACGACGTAGAGCTCAGCGCTGTCGTGTCGGATCCCCAGCAGCATGGCGAGCAGAGCCAACAGGGCGCCCTGGACGATGAGCAGGCTTACCAGCGCGGAGAGCTGGCGCCGCCACAACGTCAGCACCGCAGCCAGCAGCAGGCCGCCGCAGGCGGCATACAGCAGCTCGGTGTAGACCTCGCTGGACAAATCAGGACCGCCTTCGATGGGTGAGCTGGGTCATGGTCATGCCAAGAAGAACGAGGTGGACACGGCGAGCACGCCGAACAGGAACGAGCCGGCCAGCAGCTCGGGCACCCGGAACAGTCGCCATTTGGCCATGAACACTTCCGCGGCGCTCAAGGCCGCGGCCGCGAGCCCGACTTTGAGCAGAAACACGAGGGCGCCCAGCGCCAACGCGACCGGCGTGGCCGCCCCGGGGATGCCCCAGGGCAGAAACAGGTTGACCCAGAGCCCGAGCAGGATCGTCAGCCGGATCGAGCTGGCCAGTTCGACCACAGCCAGGTCGCGTCCGGCGTACTCGAGGATCGTCGCCTCGTGGATCATCGTCAGTTCCAGGTGCGTCGTGGGATTGTCCACCGGGAGCCGACCGGCCTCCGCGACGACGACGATGGCCAACGCCGCCGCAGCCAGGAGCACCGCCGGCGAGAACACCTCGCCGGGTGCCTGCTGGCTGCGATCCACCAGCTGTCCCAGGTTGGACGAGCCGACCCGGACCGCCAACGCGAAACCGGTGAGCAGCAGTGTTGGTTCGGCCAGGGCCGCGACCATCATCGTCCGACTCGAGCCCATCCCGCCGAAGGCAGACCCAGTGTCCAGCCCGGCCAGCGCGAAAGCCACCGACCCCAGCAGCATGAGGGACACGACCGCGTACAGGTCCGCGACCGCGTCCAGCGGCGAGCCGGTCACGATGAAGGGGGCCACCGCAACCACCACCAGCGACGCGGACAGGGCCACGGCAGGAGCAGCGACGAAGACCAGGGAGGAGCCTTCCGGGCTGATCGCCTCCTTGCGGAGAAGCTTGCGCAGATCGCGCCACGGCTGTCCCACGCCGCCGCCGACCCTGCCCTCGAGGCGGGCTCGCACCTGGCGCATCAACCCGACCAGATACGGCGCGGCGACAACCACCACGACCATCTGGAGCAGCACCCCGACAGCACCCCACCAGCTCCAAGAGCCGTTCATGACGCCACCACCGCCGCGGAGATCAGCACGACGATGACACCGACGAGCCCGTAGGCCAGATACCGGTGCAGACTGCCGTTCTGGACCCGCCGGGCGAGCTGCGCCCACCGGTTCGCCGCCGCCAGGACCGGCGGATACAGGAGGGCCTCGACCCGGTCCCCCACGCGTTGCCGATACGTCACACTCTCCACCAGGTACCGCGACTCCGCGTAATGCGTGACGTCCACGTCCTGCTCCGGGCGCAAGACGTCATCGAAGACCCGGATCAGGGGCTCGGCATACGAGGTGGCCGTGTACTGCATCCGCGGGCTCAACCGGGTGCCGCCACAACCCCACACCAGCGACCGCCGCCGCGCTCGGCGCGCCGCAAGGACGCGCAGCGCCACAGCCACGACCGTGACACCCAACGCCACCGCCACCGCGATCAACACCGGGGAGATCGACCCGCGCACCCCTGACAAGGTCAGGTACGCGTCGGACCGCACCGGTGGGTCAGCCCCGATGCCAGGCAGTGCAGCAATCGCCCGCGAGACGGCTTGGATGGCGGCCGCCGGCCACAGCGCGAGCACCGCGCACACAGCCGCCGCCATGCCCATCCCCACCGACAAAGCCACCCCACCCTCGGCCGCGGACGCGGCCTCCGTGGAGCGGGGACGTGCCAAGAACCCGATTCCCCACGCCTTGACGAACGTCGCCACACCCAATCCGGCGGTCAGCGCCACCGCGCCGACTGCCAGGGGCATGGTGACCGCCAGGAGCAGGTTGGGGGTACCGGACGGGGGAAGGCTGTGGATCAGCCCCTGCAGCAGCAGCCACTCCGAGACGAACCCGTTTCCCGGAGGGAGCCCTGAGGCGGCCAAGGCGCCAGCGCCGGTGAGCAGAGCGGTGATCGGCATGAGGCGCACGAGACCGCCCATCCGGTCCAGGTCCCGCAGCCCGGTGGCGCGCAGCACCGCACCCGCGCCCAGGAACAACAGTGACTTGAAACCCGCATGGTTGACCGCATGCATCAACGCGGCCAGCAGCAGCAGCCCGACCAACGGTGAGTCACCGTTGGTGGCGACCAGACCGGCCGCACCGACACCGATACACACCAAGCCGAGGTTCTCCGTGGTCGAGTAGGCCAGCAGGCGCTTCAGATCGTTGGCCACAACGGCCTGCAGCACGCCGTACAACGCCGAGACGACCCCCAGCGCCAGCACCATCAGCGCCCACCAGCTCGGGCCTCCACCGAGCAGGTCGAACCAGACCCGGACGATCCCATACAGGCCGAGGTTGACCATCGCCGCCGACATCAGCGCCGACACATAGCTGGGGGCTTCCGGATGCGCCCGCGGCAGCCAGACATGCAACGGAACCAGGCCCGCCTTTGAGGCGAAACCCGCCAAGGTCAGGAGGAAGACGGCAGAACGCGCAGGCTCCGACAGACCGGGAGCCGTCTGTCGGATCCCGGCGAGGGTCTCCGTGCCCGACCAGGCGGCGAGCAGGACCAAGCCGACCAGAATCACCGCGAACCCCGCGTGGGTCATGGCCGCGTACCACACACCGGCCTGACGCACCTCCACCCGTTCCCGATGCTCGGCCAGCACCAGGACCAGCGAGGCGAGTGCCATCAGCTCCCAAGCCACCAGAAAGGTGGTGATGTTACCGGCCGCCGGAACCAACAGCATGGCGGCCACGAACAACGGCAGGCAGGCCGTCGCCCACCGCGAATCAATACCCGTCGTGTCGGACACAACCTCTCGGTGCCGGTCGTCGTCGGAGGCGGACCCAAGGTGCGTCTGGTGGACGTAGCCCATCCGATACACGCCGACGACGACAGCGACCCCGCCGATCATGGTCATGAACAAACCCGAGAGTCCGTCGATGTCCAGAACCATCCGGCTCAATGGGAGCAGGAAGTCGACTGACATTGTGTACTGGGTGCCCATCAGCGCCACCGAGCCCGCAAGGACGCCGCCGGCGCCGACCAGGCTGGTGACCAGACCTGAAGCGCTCCGGCGTGCACGGGCGGGCAGCGCCGCGGTCATTACGGCAAGGGCAGCGCCCAACGCCACACATCCCAGCCCGAGCGCAATGAGGCTCATCGACCGCTCACCTCGCGCAGTGCGGCGATGATCTCCTCCGGACTCGGCGGACATCCGCTGATCTCTCGGTCCACCGGGATCACGTCTGAAACCGCACCAAAGACGCCGTAGGCGCCCGCGAAGATGCCGCAGTTCCGGGCGCAGTCCCCGAGGGCCACAACGAGCTTGGGTGCCGGCATCGCTTCGTATGCCTTGCGGAGCGGGTCTGCCATGTTGCGGGTCACGGGTCCGGTCACCAGCAGGACATCGGCGTGACGTGGGGAGGCAACCAGCCGCACGCCGTAGCGCTCCAAGTCATAGACCGGGCCGAAGGCCGAGACGATCTCCAGCTCGCAACCATTGCACGAGCCAGCATCGACATGACGCACCTGGATCGACCCGCCGAACTCTCCGCCACGCGAAAGCCCGCCATCCGGCGCAGCAGGCGCCGCCTCCGCCACCCGACCCACGGCACGAATCCGCTTGAGCATGGCCCTCAATGGATTGCCCTGCGAACCTCGGCGTGGCGAGTTGTCAACGCATCCTCCTGCAAAGTGCTGAGCTGGTCGGAGACCAGACTGGTCAGCAGCTTGCGCGCCACCGTGAGCAGATCCGCGATCTCGTGACTGACGATCGAGTAGTAGACGGTGGATCCCTCTTTGCGGGTTGTCACCAAGCCTGCCCGACGCAGGACGGCGAGCTGCTGTGAAAGGTTCGAGGCTTCGATGTCGAGCTCGCGAAGGAGTTCACCCACTGACCGTTCGCCGTTGCTCAACAGCTCGAGGACCCGGATGCGCGTCGGATGACTCAGCGTCTTGAAGAACTCAGCTTTCAACTGATGCAACGGCGTGATCATGTCTTCGTCCCATCCTCTGGGTCCTCCAGGCGTGTTCTCCGGGAGCGATCGTAAGGTTCTCATGAATTGAAGAGATTATCAACTATGGCAAATGTCGTGACTGTCAACTGCCGATGATTGCAGACACACCGCCAGCCTGCGGCGGACCCCGACAAGACGAAGACGGGCCGCCGATGAGCCACCGACGTCGGCCGGTCTTCGCACGTCAGCCCGCGACCCTTCGCCGACCGCAAGGACTCGAACGGAAGTCGGTTCGTTCTTCACGTCGTGGGCGGTGTCTGCTCCCCGGACGGACGCGCCGCTGTGGGCAAGGTGATCGTGAACGTGGCCCCACGGCCGAGCCCCTCGCTCATGGCGGTCAGGGTGCCGCCATGGGCTTCCACGAGCGCGCGGGCGATGGTCAGCCCCAGGCCGCTACCGGACGAGTCGGCCGACTCACGGTGAAAACGGTGGAAGAGCTGCTCGGCATGGTGAGGGTCGAAACCGCGGCCCGTGTCGGTCACCTCGATGTCGGTGGAGCCCCGGTGGGGGTCGGCACGCATCGTCACGGCGACATGGCCGCCGGGTGGGGTGTGTCGCAGCGCATTGTCCAGGAGGTTCCCAAGGGCTTCGCGGAGCCGGTCGGCATCGACGCGCGCTGTCGGACCGGTCCTTGGCGATGGCAGATCGGCCTGGAGCGCCACGCCGCGGACGGCATACCTTTCCCTCTCTGCCGCTACGGCACGCTCGACTACGGGGGCGATCTCTCGCGCGGTGCTGGTGAGCACGATGCGGCGCTCCTCGGCCCGGCTGACCTTCTCCAGGTCCGCCACGAGCCGCTGAAGGTGCGCCGCCTGGTCGGTCAGGACGCCGAGCGTCTCGTCGTCGGGGGCCAGAATGCCGTCCTGAAGCGCTTGTGCGGTCGCCTGCAGGGACGCGATGGGGGTGCGCAGCTCGTGGGCGAGGTCCGCGGTCAGGCGGCGGCGGTGGTCGTCCGTGACCTGAAGGCGGTGGGCGAGCCGGTTCGAGGAGCCGGCCAGCGTGGCGAGCTCCGGCCCCAGACCCGGGTCGTCGACGTGTACGTCATGGTGGCCGTCGGCCAGCCGCTCCAGAGCCGACGCGGTCTGCTGGACCGGCGCGGCCACCCGGCGGGCGACGAGCCAGCTGATGGCGGCGGCGACCAGGGCCGCCACGAGGACACCGATGGCGAGGGCCAGTAGCAGGGCCTGGTCGAAGGCGTAGTCGATGTGCTGGCGAACGTCCGGATCGATCTGCGGTAGCTGGGCGCCTTGCAGGTGCACGTGGAACAGGGCCGGCCCGAAGAGCAACCCGGCGGTCAGAACGGTCACCGCTCCCGCTACGACGATGAGCAGGTTGTTGAGGAACAGCCGCGACGCCAGCCGCAGTCGCGACAGACGCCCGGCCCTGCGGGGGCGCACCTCAGGTACCGATGGGGGATAGGGGTGGCCGCGCCTCCGCGCAGCGTCCTTCATCCTTCCCCCATGCGGTAACCGATACCCCGGATCGTCCGAATGTACTTCGCCTCCCGCGCGTCGTCTCCCAGCTTGCGACGCAGGCGCCCGATGTGCACGTCGACCAGGTGCTCGTCCCCCGCCCACGCGCCGCCACCCCAGATTCGCTCGAGCAGCAGCGATCGAGAGAACGCGACCCGGGGCCTTTCACTCAATGTGTCGAGCAGGTCGAACTCGGTCCTCGTCAGCTCAACCGGCTGCCCGCCGAGGCTGACCTCACGGGCCAGGACGTCGATGACGAGGGCGCCGAACACCCGCGCTGCCTCCTCCCCCGACCCCCTGGCCGCAGCACCAGGACGGTCGGCAGCCGACTGCCGCGGACGGCGCAGGACGGTCTGGACCCGGGCCATCAACTCGCGGGGAGAAAACGGCTTGGTGATGTAGTCGTCGGCGCCGACGGCAAGCCCGATCAGCATGTCAACCTCGTCGGCGCGGGCGGTCAACATCACGACGTAGGCGTCCGTGAACGTTCGGAGCGTGCGGCAGACCTCAATCCCATCCATGCCCGGCAGTCCGACGTCCAGGACGATGACGTCGGGATCGGTCCGCCGGGCGAGGTCCAGAGCCGTCGGGCCGTCGGGAGCACTGTCAACCTCGAAGCCGCCCGCCTGCAGGTAGCCCACGACGACCCGGACGAGACTTGGCTCGTCATCGACGACGAGGGCGCGTGGCGACGTGGTGGCTGCCCGCGAGGAGTTCGGCATGCTCAGGCGTCCTCCATGGCGATAAAGGCTCCGTGCCACGTGTGATACCAGACCGCACCGGTCGTCGCGTTCACCGAGAGCATGCCGACCATCGTGCCCCCTGCCGCCGTGTCGATGGTGAAGTAGCCGGGATAGGCGGTGATCGACTTGACGCTCTCGCTGGAGCGGTTGGAGCTCAGCCAGGCGGCGGCCGCCTCACGGGCCTGCTGCTCGGTGAGCGCGCCCGTCCTCGTACCGGTGTTCCACATCATCGCGGGCCCGTACTCAGTCTGGACGGCGCCGGAGGCGGGGTCGACCAGCACCTCCGTCGTCGGGTCACCGTCAGCGCCCTTCAGCTCGACGTAGAAGCCGTTGGTGAACTGCATGACCTCCCCCGCCTCCAGTTCTTTCGGTGCGCCGGCCTGCGCCGCGCGGGCCCGAGCCTGCGCGATGGAATCGACGCGTCGGCCGTCTCCGGCCAGCCAGACGTGGCCGCCCATCATGCCGCCCATATCACTTCCCGTTCCCGATCCGTACGGGCCTCCCATCATGCCGCCGTACCCGCCCCATCCCAGGTGTGCGTCCGGGCCGCCCATCATGCCGCCGTACTGACCGAAGCCCGTAAACGGCACACCTCGTGCGTCCCCGGGGGCCGCCCACGGTGAGCCGGACTGCCACGGGGCGGGTCCCAGCATGCCGACAGCGGCCATGGCGGCGGAGGCGACGAGCAGCACCAAGGCGAGCCCGAGCGCCACAACCGGCCGGCGGTCCCGCCGCCCGCCCGGGGGCTCCACGCCGTCATTCAGCGTCATGCCCGGTCCTGCCGCCGACCGCGGGATTCCGCCAGCACCTCTCGCTGCGCCCGATAGGTCTCGGCGTCGATCTCGCCGCGAGCGAAGCGGCGATCCAGGATCTCCTCAGGCGTCTCGGTGACGCTCGTGCCGCCCGTTGGGTGCTGGCGTGACGGAAGGAGTCGGACCACCGCCCAGATGATCACGCCGAGGAGCACGAGCCAGAACAGGCCCATGAAGAACCATCCCGCAAAACCCATCCCGGATCCGTACCAACCCATCATCTCAATTACCTCTCTTCGTTCGCGACGGCCGCTGCTGGCCCTCGCCTCACCCACCACCTTGCCGCTCCCCTGTGTCGTCTTCCCTGCGAGAACCTCAAGTTCTTGTGACGATCCCCGGCGGTCCTCGCAGTGACGTGGTGGGGGGCGGCCGGAACCCCCTCGCGAAGCGGCCGCGCGTCTGCGACGCACGCTGCGGGTGGGCAACTGCGGTCGATCCCAGCAGCTCGCCCGAGCAAGACCGAGACCAGAGCCATTGCGCGTCTCAAGCCGGCAGCGCACGGCTCAGATCAAGGGAGGCCCCTTTGGACATTGCCGACGGTGACCAGAGTCAGACGCAGCTTCCCGAGATTCCCCCGCCTCAGAGAAGGATGCGCAGCTCGAGCGCGACGACGAGCCGTTGAACGGGATCGTCCAGATCGAGGCCAGCGATCTGGCTGAGGCGGCGCAGTCGGTGCCGCAACGAGTTCGGATGCAGCGCCAGCGCCTTGGCCGCGGCGCGCACGTCCCCGAAGGCATCGAGGTAGGCCGTGAGCGTCGGCACGTAAGCGGTGCCGCGGTCGGCGTCATGGGTGAGCAAGACGCTGATTGGGCGTGATGGCCGGCGAGCGCCGGCCTCGTCCAGAAGATCCCGGACCTCGACCAGCGCGATGTCTGCCCAGACGTCGTCCACCCCGGCAACGAGCGGCGTTCCTGACAGGTCCGGTTCGCCACCACCTTCCGGGTCGGCAGCTGACAGGACTCGAAGCACCTGGTCGACCTCCGCCCGTGAGAGCGCCACGTCGCCGAGCGATGTGACCGTGCGGCCGACGGCCCCCCGGACAGGGACGCCGGACACGGCGGCGCGGGCCACGACGTGCCGGGTCAGCAACCGCAGCCGGTCGCTCGACGGTGGATGCGGCAGCAGGGCATAGACGGTCGAGCCGATCCGGCACGTGACGGCCCTCGGGTGCTGGGTCTCCGTGAGCGCGCCGACCAGGCGAGCAGAACGCTCACGGCGAATCTCTGCTTCGGTCCCAGGACCGGCGGCAGGATGGAGCGCAAGGCCGATCACGGCATACGACGAGGTCAGCGGCAGGTCGAGCTCGCGACGATGCACGTCGAGCGGTCCACGCCCGGCGAGAAGCGCCTGCAACGCACTGCTTCGGGCTCTGCGGGTGAGATCCCGCTCGAGCCGGTGGCGCACCAGGTGAGGGGCGGCGAGCCGCGCCGCCTGCTCGAGCACGGCCTCCGTCTGCGGGCCCAAGCGAGCGGTGGTCTCGGCGACCGAGATCTCCCCAACCACCTCGTCGCCCGCCCTCACCGCCACGCGCAGCCGCGTGCGCAGGTCTGCATACCCCTCGATCCGCATGACACGGGCACCCGGCCGGCGATCGTAGACACCGTCCCGCTCGAACCGGTCCACCCAGTCATCAGGGGTGCGCCGCCCGAGAATGGTGCCCTTGCGGACCTCGTCGAGCGCGTCGACGTGGCCGTCCAGGCTCGAGTAGGCGAGCACCTGGTGATGGACGTCGTAGAGCACCACCGAACCGACCACGAGGTCCGCGATGGTGTTCGCCAGCGAGAACAGGTCGGACGGCTGTTCGTCGTCCGAGGCGGAGCCGGCGGCTGCGCTGAACACGAGGCCACGCCCGAATGAGATCAGCTGCTCCCACGCCAGGTCGGGGTCGACCAGAATCACGGCCGCACGCGATCCCCCCGGGAGCCGCGGGACCCCACCCGCCCGGCGGAAGGCCACACCGGCGGCGCCCGCCAGCTCGGCGGCGTCGATGAGCGAGATCGCGTCATTCCCGTCCGGAGCGACGCCGACGGCGAGGACCAGGTCGCCCTCCTCAAGGGCTTGCGGCGAGAGGGGGTCGTGGATCACGACATCGGTGACGACCCTGTCGAGCGGCTGGTCGCTGTCAAGCGGGCGAGCCATGACCTCGCCGAGTGCGTCGAGAAGCTGCCTCATGGTGAGCGCGCCGGCGCGGGCCGCCTGCCTGCTCATGACCTCAGTCTCTCGCGATTCATGACCCGCACCGACACATCACCGGCCGACCTTGAGGGCCACCAACGCGGTGGCCAACAGGTCGCCTTGGCCCGCTCGGAGGCCCGCCACATCGACCGCCACGACCCCAGAGGAGCGGCCGCGGCGGCGGACGGATGCAGACCCGGACAGCTCCGGGCCCGTGACGGGCCGCAGGAACTGCAGGGTCACGGTGTGGAGGTCGGTGGGCTGAGCGCCGAGCGCCGCCTGCGCTGTGCGCGCCACCAAGGCGATCAGTGCCCCGCCGTGCAGGTAGCCCGCACGGTTGGCGAGTGCGGGGCCCACCCGGGCCTCCACCAGCGTCTCCTCCGTCTCGTGCGGGAACGCCGAGAAGCCCAGCAGCGCGTCGTCCACCGCGTCGACGCCGCCGCTGGCTCGGCCTCCGTCGTACAGCACCGCCTCGAGGCAGGCGCGTTCCTCCGGTGACAGGTCACCCGGCGCGAGGGATGGCGGCCCGGGCTGGTCGATGGGCCCAGTGGGGCTCAGGGCGGTGTCCCACGGCATCGACCGGACAGACCTGGCCGCCGCGGGCCGAAGTGCGAAGGTGCCTGACGCCAGGCCGACACGCCCATCAGAGTCCGACAGGTCACACGAGGCAGTCGCCGTGGCAGATCCCGTCGCCGTGGGCAGCGCGAAGCCCTGCGCCACGACCTCCCCGCGCGGTTCCCGGACGAGGGTCAGGGTGAGGTCGACGGTCGGCATCAGGAGGCCGGTTCCCAGGGCGCTGCGCAGCGCCGATCCGAGGGCCAGATCCGCCAGCGTGCCCACGGCCATCGTCGACGGCCGGGGCTGGCCAGGGGCCGGCAGCACGGCGAGCTCAGAACGACCTGCGGCGGTGGCCCCGCCGCGAACCCCCACGAAGTGCGCGTAGAAGAACCCCCCGCTCTCCCGAGTGTTCCCGATGGCGTCAATCGCTCGCTGCCTCGGTGTCCTCTGTGGCCCTCGGACGTCACTCACCCCCACATCGTGTCACTCCGGCGCCGCCCAGGCGTCGTCGTCTTGCACGACGAACGTGGTCTTCTGTCAGCCGATTGGACGATGCCCCTGCGATCTGCAATGACTACCGTGGGAGACCTCCCAAGAGCAGACGAGGACGAGCCCGATGACCCATCCGTTCGACAGCGTGACCACCGTGATGTTCGACTTCTACGGCACCGTCGTGGACATGCAGTCGGGGCTCACCGACGTCATGACGCCCTACCTCGAAGGGAAGGGCTACACGGCGAACCCACCGTCGCGGCTGGTGACGTGGTGGCGGCGCACCCACTTCGAGAACTCGATGATCGACGCTCTGCTGCACCGCGAGCACACGCCGTACCGCCACATCGGCGAGCAGGCCGTCGGCTACACCCTCGAGCGGGCGGGAATCGACCACACGCCGCAGGAGGTCGCCGAGCTCGTCTCAGCCATCGAGCGGCTCGAGCCCTTCCAGGACGTCGTCGCCGCCCTGGAGGCCATGCGGGCCAACGGCCTGCGCCTCGTCATCCTGTCGAACGGCGACCCGGACATGCTGGAGCGGGGCGTCGCCCACTCGGGCACGAAGGATCTCTTCGACCGAGTTGTCTCAGTGGCCGCCGCAGGTACGTTCAAGCCCCACGTGGCGACCTACACCACAGCGGCAGAGCTCGTCGGCGTCCCCCTGTCGGAGATCTGCTTCGTGGCGAACCACGCGTTCGACTGCATCGGCGCCAAGGCCGCGGGGATGCGCAGCGCCTTCGTCGACCGTCGGCGTCGCCCGTTCGGCAACGACACCTACCCTCCGGACGCCACGGTCACGGACTTCGCCGAGCTGGCAGCACTGCTGACGACGAGGTGAACATCACGATCGACGTCTTCAGCGCGCTCGTCGACTCGCGGGCCGGAGCCTCGCGCGAGCTGCAGGACATCGCCGCCGCGGAGGGGTGGCCGCTCGCCGGTGACGAGCTGTACACCGCCTGGGACCGGCGTCACAAGCAGCTGCAGGCGCAGTGTCGGCAGTGGGTACCCTTCACCGAGCTGGGGCGGCGCGCCATGACCGAGATCCTCAGCGAGGCGCAGCTCGAGGCGGACGTCGATGGCGCCATGAGGCGGCTCTGGGCCTCCGTCGGGGACTGGCCCCTGTGGCCGGACGTCGAGGGCGGCGTCAGCGAGCTCGCAGCGAGTCATGAGGTGGGCGTGCTGAGCAACGTCGACGACGACCTGCTGGCGCGGACCCGCGTTGCGCGCCTCCCGCTGGCACCGGCCCTCCTCCTGACCTCCGAGCGGCTCCATGCCTACAAGCCGGCGCCGGCCCTGTATCGCGCAGCGCGAGCCGCGGCAGGCGAGCCATATCTGCACGTGGCATCGTCTGCGCGAGACGTACGCGGGTCGCTCGAGGCAGGCCTCTCCGTGGCTCGGCTGCAGCGGCCCGGGCATCACCTCGACCCAGACGGCCCGACGCCGACGCTGGAGGTCGCGAGCCTCCCAGCGCTCGCCGAGCATCTTGCTGAAGGGAAGCCAGTGGGCGGTCGGCGCTGATCAGGGTTTCGCGGCGGTGGGTGACCCAGAGGTCAGCTCGGCGGCTCGATGCCGTACTCGCGCAGGACCTGCGCCGTGTGCTCGCCGAGGCGGGGCGGCAACCGGTCGAGCCGGAAATCTGCCGAGGACAGGTGAAGGGGCGACCCGAGCATCCGCAGCGTACCCGCGTCGGGGTGCGGTGCCTCCACGACCATCCCGGTTGCCAGCGTGTGCGGGTCACGCAGGGCCTGCGCGTAGTCCTGCAGGGGTCCGGCCGGAACGCCGGCAGCCACCAGCTCGTCGACCCATTCGGTCGTGGGCCGCCGTTCGAGCTCTGCCTCGAGCAGGGCACTCAAGTCGCCGCGGTGAGCGAGGCGGTCCGCGTTCGTCGCGAAACGAGGGTCGTCGGCGAGCTCGGGCCGTCCGACGATGTCACACAGTCGCCTCCAGAAGCGGGCGTTCGTCGCGGCGACGACGACGTAGCCATCACTGGTGCGCAGCGCCTGGTAGGGCGCAGCCATCCGGTGCGCCGAGCCGAGCGGCCCGGGCTGCTCACCCGTCGCCCACAGCTCGGCCGTCTCCCACACGGCCAGGGAGAGGGCCGACTCGTAGAGGGAGGTGGCCACCTTCTGCCCGACCCCGGTCGCGTCTCGCTCGTGCAGGGCAGCGAGGACCCCGATGGTGAGGTACAGCCCTGACGCGAGGTCCGCGACGGGCGGACCGTTCTTCACCGGCCGGCCGCCCTGCTCCCCCGTGACGCTCATCAACCCGGTCATGGCCTGCACCACCAGGTCTAGTCCCGCACGGTTCGCGTAGGGTCCCTGGGCACCGAAGCCGGTGACGCTCCCGTAGACGAGCCCGGGGTTGATCGCCGACAGCTGCTCGTAGCCGGCGCCCAGCCGCTCTGCGACACCTGGACGGAAGTTCTCGACCACGATGTCCGCTTCGGCCACCAGCCCGTGCAGCGCGGCCCGCCCGGTGGCGGTGGACAGGTCGAGCTCGACGCTGCGCTTGTTGCGGTTGACCGCGAGGAACGCCGCGCTGTCGTCACCGATCCGCGTGCCGAGGGATGTGCGGGACTGGTCACCCTGCGGCGGCTCGACCTTGATGACGTCCGCCCCGAGGTCCGCGAGGATCATGGTGCACAGCGGGCCGGCGAGGACCTGGCTCAGATCGACGACGACGACACCCGTGAGAGGCCGCCGGCTGGCCGCCTCGGCGCTGCTCATCGGACGAGCCGCGCGCGGCTCGCACGGTCGGACCCGCTGGTCGACGGGGCATGGTTCAACGGCACGGTGCACTCCCTCTGGCCCACTCGGCCCGGTTGGCGTACCCCTGCATTATCTGGAGCCGAGCAGAGCGCGACAAGCGTCAACGCGGGTGGGGCCGTGGCGACGCCTGTCCATGGCAGGTGCGGGGCTGGTGGTCGACACCAGGCGGTATCCATTGACACGGACGACGATTCTCGATTGGCTAGGCCACTGAGCCAACACGCTCTCACACCGCCCGCAGGAGGTGCCCCATGAGCTCAACCCGGATGAGTGCGTTGGAGCTGCTCGACGTCGCGCTGGACGACGGGTCGTTCGTCCGTTGGGACGCGCCACCCCACCGGGTGCCGACCGACCCGGCCTACGAGGCGGAGCTGGAAGGGGCACGCCAGCGGAGCGGACTGGACGAGGCCGTCGTCACCGGCGAGGGCCGGATCCACGGCCGGAGGGTCGCGGTGCTCGCGTGCGAGTTCTCGTTCCTCGCTGGGTCCATCGGCGTTGCCGCGGCCGAGCGGCTCGTGGACGCCGTCGAGCGGGCGACGAGCGAGGGCCTGCCACTGTTGGCAGCTCCCGTGTCGGGCGGCACCCGCATGCAGGAGGGCACCATCGCCTTTCTCCAGATGGTGAAGATCTCAGCGGCCATCGCAGCCCACAAGGCCGCCGGTCTGCCCTATCTGGTCTACCTGCGCAACCCCACGACTGGCGGGGTCCTTGCGTCCTGGGGCTCGCTCGGGCACGTCACCGTCGCCGAGCCGGGCGCGCTCGTCGGCTTCCTCGGCCCCCGCGTGTTCGAGGCGCTCTACGGCCAGCAGTTCCCGCCGGGCGTGCAGGTCGCCGAGAACCTCATGGCGCACGGCCTCGTCGATGCCGTCCTTCCCGTCGAGGATCTCGCCACCCTCGCGGACCGGGCCCTCAACGTCCTGCTCGCACCGCGAGAAGGGCTGCCGATGGCACCCGAGATCCCGCCCGAGGAGCTGCCCGATGTCCCCGCATGGGACTCGATCATCCGCTCCCGCCGCGAGGACCGCCCGGGCGTGCGCAGGTTCCTGCGCTACGCCGCCACCGACGTCGTCCCGCTCAGCGGCACGGGGGAAGGCGAGCTCGACCCCGGGCTCCTCCTCGTGCTGGCCCGCTTCGGTGGAGCGCCCTGCGTGGTGCTCGGTCAGGACCGGCGCGGGCAGACCGCCGACCGACCCATGGGTCCAGCGGCGTTGCGTGAGGCGCGTCGCGGGATGCGTCTCGCCAGGGAGCTGCGGTTGCCTCTCGTCACCGTCATCGACACTCCCGGTGCCGCATTGTCGAAAGAAGCCGAGGAGGGCGGCATGGCCGGTGAGATCGCCCGCAGCCTGACCGAGCTGGTCACCCTCCAAGCACCGACGGTCGCGCTGTTGCTCGGGCAGGGCACTGGTGGTGGAGCGCTCGCCCTCCTCCCTGCCGACCGCGTGCTCGCCGCCGAGCACGCGTGGCTCTCACCCCTTCCGCCGGAAGGTGCGAGCGCCATCCTGTACCACGACACTGAGCACGCCCCCGAGATGGCTGAGAAGCAGGGCGTGCGCTCGCGCGACCTGCTTGCTGCCGGAATCGTGGACCGGGTCATCGGCGAGCGACCCGACGCCGCGGACGAGCCGGAGGACTTCTGTCGCAGGGTGGGACTGGTGCTCGAGTCGGAGCTGACGCGCCTGCTCCACGCCGACCCGGCGACCCGCTCCGCCGCCCGTCTCGCACGCTACCGCCGCCTCGGGACCTGACACGGACGACCCCAGGTGCCGACCGAGGCGCGTTGACGTGCGTGCGAGTCGGCACCCCTCGGCCTGCGGGGTCAGCCAGCTGGCACTGGTCGTCCTGCCACAGGCCCGGGGCCCGCTGAACAGGTCTGCGTGGCCCACCCGGCCCGTGCGCGGTGCCTCCGTGAGCGGCTCCGTGTCGTATGCCGCTGAGCTGAGTTGTCGAGCACGCCAACGTTCAGGGCAGGTCGCGTCAAGGCGCGTCCGGGCTGAGTAGCGTGGGGGTATGGCGAAGACCCATGGCGACCGCATTCGCGAGGCGTTCACTCGCCAGGCCGGGACGTTCGAGGACGAGCGGCTCAACGTCGCGTTCACGTCCGGGTTGCCCTGGCTGTTGTCGCATGTCGAGCCCCGTCCTGACGACGTCGTCCTCGACGTCGCGGCCGGCACCGGCATCGTCAGCAGAGCGCTGGCACCCGATGCCGCGCGGGTCGTCGCCGTGGACAGCACCGAGGCGATGATCGAGCAGGGCCGTAGCCGCGTGGTGGCGGAGGGCCACCTGAACCTGGGTTTCGTGCGCGGCGCAGCCGAGGACCTGCCGTTCAGCAACCAGGAGTTCTCGCTGGTCGTCACCCGGTTCTCGCTGCATCACTTCGCCGACCCCCCACGGGCCCTGCGCGAGATGGTTCGCGTGCTGCGCCGGGCCGGCCGGCTGGTGGTCATGGATCTGGTCGCCTCCACCGACCCGACCATCGCGGCGCGGCAGGACCACGTGGAGCGGCTGAGGGATGCGTCCCACGTCCGCATGCCGCCGCGCGGCGCGGTGCGCGACTGGCTCCAGGAGTGCGGTCTGGAGGTCGCCCAGGTGGCGGAGCGGCAGATCGACCGCCCGGTGAAGGGCTGGTTGCAGCAGTCGAAGACCGACGAGCACGCGGCCGCGCAGGTTCGCGCAGCACTGGAGGCGGATGTGGCCGGCGGCGAGAACACCGGCTTGCGGCCGCACGCGGTCGACGGCGAGCTGTGGTTCCACCAGACCTGGGAGCTCACTGTCGCGCGCGGTCGGGCTCGTGATGAGGCCCGGACGTGATCCCGGGATATGGCGCCCGTGATCCACAGCGTCCAGGCTGCCTCACTCCTTGATGCGTCAGATGCCGAGGTACGCGGCGCGGATCCCCTCGTTGGCGAGCAGCTCCTTGGCGGGGCCCTGCAGGGTGATGGAGCCGGTCTCGACGACGTACCCGCGGTCGGCGACCTCGAGGGCCTTCTTGAGGTTCTGCTCGACGAGCAGGATCGTCAGGCCCTCACCGGACAACCGGCGGATGACCTCGAAGACCTGGGTCACCACAACGGGGGCGAGGCCGAGACTCGGCTCGTCGAACATCAGCAGGCGTGGCCGGCTCATCAGGGCCCGGGCGATCGCGACCATCTGCTGTTCGCCCCCCGACATGGTCCCGGCGAGCTGTTTAGTGCGCTCGGCGAGCCTGGGGAAGAGGTCGAAGACGTACGCCAGCGTCTCGTCGCGGTGCTTGCGCGCGGACTTGGCGTAGCCGCCGAGCTCGAGGTTCTCGAGCACGGTCAAGGAGGGCCAGAGCTCGCGGCCCTCCGGGACGAGGTTCATGCCGAGCTCGGCCCGCGTGTGGCCGGGTTGGCCGGTGATCGGCTCCCCCTCGAAGATGATCTCGCCGCGCGCCACGGGCAGCAGCCCGGAGATGGCCCGCAGAGTGGTCGTCTTGCCGGCGCCGTTGGAGCCGACCAGCGTGACCACCTCGCCCTCCTTGACTTCCAGTGCGATGCCGCTCAGGGCGCGGGCGTCGCCGTAGTAGACGTCCAGGTCGCGGACCTCAAGCATCGTGGGCCTCCGGGGTCTCGGGGTCTTCGTCGTCACGGCCGAGGTAGGCCTCGATGACGTTGGGGTCGCGCACGACGTCCTCGGGCAGGCCCTCTGCGATCTGGCGACCGTGGTCGAGGACCATGACGCGATCCGAGAGGCCCATCACGGCGTGCATGACGTGCTCGATCATGATGATCGAGGTGCCCCGGTCGCGGATCTTCCGGATGAGGTCGACGAAGCGCTGGCCCTCCACCGGGTTCAGGCCCGCGACGACCTCGTCGAGCAGCAGCACCCGCGGGTTGGTCGCGAGCGCTCGAGCCACCTCCAGCCGCTTGCGCCCTCCGAGGGTCAGCTCGCCGGGGAGCGCGTCGACCCGGTCACCGAGACCGATGAACTCGAGAAGCCTCAGTGCGTGCTCGTGCGGAGTGCCGTGGCCCGGACCGGGGCGGCCGTAGTGGTGGCCGACGAGGACATTCTCGAGGACCGACAGCTTGGCGAACGGACGCACGAGCTGGTGCGTGCGGCAGATGCCCTGGTGCACCGAGCGGTGAGCGACCTTGCCACTGACCTCCTTGCCTTCGAGGAGGACACGTCCCTTCGTGGCCGGCGTCGAGCCGGCGGCGACGGAGAAGAGGGTCGTCTTGCCGGCGCCGTTGGGTCCGATCAGGCCGAGGATCTCGCCCTCGTTCAGGGTGAAGCTGACGTCGTCCACCGCCTTCAGACCGCCGAAGTACTTGCAGACCGACTCTCCGACCAGGATTGGGGTCGTCACTCGCGCTCTCCTTCATCGCTGTGGCCGCCCGACGCCGCGGGGATGGCGGTGGTCTCGGTGGGCGCCGGAAGCGCTCCAGCATCGTCGGCGCTGGCCGACGAACGGATGCCCCCGGCCGCCACGCCCGCGGGAGGCCGCCAGCCCAGGCGACGGGCGATCCGCATGATGAGCCCGCTCAGGCCCAGCGGCTCGAAGAGAATCACGATGATCAGCAGCAGGCCATAGAGGCCCAGGTAGAGCTGCGGGTAGCTGGCGAGCAGGAACTCCTGGATGACCACGAAGACGATGGCGCCGAGCGCTGGGCCCAGGATCGTGCCGATCCCACCGATGACGCCGATGAGGACGAACGAGATGGAGCGGTCGAAGCTGAACATGTCGAGCGGGTCGATGAAGGACTGGTACGAGGCGTAGAAGCCCCCGCAGACGCCGATGACGGTGCCGGACAGGAAGAGCACGAAGTCCTGGTAGAAGGTGGGGTTGACCCCGACGTCACCGGCGGCCTCGACGTCCTCCTTGATGGCCAGCAGGCCCAAGCCGATCCGGGACTTGCGCAACCAGTACGACAGGACGACCACCCCGGCGAGGAGGTAGAGGCCGTACCAGTAGAGCTGGTACTTGGTCGGACCGCTGCCGATCGGCAGGGAGAGGCCGGACGACCCGCCGGTGAAGCTCGTCCAGTACGTCGCGATGAGCCGGGTCGCCTCCCCGACGCCGATGGTGGCGATGCTGAAGTACGGCCCACGCAGCCGAAGCGTCGGGTGACCCCACAGCAGCGCGTACAGCCCGCCGACCATGCCGCCGACGAGCCAGGTCAGCCAGAAGGGCAGACCGAAGGTGATGCCGAGCCGGACGGCGACGAAACCACCGGTGCCGAACATCGCGGCGTGGCCGAAGCTGATCTGGCCGACATACCCGCCGAGCCAGTTCCAGGCCAGGCCGGCCGCCATGAACATGAACGTCAGACCGATGACGTTGTGCAGGTAGGCGCTGATGGGAATCACCAGCGGTGCGAGGTAGAGCACCACGAGCGCGATCACGAAACCCACCACCGCACGCCGCGACAGCCAGGGGACTGGGCGGACGCGGCGCGGCGTGGCGGCGGTCATCGCAGCACCTTCGAGCCGAAGAGACCCGCTGGGCGAACCACCAGGACGACGACGAGCAGCACGAAGCCGACCGCGGCGGTGAGGTACGACGGGACGATGTAGATGGCGAATACCTCCGCGAAAGCGAGGATGAGGGCGCCGAGGCCGATGCCCACGACGCTGCCGAGACCCCCGAGGACGATGATGACGAAGCTCTTGAGCAGCTCGCCCGACCCGAACGACGGGTTGAAGGCGAACAGCGTCGAGGCGAGCACTCCGGCAAGTCCCGCGAGCGCAGTCCCCACGCCGAACGTCAGGGCGTACACGCGCTCCACGTCGATGCCCGCGAGGGTGCTGCTGCCGGGGTTCTCGGCGACTGCCCGGACCGCCTTGCCCGTGTAGGTGCGGGACAGCCACAGCTGAAGCAGGGCGACTGCGACGAGCGAGATGAGGAACACCACGACGCGGTTCACCGAGAACTGGCTCCCGAGGATGCTCACGGAGGCCGTCGAGTAGGACGTCCGCACCGCCTGGTCGTCACCGCTGAACAGGAGGTACGCGATGTTGCGGATGACGAGCCAGACACCGAAGAGCAGGAGCAGGGACTGGACGCCTCCGGCCGCACCTCGCGGCAGGAAGCGAACCAGGCCCTTGTAGACCCCCACACCCACGAAGAAGAAGGCGATCATCACGAGCGGTGCCGCGACGTAGGGGTCGATGTTGAAGTGCGTGAACAGCAGCCACGACACGTAGGCCGAGGCCATGATCATCCCACCGTGAGCGAGATTGACGACCCGAAGGACGCCGTAGATCAACCCGAGTCCATAAGCCATCGAGGCATAGAACCCGGCGAGGAGCACGGCGGACACGGTGAGTGCAATGACCCCGGCCATACCCGTCAGCCCTTGCAGTCCGGGTTGGGGGCCGCGCCCTTACCAGTGGCTACGTCTTCCGGGAAGATGATCGGGGAGGTGCCGTCCGGGAGGTTCTGCTGGACGACGAACGGGTAGTCAGCCTGGCCGCCCTTGGCAGCGGGGAAGCTCAGCTTGCCGCCGGGGAGGATCGAGTCCATCTCCAGCGAGGAGAGGGCGTCGCGAACCTTGGTCTTGTCGACGGACTTGGCGTTGCCCATGGCGGTGAAGAGCGCCCGTGCCGCCTCGTAGGAGACTGCCTGGTACCACTCGGGGTCAGTGCCGTACTTCTTCTTGAAGCTCTCGACGAACGTCTTGTTCAGACCCGAGTTCCCAAGCTGCTTGTTCCACCAGACGGCCGACAGGATGTAGTTGACACCCTCCTGCCCCAAGGCCTTGCGGGCGTCTGCCTCGGTACCACGTGCGCCGTAGGTCTCGACCTTGTTGCACATGCCTGAGCTGAGGTACTGCCGGTGCATCGTGATGAAGTCCGGCAGGTGGGCGTCGACCATGAAGAGGTCGACGTTCGCGGCCTTCACCTTGTTGAGCACGGCGGAGAAGTCCTTGCCGTCCAGCGCGAACGACTCGTCGACGCTCACCTGGAAGTTGCCGGACGAGGCCTGCGCGAAGTCCTGGATCCCCTTCCGGAAGTCCTTGCCGTGGGAGGTGTTCTCCCACACGATGGCGATCTTCGCCGGCTTCGGCAGCGTGCCCGCCTTCTGCTGCTGGTCGATCCACTGCATCTCGGTGGTGGCGAGGTTCTCCACGGTGGCCAACGTGCCGAACACCCACTTGTAGCCCTTGCTGTAGATGGATGTCGCTGCTCCGCCGCCGTTGACGTAGGGGATCTGGTTCTGCTCGGCCACCGTGCTCTGCGCCTCGACGAGCGAGGTGGAGTAGGTGCCGAGGAACGCGTTGACGTTGTCGGAGGTGATGAGGCGCTGGGCGAGGTTCACGGCCTTGGCCTGGTCGCTGGTGTCATCGAGCAGCTTCAGCTCGACCTTGACCTTCTTGCCACCCAGGTCGATCCCTCCGGCAGCGTTGACCTCGTCCACGGCCAGCTCATAACCCTGCTTGTAGCGACCGCCGGTCTTGGACTCGCTGCCCGTCAGCGGCAGCGTCGAGCCAACGACGATCGTGTCGGGGACCTTCCCGGTGTCCCCACCGCTGGTGCCGGTGTTGGACTGCGAGGGTGCACAGCCCGCGACGACCACAGCGGAGGCGGCGAAGACGGCGACGGCTCGCCACGCGCGTCCTCTCAACAGGTCACTCTTCACGGTGCATTCCTTTCGACTGCGGCGGTGTCATCGTTGACCTCCGCCTGGTGGGGTGAAGACAAGAACTCTTCGTCGGTCGACCGGTGGCGGGCCACCTCGGCCAGCACCTGATCCGTGTGTTGCCCGAGAACGGGCGGTGGCAGGCGAATCGCCACGGGCTGGCCATCGATGCGCCACGGGCCGCCCGCCATGCTCACCTCACCCAGGGTGGGGTGCTCGACGCGCAGCTGAAGTCCTCGCCCCTGCACCTCGTCGTCGGCGAAGACCTCGTCGAGGGTGCGGATCGGGCCGGCGGGGACGCCGGCCACCTCCATTCGTCGCAGGACGTCGGCGCTGTCGAGCCCGGTCAGGACGTCGTTGAGGCGTCCGCGCAGCTCCTCCCGGTTGTCGAGGCGCTGGCGGTTGGTGGCGTACCGAGGCTCCTCGCCGACCTCGGGAATGCCGAGGGCAGCGCACAGCCGCTGGAACTGGAGATCGTTGCCCACGCAGATGTTGAGGCTGCCGTCCTTGGTGTCGAAGGTGCCGTAGGGCGCAATGGTGGCGTGCTGGTTGCCCTCCCGGAGCGGCGCCACACCGGTCGCGAAGTAGCGGGTGGCCTGGTAGGCCAGCATCGAGACGAGCGAGTCGAGCATGGCGACGTCGACGACCCCGCCACGTCCGGTGCGCTCGCGTCGGAGCAGGGCGGCGAGGATCCCGTGGGCGGCGAACATGCCGGCCGAGATGTCCCCGACGGGGACACCGGCCTTGAACGGCGGGCCGTCCTGGTCACCCGTCAGGGTCATCCAGCCCGACATGCCCTGGACGATCTGGTCGTATCCGGCGCGAGGCGGCCCGTCGGCGCCGAAGCCGGAGATGGAGCAGTGGACCAGGAGCGGATGACGGGCGGTCAGGGTCGCGGCGTCGAGCCCGAGGCGCTGCGCGGTCCCGGGGCGCCAGTTCTCGACGAGCACGTCACTACCGGCCACCAGGTCGGCTGCGTGCTCGCGCCCCTCCGGGGAGCGCAGATCGAGCTCGATGCTGCGCTTGTTGCGGTTGACCGACAGGAAGTAGGCGGCGGTGTCGTCGACGAACGGGGGGCCCCAGTGGCGTGAGTCGTCGCCGCGCCCTGGCATCTCGACCTTGACCACGTCCGCGCCGAGGTCGGCGAGCAGCATCGTGCAGTAGGGCCCCGAGAGTGCCTGGGTGAAGTCGGCGACCCGAATGCCGTCAAGGGGTGACGCCTGCACGAGCGGCTCCTTTGCGTTTCGTGAGCCATTGGCTAATTGGCTGAGCCACTTGTGTAATGCTTTTCTTCCGCACCTGTCAACGGCAAGACGACGAGGAGGCGCCCCCGTGGCGCAATCGAGACCTGGCCCCAGCCCCCTTCGCCCGGTGCCCCGACCCCGTCTCTACGAGCAGCTCGTGGGGCGGCTCGTGGCGCACATCGAGGACTCCGGGCTCCAGCCGGGCCAGCGTCTGCCCACCGAGCGAGATCTCGCTCGGCGCCTCGGCGTCAGTCGGGCGTCGGTTGCGCAGGCGGTGGTCGCCCTCGAGGTCCAGGGCGTCGTCAGCGTCCGACACGGCGACGGGATCTACCTCCTGCGCATGGTCGACCGACGGGAGTCGGTGCAGGAGCTGGTGAAACGTCGCCAGCAGCTGCCCGACATTCTGGAGGCCCGTGAGGCGATCGAGGTCAAGATCACCGCGCTCGCGGCCGAACGGCGCACCGAGGCGGATCTCCGCGCCATCGAGGCGGCGCTGGACCTCATGGAGCAGGAGGTCGCCGCGGGTGAGCACGGGTTCGACGGCGACATGGCGTTCCATTCGGCGGTCACGACGGCTGCCCACAACGACGTCCTCGCCGGCCTCATGGAACTGCTGGCGACAGCCATCGCGGAGACCCGGCGCGAATCCCTCTCGCAGCCGGGGCGACCGCCCAAGTCGCTCGCCGGCCATCGCCGCATTGCCGAGGCGATTCGCATGGGAGATCCCAATGCGGCCACGCGGGCGGCTCGTCGACACATCCAGCTGGTCGCCGACGTCGCCCTGCTCAAGTGGGGTGAGGACGGCAACGATCGCTGATCGTCGGGTCTCGACGCGCTGCTCTCCCGGGTGGCCCCGCCAAGAAGGCCGAGCCTGCACCCGACCAACCCGGCTGGCTCGCCCGCGACTCGCCCGCGCCGTGCCGTGCACCGCGATGGGTCCGGGTGGTGGCCTAAGGTGGCCGCTGGGAGGGAGGCGCAGATGAGGGCGGAGGTGGGGCCGCAGACGGACGCGGGCGTCGAGCAGTCAGCCGCGCCGCGCACCGATGCGGACGTCCCGGCCTTCTGGCGTGCCCTCGGCCTCCCGGGTCTGGCGGACATCCACATCCACTTCCTGCCCGAGCGCGTGCTGGACAAGGTCTGGGGCGTGTTCGACACGGCCGAGGAACATTACGGCTATCCGTGGCCGATCCAGTACCGCGCGAGCGAGCCGGAGCGGATCGCCCTGCTGCGCACGATGGGGGTGCGCGGCATACCGTCGCTCTGCTATGCCCACCGCCCGGGGATGGCCCGCTGGCTCAACGAGTGGTGCACCGACTTCGCGGCCCGGGTTCCGGACGCCGTCCACTCGGGCACCTTCTACGCCGAGCCGTCCTGCGGCGACGACGTGCGCGACGCGCTCGACGCCGGCGCCCGGCTCTTCAAGCTGCACGTCCAGGTGGGCCGGCTACGACCGGACGACCCGGTGCTCGATCCGGCGTGGGGACTGCTCGAGGACGCCCAGGCGCCGCTCGTCCTCCACGCGGGTTCGGCGCCCAGGCGGGGCGAGCACACCGGGCCCGAGCCGGTCCGTGAACTGCTGCGCCGGCACCCGCGGCTCGTGCTCGTCATCGCGCACATGGGGATGTCCGAGTACACCGAGTTCGCCGATCTCGCAGCGGCCTACGACGGAGTCCACCTCGACACGACGATGGTGGGCACTGACTTCATGGAGCGCGTCGCGCCATTCCCGCGCGAGGCGCTCGACCAGGTCCGCGACCTCGGCCACAAGGTCGTGCTCGGCACCGACTTCCCCAACATCCCGTACCCCTACGCCCACCAGTTGGAGGTCCTCGCCCGCTGGGACATGGGGGATGATTGGATGCGAGCAGTCCTGTGGGAGAATGGCGCTCGCCTCATGGGCCTGAGCGATCCCCAGGTCTGACACCGGAGCTCGAACCCTCCTCCGCACGTGGTCCAGCGCGGTGTCCGATCGGCCGACAGCGCCACCCGGAGCATCACCTCGATCTCCGGCTCGACTCGCTCGCGAAAGGCGGTCACCAGGTCATCGTCCATCCACTGACGTCCTTCCGTCACGGGCGGGGAACCCGGTGGCGGTCGCAAGACCTTCCCGGACCCGTGAAGAAGTTCGGTCACCGTCGTGGGCCCGAACCCCAGCACCCACGAACCGCAGGTGGGCCCGCTGAGCCAGCTCAGCGGCATACGGCAGCCGTATGCCGCTGGGCTCGGTCGACGAGTCAACGCAGGTCGCGCGGGCGGTTGGGCTCTTGCGTCAGGTACCTGCGGCACGACAGTCCCACCGGCGCGTCCGGTTCGGCGAACGCGTCGACGCCATCGACCAGGATGCTCGGCGATCCGTGGAACTCCGCCTGAGCGCGGTCCCAACAGCTACCGGGTCCGGCAACGCGAGCAGGCCTCCCTCGAGGCCGAGCTCGCCCGCCTCCTCACGTTCAGCGAGCGACTCGACCGCAGACTGCGCGGACGGCCGGATCTGCACGATCCTCGCCGCGCCCACCAGCGGTTGATCGCGCCGGATCACCGTCAGGCCCGGCTCTCGGGCCCGCCCTGCGTGAGGACTCGCTCGAAGACCGTGAGGTGCGCATCGACCATCCGCTCGGCGTCGAATCGGCTGACGGCCTCGGCGCGGCAGGCGCTCCGATCGATGAGATGGAGCCGCGAGACCGCGGCAACCGCCTGGTCGGCGTCGGCCACCAGCCAGCCCGTGACGCCGTCCCGGAGGATCTCCGGCATGGACCCGAGCGGTGTCGCGATGACCGGGGTGCCGGTGGCGAGGGCCTCGACGACGGAGAGCCCGAACGGCTCGGCGAAGCTGATGAGGTGGAGCAGCGCCCGGGCGCCCCCGAGGAGCCGGTCGCGTTCCTCGGGACCCACCGGGCCCACGTACGACATGTCCCGACCGTTGACGTGCGGGGCAACGGCCTCGCGGAAGTAGGCCTCGTCCTGGACGATGCCCGCGATGACGAGGGGGACGCCGCAACGCCGGGCAACCTCCACAGCGAGGTGGGTCCCCTTGTCCGGGTGGATCCGGCCGAGGAACAGCAGGTAGTCGTCAGGTGTCGGGACGAACGTGAATCGGGACAGGTCGATGCCGTGGTGGATCGTGGCGGTGTAGTGCAGGTCGGGGTGGCGGTTGGCGTCACTGATCGCGACGTAGTGGGCGATGTCGTCGTAGGCCCGGTAGGCGGCCACGATCTGCGGGGACGAGAAGCCGTGGATCGTCGTCACCACCGGCGTCGACACGAGCCGGCTGTAGGTGAGGGGCATGAAGTCGAAATGGTTTGCGATCAGATCGAACTCGCTGGCGCGCTCGAAGACGGCAGCGTTGTGCAACGCCTCCCACAGCTTGGCGTCCAGGCGGGAGTCTTCCTCGTAGCCCGTCGGCGCGGTGGGGTGCAGCCGAGCCGAGGTCTCGGAGTCGGCGGAGGCGAACAGCGTCACCTCGTGGCCCCGGGCGACGAAGCCCTCGGTCAGCGTCGAGGCGATCTGTTCCCACGGCCCGTAGCCTCGTGGCGGCAGTCGATGGGCGATGGACGCGATGACGCCGATCTTCACGTGGGTTCCCTGTCGCAGCTCGACGGCAGAGGCACACAGCGTGGTCCGCATCGGTTCGCCGAGCCTACGCCTCGTGGAGCGGCGGGCAGCGGGAACCACGTCGTCCGCCGCCGCCCTCAGGGGCGGCTGCTACCCTCGGACCATCGGTGTGCCTCGGTTGGACGAGGCCCTGTCACTGACGAAGTCGTCGTGATCGAACCCCTCTCGTGCACTCACCGGAGGAGTACCCGCGGCGCAGTTCGCGCGCACTCCCGGCTTCCGTAATGGCCGTCTTCGGCGTCAGCCTGTCGCCGTTGGATCGGGAAGGCACCCACGTGTCGACGTCCTACGGATTTCTCAGCACCTACCCACCGACCCAGTGCGGACTGGCCACGTTCACCTCGGCCCTCGTGTCGAGCCTGCGATCACCGCGTGACGTGGTCGGGATCGTGGACGTCGTCGACGTCGCGAGCTCACGGCGGCCAGCCGAGGTGCGCCACCAGTGGGTCCGCGGCCAGCGCGGGGGCGCAGAGTCGGCTGCCGCCCGGCTCAACGGCTTCGACATCGTCCTCGTCCAGCACGAGTACGGCATCTTCGGCGGACCTGACGGTCAGGACGTGCTCGACGTCGTCCGCGCGGTCACCCGACCGGTCATCACGGTCCTGCACACGGTCCTGAACACGCCGACCTTGCGCCAGAAGGCGATCCTGGACGAGCTCATCCTCCTGTCGGACACGGTCGTGACGATGACGCTGACGGCCAAGGAACGCCTGGTCCACCGCTACCTGGTGGACGGCGCCAAGGTCATGGTCATCCCGCACGGGGCCATCGACACCCGGGTCGGGGACCAGGCCAGCGCCCGGCTGAGCGGCGGTCGGACTGCCGCCCGCGCGGCCGGGGAGGGACCCATCGTCCTCACCTGGGGGCTGTTGGGCGAGGGCAAGGGGATCGAGTGGGGGATCTCGGCCATGGCTCAGCTCCGGGACATTCATCCGGCCCCGAGGTACCACGTCGTCGGGCAGACCCATCCCAAGGTCCTCGAACGCGACGGGGAGGCCTACCGCCACGGGCTCGAGGCCAGGGCGCGCGAGCTCGGGGTCGACGACGTCGTCACCTTCGACGCGCGGTACCTGGCCACGGGAGAGCTGGGCCGCCTCGTGCAGGAGGCCGACGTCATCCTCTTGCCGTACGACTCTCGTGAACAGGTGACCTCGGGCGTCCTGGTGGAGGCCGTGACGGCCGGCAAACCGGTCGTCTCCACTGGCTTCCCCCATGCCGTCGAGCTGCTGTCCAGCGGGGCTGGGCTGCTCGTCGAGCGGCAGAACCCCGCGGCGATCGCCGCTGCCCTGAGGAGGGTGCTCACCGAGCCCGGCCTCGCAGGGAGTCTCGCCGCGGAGGCCGACCGACTCAGCCCCGCGTTGCTCTGGAGTGCCGTGGCGCAGCAGTACCGGGACCTTGCCTCCTCGGCCCTCGACACCGAGTCGGACCGGGTCAGCGCGTGACCCGCCCGGCGGGTTCGGGCCTCTCGTTCAGCCATCTCGGACGCCTCAGTGACGCGACGGGTCTCTTCGAGCACGCAGAGCGCACCGAGCCGAGACTGGAGCACGGGTACTGCGTGGACGACGTGGCTCGTGGGCTGGTCGTCACCGCTCGCGAGCCGGCGCCGGAAGAGGCCACGGCGGCACTGGCCATGACCTACCAGCGTTTCCTGGCCGGCGCCCAGGACCTGGACGGCGGGATGCGGAACCGTCTCGGTGCCAACCTGGTCTGGCAGGACGACGCGGGTGTGGAGGACTGCTGGGGTCGCGCGCTCTGGGGCCTGGGCACCGCAGCTGCCCGCTCATGCTCGCCACGCCTCGCTGCGGAGGCCCTGGCCCTCTTCGAGGTCAGCGCCGCCAGGCGGTCACCGTGGACGCGCGCGATGGCCTTCGCCGCCCTCGGCGCCGCCGAGGTGCTCACGATCCATCTCGCCCACCCGGCGGCCCGCAGCCTGCTGGCTGACGCGGCCGCCATGATCGACCCGGTGGAGTCCGCCGCCACGTCGGCGCCCCCCGAGTGGCCCTGGCCGGAGGAACGGCTGCGCTACGCCAACGCGGTCCTGCCCGAGACCCTGCTCGCCGCGGGAGACCTCCTGGGTGAGCCGCGCTGGGTCGCCCGCGGACTTGCCCTGCTCGAATGGCTCCTCGCCACCGAGACCGCCGGCGGTCACCTGTCGGTCACCCCGGTGGGCGGGTGGGCGCGCGGCGAACCCCGGCCCGCCTTCGACCAGCAGCCCATCGAGGTCGCGGCGCTGGCAGACGCCTGCGCCCGGGCCCACGACCTGACCGGGCACCCTCAGTGGGCCGACGCGACCCTCCAGTGCGCCGCGTGGTTCGAGGGAGCCAACGACGTCGGGATCGCGATGGTGGACCCGGTGAGTGGCGGCGGCTTCGACGGCCTCGAGGCCGACGGCCGCAACGAGAACCAGGGCGCCGAGTCCACCCTCGCCATGCTCTCGACGTTCCAGCGGGCCAGCCGGCTCCGAGTCGGCGACGTCGCGGGACGCGTCCTCGTCCCGATGCCGTGAGCTATCAGGCGGACCTCGTCCGGCGGAGCCCGGTCGTCCTGCGCCCCGACTCGCGGCGGGTCATCGCGCGACCGTTCCTGCCTGGTCACGAGCTGCCGAGCCAAGGGATCTCACGTGCTGACTCGGTCGTGCAGAGGCTCGTCGCCCTGCCCGAGATGGACGTGGAGAAGACGCTGGCCGCCACGCTTGCGGCACACGCGGGGAGACACGCCGACCTCTTGGCCTCCTTCCGGGAGCACTACGAGCTGGTCGCTCACCGCGTCCCCTCCGGTGCGGGCATCTCTTCGGACCGAGCGGACCTCATCGGTGCATATCTCACCCACGAGTACGCCATCGAGGCGGCAGCGCTCTTCAACCCTTCCATCGCCGCACATCCGGACCAGAGCGGCCTCGAGCCGGGCGAGATCAGGTTCATCATGACGGCCCGGGCCGTCGGGGAGGGTCACGTCTCCAGCGTCGAGTTCCGCACGGGGACCCTGGCGGCGCACGACGTCGTTCGGCTCGACGAGGCGCGGACTCACCTCACCACCGGTCGGATGACGCAGAGCCCGATGTCGACCGAGTTCCTGCGAGAGGCGCTGGACGAGGACGGCGACGCGGTCACGGCCCAGAGCGTCCTCGGCCGCCTGCCCGAGCAGTTCACCGCGCCACAGCTGGAGGCCGTCCTCGCATCGAGCGAGCTCGACAGCCCCCGGCGCAGCGGGCCCGACGGACTTCTCGACCGGATCCGCCGGATGGCCGCCAGCACCTATGAGCTCACCTTCCCCACCACGAGCGACCTGTCGGAGCGGGTGATCTTCCCGAGGACCGAAGCGGAGAGCCACGGGATCGAAGATGCCCGCCTGGTGCGGTTCACCGACGACGACGGGAGCATCCGCTACTACGCCACGTACACCGCCTACGACGGGTCCGGCATCGCGCCGCACCTGTTGAGCACCACCGACTTCGAGACCTTCTCGATGCGGCCACAGCTCGGTCTTGCCGCCAAGAACAAGGGGATGGCCCTGTTCCCCCGTCGGATCGGTGGGTCGTACTGGAGCCTGTCACGCTGGGACCGCGAGTCCATCAGTGTGGCCAGCTCGGTTGATGCGCTGCGCTGGGGACAGCCCGTCACGGTGCTGCGGCCCACTCAGCCCTGGGAGCTCATCCAGCTGGGCGGCTGCTCGTCGCCCCTCGAGACGGCCGAGGGGTGGATCGTCATCACCCACGGGGTGGGGCCGATGCGCACCTACGGCCTCGGCGCCGTCCTGCTCGACCTCGACGACCCCACTCTCGTGCTGGGCGCGCTGACCGAACCGCTCATGACCGCAGCACCCGACGAACGCGACGGCTACGTGCCGAACGTCCTCTACTCCTGCGGCGGGCTCATCCGGGACGAGACCATCGTGCTGCCGTACGGGTGCAGCGACTCGTCGATCCGCTTCGCCTTCATCGACCTCCCGGGGCTGCTGTCCAGACTGCTCGCTGACCCCGGCACCGTTCCGGCGTCCGAGCGCTGACGACCTCCCGAGCTCGAACGGCTCACCCCCAGGCACGACCCCCACAGCGCGCACCGACCATCGGAGCCACCATGAAACTGCCCCTTCTACCGAACCCCGCCCGACGCCCGCTCGAGCTCATCTCGAGCTCGGACCGGCCGTGGGGACATTTCGAGCAGTTCGTCCACAACGAGGCGGTCACCGTGAAGATCATCACGGTCGCCCCGCTCCAGCGGCTCTCGCTTCAGAGCCATGTCCAGCGCGATGAGCTCTGGCAGGTCATCGACGGTCCGGCCGACGTCGAGGTGGACGGCGAGTCGACCACGGTACCCACGGGCGGACGGGCCTGGATCCCGCGCGGCTCAACCCACCGTCTCGGGAACTCGGGCGGGGCAGCGGTCCGTGTCCTCGAGATCGCCTTCGGTCACTTCGACGAGGAGGACATCCAGCGGCTCGCCGACGACTACGACCGAGCGGCAGATGCGTGACCGGGTCGCTCGCGACATAGCAGGACTGCTGTCGTCTCTCAGAAGCCGGCGTAACCAGCCACGTCCCCGGCGAGCCCCGGGTCATGGCGAAGCGGGCGACCGTCGAGCTCGGTGACGAGCACCGGCCCCCGGCCCGAGGACACGAGCCAGAGCCCGTCCGAGCGGTAGAGGTCCTCGACGGGGACGAGCGCCCACCGGGCCTCCCGGCCCTCCCGGCGGGCGGCCTCGAAGATCGCCTCGACGGTGACCGACTCGAGGATGCCCGTGTCGCCCGGTGGTGTGCTGAGGAGCACACCGTCGCGGGCGACGAGGAGCCCGGAGGTCGGGCCGTCGAGCGCATATCCGTCCGTGGTCGTGAAGATGACGTCGTCCGCCCCGCGGCGCCGCGCCTCGCGCTGGGCGGCGACGTTGACGACGTAGGAGAGCGTCTTGACGCCGCCGAGGAGCCACGGGGCCTCCCGGAACGCGTCCGCGGGGTGACCTCGTGTCAGGGTCACCGCGGTGATCGTCCGGGGAGGCCCGGCCTCACCCGTGCCGAGGTCGCGGAGGTGCGTGACGCTGACGTAGGCCGTGGGTCCGGCCGGGCGCCACTCTCGACCGCGGGTCAGCACCAGCTTGAGGACCGCTTCTCCGGGCGTCGACCAGGTGTCGAGGGCGCACGCGGCGAGGTCGCGCCACGCCGAGCGAGGGGGGTTGTCCAGATCCAGGGCCCGCGCCGACCGTTCGAGGCGGTCGAGGTGCCCCTCCAGGTCGACGGCCGCAGCGTTGCCGGCCCGGTCGGTGCGGACCAGCGTCGAGTCGAAGCAGCCGTCGCCGCGGGTCAGTCCCAGGTCGTCGGCGGTGATGACCCGCTCGTCGGCGTCGACGAGGCCGCGGCCGAGCACGGCGACGACGTGCGACCCCTCACTCATGGCCTCAGCCTCGCACGCAGGTTGGGCTCCTCGCCGCACGGGGGTACCTCCTGACCTGACTGCAGGAGGAGGCGCCAATGGAGGTGCGGTCGACGAGCTGGGGATCACCGGCCACTGGCCGGGGCAGAAGGTCCGCGCGGAGGGGGCTCGAACGGGCTCCTGACAACCGGGATCCTCAGAAGGTGAGGACCTGGTCGGCTTCCACCGTCCAAGCCGCGAGCTCGTCCATGGTCGAGCGCCGCGCCTCCTCGACGAGGTGCTCCTCGGTGAGGCCACGGGCGTCGAGGCAGGTTCCGCAGCAGGCGATCTCGCCACCGTGGCGGGCGAAGCCGCGGAGCATCCGGTCGAGCGAGTAGTACCCGTCGGGCGTCTTCTGTCCGGCGATCGCACAGGTGACGGCGTCACCCATGAGGAAGACACGCGGGGTGGCGTCGTCACGCCGGCTCAGCGCCCCGGCCAGGCGCACGGCGTTGAAGGTCTCGTCGGCTCCGTAGGCGGGCCCGTTGATGATGATCAGGATGTTCTTGCCGGCCATGTGGCTCCCTCGGCTGGTTGGGGCCCCCGCGGGGGGCGGGGGCGGGTGGTCATCGTTCGTCCGTCCGGCGCAGCCACCGCAGGTGCTCGTGCTCTCCGAGCAGCTCGATGCGGCGCCACATGACGCTTCCGGGCACCGCCTGGCTCGAGTGGCACGCGACCGCCTCGAGCTGCCGGGTGCGATCCACGGGGACGACGAGGTCGACCTGGGGTTCCGGGTAGCCGTCGAAGGGCGCGCCGTGCTCCTCGCGCAGCCGGAGCGCGACCTGCTCCGGGACGGTCCAGCCGAGGACCGGCAGGTCGAGCTGGTCGGCGGCGCGGACCGCGGCGGCCGTGGCCCGACCGTGGTCAGGGTGGCCGGTGACGCCGTTGAGGTCGAACCCGACGAGGCCGTCGGCCCGCACCCGCTGCGCGGCGCGGGACACGTGGTCGGCCAGCTGGTCGAGCTCGATGTCGGTGAGCCGCCCGTCGGGGAAGGTGAGCAGCTCGACGTCGTCGAGCCCGAGGACGTCGGCCGCGGCGGCGAGCTCCGCGGCGCGCAGCTCGAGCAGGTCACCGGCCACGCCGTGGAGCGTCGACGCCTCACCCCGCGTCAGGCAGAGGACCGACACCCGGGCCCCGCCCTCCGCGAAGGCGGCGAGCACGGCGCCGAGGGCGAACGACTCGTCGTCGGGATGCGCCACGACGGCGAGCACCGAGCCCCATCTCGGCAGCGCGCTCACCCTCGTCACAGGGCGACAGTATGGCAATCCATGGATAGATGGAATGTGATCCCCCTCGCACCGCTGGGAGGGAGGTGGGGCACCCGAGCGAGCCCAGCGGCATACGGCTGCCGTATGCCGCTCAGCTCGCTCCCGAGGACACCTGACCTCCAGTGGGCGGCGGGCGCCCACTGCAACGTCGATGCAACGTTGCCCGCCCTACGGTGACGCCACCCACCACGACAACGACGTCCAAGGAAGCACACCATGGGAACGATGCAAGCAGCCGTGGTCCACGCGTTCGGCGAGGACCTGTCCATCGACACCGTCACGATCCCGACACCCGGCCCGGGACAAGCCCTCGTGAAGCTGGTCACCAGCGGTGTCTGTCACACCGACCTCCATGCGGCACAGGGTGACTGGCCGGTCAAGCCGAACCCGCCGTTCATCCCCGGCCACGAGGGCGTCGGCGAGGTCGTAGCCCTCGGCGACGGCGTCACCAACCTGCACGTCGGCCAGCTCGTCGGCAACGCCTGGCTGTTCAGCGCGTGCGGCGAGTGCGAGTACTGCAACACCGGCTGGGAGACGCTCTGCGAGAAGCAGCAGAACGGCGGCTACAGCATCGACGGCTCCTTCGGGCAGTACATGCTCGTCGACGCCCGGTACGCCGCGATCATCCCCGAGGGCGCCGACCCCGTCGAGGTCGCACCGGTCCTCTGTGCCGGCGTCACCGTGTACAAGGGCCTCAAGATGACCGAGACGAAGCCCGGCCAGTGGGTCGTCATCTCCGGCATCGGCGGCCTTGGCCACGTCGCGGTCCAGTACGCGCGCGCGATGGGGATGCGCGTCGCGGCCGTCGACATCGCCGACGACAAGCTCGCGCTCGCCAAGCAGCACGGCGCGGAGGTCGTCGTCAACGCCCTCGAGGGCGACCCGGGCGAGGCGATCCTCGCCCAGACCGGCGGCGCGCACGGTGTCCTCGTCACCGCGGTCCACCCCTCGGCGTTCGGCCAGGCCATCCACATGACCCGGCGCGGCGGGACCATCGTCTTCAACGGCCTGCCGGCCGGTGACTTCCCCGCGTCGATCTTCGAGATCGTGCTCAAGGGGCTGACGGTGCGCGGCTCGATCGTCGGCACCCGGCAGGACATGACCGAGGCCCTCGACTTCTACGCCCGCGGCCTGATCCACCCGACCGTCGCGACGCGCGAGCTCGGCGACATCAACGCCGTCTTCGACGAGATGAAGCACGGCAAGATCGACGGTCGGGTCGTCATCCAGTACTGACTGGTCGACTCCTGACCGACCTGACGGCGGACGGGCCGGCCCGGTGGAAAACCGGGTCGGCCTGTCGGCGGTGGTCGGTAACGTGGCGCGTGCGCAGTTGACGCCACCATCGACAGGGGAAGCCGATGTCCATCCGCACACGCCTCACCAGCACCACCACCGTCCTCGCAGCGCTGCTGCTCCTCGGGAGCACCGCAGCCGGGGCGGTCCCGGACCGGCCGACCGGTCCGCAGCGCGAGATCGACGCCTACCTGCGGGGGCACCCGGGCGGCGTCCAGGTCAGCGACAATGCGGTCGCCTACCGCGACGGGGACGTCGTCGTCGTCTTCCCGGACCCGGGCGAGCCGCGCGCACCCGAGGGGCTGGGTGCCAACGTCCGCTCCGTGGCCCTGGCCACCGAGCTCGCGGACGACCTGCAGGCGGCGGCCGCCAGCTATGCGGGCTGCCCCTACGGCGCATCCGACCGGTGGTACTGCTTCTACACCGACTCCGGCTTCGGTGGGCGGCGGCTCCAGTTCCTCAACACGTGCAGCGACTACGCGTCCGACTGGGGGTTCAACAACGCGACCTCGTCGTGGGTCAACACCAACCCGGACAGTCGCATCGTCGCCTGGGACTACCGCGGTGGCACGGCGCTCTGGGTCGAGGACCAGGGGATCTCCTCGGACGGCTGGGTCGGCTCCGGGGACAACGACCGGATGTCCTACTGGTCGCGGAGCAACTGCTAGGCGCCGGCAGCGCGCCTGTGACCGTCAGCGGAAGACGACGTAGGAGATCACCGCCGGCACCTCGACGGCGAGGCGACCGGCCCGCTCGGTGAGGACCTGCTCCGACGCCAGCAGCCGGCCGGTCACCGGGTCGACGATGAGGACGTAGCGCGTCGGCAGACCGGTGAGGTCGGAGTCGACGGCGAACCCCTGGCCCACCCGACCGTCGCGGTCGGTCAACCGGCCGAGGGAGCGCACGTCGTCGGGCTCGCCCAGCAGGCGTAGCAGGGCCGCGCGGGACGCGGGGCCCGGCGTCTGCTCCTTGGCGAGATCCGTGACAGCGACGAAGAGCTCGGCCGTGCCCAGGCGGTCGATCGGGTGGGCGGCAGCGAGCTGGTCCCGGAGGCGGGCCGGGTCCTCGGCCAGCCCCTGGGGGAAGATCCGGGGTGCCCGACCCGCGGCGAAGGTCTCGTCGGACTCCACCTCTCCGGGCGCCGGCAGGTCGGCGGCGTGCAGGTCGCCGGCGACCGGGCGCCCGTAGACGGCGACTCGGTGCCACGAACCGTCGCCGGCGACGTCGAGGCTCACCTCGAGCGGCACGACCGCAGACCGGACCGGCTCCGCGCCGTGGACCCGAGTCGTCAGATCCCACGCCGCGTAGCGGCTCCCGACGCGCCCCCTCGTGGTCGAGCGCTCGGCCGCGGCGGCGAGCCGGTCGAGCTCCCCCGCCACCGCACGGCCGGAGACGCCCGAGGCGAGCTCACCGGCGAGCAGCGGCGGTGTGGTCGCGAAGGCCGGCGACGCGGTGCGCCAGGGCAGCCACGGCAGGCCGATGACGAGGAAGAGCGCGATGACGCTGGCCACCCCGATGACGGCCAGTCGGCGGCCATGCGCGTGGTGGGGCCGGGGCGCCGGCGGAGCCGACTCCCTCGACAGGGTGAGGATCCTCTCGAGGTCCGCTGCTGCCCTCGCCGGGTCCTGCGCCGCGAGCGGGTCCGGGACCGGGTTGAGGTCCCTCAGTGCCTGCTCGATCATGGTCGACCACCCCTTTCCCGACGGGCCCCGGGGAGCGTTCCCCGGCCCGTCGTCGACCGTTCCCTTCCCGGGCCCGAGCCCGGTGCGGTGCCCGAGCCCTGGCTCGGGGCACTGGTCGAACCCCCACGCGAGGCGCCGGCGCGGGCCACAGCTCGCCGAAGACGCTGGCGAGCGCGGTGTAGCCGCACCCCAGCAGCGGCCACACTGCACTCCAGCGCCTCGGCGAGCTGTGCGAGGGGCAAGCCCTCCCACGCCATCAGGAGAAGGAGCTCCTGGTCGGACTCGCTGAGTGTCGTCAGCGCTTCCGCCACCCGTTTGAGCTCAGCGCGGTCGATGGCTCGCGCGGAAGGGTCTGCCTCCCGTGCTGCCAACGCCTCCTCGATGATCTCGAGCGGATCCGGGACGGTGGCCCGGTTCGTCGCCATGACGACGTTCCGGGCCACCCCGAAGAGCCATCCCCCGATGGGACTCGGTATGTCATCGAGGCGCCGCCAGGCCACCGTGAAGACGTCTGCCGTCACGTCGTCTGCCAGACCTCGATCCCGCAGGCGACGAGCCACGTACGCATGGATCGGTGCGTAGTTGCTCTGGTAGATCAGCGCGAACCGTTGCTGGTCCGACGCGTCACCACCCGTCGCCATGTCCATCTGTGTCCGTTCACGCGAAGTCCTTACACCCCTGAGGACAAAAGATTCTGGCGTATGCCGCTGGGCTGGCTTCCCGGGGCCCGCGGGCTCCGAGCCGTCCCCCGCTCCCAGACGCAACACACCCGCTTACCGAGTGGTGGTGCCGCCTGCAACAGGGGCATGCACTCGGTAAGCGGGTGTGTTGCGGGGGATGTGGTGGGCCAGGCCCCCTCCACGAAGCCTGACCCACCAGTCTGTGTCCGCCGCCGCCCCCCGTGGGGCAGTCTCGGCGGAGGGTCGAACCTCAGCCGCGGAAGGCGTCCTTCACGTCCTCGCCGGCGTCCTTCAGCTGCTCGCCGCGCTGCTTCAGGTCTGCTTCGGCCTGGTCGCGCTGGCCCTCAGCCTCGAGACGCTCGTTGTCGGTGAGGTCACCGACGGCCTCCTTGGCCTTGCCGCCCATGTCCTCGGCCATGTTCTTGGCCTTGTCAGTCGCACCCATGGTCCGCTCCTTCTGTTGCGGGAACTCGGTCCCCCACCTCGTACCCACTGGCTCGCACCTGACGCACCTGCTCCGACCAGTGCCAGCTCCTCCGCTGACACGGCCGCGTGAGTGCCAGGCGCCTTTGGCAGACTGGTGCGGTGCCCCTCGAGACCCGGAACCTGAGCCGCTTTGCCTGGTTGTCCATCGCGGCAGCCATCGTGACGATCACGCTCAAGACGGTCGCGTGGCAGATCACCGGGTCGGTGGGTCTCCTGTCCGACGCGGCCGAGTCTGTCGTCAACCTCGTCGCCGCCGTCGCCGTCCTCATCGCCCTGCGGGTGGCGGCGATGCCGGCGGACAAGAACCACCACTTCGGGCACACCAAGGCCGAGTACTTCTCGGCTGCCCTCGAGGGCCTGATGATCTTCGTGGCCGCCATGATCATCCTCGCCACCTCGGTCGAGCGCTTCCTCAACCCGCGCCCGATCGAGAACGTCGGCATCGGCCTCGCCGTCTCCGCCGTCGCCTCGGTGGTCAACGGGGTCGTGGCCTTCATCCTCGTCCGGGCCGGCCGCCGCTACCGGTCACTGACGCTGACCGCGGACGGCAAGCACCTCTACACCGACGTCTGGACATCGGCCGGAGTCATTGTCGGGGTCGTCATCGTCGCGTTCACCGGCATCGAGCGGCTCGACCCCGTCGTCGCCTTCCTCGTCGGGCTCAACATCATCTGGACCGGCTGGAAGCTGCTCCGTGAGTCCACCGAGGGC
Source organism: Intrasporangium calvum DSM 43043 (assembly GCF_000184685.1). Taxonomy (NCBI): domain Bacteria; kingdom Bacillati; phylum Actinomycetota; class Actinomycetes; order Micrococcales; family Intrasporangiaceae; genus Intrasporangium; species Intrasporangium calvum. The sequence goes on from NC_014830.1 coordinate 3,370,837, forward strand.
CTGATGGACGTCGCCCTGAGCAAGGAGGACAACACGTCGATCGCCGACATCCTCGCCGGGTTCGTCACCAAGGAGGTCCACTTCCACGCCCTGCGGACCCGGGTGTCCGGGCACCACCGGTTCGCGGAGGTCCACGTCCTCGTCCCGGGCGGCTGGTCGGTGCAACAGGGTCACGACCTCGTGGAGGAGGTCGAGGCGGCGCTGCACGCGCAGTTCGCGGACCTGGCGATCACCTGCCACCTCGAGCCGTCGGAGGATCCTCGCGCCTACGGCGACTACACGACGGAGTTCCCCGTCCCGACCCACGAGGACCTGCTCCGTCGTGGACACCCGGCTGGGCCGTCCGGTCCATGAGCCCGCGGCACGTCGTCCTGCCGTCGCCGGTCGGCGTTCTCACCGTGGTGGCCGGCGGGGGGGCGATCACCCACCTGCTCATGGACGCCGCGAAGTACCGTCCCGCCGACCCGGAGGTGTTCGGACCGGAAGCATCCCCCGATGAGGCACCGTTCGCGGAGACCGCGAGCCAGCTCGAGGCCTACTTCGCCGGTGAGCTGCGCGAGTTCGACCTGCCGCTGGCCCCGCGCGGGGACGACTTCCACCAGCGCGTCTGGGCGCTGCTGCGGGCGATCCCGTACGGCGAGACCCGGACCTACGGGGACCTGGCCCGGGCCCTCGGCGACCGCAACCTGGCCCAGGCCGTGGGCACCGCCAACGGTCGCAACCCGATCGCCATCGTCGTGCCGTGCCACCGGGTCATCGGCAGTGACGGGTCGCTCGTCGGCTATGCCGGTGGTCTCGACCGCAAACGGTTCCTGCTCGCGCTCGAGGAGCCGCCCGCGGGCGACGTCGGACGGCTCTTCTGACGAGGGTCCGTATGCCGTTGGGCCTGCCGGCGCACGGACGTCACACTGGGTGCCACCTCACAGTCGTCTGATCCGGAGCGTCCACCTGACATGAAGGAACCGTTCGAGCGAGTCGTCAGCGAGCACGGGCCCACGGTGCTGCGGGTCTGCCGGGCTGCGCTCGGCGCGGTGGACGCCGACGACGCCTGGTCCGAGACCTTCCTCGCCGCGCTGCGCGCGTGGCCGGAGCTGCCCGAGGACGCGAACGTCCGCGCGTGGCTCATCACCATCGCGCACCGCAAGGCGATCGACGTCCACCGGGGGACGGCGCGACGACCGGTCCCCGTGGACGCTGTCCCCGAGCCGCGGGGCGCAGGGCCGCAGGGGCCCGAGGAGGCGCTCGCCGACGACGCGCTGTGGCGCTCGCTGGCCGCTCTCCCACCCAAGCAGCGCCAGTGCGTCGCCTACCACCATGTCGCGGGGCTCCCGTACGCGGAGGTCGCCGCCGTGGTCGGGGGCACCGAGGCGGCGGCCCGCCGCGCCGCCGCCGACGGCATCGCGGCCCTGCGCCGGACCTATCTCACCCGTGAGGACGTGATCTCGCATGTCTGACCTCGCCGACCTGCTCGCCACCAACCTGCTCGGCGCCGACCTGACCGGTTCCGACCTGACCGGTTCCGACCTGACCGGTTCCGACCTGACCGGTTCCGACCTGACCGGCTCCAGCGCCGAGGAGGTGCCCGCCCGCCTGCGCGAACGCCTGGTCGCCCGCGCCGGCGCCGAGCACGGCCTCGACGTCCTCTACCGCGTCGTGGACTCACCGCTCGGCCCACTGCTCCTCGCGGCGACCGAGGCCGGCCTCGTCCGGGTCGCCTATGCCGCCCAGGACCATGACGCCGTGCTCTCCGACCTGGCGGACCGGATCGGCTCGCGCATCCTGCGCACCGGCTCCGGACTCGACGAGGTCGCTCGCCAGCTCGACGCCTTCTTCACGGGGGCGCTGGTCTCGGTCGAGGTGCCGCTCGACCTGCGACTCGCCACCGGCTTCCGCCGCCAGGTCCTCGAGCACCTGCGCCACATCCCGGCGGGCCAGACGGAGACGTACGCCGAGGTCGCCCGTGGCGCCGGGAGCCCGCGGGCGGTCCGAGCGGTCGGCACCGCCTGTGCCACGAACCCCGTGCCGATCGTCGTGCCCTGTCACCGGGTCGTCCGGACCGACGGGTCGCTCGGCGGCTACCTCGGCGGCGCAGAGGCCAAGGCCTGGCTCCTGGCGCGCGAGGCCGCAGCCTGACTGCGGCACGAAGTGCACATTCGATGAGAAGTCGCGTCGAGCGTGCCCTCCGTGCCGGCTCCCAGGTCGAGTGTGCACTCCGTGCCGGCTCTCCCCCGGTCGAGTGTGCAACGGTTGGGCCGCCTCGCGGGTCTCATCCGATGTACGACACTTGACTCCAACCACCCATCGCACCCGGGAGCCGTATGAGACGCACGGACGAGGAGGCCTTCCGCTCGTTCGTCATGGAGCGCCAGACCGTGCTGCGGCGACGCGCCTTCCTGCTCTGCGGCAACTGGGCCGACGGCGACGAGCTCGTCCAGGAAGCCCTGGCCCGGGTCTACGTCGCCTGGCCGCGCATCTCACCCGGCGCCGAGACCGCCTACACGCGGCGCACGATGATGAACCTCTACCTCAACGACCAACGCAAACGTCGGCGTGAGGTGCTCACGGACGAGCCCCCCGAGCCGGCCCTGACCGAACACGACCGCGAGCTCGCCCTCACCCTGACCGGCCTGCTCAAGGACCTCCCCGACAAGCAACGCGCCGTCATCGTCCTCCGCTTCTGGGAGGACCTCACCGTCCCTCAGATCGCCGAGTGCACCGGCGTGGCCGAGGGGACCATCAAGAGCCAGATCTCCCGAGGCATCGCCGTCCTCCGGGAGCGGCTCGCCGAACCACCCCTGACCGGAGCAGGAGCTGTCCCATGACGCATCCGGACCAGAGTGAGCAGCAGCTCAGAAGGGCGCTGGGCACCATGAACGACCTCCAACCCCCCACCGACGAGCTCTTCGCCCAGCGCGCCGTGGTCCGGGGCCGCGCCCGCACGCACCGGCGGCGCAGCGCCTTCGTGGGCGCGGCCGCAGCGCTCGCCGTCGTGGCCGGGGGCGGCGGCACCTGGCTGCTCCAGAACGGTTTCCCCTCGACCTCCCTCCCGACCCCGGCGAGCCAGGCAGGGGCCGGCGCCGCGCCGGGCGAGGACGGCGTCGAGCGCGACGCGTCCGGCGGCGGCGTCAGCCCCGAAGCCCCGGGTGTGATGTCGGACCCGAACGGCATGCCGGCCGCGCGGGATGCCAGCGGCTGGTTCATCGGACCGATGACGCCGGAACGGGCGGCCTTCGAGGAGCTCGTCCCGCAGCTGACGACGACGTGGGCCGGCACCTTCTCCGGGGCCTACGCCACCGACCCGGCGAACACCTCCATCGTCGTCGCCGTGACCCGACCCGACCCGACGTTGGAGCAGCTGGTCCGCAGCGCCATGCCCGTCCCCGACGACGTGGAGTTCGTCGAGGCCGAGCACTCCTACGCCGACAAGACAGCCCTCGCCGACCAGATCCGCGCCGACACCGAGGCCCTGCGCGCGGACGGCATCACCGTCGCCACCGTCGCCCAGGACTACCGCGCCGACCGGGTCGTCGTCGCGGCCCACGGATCCGATGTCGCCCAGCGTCTCGCGAGCCGCTACGGCGCCGACTGGGTCACCGTCACCGTCCTGGCCGAGGCCCCGGCCACCACGCTCCCCGACGGGAGCACGGTGCCGACCCTCCAGCGCTGACCGACGCCGACCTCGGAACGCCCCCGCCCGGCCTCCCACCTCACCGGGCGGGGGCACCCGGCGAGCCCAACGGCATACGGCATCTGCACCTACGATCGGGCCATGGAGGCACCCACCCCGCCCGAGGCCCCGATGAGCCCGCAGGACGCCCTGCGCCGCGTCGGGTTCCTCCTCGAGCGGGCGCGCGAGAGCCCCTACCGGGTGGCGGCGTTCCGGCGGGCGGCGGAGGCGATCCGGCTCATCCCCGACGACGAGCTGCGCGAGCGCGCGGGAGCCGGCACCCTCAAGCAGATCAAGGGAATCGGCGACTCGAGCGCCGCGATCATCGGGCAGGCGCTGCGGGGGGTCGTGCCGGCATACCTCGCCACCCTCGAGCAGGAGCACGGCGCGCCGCTCAGCTGGGCGGGCGCGGAGCTCTACGCCGCCGTCGTCGGTGACCTCCACGTCCACTCCGACTGGAGCGACGGCGGCAGCCCCATCGAGGAGATGGTCCTGACGGCGGTCGAGCTCGGCCAGGAGTGGATGGCCCTGACCGACCACTCCCCCCGCCTGACGATCGCCAACGGACTGTCCCGCGAGCGCCTCACCCAGCAGCTCGCGCGGGTCGACGCCATCAACGCATCGCTCGGCGGGTCGTTCCGGCTGCTCAAGGGGATCGAGGTCGACATCAACCTCGACGGCTCCCTGGACCAGGACCCCGACATGCTCGAGCAGCTCGATGTGGTGACCGCGTCCGTGCACTCCAAGCTGCGGCAGCCGGCCTTCGAGATGACGCCGAGAATGCTTGCAGCCGTGCGAAACCCGCGGACCAACGTGCTCGGCCACTGCACCGGTCGGCTCGTCACCGGCGGGCGCGGCAAGCGGCCGGAGTCGCAGTTCGACGCGGAGCGCGTCTTCCGCGCGTGCCTCGAGAACGACGTCGCCGTGGAGATCAACTCCCGGCCCGAGCGTCAGGACCCGCCGGACGAGCTGATCGAGCTGGCACGGGATCTCGGCTGCCTCTTCGCCATCGACTCCGACGCGCACGCACCCGGCCAGCTGGACATGAAGCTTCTCGGCTGCGAGCGCGCGGAACGGCTCCGGATCCCCGCCGAGCGCATCGTCACGACGTGGCCGGTCGAGGACCTTCTCGCGTGGGCGAAGGGGTGACTGCTCGCCCGCCAGCCGATTTGGTGGCGCGCCGAAACTCCCCTATAGTTTCGACGTCCCAAGCGGAAAAGGTCGGGATGCGTCCCCATCGTCTAGCGGCCTAGGACTCCGCCCTTTCACGGCGGCAGCACGGGTTCGAATCCCGTTGGGGATACGTACGACAATTCCATAGCAAGGCCCCGTAGCGCAGTTGGTTAGCGCGCCGCCCTGTCACGGCGGAGGTCGCCGGTTCGAGCCCGGTCGGGGTCGCCCAGAAGGAGGGCGCCGTTCCAGAAGGAGCGGCGCCTTTCGCATGCCCTCGTGCCGTCCAGCCATCGTGGCGTATGCCGCTGAGCTGGCTCCCCCTCGCGCCGGCCGTCCCAGCCCTCCCGTGCGCTGCGGTCCCGCCGGATCGGGGCCCCCGGTCCGGATCTGCCGGGCGAGACAGGCGGTCCCTCAGCGGTAGCCGGCCCGGAGGACGAGCTCGAGCTCGAACCGGGCCTGGGGGTCGTCGAGCTCGCCGCCGAACAGCTCCTTGAGCTGACCGACCCGGTAGCCGACGGTCTGCTGGTGGACGAAGAGCTCCGCGGCGATCGGGGCCCGCTGCCCCTGGTGGCGTAGCCAGGCCAGGAGGGTCTCGGCGAGCCGGGCCCGGACCGCTGGTCGCAGCCCCTCGAGCGGCGCGAGCCGGCGGCGGGCGAGGTCGGCGGTGGCGAGCGGCTCGGCATGCACGACCAGCTCCGCGAGGTGGTCCTCGACCCACACGGGCCGGTCCCCCTCGGCCGTCGGGCCGCCGAGGCCGTGCGCGCCGGCGGAGACGGCGAGGTGCAACGACTCGGCTGCCTGCTGCCAGGGCCGCTCGGGGCCGATGATGGCGTGGCGGCCACGGAGGGCCCGGTTCAGCTCCTTGGTCCGGGCGGCGCGGTTGCCGAACGGCATGAGGACCGCCGCCTCCGTCCCTCGTTCGGCGACGAGCGCCTCGGGGCCGAGGGCGCCCCGGACCCCGTCGAGACGGCTGGAGGGCAGGGTGGCGACGACGAGCGCCTCGGGCAGCACCCAGCCGAGCGCAGTCGCCGCGCGGGTCACCCCGACCTCGGTCTCGCCGCGGAGGATCATCTCGAGCAGCTCGCCGCGGCGCCGCTGGTGCTCGCCGGCGCGTTCGGACTGCTCGAGCGCGTAGCCCTGGGCACTGGCCGCCGAGAGCTCGTCGATGTAGGCGAAGAGGGACTCCCCCAGCGCGAGGATGACGTCGGGGGCGAGCTGGGAGACGTCGACGGTGCGGGAGATGGCCCGGAGCGTCACCCTGGCGCCATATCGGTAGGCGGAGAGGAGCGACTCGAGGCTGCGGCCGGAGCGGACCTCGCCCCGGCCGAGGTTCTCGTACACCCACTTGCCGTCCTCGGACAGGGCCGGGAGGCGGGTGCCGGGCAGGTCGAGGAACCGGTGCAGGGCGATCGTGACACCCTGTCGGACGCCCTGGCCGAACCGTCCCTCCATCGGCATCGCATAGACCGGCACGTCCCGGGGTATCCCCTCGATGATCGCCTCGACGACCTCGGAGACGACAGGCCGGAGAACGTCACTGATTTCGGTCGGTAGAGACAACCAGGGTGGGTCAGAAGTGGCCTGTGGCATGTCCGGCTCCCAGTTTTTGTTGCCACCCGATAGTTTCTGGAACCAAAGAGTACCTCGCACCCCAAGACGTGGACCCCCTGTTCGACGGATAGTGGATCGTATGCCCCCGTTCCGTGCCCTGCGCCGCGCCGCCTCGGTGCTGACGACGCCGCTGGCCCCCGAGGACTTCCTCGGGCTGGTGAACCCGCTCGCGTCGACCCGGCAGCTGCGCGGAGTCGTCACCCGGGTCATCCCCGAGACGAGCGACTCGGCGACGATCCAGTTCCGGCCCGGCAGGGGCTGGAACCCGCACGAGGCCGGGCAGTGGGCCCGGATCGGCGTCGAGATCGACGGGGTCCGCCAGTGGCGCAGCTACTCCCTGTCCGCGCCCGCTGGGGCCGACCCGGCCATCACGGTGACAGCCATCGGCTTCGTCTCGACCGCTCTCGTCCGTGACACCAAGCCCGGCGACGTGCTCTTCCTCGACGTCCCGCAGGGCGACTTCGTCCTCCCCCAGCATCCGCGCCCGCTCCTCATGCTCACCGCAGGCAGCGGTCTCACCCCCGTGATGTCGATGATCCGCACCCTGGTGCCGCGCCGACCCGATGCCGACGTCGTGCTGGTCCACTCGGCCCGGACCCGCGCGGACGCCCTCTTCCACGACGAGCTGCTCGAGCTGTCGGACCAGTTCCCCGGCCTCACCGTCAGGCACTGGTTCACCCGGGAGCAGGACGGCCGCCGGATCGACCTCTCCGACTTCAGCGACCTCGAGTCCCTGTGCCCGGACTGGCGACGCCGCGCGGCCTACGCGTGCGGGCCCGCCGACTTCCTCGACGAGGCCACCGCCCTGTGGGAGTCACACGCCGGCGAGGCCGCAGCCGACCTGACCATCGAACGCTTCGCACCCGCCCTGCTCCCGGGCACCGGCGGGGAGGGCGGGCTCGTGACGTTCGAGAAGTCGGACAAGGAGATCGAGGCCGACGGCGACACGCCGCTCCTCGAGGCGGGCGAGCAGTGCGGCGTCGTCATGCCGAGCGGCTGCCGCATGGGCATCTGCCGCAGCTGCCTGACACCGCTCGTCGCCGGGCGGGTACGGGACCTGCGCACCGGTGAGGTGCACGGCGACGAGGGCGAGCTCATCCAGACGTGCATCAACGCGGCTGCCGGACCTGTCCACCTGGACATCTGAGAAGGGAAACACCCGACATGACCACCACGGTGAACACACCCCCGGACACCGACCGACGCGCCGACGACCTCGGCAGCGCCCCGACACCTGAGGCACAACCGTCGGGCCCGCGCCCACGCATGCCCATCACCGGCTCTCGAGGCGGCCCCACCGTCCGTCCGCCGGCAGCGGCCCACCTGAGCGACGCTGACGTCGAGCGCCTCGGGCAGGAGCTCGACGCCATCCGCGACCGGGTCCTCGCCTCGCGCGGTGCGAAGGACGCTGCCTACATCCGCCGCGTCATCAAGGTCCAGCGCACCCTCGAGCTCGCGGGCCGCGCCACCCTGCTCCTGTCGAAGCGCCGGAGCGCCTTCTTCGCCGGCACGGCCATGCTCTCGGTCGCCAAGATCCTCGAGAACATGGAGATCGGGCACAACGTCCTGCACGGCCAGTGGGACTGGATGCGCGACCCCGACATCCACTCGACGACGTGGGAGTGGGACTTCGTCACGCCGGCGCGCGCCTGGAAGCACACCCACAACGACCTCCACCACACCTGGACCAACGTGCTCGGCAAGGACAAGGACGTGGGCTACTCGACCCTGCGCATGTCCGAGCAGCAGCCGTGGAAGCCCGCCAACCTGCTCAACCCGGTCATCAACCTGTGGCTCGCGCCGTTCTTCGAGTGGGGGATCGCCATCTACGACCTCGAGCTCGAGGCGTGGCAGGACGGCGAGAAGCCGACCGCGGACCTCGTCCGCGACCTCAAGGAGACCGGCCGCAAGGCCCTCAAGCAGTTCGCCAAGGACTACGCCGCGACGCCCGGGGCAGCTGCGTTGTTCGGCTCTGGGAAGCAGGCCTTCTGGGGGACCTTCACCGCCAACGCGGTCCGCAACCTGTGGGCTCACTCCGTGATCTTCTGTGGTCACTTCCCCGACGGTGTCGACGTCTTCACCGAGGAGATGATCGAGGGCGAGACGCGTGGCGACTGGTACATCCGCCAGATGCTCGGCTCCGCCAACATCTCCGGCAGCACGCTGATGCACATCATGACGGGCAACCTCAGCCACCAGATCGAGCACCACTGCTTCCCCGACCTGCCGAGCAACCACTACGCCGAGGTCGCGGTCGAGATGCGCGAGATCTGCGAGCGTTACGGCCTGCCCTACACGACCGGCCCGATGTACCGGCAGGTCGCACAGACCTGGGCCAAGGTCTTCCGCCTCGCCCTCCCCCCGAAGGCGAACCGCCGGCCCAAGCAGGCCGTGAACCAGACCCCGCCGGCGGTCCGCCGGTCCTCTCCCCTGCCCATGGCGGCGCATGGGCTCTGACGCGGTGATGGGCCGCGACCTGCGACGCGCGGCCTTCTTCGACCTGGACCGGACCCTCATCCGGGGCTCGGCGAACTACCCGCTCGCCGTGGCGGCCTTCCGCCGCGGTCACGTGCCGTGGTGGGACCTCGTCAAGGACACCGTCAACGCGATCTCCTTCCACCGCAAGGGGTCGACGGACGCGCAGTCGGCGGCGTTGCGGGAGCGGATCCTCGGCGCGGTGGCCGGCACGCCGCAGGCCGACATCGTGCACCTCACCGACGAGATCGTCCCCCGGATCGTCCGGCGCCTCATCCCGGAGTCGGCGGCCCTGCTCGCCGAGGCGAAGGCCGCCGCGATGGACCGCATCGTCGTGTCCGCCTCGCCGATCGAGCTCGTCGGCCGGATCGCCTCGGCGCTCGGACTCGAGGGCGCCGTGGCGACCCGGAGCGAGCTCGACGACGACGGGCGCTACACCGGGCGGCTGATGGGCGAGTTCTGCTACCACCACGGCAAGGTCATCGAGATCGAGAAGCTCGCCGCCGAGCGCGGGTACGACCTGGCGTCGAGCGCCGCCTACAGCGACTCCATCAGTGACCTGCCGATGCTCGAACGGGTGGGCACCCCCGTGGCTGTCAACCCGGACGGGGAGCTGCGGCGGCTGGCGCTCGCCCGCGGGTGGCGGGTCGTCGAGGTCGGCCGGAAGCGCCACTGAGCCTGCGGAGCGCGAGCGAGCCCAGCGGCATACGGCGGATTCCGTATGCCGCTGGGCTCGTCAGGAGCCCGACGTCCCGTCGGGCGCGGGGCTCAGCTCAGGAAGGACTGCACCCAGTCGAGCACGTAGTCGCGGTCGACGCGCATGACGCCCCCCGTGCCCCCGCAGGTGGAGTTGAGGCCGAAGGACGTGACGCCCGCGACGACGTTGGTGCTGCCGAGGAAGTTCGGGCCACCGGAGTCACCGAAGCAGGTGCCACCGGTGTTGGTGTTGTTCGACAGCAGCAGCGACTGGTCGCCGGTGAAGCCGGTGTTGATCTGGAGCAGGTGCGGGTGGGCGACCATCCGGACCCGGTCGGCCTGGGTCTTCCACGACGGCCCCCACGGTAACCGCGGAGCTGCCCGGGTGGAAGGACTAGCGGATGCCGAGTGAGGAGTAGGTGTCGCGACCGCGCTGCAGCGCGGCGACGTAGCCGGCCCGCTCGTAGGCGGTGACGTCGGTGTCGGCGGGGACGGCCAGCCGGCCCCGCACCTGGTCCAGCGAGGTGAGCTCCTTGCGGACGAGCCAGTCCTCGAGGCCCTGCACGAGGGTCGCGGCGTGCTGGACGCCGTGCCGCAGGAGCGCCGAGGCGGTCATGACGACGTCGGCACCGGCGAGCAGGTAGGCGGCGACGTCCTCGGCGCGCTCCACCCCGGTCGTCGCCGCGAGCGACGCCCGGACCTGTCCGTGGAGGATCGCGATCCACGATCGGGGCAGGCGGGCCTCCTCGGGACGCGAGAGCACGACGCCCGGCTCGACGACCATCCGCTCCGGGTCGACGTCCGGGTGGAGGAAGCGGTTGAAGAGCACGAGGCCGTCGGCGCCGGCCTCGTCGAGCCGGAGCGCCATCTCGCCGAGGGAGCTGAAGTGCGGGCTCAGCTTGACCGCGACGGGGATGCTGACGCTCTCCTTGACCTCGCGGAGGATCTCGACGTGCCGGTCCTCGACGAGCCGCCCCGGGGTGCGCGGGTCACCTGGGACGAAGTAGATGTTCAGCTCGATGGCCGCCGCGCCGGCGTCCTGCATCGACCGCGCGAAGCGGGTCCAGCCGCCCTCGGTGCTGCCGTTGAGGCTGGCGATGAGCGGCACGTCGATACCCGACGCGGCCCGTTCGATGAGCCGGAGGTAGCGGAGCACCGAGCTCGGCTCGGCCGTCGGCCGGGCCGAGCTCGGGAAGTACGACATGGCCTCGCCGAACGCGTGCTCGTGCGCCTCGACGATGGCGAGGTCGCGCAGCTCCTCCCGGTTGACCTCCTCCTCGAAGAGCGAGTAGAGGACGATCGCCCCCACCCCGGAGTCCGCCAGCGCGAGCACCCGGTCGAGCGACACGGAAAGCGGCGACGCCGACGCGACGAGCGGGTTGCGCAGGTCGAGGCCGAGGTAGCGCGTGGTCAGGTCCATCAGTTTCTCCTCGGGTCGGAGGCGAAGCGCGCCGGACCGCGCGTGGCCATCTCCTCGTACGTCGCCCAGCGCTGGTCGACGGCCTCCTGCGCGAGGTGGAGGAGCCGGTCCGCCTCGTCCGGGTCGGAGGTGCGCAGCATCCGGTAGCGCAGCTCCCGGTAGATGTAGTCCTCGAGCGGGATCCGCGGCCGCGGCGAGTCGAGCTGGAACGGGTTGCCGCCCTTGGCCCGGACCGTCGGGTCATAGCGCACCAACGGCCAGTGGCCGCTCGCGACGGCGCGGTACTGCTGGTTGAGCCCGTCCTTCATCTCGATGCCGTGGGCGATGCAGTGGCTGTACGCGATGATGATCGACGGCCCGTCGTAGGCCTCGGCCTCCCGGAAGGCCGTCAACGTCTGCTGCGGGTCAGCACCCATCGCGACCCGGGCGACGTAGACGTTGCCGTACGAGATCGCTTGCAGCGCAAGGTCCTTCTTGCCGACCGCCTTGCCCCCGGCGGCGAACTTCGCCACGGCGCCCACCGGCGTCGCCTTCGACGACTGGCCGCCCGTGTTGGAGTAGACCTCGGTGTCGAGGACGAGGATGTTGACGTCCCGCCCGGTGGACAGGACGTGGTCGAGACCGCCCGAGCCGATGTCGTAGGCCCAGCCGTCACCGCCGACGATCCACACACTGCGGCGCAGCAGGTGGTCGGCGACGCTCCGCAGGTCCGCGACCGCCGGCCCGTCGAGCTGAGCCAGGCGTCGCCCCAGCTCGCCGACCCGCTCCCGCTGGGCCGTCAGCTGCGACTCGCGGATCTGCGGCGCCTCGAGGATCGCGTCGGCCAGCTCCACCCCCACCTCGGTGCGCAGCTGGGCGAGCCGTTCGCGAGCGAGCTTGGCGTGCAGGTCCGCGGCGAGGCGCAGCCCGAGCCCGAACTCCGCGTTGTCCTCGAAGAGCGAGTTGGACCAGGCCGGCCCGCGGCCGGCGGCGTTCTTGCTCCACGGTGTGGTGGGCAGGTTGCCGCCGTAGATCGAGGAGCAGCCCGTCGCGTTGGCCACGGTGGCGCGCTCGCCGAAGAGCTGCGAGAGCAGCTTGAGGTAGGGCGTCTCGCCACAGCCCGAGCAGGCCCCGGAGAACTCGAAGAGCGGCTGGAGGAACTGGGTCCCCCGGACCGTCCCGAAGTCGACCCGGGCGCGGTCGTTGTGCGGCAGGCTCTCGAAGAACGCGATGTTGGCCTGCTCGGCCTCGACGACCGGCTCGAGCGGCTCGAGGTTGATCGCCTTGCGGGCGTCGTCGAGCGGGCTCGTGACCGGGCACGTGTCGACGCAGAGACCGCAGCCGGTGCAGTCCTCGACGTACACCTGGAGGGTGTAGCGCGAACCGGGCAGGCCGGCGGCGTTGAGCGGGGCCGACGGGAAGGCGCCGGGGGCGTCGATGAGGACGTCGGGGTCGTAGTACTTGGACCGGATGACGCTGTGCGGACAGACGAAGGCGCAGTTGCCGCACTGGATGCAGCTGTCCGGGTCCCACTGGGCCACGACGTCGGAGATCCGGCGCTTCTCCCAGGCGGTCGTGCCGCTCGGGTAGGTGCCGTCGAGGGGCATGGCGCTGACCGGCAGCTGGTCCCCGCGGCCCGACATCATCGCGGCCGTCACGGTGCGGACGAACTCGGGCGCGTGCTCCGGGACGACCGGAGGCAGGGCCCGGCCGGCGACATCCGCGACCTCGGGGACCGGGACCTCGTGCAGCGCTGCCACGGCGCTGTCGACCGCGGCCTCGTTGCGGCGCACGATCTCGCTGCCGCGCCGGCCGTAGGTCTTTCGGATCGCCGTCTTGACGGCCGCGATCGCCTCCTCGCGGGGCAGCACCCCGGAGATGGCGAAGAAGCAGGTCTGCAGGACCGTGTTGGTGCGCCCCCGGAGGCCCGCGCCCTCGGCGACGGCGTCGGCGTCGATGGCCCACAGCTGCAGGCCCTTGCTGATGACCGCCTCCTGGACTGGGCGGGACAGGCCCGCCCACACCTGCTCCGGCGACCCGGCGGCGTTGAGGAGGACCCGCGCGCCCGGACGGGCGACGGCGAGGACGTCGACCTGGTCGAGGAGACCGAGGTGGTGGACGCCGACGAAGCCGGCCTGACGGATCAGGTAAGGCGCACGGATCGGATGCGGCCCGAACCGCAGGTGCGAGACGGTCTGCCCGCCGGACTTCTTCGAGTCGTAGACGAAGTACGCCTGGGCGTGCAGGTCCGGGTCGGCGCCGAGGATCTTGATGGTGTTCTTGTTCGCCCCGACCGTTCCGTCGGAGCCGATGCCGTAGAACACCGCTCGCAGCGTCTCGGCCTCCTCGATGTCGAGGTCCTCGTCGTAGGGGAGGCTCGTCCCCGAGACGTCGTCGGTGATGCCGATCGTGAACCTGAGGCGGGGTGCGGGCAACGAGAGCTCGGCGAAGATGCCGGCCACCATGCCCGGGGTGAACTCCTTGGAGGACAGCCCGTACCGGCCGCCGATGACCTGGGGCAGGACGGGGACCCGACCGGCGTGGTGACCCTCGGTGAGGGTGGCGACGACGTCGAGGAAGAGCGGCTCGCCGTTCGAGCCGGGCTCCTTCGTCCGGTCCAGGACGGCGATGCGGCGGACCGTCGGCGGGAGGGCGTTGATCAGCTCCTCCGCCGGGAAGGGGCGGTAGAGCCGCAGCCGCAGCACGCCGACGCGCTCGCCTCGCTGGCGCAGGTGGCGCACCGTCTCCACGACGGTCTGCCCACCGGACCCCATGATGATGATGACCCGCTCTGCCTCGGGGTCGCCGTCGTACTCGACGACGGAGTACTGCCGGCCCGTGTGGGCGGCCAACCGGTCCATCGCGTGCTGCACGATGCCGGGGACGCGCACGTAGAACGGGTTGACCGTCTCACGCGCCTGGAAGTAGACGTCCGGGTTCTGGGCCGTGCCGCGCACGAACGGCCGCTCGGGGCTGAGGGCCCGCAGCCGGTGCGCGCGCACGAGCTCCTCCGGGACGAGGTCGCGCAGCACGTCGTCGTCGAGCCGCTCGATGGTGTTCAGCTCGTGGGACGTGCGGAAGCCGTCGAAGAAGTGGACGAACGGCACGCGGCTCTCGAGCGTCGCGGCCTGTGCGACGAGCGCCAGGTCGTGGGCCTCCTGCACCGAGCCGGACGACAGGAGGGCGAACCCGGTCTGGCGCACGGCCATCACGTCCGAGTGGTCACCGAAGATCGAGAGGGCCTGTGCGGCAAGCGCCCTCGCGGCAACGTGGAAGACGGTCGAGGTCAGCTCGCCGGCGATCTTGTACATGTTGGGGATCATCAGGAGCAGGCCCTGCGACGCGGTGAACGTCGTGCCCAGCGCCCCGCCCTGGAGCGCCCCGTGCATCGCGCCGGCAGCCCCGCCCTCGCTCTGCATCTCGACGACCGTCGGCACGGTCCCCCACACGTTGGTCCGGTGGTGCGAGGCCCACTCGTCGGCCAGCTCGGCCATCGTCGAGGAGGGCGTGATGGGGTAGATGGCGCAGAGCTCGTTGAGCCGGAAGGCGACGTCGACCGCCGCCTCGTTGCCATCCACCGTGACGATCTGCACGGCAACCTTCCGGTCGACTGCTGTGGTGACCACGTCAGCCCCTTCCCACCGCGTCGGTGACCGCGCTGGTGACCGCGGTGGTCGTTCCTGATGTCTGCAGCGCTGTCGGCGCTGGTGTCGCCAGTGGTGTCGGCGCTGGTGTCGGGGCCGGGTCGAACTGGGACTCGGACACCATCTCGATCGCGTGGACCGGGCACTGCCGGTAGCAGGTGCCGCACCCCGTGCACTTGGCGTAGTTGAACTCGTACCGCTTGCCCTTGCCGAGCTTGATGATGGCGTCCTCCGGGCACGACCCGAAACAGCCGTCGCACTCGAAGCAGTTGCCGCACGAGAGGCAGCGCCCGGCCTCGAAACCGGCCTCCTGCTCGGACAGCCCCGCGACGACCTCCTCGAACGCGCTGATGCGCGCCGCCGGGTCGAGCTCGGGCTGCTGTCGGCGGTCGTGGTCGCCGAAGTACCAGAGGTTGAGCCGGTCGGCGTGGATGATGTCGTGCTTCGGCGGCGTCGTGAACTCGGCCGTCCGGAGCCAGGCGTCGATGCTGCGGGCGGCGCGCTTGCCGTGCCCGACGCCGATCGTCACGGTGCGCTGGCTCGGCACGGCGTCCCCGCCGGCGAAGATCCCGGGCGCGCCGGTCATGAGCGTCGCGGGGGTCACCTGGACGACGTCGTCGTCGAACTCGACGCCGGGGATGCTGCGGAGGAAGGCGGTGTCGCTCTCCTGCCCGAGGGCGAGGATGACGGTGTCGGCGGCGAGGGTCTCGTAGACGCCGGTGCCGCGCGGGCGGCCGTGCTCGTCGAGCTCCTGCACCTCGACGGTGAGCTGGTGCTCGCCCATGTCCTTGATGGTGCGCAGCCAGTTGATCCGAATGCCCTCCTCCTCCGCGTCGGCGGCCTCCTCCTCGTGGGCGGGCATCTGCTCGCGGGTGCGGCGGTAGACGATGACGGACTCGTCGGCGCCGAGGCGCCGGGCGACGCGGGCGGCGTCCATCGCGGTGTTGCCGCCGCCGTAGACGGCGACTGTGCCCGTCAGCGGCTGCTGCTCACCGGTCTCCACGCCGCGGAGGAAGCTGACCGCGTCGAGGACCCGACCGGCATCCATGTTGGGGATGTCGACGCGCTTGGACAGGTGGGCCCCGACCGCGACGAAGACGGCCTCGAAGCCGCCGTCGACCCGTTCGGCCTCGAGGTCGGTGACGAGATGGTTCTGCTCGAACGTCACCCCGAGGGCGACGAGGCGCTCGATCTCCGCGTCGAGGACGTGCCGGGGCAGCCGGTAGGCCGGGATGCCGTAGCGCATCATCCCGCCCGGCGCCGGCCCGCTGTCGCGAACGGTGACCTCGTGGCCGAGGCGGGCCAGGTGGTAGGCGGCGGAGAGGCCGCTCGGTCCGGAACCGATGACGAGGACGCGGCGTCCGGTGTGCGTCGTCGGGTGCTCGAACTGCCAGCCGTGCTCGAGGGCAAGGTCGCCGAGGAACCGCTCGACCGCGTGGATCGACACCGCCCCGTCGAGCTCGACCCGGTTGCAGGCGGTCTCGCACGGGTGGTAGCAGACCCGACCGTGGATCGCCGGGAACGGGTTGTCGAGCGTCAGCTGGCGCCACGCGGCCTCGTGGTCGCCTTCCTTGACGTGCGCGAGCCAGGCCTGGATGTTCTCCCCGGCCGGACAGCCGGCGTTGCAGGGCGGTAAGAGGTCCAGATAGAGCGGGCGCTGCGACCGGACGGGGCCGGATCGGAGCCGTCCCAGCCCCAGGGGTGCCAGGGGGGTGAGGTCTCGTTGCTGGTCGGACACGCGCATCTCCAAGGTCCGTTGCCCGGACGGTTCGCGCGCCGGGACGAGGGGTACTACTTGCTGTAGTACTACCGTACTCCCGGCCTCCGCGGCCCGTGCCCCCACCGCCCGTCGCCTTGGTCACGCCCCACCCCGCCACCCCCGCCGGTCAGGTGCGCGCGGGGCGAGCCCAGCGGCATACGGCCTGCGGCTGCTCGGCGAGAAGCGGGCACTGCTGTCCCGAGCCCGACCTCAGGGCGTCACCAGGACGTGTGGAGCGGCCGCCCCTCGGCGTAGCCCGCCGTGCTCTGCAGCCCGACGACCGCCCGCTCGTGGAACTCCTCCAGGGTCCGCGCCCCGGCGTACGTGCACGAGGAGCGCAGCCCGGCGATGATCTCGTCGAGGACGTCCTCCACGCTGGGCCGGGCGGGGTCGACGTACATCCGCGCCGAGCTGATGCCCTCCTCGAAGAGGGCCTTGCGGGCCCGGTCGTAGGCCGAGTCGGCCGCGGTCCGGTTGAGCACCGCCCGCGACGACGCCATCCCGAACGACTCCTTGTAGGACCGACCGTCGTTGTCGGTGTAGAGGTCGCCCGGGGACTCGAGCGTCCCGGCGAACCACGAGCCGATCATGACGTTCGAGGCGCCGGCAGCGAGCGCCAGGGCGACGTCGCGCGGGTGGCGCACCCCACCATCCGCCCAGACGTGCTTGCCGAGCTCCCTTGCCGCGATTGCACATTCGAGCACGGCGGAGAACTGCGGCCGGCCGACGGCGGTGCGCATCCGCGTGGTGCACATCGCGCCCGGACCGACGCCGACCTTGACGATGTCGGCACCGGCCTCGATGAGCTCACGGGTCCCCTCGGCGGAGACGACGTTGCCGGCGACGACGGGGACCGAGGGGTCGAGGGCCCGCACCGCGCGGAGGGCGTCGATCATCTTGTCCTGGTGCCCGTGGGCGGTGTCGATGACGAGGACGTCGGCGCCGGCCTCGAGGATCTGCGCGGCCTTGGCCGCGACGTCGCCGTTGATCCCGATGGCGGCCGCGACGCGGAGCCGGCCCGCGTCGTCGAGTGCCGGCGAGTAGAGGCCGGAGCGCACGGCGCCCTCCTTGGTGAGGATCCCGACGAGCGTGCCGTCGGCGGCGACGACCGGTGCGACGCGACGCCGCTCGGCGGTGAGCCGCTCGAACGCCGCCCGCGCGTCGACGTCTTCGGGCAGCACGACCATCTCGCGGAACATGACGTCCTGCACCTGGGTGAACCGGTCGACGCCGGTCAGGTCCTTCTCGGTGACGATGCCGACGGGGCGGTTCCCCTCGATCACGACGGCAGCGCCGTGGGCCCGCTTGTGGAGCAGGACGAGCGCCTCGCCGGAGGTCATGTGGGGGTCGAGCGTGATCGCCGTGTCGTGGACGAGGTGGCGGCCCTTGACCCACTCGATGACATCACGCACGACGTCCGCCGGGATGTCCTGCGGGATCACCGCGATGCCGCCGCGGCGGGCGACCGTCTCGGCCATCCGCCGACCCGCGATGGCGGTCATGTTCGCGACGACGATCGGGATCGTCGTCCCCGTCCCGTCGACCGTGGCGAGGTCGACGTCGAGGCGGCTGGTCACCGCGGAGCGGCTCGGCACCATGAAGACGTCGTCGTAGGTGAGGTCGAGCTGGGGGCGCAGGCCGTCGAGGAACTTCACCCCGTGAGCGTATGCCGCTGGGCTCGGTCCCGCTGTCCCGTGCCCTCCCGCTCGGGTCCCCCTCCCAAGCGCCGAGTGGCATCTCGCCGGCTTCTTCCTCCTCGACGTCGCCAGCCCCGAGCGGGCCGAAGCGATCTCCAGCAGGTTCAGCGGTCCCGGAGAGACCATCGAGCTGCGCAGCATCGTCGGCTGACGCCTGGTGTCGCGGCACGTCCTGCACACTCGACGGGGCTTGTCTGTGACCTGACCGATCGAAAGAGCAGTTCGTCCCCTTGCCGACGGAGGGCCACCTTGGGGGCGACGGTGGGACGAACTGCTCTTTCGATTGATTTGGGGGGTGCGGCGTTTTGGGTGTGGCGGGCGCCGCACGGGAGCACCATGGGAGGAGGGGGCGAGGCGCGCCTCCACGACCCTTGGGGGACCACATGACTGACAAGGTCTGCTTCGACCGGATCCTGCCGCAGGACCTGATGCGCCCGCACCGGCGCACGCGGGACCTCGAGGGCCGGGACCGCGCGATATCGCCGATCGGCAAGTCGTGGATGAACGGCACGACGCTGCGGGTCCGCTTCCTCGGCGGCACGCCGGACCAGCAGGCGGTCGCGCGGGACCAGGCCGGCTGGTGGGCGCAGGCGTGCAACCTGCACTTCGACTTCGGCAACCACCCGCAGTCGGCCAGCGACCTGCGGATCTCCTTCGACCAGAACGACGGCGCCTGGTCCTACGTCGGCACCGACTGCAAGGGCATCCCGTCGAACCAGCCGACGATGAACCTCGGCTTCCTCGACGGGGGGACGGCCGCGCACGAGTTCGGGCACGCGATCGGACTCGCGCACGAGCACTCGAACCCGGCCGGCGGCATCCAGTGGAACGAGCCCGTCGTCCTCGCCGCGCTGGCCGGGCCGCCGAACTTCTGGGACGAGGCGACGGTGCGGCACAACGTGTTCCGCAAGTACGCGCTCGACCAGATCAAGGGCACGGCGTTCGACCCGGAGTCGATCATGCTCTATGCCTTCCCCGCGTCGTGGACCCTCAACGGGATGGGCACCCACTCCAACGAGGTGCTGTCCGGCCTCGACCGGGAGTTCGTCGCGGGGTCGACGATGTACCCCAAGCCGGGGCCGGTCGTCGGCGACGCGGTGACCTTGCCGCTCGACGGGACGAAGGTCAACGCCGACATCGGCAAGGGCGGCGAGGAGGACCTCTTCACCTTCGTCGTCGAGAGCGACGGCGTCTACGAGGTGCGGACGAGCGGGTCGACCGACGTCTACCTCAAGATCTTCGGTCCGGACCAGGACACCGCGCTCGTCGCCGAGGACGACGACAGCGGCTACGGCCTCAACGCCCGGATCCGACGCGCCCTCGTGCCCGGCCGCTACTGGGCGCAGGTGCGCCACTGGAACGTCGAGTCGGGCACGGGGAAGTACTCGATCAGCGTTCGACCCCGCTGAGTCGCGGGGGCGAAGCCAGCCCCGCTGGGAGGTTGCGTATGCCGCTGGGCCAGCTCAGCGGCATACGGCTCCTTCCGCTGTGGGCTGAGTCCGTTGACGGGGCCATCCTGCAGAGTAATGATGATTACATGATTACCGAGCAAGCAAGTGAGCGCGTGCGTGGATGGTTCACCGGTCGTCTCCCCCAGGAGTGGCAGCAGGCGGCACCCGACATCACCGTCGACCGGGAGGAGATCACGGTCGCCCTGACGATCGACGACGTCGACCTGCCCGACGGCTCGAGCGACGCCGAGCGCGCCGAGGCGAGGGCCGGACGGGCCAAGGCGTTCCGGGAAGACACGCGCGGACGCCGGATCGAGATCGCCCGCGAGGCCGAGCACCGGTTCGACCGCAAGGTGTCGTGGGCGGTGCGGGTCGGCGACCGGACCGAGCTCTTCACGCACGTCGCGGCGCCGGCCATGACCCGGCTGCGGCAGCGGGAGCGGCTGGTCCTCGACACCCTGGTCGACGCGGGGGTGGCGCGGTCGCGGGCCGACGCGCTGGCGTGGTGCGTCCGGCTCGTCGGGCAGCACGAGTCGGACTGGCTGGGCGAGCTGCGCGAGGCGATGACGCACGTCGAGGACGTGCGCCGGAAGGGACCGGCCGCCTGAGGGTGGACGGCGGGTGCGGCGGCTTCGGGCTCAGCCCTGGTGGGGGTCGCCCTCGTGCTGGTCCTGCTGACCCGCCTGGTCGCCAGCGCCCTCGGGTGCCGTCTGGACGGCGGAGATCTCGAACTCCAGGGTGATCCGCTCGGAGACGAGGACGCCACCCTTGTCGAGCGGCATGTTCCACTCGAGGCCGTAGTCGCGACGGTTGATGCGACGCGTGCCCTCGAAGCCCGCCCGGAGTGCACCGAACGCGTCGGTCTGCACGCCGAGCAGCTCGATCGGGATCGTCACCGGCTTGGTGATGTCGCGGATCGTCAGGTGCCCGGAGACGACGTAGGCGCCGTCACCGACCTCCTCGATCTGGGTGCTCTCGAAGGTGATGTCCGGGAACCTCTCCACGTCGAAGAAGTCGGCGCTGCGCAGATGGTTGTCCCGGTCGTTGTTGCGGGTGTCGACGCTCGCCGCCTTGAGGATGACCCGGGCGTTCGACTTGGACATGTCGTCGAGGTCGGCGTGGAAGTAGCCCTGGACGTCATTGAACGAGCCACGAACCGTCGTCACCATGGCGTGCCGCGCCGAGAAGCCGATGCGGGTGTGAGCGGGGTCGAGCTCCCAGTTGCCGCTCAGGGTCGAGTCGTCGGCCATGCGGTCTCCTGTGTGTCGTGTCGTGGTTCGCGTTGAGGATTCGCGTGATGGAGCGTGGGTCAAACGAAGTTGAAGGTTTCATGGCGGAGCCGGTACTGGCAAGTTGGCGCCACGCAGTGGTATCGGTACCCACCCTGACCCGCTCATCCTCGACCTCATCCTCGACCGGCGGGTCGACGTGGCCTGGCCCTGCGGAAATTCTTTCGTGAGGAACCCCCGGTGGGGAGTTTCGGACTCTAGAGTGCGAGCACCCCCAACGAGTTTCCGGAGGCTCTTCCATGCGCTCGAATCGCGCCCTTGCCGTGACGGCTACCGCCGCACTGGCACTATCCCTGGGAATGGCGGCTTCGTCAGCCGCCCAGCCCGAAGCCAACACCCGTCAGTCCGCGCCGGAGGTCGACAGCAGCTATGCGCTCGTCCGGCTGGCGAGCGAGCCGCTCGCCACCAACCCGCGCACCGCGCCCGCCAAGGGCAAGAAGATCGGCTTCGCCAACCAGTCGGTCAAGGCAGAGCGCGACCGCATCAGGGCTGAGCAGGCCGCCTTCAAGGACTGGCTGCGCGTCAACGCCCCCCAGGCGAGGGTCACCAAGCAGTTCGACGTGGCGGTCAACGCCGTCGGCGTCCAGCTGAACGGCACCTCCCTCAGCACGGTTCGCTCGGCGCCCGGCGTCACCTACGCCGAGCTCCAGGGCGTCTTCACCCCGTTGGCTCACGAGGACCCAGATCTCGAGCTGGTCGACGCCTTCGAGGGTTGGACCGCCGTCGGCGGCGCCGCGGAGGCCGGCAAGGGCGTCAAGGTCGCCATCATCGACAGCGGCATCGACGTCACGCACCCCTGCTTCGACGACACCGGCTACCCCGCGGTCACGCCGATCGGCGACGCGAAGTACACGAACAACAAGGTGATCGTCTCGCGCACCTATGGCAACAAGGTGGCCAAGAACGGCTTCGACGGCCGGGACCTCAACGGGCACGGGACCCACGTCGCCGGGACCGTGGCGTGCAACCCGCACACCACTGCCGTCGTCGACAGCACGGTCATTCCGTACGCCCCGTCCGGCGTCGCTCCCGCCGCGACCCTCGGGTCCTACAACGTCTTCCCGGGCACCGCCGGCTCGGCGCGCTCCGAGGACATCCTCGAGGCGATGCAGGACGCCTACGTCGACGGGTTCGACGTCGCGAACATGAGCCTCGGCGGTGCGCGGAACGACGGTGGTGGCGCCTTCCTCCTCGACAACGCCGTCGACAACCTCGACAAGGCCAACATGGTGGTCGCGGTGGCAGCCGGCAACGAAGGTCCCGGCTACTGGACCGTGCACTACCCCGGTGCGGCCCCGCGGGCGCTCACGGCTGGTGCGAGCACCGTCGGGCACGCGCTGGTCAACACGGTCACCGTGGCGGGCACGGACTACGACGTCGTCGTCGGTGACTTCGGGAAGCTGACCGAGGACATCACGGCGCCGCTGGCGGTCGCCAAGGACGCTGCCTCCGGGCACCCCCTCGGGCTCTCCCTCGCCTGCAACGGGTCGCCGCTGCCCGACCTGACGGGCAAGATCGCCGTCATCGGACGCAACGTCTGCACCTTCCAGGAGAAGATCGACAACGTCACGGCCGCCGGGGCGGTGGCCGCCATCGTCGTCAACCGCGAGGACGCCCTCCTCACCATGGCCGGCGACCAGACCGGAGTCGTCTCGGTGATGGTCACCAAGTCCGACGGCGCCCAGATCATGGAGCACGACGGTCAGGACGCGACGATCAACGCCAACATGCTCTACAAGTCGATCCCCGAGGCGACCAACCGGATGGCCTCCTTCTCCAGCCAGGGCCCGACGCACGGTGACCTGCTCATCAAGCCGGACGTCGTCGCTCCCGGCGCCGACGTGCTCAGCGCCCAGCCTGCCTGGGCCTGCGGCACCCCGCCGTGCTGGGCGATCTTCGGCGGCACGTCGATGGCCACGCCACACCTGGCCGGCATCGCCGCCGTCGTCCGCGGCGACCACCCGACCTGGAGCGCCGCCGAGGTCCGCAGCGCCGTCGTCAACACGGCCAAGCAGGGCGTGCTCCGTGACGCCCTCACCAACCTGGTGACGAACGACGCCCTCAAGGTCGGCGCCGGCCTGGCCGACACGGACGCGGCGGTGGCGAGCCAGGTGGCGCTCGACCCGGTCAGCGTGTCCTTCGGGGCGATCGCCAGCGGCTCCGGCCGCAGCGTCTCGAAGTCGGTGGTCCTGACCAACACGAGCTCGACCTCGATCTCGGTCGATGTCGCGATCACCAACAACCCGGCCGCTGGTGTGAGCTACTCGGTGTCCGGCGGTGCTGCGTCGCTGGCGGCTGGTGCGAGCACCACGGTGACGGTGACGGCCACCTCGGCCAAGGGTGCAGCTGACGACTTCTACCAGGCCCAGCTCGACGTCTCGGTCGGCGGCACCGTCATCTCCCACGGCATGCTCTTCACCATCGTGGGCAGCGGCGTCGCGGCACCCGGCCAGCACCAGGTCCCGCCCGGCCTGAGCTGATCGGTGAGGTCGCACTGACGTCAGTTACGGTGGCCGGCTCGCCCTCGGGTGAGCCGGCCACCGTCGCGTTCTTGGGGACCTCTCGCCCCCGCTGAAGCGGGGAGACGGTCGTGTATAGTTGGCGACGCCCGGAGCGATCCGGGTATCTGTTTGCGCAGGCTTCGGCTTGTTGCGCAGACCCGGCCAGGTAGCTCAGTTGGTACGAGCGTCCGACTGAAAATCGGAAGGTCGGCGGTTCGACCCCGCCCCTGGCCACCACCCAAAACCGCAGGTCAACCCCGGTTGACCTGCGGTTTTGTACACCAGTTCGAGTTGAAATTCGACGTCGAAGTGACCGTGGATGACCGCCCGGAGCCCCGCTTGCCCGTATGTGGTTGCACGACTCGTTGCACGATATCTCGACGTCGAGATAGCCTCGCGCGCTGCGGAACGGATCCGTGCCGGAAACCACCTCGGGAGCAAGGGCTGCGCCTAGGAGCGTCGCGAGTGAAGTGCCAGCTTCGCTGAAGCCGCGGACGGAATGGGCCACGGAGTTGCTCATTTCGTCCGCGTCCGTGGTGGCTCATGTTGGCGCGGGTCTCGCAGGTGAGCTCGTATCGCCCCTGCTGAATGGTCTACCCGCAGGTGCCGCCGCGGTTGGCCCAAGCCGGTCCCTCCACAAGGATGTGGACTTAGTTTCGGCGCGTCGCATCCGTCGCGCGCCCAGCCATGTCGCGGCGTCTCGGACCAGCCTCAGCGAACTCGACCACGGCCCACCGAGCCAGCCACGTCCGCAAGGAGGGCGTCTAGCTGGTCGACTCCGGCCCATCCGTTGATCGCGATCTCGCCGTCCTTACCCACTCTGACCTCCAGGCGGTCCGGTAAGACATCCAGCCGAAGGTCCCGATACCGGTCCGTGATGAAGTGGAAGCGCTGATTAGTCGAGCCCACCCAAGGGCGGTGCGGATCCCGACGGTCGGCGAGATACGGCCCGTCAACAAGCAGGTCGGTCGCCGCCAGCAGCCTGTCCGCGCCGTCAGGTGACTTCGGACCTTCAAGGTACTCGCGAACGAATCCTGTAAAGGTCATCACAGACAAGCCCGCTTCACGCACCCCGGTGGCAAACTCCGCGGCGCCCGGCGCCTGGTCGAATGGCTCACCACCGAGGAGCGTCACTCCTTCCACGCCCGCGGAGACGGCATCGGCGACAAGGTCGGCAACGCGCACCTCCTGACCTAGGGACGGCCCCCACAGGTGCGGGTTGAAGCACCCGCTACATCGCACGGAACAGCCCTGCACCCAGACCGCGAACCGCTCGCCGGGCCCCTCGGCCCTCGTGCGGGGTACGACAGCTCCGAGACGAAGGGTCCGGTCAGAAGTCAAGGACGCGGCCACGAGGCTCGTCGGGTCGTGCGCTCGGCGCCTCCGACCTGGCAAACGGACCGAACGTAATGCGGTCGCGAACACGGACCACCTCGTGGGGCTGGAGACCGGCTTTGTTGGCAAGGTCGTCGAGGTCGCGGAATCCGCGGTTGTCCCGACGCGCCTCGATGATGCGGTCAGCGATGCGGGAATCGACGCCAAGGCTGGCCTGCAATTGGGCAGCCGAGGCAGCGTTGACGTCGAGGGTTGCAGGAGTCGGCGCAGCGACGGGAGCTGGAGCCGCGAAGTAGTCAGACTCCTTGATTCCTAGAACCTCTGCCTGCGGCGCCGTAGAAGGAGAGGGAGCGGGTGCCGCCTGCGTGGAGTCTGCGTGCTGGACCGGCTCGTTGTACCAGGCCTTCGCGATCCCCCCGGCGGCGCGCCACCGGAGGTATTCACGATTCAGGTACACGCCGGTGGCGATCATGCCGAACCAGGCGATCATCGTGATTGCCGTTCCGACGTCGGAGAGCTGTTGTGTCGTCGGGTCCTCCGTCAGGACGTTCACGGTGAACACCACGGCCGTGACTCCACAGATCGCCAGCGCAATCGTCCACAAACGGCGAGTTTTCATCCGCGTGGCAAGCAGCACGAATCCAACGAACGAGAACATGCCGAAGCCGAGGATCACCCACAGCAGCCACGCGCTATTCCTACGCCGCCACGTCTTGTCTGCCAGCAAGGGGTTCGGGTTAGTGGTGAAGCTCATCGCGTCCTTCGATCGTCGTCTCGGCCTGGTTCATGATGTATTCGGGGGTGAATGCGCTCGAGACTGTCTCTGCATCGAGAAGGCCCTCAAGCAGCGCGATCGAGTCGAGACACTTCTTGCCCCTCATCCCCAGTGTTTCAGCCCGGATCGTCCCGTCCACCGCTATGCGGACGACGATCCGCTCGTGGCTCATCGACTTGCCCCCACTGACAACGTGAGCGTGATGCTCTCGTCTTCCTCGATGCGCTCGGACTCGATCCGCATACCGGCCGGCTCTGCCCGATCGCGAAGGCGAGCGATGACCGCTTGCTGCACGCGGCGACCATATGCCTGGTCGACCGCCCGGGCGATCGAGGCCGCACGCACCTCGTCGACGTCTCCGGTCATGCGCACGTGCCAGATGCCCGCTTCATCTCGGCGGAACACTGCTTCAACGCCTTGCCAAACTGCGGTGATGGATTCGGATTCGGCCTGGACCCGTGCGCCCGTGTCCCTGAGCGCCTGCTGGAGCAGCCCGGCATCGCGCATTCTGGTTTCTACCTGGACCACCTGACGACCCGTCCCGTCCTGCTCAGCGCGTGCCGCATTCCATGCGCTCACGGCCGCAATCGCCAACGGCACCAGCACGATCTCGATGCTCATCAGAAATCAACCACCCTTCCACCTCGACTCATTGACGCTTCCGGCGAAGGCTCGGCGGAAGGAGCGGGTCGGTCCGCCTCAACCGCGCTCTCATAACCGGACCGGTCCTCCGTAGCCGTTGCCGCCACGGCGCGCTTGCTCGCCCAACCGCGGACCGCCGCGATCTGCTCCGCTTGGGTCACGCTGAGCGGGACCATGTTGTGTACAGCGCGGAGGAGGTCCTCCTGGGTAAGGCCCCGGCGCTCGCTGAATGCATCGAAGAGAGCAGAAACGACAGATTGCTCGATCTCAGCTCCCGCATACCCTTCGGTGACCCCAGCGAGGCGGTCCAGCAACGCGTCGGTGATCGCGATAGCCCCGCCTGCCTTGCTGCTCTTGAGGCGCTTGGTGAGGTGAAGCGACCAGATATCACGGCGCTCCGAGCGAGTCGGCAGGTCCACGAAGAAGATCTCGTCGAACCGACCCTTACGGAGGAACTCGGGCGGAAGACGTGACACGTTGTTCGCCGTCGCGATCACAAATACCGGGCTGGTCTTCTCTTGCATCCAAGTCAGGAAGGTACCGAACACACGACTTGAGGTTCCGCCGTCTCCGCCCTCTCCCGACACGCCGGAGAAGCCCTTTTCCACCTCATCCAGCCAAAGAACGCACGGTGCGGCTGCCTCTGCGGTGCGGATGGCCGCGCGCATGTTCTGCTCGCTGGAGCCGACCAGGCCCGCAAAGATGCGGCCGATGTCGAGGCGCAGAAGTGGCAGTTCCCAGGCGGCGGCAATCGCCTTGGCCGTCAGCGACTTGCCGCATCCGGGGACACCCGTCATGAGGACGCCCTTGGGTGCGGGGATGCCGTACTCGATGGTGGCCTCGTCGAGCCATGAGTTGTTGCGCTTCACCAGCCACCGCTTGAGATTCTGGAGTCCGCCGACGTCATCGAGATCCAGGTTGACATCCACAAACTCGAGGATGCCCCGCTTGCGAACCGTCTGCTTCTTCTCCTCCAACACGACGTACACGTCGTCGTTGGACAGGACCCCGTCATCGACCATGGCGCGGGCGAAGGCGTTGGTCGCCTCGGACAGGGTCAAGCCCCGGGCGGCCTTCGCCAGCCGCTCCTTGCCGACGTTGTCGACCTCGATACGAATGCGACCGCTAGCGGCGTTGGTTGCCACCATGTCCTCGAGCACCCGCCGGATCTCCTCCTCATTCGGTAGGGGAAAGTCGACGAGCGTAATGTCCTTCTCGAGCTCGTCCGGGATCCGGGTAATTGGCGAGACCAAGATGAGTACGCGCGCCACTGCGCCGGACTGGAAGGCGAAGGAGACCTCCCGTAATCGCCGGAGGAATCCGGGGTCGGCGGGCCGGCGGTCGTCACCTAGGTGCGGGTGCAGGTCGAGCATGATGAAGACGCCCGGTGAGTCCCTTTCGAGCAGCCACTCGAGCGCTTGCCGAGGCTCAGACGTATTGCCCTGTGCCTGACCGTCTGGCGCGACAAAACCCTTGGTTCCGCTCCACACGTGGACTGGCCGCACCGTGCGCATCAGGCTCTGATCCGACGCGACCGCTCGGACCTCTGCGAGGACGCGCTCCTCCTCGAACGACTCCACGTAGAGGATGGGAAACCGGGCCCGTAAGAGCAGGGCGAGGTTATTGCGAAACGACTTGGTGGGCTGCTGCACGCTCGACATCCTATGGACACCGAGCCGCTGAGCTGTCGCCCTTGCTCGAGCCGGGTCCGCCCGCTACGGCGGCGACCAGCAACAGGCCTCGTTCCCCTTTCAGGTGAATTCTCCGGCGATAGGCCGACGTCTCGCCTGAGGGCGAGCGTTCAGGGCCGCCAGGCGCGCCCCCCGGCGCGATCGGGGCGTTCGGGCCACCAAGGAAGGGAGCCTGGGCATCGGCAGAGACCCAGACGCGACTTCGGCCCAGATGTTCGGCTCCTGGCCGTGTTGGCTCACGTCGATCGAGGATTCGCTCCGCACCGATCTCATTCAGCCACGCGAGCCAAGGGCCCTGCCCTCGATAGACCAAGTCATCCATCGACATCAGACGCAGACCTCCTCGTAGCAGACCTTCCGAGCATCAGTGATCTCTCGCTCGATCGCAGCGGCGAGCGCTGGGTCGTCGATCTGGACGCCGAGCTCAACGTTGTGGTTCTCCGCGCTCCACGAGAAGTTCGCACTGGTGACGATGACGAACCGATGGTCCACGGACACGAACTTGGCGTGGTTGACCACGTACTTCCCGTCGTGTGTGGTCGTGGCGAACACTCGCGCACGAGCTAGGTGGGCAGCGACCTCGCCGGGGGTTGGCCCGCTGGCCCCCTTCTTGGATGCGTCTCGGTCCATGTACACACAGACGTCGACACCCGTTCTCTCGCAGGCGCGTTCAAGAGCGTGCCAGAGACCCGACGTGGTCTGGAAGTTGAACGTTGAGCAGACCACGGACATTCGGGCGCCGTCCACGAGATCCACGATCGAGGGAGTCAGCGCGCCGAGCTGGGCGACGTGCCCCGGCATCGTCCACAGGGGCTCCACACGGGTCCGTACCTCTCGCGCAGCCGCAACCGCCCACAGTGCCCCAATCAGCCGACCCAAGCCGTCGGTCGCGTCCGCAATGGGCTTCAGCAGCGGCTTGACCTCGGCCTTGCGCGCCGGGGAGAGGCCGGCCAGGGCCGAGGTCAGCGGGTAGTTCTCGCTGAGACGGCGCGCAATATCCGCGGCCTCGGTGCTCGTCAGTGAGCGACCGAGCTCGCGGAAGACCTCCTCGTCAGACGACATGACCGAAGAACCCCAGGCGGCTACCGGGGAGATCTACAAGGAAACGTCGGTCGAGGAACCGGTTGGCCCGCTCGCATGACGTCTCGGAGGCCATCGCGCAGCAGTGGCAGGCGGCCCCGTGCAGAAAGTCTTCCGGATCCTGGGGTGTGCGCTTCGCGCAGACCGGGTCCGACGAGCACCGCGTCGCGCGATACAGCGCGTCACGGACGATCCCCTCGAGCCGTCTAGCTTCGCTGAGCTGCACCAGACCGCCGAGAGTGCCGTCGCTGTCCGAGGCTGTCGTGGCGATGAGCAGCCCGGCCGCTGCCGGACGGGTGTCGGACGCGGGCCACGCGTAGAGACGCTCACTCAGGCTGGCTGCCGAGTACCCGCACTTCATGGCCATCTCCCGGATCAGCACGTGGGCCAGGGTGTGCACGAGCCAGTACCGAGGCGGCTTGAGGCGGGTGTCTGGGTCGACGCTGGCGCCCGTCTCCGAGAAGCGGTTGTTGAAGTTCCGTCGGTGCGCCTCGCGCAGCGCATGCCAAATGGGGGACGCTTCAACCCTGTCCTCCCACGCCTCTACCTGCGATTCGTCGAGCTGGAGGTACACGCCCTCGCCGAGGTCCTCGGTGGCAACCGTCCACAACGGTCGCGGCGCTCGGCTCAGCGGCACCAGGCGGCGCGGCAGGTCCCCGACGCGGTCCATTGCATCGATTCGCGTGAAGCCGACGAGCGCGTTGACCTTGCGCAGTTTCTCAACGGCGAGCACGCGGCTGATCTCTGCCGGCAGGTCCTCGCCACGCTGACGCTTGCTGAGTACGAGGCCGCTCTTCTCGTCAGGATGAGCGGAACCAAGCGGATCGCGTTGGAGGTAGTTCCACTCAGGTACGAGGAGGTCGACCGGGTCCCACCTCTCGAGCTGGTCCTGGTGCTCCTCGACGGTGGGGACGGGCTCGGCGGCCTTCTCGAGGAGGGCTGCGAGTTCCGGGTCGCTCAGTCCTTCCACCTCGTCGACCTTGTCCTTGAGCAAGGCGCGGATGACGTTCGGCTGACTTCCGAACTGCTCGAGGTTCTCCCCGAGAGCGATGCGGATCTTGTCTGCGAGGTCTACGGCCTGCTCGGACGTGGACTCAGGCATGACGATGATCGACTCAGACGCGGCGAACCACAGGTTCGACGCACCGACCAGCATCAGGCGTGTCTGGTTGCCGCAGCCATTGGGCTCGAACGCGTCTAGATGTGGATGGCGGCCACGGCACTTCGGCAGCTTGGCGCGACCTACCTCGCCCTGAGCCTCGTTCATTGGGCGGCGCGCCGCGCACGAGGCGCACACGATGGTCGCGGAGGCGCCCTTGCCCGCTGTGCGGTCGACCATCTTCAGGGCCGGGAACTCGGCTTCCGAGCAGGAGCCACCCTCGTGCACCCATAGGTCGTAGGGGAACTCGTCGAGGTGACCGTCGGGGCAAGCCAGCAGGTAGCGGGCGGGCACGGCGGGTCGACGCACGCCCTTGCGCCCGCTTTGCCCCTTGCGGCCGTAACACTTCTCGTGCTCGAAGACTGCCTCATCCGGCCGGAACGGGTGGGTGTTCCGGTAGCGGAACTTCGGGAGCTGGGCGAGCATGTCGCAGCCGGTGCAGCGCATCCACTGGGGAAAGATTCGCGCCGGCACGCCCAGGTCATCCCCGTCCCTCGACATGGACAGCTTCTTCGGCTGCCAAGGGAAGGGCCGCAGCTGCGCATTGGGCGACCGGAGCATCATCCGCACGACCTCACGGAGCCTCGGCGCATGGATCGTGGGCGGTGCGCCGTCCCGACGTGCCCAGATGCGCTCCCAGTCGTCGAGCCCGGCGGGCATGACTGTGAATTGCGGCAGGTCCATGATGGAGCCGGGACCATAGGTGTAGATCAGGGATGAGGGACGGCCAGAGCCGACCTTCGCGTAGTTGCGCTTCGTCCCTGCTTCTTCCTCCTTCTCGGCGTCGCCCAGCGGGTCGAGGACGTTCTCGGCGCTGTGAAGATACGTCGTCTCGGTCATCTCAGTCGCCCCCCTTCGGCAGGTTCCACTTCGGCGCTCCGGCCGGCTCGGCCACGTAGAGCCGCTCAGGGATCGGGCTGACGAGCAGGTTGATCTCAGGCTGCACCTCTCGCATGGAGTTGGCCACACGGAACGGCGGCATGTCCTTGAGGTCGGGCTGCGACCGCGCGTTCTCCGCACTGATCATCAGCGGTCCGAACTGGGCGGGGTCGTGGACCCGCTCGTACGACAGGTTCTTCGCCTGACCGGCTAGATAGTCCCGCCGCTTGGCCCACTGGTCGACTCGGTTGATGAGCCGCTGCCGCGCCCAATCCTGAGTGGCCTCGTTGGAGGCCCGCAGGACGCGGGCAACCAACGCCTCCACGAGCTCGTCGAGCTTGCCCTTCTCGTCCTTGACCCGGCCAGCGGCCTTCTCGGGCGACAGGACCCCATCCGTCACCCGGGCCACGCTGACGAGCACGCCTTCGAGGCCGCGCTCCATCGAGGTCAGGGAGAACGGCGTGACCGACAGCGCCTCGACCTGCTTGTAGAACGTCTCGTGGTATTGCCGGAAGGACTCGAAGTGGGCCAGGTCGCGGGGTCGGGCCCAGTTCCCGAGCGAGACCACGAGGCCCGGCCGAGCGGGGTCACGGCCGACGCGCGACGAGGCCTGGATGTATTCGGCCGTGTTCTTGGGCTGCCCGACGACCATCATGAGCCCGAGCCGAGTGACGTCCACCCCAACTTGCAGCATCGAGGTCGCGAGCACCGCGTCGAAGGGATTCACCTCCCGCTTCGGCAGGGGCTTGCCCTCGTCGATGAGGGTACGCATGTTCCTCCGCGCCTCAGCGGAGTCAAAGGCCGGATCGAACGTTGCCGCCATCTGGTCCAGGGTGGTCGTGATGTCCGCGCTCGAGACGCGGGCCGTCAGCTCGGCCATGTTGAGGCTGCCGAATTCCGTTCCCGTGCGTCGCGGAAGCTTGGACCAGGGCCGACCCTTCGACAACGCAGTCTGGACGTCGTCGGCCATGTAGCGGGTCATACCCGCGAGCTCGCGCGTCGCGTTGAAGTAGCCGACCATCGTCATGTACGGATCGGCTGCCGCGCCATCGCGGTCCATCATGAGCTGCGCGGCCGACATGAGGACCTCTGCAATACGGATCTCGGCCGTGGTCAGACGCACCCCGGTCGTGCTGATGCCGAGGTATCGACGACCGGGCGCGTCCTCACTGACCTCCTGCTCCTTGGAGAAGAAGGTGCGTCCGACGTCGAGGACCTGCGGCGGGAAGATCGTCACGTCGCGGCCGTACAGCGACCGGATCTGCTCGGCGGCATTCCGCACCGTTGCGGTCGAGGCCACAACCAGGGGACGCACAGGCGCGCCCTGAGCAGTCACCCACGACGCCATGACGTCGATGGCCACCTCGAACAACCCGACCGTGGTGCCGAGCGCGCCGGAGATCAGGTGCAGCTCGTCTTGGATGATGAGGTCGGGGGGCCGCAGACGGCCGACCGAACGCACGTGGGCGGCAGGCAGGCCCCCCTTCGCCGGGTGCTTTTCCTTGACGTCGCACTCGGTGTAGTCAGGGTGGACATATCCGTGCCGCTCACAGCGCCGAGACACAAAACCGAAGAGGCTGGCCGCCTCTCCCTCGCGAGCGAGTCGGGCGAACTTGTCGACGGTCGCGATGACGAAGGCCGGTGTGAGCCGATAGATCTCCTCGTCCGTCGTGAGGACGGGCAGCCCCTCGTCGATGCTGCCGCCCTCGGCGAAGGGGCAGTCCCCGAACTCGTCTCCGCAGTAGACGTGGATGCGACGCGTGCCGTCGTCCCCACGCACGTTGCGAGATCCGATGCGGGTGCCGCACCAGGGGCAGCGCTGGATCTGCAGGACCGTAAGTCGGTACCCCTGGCCGGCGTTCACCTTGGCGAGCTGGACCGCCGCCTCGTGGTAGCGCTTCGGGCTGACGTCGGTCCCGACCCAGAGGCCGATCCGGAACGGTTCAGTACCCCAGGTCGAGGGGTCGTCGCGGCGCGCCATCTCCGCCGCGCAGACGAGAGCGGTCGCGCGCTGGAACTGCTGTGACGTGAGCAGGCGCAGGGTGTAGCGCATGAGTACTGACACGCCGTCCAGCCCGTTGAGCGGGCCAGACGCGGACTCGCGGACACCCTGCCGGCGGCGGATGGCAAAGGTGTATGCCGCGAGGCCGAGGTACGCCTCCGTCTTGCCACCACCCGTGGGGAAGAAGAGGAGCTGGGCCGTCGCGAGATCGGAGGATCGCTTCTGGGCTGTGGGATCGGTCAGGAGCGGGAGCTGCATGAGGATGAAGGCGAGCTGGAAGGTGCGCCAGGAGTGGGCGAGCGGCCCCCTAGCCAGCACGGCCGCATGAGCCTCAACAACAGACAGTCGCGGGTTGCGCGCACGCATCTCCGCAACCTGAGTCTGTACGCGCTGGTCGGCCATGACGCGGTTCATGAAACGGAAGCACCGCAGGGCCTCGTCGTCGCTGAGCAGGTGATCCAGGCCGGCGGCCAGCTGCTTCTGCACCAGTCCGGCGACGGCAACGGCCTCGTCGCCGTCCTCCCTCAGGTGCTCGGGAAGGCCCCCGACCTTCTCCTTCTCCCCAGCGAGCCAGTCTGCGTAGCCAGCGACGATGGGAGACAGCCCTGCCCGAAGCCGCTCAGGCTCCGCGGTCGCGAGCACGGTCATGTCGAGCAGGGCGTCCTCGATCTCCTCCGCGGTTGTCTGCGGGGTTTCGGACTGCGGCAGCCAGGTCGTCCACACGGACCGCGCACGACGAGCAGCGTTCTCGACGTCCCAGTCGACGGAGCACGTGCGGCCGATCGCGAACTCCAGCCGGTTGCGGTACTGGAGATTGAGCATCCGCAGCTCGTCGTCGCGCTCCGCTCGACCATCGATGGGAGGCTCGGTGACGTCTTGGACGGGCAGGAACACCGCTTCCGCGCCGGCAGTGACCTGGAGCTTGGTCTGGTAGAGCCACGCGTTGACGGGGATCTTGGGCGGCGTCTCGCGGTCGTTGCATAGTGCGACCTCGATGATGCACGCACCGCGGTCCCGGTCGTCGTAGCAGTCGACTCGCAGCTTGACGTCGTCCTTGAGCGGGTACTCCTTCGTCTCTCCCTCCGCGAGGTCGGCGAGCAGCACTTCGACCGGGATGTCGATGGGCGTCCGCTGGAACTTCCTGGCCCTCGCGGACTCCTCGCCCTCGACGCGGACTGGCTCGTAGACGCCCCATGACGAGACGACGAAGAAGGCAGGGAGGTCGGCGGGTACCTGGAAGCGCAGGCCCATCGACGCGGGGATCATCAGGCCCCGCTTCTGGGGGGTGTCCTCGGCCTCGTCTTCGTCGGCGGTCGCCGAGCTGTCATCGACCGATGTCATCGGGATACCGCGGCCCTCGTTGGCGTCGACGGCGTCGCCCACGTCGGTGGGTGCTTCTGCAGCGCCTTCCTCGGTCGGATCGTCCGACTTCCCTGTCAGTCGGACTGGCGCGATCCGACCCACAAGGTAGGCTACGTCGGGCGGGCCGTCGAGGAGCTCGTTCGGACCGTGGGCCGGGCCGAGGAGCTCACGCTCGATGATGTTGGTGAGGTTCTCGCGGACGGTCCACGAGCGTCCGTCTGGCTCATGGGCGAGCTCGTATGCCGCTGAGCGGGGCGCCGTCTGCTCGCTGGGCTTCGTCTCTGGTTGGGTCGTCATTCGTCGTCCCCCTCGACGTCGTCTTCACTGTCCTGCGCCGGCGCCGTGTCGCCTTGGAGGGCTGCACGCCGGTGGTTCTCTTCGAGCAGTCGGTCGAGGATCTCGACGCGTGCCGCTGGTGAGACGGTCCAGCGCGTCATCTGCCGGTACGTGTGGAAACCGTGGTCGAGCGGCACGTCGTCCCAGCCGTAGGCTTCCATCACCGCCTTGTCGAGCTCCACGTGGATCTCGCGCATCCGGTCGACGTCCGGATCGACGCCGGTCGCAATGTCCGAATCATTGACGAGGTTGTAGAGTTTCGTAAGACCTAGATCACGCCTGAGCATGACTTCTTCGCGTTCGCCGTCGAGTATCTCCCCCATGGATCGCAGGTTCGCGGAAATACGTGGCCGACTGAAGGTGCCGAATACGTCAGTGGGCGTATACCTGGTTGTGTTGTGACCCAAGCTGGACCCGTTGGCGATGGCCCAAAGCTGGTGGGGTGTCGAGGACAGAATGGCCTGCTCGGCAAAGTCATCCGTCGCAAAGACGACCAAAGCGTGGCTGAACACACAATTCGTAGGGACACGCAAAGGCATCACGCTTACCGAATGAATCGTCATGGCTAGCACTTCACGCTTTTCCGCGATGGCTAATCGAAGCGCTGGCCTAGCGTTCCAGAACTTCCACCATTCATTAACCATGCGTGGGTACTTGATGGCGTCTTTCGTGGCGCGCTCAGGACGCACATGATTAATCACATGCCTCCAAGGACCCGTGTACCGTTCCGCTTGAGCCCGGGACCGCTCGCCGAAGTCAATCACCCAGCGAGAAGGTGCGGCGCTTGCACGGGAATTGAGGTCATCACCGTTGAGATACGGTGACACCACCTCTTGCGCAGCAGAATCATCCTCTATCCATGCTCGAACCTGGTCATAATCGACGATGAAACCCATTCCGAGCACGATACATCCCTGAAAAGCCCTGCCGCGGTTCTCTGAGAGGCGAAGGGGCCTGCCGCTCACTCTGCCCGATGGCTCAAGCAGCGTCGATATCTTCCCAACTACCTGCCCGTCACAGACCCGGGGAACAGCGTCTGAGATTGGGCCGTTGACGCCCCAAACCGCTGCGTACTCCAAATTGGCGCTGGATGCGGGCCAGGTCCGGCTCTGTATCGCACGAACAATAGAGAAACCGCGGAACTCCATTTGATCCAGGCCTACTTCTCGAGTATCTCCTTGAGCCACCGTGCTGGTGGCGATTAGCCCGACACATCCACGAGTAGTCAACAACTCGAACGCCCGCAAGAAGAAGTAGGCGATGAGATCGGCATTTCCAGCAGTACCGGCGATCAGACTTGCCAGCCATTGTCGTACATTCGGGCCAAACGCCGAGGACTGCTTCTTTCCACCAAGGAACGGGGGGTTCCCGATGACCGCGTCGAAGCCGCCTCTGGTCATGACGTCGGGGACCGCGAGGATCCAGTGGAGGGGCTTCCAGCGGTCGTAGTCCGTCTCTACCGTGGGGGTGAGTCCAGCCTCGAGGATCGCGTCGAGCATCATGCGGTCGCGCTTCGATTCCTCCGGGTTGTGGGCGCGGGCGACGGCGATGCGGAGGTTCTCGTAGGCCTCGTCAAGAGCCCTGCCCGGCTTGCCGCCAAGCCGAAGCCCCGCGGCGATGACCCCGTCCGCGATGTCGGTGAGCTGCCGCGTGAGCTCCTGGTACTCGCGCCACTGGCGCCGCTTCGTCGTCGCGGACCGCTGCGGGTCGTCGTCGTTGACTTCGGAGGCAAGGCGTCGGCGCAGGTTCGCAGCCTTCTCGAGCACGCCCTCCACGTTGAGCTCCCGCACGACGTCGCCGCCGAGCACGTCGTCGAAGAGTCGGCTCGTCCCCTTCTTCTCGGGGTCGACGTGGAGGGCCTTGAGCTGACGTGCGTCAGTGAGGCCAAGCAGCGAGTTGCCGTGCAGGATCTTGTCGTCGACGAAGGAGAACGGCAGCCGGGGGTCGAGCGACACGAGCCACAACGACAGCTTGCACATCTCGACCGCCATGGCGTTGATGTCGGCGCCGTACAGGCAGTTGGCCACGACCTGCCGAATCGCGTGAGTCCGCAGCTCGTGCGGCGCCCCGTGGGCGGCGCCGTCGCGATGCCATGCCTCGACGAGCCGATCGGCGAGGTACCGAGCGGCGGCGACGAGGAACGCCCCCGACCCGCAGGCGATGTCCGCGACCTTTAGGTCGAGGATCTCGTCCGAGGAGATTGGCTTCCACGCGTTCCGATCCCCCGTGTCGTGCGGACCGGGGCTGTAGACGAGCGGCTCGAGGGCGTGGAGGACCACCTCCTCAGCCAGGGACCTGGGCGTGTAATGCGCACCGGCCGTCGCCCGCGACGGGGTCTCGACGATGACGACCCCCCCCGGGGGCATGACGACAGGTCGCTCCCGCAGGTCCCGTCGCATGATCCCGATGAACGGGCGAAGCCGCTCACGGGTCTCCTCGTCGTGGCTCACGGCACGCAGGGCCAGCTCGACGTCCTCCGGCACAGACGCAAGCGCCTTGGCCAGGGCTGCCTTCGTTGGCGGCTGGCTCGCGGGCTGGACCACTTTGACGCGAGCGATGAGCGCTTCGGCGAACCTGGCGTCCGTGGTCTGCTGCGCCCGCAAGGTTTCGAGCTCGGCCAGCGTCATCTCGGGCTCGGCGCCGGGCTTACCGATGAGACCCACGGTCTCCTCCGAGACGTCGGCACAGGAGTACCCGAGGAGGCCTTCGTAGATGTAGCCGATCTGCTCGACGTCGATGTCACGGAATGAGATTCGCCGCGCAGGGTCGCCCTTCTTCAGCTGGGCCATCTGCACGGCTCGCAGGACCTCGAGCATGACGCGGTCGCTCACCGTCACCGCGAGAGTTCCCCGGTCGGTGCGGCGCATCAAGAAGGGGAAGCGCCCTGGGTCGAAGAGGGATCCTCCGTAGGACGGCAGGCGCAGGTCCTCGAACGACGCCCCTTGGTATAGCGCCTGGGAGGTCGCGAGAAGGCGGTGCCACGACATGTGCGTGGCGTCGAGTGCCTCCGGTCCTTCCTCGCGGGCCCGACGGTCGAGCGCGTCCATCTCGCCACTGATGCCGTACCCCATGGAGAACAGCCGTCCCTGCGGGAGAAGGCCCCGTTCCTCGGCGAAGAGGAGGAAGACGACGCGCATCATGATCGTCACGGCTGCGTCGTAGACGCGGCCGCGATCTGCGGGGAGAATCTCGCCCTGCCCGTTGCTGCGTGCGTCGAGAGCCGACTCGGAGAGCGACTGCGTCAGGAGCTCGACCGCCCGCCTGACCTGCACGCCGAGCGCCTCGGTGATCTCTTCGGCGGCGGCAACCGACTTGCCGAAGAGCTCGCCGAGCCGGTCCTCGGGCTTCCCGCCGAGCAGCCGCTTCCGCTGGAGGATCTCGGCGAAGGCGTCCCGGGTCTCGGGCTCCTCGATCCATGTCTGGGCATCGACGATCCCCGAGGCCACCATCGTGTCCCGACGAGCGCTGACGACTGCCCACCACCGCCCATCCGTCACCACGCCGATGGGCACACCTGTGTTGCGGAGCAGCTCCTCCATGCGATCGATCGGGCTCGCTGCCCAGCCGTCGTCCAGTGCATCACGGAGGGACTCGACGGGGTCAACGACGAGCGTCAGGGCTCCGACCGTGTCGCTGTGCACGAGGGCACCCGTTGGCATGACCGTCACCGCATGGTTGGGCGACCGCACGCCCTTGGCGGCCTGGACAAGCAGCGCACCGGATAGATCGGTCGTGAGACTGTCCCGCCATCCGATGACATCGCGGAGCACCGTCTCGACCCAGGTCTCTCGAGCAGAGCGGTACGCCGCGAGGGCAGTCTCGCCGCCCTGGCCCCGGTCCCACACCTCCCACGCCTTCTCGAACGTGGGCTTCGCCTCGACGAGGACAGCCTTTGCCTCCGGGGCGAGCTGTGGCATGCCCTGAGGCCAGATGTCCTTGAGAACGGGGACGGACAGGAACGGCCCGTCGACGTCGACGAGAGCGAGCCACCCGCGGTGGGTGTCGTTCGCGGAACGGCGCTGAGCGGCATACGGATGCCTCATGAGATCCTGCCAGCGCGCGCGTCCTCAGGCGTCAGCGCGAAGACGACGGCGGCGGCAGACACGTGCGGCCTGATGTCGGCATACCGCTCACGGATCGACTCCACCTCGCGGCGCTCCTCCTCGTCGAGGCTCGCGAGCCGCTCGTCCATCGCGGCCAGGTCGCGCTTGCGCTGCCTCTGCTGGTCGTCGGTGAACAACAGCTCCTCTTCCTGGGCCCGCATCTCCGCGGCGAGCCGTGCGCGCGAGTCCCGAAGGTTGAGTCGGAACGCCTCGAAGATCTCGTGGGCGCGCTTGACGTCGGCGTCACGGCGGCCTTCGAGGGCGGCCGTGACTGCCGCCTGCCGCGTCTCGGCGCGCTTCGCCATCTCCGTGAGCAGACGCGTCCGCAGGTGCGAGCCCTCGGCGTTCCAGGCGTCTGCGACCTGTCGGCGAAGCCGCTCATCGGCGAGCGTCAGGTGCTCCGCGTCCAGCGCGGCATCCAGCAGCTCCTCGACCTTGCCCATGGCGATGACCTGGCCCCCGATGCGGATACCGGTGAGGAAGACCTCCTCGTGCAGGCGCAGACCGCCCCGGCCCACGAGAACGAGTCGGGACACCGCGGCCACGCTGGAGTGAGGGAGTCCATCGACCACCACCGCGGTCACTCGGTGGATGTCGGAATCGGAGCTGAAGAGCGCCGCCCGCAGCATCCGCGAGGACTTCTGCAACAGTCCGTGCCCGAGATGGACGTGGACGATTTCGGAGCGCCCCTCGGCAGCCCTGTCGTCAAAGGTGATCGGCCTCGGTTCACCAGGCTTCAACCGCGTGTCGAGGCCCCGCAAGGCAGAGTGCCACGACGGGGCGAGCCTCGGCACCTCGAAGACCTGAGCATCCGTGCGCTCGTCACCGACCTCGATGAGGGGAGGCTGATGCGCCAGAGTCAGCGCCGTGTCGACAACGCGCCGGGCATTGGAAGGCGTCAGGTGCATGGCCTCCTTGCGCTGCTCGTACGTCTGCGACAGCTCGGTGAGCTGCCGGTTCAGCTCGGCGCCTCCCGCCAGCGTGCGGTTGATGATGGCCGCGTGGTCGGTCACAACGGCCTTCTTCGCCCGCGGCTTGTTGCCCGTCGGGCTGAAGTGCTCCTGTACCTCGGAGTCGATGACCTGGTTGACCGACCCGAGATCCTGCGCCACCTGACCGATCTTCTCCGCAATGCGGCGCATGAAGTCCATATCCGCGTCGAACGTCGTCGCCTTCGAGATGGGCGCGAAGTGGAAGATCTCCGGCGTGTACTTCTGTCCGTAGCGGTCGATGCGACCGATGCGCTGCTCGAGTCGTGACGGGTTGAACGGGATGTCGAAGTTGACCAGCCGGTGGCAGTGGGTCTGCAGATCGATCCCCTCGCCGGCGGAGTCCGTGGCCACCAGGACACGGACGGGCTCCTGCGCTGGATCGGCCGTGAAGCGTGCGCGGGTCAGCTCACGCGTCTCGGCGTCGGTCGAGCCCTGGATGGTGGCGATCCGGTCGCGGTAGCCGCGCTGCTCGAGGATGTCGACGACCCACTCGAGGGTCGCGGCGTACTCGGTGAAGATGACGACGCGCTCGTTGGTCCACGTCTTGCGATCGGGGCGACACACAGAGTCTAGGAAGGTGATCAGCGCCTCGAGTCGAGAGTCCGGGCGGTGCTCGTAGCCGCTGCCCCATGTGACGAGACGATCGATGTCCTGCGGCTTGGCTGCGACGAGGGGATCCGACCCCTTGCTCTGTCGGAGCGTCACGAACTCCGGCTGATCCGACTGACCTTCTTCCTC
Organism: Intrasporangium calvum DSM 43043; assembly: GCF_000184685.1. Classification (NCBI taxonomy): domain Bacteria; kingdom Bacillati; phylum Actinomycetota; class Actinomycetes; order Micrococcales; family Intrasporangiaceae; genus Intrasporangium; species Intrasporangium calvum. Next base: position 3,411,293 of record NC_014830.1, read on the forward strand.
GTCCGACTGGTCGCTGCCCAGGACCTCCTGGTAGTAGTCGTCGTCATCGTCGAGGTCAGGCAGGTGACCGGTGGCGGCAGCGGCGGCATACAGCTCCATCGTGCGGGCGAAGGCCCACGGGCTGGAGAGGAAGCGCTTCTTCAGGAGCATCGCGACGATGTCCCCGCCGCGGCGCTTGCCGTTGGCGCGGGCGCTCTCAGCGAGGATCCGGTCGAGATCGGTGAACGCGTCTTGCTCGGACTGGGACGGCGTGAATGGGATCGTCTTGACCTCGCGGGCCTTGAAGTCCTTGTCCTTGATCTCCGTCTTGAGCCGACGCACCGTCACCTCCTTGAGCGCCGTCTCGTCCAGGGTCGCGCCCCGGCTGAAGCGCCGGTCATCGATCATCTCGAGCAGCGCGGTGAAGCTCTCGGAGTGGCCGTTGTGCGGGGTTGCGCTGAGGAACAGGCGGTGCTCGCACTTCTCCGCGAGGGCTCGCGTCGCGATGGTGCGCTGGCTGTCGACGGCGTAGCCGCGCCCTCCGCCGACCGCGCTGGGGCTGGCGGGGGCAACGTGGTGGGCCTCGTCGACGACGAGGGCGTCGAAGGCGAATCGCTTGGCAGTGCTGGTGTCGCGGACCTGCGCGTAGACGTCGCGGAGAAGACGCTGCGCGCGAAGGGTGGGCAGCCACGCCATGCTCACGATCACCCTCGGGAAGAGGGTGAAAGGGTTCGCGTTGAGGCCGTGCGTGCGACGAACCTCGGCCATGAGCTCGCTGTTGACGATGACGAAGTCGAGGCCGAACTTCTCGCGCATCTCGTCCTGCCACTTGATCGACAAGCTGGGCGGGCAGACGATGACGACCGTGCGCGCGCGGTGACGGAGCAACAGCTCTTGGACCACGAGGCCTGCCTCGATCGTCTTGCCGAGGCCAACGTCGTCGGCGAGCAGAAGGTTGGTACGCGGCGCCTGGAGCGCTCGTCGCAGCGGCTCGAGCTGGTAGGCCTCTACGTTGGCGCCACTGCGGAAGGGCGCTTGGTACGACTTGTCGTCGGCGCTGGTGACCGCGCCCCAGCGCACCGCGTCGACGAACGCGGCGAGACTATTCGGGTCGTCGAAGGTCTCGGGCGTGATCGTCTCTGGAAGGCCCTGGTCAGGCGCCACCGTGTGGCCGACCTCGAGCTCCCAGACGACGTCGAGCTCCTCGCCGAGGCGGTCCTCATCGAGGCTCTGGAGGCTCACGACGTGGCTTGTGCCGGCTGTGCCTTCATCCGCGGGGCTCCGCGGCAGGCCCTGTTGGCGGACGGCGCCGACCGCCCAGGTCGAGCCCCGAACCTCGACGACCTGCCCAGGCTCGGGGACCGGTGGGAGGCCATGCTCCGCAGTCTGGCCATCGTTGGTAGTGCCGAGCACGGCTTCTGATACTTGCGTCACTGCAATTTCCCCTGTCCCTGCACGCGAACAACCTAGCCGCCCGCGCCAAGGGCGAGCCGGCGACTCCTACCCTGGCCCGCGGGCGGCCATCAGAACTCCCAGACGTGATCCGGGTCGTCCAAGGCCTTGCGAACCTGACCCAGGTCACCAAGATCAGCTAGCGGGGACGTCTTGGCGATATCCACGACCCCCGAGAGAGCAGCCTGGGCCAGCGTGGCGTCTCCCCGCTCGATGGCCTGGTCGTAGCGGACGAGCAGAGCCTCGACGTTCTGCGCCCGCTCCGCGAAGGCCTGACGGAAGTAGTCCTTCAGGACCCTCTCGGCGGCAGCAATACGGTCCAGCTCGAGGCGCTCATAAGCATCGATCTCACGCCGCTTTACTGTCGCCTCTTCGCGTACAACGAGGTACTCGCGCGTTGCCTCGACGATGTTATTGAGGGCCACGAATGCGTCCAACCCGGACGCAACCTTTCCCAGGCCGCTCGGTCCCGACTTCACGACCTTCCCCTTCAGCGGCTCACTGCTGGCCATTGAGGTACTCCCGGTACTTGAACTTGAGGCCCGCCGATCGGGCATTCAGGTCACCCTCGTCGTCAACGGGCGGTGTGGTTCCCACATCTCGGACCGCCACAGTGAGGCCCATGGCTTTCTGGAAGAGAGGGGCGTGGACGATCCCGTCGAAGTCGACGGCCTCCAGCTCGTCGAGGGACTGCGTTGCCCGATCGACGAGCTCGTCCAGAATCGACTGCAGCTCCTTGACGCGCTCGTCTATGGCATCGAACTTGGAGTGCATCGCCTGCAGGTCCTGCGCGGCGATCTCCGCTTCAGCCACGTATTTCCGGGCCTCGGTAAGGGCCTTCTCGCCTTGAGTGTTCAGTACCAGCCCGCCAACGAGCAGCGCTGGCCCGACCGTCACGAAATTCAGGGCGGTAGCGCCCAGGGCGACCCCCCCTCCCCCGGAAGCGAGCGATCCGCCGCCAAGCCAGGCCAGCGTGGCACTCTGGGCGGCCGCGCCACTCAGCGAGCCAATTGCGGTGCCGGTGCTTGCGACGCCCATCGTCGTCACCAAACCTGTCGCGCCGGCCGCGGCACCTACCCCTGTGGCACCCGCGCCCACAATCCCTGCGAGCAAGGTGAGCGCTTCCTGCCGGAGGCCGTCAGCCGGCCCGAGCTCGTTGACGTGCACGTCGACGCCGTCGACGAGCAGTTTCAGCGTCTCATTGACTTGGCGCTGATTGCGGCGGATGAACTCCGACATGCGGGCGACGACGTCTTGCAGCGCCTCCTCTTGGACCTGGCCGTGCGACCGTAGACGCACATTCGTCTCTTCCGCGCGCTTCTCCGCCGCTTCGCGAGCCTCCTCGTACTTCTCCGTGGCCTCCGCAACGTCGTTGCGAGCCTGATGCATTTTGTACGCTCCCCAGGCACCGGCAGCAGCGCCGGCGGTGCCGGTGACAACACCCGACGCGATGAGCGCGAGCGGAATGAGCGGTAGCACCATCTGACGATCACCCCTATCCAGCGCGGACCGGTGCCCGCGCTACGAAGGTAGCGGGGACGAGGGCTGGGATTGGACAAATGGCCGATATCGGCGCCCTGCTCGCGCGTGTGGGGTAACCCACACGTAGGTGACACGAGGCCGTCAAGCCCCCGCGCCCGAGCGCGCCGTGCCAGCTGCATTTGGGCTGCCACTTGACACCTTCCGTGTCAGGTGAGGAACGGGAGTAGCTATCGATGCGGCGCGATGAGGCTTCCGGCGCGCTCCCCCGACCGGTCCGATCTCCCCTGAAGACCAGGAGAGTCAGTGGGCGGCTGCGGAGGGTTGACCTGCCCTAACAACTCCGCTTGTATCCGTTCATATGGGCTACTTCGGTTGGCTTGATGGCGACGATTCGCAGCGAAGCGCCATGCTCGAAGTGGTCAAGATGTTCGAGGACACATCCACCGTCGACGAGCTCGGCATAGGCAGCGTCCGCGACACCTTCTCCAACGCGTTCTTCCCTGGTACGTCGACTCTTCACACGCGCGTGAAGTACTTCCTCTTCGTCCCGTGGATCGTCAACGACGTCGCCCGTCACAGATGGCCAGTCGAACGCTCCCAAGCAGAGTTGCGGAGTCGCGAGATCAGGTTGATAAGCGCTCTCGTGGCGGGCGGAGAGAGCCGAGGGGTGATCGGACGAGACGCCAGGAGCACGCTCAAGCGCATGCCGAGCGAACTGTACTGGGCCAGCCTCGAGCAGGTTGGGATCCGACGGTGGCGCACCTCGATCAACGGCTATTTCCGCAATGCGATCCAGCACGCGCGAGGCGTCGAGGATCCTGAGCTCGAGGGTATGGGCATGGAACGCCTGGGCATGGCGGCGCTTCCGCCCGCGCCTTCAGATCTGCTCGACACGACGACCTTCGCTCTAAACAACGCAGAGGCCGAGTTTCTCAAGGTGAGAATCGCCGATGCCACCCGTGGCTCGCTCTTTGACTGGCTCGCCGTCAACCACCCGTCGTCCGATGCTGACTGGATCTGGGATCACGAGCGCCGTGACGACTTCCCCGATGAGATGTCAGAGCTGGTCGACGACGCTCGTCGGGTGCACCAGACTGCCACCGGACCGGCGATCCTCTACAACCGCATGATGGCGGAGGTGACCGGTAATGACGAGGTGCGTGATGAGTACGCCGACTACCTGAGGTCGTGGGCAGAAGGCCTGAAAGAGCAGAAGGTCTTCGAAGGGTGGGATCGCTCGCGCTTCTGGAGCCGGATGCTTCAGCTCAACCCACGCATCCGACCCGCAACGCGTCAGTTCCTCGACACGTGGTGGCAGCTGGCGGAGGCCGGTCGTCACGCAAGCGAAGACGCCCGCGAGTTGGTCACTTCGCGCGAGCTGATGCTCAAACGTACGCGAGCTCGTCTTTCCTACCCCGATGCTCGATCCACGTGGAGTGTTGGCGCCGGGACCGGTTGGCTCGACTACCGGTGGAGCATCGCCCGACGTCACCTCAACGATCTGGCCCATGGACTGGAGGGGTGAGGTGCTGAATCCCGATGTGAGACACCTCCTCACCGACGTCCTTCGCCCCCCGACGGGCTGGCGGCTCGATGCAGCCGTTGCGACGACATACACCCTCGACCTCAGCTCATTACTGCTCGCTCCCCTGTCCATGGCGGCTTACGAACAGGCGGAAGCCGGAATCGAGAGCGCTGCGCCGCACCAACTACTGGAGGCCATCCGACGTTACGCCGGTCGAACCACAGTGTTCTGCCAAGCCGGCGGAATTCATGTGCCGACCACCTACCGCAAGCTGACGGTGTTCGCGGAGGAAGCGATTATCGAGGTCGCTCCTCCCCCTTCTCGAGTTTTCCACCCGAAGATTTGGGTGCTCCGATTCACCAACGCCTCCGGGGATCTCACTCATCGGTTGGCCTGCCTCAGCCGCAACCTGACGGGCGACCGTTCCTGGGACACAGTGTTCATGGCCGAGGAGGATGCGACGGCCCCCCATCAAATGGCGGCGGAGCCAGCGGCCGCCTTCCTGAAGGATCTGCTGACGATGAGCGTCCGCCCGGTTGCCGACGCACGCGCCGCACTCATCCGCGACCTCGCCGCGACCCTGAGCGACCGGTCCCTAGGAGTGCCGCCTCCCTTCACCTCCGGCACCCTCTATCCCATGGGAACACCCGGGGGCATGGGTTGGCCGGTACCCGCCAGCACCGACCGCTGCCTGGTCGTATCCCCCTTCCTCGATGCCTCCACCGGGCGCCGAATTGCGGGCGGCAGCACCATCGTCTCCCGCGCGGAGACGTTCAACCGTTTGGGAGCCGCACCGCTCGACGGACATGAGCTGATGGTCCTGCAGCCTTATGCGGATGCACCGCCCGACGTGATCGCTGATGGGCAGGAGGCGGAGGGCTCCGGAGGCACGCTCGAGGTGAAGTCTGGTCTGCACGCGAAGGTGTTCGCCTGGGATGTTGGCGGCACGGGCACTCTGCTCGCGGGCTCCGCAAACGCCACCTCCGCTGCCTTTGGCGGAAACATAGAGTTTGGCGTCTTGCTGAGCGGGCCTGTCGCACACTGCGGAGCGGCCGCGATCCTGAACGACGACGATAAGGAGACTGGTCTCATTCGGCTACTGCAGCCCTACAAGCCGAGTGACGAGCCGGTCCCGGACCCGGCGTTCGACTTGGAGAGAGCCATCGAGGAGTTCCACTCGGCTCTCGCAACCAACGGTCCGGAACTGCACGTGACCGGCGACGCTGATGCCTACAACGTCCAACTCGAGTGGGCATCACCTCCCCCTCAGCTTGGTGAAAGCTGGCTACGCCCGATAACCCTCAAGGCGGCCCATGACCGTCGGCTCGGTGACCACAATGGTTGGCGGGGCCTCGGGCTGTCCGACTTGACCGCGTTTGTGGCCGTCCGAACCCGCCTGGAGCGTCACGGCATCACCGTTGAGCGGTCGAGTGCACTGAGGGCCACACTCGTGGGCGCCCCCGCCGACCGCGCTCGACGAGTGCTGCGCGACCTGCTGAGCAAGATCGAAGACATCCTTCGTTACCTCGCCCTGCTGCTGCAGGACCCCGGCATCGACGACGTTGCCAGCGCGATCCTCTGGGGCACGCACGACGAAGGAGCGAAGCACTCGGCCGACCCCCACCGCTGGGTTGACGACCTGGTTCTCGTGGAGCCGCTGGTACACGCCTTCGGCCGCGATGACGACTCATTGGACCGGGTCAGCAGCCTGCTCGATGATCTTCGCGACGAAGAGGGAAGACTGCCGGACCTCGGACCAGACTTCGACACACTGTGGCGGGTCGTCTCCGCCGCCCGGGAGACACAATGAGCACGTCAGAGCCGCCTCGCCCGGACGTCGACCAAGAGCTCGCTGGACTCAAGGACTTCCAGCGCCGCACCGTCGATTATGTCGACGCCCGCCTCTGGGAGGACGATCCGACCCGACGTTTCCTGGTCGCCGACGAGGTGGGACTCGGCAAGACGCTTGTCGCCCGAGGGGTCATCGCCAAGGCGATCGACCGGCTGTGGGACGACGTCGACCGCATCGACGTCGTGTACATCTGCTCCAACGCCCAGATCGCCCGGCAGAACCTCGCTCGGCTGCGCGTCGGAGAAGACGCTGGCCACGAGTTCGCCGATCGACTCACCCTGCTCGCCCGGAGGATAGACGACCTACGCGGCCGGAAGCTCAACTTCGTGTCCTTCAGCCCGGGCACTTCGTTCAACGTCAGCGACAGCGGCGGCAAGGCGGAAGAGCGCGTCCTGCTCTATTGGATGCTGCGCAGCCAACTGCCCCAGCTGAAATCAGAGTTTTGGCTCAAGTTCTTCCGAGGTGGAACGCGCCTTGGCAACTTCAGGAATCACGTTAAGTGGTACGACCGCAGCAGCATTCCGACGACAATGAGCGAAGCCCTCGTAGCAGAGCTCCAATCGCTCCCCGGGCACAGAGACCATGGCACCCTCCTGGAGGAGTTCTTCGCCTGCGGTGATCAGTTCAAACGCCGCCGAGAAGACTGGTGGCCCGAGCAGGGGCTGAGCAGCTGGCGCTACAACCTGATCGGACGAATGCGTCAGCAGCTGGCGCGCGCGGCCGTCGCCGCCCTCGAACCGGACATCATCATCCTCGATGAGTTCCAGCGATTCACCTCACTGCTTCACGACAACAACCCGGGAGCCGAGCTCGCCCGGGCGCTCTTCGACCACGGCGAAGCCCGCTTGGTCCTGTTGTCCGCGACACCGTTCAAGATGTACACCCTTCCTGACGAGACGGAGGGCGAAGACCACTATCAGAGTTTCCTCCAGACCGTGCAATTCCTCGCTGGATCCGACCGCGCGGACGTCATAAAGGACCAGCTCGGCGACCTCCGCCGCGGCCTCATGACCGGCGACCGGAAGCTAGCCGAAGAGGCCCGAGACTCAGCCCAAGCGGAGCTGCGTAGGGTCATGGTTCGGACCGAGCGGCTGGCATCCACTCCTGATCGCGACGGGATGCTTGGTGAGGCTAAAATGCCGGGTCTGTCACTGGCCGAGCGCGACCTCCACGACTACCGCTTCCTGTCACGCGTCGCGGCGGCGCTTGGGCAGCCGGACATGCTGGAGTACTGGCGGAGCTCTCCCTACGTTTTCGAGCTGATGGACGGCTATGTCGTCAAGAAGGAACTGGAACGCAGCGGGACTCATAGCGCCGAGGTCCGAATCGCGGTGGGGAAAAACCGCCGCCTCCTGTCGAAGCGACAGGTCAACGCCTACAAGGCTCTGGACCCAGCCAATGCGAAGATGCGGGCGATCACCCGAGATGTCCTGGAGCCAGGGGCTTGGCGTCTCGCCTGGGTTCCGCCCTCGCTGCCCTATTACGACCTCTCCGGCCCCTACGCCGCAGAGGCTTCGCGCCACTTCACCAAGCGCCTGATCTTTTCGGCTTGGAATGTGGTCCCAAAGGCGATCTCCTCGGTGCTCAGCTATGAGGCCGAACGAAGGCTTGTCGAGTATGCGGGACTGCAAGACCGGAGATACGACGCGACCCGGCAACGGGGTCTCCTTTCCTTCTCGAAGTCAGAGGGGCGGCTCACCGGAATGCCGGTGCTCATGCTTATGTACCCCTGCGCATCCTTGGCCATGGCCGGCGACCCCCTGTCAGTCGCTCGGGCCGTGCAGGAGGCGCTTCCGCTGAATCGTGAAACCTTGTTCCGAGAGGTGAGGAAAAAGGTTGAGAATCTTCTCTCGCAACTGCCCGCAGGCCCGACCTCTGGACCCGTTGACGACTCTTGGTACTGGGCAGCACCCGTACTTCTCGACCAGGTGTCGCTTGAATTACCGCTGGTGGACAGCGTGGAGTTCTCTTACGGCATCGAGTGGGATGAACACGACTCGAGCACGCGCTTCGACGAGCACCTTTCCCGTGCAGCATCGATCCAACCGGCCGAGTTCGGACGCCGTCCGGAGGACCTCGCGGAGGTCCTCACCAATGTGGCGATCGGGGGCTTGGGCGTGTGCGCCCTGCGTGCGATCAGCAGGGTCACCGGCGGGCCCGAGGTGATGCGCGACTTCACGCTCCGGAACCATGCCACCACCGTTTCCTGGGCCATGCGCAACTTTTTCAACCAGCCAGAGATGATGGCCTTGACTAGAAGGCAGGACGAAGAAGCGCCCTATTGGAAGGATGTGCTCGCGCAGTGTGTCGATGGCGGCCTCACTGCTGTGCTCGATGAGTATGCCCACGTGCTCAACGAGAGCCTCGGGGTGGCACTCAAGCCCGGACCCGAGAAGGCGGCCGCCGTCGCGGCGGAGATGAGCGCCGCGATGAGCGTCCGAGCAAGCGTTAACAAGGTGTCCGATCTCTCGGTTCGCTCCGGTGCGCTGAAGCTGGAGTCCTTCAGCTTGCGCAACCACTTTGCCGTCAGGTTCGGCCGTGGCGTGACCGAGGACCAGAGCATCGCTCGAGAGGGGCAGGTCCGTCAGGCCTTCAACTCACCCTTCTGGCCGTTCGTGCTGTCTTCCACGTCAGTCGGTCAGGAAGGGCTTGATTTCCACCAGTACAGCCACGCCATCGTTCACTGGAACCTGCCCTCAAACCCGGTTGATCTAGAGCAGCGCGAGGGGCGCGTTCACCGCTACAAGGGTCATGCGGTCCGACGCAACATTGCCCTGGCCTACGGCGGCCGAGCCGAGGTCACCCGAGCAGACGACCCGTGGGCGGCGATGTTTGAGCTCGCCGTGGCAGACAGGCCCGCAGACCAGACGATGATCCACCCCTACTGGGTCTTCCCCGTGAAGGACGGCTACCGGATCGAGCGCTACGTCCCAGCCCTGCCGTTGAGCCGTGAGGCGCATGCCTATCGGCGTCTCCTGCGAACTGTGGGCGCGTACCGGCTCGTCATCGGCCAGCCGCGGCAAGAGGATCTCCTGCGATACCTGGGGGGCAACGCGGAAGAGCTCGCGGATCTCTTCATCGACCTCAGCCCCTGAGTCCAGCGCAGACGGGGCTCAGCCGTGGGGTCCGGCTGCCAGCGTTCGACCTTCGCAGAGTCATCACGCCGCAAGCGAGCGCGAGCGCCGCAGCATTGCCAGCGCCGTGGCAGTGGCCCCCACAGCCGCTCCTGACCTTAGCCAGTGACTGCAGTCAGCTACTGCTTCTCGAGAGCTGCACTACCTCAGGCGGGTGACTGTGCGGTCGCGACCGTCGCAGTCGGGCGACCCTTCGTGTGGTTCATGCGGCCTCGAGCGAAGGCGCCGAGGATGCGCTGATGTGTCTGTCGCGGCAGTTCTCGAGTGCCTGGCTCGCCCAGCGGGGTGCCGGGCCGGGCAGGCGCGGTCGACAAGAGTCCGTCGAGCTCTGATCGGCTGAGCATGAGCAGCCCATGCGTCGCCCGAGTGCAAGTGACCGCGAGCCGTCCGAAGGCTGAGTTGAACTCGTCGAGCGCGGAGGCACCGGAGAGCGGGTGGATGGCCACGGTGATGCCGTTGGTCTGGCCCTGCCACGAGTCCACCGTCGACGCGACGATCACGCCTTCCGGCACGTCGTACTTCGTGATTAGCCGCTCGACCATCTCGGTCGCGTCGTCCACGGCCTGGTTCCGGGTGGCAAGAACGGCGATCAGAGGATCTCCGGCAGGCGAGGACGACGAGATCGTCTCTTCGCCAACAGGCATTCCCGTGTCGTCGGGCGTCCTCTTCCACAACCGGAAGCCCGCGCCGAGGAGGTCGTCCAGGAGGCCCTCGACGACCCGGAGCAGAGGGAGGTCGATGTCGGCGGCCTCGGCCTCGTCGAGACCGTCCACCTCCAGCAGGGCGGGAACGCCGGTCGCAACCTGCTCCCAGACCTGCCTCGCCTCGCCCGACAGGGCTTCTCCCAGCTCGATAGAACGGTCACCCGGTCCCGCGACGCAGTTCAGCTCGTCCCAGTCGCTGTAGAAGGCGCGCCACAACGGCAGCTGCGCCGCGGTCGGTCGCCACACCGCGGGGAGATCGATGGACCAGGTGGCGTCGTCGGTGGTGTACGACGTGGGCCACGCCCGGTACGGGTTGTACCCGGGGTCACCGCGCCATGGGTTCTGGCCTGGGTCGATCGGGGGAAGCTGCCCCACGTCACCCACCCCGACCACGACGGGGGCGAAGCGGTCCACCTTGCGATACCGATGCAGCGGCAGCTGCCATGCCTCGTCGACGAAGAGCACGTCGAACGGGTGCTCGCCGTCGCCGCCGGCCCCCAGCTTGTCCTTGATCGGCCACCCCGCGCGCTCGAGCATGTGCGAGGTCATCAGGAAGACCTTCGCGCTTGACGGCAGCGATGCGAACCCGAAGACGACCGTCGCCGACTTCATGAGGGAGTCGGACACCTCGGCTGCGCGTTGGCGCGACACGATGATGCACACCTGGTCGCGCCCTAGCTGCTTTCCGAGGCTCTCAGCCAACGGGTAGACCTGCTTGTTCGCGAACGCTGTCACCGCAACGCGGGCGCATCTCGGGTGCTGTAGAGCGTCCTCGACCATGCGCTTGAGCGCGTAGGACTTGCCCGCGCCGGCAGCCGCGCGTAGGAGGATCCGGGCGTATGCCGCTGTGCCCATTAGCGTTCCAGCGAGCGTAGCGATCGCCTGAGTTGTCGCCTCGACATTGCCAGCAGCGGCTGAGGCGTGGTGCAGCGCAGCCTCGGCTGGCGAGGCGGGCGGCAGGAAGACGAGGCGGGTGTCAGTCGAGGTCATCGATCGTCATGTCCTCGTTGGGCCTGGTCTCCCCAGCCATGGACGTCCCGTCGGTGGGGGTGCCGTCGGCCGGGGTGTCGAACTGGTCAGTGTCGATGACCGGTGGCCAGGCCTGCGGGTTCATCTCCCCCTTCTCGCGCCTCTCGGCGATCCAGTCCGAGGTGTCCGCCTCCGCGGCCTCGTGCGGTCGACAGCAGTACTGGTGGCCGTCTGGGTCATCACTGTAGGAGTGCTCGGTGCAACCGGCCTTGGGGGCGCTGTTCCCGTCGACCCCCGGCCGGGCCACCGCGATCTCATGGCGTGAGGCGAACGGCCCGCCGAGCCAGGTGACGTCAGCGACGACGAGCTCGTCGCCGACCACGAGCGTCGGCGGGAATCGCGGCGACCACTCCAAGGAAGGGTCATCGGCCTGTGAAGCGGTCAGCTCACCGACGGCGAGCTTGCCGAACTTGAACGAGCCGGCCTGGATCTTGAGGGTGCTCGAAGCGCCCTCGATGGCTAATCTCTCGTTGACGTGCAGGGCGACGATGTGAGTGCCCGCCGTCATACGGCGGGAACGGACGTCGAGGCGGATCGGATTCAGGCCAGCCACCGTGGCGAGCGCGATCTCGCGGGTGCCCGCGTCCGCGCCGAGGTCTCTTGCCACCTGTGGGTTCCCGAGGGCCTGAAGCTTGGTCAGGCAGGCGGCATCCGCGTCGAGCATGTCAACTTGGTTGTTGCGCCACCACCACGCCGTTCGACCGAACCGAACGAGGTCCGATGCGTGGAGCCGAAGGCGCCGCCGCCACACTTGCTGCGCATCCCCCTCGAGCGCCCGGTACACCTCCCGCAGCCGAGACGTCGGCAGTGAGTTGAGGTGAGCGATCGCCGAGTCGACCACGCCGGTCTTGTAGCGGAGCTCTTCGGTGACGAGATGGGCGTACTCCTTGTCAGCGCGCTTGCTGCTGCCCCGCGGGCGTCCGCGAGCCTGGTGGATGGCGTCGGAGCGGGCATTGGACAGACGCGCGCCGGGCGTGTGGTCGCTCGCTGTGATCTTGTCCGAGACCGCGCGGTGGTCGAGCGCAACGGTGGCGGTAGCCCACCTGACGAGGTAATCGAGGCGACCGCTGTCGACCATAGGTCCGCCAGCGACGAGGTGGCGTGCGACGACGTCGCGCAGGTTGACGAACGGAGTGCGCAGCTTCATCGCGCGGGCGCGATCTTCCTCGAGGAGGAAGCTGACTGCGAGGCGCTGGTGGGCGGTGAGCGGCGCCGGCACGGTCGCGGGCTCGCCGTCGAAGGTCAACGCCGGGCGGCCCATCTCAAGGTCCCGCTTCCAGCGCAGGCGGCTGGTTTCCACACCGGCCAATGAGTCGGCGATGGAGACGAGCACATCGCATGTCACCTGATCGGGGACCACGATGTGCAGTGGGCTTGGTGCACCGGGAATGAGGTCCTCGAGGTCTGCCATTGAGGTCGAGATCACCTCACCGAGCAGCTCCATGAGCGCGAGACGCGTGGCGGGCGACTGCGGCTCGTCGAACGTGTGGTACGACCACCGTGTCGGCTTGCCGGACTTCCGGACCCGCTGGATGGCCACCCCGTGGACGCCTAGGGCGGCGGCATCCGACTTCGCCAGCACCACGTTGACGGACCCGGCCACGCCGGCAGGGTCTATGCGACGTTGACCCGAGCTCAGCGGCATACCGCGAAGAGTGGCACGCACGGCCGCCACCACGGACTCGGGAACACGGCCGACCACTCCGGACCCGTCTACTACGCCGCGCAGCGCCGGGCGCAGCTCTCGGCGGATACCCAGCTCGATCAACAGGGCCTGTGGATCGTGGGCGGACCGGAGCTCGTCGCGGCAGTAAGTGAACATCGAGCATGCGGCGCAGGAGTTCGGGTCGTACTCGGCCGCGAGGTGGCCTACGAACGTGCACAGCCTTTCTATGTCGAGCACCGCCCAGTCGTTGCCCGCGAGCAGTGCGTTGCGCTCGGCCACGCGGGCCATGACCTCGGCGCGATGATCCTTGAGGTCTTCGATGACCGCTTCCGGCTGCAGAAAGGCATTGCGTGGCACGGCCAGGGCGCCGTGGCGGTGCACGACCATGTCCTTCGGCAGCTTGGACCAAGCTGCCGCGCTCTCGGCGCCGAGCGCGACCTGGAGGAAGCCCTTGAGCATGCGCTGGTCGCCGATCCGAGACCGGACCCTCTCGTAGTCCTTGGCATCGCCCATGACGAGCCAGGTACCCACAACCCTATCGGTCGCGGGGTCTCGGCGTGGGGCGACGACGGCGAAGTCAGGCTTGACCGGCGTGGCCGCGGGCTCGCTCTCCAGACCCACAAAGGGAAGGGCGAGGCTGGTGATGAGCGTAGCGACGTCCTCGTGAACCGCCTGGAGATGGGCTTGCTCAAGGGCCAGCGCCGTGGCCGGAACACTCACCTTCCCGTCGCGGCGCGAGACCACCGTAGGCCTCGGAAGGCCCAACCGCCCGATGGCGGTTGTCAGGAGTGGGGAGACGAAGCGCTGGTCGCGGACGAGTCGCTCGAACGTCATCGCGCGCATCCACCGGGCCTCGGGGATCCCCGCCGACGTGTCCGGGTAGCCGAGATGGGCGGCCGCCTTCCGCCGGCTCATGCCGATGATCATCGGATCCGTCTTGCGGAACCGCTCGCACCCGGCGTGCGCCGAAGCCGCGACGGCGCTGCTCCCGCCCCCTGTGCTGAGGGAAACCACCTGCCGCACACCCCTAGGTCGAACGATCTCCCTGTGATTGAAACACGCGGGATGAGCATCCACGCGCGTTTGACCTCACCTTCAAGCAGCCGCTGAGCGTACTGGGCACCGCCGTAGCTCCGCTTACCAAGGCGCTGAAAGACCTCGGAGTGCCAGCGAAGAAGGCACCAGGATGCGCACTGACGCCGCGCTCGATCGGTTGCTTTGTCGCGTGTGGGTCTGGTTCTCCGGGTGTTCATCCCGACTGCGAACCAACCCGCATTTCGCACAATTAGAGGAGCACTAGACGCAGGGCCTTGCGGAGGACCTTGACCGTCCTCTCCGCGTGGGCGCGTTCGCCCTCACAGGCATCGGCCTCGTCGTAATCGTGGTCCGCACTTGCCTCATCTCGAGCTTGGCGCCATGCGATCTCCTGCTCCTCGTTCCACTGGATCAGCTCGAGGATGAGGTCCGAGTCGTAGTCGCACAGCTTCGCGGCGTCCTTTGGGCGCAACGATCCCGGACGCTCGGCGTCGAGCTGGAGCAGGCGCAGCATCACGGGGTGCATTTCATCCTCCGAGTCGCTGTCGTCCTGTTGCTCGTCCGGCTCATCGGCCTCCAGGAACGTGCGCCCGCCAACCCGACCCGCGGCGAGCGCATCGTTGCTGGAGATCACCTCGCACATGCGAGCCACCACAGCGCGTAGGTGCTCACCGACAAAGGGCAGTGCCAGGAGGTCGACGCTGGCCACAATCCGGTCGTCGTGCAGCGTGAACTTCACGCCCGAGATCTCCCGGTTGAGCACAGCGAGCTCGCCGACCGCGGCCTCCTGGTCCCGGATCGCGACGACCATCTCGGCGAACACTCGGACCAGCGGTGACTGCCGGCTCGTGCGTACGAATACCACTGCAGATCCCGCCTGGAACGGTATGTCCCCATCGGAGTCACGGACCGGCACGTGCCCGATCATCGGCGTGAGCGCCTCGTCAACGAGGCGGTCCAGGTCATCGCGATTGACCGGCCTGACTGCCAGCTGCGCCTCGGGCGCGGGCGCCGGCGGTGCCGGAGGGCGGTAACCCGCCTGCCACGTGAAGTCGGCACTACTGAGAAAGGCCGGGTGCACGACGCCGAAGGCGCCGCGCAGTGCTGACACGGCCACACTCGCGGCCTGGTCTACGTGACTCACCGGATACGCCACGCGGTAGGTCACCTCCCCGCGCGAACGCCGGGTGAGGCCGAGCCGCCGGAGGCGGCGCAGACCAGCTGTGGGCAGCTGAAAACTCCGCGCGAGTGCCCGATTGCTTGGCACCTCGAGGACGAGCGAGGCACCCACCCGAGACACCTGCACGCCGGGTACGTCTTCGTCGATCGGCTCACCGGGGTCCAGGTAAACGCCGACGCTGTCTCCCTCGCTCAGGTCGTCCAGCGCGTCCGCCAAGGCACGCCGGAACCCTCCCCAAGCACTGTCGATCGTGGTCTCAAGATCCACCATCATGGCCAGCTCAACCCCTCTCCACGCGTTTCCCAATACCTCCAGAATAGGGTCCAGGTCTGACAGTGCTGAGGGGCCAATTCGCGCTGTTGACAGGAAGATCGGCTCGAATCACGTGGACAGCAGGCCGCATATTCAACGTCGGTAACTCAGCAGACGCGTTAGCACCCCATGGAGGGGCCAGAAGGCCGCATCGACTCACTGGGCTCGACCTGCCACTCGGAATCCCCAAGGGCCCGACGGCGGTCCATTTCGCCTACGAGTGCACCGTCCCAATGACTAAGGAGATCGGCACTGGTCGCGCTCGCATTGCGTGTCCAGCGGTCGCGTACAGCCACATCCTCGAGATCGATCCCGAAGCGTTCGGCGTGGTGCATGCGAGCGATCAAGGGACGCAGCGTGTCGGTCTTCTTCGCGCGGTCGATCTCGGCCTCTGTGACACCTGCGGTCCTGAGAATGTCGAGGTACCGGCCCTCGCGGCCAGCCTCGAGGACGGCGGCGCCTTCGGCGTCGAGCCGGCTCGGGCTGGTCGCCGCGGTGACCTCGGAGATACGTGTCGCGGTGGCGGACGTGTCCGATCCTGGCCGGGCGAGCACGGCCTTGAGCACGTCGACAGGGTCCAGGGGATCGATGTCGCAGTGCGCGGTCGCCTGGTCCGGGTCGTACATCGTGTCGACATAGAGAACGTTTGACTCACGGCCTCGCGTCGCCATGACGTACAGGGGCTCACGGGTGGTGGTGGCCGTCACGTAAGCGTGGGCGGTGTCCACGGTCCTGCCCTGGGCGCGGTGAGCGGTGGTCGCGTAGCCCAGCTCGACATGCTCACTCACGTACTCTGCGGGAAGCGTCACCGCGCGCCCGCCCACCGGCCTGCGGACCCGAAGGGATCCATCCGGGAAGGTCCTGGTGACGATCCACTGGTCGCCGTTCTTGACCCACTCCCCCACCCGGCCGAGGGCGCCATTCGGACCGTCGCCGGTGACGATGTCGCGCTGGTTAAGCCGCGTGACGACGTGGTCGCCGGCGCCGATGGTGGTGCCGTCCCGGACGGTGACGCCCTCCTCGGAGACACGGTCGGAGTTGACGCGTTCGGCACGGGCGCGCTTGTTGAGGTCAGTGACGGTCTGTGCGTCGGCGGCGATCATGAGTGAGGTGCGTCCTGCGGTGATGTCGGTCTGCCACGCGGTGAAGAGCGCGTCGAGGACGGTGTCTCGGTCGCCACCGATGACGCGGCCGTGCTTTTCGTAGTCGTCCGCTGCGGTGGGGCGTCCGGTGCGCAGCTTGAGGGAGGCGTCGCGTTCCCATTCATGTCGGAAGCGGCGCACGTCGTGCAGCTGCGGCACGTCGTCTCGGTCGGTTGCAAGTAGCTTGAACGCTCCCCCGGCCTGCACCGGTGATAGTTGGGCCCAGTCCCCGACGAGCAGCACCTTTGCAGCGGCTGCACTGGCCGATGTGGTGATCTGGTCGAGTTCGAGGGTGCCGACCATGCTCGCTTCGTCGATGATGACCAGCTGCCCGGGACGAAGCCGCCACCGGTCAATCTCGTGGGCGGTCCGACGTGCTTCGCGCTCCAAGGCCCGCGTGCGCAGGGACGGGCTGGCACGGTCCAGCCGGGCACGCAGTCGCTCGAGACGGGCTTGTCGTTCAGGCAGCCGTGCATGCTCGGTGAGCCACTTGGCGGTGTTCTCCGTCGGCATCCCAACGGCGTCGGCGAGGACCTCCGCGGCCGCGGCGGACGGCGCGAGCCCGACCACACTCCCCGGCCCGAACTTCGCTTCCCAGACCGCGCGGACGCCGGCCATCGTCGTGGACTTGCCCGTCCCAGCTGGCCCGACGAGCACGTCCAGGCTCCGCCCGGAGCCAGCGACACGGCATACGGCATCGGCCTGCTCGACCGACAGCGAGTGGTCACGTCCCGGCAGCGGCTGCGCCGCCACTACTGCCGCGGACTGCTCATCCACGGCGGGTGCGCCGACTGAGCGACCGGCGTCGAGGAGGCGCTGTTCGGCGTCGATGACCTCGCAGCTGGAGTACTTGATCGAGTCTCGAGGACGGAACCGGGAAGTGCCGTCCGGGCGGAGCAGTCCATCCGGGAGCAGCACGGGTCCCGTGTCGTCTGGGGTGAGCCGGACGGCCCGGGTGAGAGCGATGTCGGTCACGTGCTCTGCGGTCGCGACGCGCTCATCGGGAGTCGTGAAGCGAACCCCGGCGACCTGCCGCAGGACCTCCGCCAGGACGTTGGCACGAGTGAAGGTGGCCCGCTTGGCCGCCACATTCTCAAGGGCGACACGGGCGGCGTCGGCGAGAATCTCCTCCGCCAGATCCGCCGCCCGCAACCGGGGAAGGTCGTTGCGGTCGGCAAGGCTCGCGACCCAGGCCTGCTGCGTGTCCACGCCAGCGCCGACGTGCGGCTCGGCACGCTTTCGCCAACCGCTGACCATCTCCGACAGCGGCCGTAGGTGCTTGTCGGGTCGAGTGGCGAGGGTGGCCTGCTGTCGCAGCTTGAGCACCTCGGTGTTCGTGGGCTGACGGCCGTGTGCGGCGATGAAGTCCCTTACGAGCTGCTCCTTCGCCTCATCGATCTGGCTTGAGCGTTGCGAGAACTCCTCCGCCAGGGCCTTCGGCACACCGGTGATCTCCCACTTCGGCTCCGCCGACCGGCGCCGCGACTGCGGCTCCCACCCCACGCCGAGATCGGCGGTGAGCAGGTCCGCGAGGACCCCGTTGTACAGCTCGGACAGCCCGACCGCCGACCGGAACAACGCCTTCGAGTCGAGGGTGCGCCACCCGCCATCAGAGGCGGCCTGGACCCGGTTCAGCACGACGACGTGGGTGTGCAGCTGTGGGTCGCCAGCGCGGGAGTCCCAGTGGTCGAATGCCGCCGCGACCACGCCGCGGACGTCCTGCGACACCACACCGCCGCGGCCCGTCCGGGTGGCGAAGACCTCTCGCTCGGCGTACCCGATGACGAACTCCAGCGCCTTCTGGTGGGCCGCGTAGAACCGGTCGCGCATCGCCGGGTCGGCGAGCGCCCAGGCCACTGAGACGGACTTCGGAGCCGAGAACGTCAAGTCGAAACCGGAGACCGTCTTGGGAGCCTTCCGCGCCCGTCCGAGAGCATCGACGTATGCCGCTCGGCTGGCTCCCACGGGCCGGCCCAGGGCCGCGCCGCTGACCGGGTCCTGGAGCATCCCGAGCATCCGCCACAGGTGCTCATCTGTCACCCCGGAACCGGCCTCGACGCCGCGACCACCGTCGAGGCCGGCGAGTCCCGCGCCGAGGAAGCGGCCCGGCGGGGTGCCCTCCGCCGTGTAGTAAGCGGTCAGGGGATCCGACGTCCGCGTCGCCCGATCGGCGCGCGCGACCGAGGACATGAGGTACCGGAAGCCGGCACCCAGCGTCATCCGCCTGATCGACATCGTCACGCCCGGGACACGCCCCCGCGGGGGCACCAACCGGCCCTGCCGGCCGGGGCGACCACCTCTGGTGCCAGACGTGTAGGGCGAGGGTTGGCCTGTGGTCCCGGTGGACTCGGAGGAGAGCCTCTGGTGCGCCCTAGGCGGCGTCGCAGGAGCCGATGGATGCCGGAGGGAGGTCGTATGCCGCTGGGCTTGGTTTGGTGCCTACCGAAGGGGGCCCTCGGATGGGAACAAATGTTCGATACTGGGGGAATGGCGGGCGGCATGGGCAAGGGACTCGGGATCCCGCTGCGCGACCGCATGACTGTCGTGGGTAGCCAGGCCGTAAACCGCCAGCCGCGTCGACACTGCTGGGTCACCGGCCCTGCGGACGCCCCCGGACCACACCCGGGCCTCGTCATCTCGTGGGAACGCCGCGGCGATGAGTGGTGGGCCTACGTCGTGTGGACGGTCGTCGCCGACCGCACGGTGGTGCAGCAGTGGCTGCCGGCCAGCCTCATCCGCCCCGCCGGGTAAGACCGAACCGTCAAGATTCGCCTCGTTGAGCTGGCTTCAGACAGAACTTGGGGCGCCACGCCAGCAGTGCCCGCCGGCCAATCCGGGGAGGAGGGTGTGTTGGACCGGAGCGGGGCTGGTCACATAACCACTCGGGGATGCCTAATGGTTCCCTTCCGGGGAAGAGCCAATTTCCCCGAACCGATTGACGTCGCTATGGCGCAGGGCCACGCTAAAGGGGTGACCGATGATCGTGTTCCCGGCGTGCAGGAATCCGACACGGCCTTGTTCAGTTGCATGGTCTGCCCGGACGTGGAGATCTACGGGAATGACACCGTCCCCGACTGCCCCAACGCGACTTGGCATCCCATGACTGCGGTCGACGACCCCAAGGGCCGTTAGGGACTGTGTGATGGCTCGCGCCTCACGAGGCTTGTGCTTCTTGCGGAGTTGCATCTTTCATGAGCCGCAGGATGGTGCAGTAGCCTCGGGCACTGCCCAAGGCTGCTTGGTACGCCACTACGGCCAACGCCACGTATGCGCCTGCGATCATGATGAATGGCGCGATCAGGGGGGGCTTTCCCCAGGCGAGCACGATGGCAAGTGCCGCAATGCCCAATGCGATGAACACTAGCGTGCAGTACATGTCCAGCCTGGTGCGGAACTGATCGTGTTGCAGTCGGGCGCGTGGCTCGAGCCATGACCTACGGCGAAGCGCGAAGGTCAACAGATCCTCGCCCGTCTCATTCACAATTTCGTCCTCGGTGGCTCGCAATACGTTCCCCAGCTTGGTCGGCAGGATGCGAGCACGGGCCGGGTACTCCTTAACGGCCTGTCGAGCGTCATCAAAGCGGGCGAGATCCCATGGGTCGCAAGCTGTTCGCCAGTTCAGCTTGTCAAGCAGGGCCTGGTTTGCCGGCTCACTCGGCACTACTTTGCCGAGTTCGTGGGCTCTTGCCCTGAGTGCCATCACGACCTCTGCCGGCAGGGCAGCGATCTTGTGCTCGGAGTTGTCGAAGGCAACGCGTGCGTACCGCCCCTTTCGCTTCTTGAGAGTCTCCCAGCGGTGGACATGCCATCGGATAAGCAGCGACCGGAGCCACCTACTTGGCCATCGCCGCATCCAGTAGCCCTCCAAGGCTCGGATGGCCCCGAACGAGAACGCCTGCGTCAGGAGTGTCCCCAGAACAAGGACCGGGACAGCAAGCAGCAAGACTGGGAGCCATGCGCTTCCGATAGCACCGAGGGCGTCTTCCAGGTCGGCCGATCCTTGCGATCGGAACTGGAGAAGGACGGCCAGCGTCGCGGCGAAGAGGCCAGCAGGCAACCACGCGCTCAGACTCAGCTGGTCCAATACCTTCGCGGCCAGTGCCGACAGCCCTTCCGGCGACGCCTCGACCGCAGGATCACTTGGAGGCCGTGGGGTCGACGCTGCCGAAGGTTCTGTTTGCCGCGTCCGCATCGCCGTCGGTGACATACACAAAGAGTGCTCGGCCCCATGAGCCTTTCCACGGCGACGCGCCGCTAATGACCATCAAGCGGAACCGTGCATGCCCAGCTCGGTTTGCGGGCACAGTATCGAGGCGCGTCAATCAGGTCGCGGGCAACCTACTGCCGTTTCCGCGCGGCGGTTGGCACATCGCCCCCCGAGCCAGGAATGCACAGGTCTTTGGCCCGGGGGCAGAGGGTCCTTTCCGGGGAACTAGTAACTCCTCCTGTCGGTCATGGGTCCAGCTCGTCGGCTAGCGATGCTCACGGCAACCCTGCTAAGGGCGCGAGGTCGATAGTCGCCCACGCGGTTCGTGGTCCACGCATCGCATCAGTGATTGAACCGATCGACGAGGAGCAGCCGGTGACCGAGACCCAGCAGAAACGACGTCCTGTCAACGATGCAGCCCGAGAGCGGCTGCGCGACGCGCAGAAGGCCGAGGCCAACGCACTGCGCCTCGTGGGCGCGGCGGAGAAGGTCCGAGAGCGTGCTCAGCGTGCCCTCGAGAAGGCCGAGCACTCGCTCGCCCAAGCCCAGGCCGGGCTGGTCAAGGTGTCAGGTGCGGATCGGGCGGCTCTTCTGCTCGACGAGCCCGTCGGGGCCCTTCGCACCCGCCTGCGTCAGGTAGGTGCCAGCACACGCCGCGTGGAGTGAGTCCTTCGACCTCAGCGGCCCGCAACCGCACTGGCCCGAACTCCAAGCGCCAATAGGGTGGAGGCTGCGTCGCGGACGCAGCCTCCACCCGACGGAAAGGAGTGGGTCCATGGCCGACCCGGCAGGCGAAGGAGCTTGGAGAGTCATGGGTGAGCGACAGATCTATGAGAGCCAGTGGGTGACCCTTGGCAAGGCGGACGTGGTCCTGCCGTCGGGGCAGCGGTTCGAGCACCACACCGTGACCATGCCCGAGGCCGCGATGGCGGTTGTGGTGGACGATGCCGGCGACAACGTCCTCCTGTCCTGGCGGCACCGGTTCGTCCCGGACGTGTGGAACTACGAGCTTCCCGGAGGCTTGGTCGACTCCGGTGAGTCGCCGGCGGAGACCGTCGCCCGCGAGATCGTCGAAGAGACCGGCTACAGGGCGCGCTCCATCCGTCCAGCGGTGGAGTTTGAGCCGATGGTGGGGATGCTCCGGTCGCGGCACCACGTCTTCATCGCCGAGGGTGCCGAGCTCGTCGGTGAGCCGAGTGAGGCCGACGAGGGCACGTTCGAGTGGGTACCCCTGGCCGATGTGCCCGGGCTCATCGAGTCGGGCAAGGTGCTCAACTCAGGGACTCTTGTCGGGCTGCTCCACTTCCTTGCCTTCACAGCGCGCGAGGATCGCAAGTAGCCGTTTGCGTTGACGCCGGGAGCCGTAGCGGTCAGCCATGCGCAGCGCAGACCGAGCCTCCGTCGTCGCCGCGGTCAGGTCGCCAGCGTTGAGATGAGCCGTAGCCAAGTCGGCACGCATCGACGTGGCCGCGCGCACTGAGTCTCCCTCTGCCGTCAGGGCGGTCGCGATGGCGTCGACGGCATGGAGATCTCCCAGCTTGGCGAGGCAATGAGCCTGCCAACGGGCGAGATGTTCCGGGCTGAGCATGAGGAAGGGCAACTCAGCACAGTCGCCGGCGCCGTCGAGCAGCGTCTCTGCATCGTCGAGGAGCCGCCGGGCCGACGCGTCGTGACCGTTCGCGGCCAAAGCCTCGGCGGAGGCTGCGGCGAGCCAAGTGCGCATGAGGGCCGGCGTGCGGGATGAGCGGGTGCGTGCTGCGTCGATGGCTGCGATCGCCAGTCTTGGTTCCTGGGCATCGACGAGGACGAGTCCCTGCTGGGCCATGACATGAGCGAGGACGGTGTCGTCCCCGCTCTCCATCGCGGCCGCTTTGGCGGTCTCGTGGTACTCCCATGCCGAGCAGACCTCGCCGCGATCGAGGGCCTGCCAGCCTGCCAAGGCCGCGGCCTCGGCCAGCGTGCTCGCCAGCTGCGGCCTTGCCGGGCCGACGCAGTGGCGCAGGACGGATTCGACCTGGGTGACGTGCGCCTGGGCTTGTGCGGCCTGGGCTGCGGAGCCGAGCCGGCGGTCGAGCATGCGCAGGTGCTGCGTCTGGGCTTCGAAGATGTCAATGAGGGACTCGTCGACGTCGACCAGCTCGAGCCGCTTCTCGCGCAGCTCCGCCACCCGCCCTGTGTCGTCCGGAGGCGCGAACCCGAGGGCCTCTGGCGGCGCCTCGTAGATCTCCATGAAGGCACGCTGGTAGGCCGGCACGGTGACGGCGCGCTCACCAGACTCCCAGTAGCTGACCATCCGCTTGAGTGACGCGCCTTCGGGACACGAGTCCCCGTTTCGCTCAACGGCTGCCTGAAAGCGTCGCATGGCCGCGGCCTGGCTCCACCCCCGCCGCTTGCGGTGCGACCGCAGCGGCGTCGGGTCGGCACTCACTGGCGAGTCACCGTCAGTCACCTGCCGTCACCTGTTGCGTCCGGCGTGCGCCGGGAAGCGTTGAGCCACAAGCACTTCAACGATCCGTTTGGAGATCTCATGCGCGACTTCCCCGATCTTGCCCGCCAATCGACCACGTCTTGTCATGGTCGGCCGACGAGTCCGTCCGTGCAACCGGAGGCGCCTCGGGCTGTGGACAACCTCGCACTTGAGTTGTCCACAGCCCTTTACCCCCCGTCTCTTGACCGCACAGATGTGGAGCGCGCCCTTAGGGCAGGTGACCGACCGGCAGTGCCATGGAGTGACAGGAGGGAAGCCACCATGACCACAACGATTTCGGAAACACCAGATCCCGCCCCCCGGCGACCAGACGCCAGTGTCCAGCGCCTGTGGCGAGCTCTGCACGACTGCGCGCTCCTGACTGCCTGGACGCCGCAGAGGGACGCCCTGTGGCACGCCATCGACGACTTAGTGTGCACACGATCAGCCACGCGAGCCGTACCGTTCGGCTCGAACACCGAGGTGGAGATCACCGGCGAGTACGCGCATGACGAGCTGATCGCGGCGATCGAGTGGCTGACCGCCAACGAGGTGCGCGCCCGGGGCCTGGATCCGGAGCATCTGTTCGCCGTCCTTCGTGCCGTCGCGACGCGCAGTGCCAACGGCTCGGCTCGGGCGGCGCAGCTGGACATGCTCCATGGCATGACGAACGTGCCGCCCGGTGACCCGGTGCGGTGGTTGGCCCTGGACGAGGAGGGTGCCGCATGATCGCGGCGTCCCTGACCTTCGAGAAGTGGACGATCTGCAACGTCGGCCTGTCATCCGCCGACTTGTCCGAGCTCGACCTCGAGGCCGCCTTCGAGGTCTTGGTGTCCAGGTGCGAGGAGGCCCGTCGGCGCGGAGCCTCGGATCCGCTGATGTCGTTGTCCCCGAAGGGAGCCGGTGGCAACTCGCGGGCCTGCACGCGAGAGATGCTGATGCAGCTGGGGTACTCGCGCGGGCAGCTGCGGATCATCCACCGGCTCATGGGTGGCTCCCCCTCCGGCTGGCCCGGCCTGCTTCGGATCTTCGCCGAGGACCGTGACCTCACCGCGTGGGAGCGCGGATACGTGCGTCGTCAGGTCCGGGCCTTTCGCACCCTCGGCCCTACCGGGGTCGAGCGGCGCGAGCTGGCCGCATCACGCGCCCGGCGTGATCACAGGATCGCGGAGTGACTCGAGGCTGGGGTGACGGATCAGGCCCTCCGCGCCGTAGATGCAAGCGATGGCCATGACCGCCGGAACCGCGACGTGCGAACCGAAGAGGCCACAGGGGCGACCATCAGCGAAGTCGAGAACCATCCGCTGCTGGGCCAAATCGACCTCTAGCCCGACCACGGTCGCCCACCAGAACGACACGAGCTCGCCGTGGGCCCGACGCAGGAGGAGGCGCTGGTCCGTCACGACCGCCAGACACAGCTCCTCTCCGCTCCACTGTCCCCCCTCAAGGCTGCGGACCGAAAGCGGAACCGCCCGGGACGCGACCTCGCCCAGCACGAGGACCAGTCCGAGGGACATGGGGTCGATGCGCTGCGTGGGAGCGTGACCGGAGATCTCGAGGACCAGACGTCGCGCGTCCTCCACGACGGCACGCCGGAGCTCGCTCACGGCAGCGATCCCGCTCGCAGGGTCCTTGCGGAACATCGCCACACCGATCGCCTCCCTTCCACATCCATGGTGGCTCACATGAGGGACACCGCAACCCGGGGACGCGATGGTGACCCCGAGACCACGTTGCCCGGCCATGCAGATGACACGACTTGCCGCACTCGCCGCTGTCACGGCCGCTGTCGCCGTCTCCGGGCTCATCGCCCTCAGCGCGGCGGCGATGCCCACGCCCGCACCTGGGGCTGCAATCGGCGACCGCGGGCCCCTTTGCGTCACCACCGGCGGCCTACCCGGTCTTTCAGCAGCGCAAGCCGCCAACGCTCGAACCATCCACGCGACCGCGCTCGCCCGCGGCGGGAGCTCCGCGGCATACGTCGCTCTCATGACGGCGTTGGCGGAGTCCAACCTGCTCGTGCTGTCCAACCCCAACGACCCCTCCAGCTCGGGCATCCCCGCCCAGGGCGTTGGCTACGACCACGACTCCATCGGACTGTTCCAGCAGCGGCCCCCGTGGGGCACTGCGGCACAGCGGATGGACCCGGTCACCTCGACCAATCTCTTCCTCGACGCCCTGATCGCTGTCGAAGGCTGGTCGAGCATGGAGCCCTGGCGGGCGGCGCAGAGGGTGCAGCGGTCCGCCTTCACGGGCGTCCCCTCACGGGTAAACCACGGGTCGGCCGTCTACGGCGGCAACTATCTGGCCCAAGCTCCGCGCGCAGCGCGGCTGCTCACCGCAATCGAGACCGGTGGTCCGCTCGACTGCGGCGCGGCCGGCCTGACCGGCCCGGCACCGATGAGCGGACCCGTCGTCGCGGACGTCGCCGGCCTGCAACGCTTGGGCGCATCACAGGCCGGGGCAGTGGCGGCGAGCTTCGCGCTGGCCCAACGCGGCAAACCGTACGTCTGGGGCGGTGAGGGACCTGACGGGTACGACTGCTCCGGGCTCATGCAGACGGCGTGGGCGCGTGCCGGGGTGTCGATCAGTCGGGTCTCCAGCACCCAGTTCCGCGACGGCACCCCGACGACCCCCGACCGGCTCGTGCCCGGTGACCTGGTGCTCATCCCTGGGGCCTTCGGGACCCTCGCGCGTCCGTTCCACGTCGGGATGTACGTCGGCAACGGCAAGGTCGTCCACGCGCCCCGGACCGGTGAAGTGGTCAAGGTGACGACGCTGTCGTCGTTCATCTCCGACGGCGTCTCCGGCTACCGCCACATCCGATGAATGGCCCTGCCGCACTGCCCTTTCGACTCCACGCGCACCGTGAACTCCCATGGTGCCCCCGTCCCGCGGTGGACATGACCGAGCGCGGGACCGGCCCGCGATCAACACGAAGGGTCACTCGACATGCGTCTCCTGCCCACCGTTGACGTCACACCGAACACAAACGGCCTGCCCGGTCTCGCGGCGATCGAGAAGGTGGTCGGCGCCCTGCTCACCTTCGGCCTGGTGGCCGCAGTCGCCGGGATCGCCGTCTCCGCCGTCGCCTGGGCCATCGGCTCCAGCTCGTCCAACCCGCACATCGCCGGACGAGGCAAGACCGGCGTCATCGTCGCCGGCGTCGCGGCCATGCTGATTGGCGCCGCGAACACGCTGATCACGTTCTTCGCGAACGCCGGGGCGGCGATCCGATGAACCGCCCTTCGTTCGCGCGGCCCGGCCGCTGCGCGGTCGTCGCCATCGCCGTCCTCGTCGTCGGGTGGGTCGTCGGCGTCGGCCTGTGGGGTGCCGGACGCGACACCCATGAGGAGACGCGCCAGGCTCACGGCATCCAAGCGCCCCAGGGCGACCTGCCTGCCCCGGCCGGGCGCGACCTCGATTCTGGTGAGCTCGGACCAGTGGTCCAGGAGCAGCTCGCACAGCTTCGGGCGATGCCCGTCATCCAACCGGATCCGAGCCTGAGTGACCGGGTCCCGGCCGAGGCCAAGACCCACCCCGACCTGTATGCCGCCGAGTTCGTCCGCGTGCTCCTGACGCAGGACTACGGTCGACCTCGCCAAGAACACCTCGCCTGGGTCGCGACCGAGGCCGGCACCACCGCCGAGCCACTGATCGTCGGCCTCGTCCCGCCCGAGCTGCGCGACCGGCTCCCCGTCTACTCCGTGGTGGCGCAAGGCGACGGCCCGACCAGCTCGCCGATCCCGTCCGCCGCCGAGTGGGCTCGACTGGCCGCCCTCGGTGGCTACACGACCGTGACCGACATCCGGGTCTCCGAGCCGCTCGCGTGGTCCAACGCCGTGGAGGCCGGCCGGGTCACCGACCCGGGCGTGACGGCGCGGGAGATCACCGCCACCATCACCATGCACACGACGGCCGGTGGCGCGACCAGCGCATCGCGATCCTCCGTGTCCCTGACCGCCGACTTCGTTGGGCCACCGACACAGCCCTCTTGGCGCTTCGTCAACGTCGTCCTCTACACCAGCCTGCCGGAGGGACGGTCATGAGCTGCACCGGCCTCGACCTGCTCAACCCCGCGTGCCAGGTGTCATCAGCCGCCCAGAGCGCCGCCGAAAGCGCCTTCGGCAACATCGCCACCACCTTCGCGCAGGCCGCGACGACCGCCACCAACTGGCTCTGGTCCCAGATCGACACGGCAACGACCGTCGATCTTGCCTCGCCTGCCCTGCGCAAGGAGCTCGGTGTCACGGCCGCGATCGCGCTCGTCATCTGCTTGGGCCTCTTCGTCCTGCAGCTGATCACGGCGACCCTACGGCGAGATCCGGCAGGCCTGTCCAGAGCGGTCAAGGGGTTGTTCATCATGGCCCTCGGCTCCGGCTTCGCGTTGGCGGCCACTCGGGTCCTGCTGTCCGCCGTCGACCTGCTGGCCGATGCCGTCGTGAAGCAGACCATTGGCACGGGGATGGACGGCATCGGCACGCAGCTGGCCATCGGAAGTCTGGCCACGATGAACAACCCGGCGATCATGCTCATCCTTGCCCTGGCCATCTTGGCGTCCTCCGTCATCGTCTGGGTCGCGATGATGGTCCGGAAAATGCTCCTGATCATCTGCGCCGTGCTCGCGCCGCTCGCCTTCGCGGGAGCGACCGCGGACATCACCCGCTCCTGGGTGCGCAAGTGGGTCGAGTTCGTCGCCGCAATGATCGCCGCGAAGCTGCTCCTCGTCCTGATCCTCGCCACCGGAGTCGCGGTCATGCAGGGTGCCGGCCTCGCCGGTAGCCAGCCCAGCCAGGTCGGCACGCAGATCGCCGTCGGCGCGCTCATCCTCCTTCTCGGTGGTTTGTCTCCGTGGCTCGCGATCCGCATGTGCGTCTTCGTCGGCGACTCGCTGTATACCGCCCACCTCCAAGCAGGCCAAGCGACCACCGGTGCCCGGCTGGCCATGGCAGCACCTCAGAAGGTCGCCTACATGCGAGCAGGGCTCGCGTCCGGCATGGGCGGTCGCGCCTCTGGCGTCGTGACGCCTTCGCGTACGGGTGGATCGGGCGGCGCTGGCGGATCAACCGGCTCGGGTGGCTTGGGCGGCTCGAGCACCGGGCCGACATTGCGCCCCCCGGGCAAGGGCAATGGCTCAGGCGCTGGCGCGCTGGCCGCCATCCCCGGCCCCGCCTCACCGGCGGCCGGCGGGATTCGGACGGACTCGTCGTCGCGCGAGCCCGGGACCGTCCTCGGCGGTGAGGCACGCCTCGGCGGGCTCCAGCCACCTGAACCTGCTCGCACGACTCCCCCGGCGCCGCAACCTCCCCCATCACCAGCACCCCGGCAGCAGCCCGACTTCTCGAAGATCCGGAGGGACGACCGATGACCGACTCCACCACGGCCGGCGCTAGGCCCACGATGGTCCGCTTCGCCAGACTTCCTCAGCGGGGACTCCTACTGGGCTTGTCAGCGAGCCGAGTCGCCTGCATCGCCTTGGCCGCCGTCCTGGCCACGGTCTCCGTCTTCACGGCCGGACCGATCGGGTTCGCCACCGCGGCGCCCGGTTGGGGTGGACTGCTCGCGCTCGCGTTCGTCCGCAAAGGCGGTCGGGTCGCGGTCGAACTGCTGCCGACCGCAGCTCACTTCGCGGTGCGCGGGCTGCTGCGGCAGGACCGGTACCGAGTCCACGTCGATCGCCCCCGACCCGCCGGCACGATGGCGTTGCCGGGCGACAGCGCCGCGCTGCGCTTCCTCGTCGACGACCTCACGGGCGCGGCGATCGTGCACGACCCGCACGAAGGATCCCTGACCGTCGTCGCCCACGTCGACCACGCGGCATACATCCTGCTCTCCCCCGAGGAGCAACGCCGCCGAGTGACCGGATGGAGCCGCGTCCTGGCCGGGCTCGCCGCGTCCGGGCTGTGCGTGCGAGCCCAGGTCCTCGAGACGGTCTGCCCGGATTCGGGCGCGGGCGTCGTGGGCTGGTGGCGTCAGGCGCGTACCGAACCTGCTTCGGAGGGGGTGGCGTGGACGGCGACGCAGTACGAGCGCCTCCTCGAAACGTACGCCCCCACCGCCGCCACCCACCGCAGCCTCATCGCCATCGCGGTCAACGGACCCTCTGGGGCCCTCGGGTTCCTCCGCGCGGCGAGGCGGACCAAGGAGCTCGACCGGATCCGGCAAGAGATGGCCACTCTCGAGTCCAGCCTGCGCGCCGCCGACCTGCGCCTCGTGAGCTGGCTAGGCGAGGACCAGCTGGCGAACCTCGTCCGGTCCACCTACGACACGGGAGCACCGAGCACGCCGGCGCGCAGCCTCGACACCGCCGGCCCGGTGGCCGTGGATGAGCACTGGGACTGGGTGCGGCACGACACGGGATACTCCTCCGTCCTGTGGATCAGCGAGTGGCCTCGGACCGAGGTCGGCGCCGACTTCCTGCACACCATCGTCTTCCAACCCAACGTGACCAGATCACTGTCCATCACCGCGACCCCGATGTCCCCCCGTCAAGCGATCCGGGACATCCGCCGGGCCAAGG
The DNA here is from genome assembly GCF_000184685.1 of Intrasporangium calvum DSM 43043. Classification (NCBI taxonomy): domain Bacteria; kingdom Bacillati; phylum Actinomycetota; class Actinomycetes; order Micrococcales; family Intrasporangiaceae; genus Intrasporangium; species Intrasporangium calvum. The sequence goes on from NC_014830.1 coordinate 3,440,979, forward strand.
TCGAGCACGTCACCGATGCCGCGCAGCGGGCCCGGATCGGCGCCATAGCCGACCTCGCCGACTCCGCCGAGCTCGACGACGTCCTCGACCGGGAACGGGCCTTGCTCGCAGGCCACGCCGACCTGAAGTTCACCGGTCTCATCACCCTCACTGCAGCCACGCTCGAGGAGCTTGACGACGCCGTCGCCCAAGTAGAGCGCGCCGCGATCCAGTGCGGCTGCGAGACCCGGCGCCTGCAGGGCCAGCAAGCCCGAGCCTTCACCGCAGCGGCGCTGCCGCTCGCCCGGCCGCTCCACTGACACCCTTTTCGGAAAGGACACTTCAGATGGCCAACCCACGCGTGCACACAAGCGTGATCTACACCAGCCCGCAGAGGGGCCGAGCACGACGCCGTGAACAACGCGCCCTGCGACGAGCGACCAAGGCGCTGGCAGCGCAGCGAGAGTCGCAGGAATCGACGGAGTCGCAAAAGCCATCCCGGGATCCGCGGCCCTCGATGCTGCCGGCTCTGGGAGAGAACCGACCCGAGGCACTTCGCCAGCTGCGGACCCTCAGCCTGCCCGCGCACCGCGCCACCTCCGACGTCCTCGCGGGCGCCTACCCCTTCCTGGCCGAGGCGGGCCTCGGCGAGGCCGGCGTCTTCATCGGCCAGGACGCCTGGTCCGGCGGGGGATTCTGCTTCGACCCGTGGGTGCTCTACCAGAACGGTGTTCTGACGAACCCGAACTGCCTGCTCGCCGGCGCCGTCGGAAAGGGCAAGTCCTGCCTCGCGAAGTCCATCGCCACCCGCTCCATCGCGCTCGGCAGACGTGTCTACGTGCCAGGAGACCCCAAGGGCGAATGGACCGCCGTCGCCAAGCAGGTCGGCGGCGCAACCATCGCCCTCGGCGCGGGTACCCGCAACCGCCTCAACCCCCTCGACCCTGGGCCGCGACCGGCCGGCGTCGCCGACGAGGAATGGCTCGCTACCGTCGCGATGCGGCGGCGCACGCTGCTCGGATCCCTCGCGGAGTCGGCGCTCGGCCGGCCCCTGTCCGCCGTCGAACACACCTCACTCGACACCGCACTCGGCACGGTGGTGTCGACCGACGACGTGCCCACGTTGCCGCGCGTCGTCGAACACCTCCTGTCTCCCGCTCCGAGCAGTGGCCACGAACCTGGCGGTGGGTCGGTCGCTGAGTTGACCCGAGACGGCCGCGAGCTCGCCCACGCCCTCCGTCGCCTCGTCGCAGGTGACCTCGCCGGGTTGTTCGACGGCCCCTCCACCGTCGGCTTCGACCCCGACCTGCCCATGGTCACCCTCGACCTGTCTCGCATCCATGGCTCCGACCAGCTCACCGCCATGGTCATGACCTGTGCCAGCGCCTGGATGGAAGCCGCGCTCACCGACCCCGACGCAGGGCAACGCTGGATCATCTACGACGAGGCCTGGCGCCTCATCCGGCAGCCGGCACTGCTGGCCCGGATGCAGGCCCAGTGGAAGCTCTCCCGCGGGTACGGCATAGCCAACCTGCTCGTCATCCACCGTCTCTCCGACCTCGACGCCGTCGGGGACGCCTCCTCCGGCGCCCGCGCCATCGCGCACGGCCTCCTCGCGGACTGCGCGACCAAGATCGTCTACCAACAAGAGCCAGGCGAGACACCGCACGCCACAAAGAGCCTCGGCTTGACCAGCACCGAGGCCGCTCAACTGCCCGACCTGCGCCAGGGCGAAGGACTGTGGCACGTCGGCCAAAGAGCCTTCATCATCCGCCACCTGGCGACCGACGCCGAGCTCGAGCTCTTCGACACCAACGCAAGAATGCGGACGAGGTCCCCTGGATCCGCGGCTCTTTGAGGCTGGTCGACTGGCGCCGGAATGGGGCACCTCGCGAATCGTCGCCGAGGGCTCCTCAGGCGTCGCCAAGGTCGCCCCTTGAGAGACGGCGCTTCTTGCCGACTTTGCGCAGAACCGACCAGGGTTCGCGCGCGGCGCGCCCGTTACGACGGTTCTTGTGCGGCTTACAGAGCTGGCAGCTCTTGTGCTGCCGATGTGGTGAGTGAGCCATGATGGCTCCGATCCGTGACCAACACCCGCCACGGAGGGCGGGGTGGCTCGGCTCGTCCGCTCATGAGGTCAGGGTATCGGCCGTTGACGACACGCTGCGAGGCTCGCGCAAGGTCCGCTTCCGACTGAGCCGCTGCGTCCGCAGGCGACGGAAGGAGGCACGTCCGGGGCGCGAGCGCGGCCATCTTCCTTGACGGTCGAACATGCGTTCGGGTACCGTTCCGGCAGGACAAGGTGGCTGCAAGCGTCCGGCCATTGAGCCTGCGAGTCCCGGACAAGAGAGCTCGCGGTCCTAGCCACTCACGATTCGGCCGAAAGGGTCGCCACCGTGCAGCGACTGAGGGGCCGGGCCTTAGTCGCCAAGTGGTCCACCAATGACGCGAATCTCGCTCATCGCAGCCACCATTGTTGGCTCCTTCGCTGTTGTCTTGCTGAAGGGCTCACCCTCTGACCTTGCGTACGTGCCCCCGATACTGACCTCGCTTGCATTGCTGCTCCCGGATAACTCGAGTAAGACCGAGGCCGGTGAGCCGGCTCGGCGCAAGCGGTCGAAGCGGCGGCCGAGGCGCTGACCCCCGGACGACGTCCCGAGACCCGCCGGGAACCCGCACCTCCAACCCCGACCTCGTGATGAGGCCCGGAATTCGCCCCATGCCGATCTGTTTCCGGCCAATGCTTCAGCACGAATGCCCGCCCACACGCGGGACGAAGCTCTAGATTCGATTCATGGATTCGACGGCAGTTGTCGCTGCGCTAGGACTCCTCACAACGCTCGCCGCCGCTGGCGTCACAGCCTATTTGCAGCGAAGCAGCCAGCGAGAATCCAGAGTATTCGAGGCGCGCGTAACTGGTTACGCAGCTCTCGCAGCCGCCTTGTACGAGTACGAGCGGGCAACATACAACCGCGTCAAGGCGCGCCTTGAACAGCGATCTGACACAGAGCGCGACACCTATCGCCAAGAAGCTTGGGCAAGCAACGCGAAGGCGCGTGCCGCGATCGGCGTCGTCGCGCTACTAAGCACAAGTCCGAACCTTCACGCGCAATTCGACGATGTTCGCAGCAGCATAGGCGACTTGAAGAGCGCCCCTAACGAGCAAGACCTCTCAAAGAGCCACGAATCCATACTCAGAGCGCTGGAGGCTGCGCTGTTCAAGGCCAGACAGGAACTCTTGCCAGCGCGCGGCCGGGGGCATCGTCGGTGATGGTCCCTGTGCCCAGGGAGCATTGGTGCCTACTAGACACTTCCGGTAGGACCGGCGTCCGGCCAGACTCGGTCCAGGCGTCCGGCGGGAAGCTCTCCACGCGGCTGCCCACCAGCGTGAACGGTGTGGCTCTACAGCGGTTTGCGTTCCCGCCGGGCACCGCCCGTGAGGCGTGGCTCCAGAGGGGTCTGCCCAGCTCTCAGTAGCACTGCCCGCCTCGCAATCCCTACAGGTCCATCACGAGGCGAGGTAGCGGCATGGCGAAGGTGTTCATCGGGGTCGATCCCCACAAGCTGTCGGCGACGATCGAGGTCGTCGACGACCACGAGACCGTGCTGGCCACGGGCCGGTTCGCGACAGATAGGGCCGGCTACGCGGCGATGCGCAAGCACGTCGCCGCGTACCGGGAGCGGGTCTGGGCGGTCGAGGGCAGCAACGGCGCGGGTCGGCCGTTGGCGCAGCGGCTGCTGGCCGACGGGGAGGACGTCGTGGACGTCCCGGCAAAGCTGTCGGCCCGGGCTCGGTTGTTCGACACAGGGCACAACCGCAAGACCGAAGCCCACGACGCGCACGCGGTCGCCGTCGTCGCGGTCCGCACCAGAGGGCTACGAGTCCTGACCTACGACGTCGAGTTGGAGGCGCTGCGGATGCTGGTGGCCCGCCGCGAGGAGCTGTCCCGGGTCCGGGTGCAGACGCTCAACCGGTTGCAGCGGCTGCTGTCCGAGCTGATCCCGGGCAAGCGCAAGAAGGACCTGACTGCCTTGCAGGCCAAGCGGATCCTTGCCTCGGTGCGTCCCAGGGACCTGGCGGGCAAGACCCGCAAGCGGCTCGCGGCCGAGCAGCTGACCGAGCTCGTCGGGATCGACACGAAGATCAAGGCCCTGAGCAAGGAGCTCAAGGCGATGGTCAAGGCCTCCGGCTCGCGCCTGATGGACCTGGCCGGCGTCGGGCCCATCGTCGCCGCACGGACCCTGGCCGACGTCGGCGACGTCGCCCGGTTCGCCGACCGGAACCGGTTCGCGTCCTGGACCGGCACCGCACCCATCGCCGCCTCCTCCGGCGAGATCGTCCGGCACCGGCTCTCCCGAGCCGGGAACCGGCGGATGAACCACATGATCCACATCGCCGCGACCACCCAGATCCGGCTGAACACCCCCGGCCGCGCGTACTACCTACGCAAGATCGCCGCCGGCAAGACCAAGGCCGAAGCGATGCGCTGCCTCAAGCGCAGGATCTCTGACGCCCTCTACCGGCAGCTGCTCGCCGACGCCCAAGCCGCCGCCCCAGCGGCAGCTGAGACGGGCCCGGGAGGGCACCGCGGGGCGTCACACAAATCCAGCGCGGCCGGCTCGCACCCGCACACCGGCACTTCGGATCAGCCACTTCCCGGACCCACACCGAAGACGCTACCCGCGCCGACCCCAGCGAGGAAGACCAACGCCAGTAGGGACCTCGAACCCGCCTCTTGACGACAGAGTCTTCCTTCGCCCCTGTCGGGGCGGCCCGTCCCGGGCTGAAAATGGGGGTCCGGTCGCCCGTCGACGTCGTTACCCCTTGGTCCTGTTGAGGCCGTGACAGAGTCGGGTGCCGGGAGCTGTGTTGTGGGCCCTTCCATGTTGCTTCGAGCACGAGGACTAGCTTCGCCGTTCCGCCTGCAGCTCCTACGGGCGGCCGCCTGTGTGGTTCGCATCGAAGGTGGTGGCTGTGGTGGACGTTGAGCATGACGATCAAGAGATCATCCAACGGGTCGCGGCGTTGGACATTGGCAAGGCCGAGTTGGTGTGTTGCGTGCGGCTGCCCGGCCCGGGCCGTCGCCGGCTGCAGGAGGTGCGCACCTTCTCCACGATGACCCGCTCGTTGCTGGTGATGTCGGACTGGCTGGCCGGGCTGGGAGTCACCCGGGTGGTGATGGAGGCCACCGGCGACTACTGGAAGCCGCCGTTCTACCTGCTGGAGGGCTCCTTCGAAACATGGCTGGTCAACGCCAAGGACGTCAAGCACCTGCCGGGTCGTCCCAAGACGGATCGGCTCGACGCGGTGTGGCTGTGCAAGGTCGCCGAACGGCAGATGCTGCGGCCCAGCTTCGTGCCACCGGAGCCGATCCGGATGCTGCGGGACCTGACCCGGTACCGGGTCGACCTGATCGGGGCACGGACCGCGGAGAAGCAGCGCGTCGAGAAGCTGTTGGAAGACGCCCAGATCAAGGTCTCGGTCGTCGCGTCGGACATCTTCGGGGTCTCCGGCCGGGCGATGATGACAGCGCTGATCGCCGGCGAACGCGACCCCGAGATCCTGGCCGAGATGGCCCGCGGCCGGATGCGGACGAAGACCACCCAGCTGCGCGAAGCGTTCATCGGCCGGTTCACCGAGCACCACGCGTTCCTGCTGACCAAGATGCTCGCCCGCATCGACCAGCTCGGCGCCGACATCGCCGAGGTGGAGGAGCGCACCAGCGCCCAGATCGCCCCTTTCGCCTCAGCGGTCGCCCGCCTCGATGAGATCCCCGGGATCGGCGTCACCGCAGCGCAGGCGATCATCGCCGAGATCGGACTGGACATGACCCGGTTCCCAACCCCCGCGCACCTGTCCTCCTGGGCCAAGTTCGCGCCCGGGATCAAGGAGTCCGCCGGCCGCAAGAAGGGCAACGGTGCCGCCGGGCACGGCAACCACTACCTGGCCCGAGCCCTGGGCGAGGCCGCCGTATCGGCCGGCCGCACCGACACCTTCCTCGGCGAACGCTACCGACGCATCGCCCGACGACGTGGCAAGCAGCGAGCCATGGTCGCAGTCGGCCGCTCCATCCTGGTCATCATCTGGCACCTCCTCGGCCAGCAGGACGCCGAGTTCCACGACCTCGGCCCCGACTACTACGACTCCCGCGTCAACCTCAACCGCAAGCTGCGCAACCACGTCCGCGAACTCCAAAACCTCGGCTACCGGGTCACGCTCGAACCCGTCGCCTGACCACGACCACCTCGGCCGCCCGACCCACTCCGCGCCAGCGGGGACTCACCCACGCGTGGTCACGTTCATTTTCGGACTAGGGGTGCCGCTGTGACGCAGTCGCCGAGTGGATGAGCGACGGAACCCATCGTTTCAATGGTTTCCGTCGGCGTCTCTCTGAGGATTTTGGCAACTGGTGTCAGAGGCTGACGCGGTCCTGGCGGCGTCTCGAGTGCTTCGGCACTTCAGCGATTAGCGCGCTTCGGTAATTGGGCTCGGAGGTCGGCGAGAGTCGGGCCAGTCAAGGAGCCGACATGCCACATCTCCCACCCGCCGTATCCCGTCGAGTTGGTAGCGCCGAGTGATACTCCCGCGGCGAGCGAAGGGGTGCTGTACCCGACGCCGTCGACGATGATCTGTCCGTCCGATCCGATGGCGCCCTGGCCCTGTCGCCCTCCCCGGATGCACCGCAGTTCTGTGCCTGCGTGTAACAGGCCCTCGGCCAGCAGATCGGCGACTGTGCCAGGGATCTGCGTTCGCGTGGCCGCCCACGGTGTCGGCTCGTCTTCATCTGCCCGGTACGTGTCGATACCAGCGAGACGCACTGCGGCGAGAACTGACGACAGCAGCGCGTCTAGCGACATCTGCACGTGAGGAGGGAGCGTCGCATCGCCGTCGGCCTTGCCCTTGATGACGGTGACACCCGGAATCACATCGAGTTCCGCGGAGAGCCGTCCCTCCACGTAGCCCACATCCGCGGATGTGAATCCATTGGTCGTGTCGCGTTTGACGATCACCGCGCGCACCCACTCGGGCACTTGAGCGTTCCTCACCTTGTGTTGCAGAATCCGGGTGCGGAGGTCGGTGGACCTGCCGACGTAGAGTCGGTGCAGAGTGTCGTCGATCAGCACATACACGCCTGGGACCGTCCACTCGGACTCTGGGAGCCGGCTGACGTCTCGCCGTGCGATATACGCAACTCGGATCGCGTGCTCGGTAAAGTCGGCAATGATGGGCGCGGCGCCGGACGCCGGGACTTGCACGTTGACGGCGACGATCGTATGCATGGTCCAATCCTGCCGAGTAGTCCGAGATATCGCCACTGCCTCGCGGTTGTCTGGGCGCCTTGACGGGACGAAATGACTCGCCGCGCGTGGCCCTCTAACGAGTGCTCGCCGATGACGAAAACCGAGGTCCAAGGCGCAGAACGCCGCGGAGGTACGGGTATGCCGTGTCTCGCAATGGGCCACGAGCCGGCTATGGGGTTGACATCCGCCGTCATATTCGTTGTCGCGCCGGCCGGTCGAGCTCGGTGTTAGAGGAGAACGAATCGCAGAGCCTTCCGGAGGATCCTGACGGTCCGCTGCGCGTGGGCCCGCTCCCCCTCGCAGGCATCCGCCTCGTCGTAGTCGTGGGCGGCCATAGCCTCGTCTCGAGCCTCCCGCCACGCGATCTCCTGCTCCTCGTTCCAGCGGATGAGCTCGACGAGGAGGTCCGAGTCGTACGCGCACAGCTTCGCCGCGTCCTTCGGGCGCACCGATCCCGGACGCTCCGCATCAAGCTGCAGCAGGCGCAACATCACTGGGTGGATCTCCTCCCGCGGCTCAGACTCGTCCCCTTCATCCGCGTCCGGTTCCTCCCCTCCTAGGAACGTGCGCCCGCTGACCCGCCGCGCCGCTAACCCGTCGTTGCTCGAGATGACCTCGCACATGCTGGCCACCAGAACGCGCAGGTGCTCACCCACGAAGGGCAGCGCCGGCAGCTCGACACTGGCAACGATCCGGTCGTCGTGCAGTGAGAACTTCACCCCCGAGATCTGTCGGTTGAGCACGTCGAGCTCTCGGACAGCGGCGTCCAGGTCGCGGATGGCCACGACCATCTCGGCGAACACCAGGATCACCGGGCTCTCGTCGTTGGTGCGCACGAACACCACGCAAGACCCCGCTCGGAACGGGATATCTCCGTCGGAGTCGCGGACCGGCACATGCCGGATCATCGGCGTGAGCGCCTCATCGACGAGCCGGTCCAGATCGTCCCGGTTCACCGGCTTGACGGCCAGCTCCGTCTCGTGCGCGGCTGTCGTGACCAACGGCGGGCGGGAACCCGTCTCCCACGTGAAGTCCTCACTCGTGAGGAACGCCGGGTGCACGAGCCTGAACGCCACACGCAGCGCGGACACTGCGACACTCGCGGCTTGGTCCACGTGACTGATCGGGTAGCTCGCGCCGTACGTCAGCCCGCCCCGGGAGCCCCGCGTCAGGCCAAGTCGCCGGAGGTGGCGCAGGCCAACCCTGGACACTCGGAAACTGGGCGGGAGAGCCCGGTTACTCGGCACTGCGACGACAAACGAGGCCGCCTCCCGACACACCTCAGCCCCGGGTACGGCGTCGTCGACCGCCTCCCCAGGGTTCAGCGCAACGCGCAGACTCTCCCCCTCGCTCAGCCCATCCAGCGCCTCCGCCAATACCTGCCGGAAGCTTCGCCAAGCACTGTCGATACTGGTCTCCAGATCCACCGTCATCGCCCTCTCCTCCTAGCCCACACTTGGACCTAGGTATGACCACTCCTGTGTCCTCAATCTGCCGACCCCTCAGGCACACCCGCTCAGATCGGGGTCCGCGAGCCCCTCGGACTGGACTGCTGCACGGAGCGGTACCAGACAACGACGTAGCTTCCCTTGCTCGATGGAGTGGTCAGGCCGCCGACGGGACGACAGCCCAGATGGCTAGAGCCACCACCCGGAAACCCATCTGGTTCTCGAATGCCCGAATTCGTTGCGATAGGCATTGGGAGTACACCGCGGTCTCAGACAAACCGTTCTTCCGGGACGCGCACCTGGTACACCATCGGTTCAGCGTGATCCACAACGGTTTCCGGGTCCAGCTCGTAGTACCCCGGCGCGTCTCCGAGGGCCGCCGTGACCACTACCAAGATCCAGTCGGGATCAGTTCGCGCCGTGTCGTATTCATGCCTTGTCAGGAGGAAGGCCACGCCCGTGCCGCTCGTCCCCTTGACCTCTATGTGTTGTTCCTTCGCACCCTTGCTGGCCACGAGGTCATAGCCGAGCTTCTCGTCGCTCACGTCGGTGACGAAGTAGTCCTCAAGTTCGTACCGTTCGGTCACAACGTCCATCGCAGCGATCTCGATCTCGCGGTTGTGAACCGGATCCCCGAAGAAGGCGCCGCGGACCTCGAGCTCGTCTTGGTCTCCGGCGGGGTCAAGAACCCCGAAGAGCTCATCGAGCTTCTGCGCATCCGGGCTCTTGATTTCCCGCCCCGAGCTGAAGACCTGATTCCAGTGGAAATCCGGCACGAGCAGTTCGAGTTGAGAAATAGTGATCATCTTCGAGAGGGGAAGGGCAACCCACCAGTCGATCTCGACGTAGTTGGTTTCACGGCCATCGCCGCTCCAATGCTCGCCAGTCTCCGGCGTGCTGAGGATTTCTCCCATCGCGACCAGCCCGCGCCCGTGAGCTCCCTGACGCAACATGTATGCCAAGTCGCCAGCTTCTATCCCGTTACGTCTGCGGGCAACGCTCCACGACGTCATGACACCCTCGCCGGCCAAGGTGGGTTCAACCATCTCGTCATCCCATGCCTCGGGGTTCCACTGTTCGTCGTTCGCGGGCCCGGGGTTCCAGGTCATCAGGATGCGACGCATTTCTCAACCTCCCAGTTGCTGTTCTCGTTCAAACTCATGTCGTCCTCCGTCTGAAGGTCCAGGCGGAGCGGCTGCGACGTGAGGTGCCAGCCTTTGCAGTGGCCGCACGGGTACGCTCGCTGCTCCCGCCGCCGTGTCGTGGCCCCCCGCAAGAGGGACCATTTCCGCGCATTCGCGGCTCGGTGCAGGGCTTCAATGGCCTGCCGGTGGTCTCTGAAGCGGACCTTGCGCGTTCTCTGGCATGTGACTAGTGCCGTTCGCCGCCGGGCTGCCGCCTTACGTCCCATTTGCCCTCTCCGCCCCTTACGCTGAACCGTCACTCTTTGCTTGTAATAAATATACGCCGTTCCGTGCGTGTGCACAACATCCTGCCCGTAAGTTTCCAGCCGCTATCATGGCCGCATGGACGTAAGTGAAGAGCACCACCTGCGTCGACGGTTCGGGCGAGAACTTCGCCGCCAGCGGGGCGAGCGTTCCCAGCAAGATCTCGCCCAGGCGATGAGTGTCAGTGCTAGTTACGTTGCGTTGGTGGAGACGGGCAGACGACGTGCCTCGGATGAGTTCCTGGAGTCTTTCGCCAGCGTGGTGGAAAGTGACGCCGAGGAACTGAAGAAGCAGCGTGACCTTGTCGACTCCCTAGGGAGGCTCCAAGGACTCTCCCCTTCGCTACAGGACGAGATCCTGTCGCTCGTCGGGCACAGGCTTCAACGGGCCCCGTCTGGGCAGAATCTTCGCGAATCGAGGAGCCGCCAAATGAGCCTGGGCCTTATGTCGAGTACGAATGCCATGGCCTTTGCCCGGGGCTGGGAGAAGCCGCGGCGTGGTCGAAAGCCGCGGCGGGAGAGCCTCCTCGAGGAACTGGTCGAGAAGGCCAGCTCCCTCAATGACAGGCAGTTGGAACGCGCCGTCGCCTACCTCGATGGACTAAGTGACTCGGCCCCCAAGCCTGGCGCCGGTCCGGCGGATCCTGCCCCCAAGAGGCCCCCAGCCCGGTGAGCGTATGTCCGTCGCGCAGCCTCAGAAGACCAATAGGCGGCATACGGGAACGCCGCCGTGGGCTCGCGAGTCGGCCACAAACCATCCGCATCGTTCGCACGTCCGCGACGTCCGCGACGTAGTGAACGCTCAGCCGCTACCCCAGGCGATTGACTGGGCAGAGAGATCACCGACGAGTGGTGACTGAACAGCAGTCGAGTGGAGCCCCCGGACCACCGGCCACCGCTGCCCCTTGGACGATCTGCGAGTCACCGGGCCTACGGCCGACGCCGTTATGCGGCGAAGTGCCGCACAGACTCCCCACGACCTGCCAGGGGTTCCGTGGGGGCACCTTTTTCCGCACCGGCCGCGGAGCACGCTGCCCAATCGCCTGCCGCCCCCGTCCCGTTCTCAACAGGACGCTGCTGCCCGCACCGTCCGGGTGATGCCGCTCGCCGAAGCTCCCCAGGGTTGCTCATCGAAATTCCTCACCCGCGGGGCGGTGTCAGCGTAGTGGTTGGCGGGTGCCGGTGGTTGCGGCGCGGAGGGCTTCGCCTCGGGCGTGGTGGGCTCTGAGGCGGTAGGAGTCGCCGTCGAGGTTGAGCACGACGGAGCGGTGCAGGAGCCGGTCGAGCAGGGCCGCGGCGACGGTGGTGTCGCCGAGGACCTCGCCCCAGGAGCCGACGCCTCTGTTGCTGGTCAGGATGATCGAGGTCTTCAGGTACCGCTGGGACACGACCTGGAACAGGGCGGAGGCGGCTTCGGCGGGCAGCGGGAGGTAGCCCAGTTCGTCGATGACCAGGCAGGTGGGTCCGGCGAAGAAGCGCATGGTGGTGGCCCAGCGGCCTTCGATCGCGGCGAGGTCGGCGGCGGTGGTGAAGTAGGTGCGGTAGCCGGCCTGCGCGGCGGCCCGCGCGAGGCCGACGGCGAGGTGGGTCTTGCCGACGCCGGGCGGGCCGATCAGCAGGATGTTGGTCGCGGACTCGAGGTAGCGGCCGGTGGCGAGCTCGTCGATGAGGTGGCGGTCGACGCCGGGGGCGGCGTCGTAGTCGAAGTCGGCGAGGGTGGCCGGGGTCGGTAGGGACGCGAACCGCAGCCGCCCGGCGAGGCGGCGGGCTTCGGTGGCGTCGACCTCGATCGCGAGGAGCCGTTCGAGGGCGGCGGTCAGGGACAAACCTTCGGTGTGCGCGGCGTCGAGGACGGCGGGTAGGTGCTCGGCGGCGTCGTGCAGCTTGAGGGTGGCCAAGTGGCCGCGCAGCTGCTGGTACAGGCTCGCCTGTCCCGGTGTGGACGGGCCATTGATTGGGGCGGATTCAATTGGCGTCATTGGTGGTTCGTCTCCTTGGGCGTGTCCTGTGTGGGGGCGGGGGTGAGGGTGTTGCGGCCGGCGGCTGCTGCCGCGTAGCGGGTCAGGTCGACGACCACGTCGACCTCACCGCTCGAGGACGTGTCGCCGGTGAGCTGGCGGCGGATGTTGTCGGCCTCGGCGCGGGCTGCGGGGCTGGGCGGCCGGCGCTGTTTGCGGCGGTGTGGCCCCGCCGTGGTGAATGCGGCGAGGGCGGCCTCGGTCAGCGCGGTCACGTGGCCCTCGTCGCGGATGCTCGCGCCGGCGCCGGCGGGCGCGAGTCGGTGCCGGGCGATGACGGTCGGGACCGCCGCGCCGCGGCCGGGCGCGGGCAGGGTGGCGATGTCCAGGTGGGTGGCGCCGAGCCGGACGCTCACGGTGACGGTGTGCCCGTGCAGCTCGGGCGGGACGGAGTAGCGGTTCCCGGCGTAGGCGACCAGCGCCTGGGCGGACACCACCCGGGTGACGGTGAGGATGGCCGGGAACGGTGCCGGGACGGGTCGCAGCGGCTCGAGCTCGGCCAAGGCCTGGACCGTGGCGCGCCCGTCGGCGGTGGCCCGTAGCCGGATGTCGCCGCGGGTGGCGCACCACCTTTCGAGGCGCCGCTGCGCCTCCTCGACGGTCACGTCGTCGGGCAGCGTCCGCCAGAACCGTTGCGCGGCAATGTGGTTGGCCTTCTCGACGACACCCTTGCGGTTGCCTCGCCGGGGCGGGCACGGCTTGACCGTCACCCCATAGTGCTTCGCGACGGCCGCGAACGAGGCGGACACCTTCCCGCTCGTCGGGGACACCACCGTGGACATCCGGTCGAAGCGCCAGTCCCGGGTCAGGCCGCCGAGGGCGCGGGTGACCCGGTCCAGCCCATCGACCAGGAACGGCGCCTCCTCGGACTCGCACAACACGCCCCGCCACCTGCCGGAGTGGGACAGCGCGCCGACGAGCAGGTGCGCGGTCTTGCCCCACCCCCACGCCGCGGGCGGGTCGGGCAGCTCGACCCAGTCCCACTGGGTCTCCTCACCCGGCGGGTGCTCGATCACCGCCACGGCCCGGTCCTTCGCGGGCCGGCACGGCTCGCACGCCGGGCGCAGGCCCCGGTCCCGCAGCTGGCGGGTCAGGGTCGGGTACGAGCGTTCGTAGCCGAGCTCGAGCAGCTCGTCGAACAACGTCGCGGCCCACAGGTGCGGGTCGTCCGTCAGGCGCTGGGCACAGTACGCCTCGAACCTCTCGAACGGGTCCGAGCCCGCGCTCTCCCGAACGCCGGGCTCGCGGCCGGACAGGTATGCCCGGATCGTCTTGCGGTCCCGGCCCAGGTGCCGAGCGATCGCCGAGATCGTCCAGCCCCGCTTCCGCAGTGCATGTACGTCGATGTCTTCCTCCCGTGTGAGCATGAGCAGTGGGGCTCCTTCGGCTCGGCTGGTGCGTGGTCAGAGACCACCAGCGTCGAAGGAGCCCCACCCGGCTCGGTGGAGCCACACGGGTGGGGAATTTCAGTGAGCAGGTCTGGGGACTTTCAGATGAGCGCCATCACGGGCGACGAAAGATGCAGATTTACAAATGTTTACAGATGACGTACAGTTGGTGGATGGAGCAAACCACTCGGCAGGCGCTCAGTGCCATCGCCACCTCGAGCCGTACCCTCGCTGATGCCCTCGACAGGCTGCTGCTCGACGAGGAGACGTCGACCGCTTCCCGACCGCAGTCAGGCGGTGCGATGTCACCCGCGAGAAAGGGCCAGGCCGGGCAGGGCCCTCTCTGGGACCCGGAGGTGGACGCACCGCTCATCACGCCCAAGGTGGTCGGCACGCGCGAGGAGCAGGACTGGTGCTGCCTCACCTACTTGGGCGGCATCTACGCCATCAACAAGCGATACAACCGTGGTGCCAACAAGCACGAAGTGCGTGAGTACGCGATGAAGGCCGGCTACCGCGACGGCAGGGCGGTGACCGCGTGGTCGAAGGGGAACGGCGCGACTCAGAACGACGAGGACAAACAGCGCTGGGTGACCGACGCCGGCGTGAACTACTGGGTGAAGGGTCTTGCAGAGAAGCATGGCCTGGCCCTTCCCGCAGATCTAGCGGAACCCTGGGACGCTCCCGACTTCAGCCCAGACGCATAAATGGCATCCCTTCGGAGTTGACCCGAGCGCACTCAAAGCTGGCGACCGTTGACCGGCGACGCGGCGTCGGCCGTCCTTGGCAGCGGTGGACCAAGCATCAATGTGGGCGATGTGACGCTGCTCGAGTGGGAGCGCAGCATCGCCGAGTCGACGGTCGCTGGGGCAATCAAGGGTGCTCAGCCAGGCCGATCCACGGATCGAGGGCCGCTGGCTTCAACTGAGTCGTCGGGGAGTGACCCCGCACGTCCGTAATCGGGTCATGTCAGCCACAACAAGCCTGAACACCAAGACCAGTGACGTTGTGTTCGCGACGGTGGTTCTCTCCTCAGCAGGAATCTGGATCACACTGTGGGCGGCGGCGTGCTCCTCGGCCGCTCTGTCCGGAGGGAGCCCACCACCGTTCTCGGCAGCGGCTCCGTTGAAGGCACTCACCGCACCGGGCAACCCAAGCGGGGCCTGGGGCTCGTCCGTCGGCCCGCCTGCCCTGTACTGGTCCTTGGTCGCAGCGATTGCGGCCGTCGTGGTCGCCATCGTGGTGGCGGTTGCCCGATTCGGGAAGACCAACCCGGCCAAGGTCCCGGTGGATCGGCCGGGCATCGCCCGCCGGAGTGAGGTGTCCCGAAGCGCCGGCGCCAAGAGGCTCCTTCGCCGAGCCGGACAGCTCCGCGCCTCCCTTTCCCAGCCGTCCGTCGGCGACCTCGGATTCCGCCTCGGGAGCAGCCGAGGCGTCGACTGCTTTGCCACCGTGGAGGACTCGATCCTCGTTCTCGGTCCGCCGCGCTCCGGCAAGGGACTGCACCTGGTCATCCCAGCGATCCTGGACGCGCCCGGACCCGTAGTCACGACGAGCACCCGCCCAGACAACCTCACCACCACCCTGACCGCCCGCCGGGAACGCGGACCGGTCGCGGTGTTCGACCCGCAACGCCTCGCCCCGGGCGTCCCCTCCTCGGCCCGCTGGTCCCCCATCCGCGGCTGCCAGGACCCGCACACCGCGATGGTCCGCGCGAAGGCACTGACCACCGGCGCAGCCCACGGCACCACCGATGCCACGTTCTGGCAGGCCTCTGCGGAGCAGGCGGTGCGGGCTCTGCTGCACGCCGCGGCGCTCGCCGATGCCACCCCGACAGAGCTCTACGGCTGGTCCCTCTCGGCCACGAAGTCCCGCGATGCCGTCGACGTCCTGCGCACCGACCCGGCCGCCGCGCCCGGTTGGTATCAGGCTCTCGACGCCTTGACCACCGCCGACCCCCGCCAACGCGACGCCGTCTGGGCGATGGTCGCCATCGCCTTCTCCTCGCTCGCCGACCCCAAGGTCCTCGACGCCGTCTCCCCCGGACCCGACGAACACCTCGACCCGGCCCACTTCCTCACCAACGACGGCACCATCTACCTGCTCGGCACCTCCACCGGCGCGGCCGCCACCGCCGGCCTGGTCGGCGCGTTCCTCGAGGACATCCTCGAGACCGCCCGTCGGCTCGCCGCGACCCGCCCCGGCGCCCGGCTGGACCCACCCCTGTCGGTGATCCTCGACGAAGCCGCCAACTACCCCCTCCCTTCCCTGCCGTCGCTGATGTCCGACGGCGGCGGCTCGGGAATCACCACGACCGTCGTGCTCCAGTCGATGGCGCAAGCCCGTGCCGTGTGGAGCGAGCACGCCGCCGCAGCGATCTGGGACGCCGCGATCGACAAAGTGGTCCTCGGCGGCGGCAGCACAGCCCGCGACCTCGACGAGCTGTCCCGGCTCATCGGCACCACCCGCCAGCCCGTCCAGTCCCACTCGGTGGGCCACGACGGACACCGCACCACCTCCCACTCCACCATCGAGGCACCGATCCTCGACCCGGCCGCGCTGCGTACCCTCCCGTTCGGCACCGCCATCCTGCTGCTGCGCGAAGCCCCACCCATCGCCCTGACCCTGCGCCCGTGGACCTCCCGCAACGACGCCAGAGCCCTCCGCGACGCCCGCGCCGCGATGGAGGAGGCGATCCGTCGTGCGCATCACTAGGACCGCCTTCCGTCCCCACCCCATGACGTATGCCGCTGAGCTTGCTCCCAGCTCACGGCGCGGTTCCGTGCGCGCCGGCTCACAGCTCACGCCAGGCTCCGAGGTCGCGGGATGACGGCCGGACGGCCTGCGCGACCGGAGGACGATCCGGCATTCGGCCGGGACTTCGGCCAGCTCCGAGGGCCACTGCACTGGCCCTCCTTGACCAGTGCCGAAGCAGACCAAGCGCTCTCATCCCTTCGTGAGTGGGTCGAGCAGCTCGCCGCCCGATTCGCCCTCGACACGCGGGTCATCCCGCCGTGCTGGGACCGGCACCCCTCCGTAGTCGAGACCCTGTCCGCGTTACGCGACCACGAACGCGGCTCCTACGCCGACAGCGCCTCCCCCACCGCCGGGATCGACTTCGTGCGCGCGCTGCACGACACCCGGCACATCCTCACCGAGCTCGTCTCCCGCACCGGCTGCACACCGCACGAACACCGCGATGACCGCCGGCCGCTGTGGCACACGAGATCGGCAAGCCCGGCCTCCTCCAGGAGGGACTGAGCCGGAGCGCTCGGCGCCGACGGCCGATGGTCGCCCCGGATCGTCGTGTCCCTGGCATGACGCGCGAGACCGTCTCACGCACGAGAGGCACCCATGTCACACCCAGCCACCCCTGCCCCACCGCAGGCACCCCAAAGGCCGGAACGCCCACCACATCCCGGTCCGGGCGATGCGCGGCGCGTTGCGGAAGACCTCATCGCCTTGTCCCGCAACACTTCCCGCGGCCTCGCGCACGCCACCCCCAGCTCGAGTGGCGCCGACACCTCCCCCGATCAGCTCGGCAAGAGTGCCGACGACAGAGTCGACTACTGGTACCGCCTCGGGCTGCGCAACGCCTACGCTCAGGCCGCCGGGCTCCTCATCGCCCCCGCTGCAGCCGCGGACCCCTTCACCGTCGCCGAGCGCATCACCACCCGCATCGACGCCGGGGTCACGGACATCGCGGAACTCAGCTCAGCGGCATACGGAAGCACTCATGCCCAGCCCGGCGCCGCACTCGAATGGCACGGCGAGCGCGCCTTCGCTGCCCGCCACGGCGACCGCTCCCCAGCGGAACGGGACTACGGGATGCGCTGGGGCCCGCGTGGTGACCAGCGGATCACCCTACGCCCTGACGACACAGGTGACCGCGGGCTGCTGTACCTGTACGACCCGACCTGGGACGAGTACGCCCTTCTGGCCGCCGATGTCACCAGAGGCGCGGTCGAGGCCGCCTTCCGCGACGCGATCGAGATCCACATCCACCTGGATCCGGCCACGTTCGCGCGGATTGTAGAACAGCACGCCGTCACCGATGAGTCGCGTGTTCCGGACCAGGGTCGCCCTCCGATGGAGGTGCAGCTGTGACCGCACCATCCACGGTGGACTTCGCCCGGATCCGGTCCGAGCACCCCATCGCCGAGGTGGTCGCCGCGTCCGGAGTGGACCTGCAGCCCCGCGGCCATGGCTGGGTCGGCTGCTGCCCCTTCCACGATGACTCGAGCCCGTCGATGACGGTCGACGCCATCCCGGACCGGTTCCACTGCTTCGGTTGCGGCGCCACCGGCGACGTCGTCGACTTCGTGGGGCGCATGCACGGGCTCGGGGTCCGCGACGCCGTCGCCTTTCTCGACACGGGCGGAGTCCCGACGGCAGCCCCTGCTGCACGGCCGCGGCTACGGCTCGTCCGTGATCACGACCGTCCGCCCGTCACGCCGGACCGGGCCTTTGAGATCAACGCCCTCGCCTGGAACCACCTCGGAAGCCCCACTGCCGGCTGGTTCGCGAGCAAGTTCCTGTGGCACGCGCGCGGCATCGACCTCACCGCCCTTCGAGCCGAGACAGGCGTCGAGCTCGCCGGGTACGCCAGCCACGACTGGACCAGCCTGACCGACCGACTCCGCGCCGACGGGGTCAGCGACGACGAGCTGCTCGCGCTCGACCTGTCCCAGCGCGCTCGGACCGGGTCACTCATCGACACGCTCCGCGGCCGGCTCATCTTCCCCATCACGGAGCCCGACGGGCGGATCCGCGGGTTCATCGGGCGAGACACCACCGGCAATCCCCCCGCCCCGAAGTACCGCAACCCCACCCGCACACCGGTGCACGACAAGGGTGACGTGCTCTACCGGGCCACCCACCACCGGCTCGCCGCCGACGGGCACGTCGTCGTCGTGGAAGGCGTCCTCGACGCGCTCGCCCTCACGGCTGCAGCCGCCGAGGAGGGCCTGACCGATCGAATCGCCGCAGTCACCGCCAGCGGGGTGACGGTCTCGTCGGCGCAGGCCGAGCAGGTCCTCGCCCTCAGCGACAACCCGCCACGGATCGCCCTCGACGGAGATCAGGCTGGCCGCGACGGCACCGACCGCTGGCTCACCGCGCTCAGCCTGGACCGCGACCGCCCGACGTTGGTCACCACGCTGCCGGAGGGGACCGACCCCGCCGAGTGGCTCACCGCAACCGACCAGCCTCACCGGCTGCGACCCTTCGTCGCAGCGCCTGAACTACCAGGTCCGACGGCTATTGCCTGGCGGCACGAGCAGTCCTGGGGTGTCGCGGAGACAAGGCCTGCAGATGGCCCAGTGACATCCCTGCCGGGCCGGGACATCGTGCGGCTCACCCTCGAACGAGCCTCCGACCCCGTCCACGACACCGTCAACGCCGTCGTCCGGCTCTCCAGCCGACTGGGCCCCGGCCTCCGCCAGGCGCTCCTCATGGAGGCCACCTCCGAGATGACCCGGCGCGGTTGGAACCCCAACGGAACCTTCGCCACGGCCCTGGAGCGAGGCCTCCAAACCCAGCCCAGCGGCATACCACCGCCTGAGCGGACACTCACGCGCCCGCCCGGACCGGACCTGCTCTGACTCCCCCCCAACGCCGCAAGGAGACCTCCGTGAACCAGATCCCCCTCGACGCGGCCGCCGCGGAACTGCACGCCGCGGCGGCCCTCGCCGACCACCGTGCCGACGGTGACCCTTTCAGCCCCTGGACTGCGCTGGGTGGACAGCTGCGGCTCGTCGCCGCAGGCCTCGATCCCGCACCTGCGACGCACGCGCGACTCCGGAAGACCTTGGGCGGCCATACCGCGGCTGCGCTCGAGCGCCTTGACGCGCTCGACGTCTCGTCCAAGCCTGCGGATCTTGCTTTCTGGCGTCGCCACGTCGAGCACCTACATGAACAGGCCACGCGACTCGAGGGCGACACCGAGAACCGGCGGAGCAACCCGTGACCGCGCGAGCGACGGGCCGGCGGTCAGCCCAGGCCTACGCCTACCCGACGGCTACCACCGTCGCGGACCTCCTCGCCCGGGCGCAGCACGTCACCGAAGAGCTCAAGCGGTGCACCGATCCGGTGAGCCTCAACCAGTGGGAGGCGCTCGACCAGGCGCTCTACCGGCTGCTGGTCGAGCTCGCCGGAGCGCGTAGCGTCGGCCCCGGACCCGTCGACCGGGCCGCGGTCCCGCTCTATGACATCGTCAAGCGCTACCCCACGCCGCTCGCTCCAGCCACGCCCATCGTCACCGAGTTCACTGCCTGCGAAGCCGCGCGGTTCACCGGCACGAGTCGAAGGACCATCGGCGCCCGGATCCTCCGCGGCGCGCTGCCGGCCCGCCGCACCTCCGATGGCTGGCTCATCCCACGTCAGAGCCTCGACCTGCGCGACGTGCCACCCGGCGACGCTGGCGACCCCCACCCGCTGGTCAAGCTCGCAGTCACGTTCGGTGCGCTCACGGACGTCCTGCACGGCCACCAGGAGGATCCCGACAAGCCTTTCCTTACGACTGGTGCGGTGAACCGCCTCGCCCACGAATTGCTCGATGTGTCGGTCGCGGCGACCCGACACGCCATCGGTCTCATGGCGCTCCGGGACATCGAGCGCCCACTGGCGATCGCACGCCACGCCGAGTCCGCCGTCGAACGACTGGCGCCGCATGCAGTTGGCCAGTCGGTGCCGTATGCCGCCGTCCCCCCACCCGCTCGCAACCACCCGGGCCGTCCTCGGCCAGAAGCGCGCGGAACATCGGCGGGTGCCGAGGTGGTTGGCCGGCTGGACCATGCCCTCGCGGACTGGGTCCGCGCCTCCAAGGCGGAAGCCGCCGCCGTGGTGCCGAGCACCGACGTCATCCGAAACATCACCTCCCAAGGCATCCACCTCTATGCGGCGATCGACGCACTCCTCGCAGCCGAGGCCGCGGATCGGCTCTCCCTCAGGGACGCCAGCGGCGCCGCTGTCGCACGCGAAGAGCTGCGCGAGGCGGCCCAAGCGCTGCAGCGCTCCGGCACCAGCTGGAGCACGACAACCACAGGAATGCGTCCCAGGCGCGACTACATCGATGCGGCACAACGCCTGCACGACGTCCTCGAGGACGTCATCCAGGTCGCACCGCGCCTTGACCGCGCGCTGGCGTCCGCGACTCGGCACCGGTTGCTGGACAGCCTCACCGCCACCAGCCACGACCTCACGGCCCTGCTCCACGAGAACGCACCGGCCGCCAGACGGCTCATCGACGCCGGGGCACTCCTCGCCCCAGCGCGCGCTCTCCAGAGCGCCGACGACCGGTTGCACGCCAAAGCCAAAGGCCGCTTCGTGCCCGTTCGGTACAGCGACCAGCCCGGCCTCCTCGAAGCCGCGGTCGTCGCGGAGACGGCGGCGAAGAGGGCCGCTCGCGCCCTGCTGGAGTGGCAGGCGCCGTCTCCATCGCCGAATCACGCTCGCGTGGCTGGCCCTGAACTCTGAATGGAGTCCTTGGAGGGTCGTCGTGATCCGTCTCGCGCACGGATAGTTGCCCCGGCCGGTCGTTAACGGAACGAAACTTGACGAAAGGGGCTGCTATGGAACGCCTGGTCTCTGTCGCGGACGCAGCGACGATGCTCGGAACCACGACCCGATTCCCAAGACGGCTCATCAGCGAGCGACGGATCCGATTCGTGCGCGTCGGCCGGCACGTGCGGATCCCCGTGTCCGCACTCGAGGAGTTCGTCGCCGACGGGACGGTCGAGCCCATCAGCATCCGATGGGAAGGCGGGAAGGTGGTGACCTGATGCCAAGGGGGAAGCAGCGAGATCGCCGATTCGGAAGCGTCCGCCGCCTGCCGTCGGGGAAGTTCCAGGCATCGTTCATCGGCCCGAACGGCAAGCGCCAAGCGGCTCCAAACACCTTCAGCACGAGGGTGGAAGCCGAGCGCTGGCTCCTCCGCGTCCACGAGAGCCTCGAACGCGAGGAATGGCGCGACAGCGGCGCCCAACTCGGACGTCGCACCCTCAAGGACTACGCCGAGTCGTACCTGACAGAGAATCCCAACGTCGGTGAGCGCTGGGCCGAGACGTCCCGACGCAACATGCGCCTCCACCTCACCCCGCTGCTCGACATGCCAGTCGCGAGCATCACTCCGGCCGTGGTGCGCTCATGGCACGCCCAGGCGTTGGCCGGGACTGGCGGGCGAACGTCGATCGCGCAGACCTACCGATTGCTCCGTTCCGTGCTGAACATGGCAGTCCTCGATGAGGCGATTCAGAAGAACCCCTGCCAGATCCCTCGCGCCGGCACTGATCGCCCGAAGGAGAGGCCCATCGCCTCGCCCGCCGAGGTCGCAGCACTAATTGAGGCGATCACCCCGAGGTACCGGGCCGCGGTCGCTTTGGCGGCCTGGTGCGGGTTGCGCCGGGGCGAGCTGATGGCTCTGCGCGTCACCGACGTGGATCTCGAGAAGGCGACGGTGCGGGTCGACAAGACCTATGTCGAGCTGCTGGAGTCGCGGCGGCGCTTCGAGAAGGAACCGAAGAGCCAAGCCGGTCGGCGCGTGGTCTCCATCCCGCCTCACGTTCTTCCCTTGATGGCCGAGCACCTCGAGACATGGGCTGGACCAGAGTTCTTCTTCGTCGGTCACGACGGAACTCGCATGGCCGGGAATGCCCTGTACCAAGCGTTTGTCCGGGCGAGGAAGGTCGTCGGTGTCAACCTCTCGTTCCACGACTTGCGGCACACCGGCCAGACCCTCGCGGCGGCCACCGGAGCTTCGCTCGCCGACCTCAAGCGGCGTCTCGGTCACTCCTCTACGGCCGCTGCACTCCGTTACATGCACGCCGTCGAGGGCCGCGACGCCGAGATAGCCGCCGCACTATCAGCGGTCGCTGAAGCCAACAACGCAACCCAACTGCCGTCCAGGTGAGCCGATCGTCCGCTCGCGCAACAAGGTGGGCGTCACGATCGCCTTCCACGACCTGCGGCACACGGGCCGGTCGCTCGCGGCTGCTACTGGCGCGAGTCTCGTCGACCTCAAGTAGCGGCTCGGCCATTCTTCAACCGCAGCCACCCAGCGCTTGGAGCGCCTGCGCCTGTCGCCGTCGGCCCTGCCCTCTCGTATTCGGTCGTGCCGCCCTCCGTAACGGCGGCGCCGCCCTTCAGTCGGAAACTACGTTGGCGAACGCGTTCCCTCGCCCATTCTGACCTGAAGATGGCGACCATCGACCGCGCGCTCCAAGTTTGTCGGGTCCCGACACAGCCTCCCAAGGAGCGTCAAGATTCCCTCAGCGCCCGACCCGAGTCGCTCGCGCACGTGTACGCAGTCAGGGGGTCTTCCTTAGTTCGTCTGCGATCTCGTCCAGCGCTCCAAAGCTGCTGCGCAGCTGGGCGAAGTCTCCCAGGTAGGTGAGGTTCCAGAGCACGACGTGCGCCATGCCTCTGTCGGCAAACTGCCGGAGTTCCTGTGTGATGCGGTCCGGGGTACCGGCGAGGAGATACTTGCGCGCTAGTCCTTCGGGCACCGCACGCAGGGCTTTGAGGACCTGATCGTCGGACAGTCGAGTCGGAATATAGTCGAGGAGGCCGTAGGCTCCCTCCCCTAGGGGATGGACCACTCCGAACTCCTCAAAGGCAGACGAGGGTAGCGTGAGCATCCATGCGCGGATCAATGGACTGTCCAGCATCCGGTCGACCTCGGCGTCGCTTTCCGCGACGACTACGTGGGCCAGGAGGCCCGGCGTAAAGCGATCCAGCGCGCGCTTCGCGGTTGCTGCCGCTGACCTGATCTTGCTGTAACCCTCACTCCAAGGCTCGGGCCCTCCCTGATAGGTCGGAAGCCAACCGTCGCAGAGGCGGCCCGTGATCGAGAGCATTCGTGGTCCGTGCGCTCCACACCAGATGGGAGGTGGCAGGGGTTTTCCGTCCTCGTCGCTGCCGTACGGTCGGATGCCGCACACCGCGTCGCGCAGTGACCACCACTCACCGTCGAAGTCAACCGGCTCGCCAGTGCTCCAGAGCAGCCGCACGATCTCCAATGACTCCTCGAGGCGTGATACGGGCTTCGAGAACGAAAGCCCGTAGGGAGTGATGTTCTCTCCCTCCCCTGCGCCGATACCAAGCACGGCACGTCCCTTGGAGAAGTGGTCCAGCGTTAGGAACTCCTGCGCAAGCATCGCTGGATGCCGCCGGATTGAGTCGGTGACCGACGTGCCGAGCATGATCCGCTCGGTGTGAACGGCGCACGCGGCGATCGCTGCAACAGGATCAATGAATACGTGGGGACTCGAGATGCTCTTCGCGAGCTCCGTGATTTCGGGCTGCCACAGCTGCTGGGGGTGGAAGCCCATGAGGTGGTCGGGCCACCATAGGGAGTCGTAGCCACGCGCCTCCGCGCGCCTAGCTCCTTTCAGCACACCTTCCACTGGGGGCGTTATTCCGGCATTCGTGCCGACCGCGATCATCGTGTCTCGGACCGGTTGCCGGCGTGGAACGTAGTGAGGTACTGCTCGGCCCGTTCACGGACTTCTCGGTCCAACCAGCTGGCCGCCTGCAGGTAACGATCGGCATAGGTCGTGTCGCCCATCACCATGGCACGGGCGACCGCGTCAACGTGACCCTTCGTCGCCTCAATTGCGTACCTGGCCCGACCAGCGAGCGCTTGGGCAATCTGCTCAGTCGTGCTGTCCAGTTCCTCGGAGGGCACGACACGCGAGGCGAGGCCCAGACGCAACGCCTCTTCTGCAGGCACCCGCCGGCAGGTCGTGACAAGATCCTTTGTCCTTGCGGGCCCGATCTCTGCGACGAGCCTCGGAATCGCCCCCCACACGAGCGGAGTTCCGAGTTCCACCTCGGGTATCCAGTAGTAGGCATCTTCCGAGAGCACGCGCAGATCGGCCGAGAGGGCCAGGACGGCGCCGGCGCCGACAGCGTAACCGTGCACCTTCGCCACCGTAACCTGACGCAGGGCGCTCAGCGCGTTGGCCGCCTCACGCCCGAGAGCCGCCATTGTGATGGCGTTATCGGCACCCTTGAGAAGGCTGTCGACAGAGCCCGGCGAGCCCATGAACGACTCAAAGTCAGCGAGGTCGACCCCGGCACAGAATGCCGGCCCCCGCGCTTCGAGCACCACTGCCCTGACATTGGCCGCCGCAGAGATCTGCCGCGTTGCTTCAACGATCTCGCCAAGCATCGTTCGAGAGATGGCGTTGCGCTGGTCGGGACGGTTCAGACGAATTCGCCCGATAGGGCCATCAGTGTCCACCTCCAGCGTCTCGAAGGCCAACGATCCACCATCCTGAGTACGGGCATCACTCATTTGTCTGACTCCTGACGCAGCAGCTTCTTCTCGATCTTCCCGATGGACGTCTTGGGCAACGCTTCACGCAACTCGATGATGGTGGGGACCTTGAAGTGTGCAAGATGCTCGCGGCAGTACTGTTGGATTGCTTCCTCAGTGAGACCCGATCCCGGCTCAGCTACCACGAATGCCTTGACGGCTTCGTCCCGGATGTCGTCCGCGACGCCGATGACGGCGGCCTCGACGATCTGCGGATGATCCACCAAGACGAACTCGACCTCGCTGGCGGAGATGTTTTCTCCGGCACGTTTAATCACGTCCTTCTTCCGATCGAAGAAGTAGAAGTAGCCCTTGTCGTCCATGTATGCGTTGTCACCGGTATAGAGCCAGTTGTCGCGGATGGCTCGCGCGGTTCCCTCAGGGTCTTTGTAGTAGCCCTTCATCAGCGTCCGCCCAGGGATCCCGTGGACGATGAGTTCGCCCGGAGTTCCAGGAGGAAGGTCGTTGCCTTCGACGTCTACGATCCGTACCAGCCTGTCGTAGGCCGGCAGTCCGATCGACGGCCATCGTTTGGGACCGAAGACGGGTGCGACAGTGACTATCGTCATGGCCTCAGAGAGGCCGTAGCCGTTCACGAGCTCAACACCAAACCGGCTCTCGAACTGCTCACGCTCGGCATCGGTGACGTTCAGTGCGTAGAAGACCCTTCGCACGCGGTGGTCTCGATCGGTCTCGCGCGGCGGCTGGGCGAGCATTGTCCGCGCCAACATGGCGACCAGGCTGATCTGTGTGGCGTCATGGGCACGCACCTGGTCCCAGAACTTTGAAGCCCGGTACTCCTCGAGCAGGATGCAGGTCCCGCCGACTGTGAGCGCCGAGAGGACTGTGAGCGATTGCGCGTTGACGTGGAACACGGGCAGAGCAGTCAGGCACCTCTCGTCGGACGTCAGATACATGGACTTCGACGACCGCTCGCCCGATCTCAGGAGGTTCGCATGGGTGAGCAGCACGCCCTTCGGCCGAGCGGTCGTGCCCGAGGTGAACAACATTTCGACCACATCTTCGGACGTTGCGGTGCATACGACCGTTGCCCTTCCGGCTTCCTGTATGTCTGTGAAGAGCAACCAACCGTCACGTTTCTCCTTGGTGCGTGCCATGATCCGCTGACGGATCTCGGGCACCGACTGGACTGCCTCATCCACGACTGACAGAAAGGCGGGCTCGGTGATCACCGCTATCGAGTCCGAGTAGGACAAGATGTGCCGCAGTTCGGCAGGACGGTTGCTGACGTTGGACGGCACCACGATGGCCCCCAGCGTGGCGGCCGCGTACAGCGTCATCAGGAACTCCGGCGAGTTCGCCAGGTGGACCGTAATCTTGTCGCCCTTGCCCACACCGAGCTCGCTCAGGCCTGAGGCAAGCCGGTCGACCTCACTGAGCATTTCGACGTAAGTCCACTCTCGAACCTCCCCGTCCTGGGCCTCGAACACCAAGCAGGGTTTGTTCGGGTGGCGGCTGACCCGTTCCTCCAGGAGATCGCGCAACGTCCGGTTTCCAACTAGATCGATCATTGGTGGCACCGCCCCTTCTTCGCGTGTTCTAGTTGCTAGCCAGCAGCACTTTGCCGAAGACTGCACGGTCCTCTAGGGCGCCTTGTGCTTTCGCCGCCTCAGCCAATGGGAATTTGGCGTGCACCACGGCCTTCAAGGTGCCGTTCGCAGCCAATGAGAGCACCTTCTCCAAGTCCCGTCGAGTCCCTGCGAATGACCCGATGAACTTCTGCTCCTTGACGAATAGGTGCCACAGGTCGAAGGTCACCTTCGCCCCGCTGTGGGCGCCGCAGGTGACGAGCCGTCCGTTGCGCGCGAGGGCCCGAAGGCTCTGGTCCCAAGTCGCTTCACCGACGTGCTCGAACACCAGGTCAGCGCCTTTTCCGCCAGTCGCCCGCCGAACTTGGTCTCCCCAGTCCGATGCCGTGTGGTCGATCACCACGTCGGCACCGAGCTGGTGAGCACGATCCCGCTTGTCTGCGGAGCCGGCGGTGGCGATGACACGCGCACCGGCTAGCTTGGCGATCTGCACACCGAGGACGCCGATGCCCGAGCCCGCCGCGACGATCAGCACGTCCTCTCCGAGAGCGACCTGGCCGCGGGTCACGAGCATGTGCCACGCCGTCGACCCGGTCACGGCAATGGAGGCAGCGGTATCGAACGCGACCGCGTCAGGCAGTGCGATCACCTGGTCCGCGGGAGCTGTCACGTACTCCGCGTAGGCTCCCGTGGTTTGCACTCCAAAGATGCGGCCCGACCGGCAGACGTTATCCCGCCCTTCCCGGCAAGCAGTGCACCGGCCACACGACAGCGTGGGGTTCACCACCACGCGCTGCCCCAGCCTCCAGTAACCTGCGTTGGCGCCCACCGCCGCGATCGTGCCTGCCGCCTCTGTCCCAGGTGTGTGGGGAAGCTGCACCGGCGCGGGAGTAGTGCCCTCCCTAGAGAGGATGTCCACGCGGTTCACGCCACACGCTGCGACCTTGATCAGGACCTCGTCGTCAGAGGGCTCCGGGACCGGGACCTCCTCGGCCCGCAGGACACGTGCGGACCCATACTCGTGAAAACGGATAGCAAGCATGGCGATTCCCTAACGCTTGTTGATGCGGTTGAGGAGCTCGGTCTTGGCCTGCTTGAACTCTGTCGAGTTGAAGCAGAGTCCGTTCGCGACCGCCTCGACCCTCAGTTGGTCACGCAAGGGGCTGGACGCACCGTGCCGGACGATCATCTTGAGCGTCCGTCCGGCATCCGAGCCCATGCGGGCGATCGAATCCGTAATGGTGCGCGCGTGGTCGTGCATCTGCCCCACGTCATCGAAGGTCTCATTAACGATCCCCATTTGGGCGGCCTCACGCCCGTCGACCCGACGACCGGAGAAGACGAGCTCCATCGTCCTCGGCGTGCCGATGCAGCGCTGTAGTAGCCAAGTCAACCCGAAGTCCTGAACGACGTTGACCTGTCCTGGAATCATCCAGAACCTGGCGCTGTTCACGGCGAACCGCATGTCGCACGCCATCGCCATGCCGAAGCCACCGCCCCCCACGGCGTCACCGTTGACCACAGCTATGGTGGGCTGGGGAAGCTCGTGGATGCCCACGATGAGCTCGTGCTGCCAGTCCAGCAGTCGCATCCCTTCGAACACGGAGTCCGACTCCACGTTCTCCATGAAGAACGGGGTCCTGAGGTCCACCCCTGCGCAGAAGGCGCGCCCCTCGCCTGTCATTACGAGAGCCTTGACCTCGCGAGATGCGCGCACGACTTCGAGCACGCCCAAGATCTCGGGCAGCATGTCGGGCCCGAGTGCGTTCAGCCGGTCGGGGCGACTGAGCGTGAGCGTAACGATTCCGTCGTTCTCGGCTACCCGGACGCAACTCATCCGGGAGTTCAGATATTCAACATCAATCGTCAAAGTCTTCCTCCGTTAACATTCCATACCTGCGCGGTGACGTAACTGGCTGCGTCCGAGGCCAGGAAAGCCACTACCTCGGCCACCTCATGTGCCGTGCCCGGACGGCCGAGTGGGGCGTAGCCCTGGGCGATTCGCTCGAAGCGTTCACGGTTATCGTCATGAACGGGCGTGTCTATGAGCCCGGGCGCCACGGCGTTGGCCCGGACACCGCTGGCCGCGTACTCACGAGCGATGCTGTATGTCATTGTCTCGAGCGCTCCCTTCGCGGATGCGTAGTGAGCGGTCTCGCCAGGCCCGCCGCTTTTCGCCACGATCGACGAGAGGTTGACGATACTGCCGCGCTGCCGGGACCGCATGGAATCCAGGACGGCAGTGCAGCAATGCACCGCCCCATAAAAGTTCAGGGCCATTGACCTGTTCCAGAGTTCGACATCGATGGCGGCAAACGGCTGGGTCTCCCAGAACGCGCCGGCTGCGTTGACAAGGATGTCGATCGGGCCCAACTTATCCACGACTGCCTTGACCATGGCATTGGACTGCTCTGGGGAGGTCACGTCGGCGTGGACCGCGATTGCTTCGCCGCCCGCGCTCTTGATCCGGCTGACCAGGACCTCGGCGCGACCACGTCCGGACCGGTAGTTGACAGCCACCTGTGCCCCTCGACTGGCGAGGAGCTCGCACGTCGCGGCACCGATCCCACTGCTGCCGCCGGTTACGAGAGCGGTACGTCCTTCGAGTGATATGGCTGCGTATGGGTTCACCGTCATGCTCGGCCCTTCCATTCCGAGGCAGTCGTCCATAGGACGTCTTGGGGCTCTTCGATGAGCGTCACCAAGCCTGCGAGGAAGGCGGCGGCGTCGGCACCGTCCATCGCGGCGTGATCGAAGCTCAAGCTCAGGCCGAGCACCTGCATCTCTGCCACTCGGCCGTCAATCAGCGTCACAGCGGGCACTGCAGCGCCGACCCCGAGGATGGCGAGCTGTGGAGGGTTCACGAGCGGTGTGAACATCTCAACGCCGAACATGCCGAGATTGGACACCGTAAAGGTGGCGTCGACGAGGTCCGCAGGGTGCAACTTCCCCTGACGTGCCTTTTCGGCGAGGCGGCCGATTTCCGCAGCGGTCTCCCAGACCGACAGGCCTTGCGCGTCCTTGACCACCGGCACCACGAGTCCGTGCCCGGTGTCAACCGCCACTCCGAGATTCACCGCGCGGAAGAGCCGAACCTCGTTCCCCTCGATGTGGCCGTTGACGCGTCCCCAGCGTGTCAGGGCGGCTGCGACGATATGTGCCAGAGCCGCCGTCACAGTGACCGACACCGCGTCGGCGGACTCGGCGTTCAGCCGTCGCTTGGACTCGAAGAGGACGTCCAGACCGACTCTCGCGTGCAGCGTGACCTGCGGCTTCTCCGCGACAGCAGCACGCAGGCGCCGGGCGGTCACCTTCTGCAGCCGGTCCTGTTCTAATAGGTCGTAGGGCTGGCCTGTGGACTCTGGTCCACTCATTGTGGTTCGATCCGCGCGACCACCTGGCCTGGAACGACCGAGGCGCCCGCTTCGACCAGCAGCTCACGGACGATACCCGACGCTGGTGACTCGATGTCGCTGTTGGCCTTATCGGTCTCGACCTCGGCGATGGCCTCGCCCTCCGAGATTGGTTCGCCTTCAGCCCTGTACCACTCCACCAGCACTGCCTCCTCCATGGTGAGGCCCCACTTGGGAATCACGATGTCGATCATTGGGCGACACCCTTCAGGACTAGTTCGATCGCGCGCACGATCTCTTCGGCTTGGGGGAAGAACGCCGCCTCGAGGTTGGGCGGGAATGGCGTGGGCGCGAACGGAGGCGTCACGCGTTGCACCGGGGCCTTCAGATCGAAGAAGGCCTTGTCGGCTGCAAGCGCCGCGATCTCTGCACCGGGCCCGTAGGGCGAAGGCGAGTCATGCACGATAACGAGCCGACCGGTCCTCGCCACGGATTCGAGTACTGTCTCCTCGTCAACAGGGCTGATGGTGCGCAGGTCGATGACCTCCACCTCCACCTGCGGGGCCAGTTGCTCGGCGGCTGCAAGCACACGATGCACCGCAGCACCCCAGCTGACCACCGTGACGTGACTACCGGGGCGCGCAACCGATGCCTTACCGATGGGTACGATCACCTCGGGGTCCTCAGGCACCTCACCGCGCATCGACCAGAGCGAAAGGCTCTCGATCACGACCACAGGGTTGTCGTCCCGGATCGCTGCTTTGAGTAGGCCCTTTGCGTCGGCCGGATTGGAACCCCACACGACCTTCAGACCGGGCACGTTCCCCAACCAACCCTCGAAGCTCTGGCTGTGCTGGGGGCCCGTTCCCCGTCCAGCGCCCGAAAGCGTCCGGACCACCATCGGGGCTTTGTAGCTGCCCCCTGACATGTACGAGATCTTTGCCGCCTGGTTGACCAGTTGGTCCATTGCGAGGGGCATGAAGTCCATGAACATCACCTCAGCCACCGGGCGGAGTCCAGTCATCGCCGCCCCCAGCGCCGTCCCCACGATCGCCGCTTCGCTGATGGGCGTGTCCCGCACCCGCCATTCCCCGAACCTGTCAAGCAGCTTTACCGTGGCCCCAAAAGGACCGCCCGGCTCCCCGACGTCCTCACCGATGACGCAGACGGACGAGTCGCGCTCCATCTCCTCGGCCAGAGCGCTGTTGATGGCCTGCCAGTACTTGATCTGTCCCATGCTCAGCTCTCCGCACCCGTGTAGACGTCCTGGACCAGCGACTCGATAGGCGCTGGGGGTAGACCCTCTGCCCACTCGGCCGCGCGTTCGACCGAATCCTTGATTCGGTCGTCGATCTCCTCGAGCTCGGCCACGCTGATAACTCCCGATTCAGTCACGCGCGCGCGGAACTGAAGGATCGGGTCGCGCAGCTTCCATTCGTCCCGCTCCTGGACGGAGCGGTACTTCTGCGGGTCCCCCTCGAAGTGCCCATGCCACCGGTACGTCTTGCACTCCAGAAGTGTCGGCCCCTCGCCGCGGCGTGCTCGGTTGACCGCTCGCTCGGTCGCTCCCTGGACCGCCAAGACATCGTTACCGTCCACGATCTCAGCCGGGATGCCGTACGGCGCCGCGAAGTCCGCGACGTTCTCGGCACTCAGATGCTTCGAGACGTGGGTCAACTCGGCGTACCCATTGTTCTCCACGACAAAGACGATCGGGAGGGCCCATAGGGCCGAGAGGTTCAGGACCTCGTGGAAGACCCCTTCGGCGACGGCGCCCTCCCCGAAGAAGCTAACCGCTACCCGGCCGTCGTTCTGGGCGCGAGCGCTGAACGCAGCCCCGGCGGCCATGGGAATGCCCCCACCGACAATGGCATTAGCGCCCAGGATTCCCACGTTGGTGTCCATTATGTGCATAGAGCCCGAGCGGCCCTTACAGTAGCCCTCCGCCCGCCCGAAGAGCTCTGCCATCATCCCTTCGACCTCGCCGCCCTTGGCGATGCAATGACCATGCCCGCGGTGGGTCGTAGTAATGAGATCTCTGCCGTCGAGAACGCTGCACACGCCTGCGGCAACGGCCTCCTGTCCTAGGGACAAATGCAGAAAGCCGGGAAGCCGACCGCCGGCAAAGAGGGCGGCGGCCTTCTGCTCGAACATCCGAATGGTCACCATCGTCCGATAGAGCGACACTGCGTCCCGGGCAGCGACGGACGGCTGGTTGACTGTTGTTCCAACGCTCACGATAGGTCCTTCACTGGAAGCTCGACGGTTGCCCAACCAGGCGCGCAGATGTCGCCATGCTGGTTGATTTCGCGCAGTTCGCAATGCACGAGGCTGCCCTCGACCGCGGTGACCGTGCCGGTGCAGCGAAGCTTGTCGCCTGGCGTGGCCAGATGTCTGTTCTGCCAACGGAACCGGTGCAATGTCGCTCGCGGTCCAGCCCATGACATCACCGTCTGGACAAGGAAACACCCATGCAGATGGCTCTGGACGAGGACGTCGGGATAGCCCTCTTCTGCCGCGTACGCTTGGTCGTAGTGGATGCGGTGGGCGTTCCACGTGATTGCGCTGAAGCGGAACAGTTGCACATGGGTCGGCTCCCAAACGACCTCTGGAAGCTCGGTGCCGACGGTAACCTCGCCGGCGAAAAGCGTCTGTATGTCGAGCACGTTCTTCCCTCTCAGCGTGCGATGAAGGTCTCGCGGCAGGTCACCAGCAGCCGCTCGTCCCCGTCGAAATACCTGCGCAGCAGATGCAGCAGGAGGAGCGACCCTGAGGGGCCACTTTTTAGCTGAACGTCGTCGACCGACAACTCCATCCACACCTCGAGGCCGTCGATGACGTCGGCGTGGAACTCAAGGTCTTGGCCAGCTCCCATGAGACGAAGGCCCTCGAGCGGAACCTCACCAAGCTCAGTCCGCCCAGCTCCGTCTGGCCTGAGGGAGTTCTCCGGGGGGCCGGGCTCCCAAGTCATAAGCGAGGTGAGGAACAGCGGCGGCGCCACAGTCTGTTGGTGGCCGGCAGCCCTCGCGGCCTCGGCGTCCAGGTACACGTCATTTTGGTCTCCGATCGCGTAGGCGAAGCGCTGGAACTCCTTCTCGGTCACCGTCCCAAGGAGTGTTCGGTGCCGCTTGCCGATGCTCGCACGCGCAGCAGCGTAAGATTTTTCCACCGCCTCCGACTGGGTCTTCATCATCGGCCCCCAATCACGCGTCGGACTTCAGGCCCAGCAGGCTGCGGGCGATCATCCACCGGTGGACTTCCGCGGTGCCGTGTCCGATGCGCCAGACTCTGATCTGTCGATAGAAGCTCTGGATTGGCAACTCCTTGGTGTATCCCAGTCCACCGAAGATCTGCAGGCAGCGGTCCGTCACCCGCTGGGCCATCTCGGTCGCGTAGAGCTTGGCGGCGAACGCCTCGTTGCGGCCCCCCTCCTTGTCGTAAGTCATCGCTGCCTTGTAGACCAGCAGGCGAGCTGCCTCGAGTTCGACATAGGAGTCGGCGATCATCCATTGGATCGCCTGCCTTGTCGCAATGGGCTTGCCCCACGTCGTCCGTTGCTTAGCCCACTCGATCGCGAGGTCCAACGACCGCTGTGCCATGCCGAGCTGATAAGCCGCAATCCTGACGCGCCCGTGCGTCAGTTGGTGGTCCGCGATGGCGAAGCCCTTGTCGACCTCGCCGAGCACGTTCTCGTGTGGGACCCGGCAGTTCTCGAACGTCAGCTCGTACGGAGTCCAAGCGTCACCCATCGTGGGAATGGGACGCGAAACCTCGAATCCGGGGGTGTCCTTATCGACCAGGAAGCAGGTGACACCCCGAGAGCCGGCCCCCGGATTGGTGCTCGCGAACAGGATGAGGAAGTCTGCGCGGTCAACGTGGGAGATGAAAGTCTTGCGTCCGTTGATGACCCACTCGTCTCCATCTCGAACCGCAGAGGTCTTGATGCGTGCGAAGTCGCTGCCGGCGTCTGGCTCTGTGAAGGCGTAGGCAGATTTACGTTCCCCGTTGATCACGGGGTAGTAGAAGCGCTTCTTCTGCTCTTCGCTGCAAAGGTACAGCGCTGGCTCGGGGCTGCCTCCGAACTCGAACATGGCCGGATGCTTGTAGAGCTCTTCTGCTACGAGGCACATTGCGAACTCGTCCATGCCCTGGCCGCCGTCCTCCTCGGGGACGTCGAGCGCCCAAAAGCCGGCTTGCCGGCCCTTCGCTTCAAGTTCGAGACGCGTCTTCAGGTCCCAGTCCCCATTGATCAGGAACTCGTGCTCGAGCGGCATCAACTCGCGTTCGCGGAAGTGCCGCACACCGACAAGAAAATCCTTGAGTTCCTGGGGAATCTCAAAATCCATGACTGTCTCCAATCTCCCAACCGACCGACTGGTCGGTCGTAGGCTATAGGCACATCGGTCCCCCGACAAGGGGGGTGGAACACAATTACTGTTGTCAAGCCTCATCCGGCCCGGAGAGCGCCAGTCCTGCCAGCGTCGACCTTGATCCCGGAGGCAAAGATTCGCCAAAACATCTGACTGATCTCTTGCGGCGAGAGTTGGCCCTTGGGTCGGTACCACTGATAGGCCCAATTGCACATGCCGAACAGCGCGAAGGTCGCCATCTCGGCATTCTCGACCTTGAACTCGCCGGCCTCCTCACCGGCAATAATGAGGTCCCGTACGGTCGCGAAGTACTCGTCACGCTTTGCCCTCGACGTCGCTTGACACTTTTCAGGAATTTCGCGGTGGTGCTCAAAGTAGACGCGGAGGTGCCCGGGGGACGAGTCCAGCGTCTCGAAAATGTCGGTCATCACCATAACAAGACACTCAGTTGGCTGCATGCCCTGCTCAATGCGCTGATTGATTCTGTCGATAAAGCCGTCGCACAAACGGTCATGGATCCAGGCGACGATTTGTCCCTTGCTCTCCACATAGTGGTAGAGGGTAGGCTTCCGGATCCCCATCGCCTCTGCTATGTCGTCCATTGAGGCGTTGTAGTAGCCACGCGCCTCGAAGATGATGGCAGCTGTCTTCACGATTTCGTCCCTGCGCGTAATACTCTTCCTCGATGCCACTACGACACCCTCTTTCCATTGCACCGGACAACGAAAACTCTTCGCGCCATCACCTCTGCGCGGGCCCGCCGGACCTCCTTAAACTCCACCGAGGTACGCCTCACGAACGCGGGGGTCCGTCGCCAGCTTCTTTGCATCATCGTGCCCAACGATACGGCCCGCCTCGATCACATACCCGCGGTGGGCTATATCGAGGCTTGCCACCGCGTTCTGTTCGACGAGAAGCACCGACACGCCTCTCGCATTGATCGTGGTGATGAGCTCGAACATCTGCGTGACGAGCATCGGCGCCAGACCCAGCGACGGCTCGTCGAGCAGGAGGAGTTGCGGTTCGGACATGAGAGCTCTGCCTATAGCCAGCATTTGCTGCTCACCTCCGCTGAGACTGCCGGCCAGCTGGTTCTGACGATCCGCCAACTTCGGAAACATCTCGTACACGTGCTCGAGTCTTCGGTCGTACTCTTGAGAGGCGATGCGGACCGCATAGGAACCGAGTCGCAAGTTTTCGAGCACCGTCATCCCGGGGAACAGCTCCCGCGCCTCCGGGCATAGGACTAGCCCACGCTTGACCAGCCACCCAGTTGACCGAGAAGTGATGTCCTCGCCACGGAACGTCACCGATCCGGTGGATGCCGCGGTCAGTCCGGTCACCGTGCGTAGGGTGGTGCTCTTTCCCGCGCCGTTCGGCCCAATAAGGGCAACAATTTCGCCTTCGGCGACGTCGAGGTCAATTCCGTGGAGAACCTCCTTGCCGCCGTAACCGGCCTTGAGGTCAGTGATCTTCAGCCACATAGTTGGCCCCTAGGTAGGCTTCCAGAACGCGCGGATCGTTGCGCACCTGTTTCGGCGGTCCGATGGAGATAAGCTCGCCGTGGTCGAGTACTGCGATTCGGTCTGAGATGGACATCACCATGCGCATTTTGTGCTCGATCAGAAGCACGGTGAGCCCGCCCTCGCGCAACGTCGCGATGAGGTGCATCAGGTCGTCGACCTCGGTCTCGATCAGGCCACCGGTCGGTTCGTCCAGGAGAAGTAGCTTCGGGCCGCTGGCGATCGCCATCGCGATGGCAAGACGCTGCTGGTTGGCGGTCGAGAGTTCGGCCGCGCCGGTCTCCCCGGCACCGCCGAGTCCAACCCTGACGAGCACCTCTTCCGCGATCGCCCGGCATCGCCGCTCCTCGCGACGGAAGCCGCGACTTCTGAAGATCGCCCCCACTAGTGTCGCCCGGGACTCGCGCTGCAGTCCCAGCATGACGTTGTACGCCGCGCTCTGGTCCATGAGGATCTGCGTGCTCTGGAACGTCCTGGAGATCCCCATGCCGGCGATCTTGTGCACCGACACTGTCGACACGTCGGACCCCTCAAACGCTACGCGTCCACTGGAGAGAGGCGTTACCCCCGTAACCAAATTGAAGAGCGTGCTCTTGCCCGCGCCGTTCGGACCGATGATGCTAAAGATCTCTCCAGGCATCACATCGAAGGAGACGCCGTTCACGGCCGTCAGCCCGCCGAATCGTCGCGTCACCTGGTCGAGGTGCAGGATCGCGTCATTGCTAGATGCCATCGGACACCGCCCTCTTCCGCCCTCCACGTCGTTGTCTGTTGAGCAGGTGCCTCAGCCGCGACAGTCCCTGCATGAGGCCACCGGGCAGGAACGTGATCGTCACGATGAGCAGCAGGCCGATAAGAAGAACCCGGTACTCGTCGAAGAGCCGGAGCCACTCGGGGACCATGACGACAAAGAATGACCCGAGGATCGGACCCCACGTGGTCCCCATCCCACCCAGCACCACGTACATGAGTATGAAGAAGCTCGTCCAAAGGCTCGCGTCGTTCGGGCTCAAGTATGCGAGGTACGTCGCGTACACGGTGCCTGCTAGCCCCGCCATGAAGGCACTGATGGTGAAGGCGATGAGCTTATGGCGGACCACGTCGACACCCTGAGACCGCGCCACGAGGTCGTTACTCCGAATTGCAGCCAGCGCCCTGCCGAACCTCGAGTCGACAATGTTGCGGACGACGAGAACGGTGATCGCGAGCAGGGCGACCGCGAAGAAGTACTTCGCGAGGTCGCTGTCGAGACCCAAGCTGCCGCCGCCGGGAAGGGGCACACTCGGTGCGGGAGGAATATAGGTGATGCCTCGGGCACCACCCGTCACGGACTCCCACTTCTCGAGGACGAGTCCGACCACGATACCGAACGCTAACGTGCTGATGGCAAAGTAATGCCCGCGAAGTCTAAGTGTGAGCACCCCGAGCAGGAATCCGCTGATGGCCGCGACCACGCCACCGATCAGAAACGAAAGCCAGAAGTTCGCTGATGCGTTGACGACCAGGAGTGACGATGTGTAGCCACCGACGATCGCAAGTGCGCCATGTGCGACGGAGAGAAGTCCCGTATAGCCCATAACCAAATTGAGCGCAACGGCAGTGATCGACCAGATGACCGACATGGTCGCGAGATGAAAGATATAGGCACTTGGAACGAACCAGGGAGCGGCAATGAGGAGCGCAAAGACGGCGACGAACTGGCGTGGGAACCCTGTAGTGATCCGTGTCATTTCGTCGCTCCGAAGAGTCCTTGTGGCCTCATTGCGAGCACCAGCACGAGAATGACAAAACCAAACGCGTCCTTGTACTCGACGGACACGTAGCCGGCACCGAGTGCTTCCACGATGCCGAAGATGAACCCTCCCGCGATGGCCCCGGTGAAGCTTCCCATGCCCCCGAGAATCGTGATTACGAACGCCTTAATGATGAGAAAGGCGCCGAGCGAAGGAAACACGCTGCTGATGGGGGCGATGAGTCCTCCTGCAGTCGCTGCCACGGCCGACCCAATCGCCATGGTCAAGGTTGCGACCGCCCGTGGATTAATCCCCACCACGGCGGCGCCCGTCGGGTTCTGCGCCACGGCGCGGATGGTTGAGCCGAGGGTCGTACGACGAATGGTGGTGTGCAGGGCCAGGACGATTATCAAGGCCACGACGATGATCAGGAGACGCTGAGCTGTTAAGGACGCGCCAAGGATCGTGATCGTCTCGCCACCCAGTGGGGACGGGACCCTCTTGTAGGAGGAGCCCCATATGATCTGAGCCCCACTCTCGAGTACTAGAACGAGACCAAATGCGGAGATAAACGCGTTTATGCTAGGCGCGTTACGGATGGGATCGAACACTACGCGGTGCGCTACCGCGCCGAAGACCGCCATGATGACTGCGGCGGCGGCCAGAGCGATCCAGTAATTGAGCGACATCGAGACACTCAAGGTGAACACAAGGTACGCACCCAGCATTGCTTGGGCTCCCAAGGCGAATTGCGGGATGTGCAGCACGCCGAAGATGAGCGCCACACCGGCCGCGACGAGGGCGTAGATGCTTCCCAGCATGACCCCGTTGGCCAACTGTTGGATAAATGCGGCCAAGTCATAACCTCCTTCGAGAGACGAGCGAGCAAGGGTTCGGCATAGCGAACGCTCGTGACCGCAAGTCGTGGGTTTTGCCCCTCTCAGCCCTTGAAGCCCTTCACCGCTCCGCCCTCGACATAGCCGACGTACATCGGGAAGTCGACGTCCCCGGTCTCGGTCAGGTCCTTCATGTCAAACAGATTCGGCTCAAGGCCCTTCAGACCTGCCGCCATGGAGCCGCGGAGTGCCGACACGTCGTCGGCGGTTTTCGCTGCCTTGATGCTGTCGGCCAGCCACCGCGTCCCCTCGTAGCCGACTCCCGAGATGAACTGCGGATCCATTTGGAACGCCGCCTTGTAGGCCTCCTGGAACTGCTTTACCCCCGGCTCACCGAACGCCCAAGTCGAGGATTCGAGGATGACGCCATCCGCTTGGTCCTTCAGGACCGAGACCAGTTCCTCACCGGAACACGCCGCCGAGTTGATGAAGGTGCCCTTGAAACCCAGTTCTCTGGCCTGCTTGATTACTGTGGCCGAAGGCTGGCACACCGTAGTCAGGACGATCACATCGGGCTTGGTCGCCAGCAGCGTGGAGATCTGCGCGAAGAAGTCGGTACCGTTCGCGTCGTACGACGCTTTGCCTGTCACTTCGCCACCGTTCGACTGCCAAGCCTTCGAGAAGTTTGCCACCCAACTCTGGCCGAGTTCCGTGTTGACTTCCATGACCGCAGCGCGGGTTCCGATCGACTTCTGCTTGCCGTACTGCATCAACAGGCCGACGAACGGATCCATGGTCAGGTCGGTGTTGTTGATGAAACGAACTGCCAGCTTGTTCCCCTTCTTGGTGAAGTCCGGGGACTGCGAGGTAGCCATAAGCAGGAAACCAGTCTGCTCGTTGAAGCCCATCATCGGGAAAGCGGCCAGGCTCGACGGCGTCATAATCACCTTCGCCTTGTCCTGCGAGGCGAGCCGTCGGCCACAGGCAACGGCCTTGTCGGACTTGAACTCGTCGTCACAGGTAACGACCTCGAGCTTCCGCGCGGTGCCCCCGACATCGACGCCGCCACCGTCGTTGATCTCTTGAGCCGCGAGCTTGACGCCGTTGGCGAAGGCGATGCCGTAGTCCGCCGCCCCACCGCTGAGCGGGGTCACAAGTCCCAACTTGATGGGGCCTTCCTCACCGCCGCTCTCAGAATCCGAGGTGCCCGCCGGGGTGCCGCATGCGGCAGCGAGGGCGAGGGCGGTGATGGCTACGGCTCCGAACTTGAGCTGGCTCCTAGAACCCATGAGTCCCACTCCGATCTTGGTCTGCGGAAGAGTCACGGTGACCCAACCGACCCGTCGGTCGGGACTCTAGGGTAATCTGTGTCACACGCGCAAGAGATCTCCCAGATTCGATCGTGGCGATTGTCCTGGTCTGCCTGACGGGACCCCCGCCGCACCGAGGCAAAGGAACGCAGATGCCCGCACCCCTCGAGCAGGCCGACCCGCGCACCAATCGCACGACCCTCGATTGGACTGAGCCCGGCGCCTTCGAGGTGGCGGACGGTGTCTATCGCATTCCGCTTCCTCTGCCGCTGGACGGTCTGCATGCCGTCAACATCTACGTGATAGATACTGGTGAGGGTCTTCTCTCGATTGACGGCGGCTGGGCAGTGGCACCGGCGAGGGAGGCCCTGCGAGCGGCTCTCACCTCGGTGGGCTACGGCATTGGAGACATTCGCCAGTTCCTCGTAACTCACCTACACCGGGACCATTACACTCAAGCGGTCGCCCTGCGTCGCGAGTTCGGCGCGCGGGTCTCACTTGGGGTCCACGAGCAGGTTTCACTGGCCCTCGTCAGGACTCCGGCGGGGCGTTCGCACCAGACGCAGCTGGACCAACTTGTTGTTGCGGGCGCCGGTGCCGTGGCTGCTCGACTAGTTGCAGGTGGTTTCGCCGCGGGCGACGAGGACATCGAGAACTTGGAAGCCCCGGATGAATGGCTGTCACCGGAGCAGGCGATCCGGGTCTCGGAAACACGCTCACTGCATGCACGCCACACCCCCGGGCACACGCAGGGACACGTCGTCTTCGTCGACGAGAGTGAGGGCTTGCTCTTCGCGGGAGATCACGTGCTGCCCCACATCACACCATCAATCGGATTCGAACCGGCCCCTTCCCACCTCCCGTTACGGGACTATCTAGACTCCCTCCGGCGCGTGCGGGCCATGGCGGACTTGGTGCTCTTGCCGGCGCACGGTATGCCGGGGCCTAGCACGCATGCACGAATCGATCAACTGCTGCAGCACCATGAGGACAGACTCCAGGCATGCCTCGACAGCGTGGGGCCGGCGGGCACGACCGCCTTTGAGGTGGCCGCCAAACTTCCGTGGACCTCACGCATGCGGTCGTTGGACGACCTCGATCCGTTCAACCAGATGTTGGCGGTCTGCGAGACAGCTGCACACCTCGACCTACTCGCCGAGCGGGGCTCCGTGGTCGTCTCCGAACACCGGGGGCGTCGCGTATACCAGGCATGAGAACACTTCGACACTGTCAGACACGAAACGACGTGGGAGGTCTCTGTGACTGACCGGCTTGA
Organism: Intrasporangium calvum DSM 43043; assembly: GCF_000184685.1. Taxonomy (NCBI): domain Bacteria; kingdom Bacillati; phylum Actinomycetota; class Actinomycetes; order Micrococcales; family Intrasporangiaceae; genus Intrasporangium; species Intrasporangium calvum. The sequence continues at coordinate 3,481,829 of NC_014830.1, forward strand.
GGGCAAGACCGCTCTTGTCACCGGCGGAGCTGGTGCGCTCGGGAGCGCCATAATCCGGGCGTTTCTCGCAGAGGGGGCTCGAGGAGTCATGGTAACCGACTTACGGAAAGAGTCGCTGAGTCAGTTCTCCCAGGTAGGACCATCGGCCGTCGACGTGGTGCAGCGGGCGCTCGACGTGACCGACGGTGACGCTTTCGAGACCCTCGCACGGGAGGCCCACGAGCGCTGGGATGGTCTCGACATCATCGTGAATAATGCCGGCGCGGTCCCTCCCAACGCTCGCATTCACAACATCGCCACGGAGGACTGGACAAGAACCTTGGAGGTCAACCTAACCGGCACGTTCCACGGGGTACGCGCGGCCACGCGCGTCATGCGAGCGCGCGGCGGCTCCGTGGTAAACGTAGCTTCGGTAAGTGCCCTCACCGCGTGGCCCTACGCAGCGCCGTACTGCGTTGCCAAGGCAGGCGTTGTTCATCTCACCCGCGTCGCGGCACTCGAGTACGCGAAAGAGCGGTTGCGGATCAACTGCGTGTGTCCGGGCGCCTTTCCGTCCGGTATCCACAGCGGTCTGCCCGATGGGGCCTTAGATGCCATCGAGTCGCGCCACCCCCTCGGTCTCGGAGAGCCTGAGGACGTCGTTGGCGCCATCGTCTACTTGGCCAGCGAGGAGTCGCGATGGACCACGGGGCACGCTCTCGTCGTCGACGGCGGATACTCACTGCCGTGACGCACGCCGAGCATTGGCAAGTGCGCGACCTGCGCCACCCCCGCATCGCCGTCGCCACCCGCGCGAGTCGGTCGACCTAAAGAAGCGACCCAGCCACTCTTCCGCCGTCGCCGGGGGTCGCGACTCCAAGATCGCAGCCACCCTGCAGAGGGCTGCCGAGGGTGGCGGGCCACCGACCTGCCCACGTCGTACTGACTCGAGATTGTTGCACGATCCGTTGCACGAACGGGTCCAAACCGTCGCTGACCAGCGGCGATGCGCGAGGCTGAAAATCGGAAGGTCGGCGGTTCGACCCCGCCCCTGGCCACCATATCTACTGCCCGGTAACGGGGTTTGACCTGCGGTTATGTCGATTTGGTTGCACGCCGAGCGAGTCTTCGAAGCGCGTCCGTGGCGTCTGCTCGGAAATCGGAGTGTTGCCCGGCTTGCGGCCGTCGTGGCATGGCCGTCCAGGCGGCTGACCAGGGCAAACGCCGCCGCGGCCGACTGCTGCTGTGCGGCCGTGGCGAGTGAGCACAGCCCCCTTCGCGGCAGTTCGTTGCACGACTCGTTGCACGACACTTCGATATCGAAGACCTTCCTCGTGGCCGGGCGGAAGGTCAGCGGCTACGCAGCCGGCAGTGTGAACGGCCGGCAGCGCAAAGTGAAGCCATTCGACCACCGTGACAGCATGTCGTCGTGACGAACAAGCGACACCGTGCCGTGCGACGCAACGCAACACGGAGACGACCAGTCCGTTCTCTGCGCCCTGACACTGCGTCGGAGCAGGGTCCGACGTCCGTCTCGGGCGTCCTCGCCCCAGACCTCGACGGGCTCGGCGACGCGGCTGCCGCGGTGACCGCCTCGTTGGCCTCGGAAATCGCCCGGGTCCGTACTCCCTTGGCGGCCGAGCTCGTGCTGTGCCAAGCGTTTCGAGTGATGGAGATGGGGGCGCCGAAGGACGCCGACGAGCAGGAGCGTCTCGAGGCACGCTCGGCCCTGCTTGGTCAGGTGATCGCTCACGCCGAGACCTTGTCAACCCCCGACGCGCTGGCCGTGCTCCGAGTCTGCGCGACCCTCGGGCCGGATGTTACGCGCCAAGCCGCCGGACAGGCTGCGGCCCGCGTCGCCGCCGCGGGAGTCGCAGACCGCCCGTGGGCCGAGTCGCTCGGGCGCCCCCACCTGTTGCGAGCATGGCACTACGGCGACGTCTTCGGCTCCCAAACCTCGGCCGGCGCGCTCTTTGACTACCGCGGCCGCGACCACCTCCTCATGGTCCTCATCGACCACGACCTCGGTGGTGGCGTCAAGGACTGCTGGGTCGCCGAGGGCCGCCGGGCACGCGAGATGCGCGACGCAATCGCCGCCAGAATGGCCAGCGACGACGCCGCCTTCTTCGAGGACATCGACGCAGCCGGCTTCGCCGAGCTCCTGGGGTCGGCGCTGGCCAAGCCACCGTGCCCCAGGCAGGTCGACCAGGTCGAGGACGTCGCGACCTACTTCTACCTGACTCGGTCCCGCGCCGATCACGTCGCTCGGCTCGCGGGAGCATAGCGAGGACCGGCTTCTGAGCTCTGGTTCTACATGCGGGCGAAGTACCAGACGCGGATGGGTCTCCAGGCTGGCTTCCATGCCCGCCCCGGTCGCCCTAGTGAGCTCAGCCTGAAGCCACCGCGGCTGTTTCTGACGGGTGGGATGGGACCAGGTCGACGTCGACCTGGTCGTCACAACCGCACAGTGGTTCGCGGCCCACCCAGTCCCGGATGACACGTGGACCCCCCGCCAAGTGCCGGTGCCGGGTTGCACGCGAAATGGCTCGACGCGACGAGCCGGCGTTCGCTGATCGAACAACTCGCGGCGATCCCAACGCTGCGGCTGCGTGAGCGGACGGCGCAGACCCGGATTACCTACCTCGACCCTGAGCATGTGGCCGGGCGCCGCCGGTGGGACATCGCGACGGCTGGGGGACAGCCTCTCGCTGTCGTACTCGCCCAGCGTCGTCCTCATCATCGAGAATCGGGACAGGGCGTTCTACTTCCCACCCCATATCCCCGGCGGCGTGGCGTCCTCGGCAATGGCGATGCCGTGGTCAACCTCATCGCCGGCGTCCAGCCGCTGGTCGGTGCGGCAGCGGTCATCTACTGGGGCGAGATGGACGCCGGCGGACTGCAGATCGTCTCGCGCCTGCGTGGACGCGGCCACCCCGTGGACACGATCTTGATGGAGCTGCACTCGTTCGTGGAGGACGCGGCATACTGCACCCGGTTCGACCAACACGGGAAGGTCATCCCGGCTGGCAACCCAGTCCCGCCCCCTCACCTCACCGACGACGAGGCCGCGTTGTACCGACACCTCACCAGCCACGGGCGGGACGGGCCCCGGCGAGTGGAGCAGGAGCGCATCCCTCTGACAGCGGCTGTCAACGCCGTCAGGCGTCATCTGGTCTGGCGGGGCTCCGCGTCGCCGAGCGCCGTGCTCTCGAGCGCATGAAGGCGGGCCTCCGTTGATCAGATGTTTTGAGTGGTCACCTTGCTGATCAACTTCGGGTGCTCGGGTCGCTCTCCATGCGGCCGCCCTACCAGTAAATGATGGTTCGGTGTTCGGTATTGACCGAACACCGAACGGCTGGGAGGATGAATGCATGGACACTGGGGCTCTCGCCGTGGATGCCTTCGCCCAGTTGAACATCACGGCCCGAACCGTGGGTGCTGGCCACGACGGGGGCGTCGACCTCGTCCTAGACCTGCACGGGGTTGAGACGCCAGTGCAGCTCAAGCGGCGGCCCTTGGTCACCGAGGACTCCGCGCGACGACTGTGCTCCCAGGTCCTGCCGACGCTGCCGGCGGATGTCGCCCTGATCGTGGTGTCTGATCGCGTCACCGCGGAAGCTGGACGAGTCCTTACGCGCAACCAAGCGGGCTATCTCGACCTGCGGGGCAGGCTGGTCCTCCACACGCCACATGTCGTCATCGATGCCCAAGTGGAGCCGGTAACGAAACGCCCAGAACGGTCAGACGCCCTCTCCGGGAAGGTGGGACTGGAGGTCGCAACCGCGCTGCTCATGGAGCCCAACCGACCAACGGCGGTACGCGCGCTGGCCCGGCAGCTGCAGCGGTCCCCGAGCACTGTCTCGGAGGTGCTCAAGGCCCTCAGGGTGCAACGCCTCATCGACGGGGACAACAGCGTCCTGGACACAGGCTTGTTCTGGGGGGTCGCGGACCGCTGGCCCACGGTCCGCGTACCGCTCGCGAGCCCACCTCGGCCCGGCGACGCCAGCAACACTGCGGCCCTGAAGCTCGGGCTCGAGGACCCGCACGCACCCGGCTGGGCCCTGACAGATTCGGCGGCCGCGGCCGCCTACGGGGCACCGATCGCCTTCCGCACCGGACAGGTTCTCGACTTCTTCGTCCCCGACCAGTCCATCGTTCGCCGAGCGACGACCCTGCTGGGCGGCGTCGAACACGGTCGCCAAGCGAGGGCGACCATCCGGGTGGCCCCAGTGCCGGCCGCCGTCACCGGACGAGTTGACCTTCCAGCCAATCCCTTGGAGTGGCCATTGACGCATCCGCTTTTCGTCGCACTCGACCTCGCCCAAGACACCGGGCGCGGACGCGAGATCCTCGCCGGCTGGACGCCTGAGGGAGGGTGGACGCGTGTCTGGTAGCCGAGTCACCTTCGTCGGTGACGCCATGGCAGCAGTCGTTGCGGGCGTCATCGAAGTCAGGTTGCACATCGGGCAGCCCCCAGTCATCGTCGGTGGGCTCGCCGTGCTGTCACGGCTGTCCATCCCGTACCGGGCGACCACCGACCTTGACGTGGTCGACCGAATGCGTTCCGGGCTGCGGCAGCTCGAACTTCTGCGAGCAGCCTCGGACGCCAAAGCGATCGAGCCCGCCGCCGTCGAACTGGTCACCCCGTACGGCCCCGTCAAGGTCGACGTCCTCGAGGTACGGCAGGTGGAGATCGACCACCCGAGCGATGACCCCGGTGACCGCCTGCACGCTTCAGCCCACGCTTGGGCCAACGACACCGCGACCGACCTCACCATGGAGGTGATCCTTCCGGGAGGCGAGAACATCGAGGTGACCACGCCCGTCGCCGAACCGGGACCACTGGTCGCCATGAAGCTTCAGGCCATCATGAACCGTTCGCTCGACAAGCAAGGAACCGACCTACTCGACATCATTAGGCTCACCCTCGACCCCGCCACCCGGCCCGTCGCGTTGGACCAGATCCGCGGTGTCGACGAACAGGTGCGCCGAGACATCGCCCAACACGTCGCCCTCTGGTTCGATCGCAAGCAGGACCAAGCCTTCACGTGGGTACAACGTGCCGGCGGCCACGACATCGTTCTCGACGACCTCAGCCTCGTGGGCGAACTGCTCACCGATGCGGCCAAGGGCCCTTCGGGCCGCCCACACGCTTGACGAAACCGTCTGCGCGACAACTCCCCGCGAGCCAGCACCTTGCACGACCCGTTGCACGAACCCCGCAAAACGCGTGCTGACCTGCCGCGATGTGCGCGGCTGAAAATCGGCAGGTCGGTGGCGGCGGCTGGGTTCGGACTGCCGAGGAATCTCTGCGCGGTCGCTTCCACCGAGGTCCGTGCGGGACTGACGGGCTCGTCGTCGCCGCCCGCGCAGACGGCACACGGGAGGGCGGGGCGCCGGCGCCACCGGCGCCACCGGCACCACCGGCACCACCGGCACTACCCTCGCCCGGCTCTCGACCTATGTCGAACGGTCAGGCGCCCGGCTCGACGATGGCGGCGATGGCACCGGCGAGGAGCTCGATGTACTCCTCGGGATCCCAGTCGGGATAGATCTGGGAACCCACGATCATGCCGTCGGAGAACGCGACGACCAGGCTCGCAAGGTCTTCTGAGGTGTCATCCCCAAGAGACTCGGGCAGGAGGGCAGACATCCAGGCAGAGATCATCTGATGCACCTGCTCGCGCACGGCGATGTAGGCCTCGCGGGTCTTGGCGTGGTCCTCGCCGGTGTCGAGGAGCACCTGCATGCCGATGCGCAGGAAGGATGGCATGTCGGCGAAGGTCCTCGACGACTGCCCCATGACTCGTCGCAGGCCGCCGGCGATCGTCGTCTCCGGAGTGACTTCCCAGCGAGGAACGGATACGAGCCACGTGGCAAAGCTGGTCCGGATCACCTCGGCGAAGAGGTGGTCCTTGTCCTCGAAGTGCCAGTAGACCGAGCTGACGGGCAGGCCGGAGCGTTGACAGACGCGGGCGATGGTGGCGCCGGCGACGCCACGCTCCTTGGCCAGCTCGGCGGCCGCCGCCATGATCCGGTCACGTGATCGGCCGGGCGCTGAGGCTCCGTTCCTGCTGCCCTCACTCGCTGGCTGGCTTGCACGGGGACTCACGAGGCGACCCCCAGAGCGGTGAGGTGGCGGCCGAGGCCTCGGGACGTGATGGAGACGAGCCGCTTGACGTCCTTGTTCTTGGACGAGCGGACCTGGAGGAACAGCCCGTCCATGAGCATCATGTGAAAGCGGGCGAGGCGGGTGGTGAGCTCGGGCTCGGCTCGGCAGGCGTCGGGCGACAGGACGGTGGCCCACCAGTCGCGAATGGCCGCCTCCGTGTCCGTGCGCACGTCGGCATAGAGGCGTCTGGCTGCGGGTTCCTTGACCCGCTGCTGGAGTGTCAGGAGCAGGCCGAGGGACCAGAACTGCGGTGACGTCGTCAGCGCCTGGGCCGCCCGCTGGAAGCGCCTCTCGACCCGGTCGGAGAGATCCTCCGGCTCGACCGACGCCACCCAGGTCGGGGCGGTGTCGCGCCAGGACCGGTAGGAGTGCTCCAGGGTGGCCGCGAGCAGGGCGTCCTTGCTCCCGAAGTGCCAGTAGATCGAGCTGGCCGGCAGCCCGGTTGCCTCCTGAACGAGGGCGACCGTGGTCCCGTCGTAGCCCCGCTCCGCGGCGATCGCCAAGGTCGCGTCGAGGATCGCCAGACGCGACTGGTCTCCCTGGCGGTGCCGGCGGTCCGTCTTGCGGCCCATGTACTCGCTCCTCTGCTGCGGTCACTCGTCGTGCACGCCGGGCACGTGCCCCTGACGCCTTCCCTGTACTGCAACGTAGTTGTCTGCGGACGCCACGCCGGGCCCCCGCCCGCAGAGGAATCTCAGAAACATCGCAGCGACCTTGCCGGACCCCTCGCCGGTGACATACCGTCACTGTAGTGAATGCTACAGAGTCGTAGCAGAAAGGTGAAGGTGCACGATGACTGAGGCCACGACGACTGGGCCCCGCCTCCTCGACCCTGCTCTCTACCGCGAGGTCATGGGCCATTATCCAACGGGCGTGACCGTGGTCACCGGGACCTCGCCGGAGGGCGAGCCGGTCGGGATGGTGGTCGGCACGTTCACCGCCGTGTCCCTCGACCCGCCGCTCGTCGCGTTCATGCCGACCACGACGTCAGGGACGTATGGGCTGATGAGGGACTCAGCGGCATACTGCATCAACGTCCTGGCCCACGACCAGCTCGACCTCTGTCGCCTGATGGCGGTTCCGCGACCTGGCAAGTTCGACGACGTCGAGTGGACCCGCTCGCCCCACGGCGCTCCCGCGCTCCATGATGCCGTCGCGCACATCCACTGCCGCCCCCACGACGTCATCACGGCCGGCGACCACTACATCGTGCTCTGCGAGGTCGAGGCGATGGAGGTGAACCGGCCGGTGACCCCCTTGCTCTTCTTCCAGGGCGGGTACGGCGGCTTCTCCTCCCGGGGCATGAGCGCGAAGGGCGACGCGGAGCTCATCGAGTCGGTCCGCCTCGCCGAGGTGGCCCGGCCCGCTGCCGAGCGCGTGGCGCGGGACCTGGGCTGCGAGGCGGCCGTTCTGGTCGCCGCCAACGACCATGAGCTCACGGCGGCGGCAACCGCCTACGGCGGCAACGTCGAGCCGCTGGAGCCGTTGGGGGTGCGCGTGCCGCTCATGCCGCCGCTCGGGGAGGCCTATGTGGCCTGGGCCGACGAGTCGGTGGTCGAGGCGTGGCTGGGTCGCGCCTCGAGCCAGGAGCCGGGAATCGTGGACAAGTACCGTCGCCGCCTCGACGCCGTCCGGTCGCGGGGCTTCGCCGTCTCCCGCCAGCGCGAGGAGGACCGCCCTCGGTACACCGACCTCAAGGACGCCATGCGCGAGTACGCCGCCGGCGCCCTGACCCCCGCCCGAGAGCGCGCGGTGAAGAGTGTCATCGCGGCGTCCTCGCCCTTCTTCGAGACGATCGACATCGAGGACGGCGAGACCTATGACCTGGGCGCCATCGTCGTGCCGGTACTCGGGCCGGACGACCGAGTTGCCCTGTGCCTGAGGGCGAGCCAACTCCCCTCCGGCGCCTCCGCCGCGACCGTCCGGGGCTGGGTCAGCACCCTGAGGACCGCGGCCGACGAGGTCTCCGCGCAGCTGCGCTCCTCCGGCCGCGACGACTACTCCGCCTACCTGCGGTCGATGCCCGGCGACTTCATGATGTGAGCACGGCGAAAGGGGCGGCGAGGAGCGCCGTCCCTCCGCTCGCGGTCAGTTCGCGCCGGCGATCTCGTTGCCGATGATCCAGCCCATGCCGAAGGCGGACAGCAGGCCGTTGCCGGAGCTGTAGCCGCTGGAGCTCTCCCCGGCGAGGCCGACGGCCACTCCCCCTGCGGCGCGCAGTCCCGGGACGGTGGTTCCGTCGACCCGCAGGACGCGCCCGCGGGTGTCGATGGCTGCCCCGCCCTGGGTGGTCAAGGACGCCGTGGGTGAGCCAGGCGTAGTGGTACGGCCCGACGAGGGCGCGTCGCCCGGGCAGGGGCCTGAGGGCGTGCGCGAGCTGTCGCGGGTCGAGCCGGAGCGAGTCGGCCAGCGTGGCGACGTCCGGAGCGGTCTGCAGGGCGCCGGCAACCGCGGATTCGCGCATCATCTCGGAGTGTTGGGCGGTCTCGTGCGCCTCGGCGTCCCAGATCATCACGGCGCGTTCGTCGGGCTGGGCCTGGATGACGCCGGCGAGGCCGGAGTAGCCGTGGGCCTGCTCGTCGACGAACCGCTCCCCGCGCCGGTTGACCAAGACGGCCCCGAGCCAGGGCAGCGCGGGATTGATGCGGGTTCCCCGCAGGGTGACCTGTCCGTGCCGGAGGCAGGCGCCCATGTTCCGGAACTCCGCCCCGAGCGGGCGGAGCCAGCCGATGGAGTCGCCGGTTGCCGTGCTGACGCCGCCGTGGAAGGGGTCGCCGAGCTCCGCGCAGAACTCCCGCATCCGGTCGCGGTTGCCGGCGAAGCCGTCCGTGGCCAGGACCGTGGTCGCCGCCGTGATCACGAGGTCGTTGCGGCCTTGTCTGCCGGTGACGCCCACGACCGTTCCGTCCTCGACGCGCAGCCCGGTGACAGGGGCCTCGTCGAGGACCGCGACGTTCGCCCGGTCGGCGAGCTCCTTGCGCAGGTGGGTGATGAGTGGACCCCCGCCTGCCCGAGCCGGGTCGGCGTGCAGCCGGGGCACGGACATGCCCTTGCGTGGCATGTCGGTCCCGACCTCCAAGGGGTAGCCGAGGTCGTCCGCGATCCAGTGGACGTAGCCGGCGGCGACGCCGCACAGGGCCGCGACCAGGTCGCGGTGCCGCTCGTCCCCGGAGTTGGCCAGGATGTCGTCCGTATGCCGCTGGGCTGAGTCCTCGATCCCGGCTGCCCTCTGGAAGCGGGTCCCTCCCGCCGCGAGACTGCCACTGGAGATGGCGGCGTTGCACCCCTCGGTGGTGCTCTTCTCGAGCACGGCGACGACCAGGTCGGGGTTCTGCGAGGCCCGCAGGGCTGTCATCAGGCCGGCGGCGCCCGCGCCCGCGACGACGAGGTCGACCTCGATGTCCTCTCGCACGGTGTGCCTCCTCAGGTGAGTCTGGTCAGGCGTCCAGGGCGGTCGCGATGCCGTAGAACGCGCGGGCCTGGTCGAGCAGCTCGCGGGGCGGCTGCTCATGGTCGAAGCCGCGGCGGGAGGGCAGGAGCCGGGTCGTGCGGTACTGCCGGGCCCGCAGCTCGGCGACCTGCAGGAGCGTGCCGAGCGAGTCGAGGACGGGCACGTCATCGACGCGGCTGACGCCGTGGTCGGCGAGGAAGACGTTGAGCGGCCCCTCACCGGGAACGATCACCGACGCGCCCGCAGCGATCGCCTCCCGGGCCGCGACGCGGAACGCGTCGAGCAGGCCTTCGGGCTGCGCATAGGCGGCCATGACGTCGGTGAACTCCGCCGCGACCTGGCGGATCGGCCCCACGATCTGGTCGAGGCCGTAGCTGCGCAGGTTGCGCCGCAGCTGCGGCTCGAGCGCACCGATGAAGTTGACGATGCCCACCGGTGACCCGAGCGTCGCCGCCATCAGGACGGAGGTGTGCCCGTAGGCCAGGACGGGGATGTCGACGACGCTGCGGCACTCCTCGTACGCGGTGTCGGGGATCGTCGCGATGAGGAACGCGTCGTAGCCCTCGTCCTGGGCGCGCAGCGCGGCGTGGACGAACTGCTCCTTGTGCAGGCCGGAGAGGTAGGCGTACCTGATGTGGGTGCCCGGGTAGTCGCTCGGATAGGTGCCCGGCTTCATCCCGTGCAGGTGGACCTCGGTGCCCGGCGCGGCCACCGTGCGCAGGTGCCGCTCCAGGGCATCCCGGTAGTGCGGCACGTCGTCGAGCACGGTGAAGCTCTGGTGCCAGATCTTCACGACCCCACCTCAGCCGGTGCGGTGGAGGCCGACCTCTCGGAGGCGGCCCGGGCGGCGGCGTCCGCCCCGGCGATCTTGCCGAAGGTCGCTCCGCGCAGGACCGAGGTCGAGCCGGTGTAGTTCGAGTAGTAGAGGCCGGTCATCTCCCCGGCGGCGTAGAGGCCGGCGATGATCCGCCCGTCCCGGTCGACGACCCGCGAGGTGGCGTCCACCTTGAGGCCGCCGAAGGTGAAGACGTTGGCGCACATGATCGGGTAGGCGATGAACGGCCCGGACTCGATCGGCTTGGCCCAGTTCGACTTCGGCGGGGTCACTCCCTGCGTCGCGAGACCGTCGGGCCGGGTCGGGTCCCACTCGCCGGGCGGGCACGCCGCGTTGTAGGCGGCGACGGTGGCCTCCAGGGTGGCCGGGTCGACCTCGATCTGGGTGGCGAGGTCGGCGATGGTGTCGGCGCGGACCGGCTTCTCCTCGGAACGGATCGCCGTCTTGAGGTTCGGGATGGCCTGTGCCCGTGCGTCGAGGATCATCCAGGCCATGCCGCGTGGCTGGGCGTGGATGTCCCGGGTCGTCCGCTCGTACCAGGCGTCGATCGGCCCGCGGGCCTCGTCGACGAACCGCTGCCCGTCGACGTTGACGAGGATGCCGTAGGTGAACGCCATGATCGCCGCCTCCGGGTCCGGCGAGCGGGGGTCGACCGGCTCGGCGTGGAACAGGGCGAAGTTGCCGGCGGTGGCCGCACCGATGGCCATCGCCATCTCGATGCCCTCGCCCTTGTTGTAGTTGCCGCCACGCGCGACCGGCCGGGCGAGCATCCCGAGCGGGCCGTGGTAGCGCGCCATCAGCTCGGCGTTGCCCTGGTAGCCGCCGCTGGCGAGCACGACGTTGCCTGCGAACACGCGGCGGGCGCCGCTGGCGTCGACGGCCTCGACACCGGTCACCCTGCCGGCGTCGTCGACCCGGAGCGAGCGCGCGGTCGTCTGGAAGTGGACGTCGACGCCGAGCGCCCGCGCCTTCGCACCGAGGGTCTCGACGAGGGCCAGGCCCCCGCCGACGGGGGCCATGCGCGTCGTCGAGACGGTCAGGAAGAGGGTGGGCAGCTGGCCGAAGCTGATCCCGTGGGACTCGAGCCAGCGCAGGGTCGGTCCGGCGTTGTCCTCGAACCTGGCCACGTAGTCGAGATCGATGACCTGGTGGGCGCGCAACAGGGGGTTGCGGCGCTCCCAGTCGAGGCCCGAGTCGGCCGTGATGCCCGGGTCCGGGTGCCCCATGAAGTCGTCGACGAGGGTGTCGGCCAAGCCGTCGGAGACCTCGTCGAGGGACTTCATCCGCAGGTAGGCCTCGGTGTAGCGGGTGTTGCCGCCCGTCTCTGCCTCGACTGAGCGCTCCAGGAGTGCGACCCGGGCGCCGTTCTCGGTCGCCGAGAGGGCCGCCGACAGCCCGGCGATGCCGCCCCCGACCACGATGACGTCGTAGGGGTGCTCGTGCTGCTCGTCGGTGCTCATGCCCAGCTCCCGATGACCTCGTCGGCGGTCGTGACGGTGCCGAACAGGGGCAGCGTCTTGGTCATGGCGAACTCGTGGACGGTCGGGTCCGGGGCGGCGCACATGTCCTCCACGATGCTCACCTGCAGGCCGCAGTCCGACGCGTGTCGTGCGGTGGACTCGACGACCAGGTGGGTGGCGATGCCGCCGAGGATCACGTGGGTGATGCCCTCCGCGGCCAGGACGTCGCGCAGCGGTGTGCCGATGAACGCATTGACGCAGCCCTTGTCCACAACGGGCTCACCGTCGACGGGGGCGAGGTCCGCGACGAACTCCGCTTCACCCGACCCTGCGAGCATCTTTCCGTTGTCGGGGTAGGCGTCGAAGCGCTTGAGCCGGTTCGTGCGCAGCCGGTAGGTCGGGTCGAAGGCCAGCCGGACGTGGAAGACCGGTACGTCGGACGCGCGCGCGGCCTCGAGGACCCGCTTGGCCGTGGTCAGAACATTTCGCTCTCGCACCTGAGCGGCAAGCGGCGGCGCCAGGCAGAGGTCGCCCTCCTGGGCGAGTGCGACCTGGTAGTCGAGCATGAGCAGGACGGTCGTGGGGGGCATGCGGTTCTTCTCCTTCAGGCGGGTGGGGGTGGGGGTGGCGGAATCACCAGGCGGACCAGCCACCGTCGACGTAGAGGACCTGACCGGTCATGTAGGACGAGGCCGGTGACGCGAGCAGGACGAGGGGGCCGGCGAGGTCGGTGTCCGGGTCGCCGAGCCGGCCGAGCATGGTTCGCTCGGCGAACCACGCCAGGCGCTCGGGGTCGTTGCCCAGGGGCGCCGTCATGGCCGTCGGGTAGAAGACGGCCGGGGCCAGGGCGTTGACCGTCACCCCGGTGCGCCCCAGCTCGCTGGCCAGCGACCGGGTGACGTTGACGACCGCGGCCTTCGACGCGTAGTAGGCGCTCTCCGGGACGGGCCCGACCCGTTCCGCGTAGACGGTGGTGATGTTGACGATGCGGCCCCAGCCGGATGTCGCGAGGCGCGGACCGAACTCGCGTCCGACGAGCCAGCACCCCGTCACGTTGACCCGCATGACGCGCTCGAAGTCCTCGAGCGAGGTGTCGGCGATCTCCCGCCTGAGCATCACCCCGGCCGCGTTGACCACGATGTCCACGCCACCGTGGCGAGCCGTGACCGAGTCGGCCAGGGCCCGCACCGAGTCCTCGCTCGTCACGTCGACGACGTGCGTCGAAGCGGAGTCGCCACAGCGCACGGCCGTCTCGGTCAGCCTGGCTGCCTGCGAGTCGAGGTCGGCGACGGCGACACTCGCGCCGTGGTCGGCGAGGGCGGTCGCGGCCCGTTCACCGAGGCCACCGGCGGCCGCACCGATGACGACGGCGACCCGGCCGGTGAGGTCGAACAGGGGGCTCACCATTCGAGGTCACTCTCCTCCGTGGCCGCGGCGCGCCCGGCGACGCGACCGAAGATGGCCGACTTGCCGATCGACGTGCCGGTCATGTACCCGGCGCCGTGGAAACCGCCGACCAGCTCGCCGGCTGCGTAGAGCCGTGGGATCGGGTCGCCGAAGACGTCGAGGACCCGCATCGACGTGTCCACGGTGACGCCGCAGTAGGTGGCCAGCACGACGGTGCCGGACAGCTGCGCGTAGAACGGTGGCGTGTCGATCGGGATCCGCTCACCGACCCCGCCGACCAGGTGGACGCGGCCCCACGGGTCGGGTTCTCCGCCCACGACCCGGGCGTTGTAGTCCGCCACCGTGTCCTCGAGGACACCGGGATCGGTGCCCAGCGTGGCGGCCAGCTCCTCGATCGTCTGCGCGACCTCGAGCATCCCGGCCCGCTGCCGGCCGGCGAAGTCATAGATCGGCACCTCGTCGTTGGAGGCCGCCATCACCGTGGCGTCGAAGACCTGCCACGTGCGCGCCGTCGGCTGGGCGAGGCTGGCATCGCCGAGCGCCTTGTACGGGATCGACTCGTCGACGAACCGGCGACCGGAGCGGTTGACCGCGATGGCGCCCTTGTAGACCGCGAGGATCCCGGTGCCGTCCTCCCCGTGGTGCGCCTCGTGGTAGATGCCGTAGGTGCCCTTGATGTGGGGCAGGTCGCGCAGGCCGGCGCCGAGCTTCATCGCCATCCGCAGCCCGTCACCGTGGTTGCCCTCACCACCGGCCAGCAACGCCTGCGCCATCTGCGGCGCGAACCGCTCCAGCATCTGCCGGTCCCGCGAGAAGCCTCCCGTGGCGAGCACCACGGCGTCGGCGAGCACCTCCCGTGACTCGCCGTCTCGCTCGACGAGCACGCCGATGACGCGGTTGCCGTCGGTGCGGATCCGCTTGACGTCGGCTCCCAGGACCAGACGGGCGCCGAGCCGACCCGCAGCCGTGAACAGCGCACGGAGCATGGCCGTCGTGTCGGTCGGGTGGGAGCGTGGCGCGGACTGACCGGACGCGGCGTGGATGTGGCCGTAGCGCACCCCGTGACCCTTGAGCCAGCGATACGTGTCCAGCTGCTCGTCGCAGTAGAGGTCGACGAGCGCCTCGTCGTTGACGTGGCCGCCGGTCTCGAGCAGGTCCTTGCGCAGCAGCTCCACCGAGTCGGCGATCCCCTGCTCCGCCTGCTCGTCCGTGCCGACGAACGCCGACAGCCCGGCCGAACGCACCGTGGAGCCGCCGAAGGACGCTGTCTTCTCGAGCAGCACCGCGTATCGGCCCGCCTCGGCGGCGGCCAGCAACGCCGCCGCCCCGGCGAGGCCACCGCCGAGCACGAGCACCCCCACCCGCTCCGGCAGCTCCTCGTCGACGGGCAGCCCCGTCGGCGGGATCCCGGGCTCCTCCCTCACGACGAGCCCCCGACGGCGTCGAAGTGCGCCTCGGCTGCCGAGAACTCCGGCAGGTGGAACAGTGTCTGACGCTCCTGCCACGTCGCGATTCGCCCTGCGTACGAGGCGGTCTCGCCGGCTTCGCGCAGGTGTGCGAGCGCCTCCGCTCCCGCCCGAATGGTCGCCCGCATGAGGAAGTTGGCGAAGAGCACCACCGCGAAGCCGAGGTCGCGGTACTCCGCGAGCGTGAGCTGCGGAGTCTTGCCGCCCTCGACGACGTTGACCACCAGCGGCACGCCGCGGAGCTCGCGGCCGACCCGCTCGAGCTCCTCGACGGTTCGGGGTGCTTCGACGAAGATCACGTCAGCGCCGGCCTCGACGTAGGCGTGGCCGCGACGGATCGCCTCGTCGATGTCGTGGACGCTGCGCGCGTCGGTGCGAGCGATGAGCACGGTCGCCGGGTCCTCGAGCGCCTGCCGCACTGCGACGAGCTTGGCCTGCATGTGCTGGGCCGGGATGAGGGCGTGGTGGTCGAAGTGTCCACACCGCTTGGGCATCTCCTGGTCCTCGAGCTGGAGCGCCGCGGCGCCGGCGCGTTCGAGCCGGCGCGCCGTACGCATCGCCATGACGGGCTGGCCGAAGCCCGTGTCGGCGTCGACGACGAGGGGCAGGCGGGTCGCGGAGGCCAGCCGGTCGACGTGGTCCGCGACCTCGCCGAGCGAGACGAGGCCGATGTCCGGGACGCCGTACTGGGCGTTGGCCAGGCCGGCTCCGGTGGCGTAGGCCGCGTCGAAGCCGGCACTCTCGATCAGCCGGACCCCGAGGGCGTCGGTCGCCCCGGGCAGGACGAGGGTGCCTGCGGCGAGCAGCGCTCGGAGTCGCTCCCGACGCTCCGTGGGGGTCGGCATCGGGCCGACCCCCACGAGCGTCTCGACCGCCGCGAAGGGCGTCGGGACAGCGGACACGATGGGCTCAGGCCTCCTCTGCCGGCGGCAGGTTCGGGTCGGCCAGGGGGTGCATGATGCCGGGCGGGCGGCCCTTCCCGTCGGGGTGCGGCTGGTGGCCCCAGACTGCAGTCCGGTCGTAGACGCGCGGGACCCACGTCTCCTCGTCGACCTCGAGCCCGCCGTAGCCGTACTCGACGTGGAAGGAGCTCGGCGTCGAGTGGTAGAAGCTGAACTGCTGGTCGTTGGAGTGACGCCCGATCGTGAGGGTGATCGGCACGCCCATCTCCTGGGCGATCTCGTAGCCGGTTCCCACGTCGTCGATCGAGCTCGTCTGGATCATCAGGTGGTTCAGTCCGGCCACCCCGGGTGGGCACTGCCCGAGCGCGAGGGTGTGGTGGCGCGCGTTGCAGTGGTAGAAGCGGGCGTTGAGCCGGCCGGGCACGATGATCTTGTCGGACAGGCGGAAGCCGAGCTTGGTGAAGAACTCGTGGCCCGCCTCGATGTCCGGCATGAGCAGCAACACGTGCCCGAGCCCCTGCTGGCCCGTGACGAACCCGGAGATCGCCCGTCCGGGGACGAACGAGGACCGCACGTGGCTCTGGCCCCAGGTGAC
Organism: Intrasporangium calvum DSM 43043; assembly: GCF_000184685.1. Taxonomy (NCBI): domain Bacteria; kingdom Bacillati; phylum Actinomycetota; class Actinomycetes; order Micrococcales; family Intrasporangiaceae; genus Intrasporangium; species Intrasporangium calvum. The sequence continues at coordinate 3,498,096 of NC_014830.1, forward strand.
CTCGTGGCGGAAGCCCCACGGGTCGGTGAAGACGAGGATCCGGTTCACGCCGCGGGCCTCGGCGAGCGCCTCGTCCCCGCGCTCACTGGTGACGCCGGAGTCGGCGAGGGCCTTCTCGACGCGGTCGAGGTCCTCCTCGTAGTCGACGCCCCAACCGATGTAGGCGGTCTCGTCCTGCTCGCCCGGGTGGATCTGCAGGCGCCACAGGGCGTCGTCGAACTTGAGGCGCACGGAGCCGTCCGGACCGGGGTCCGTGACCATGGCGCCCCAGAACCTGGTGGCCATCTCGGGCCACTCGTCCTTCTTGGGGGAGTTGATGCCCAGGTAGGCAAGTGAAGTGATCATCGTCGATCTCCTTGTCGCTGGCTTGGGGTGGGGTCAGGCGAAGACGGGCGGGACGGACGGCTCGCCGCCGAGGTCGTTGGTGGCCCACTCGACGGAGACGGCCTCCGAGACGTTGCAGATGTGGACCAGGCCGGACTGCATGTCGCGCCAGTAGCGCTCGTTGGGGTGGCGCTCGTGGATCCCCTGCGCGCCGCTCAGCTTGTAGAGCCGGTCGACGGCGTCGACGGCGCGGTGCACCGCGCGGACCCCGTTGCGGCGGATCGTGAGCCGCTGGGTCCAGGTGACGTCACCGCCGTTGTCCACGTGGTCGAACAGCTCCTTCATGTCGTTGAGCAGGACGACGCGGGACGCTGCCACGTCTGCCGCCGCCTCGGCGTAGACGTTGAGCTGGATGGGGTCGTTCTTCGCGACGCGGCCGTCCGCGGAGACGCGCCGCTCCATGTAGGAGCGGTAGGTGTCGAGGGCGCCCTGGGCGATCCCGAGCGTGCCGGAGTTGATCGCGGCCGAGAAGACGACCGGGAACTTCAGCTTGTAGAGCGTCTTGCCGGGCTGCCTGTCCTCGTAGCCGCCGTTGCTCATCCGCATCGCGTCGACGACCCGGTACTCCGGCACGAAGACGTCGGTCATGCGCACGTCCTTGGAACCGGTTCCCTTGAGGCCGAGGACGTTCCACGAGTCCTCGACGATCTCGTAGTCCTTGCGGGGGATCACGAAGTGCCGGATGTCCGGAGGCATCGTCGGCTGTCCGTCGTCGCCGACGACCATGCCGCCGAGGATGACCCAGTCCGAGTGGTCGGTGCCCGTGGAGTAGGGCCACTCGCCGGTGAAGAGGTAGCCACCGTCGACCCTCCTCGCCCGGCCGAAGGGCGCGTACGGGGATGCGGTCCACGTGTCCGGGTCCTCGCCCCAGATCTCCTCCTGGAGGCGTGGGTCCATCATGGCGATCTCCCAGGGGTGCACGCCGACGACGCCGGTGACCCACCCGGCCGACGGCGAGGCCGCAGCGACCGTCATCGCGGCCTCCATGAACTCGACCGGATGGGCCTCGAAGCCGCTCCATTCCGTGGGCTGGTAGAGCCGGACGACCCCGCTGTCCTTCAGGACCCGCGCGGTGGCGTCCGTCAGCTTGCCGAGGTCGTCGCTCGGCTTGGCCTCGGCCTTGAGGACGGAGGCGTTCTCCTTGATGATGCCGAGCACGTCGGTCATGGTTGGTCCTTTCCGCGGAACGCGTGGAGCGTCTGCTGGCGGCGGTGGGTTGCGATCAGTTGTTGGTGACGAAGTCGATGACGAGGCGGTTGAACTCGTCGGCGTGCTCGACCTGGGCCCAGTGGCCGCACCGGTTGAGCAGCACGGCGCGCGAGTTCGGGATGTGGGCCAGGAGCAGCAGGGTGTTCTCGTAGTGGACGACACGGTCGTCCCGGCCGTGGATGAGCAGCGCCGGGACCTCGACCCTGGTCAGGTCATCGAGCTGGAACCACTTCGCGATCGGGCCACCCTGGGCGAACGCCTCGAGGTAGTTCGCCAGGTGCGTCGGGTTGGCCTGGGCGTTCGCGGCGCGCTCGCCGGCCAGCTCCGGCGTGGCGAACCGCGCGCTGTCGTAGGTCATGACCTCGGTCAGGCGGGTCATCGACTCCACGGACGGGTCCCGGTAGGCCGCGACCAGCGTCTTCATCCCTTCGGACAGGCCGCCGGCTGCGGAGAACAGCTTCGGCTGCGGCCCGGACCCGGGCCCCATCGTGATGAGGTGGCTCACCCGCTCCGGGTACTCCGTGACCAGGCGCAGGCTGGTGATGCCGCCCATGGAGTTGCCGACGAAGGCAGCCTGGTCGATCCCCAGGGCATCGAGCAGCTCGATCGCCGCCTTCGCGTGGTCCATCTCGCTGCGGCCCACCGCGTCGGACCGGCCCCAGCCGGGCATGTCGGGCGCGATGACCCGGAAGTGGTCGGCCAGGACGCCGATGTTGCTCTTGAAGTTGCTCCATCCTGTCGCGCCAGGGCCCGAGCCATGGAGCAGGACGAGAGCCGGGGACGACGGATCGCCCGCCTCGTTGTAGTGGATGGTCCACGATGCCGTCCGCACCGTACGGCTCGTCTCCTCGAACGTCAGCTCCATTGCTGCCTCTCTAGCGGTGCACACCCTCCGACTCCGTCTCTGGAATCGCAGTTCCTGTAGTGATCGCTACACAGAATGTAAGGCGCCATGCGCAGTAGCACAAGGGGCCCGTCTCAGAATCTGTCCACGTCGTTCCACGGAGTCGTCAGATCGGGTGCAGTCCCCGCGCACCCGACCGCCGGGACGGCACGTGCCTGAGGAGGTGTGCCACGACCCCTGGTGTCTCAGTACTGTGCGCCGGGCGGGATCTCTCCACCGAAGGCGTCGAGGCCCCACGCCAGGTAGCAGGGCTCGCGGCTGTTGCAGACGTGGGTCGAGGCCACCTGGAGGTCACGCCAGTAGCGCTCGAGCGGTGAGCCCTTCTGGATCGCCGACGAGCCCATCAGCCGGTAGAGCTCGTTCACCGCCTCGATGGCCCGGTCCGTCGCCCTGACCTGGTCCACCCTGAACCGGAGCCGGTCCTTGACCGTGATGTCACCGCCCTGGGAGACGGTGTCGTAGAACCCAGCGATGATGGACTGGACGTGGGCGATGCTGGCCTCGACATCGGACTCCGCCCGGGCGAGGGCGGCCAGGACGAACGGATCGACCTTCGACGCGCTCCCCTGGGACGACACCCTGGTCTCGATGTGGGCCCAGGCTGCCTGCAGCGCCCCTCTGGCGATGCCGAAGGTGCCGGCGGAGATCGCGAAGGGGAACATCACCCCGAACCGCATGGCGTACAGCGCCTGGCGGGGTCGCCAGCGGTCGCTGTAGGTGTTGTCCCGCACGAGGACGCCGTCCAGGACGCGGTGGTCCGGGACGAACACCTTTGCCGTCCTGACGTCCTTGGAGCCGGTGCCGGCAAGTCCCATGACGTTCCAGCTGTCCTCGACGATCTCGTAGTCGGCTCTGGGCAGCACGAAGTGTCGCACGTCGGGTGGCCTGACCGGCTGTCCCTCGGAGTCGGTCACCATCCCGCCGAGGATGACCCACTCCGAGTGGTCCGTTCCGGTCGAGTAGGGCCACCGGCCGGTGAAGAGGAACCCCCCGTCCACCGGTTGGGCGCGCCCGAAGGGAGCGTACGGGGACGCGATCCACGTGTCGGCGCTCTCCCCGTAGACCTCCTTCTGCAGCCTCGGGTCCGCGATCGCCAGCTCCCAGGGGTGGATCCCGACGACCCCGGCGATCCAGCCGGCGGACGGGTGGTTCATGCCCACCGCCATGACCCAGTCCATGAAGTCGTTCGGGTGCGCCTCGTGGCCGCCGGAGTCCTTGGCCTGCAGCAGCTTCATGCCGCCGGAGGCCCGCAGGATCTCCACGGTGCGATCGGTGATCCGACCGAGCTCGTCGCTCGGGGCGGCCTCCGCCCGCAGCTCGTCGGCGTGGTCGTGGATGTAGCGGGTTGCCTCGTGCATGAACAGGCTCCCTCTCGTCAGTGATGTGGACGTGGTCGGGATCGGCACCGGTGGCGCGGGTGCTCGCTTCAGTCGGTCTTCGAGCGGTCCCGGACGACCTTGGCGAGGGTCACGGCGACGACGAGGCCGGCTCCGTAGAAGACGTTCTGGATCCACCCGGAGAAGCCGAGCAGCTGGAGCCCGAAGATCCCGGTGGTCAGGAAGTAGATGGCGATGATCGTGCCGATCGGGTTGAACATGCCCGGTTGGACGACGGCAGTGCCGAGGAAGACCGCGGCCAGCGCCGGCAGGAGGTAGGTCGCCGAGGTGGAGGAGTCGAAGCCGCCGACCGTCGCGACGAGGATGACGCCCGCCAGGCCGGCCAGGAGGGAGCCGGCGAGGTAGGCGCCGGCCCGGATCCGCTGCACGCGGATGCCGGCGAGGCGGGCGACCTCCGGGTTGGCTCCGACGAAGATCATGCTCCGACCCAGCGGGGTCCAGCCGAGGATGTAGGCGATCACGATCGCGAGCAGGATGCCGTAGTAGAAGGAGATCGGCATGCCGAGGACCTCGTGGATCGCGACCTTGCTCAGCGCCGGGCTGTTGACCGACACGATGTTGGACCCGGACACCATCTGTGCCAGGCCGATGAGCAGGGTGCCGGTGCCAAGGGTCACGACGAAGCTGGACACGTCCATGACGACGACGAAGAACGCGTTCACCGCGCCGGCGAGCAGGCAGACGCCGATGGCGACCACACACGCGAGCCAGACGTTCCAGCCGTGCACACCGGCCAGGACCGGGACGAGCGTGGCTGCGATGCCCATCACCGAGGCGATCGACAGGTCGAACTCGCCGACGACGAGAGTGATCATGGCGGACATCGCCAGGAAGACGAGGACCTGCTGGCTGCCGAAGATGGACGAGAAGGCGCCCCAGGAGCCGAACCGGGTCGGCATGAGGATGTAGTAGACGAGCGCCATGGCGCCCCACACGAGCACCAGCGCGTACTTGCTGGTGAGCGTGTGCAGCCACGCCGGTTCGAACTGGCTGCGCAGGGTCACCCGGCGTGGCCGCGTGGTCTGCTGCTCCGGCTGCCCGCTGTCGCTGATGATGCGCTCGGTCAGGCCGGTCTGTTCGCTCAGCCGCTCGGCCGAGCTTCTGGTCTGGCTGTCACTCATGGGTCTTCCCTCCCGCGTCCAGCGCGGACTCCGAGTAGATGGCGTGCAGGACGTCGTCCGGGTCCTCGGTGCGGATCTCCCGCAGCGCCCCGCCGTGCCCGTGGACGAGGATCCGGTCGCAGACCTCGGCGAGGTCTGCCGGCTCGATGCTGACGAGGAGCACCCCGACTCCCTGACCCGCCGTCTCGATGACGGAGCGCAGGATGTCGACCCGGGCTCCCACGTCGACCGCCTGGGTCGGCTCGTGCAGGACGAGGAGATCGGGCTGGACCGAGAGCCACTTGGCGAACAGGACCTTCTGCTGGTTGCCACCCGAGAGCTCCTTGACCAGCATGTGCGGGGACCGGGTCCGGATGCCCAGCCGCCGGATCGACGAACGGGCCTCCTCGTCCTGCCAGCGCCGGGCCACGTGCCACGGACGGCCGCGGCGCCGGATGCTCGGGATCGCGATGTTGTCCCGGATGCTCAGCTCGACGGCCAGCCCCTCGAGGATGCGCTTCTCGGGGACGAGGGCGACGCCCATGGCCATGCACCGGGCGACATCGGCCTTCGCGAGGTCGACCTCTCCGTGGGCCGTGAAGAGGCGGCCGGCTTGCGGCCGGCGTCCTCCGGTGATGAGCTGGGCAACGGCCTCGAAACCCGAGCCGGGCAGACCGGTCAGGCCGACGACCTCACCCTTGCCGACCTCGAAGGAGAGGCCTTCGAGCCCGTCGGCGCGCAGGTCCGCAACGCGGGCGGCCGGGCCGCTGCCCGGCACCCACCCGGCCGATCGACCAACGGCCTCGACGGTCTTGCCGAGCATGTGTCGAGCCAGGTCGTGCTCGGTGAGCCCTGCGGTGACCAGGCCGCCGGCCGCCACGGCACCGTCGCGCAGGACGGTGACCCGGTCGGCGAGCTGCAGGACCTCCTGCAGGTTGTGGCTGACCATGAGGATCGAGGTGCCACCGGCGACGACCTTGCGCAGCAGCTCGTGGAAGCGGTGCAGCTCCTCCCGAGGCAGCGAGCGCGTTGCCTCGTCGAGGATGACCAGACCCTCCCCCGGCCGCTGGTCCCGCAGGGCCCTGGCGATGGCGACCTCCGCACGACGCATCGCGTTGAGCGGGCCGACCGGCGCCTGCGGATCCACCGGGACGTCGAGCCGGTCGAGGACCCTCCGGGCCACGGCGTGCTGGGCCTGCCAGTCGATCTTGCGCGTGACCCGGTGGTACTCGAACCCGCCGATCCCGATGTTCTCGGAGACCGAGAGGTGGTCGAGCAGGCCGAGGTCCTGGTGCACGACGGAGACGCCGGCCTCGGCTGCCTCGCTCCAGCGGACGGGCAGGTCCAGGTCCTGCCCGTCCACGGAGATCGTCGCCCCGGCGTCGGGGATGTGGTAGCCGGTCAGGATCTTGACCAGCGTCGACTTGCCCGATCCGTTCTGGCCGATGAGGGCGTGGATCTCGCCCGGGGCGACCTCGAGGAAGGCGTCGCTCAGGACCGTGGTGGAACCGAACGTCTTGGAGACGTGACGGGCCTCCAGCCTCATCGTGGCGGACATCGTTACTTGAGGCCCCAGGCGGCGAGGAACTTCTGCTTGTAGGCGTCCCCGCCGAACCAGTCGTCGGTCAGGTACGTCTTGTCGTCGAGGGTGAGCGACCCGACGTTGTCCTTGGTGAAGGCCCGGGTGACCAGCTCCTCACCCTTCTCGACCTCCTGGCCCGCGAGGAGCTGGACCATGGCGTTGGCGAACTTCCAGCCCTCGAAGAGGACGGGGGTGCCGAGGTCGCTGGCCTGCTGGCCGTCCTTGATCCGCTGGAGACCAGCGAGGTCGGAGCTGGACGAGTGGATCTTGACCTTGCCCGCGAACTTCGCCGCCTGGATGCTCTGCAGGACCGGTGGCACGAAGCTGTCCACCGGCACGATGACGGCGTTGGTGTCGGGGTTGGACACCAGGGCGGCGCTGACCGACGTCGCGAGCTTGTCGAGGTTGGCCGTCGTGAAGTCAGCCGTGGCCAGACCACAGCTGGGGCAGGCTTCCTTGAACGCGGCGACGCCGTGGTCGCTCGCCGCGGTGGTGGTGCTCGAGTCGAGCAGCCGGACCCAGAGGACGTTCGTCTCCGGGCCACCCTCGGCGAGCGCGGCCTGCGACATCGCGTCGTAGAGGGCGATCACCCGCGGCGTGTTGTCGTAGAACGCGAGGTTCGCGTCGGCTTGGCGTCCGCCGGACGGCGCGACGCCACCGAGGAGGACCTTGACCCCCTTCGCCGCGAGGGCATCGAAGGCGGGGCCTGCCATCTGGTAGTCGATGAACGAGCTGATCACCCCGTCGACCTGCTCGTCACCGGCGGTCTTGAGGCAGTCGGCGACGGCAGTGGGGTTGAACTTGCCGTCGCAGATCTTGACCTCCGCGCCGGCTGCGCCCAGGGCCTCCTGGACGCCGACGCCGACGCCGTGGATCACGGGGATCTGGTCGCCGAGGGCGACGTAGGTGAACTTCTTGCCCGTCAGGTCGACCGGCTTCTCGATCTTCGTGGCGTCCGGCCATTCCGGCGCCTTGGCCCAGCCGGCCATCGCCTCCTTGGCCGCCTCGATGCCGGCTGCGCTGGCACCGGTGGCGGCGGGGTTGGCGGCGGGCTTGGCGGCGGTGTCGCGCTCTCCGGCGCCACAGGCGCTGATCAGGGAGATGGCGAGCGTGGTCGCCGCGAGCGCCCGTACTCGACGGGAAGGGGTGATGGAAAGAGACATGGGTGCGGCTCCTTTGCCGTGCTGTGTCCTGGCCACTCCGGTGGCGTCCGATGCGGTGGGTGCATTCTGGCCACTTGTGTAGTGATTGCTACAGGGAAGCAGATGAATGACTGGCATACAAGAGTTCTTGCGGGAATTTCGTGTAGTGGTCGTTCCGTCGTCAGCTCAGCCGGGCGCGCCGTCGCCCAGTTCCGCAGCTGACCCCGTCCTCGTACCGCAGTGCGGAACCACACCGAGGTGGGCGAGTCCTTGACCCTCGCCGATGCGTGCGCGTGCGAGAGCAGTCGTGCACCACATCGCTGTAGTGGTCGCCACAGAAGATTGATGGATCAGAGCGATTACGGCAAGCCCCTTCACAGGGCCGCCGACTCACCGTCCAAGGCGCGATCAGGCGCTTGCCGCCTCGCACGGCGGCTCTTACCGTGTAGTGATTACTTCAGAGTCAAAGAAGACTGCAGCAGAGAGGGAGGGCCTGATGGCCACCGTCCAGAGTTCCGACGTCGCACTCGATGACGTCACCTACCGCGTCCATGCCACCGGCGAGTCGAGCCCCACCGCCCTGCTGTTCCTGCACGGGTCAGGACCCGGCGCCACCGGAACGTCGAACTGGAAGGCCGTCATCGAGGAGCTCGGCGAGCGGTACTACTGCCTCGCCCCGGACATGATCGGTTTCGGCGACTCCGAGCACCCGGAGAACCCCCCGTCGGGGATGAAGGCCTTCAACCTGCTCCAGGCGGACACGCTGTGGCAGCTGCTCGACACGCTCGGGGTCGACCGGGTCCACCTCGTCGGCAACTCGATGGGTGGCATGATCTCGATCCGCATGGCCCTCTCCCAGCCCGAGCGCGTCGAGACGATGCTCCTGATGGGCTCAGGCGGCGCTCCCGACCTGCCCATCACCCCCGGGCTGCAGCACCTGCGGACGTTCTACGCCGACCCCACTCCCGAGTCGCTGCGCGCGCTGCTCGAGTCCTTCGTCCACGACATGGGCACCCTCACCGGTGTCGTCGACCGGGTCGTCGCCGAGCGCATGCCCTACGTCGAGCGGGCCGACGTCAAGCGCTCTCACGCCGCGATGTTCGACCCGAAGGCCGGCCCGCCGGCCTTCACCGACGAGGAGCTCACGTCGCTGCCCCACAGGACGCTGTGCGTCCACGGCCGCGACGACATCATCGTGCCGGTCGAGTCGAGCACCTACCTGGCCAGGACGATGCCGAACGCGACCCTGCACATCATCCCCAAGTGCGGGCACTGGACCCAGATCGAGGCGCACGACACGTTCGTCTTCCTCCTCGAGAGCCTCCTCGCCGGCAGGCTCTGAGGCTCCGAACCAGCACCAGAGCGATGCCGTATGCCGCTGGGCTCGGTCCTCGACGCCGCTGACGTCAGGTGGTGGGCGGGGTCCGTCGGTGGGGCGGGGCCGCGGGTGCGCACCCGCCGAGCCCAGCGGCATACGGCAGCGTCCTGTTCGTCGGGCCCGCCAGTGGGTGCCCCACGGACCGTGGACCGTGGATCGTCCGACCGGCCGCTCACGATGACGGTGCCCGTGCCGGGAACCTCGACGACGTCCTCAGGGGCTCGCTGCGCCGGACAACCAGCCCGGCAGAGTCGCGGGGTGCCGTGGGCTCCTTGAACGGGCTTACGCCTGCGGCCGTCCAGCCCAGGTGGAGCGGATGTGGCCGAGGTGCTGCGCCACCAGTCGGCGCATCCCTTCCTCATCGCGCCGGAGGGCCGCATCGACCATCTGCTCGTGCTCGAGGGACAGCTGAGCGAGCACACCCGCCTCGGCAAGCGCCTCCAGCCCGTAGAGCCGCGAGCGATGGCGCAGCTCTCGGACGACCTGGACGACGTGCTCGTTGCCGTGCAGCGCGAGGAAGCGTCCGTGGAACTCGATGTCGGCCTCCGCGTACGTGACGAGGTCGCGGGCCGCCGCGGCGTCGGTGATCCGCCGTGCCAGCGGACGCAGCCCCTCCACCTCCGTGGCGACGGAACCCTCGCACTTGGCGGCGACGAGTCCCATGACGGGCACCTCGATGAACGAGCGCAGCTCCGACATGGCATCGAGGTCACTGTCGCGCAGCTCGGTGACCCTGAAGCCCTTGTTGCGGACCACCTCGACGAGGCCTTCGCTGACGAGATCGAGCATCGCCTCACGGACGGGGGTCGCGGAGACCCCGAATTGCGCCGCGAGCTTCGGGGCGGAGTAGAGGTTCCCCGGGCGCATCTGTCCGGTGATCAGCAGGGCCCGGAGCGCATCACCGACCTGCTGGCGAAGGTTCGCCTGGTTGTCGAAGCTCGGCAGTGCGAGCGTGACCCTGTCCTCCGCCTCGTCCACCTTCTCGCCCTCATCCCTTGTCTCGACCATGCTCACCGCAGCGTGAAACCCGGCACGAGGTCGTCGCCCGGGTCGACGGTGAACGTGCTGGAGCCGATGCGGTGGGCGGTGCCGGTCACCTCAGGGACGACCGCTTCGTGCCCGTCGGCGAGGACCCGCGCGACGACCCGCGCGCGGAACCGGCTCCCCACGATGGAGTCGTGCACGAGGATGTCACCATCGCGGAGGACGCCCTCGTCGGCGAGCAGGGCGACGCGCGCTGCGGTGCCACTGCCGCAGGGTGAGCGGTCGACCTCCCCGTCGGCGAAGATCACGACGTTTCGCTGGTGCACCGCCCCGTCCGAGCCCAGGCCCTCAAAGGGACGCCTCGCCCGCTCGCCGTCCGACGAGACGTCGTCGACGAAGATCGTCCCGTAGACGCCGGAGAGCCGGGGGTCGGACGGGTGCTCGGCCGCCCCCGCGGCGTTGAGGGCGTTGCGGATCTCCCGCCCGGACCGGATGAGGTCGGGAAGGTCGTCGGCACGTACCCGCAGCCCGACCGCGGCCGCCGGCAGCACGGCATACATCGCGCCGCCGAAGGCGATGTCGCACGTCACGTCGCCCCGGGACGTTGCGACGACCACTCCGCGCCGGTGCACCCAGCTCGGGACGTTGACGAAGGAGACGCTGCTGACCCGGTGCTCAGTGAAGTTGACCCGCGCCGTGACGCGCCCGGACGGAACGTCGATGACGACGTCGCGTGAACCGCTCTGCTGGAGTGGGATCCGCCCACTCTCGACCGCCCAGACACCGAGCGCGATGGTGCCGTGCCCGCACGCGGTCGAGAACCCGTCCTTGTGCCAGAAGAGCACGCCCAGGTCCGCGCCTGAGTCGTCGGGGTCGGTGATGAAGCCGCCGTACATGTCCGCATGCCCTCGGGGCTCGGAACAGAGGAGCGACCGGATGAGCTGCACCTCGGGGTCCACGATCGCGTTGACGCGCTTCTCCGCGACCGTGTCGCCGGCGAGACCCACGACACCGGGACCGACGATGCGAAACGGCTCGCCGCCGGTGTGGTAGTCAACCGTGACGAACTCGCGACCGCCGAGATCACTTGCCAAGGTAGGCCTCCACCACTCGCGGGTCCTGGCTCAGCTCTTCCGCGCTGCCCTGGATGGACACGACACCCGAGTCGAGGACGTAGCCCCGCTTCGCGACCTTGAGGGCGGAGCGGGCGTTCTGCTCGATGAGCAGCACGGCCGTTCCGCGCGCGTTGATCGCGCGCACCACGTCCATGACCTGGGCGACCATGAGCGGGGCGAGGCCCATCGACGGCTCGTCGAGCATGAGGATCTTGGGGTCGGCGATCATGGCCCGCCCGATGGCGAGCATCTGTTGCTCGCCGCCCGACAGGGTCCCCCCCTGCTGGTTGCGCCGCTCGGCGAGCCGCGGCAGCAGCTCGTAGACCTCGGCGATCCGCCTGTCGATCGCCTTGGTGTCCCGGACGGTGTAGCCCCCGACCTGGAGGTTCTCGTGGACGGTGAGCCGGGAGAAGATCCGGCGGCCCTCGGGGACCTGGACGATCCCTCGTTCAACGAGGTCCCACGCCTTGGCGTGGGTGATGTCCTCGCCAAAGGCGCTGATCCGGCCGGACACCGCCCGGACGACACCGCTGATCGTCGAGACCGTGGTCGACTTGCCGGCCCCGTTGTTGCCCAGCAGTGAGACGGTCTCCGCCTCGCCCACGGTCAGGCTCAGGCCCTTGAGGGCCTCGACCTTGCCGTAGTTGACGTAGAGGTCCTCGACCTCGAGCACGTTGGTCACGACTGAGCCTCCCGCTCGCCAAAGATCTCCTCGTCGCTCATCTGCGCCACCTGCTCGGCCTCGGCCCGGGCCTCGGCGTCCTCAGATCCGAGGTACGCCTCGATGACGGCCGGGTTCGTGCGGATCTCGTGGGGAGTGCCGTCCGCGATCTCCTTGCCGTAGTTGAGCACGACGATGCGCTCGGACACCTCCATGACCAGGCCCATGTCATGCTCGATGAGGACGACCGCAGTGCCGAGCCGGCTGATCCGACGCAGGAGGTCGAGCAGCTGGTCCTTCTCCCCGTGGTTGAGGCCGGCCGCCGGCTCGTCGAGCAGGAGCATCTTCGGCTCCCGCGCGAGAGCCCGGGCGATCTCGACCCGGCGCTGCTCGCCGTAGGGCAGGTTGCGCACGGCCGAACCCCGATCGCCCGTCGACCCGACGAAGTCGAGCCAGCGGTGCGCCTCGTCCGTCGCCTCCTGCTCGCTGCGGTGATAGCGCGGGGTGTGCAGAATCGCGTCGAAGGCGTTCTGCCGCAGCCGGACGTGCATGCCCGCACGGACGTTGTCGAGCACGGTGAGCTCGCCGAAGAGGCGGAGGTTCTGGAACGTCCGGGCGACACCGCGCCCGGCGATGCGCGCCGGCCGTTGGCCGGTGATGTCCGCTCCGTCGAAGAGGACCCGTCCGGCCGAGGGCTTGTAGAACCCCGTGATGCAGTTGAACGCGCTCGTCTTGCCGGCGCCGTTCGGGCCGATGACCGAGAGGACCTCGCCCTGGTGGCCATCGAAGCTGAGGCCGTTGACGGCCGTGACGCCGCCGAAGGCGACCGTCATGTCCCGGACCTCGAGCAGGACGGCTCCCGCGGGCGCGGCGCCAGTCGTGGACGCCACCGCGCCGGAGGTCGGACCCGCGCTCATGCCGGCACCGCCTTCGCCTGCTCCTCGGCTCGTCGCTTCTCGATCTTCGACTGCTTCTCCGACACCCGGTGGGGCCAGATGCCCTGGGGGCGGAAGATCATGACGACGATGAGCAACACCCCGAAGACGAGGTAGCGCCAGTTCTCGGCTCCGCGAAGCAGCTCGGGGAGCAGCGCGATGACGAGGGCTCCGACGACGACTCCGGGCGTCGACCCCATGCCGCCGAGGACGACGGCCATGAGGATGAGGGCGGACCAGAGGAAGTTGAAGCTCATCGGCGAGATGGCGGTCTGGTGGGCGGCGAAGAGCACTCCCGCGAGGCCGCCGAAGATCGCGCCGGTGATGTAGGCCGCGAACTTGATCTTGTAGGTGTGGATGCCCATCGCCTCGGCCGCGTCCTCGTCCTCGCGCACGAACCGCCAGGCGCGGCCGAGTCGACCCCGGCCGATGCGGGCGGAGGCGAGCACGGCCAGCGAGACCACCGCAGCGGTGACCCAGTAGGTCGCGATGTCGGTGCGCAGCCCGAAGCTGCCGAAGTCCGGGATGCCGAAGATGCCGTTCGGGCCCCCCGTGAAGTCGAGGTTGTTGGCCGTGATCCGGATGATCTCCCCGAAGCCGAGCGTGACGATGGCGAGGTAGTCGCTGCGCAGCCGGAGCGTCGGCCCGCCGATGAGCAGCCCGCCGATCACGGCGGCCACGATGACGAACGGCAAGGTCAGCGCGATGTGCCAGTCGAACGCCGTGGCCAGGATGCCGGAGGTGTACGCCCCGATCGCAAAGAAGGCGGCATAGCCCAGGTCGAGCAGGCCGCAGTAGCCGACGACGACATTGAGCCCGACCGCGAGCATGACGAAGATCAGTGCGTCGGTGGAGATCCGGATCGCGTACGCCGACGAGTTGATGAACGGCATCGCCAGGGCCATCGCCACGACGGCCCAGGCGAACAGCGGGTGGCTGATGGCCCGGCTGACGGCGGTCGGTCCCGGCGAGCGTCGGGGCGTCAGGCCCTTGCCTGCCGCGGCGACGACGGAGGACCCGCGCTCCTCGACGGCGCGGACGAAGCCGGAGTCGCCCTGTTCGGGTGGGCTCTGGTGGGTGTCTTTGGACATCAGACGCGCTCCGTCACTCTCTCGCCCAGCAGGCCGGTCGGTCGCACGGTCAGGAAGAGGATGAGGAAGGCGAAGGCGAAGACGTCGCGCCACTGGGCTCCGAGGAAGGCGGTGCCGAAGGACTCGAGCAGTCCGAGAACGATGGCGCCGAGGACCGCCCCGCGCAGGTTGCCGATGCCGCCGATGACAGCCGCGGTGAAGGCCTTGAGGCCGATGATGAAGCCCATCAGGAAGTCGACCTTGCCGTAGTACGCGCCCGCCATGACGCCGGCGGCACCCGCGAGCGCCGAGCCGATGAAGAACGTGCGCGAGATGACGTTGTCGACGTTGATGCCCATGAGCAGGCAGGCCTTGGGATCCTGCGAGATCGCTCGCATGGCCCGACCTGTCCGGGTGCGGCGCACGAGCTGGTCGAGGGCGATCATGAGGCCGACCGCCACGGCCATCATGAGCAGCTGCGCGACGGTCAGGCGAGCACCGAGGATCGTCACCGAGGCGTTGCCGAAGCCGACGGGGTAGACCCGGGGGTTCGGGCCGTAGGCGACGGCGATGCCGTACTCGAGTGCGAAGCTGGCGCCGACCGCCGTGATGAGCACGGACAGTCGCGGGGCTCCCCGAAGGGGTCGGTAGGCGATCCGCTCGAGGACGAGGCCGAGCGTGCCCGTCATGACCATGGCCACGACGAGGATCACGACGAGGGCGACGAGCGATCCGCCGCCGAGAGCGCCCGCCCCGAAGGTGAGCAGCGTGTAGCCGCCGAAGGCGCCGACCATGTAGACGTCACCGTGGGCGAAGTTGAGCAGCTTGATGATCCCGTAGACCATCGAGTACCCGAGGGCGACGAGTCCGTAGAACGAGCCGACGAACAGGCCGTTCAGGACGAGCTGGAGGAAGTAGTCCATGGGACTCCTGGGAGCGGCGGCCGGAGTCTCGGCCTGACGGGCGGGGGGGCGGTCTCCGGGGCGCAGTCGCGCCCCGGAGACCGAGCTGTCACTTGTTCAGGACGAAGTCGCTGCCCTCGACGACGAGGATGTCGAAGCCGCCCTCGGTGAGGGTGTGCTCCTCGGTGAACTTGAGCTTGCCGCTGAAGATCTCGAACCCGTCGATGGCTTTGAGGGCCGTGATGATGTCCTCGCCCTTGGTCGAGTTGGCCTGCTTGAGTGCCTCGGCTGCGACGCGCACGGCATCGTAGGCCTGCGGGGAGTACGGGCCGGGGTCGGCGCCCGTCTTGTCCTTGAACGTCGCGACCCACTGATCGCCGCCCGGGATCGTCTGCGGCGTCTGTGTCATCGTGGCGAAGACGCCCTGCGCGTTGCTCTCACCGGCGATCGAGACGAGCTGCTTGTCGACCGAGCCGTCAGCGACCATGATCTTGCCGGTGTACCCGGCGCCACGCAGCTGCTTGATCAGCAGACCGCCCTCCTGGTAGTAGCCGGTCCAGTAGACGAAGTCGGGCTTCGCGCGGAGGATCGCCGTGACGGCGGCGGAGTAGTCGGACTCGCCCGCGGTCACCGACTGCTGGCTCGCGACCGCGACCGACCCGTCATCCTTGAGGTTCTGGGCGGTGCGGGTCGTGATGTCCTTCGAGTACGACGTGTTGTCGTCGACGAGCGCGACGGCCTTGGACCCCTCGGACTTCATGAACTCGACGGCGGCGGCGGCCTGCTGCGCGCCGGTGCCGTTGATGAGGAAGACGTTGGGCAGCTTGTCCTTGACGAGGTCGTTGGAGTTGGCCGCCGGGATGATCATCGGGATGTTGGCCTTGCCGAAGATCGTCAGGGTGGGCAGCGTCGCAGACGAGCAGTAGCCGCCGACCGAGACGATGGTGCCGGCGGTCACGAGCTTCGCGGCACCGGCCGCGGCCGTCTTGGGGTCACAGGCCTCGTCCTCGACGACGAGCTTGAGCTGGCGTCCCATGACGCCACCGGCCGCGTTGATCTCGTCGACCGCGAGCTGCCCGCCGTTCCTCATGTACGGACCGATCGCGGCGCTGCCGCCGCTGAGCGGGGTGAGCATGCCGAGGATGATGTCGCCCGACGTCGCCCCTTCCCCAGGGCCACCGTCGGTGATCCCGCCGCCACCGCAGGCCGCGAGGAGAAGGGCAAGGCCGGCGCCGGCAGCCACCGCTCCGATCCGTCGTGGGTTCCTCATCATGCGTCTCCGCTCTTGACGGCCACGTGCCGTCACGTTGGGTGAGCTGTCCACACAACTGCTGTGTGACATTGCACCAACTGTAGGGAGTGACCCCCGTGTTCACCAGAGCTTCGGGAGCCGTTGTCAAACCGTGATCGGGTCCCCCGCCGACCCACGCGTCAGAGCTCGAAACCGGTCGGGAACGGGTCGGTGGGGTCGAGCATGTACTGCGCCGTCCCCGTGATCCACGCCCGGCCGGTGAAGCTGGGCAGGATGCCCGGACGCCCGCCGACCGTCGTCTCGCCGAGGATCCGCGCCTGGAACTGACTACCGATGAACGACTCGTTGACGATCTCCTCACCCACACCCAGCAGCCCGCGCGCGTGCTGCTGGGCGAGGCGGGCGCTCGTGCCCGTGCCGCACGGCGACCGGTCGAACCACCCCGGGTGGATCGCCATCGCGTGCCGGGAGTGGCGGGGCGTCGAGCCCGGCGCCTCGAGGTAGACGTGGTGGCAGATGTCGATCTCCGGTGCCTCGGGGTGGACGACGGGGTTCTGCTCGTTGATCGCGCCCATGATGGCGAGCCCGGCGTCGAGCAGGCGCTGCTTCTCCGCGCGGTCGAAGGGCAGGCCGAGCTCCTCGAGCTTGACGAAGGCATAGAAGTTGCCGCCGTAGGCGATGTCGTAGCGAACCCGGCCGAGGCCCGGCACCTCGACGTCCTGGTCGAGGGCGTGGGAGTAGGCCGGGACGTTCTCGAGGGTGACGGCGACGGCCCGGCCGTCCCGGACCTCGGCCCGGGCGACGACGAGCCCGGCCGGAGTGTCGAGGCGCACGACGGTCTCCGGCTCGGTCACGGGCACCATGCCGGTCTCGATGAGGACGGTGACCGCGCCGATCGTGCCGTGCCCGCACATCGGCAGGCAGCCGGAGACCTCGATGTAGAGGACGCCCCAGTCCGCGTCGGGCCGGGTGGGCGGCTGGAGGATCGCCCCGGACATCGACGAGTGGCCGCGCGGCTCGAACATGAGCAGCTTGCGCAGGTCGTCCCGCTCGGCCATGAAGCGCAGGCGGCGTTCGGCCATGGTCGCCCCCGGCAGCACCCCGACGCCGCCGGTGATGACCCGGGTCGGCATCCCCTCCGTGTGGGAGTCCACCGCGTGGTAGACGACGGAGGTGCGCATGGCTCAGCTCACCCCGGCGTCGATCAGGGCCTGCGTGGCCTCGCGGACGACCTTCTCCTGCTCGGCAGTGAGCGGCTGGCGCGGCGGACGGCAGCCGCCGCCGTTGCGCCCGATCATGTCCTGCCCGAGCTTGATGGCCTGGATGAACTCGGTCTTCGAGTCCCACCGGAGGACGGGGTGCAGCTGCCGGTAGAGGGGCAGGGCGGCCTCGACGTCTCGGGCGACCGACAGTCGGAAGAGCTCCCGGCACGCCTGCGGGAAGACCTGCGGATAGCCGGCGACCCAGCCCACCGCACCGGCGATGCCGACCTCGAGAACGGTGTCGTCCGTGCCGATCATGAGGTCGAGGCCGGGCGCGAGCTCGGCGATCTCGTAGCAGCGCCGCACGTCGCCCGAGAACTCCTTGACGCCGACGATGAGGCCCTCGGCGTGGAGCTTGGCCAGGATGTCCGGGGTGAGGTCGACCTTGGTGTCGATGGGGTTGTTGTAGGCGGTGACCGGCAGCCCGACGCCGGCGATGAGCTCGTAGTGCTCGAGGATCGCGCGCT
Source organism: Intrasporangium calvum DSM 43043 (assembly GCF_000184685.1). Taxonomy (NCBI): domain Bacteria; kingdom Bacillati; phylum Actinomycetota; class Actinomycetes; order Micrococcales; family Intrasporangiaceae; genus Intrasporangium; species Intrasporangium calvum. Next base: position 3,515,840 of record NC_014830.1, read on the forward strand.
CGTCGGCGCGGTAGGCGTTCGGCGGAAGGGCCATCACGGCGTCGCAGCCGAGGTCCTTGGCGACCTGCGCGTGGCGCCGCGACTCGCGGCCGCTGTAGGCGCCGACGCCGGGCATGACCGTGAAACCCTCGGGCGCGGCCTCGCGCGCGGTCCGGACGACGGTGTCGCGCTCCTCCCAGGAGAGCGTCTGGTACTCACCGAGGGAGCCGTTGGGCGCCACCCCGTCCAGGCCCTGCGAGGCGAGCCACGCGACGTTCTCGCGGTAGGCCGCGAAGTCGGGCTCCCCGTCGGCGTCGAACTGGAGGCTCGTCGCGACGATGACGCCGTGCCACGGCTTGCGCTGGTTGTCGGACATGGTGCTCCTCGGGTCTCGGGACGCGAGGTCCGTGCCAGACCTCGCGGCGCGCACCAGACTAGGGCGCGGCAGCGTTCAGTGCAATATTACATTGCACTTTTGCTCGGGGGTGTGCCAGCACGCCGAGCGGTACCGGGGTCGAGACGAGCCGCTCGGTCGCGGCGCCGCCGCCGCCGGCGAGAAGCTCGACCGCATGGCCACAGACGCGTCCCTGGCACCAGCCCATCCCCGCGCGGGTGAGCTGCTTCACCTGACGGGCACCCGTCGCCCCGCGCTCCGAGATCGCTCGTTGCACCACGCCCGCCGAGACCTCCTCGCACCGGCACACGACGGTGCTCGGACGCAGGGTCTCGGCCCACCCGGCCGGGACGGGATGGGCACGCTGCATCGCGGACGCGAACCGGCGCAGCCGGGCGATCACCGCCCGCAGCCCAGCCACCTCCGCAGGCGGCCCGCTCCCGGCGTCGCCGGCGACGACCCCGTATGCCGCGAGGTGGCCCTCCGCGACCGCGAGCGCCGCTCCCCCGACGCCGCACGCCTCGCCGGCCGCGGACACCCCGGGTCGGCTCGTGCGCTGCCAGTCATCGACCTGCACGACCGCGGTGCCCGACGTGTCCGGGGCGAGAGCGCAGCCCAGGGTGACGGGGAGGTCGAGCTGCGGCGAGAACCCCCAGCCGACGCCGACGGCGTCCACCTCGAGCCTGCGCAGGCCGTGCCGTTGCGGCCGACCCGCGCCGTCCACCCTCGCCACCGTGACCGCCTCGACCCGGTCGACTCCGTGTGCCTCGACGATCATCGTGCGCACGTGGACGGGGACCCGGTGTCGCACCAGGGTGGCCGCATACCCGGCGCCCTCCGCGAGCTTTCCCCGGTTGGCGACGACGGGTCCGAGCTCGCGCAGCCACCGCACCGGCGAGTTCGCCTCGAAGACCCCGACGACGGACGCGCCGCGCGCTGCGAGTCCGGCCGCGACGGGGAGCAGGAAGGGTCCGGTGCCGCCGACCGCGACGCGCCGACCGGCCGCGACGTCACCGGCCTTGAGCAGGGCTTGGAGGCCACCGGCCGTCATGACGCCCGGCAGGTCCCAGCCGGGGAAGGGCAGCGCCCGGTCATGGGCCCCGGTGGCGATGACGAGGCGGTCCGCGCCGATCTCCACGGTGCGCTCGCGGCCCGGGCCCGCGCCGCGGTCGACCGCGTGGACCACGTAGCCACCGGCAGTCGGGACGACCGTCCACACGTGGTGCTCGGTGAGCAGGGTCGCCCGGCCGGCTGCGCGGCCTTCGTCCAGGCGGGCCCGGAGCGACTCGAACGTGCCGAGGTCGTGGTGGAGCCCACGAAGCGCCTCGGGGTTGACGCCCTGCGGGTCGTCGGTGGGCGGCGGCTGCCGCCAGTACTGCCCGCCGGGACCTGCGCCCGCGTCGACGAGGATGACGTGCATCTCGCTGACCTCGAGCAGCGTTGCGGCACAGGCGAGCCCGGCGGGGCCGGCCCCGACGATGACGACGCGCTCGGGCGCGAGCTCACTCGGCGGCATACCCTGTCCCCTCCTGTGTCGTGACCGCGCTGCTGTCGCGGGCCCGCACGAGGCAGGCGCGCTGGTTGGGCACACCGTCGACCGTGACGAGGCAGTCGAAGCAGATGCCGATGCCGCAGAAGAGACCCCGCGGTCGTCCCTCCAGGCGGGTGGTGCGCCACGAGACCGTCCCGTGGGCGACGAGGGCCGCCCCCACGGTCTGTCCGTCCCGGAAGGGGACCGGCGACCCGTCGAACGCGAAGCTCGGCATCACGCCTCCTGCTCGATGAAGCGGTCGGGCAGCAGCTCGGTGTAGCGGGCGACGTCGACGCCGTCCCCACCGAGGATGTGCTGCGTGATGAGCCGGGCCGTACCCGGCGCCAGGCCGATGCCGGCCCCCTCGTGTCCGCAGGCATGGAAGAGACCAGGGACCCTCGGGTCGGGGCCGATGACCGGAAGGTGGTCGGGGCAGTACGGGCGGAAGCCCCGGTAGACGCGCAGGAGGTTGACCCCTGCGAGGAAGGGGAAGAGCGCGGTTGCCTGTCGGGCCAGGATCGAGATGACGTTGACGTCCAGGGTGGTGTCGAACCCCACCCGCTCGCGGCTCGCCCCGATGAGGATGGTGCCGCCCCGCGTCCCCTCGACGACGCACGACGTCTCCAGCCCGGCGTCGGAGGAGGCGACGTTGGACACGTAGTCGGCGGAGTACACCTTGTGCCGGACCATCGGCGGGAGCGGCTCGGTCACGAGGATGAAGCCGCGTCGGGGCAGGACCGGCACGGCACCACCGAGCCGCTCGCCGACCTCGCCACCCCACGTGCCCGCCGCGTTGACGACAGCGTCCGCGCCGATGACCTCTCCCGTGCCGGTGCGGACCCCGGTGAGGCGCCCGGTCCGGTCCAGGACGGCGCCCCGCGCGTCGGCACCCGGCACGAACCGCGCGCCATGCCGTTGGGCCGCCTCCAGCATCGCTGCCGCCGCGAGGACGGGCTGGACCTGCATGTCCTCGGGATAGAGCACGCCGCCCGCGAGCCCCGGCGCGAGGTGCGGCTCGAGGCTGCGGAGGTCGTCGACATCCAGGGCCGTGGTCCCGGCAGCGCGCTGGGACCGGGCAAAGCCCTCCAGTGCGTCCAGGCCCTCGGGGGACGACGCCACGACGACGCCGCCCTTCTCCTCGAGCTCCATCGGGTCCCGCCCGAGCTCGTCCCCGAGCTCGAGCCAGGCGTCACGGCTCAGCCGCGCGAGGTCGAGCTCGGCACCCGGCCCCTTGTCGGAGACGAGGATGTTGCCCTCGCCCCGGCTCGTCGTGCCCGAGGCGACGGGACCGCGGTCGAGGACGACGACGTCCGCACCCCCACGGGCCAGGTCGTGGGCGCACGCCGCTCCGACGATGCCCGCGCCGATGACGACGACCGTACTCACCTGTGAATCCTCGGCACGTGTGTAATGTTACACAGCACAGTCCGGACCGTTGGCGCGAAAGGCCCCCCATGCTCCTGACAGGACAGTCCATCATCGCCGGCACTCCGACCGCGGGCTCGGGCGGCACGTTCACGGCCGTCGACCCGAGCACGGGCGCAGCCCTGGGCCCGGAGGTCTCCTGCCTCACCCCGGACGAGGTGGCGCTCGCCACCCGCGCCGCGGCCGAGTCCTGCACCGCCTACCGCTCCACGACGCCGACTGAGCGGGCGGCCTTCCTCGAGGCCATCGCCGAGGAGATCGAGGCCCTCGGCGACGAGCTGCTCGAGCGGGCCCATGCCGAGACGGCCCTGCCGCTCGCCCGCCTCCAGGGCGAACGCGCCCGCACGTGCGGCCAGCTGCGGATGTTCGCCGGCGTCGTCCGCCAGGGGGACCACCTCGGCGTGCGCATCGACTCGGCGCTGCCCGACCGCGCGCCCCTGCCCCGGCCCGACCTCAGGTTGCGCCAGATTGCCCTGGGGCCCGTCGCGGTCTTCGGCGCAAGCAACTTTCCGCTCGCCTTCTCCACAGCCGGCGGCGACACGGCCTCCGCGCTGGCCGCCGGCTGCCCCGTCGTCGTCAAGGCGCACAATGCCCACCCCGGCACCAGCGAGCTCGTGGGACAGGCCGTCGCCCGGGCCGCGGGCCGCACGCAGATGCCGGCCGGCGTCTTCTCCCTCGTCTTCGGCCTCGGCAACGAGGTCGGAATGGCGCTCGTCACCGACCCGCGGATCCACGCGGTCGGCTTCACCGGCTCCCGCGCGGGCGGGCTCGCCCTCGTCGCTGCGGCGGCAGGACGAGCCCAGCCGATCCCGGTCTACGCCGAGATGTCGTCGACCAACCCCGTGATCCTCCTCGAGGGCGCCCTCACCGGTGACCCGACACGCCTGGCCACCGCCTACCTCACCTCCCTGACGAGCGGGTCGGGCCAGTTCTGCACCAACCCCGGCCTGCTCTTCCTGCCCGATGGTGAGGCCGGCGACGCATTCCTCGCCGCCGTGGCCGAGCAGGCCGCGCAGGCCGCGGGACAGACCATGCTCACGCCGCAGATCCGCACGGCCTTCGGGGCGGGCATCGAGCGGCTCGGCGCCCACCCCTCCGTGCGGACCATCGCTCAGGGTGTGGCCGGCGCCGGCGACAACGCTCCCGCCCCCATGGTGTTCGCGACCGAGCTCACCGCGCTGGCCGAGGACCACGGCCTCACTGAGGAGGTCTTCGGAGCCGCGGGCCTCGTGGTCCGGTTCGGTGACGTCACTCGCCTCGCGGAGCACCTGGCCGACCTCGCTGGACAGCTCACCGCGACCATCCACGCCACCGACGCCGACCACGAGGCGGCGGCCGTCCTCGTGCCCGTCCTCGAGACGCGCGTCGGCCGAATCCTCTTCAACGGCTGGCCAACCGGAGTCGAGGTCACCCACGCGATGGTCCACGGCGGCCCCTTCCCCGCCACCTCCGACGCACGGTCCACCTCGGTCGGGTCACTCGCCATCGAGCGGTTCCAACGGCCGGTCTGCTACCAGGACGTCCCGGCGTCCCTGCTGCCCCAACCGGTCCGCGACGACAATCCCTGGCAGCTGAGTCGCCGCATCGACGGGACGGTCGAGCCGCCCCAGTGACCCGGATCCTCGCCGAGCCCGAGCCGTCCCGGCTCCGCCTCACCGTCGAGGAGGAGTCGATGCGCCGGGGCGACGAGGGTGCCGGTGTCGCGATGGCGATGCGGGTCGTCACGGGGCTCGCTGAGGTCCGGCGGGCTCCCCGTCTCGTCGGGGTCACCTCGGCGCACGTTGACGGGTGCCTCTACCACGGGCAGGTCGGACTCGACTTCGCCCGGCGCCTGCACGACCTGGGAGCCCGGGTGCGGATCCCGACGACCCTCAACGTCGGGTCCCTCGACCTCCTCCACCCCGACCTCGTCCGCGACGCCACGCCCGCGCAGCGCGAGGTCCGGAGCCAGGGGAAGGCCCTGATGGACGCCTACCTCGCGCTCGGTGCACGGCCCACCTGGACGTGCGCCCCGTACATCGTCGACTCCCGGCCCCGACTCGGCGAGCACGTCGCGTGGGCCGAGTCGAACGCGATCGCCTTCGCCAACTCGGTCCTCGGCGCCCGCACGGATCGCTACGGGGACTTCCTCGACATCTGCGCCGCGATCACCGGTCGCGCGCCGTATGCCGGCCTGCACACGGACGCTGCCCGCCGCGGCCAGGTGGTCGTCGACTGCACCGCGATTCCCGAGCGCGTCCTCGGCGGCGACCTCGCCGGGCCGCTGCTCGGCTACCTCGTCGGGAGCCGGGTGGGCAGTCGCGTGCCGGTGTTCGTCGGGCTGCCGTCCACGACGTCCGAGGACCAGCTCAAGGCACTCGGCGCGGCAGCCGCGTCGTCGGGCGGCGTGGCGATGTTCCACGTCGTCGGCGTCACCCCAGAGGCGCCGACCGTGGAGGCTGCCCTCGGTCCGGACCGCTCCGGAGACCCGGAGACCATCACGCTGACGACGACGGACCTGCGGGCCGCTCGGGACGAGCTCACGACCGACGGGGGTGAGCGGCTCGACGCGGTGAGCATCGGCACCCCGCACGCCTCGGTCGACGAGGTCGCCGCGCTCGCTGCGCATCTCGCGGACGGACCTGCGCTCGCTTCGGGCGTCCACGTCTACATCTCCATGGGGCGGTCCGTGCTTGCGGAGGCGGCGAGCCGAGGCCACATCGCCGCGCTCGAGGTAGCGGGCGTGCAGATCGTCGTCGACACGTGCACCTACGTCACGCCGATCCTCGGCGCCGACGTCCGCGTCGTCATGACCAACAGCGGCAAGTGGGCTCACTACGCGCCGGCCAACCTCGGCGTCGCCGTCGTCCTGGGCAGCCTGGCCGAGTGCGTCGCCTCGGCGCGTGCCGGTCGCGTCGTCCTCGACCCGGAGACCCTGCGCTGATGGCCTCCATGACCGGCCGAGCCCTGCGCCCCGGATCCGCCTCGGGCGCGCTGCTCGTCCTCGACGAGCCGCTCTCCTTCTGGGGCGGCAGCGACCTGGCCGGGACGATCATCGACACCCACCACCCGCAGCATGGCCAGTCGTTCGCGGGACGGGTCCTCGCGATGCGCAGCGGTCGCGGGTCGAGCTCCAGCTCCTACGTCCTCGCCGAGCAGCTGCGCCGCGGCACCGGACCGCTCGCCATCGTGCTGGCCGAGCCCGACGCCATCATCGTGCTGGGCGCCCTCGTGGCCCACGAGCTCTACGGGCACTCGGTGCCCGTCGTGCTCGTCCCGCCGGACGAGCTCGCGCGACTCCGGACCGGCGACGTCGTCGAGGTCTGCGCCTGAGCCCGCCCGGTCGCGGTGCGCGTCCCTACTCCACCGGATCCCGGAGCGGCAGGTACATCACGTGCAGGCCGACGAGCCCACGTTCCGCGTCGTCGAAGGCCTGCGGGACCGTGCCGATGATCCGGAATCCGAGCCGCTGCCACAGCCGGACAGCGCCCGCATTGGTCTCGACGACGGCGTTGTACTGCATCGCGTGGAAGCCGGACGAACGCGCCCACTCGACGACGTGGCGAGCGAGGGCGAGGCCGATGCCCTCGCCCTGGCGGTCCGGGTCGACCATGAAGGAGGCGGTCGCGACGTGGGAGCCGCGGCCGGGACGGTTCGGGCCCATCTTCGCCGAGCCGACGACGACTCCGTCGATCGTGGCGACGACGGTGCGCCAGGGCGCGGGCTCGAGCCAGTAGGCCTGCGCCTGCTCCGAGCTCTGGTCAGGCGGGAGGGCATAGGTGCGGCCCTCGTCGGAGATCCGGGAGTAGAACGGGTAGATGTGCGGCCAGTCGGCCTCGTTCGCCTCGCGGATCTCCAGCATGAGCCCAAGCGTAGGCGGGCCCGCGGCCCACGGGACCGGGCGGAGTCGTCGTGAGACCCCGACCGCCTGGTCAGTCGAGGAGCAGGGTGAGCCCGGCCCCGACGAGCCAGACGTCCTTGGCGAGGGCGGTGCCCGCCTGCGTCGGACGGATGCTGCCCTCCTGCCGCATCCCCGGAGTCTGCAGGTAGACGCTGAGCAGGCCGCCGCCGAAGGCGGTGAGGGCTGCGCCCGCCATGCGTGACGGCACGAACGGCGCCAGGAGGGCGATCCCGAGCGCCATCTCGGCGCGGGAGAGCAGCTGCGCGAACTCGGTCGCGTCCATCTCCTTGAGGGACCCGGGCAACGTCACCGACGCCATGCCGTGCAGCCCCTCGGCGGCTTCACCCTGAAGGCCGCGCTTGCCGAGACCGGAGTTGAGGATGAAGGCGCCCGTCGCCAGGCGCAGGGGCAGGTGACTCAGTTTCATATCTGCCTAGTTACCCGAGTCTCGGCCAGATACACCCCTGAGGCTCGCGGGCCGGTGCGGTACCTTCTGTTCGACTTCGTGACAAAGGATCCCAGTGCGCCTTGCTTCTCGCCTGCTCGCGGCCCTGCTCGTGATCGGTTCCCTCGTGGCAGGTCCCCTGGCCGCGGAGCCCGCCGGTGCAGGGGAGCCCACCGACCCCCTCGTCGTCGTCCTGCCACCTGAGTCCGTGGTGCCTGCGACTGCGACCCCGGTCGTGCACGGGCCCTTCGACATGGTGGTGGAGGTGAGCGGTGCCGGGTCCGAGGACGTGGTGCTGATACCGCAACTGCCTTCGTGGTGGATCAGCTCTCCCCAGGCAACGCCGAAGACGATCCCGGGCGGGTCTTGCCTGGTCACCTGCCGCGTCTCCTGGCGCATCGACCCCGCGGCACAGACAGCGCCGTGGTATGCAGGCGTCGCGGGTCTGGGCGTCATTGCCACCATGGGGGACCGCTCGATCCAGACCTACGGCGCCGCCGCGGACTACCGGCCCCTCGTTCAGCCGACCTGGGTGACGCAGCTCAGCGGCGACGCGACCGACAACACGGTGGCCAACTCGTCGGGCGTGTTCGACACCGGCGGCGAGGTCGGGTTCGCCGGCATCAGCGGCCGGGGCGGCGGCGAGCGGATCCAGGTGTCGGCCATCCCGTACGGCAGCGACCTGTCGGCCCCGCGACTCGCCCCGGTTGACGCCAGCTGGGGCCCCGATACCGATGAGTGGGGCTACTCCACCGGTCGAGCCCGGATCGACACGTCCGGGCTTCCGGAGGGGGTCTACCGCGTCGTCGCCCAGGCCCACGACGGGGCCGGTCACTGGAGCTTCGCCACACCCTCGGACCTGATCGTGGTCCACAGCCCCTTGGTCACGCTCGACATGAGCGGTCCGACGGTCGTGGCTACCGGCCGCGAGACGACGGCCACGGTGACGGTCCGGGGCCTCCGCTCGCCGCAGACCCGTCCCGGCACGGTTCGCCTCACGGTGGGCGGCGTCGAGCACGTCGTTCCAGCCGACACGTCCGACTGGTACGTCCCCGCCGGCCCGAACCAGCCCGCGAGCCGACCCCTGCCCGTGCCCACGAAGGGGCTGCCCGTGGGTCGGACCGTGGTTGACGTCGAGGTCCGCGACGTCAACGGCGCAGTCCTGGGGACCGCGTCGACGTCGTTCGAGATCGTCGACTTCAAGGAGACGGTCAGCATCCCCAGGTTCGTCGTCGGCACAAGCAGCTCCGTGCGCCTCCGCGCGACCGCGCCCACCGGGACGACCCTGCTCCAGTGCCACGTGCGGCTGTTGCCACCGCTCCTGTCCAGTCCGTTCTGGAACCTGTGCCCCGGACCGAACGCCACCAGTGTTGACGCCCTCCGGCTGATCGTTCCGTCCAACGCCGGGACCGGCCTGCTCGAACTCGACATCCTGGGCCACGACGGCGTCCTCGGCCCGCAGCGGAACTTCCCCGTCACGGTCTACGCGAAGCGAACGGCCTCCCTCGCCGCCCCGGGACGCGCCACCTGGGGCACGACGCAGACGGCCAAGGTGACCGTGCTCGACGAGAAGACGATCGGCGTGCGCAGTGCCGCCGGCTCAGGCCTCACCGTCACGCTGCAGCTGAAGAAGGCCGGCACCTCGACGTGGGCGACAATCGCCACCGGGACCACCGGCTCAGCCGGCACCGCGGCGATCCGCTACAGCCACAAGGCGACCGGTCGACTCCGCGCGCTGGTCAAGGGAGCCGTGCCCGGCACCACGGTGCGGACGCCAGAACGATCGACCACCTCGGTCGCCAGGGTCTCGTGGTCCTCTTTGCCGACGTCAGCCCGCGCCGGCTCCCTCGTCACGGCAGCCGTCTACGCACGGCCCTACGTGCAGGGCGCCGTCGTCCGGTTCCAGGCCCGCAAGGTCGGCACCTCGACCTGGAGGACGTATGCCACCGGCAACGTCGCCAGCACCAGTTACGCGAAGACCTCCGCGCGGCTCTGGTCGAAGGGCACCTGGGAGGTGCGCATCCAGCGCGTGGGAACCACCCTGCAGGCGACCGGCTACAGCGCCGTGCGCCGTATCTCCATCACCTGACGGGTCCACCGGGGATCGCTGCCCGGACGTGTCTGCGAGGCGGTCGGGGCGGCTCGATAGGCTTCCGAGGACGGAGAGGAGCGGCGCCATGGCCGACTACGACGTCCGCATGATCGTCCTTTCGACGGACGACCTGGACGACTCGATCGCGTTCTACCGCGACACCTTGGGGTTCGAGCTCAAGTTCCGCGACGGGACGCACTTCGCCGCACTCGACGGGGGGACCGTGACGCTCGCCCTGGCGACGGCGCTGGACCACCCGATCCCCGGCAAGGTCGCGGTCGGGATCAGGACCGACGACGTCGACGCAGCCGCGAAGGCGGTCGAGGACAACGGCGGCGCGATCCTTCGCGCGCCCTACGACGACGCCTACGAGCGCCGCGCCGTCGTCTACGACCACATGGGCAACGGCCTCGTCTTCTACAGTCCCCTGCCCAAGCCCTGACACCCAGCCACGGCAGGTCGCCGCGCCTCGCGCGCAAGTGAGCTGAGCGGCATACGGCCGGATGCCGCTGGGCTCGCTCCCGCTTGCGCCTTCCCTTCACATCACCTTCACGGACGCTTCACAGGCCGGGTCAACACTGGTGCCATCGGTCCGCCCGGGCGACGCCCACCAGCGGGTCGCACCGCGAAGCGAGGACGAGATGGCGACGAACCCGACTGCCGTGAAGGGCCCCACCGACACGAGCCCGCATCCCGTACGCAGGCCCACGGCATACCAGCGCCGGATGAGATCGATCACCGGGCTGCATCGGCGACGCCGCCTGGTCCAGCTGGCCGTCGTCGCCCTCATCACCGCGATGGCGGTCCGGCACCAGCTCGAGTCGGCGACCGACGCCCCTTCGGTCGACGCCCTGTGCCCGTTCGGCGCCCTCGAGACCATGTGGACGTGGGTGACGACCGGCGCCTTCATCTCCAAGATCCACCCCTCCAACCTCGTCATCGGAATCGGTCTCCTCGCCGCCGTCCTCGTCGCGGGCAGCGCCTTCTGCGGCTGGATCTGTCCGTTCGGCGCGATCCAGGACGCGCTGCACTGGGTCAAGCGCAGGCTGCGCATCCCCACGGTCACCGTCCCGCCCCGACTCGACCGGGTCCTGCGTCACGGCCGCTTCGTCGTCTTCGGCGTCGTCCTCGTCGCGAGCGCCACCACCCTGAAGCTGTGGTTCGCCGACTACGACCCCTACCTCACCCTGTTCGGCCTCTCGTGGGCCTTCGAGCCCGACCTCGCGGCGATGTGGCCAGCACTCGCGATCCTGCTCGGCGTTCTCGCCGTGTCGATGCTCGTCGAGCGCGCCTTCTGCCGCTATCTCTGCCCCTTGGGCGGCGCCCTCAGCATCCTCGGCCGCCTCAGCATCCTGCGCATCCACCGCAGCGCCTCCGCCTGCACCGACTGCGACCTCTGCACCAAGCCGTGCCCCGTCGGCATCGACGTGGCCAAGGCGGCTCCCGTCGTCAGCGCCGACTGCATCGGCTGCCTCGAGTGCGTCGCGACGTGCCCCAAGGCCGGCGCCCTCGAGGTGACCGCGGCGCCACCGTGGGCGCACCTGCGCAAGCGGCTCGACGCGACGGTCCCACCCGGGCCGCTGCCGGTGACCATCAACCGTCGGCGACCGGCGAGCCAACGGGCGGGGGCGAACCGATGAGGAGGACGAGCCGCTGGCTGCTGCCGGCCCTGTCGCTGATCCTGTTCTTCGGCGCCATCGGCGTCGCGCAGGCGGCCGGGTGGTGGGTGACGAGCGGGCGCGAGCCCATCGCCGCTGGTGCGATGACCGCCGACGACCTCAAGGGCTGGATGACCCTGCAGCAGGCAGCGGACGGCCTCGCCGTGCCGGTCGACGAGCTCGTCGTCCTCCTGGGGGCGCCGGCCGGAGCGGGGGTCGGACCCGGCACAGCGTTCAGCGAGGTCGAGGCGCTGGTGCCCGGCTTCGAGCTGACCACCTACCGCGAGACCGTCCGCGCGCACCTTGGCACCGGAGCCGCCGATGTCCCGGCGGTGGCCCAGCCGACGACCGCGGCAGGGGCGTCGACACCGCCGCCCAGTCCGTCGCCGATCTCCACGACCCACGTCCCGAGCAGCACGCCGACGGGAACGTCGACCGGCTCACCCACCGGGACGCCCGCCGGCACACCGACGGATGGGATCCGGGGCTCGATGACGATTCGCGAGGCGGCCGCGGCCACCGGTGTCGCCGTCGACCGGCTACTGGCCGAGGCCCGGCTGCCCGCCGACCTCGACCCGGACCTGCCCCTGCGCCAGATCCAGGACGTCGTCGAGGGTTTCGAGATCCAGACGCTACGTGACGCGGCCGCGTCGTTGACTCGGTGACGTTGACTCGGTGACGTTGGCTCGGTGACGTTGGCTCGGTGACGTTGACGACGTCCTACCCGGCGGCGGTCAGTCGGACGAGGGCGGCAGCCGACCCCGCGTCGACTTCAGGTCGCCCCGGCGCTTCTTCGCATCGAGCCGTCGGGACTGCGAGCCGCGGGTGGGCCGCGTCTTGCGCCGCGCCGGAGCCGGTGGGGCGAGCGCCTCGACGAGCAGGTCGCGCAGCCGCTCCCGGACGGCGGCGCGGTTCCGGTTCTGCGACCGGTACTCCGAGCCGACGAGCCGGATCCGGCCGGCGACGAGCCGGTCGGAGAGGCGCTCGAGCAGCCGCTCCCGCTGCGCCGCGGTGAAGGCGACGCTCGCGCCGGGGTCGAAGAGCAGCTCCACCCGGCTGTCCGTGGTGTTGACGCCCTGGCCTCCCGGCCCGCTGGACCGGCTGAACCGTTCGACGAGCTCCGCGGCCGGGATGACGACCTCGCCGAGGCCGGGCGCCCGGAGCACGAGGTCCTTGCCGGGTTCGGTCACCCGCTCATCCTCCTCCTCCACGTACGGTGGGCACGTGAACGCCGAAAGTGCCACCCGACTGGTGCAGCGCCGCCTCGGCCTCGCCCTGCGGGACCGCGTCGCCGGCGAGGACGCTCCCGAGCGCGCCCAGCGGATCTGGGGCAAGCCGGGCGAGCGGTGGTTCACCCCGGACGACCCGATCTGGCGCGTCCACGAGGACGCCTCCATGTTCGCCGGCGGCATCGCCTCCCTGCTCCTGCAGTCGCTCCATCCCCTGGCCATGGCCGGAGTGGCCGGGCACAGCGGCTACAAGAGCGACGCATGGGGCCGTCTGCAGCGGACCAGCCACTACATCGCGACGACGACCTACGGGACGATCGAGGACGCCGAGGCCGCGATCGCCCGGGTTCGCGAGATCCATGAGCGGGTCCGCGGTCGCGACGATCTCGGGCGGCCCTACCGCGCCAGCGACCCGCACCTGCTCCTCTGGGTCCACGTCGCCGAGATCCACTCCTTCCTGCGCGCGCACCAGACCTTCGGGGCCAGACCGCTGAGCCCGCGCGAGACCGACCGCTACGTCGAGCAGACCGGCGTGGCCGCCCGCCGGCTCGGCGTGACCCACCCGCCCACCGATGCCCTCGGCCTGCAGCGGGTGCTCGACTCCTACCGGCCGGAGCTCGAGGCGACCCCGGCGGCCCTCGAGGCGGCCCGGTTCCTCCTGCTGCATCCGCCCCTGCCCCTCCTCGCGCGGGCCGGCTACGGGACCCTCGCCTCCGGGGGCGTGTCCCTGCTGCCGGACTGGGCGCGGACCATGCTGCGGATCCCCGTGCCGGGTCCGGTCGCGCGCCATGTCGCGCACCCGCTGGGGCAGCTCGGCACGGCCGCGGTCCGCTGGGGCATGGCCGGTGTCACGGCGTAGCGGCCCGGTAAGGGGACGGTTGACGCACCTTCCCCGAGGCTGAGACTCGTCCCCAGCACGAAACCCTGACCGCCGCGCCCGGCAGCTGCGTCATCAGTCCCAGCCGAGCGGGCAGCAGCCCATCCAGCCGCCCCCGCCTCGCCGGTGCTCAATCCACGTTGAGGCGGTAGCCCTTCTCGCGGAGCGCCGCGGTCACCGCGTCCGCATGCTCCCGCCCCTTCGTCTCGAGCGTCACGCCGATCTCGACCTCCTGGACGGTGAGCGCCCGGACCGTCCGGGAGTGGGCGACGTCGACGACGTTGGCATCGAGCCGCGCGCAGTCGGCCAGCAGCGCGGCCAACGACCCCGGCCGGTCCGGCACCCGGAACTTCAGCTCGAGGTAGCGGCCGCCGGCGGCCATGCCGTGCCGGATGATCCGGAGCAGCAGGAGCGGGTCGATGTTGCCGCCGGAGAGCACCGCGACGACCGGCCCCTCCACCTCGCCCGCGGCCGAGCGGTCGAGCAACCAGGCAGCCGCGGCGGCCCCGGCCGGTTCGACGACGAGCTTGGCCCGCTCGAGCAGGAAGAGCAGCGCCCGGGCGAGCGAGTCCTCGGAGACGGTCTCGACGGAGTCGACGTACTGCTGGATCACCGCGAACGGCACGTCCCCGGGGCGACCGACGGCGATCCCGTCCGCCATCGTCACCATCGTCGACAACGCCACCGGGTGCCCGGCCGCCAAGGACGCCGGGTAGGCCGCCGCCCCCGCTGCCTGGACCCCGACGATCCGGACGTCCGGCCGGAGGGCCCGCACCACGGTGCTGATGCCGGCCAGCAGGCCCCCGCCGCCCACGCTGACCACGACGGTCTTCACATCAGGACACTGCTCGAGGATCTCGAGACCGCAGCTGCCCTGTCCCGCAACGATGTCCGGGTGGTCGAACGGGTGGATGAGCACCGCGCCGGTCTCGTCGGCGAACTCCTGGGCCGCGACGAGACACTCGTCGATCGTCGTCCCGAGCTGCTCGACGTCGGCGCCGTAGCCCTGCGTCGCGAGCAGCTTGGGCATCGCCGCCCCGAGCGGCATGTAGACCTTGGCGCGGATCCCCAGCATCGACGCCGCGAGCGCCACACCCTGGGCGTGGTTGCCGGCGGACGCGGCCACGACCCCGGCCCGCTTCTCCTCCTCGGACAGCCGCGCCATCCGCGTGTAGGCGCCCCGGATCTTGAACGAGCCGGCCCGCTGGAGGTTCTCGCACTTGAGCTGGACCGTGGCCCCGACCCGTTCGCTGAGCCCGCGGCTGTACTCGAGCGGGGTCGGCCGGACGATGCCGTCGAGGAGCGCCCGGGCGGCGCGCACGTCGTCGATCGTCACCGGGGGTAGCTGGTCCACGAACGCCACGCTACGCCTCGGGTGCCGTGGGCACCCGGCTCAGCTCAGCGGCATACGACATCTGCCGTATGCCGCTGGGCTCGCTCCCCGACGAAAGGCGGGGCCCGCTCCTACCGCGCTCGGCCGGCGGCGTCGGTCAGGGAGCGCAACCGCTCGGCGTGGGCGTCGGTGAGCGCGCCCGGCTCCATCCGCCAGCCCCAGCCGCCCTCGATCCCGGGGGTGTTCATCCGCGCCTCGGAGCCGAGACCCAGCACGTCCTGCGCCTGCATCATCGTCAGCTCACCGGGCATCGTGAGGGCGAGCTCGATGAAGGCCCAGGACGGCTCGTCGTCGACGTGGGCGCGAACTCCCCTGTCCCAGCAGGCGCCTCGAACCATGTCCCGCACCTCCTCGGGCTGCTGCGCCCACCAGCCGCGCACGGTGTCGTTGTCGTGGGTGCCGGTGTAGACGACCTGGTCGGGGCGAAGGCGGCTCGGGTGGTGGATGTTGTGCGGGTCCCACGGCGTGAAGCCGAACTGGAGGACCGCCATGCCCGGGAGCCCGAGCGCCTGGCGCAGCTCGACGACCGGCGCGTCGATGTCCCCGAGGTCCTCGGCGAGCATCGGCAGGTCGCCCAGCTCGGAGCGCGCGGCGTCGAAGAGCGCGCGTCCCGGGCCGGGCTCCCAGTGCCCGCTCATCGCCGTCTCGGCGTCGGCGGGGATGGCCCAGTAGCCGGCGAACCCGCGGAAGTGGTCGAGGCGCACGAAGTCGAACAGCTCGAAGGTGCGCCGCAGCCGCTCGACCCACCACCGGAACCCCTCGTCCGCCATGACGTCCCACCGGTAGAGCGGGTTGCCCCACAGCTGGCCCGTCGCGGCGTAGGCGTCCGGGGGGCAGCCGGCGACGGCGTCGCTGCGGAACAGGTGCGGCCACGCGCGGACGTCGGCGCCGTCCGGTGCGACGTAGATCGGCACGTCGCCCATCATCCGCACCCCGCGCTCGACCGCGTAGGCGCGCAGCGCGGCCCACTCGCGGGCGAACCGCACCTGGTCGGCCAGGTCGCCCCCGAACGCGGTCCACGAGCCGACCCAGTAGGACTCCCGGTCCGCGAAGTGCGCGAGCTCGTCCGCGCTGACGGGAGCGTCGGGATGCTCGAGGAGCGCCGGCGACACGGCGAAGGCGGACGGCGACTTGTACGGGGAACCGTGCACATCAGGAACGGAGACCGGCAGCACCTGCCACACCGACTGCCCGGCCGCCGCCAGCCAGTCGACGAAGGCGCGCGCGGATGCGCCCAGTCCTCCGTCCGGCAATGAGGTGATGTGCAGCTGGACGCCGCTGGCGCGCTCGGTGATCACGCGCACAGACTCTCACGCTGGCCGGTCCCCGCGCGTGCGCTGACCTGCCGTGCGTGTCCGCGTCGAGTGTGCAGTTCGTGCCGGGCCTCGGCGTCAGCGCAGCGGGCCCATCTCGCGCACCACGTGCTCCGCGATCGCCAGACTCGACGTCGCGGCCGGTGACGGTGCGTTGCGGATGCTCGTCACTCCCCCGGTGTGAGTGATCCGGAAGTCGTCGACGAGCGTCCCGTCACGTTCGACCGCCTGGGCTCGCACCCCCATGCCGTTGCGGACGACGTCGGCGGGCCCGATCTCCGGCACGTAGCGCGACGCCAGCCGCATGTACGCCCGCTTCGACAGCGACCCGACCACCTCCTTGACACCCGTGCGCCAGTGGGTCCCGGCCAGGTGCCAGAACCCGGGCCAGGTGACGATGTCGCGGACGTCGGCGAGGCTCACGTCCGATCGGCGATACCCCTCGCGCTTGAGGCTGAGGACGGCGTTCGGCCCGACGTCGAGCGCTCCGGTGACCCGCCGGGTGAAGTGCACGCCGAGGAACGGGTAGCGCGGGTCGGGCACGGGATAGACCATGCCCCGGACGAGGTCTCGCTTCGCCGCGGTCACGCTGAGGTACTCGCCGCGGAACGGGACGATGCGCGGGCCCCTCGATCCGTCGACGAGCCCGGCGAGACGGTCGGCATGCAGGCCTGCGCAGATGACGAGGCGGTCGACCCGCTGACGGTCCGACCCTGCGACGACGTCGATCCCGCCGGCCCTGCGCTCCACGCCGGTCACGGTGGTCGCGAGGCGGATCTCGCCGCCGCTGTCGCGGATCTCCCGAGCCATCGCCTCGGCGACGGCGACGAAGTCGGTGATGGCGGTCCGCGGCGAGTGCAGGGCCGCGAGACCGACCGCATGCGGCTCGATCTCGCGGATCGCCTCTGCCGAGACCCGCTCCAGCCCCGGCACCTGGTTGCGCCGGGCGGTCTGCTCGAGGGCGTCGAGCCGACCGAGCTCCGACGGGTCGACCGCGACGACGAGCTTGCCGCACTCGTCGTAGGCGATCCCCCGTTCGGTGCAGTAGTCGCGGAGCAGGTCGCGGCCGCGGGCGCACAGCTGCGCCTTGAGGCTGCCGGGCTGGTAGTAGATCCCGGCATGCACGACCCCGGAGTTGTGGCCCGTCTGGTGGCTCGCGAGACGGGCCTCCTTCTCGAACACCACGACCCGGGCTCCGGGTCGTTCCCGCGCCAGCTCGCGGCCGATGGCCAGCCCGACGATGCCGCCACCGACGATCCCGATCGTGTGCTCGCGCGTCATGGACCGATCTTGGCCCTCATGAGGGGGAGACGACGACACCCGGGCGCCGCGCCCCGCGGCCGACGCCGCGTGGGCGTTACGACAGCAGGCCCTTCATCGTCGTGATCTCGGCCTCCTGCCCGCTGATGATCGCTTCGGCGAGTGCTTTCACCTGGGCGTCGCTCGTCGTGGCCAGCACGTTGTCGGCCATCTCGATGGCACCCTCGTGGTGCTCGATCATCATCGTCAGCCACTGACGGTCGAACTCCGCACCCTCAGCCGCGCTCAGCGAGCCCATGTCCTGCTCGCTCATCATGCCGGTGCCGTGGCCGCCGCCGTGGTCCGTGTTGCCGGAGGCGAGCGGAGAAGCGTTCCACTGCTTCAGCCAGGCGGTCATGGTCTGGATCTCCGGGCCCTGCGCACCCTTGATGTTCGTCGCGAGCGCTTTGACCTGCTCGGAGACCCCATCCTTGGCGAGGGCGACCTCGGCCATCTCGACGGCCTGCTCGTGGTGCGGGATCATCATCTGCGCGAACATGATGTCGCCCGAGCGCGCGGCCGAGACACTCGAGCTCGAGGAGGACGAGTCGCCTTGGTGCGTCCCGGCCCCGGAGCCGTCGGACGACCCGCACGCGGCGAGGACGAGGGCGAGGCTGAGAGCAGCAACGGGACGGGCTGCACGACGCAGGGGGGACATGGGGCTCCTCGGACGCAGACGGACGGAAGGACCAGCCTCCCTTACCCACCCCGCAAAGAGATCAGCATTCGATGAAGATCTGCTGAAGTCCGCCCAGAGCCCAGACCTCGCTCAGCCCAGGTGTCCCCTCACCGAGGCGTGCCCGCGGAGCAGGTTGCGGGCGATGGTCCGCCGCTGGATCTCGTCGGTGCCCTCGTAGATGCGCAGCAGGCGGAGCTCGCGGTACCACCGCTCGATCGGGAGCTCCCGGGTGTAGCCCATGCCGCCGTGCATCTGGAGGACCCGGTCGACGATCTCGTTCGCCTTGATCCCGCCATAGAGCTTGGCCATCGACTGGGCCTGACGCGAGTCGAGGCCACGGTCGACCTGCCAGGCCGCCGACAGGACGAGCCACCGCAGCGCCTCGATCTCGACGGCGGAGTCCGCGATCATCCACTGGATGGCCTGTCGTTCAGCGATCGGCTTGCTGAACGTGACCCGCGTGCGCGCGTGGTCCATCCCCATCTCGACGAGGCGTTCGCAGGCACCGAGGGCGCGGGCGGGAAGGAGGTAACGGCCCTTGCCGATCCACCGCATTGCGAGCTCGAACCCGTTGCCCTCCTCCCCCAGGATGCTCGAGTGCGGGACCCGGACGTCATCGAAGACAAGGGAAGCCGGCCCCCACTCTCCCATCGTGTCAATGGGCCTGCTCTGCCACCCCCGCTCGCGGTCGACGAGGAAACAGGTGACCCCTCCGTCGGCGCCCTTCTCCCGGTCGGTCACGGCGAAGACCATGACGAAGTCGGCCTCGTCGCCCCCCGTGATGAAGGTCTTCTCGCCCCGGATCACCCACTCGTCACCGTCCCGGCGGGCTGTCGTCCGGATGGCGCGGGCGTCTGACCCGGCCCCGGGCTCGGTGATCGCGAAGCACGACTTCCGCTCACCGTTGATCGTCGGGACGAGGTAGGTGGCCCGCTGCTCGTCGTTGGCGACGTAGAGGATGTTGTCCGCGTCGCCGCCGAAGCGGAACTGCACGAAGGACCGACCGAGCTCCATCTCGATCAGTGCCGTCATGACCGCACCGAGCGCCATCCCGCCGTACGCCTCGGGTGTCTGGATCCCGAAGAAGCCGGCGTCCTTGGCCTTGCGCTGCAGGCTGGTCAGCTCGTCGGGCCGCAGGCCACGCTCACCCCGGCGTTCCCGGGCCAGGACCTCCGGCTCCATCGGCATGATCTCGCGGCGCACGAACGTCCGGACCCAGTCTCGGATCTCACGTTCCTCGCCGGTCAGCTCTAGGTCCATCCCCGGGCCCCTCTCCTCGTCGCTCGTCCTCTGTCAGTTCCCGGGGATCCCGCTCGCCGGCGGGGCGTCCTGGGCCGCACCTGACGTGTCCTCGGTGATCGGCGTGTCGCCGAGGTCCGTCACGAGCACCTTGGTGAGCTCGGTGCCGGCGCCGCCCTTCAGCTGGGTCACCTGGAGCCCACCGATCCCGAGGTGGTTGTCCTTCGAGTAGCGGAACGGGGCGAGCTGCGGGCCGTCGAACGTCGCTCCCTTCTCCTCGAGCACCGTGACGATGTTCTCGCGGGTCACGTCCTGACCGGCGGCCTGGAGCGCCTGGACGAACGCGTAGGCGTGGGACATACCGTAGATCCGGTAGTTCGTCAGGTCCTTGCCGTTGCCGTTCGCGGCCCAGACCTTCTGCCAGAGCTTGGTCCACTCGTTGTCCGGGGAGTCGACGCCGGGGATGTACTCCGTGGTGTAGACCCCGTCGAGGGCCTTGCCGCCGGCCTTGACGGCGCCCTCGGAGAACCGCTCGAGGAGGGCTCCGACGAGGTTCGCGTCCGAGCCGATCGAGCTGTAGAACCACGCGGGCTGGTAGCTCAGCTTCATCGACACGAGCTGCGTCAGCGCGGTGTAGGACGGGGTGTTGAAGCCGATGATGAGATCCGCCTTGGCGGCCTGCAGCTTGGCCAGCTGCGGAGCGACGTCGGTGTTGCCCGACGTGTAGCGGACCGTCTCCACGATCTGGTCACCGAGGAAGCGCCGGACGCCCTTCTCGCCGTCGACGCCCAGATCATCGTCCTGGAGGAAGAGGCCGACGCGGGCGTCCGGCTTGTTCTCCTTGATCCACTGGCCGATGATCTTCCCCTCGATCTCGTAGTCCGGCTGCCAGCCGAACGTCATGGGCCGCTCCGCCGGCCTGTCGCCCCAGCCGAGCGAGCCCGAGGACACGAAGAGGTCGGGCACCCCCTCGTCGTTGAGGAAGTCGACCACGGCGCTGTGCGTGGGGGTGCCGAGGCCACCGACGATGGCGAAGACCTCGTCCTTGAGGACCAGCTCGTTGACGACCGAGCTTGTGTTCGTCGGGTTGTAGCCGTCGTCCCGGACGATGTACTCGATCTGGCGGCCGTGGATTCCGCCCGCCGCGTTGACGAAGTCGAAGTAGGCCTTCACCCCGTCGGGGATCTCGCTGTAGCCGGGGGCGGCCACGCCGGTGAGCGGGTAGTGCGCTCCCACCTTGATGGTCGTGTCCGTGACGCCGACGACGTCCTCGGCCGCGGCAGGGGCGCCGGAGCTGCTCTCGCCTGCGGGCCGCCCGCCGGCTCCGCAGGCCGAGAGCAGCAGACCTGCGGTGACGAGTGCGGCGAGGCCAGGCACGGTCCTCGTTGACCAGGTGTTCATGGGTGTCTCCTGTGGTAGGTGGTGGTGATCACGAGTGGAATCTGTTGGTGCGCAAGCGACCACCGGTCAGGTGGGGCGCCTGCGATGTGCCAGCCCCGATCGGATGGTCCCGACGAGTCCGGCTGGTGCGAGGAGGATGACGAGGATCACGGTGAGCCCGTAGACCAGCGGGGCGAGCTCGGCCGCCTGGAGGTCGCTGAGGCCCGCGTCCTGCCCGATGGACGTGACGACCTGCGGGAGGAACGTGAGGATGGCGGCGCCGATGAGCGCGCCGAGCAGGCTGCCGAGGCCTCCCAGCACGATGGCGCTGAGCAGACCGAGGGACAGCGTGAGGGTGAACCCGCTCGGTGCACTGACACGGACGACCAGGGCCATTACGGCGCCAGCCAGCCCGGCCGCCGCCGCACTGACCACGAAGGCCAGGACTCGAGCGCGGCCGAGGTTGATGCCGGCGATGGCCGCCGCAACCTCGTCGTCCCGGACGGCCCTCCAGCGCCGACCGACCCGGCTCGCGCCGAGGTTCGCGAGCAGCAGGTAGGTGAGGACCAGGCAGAACCACGCGACGTAGGCGACGTACTTGCGGCCGGTCAGCTCCTGCCCGGTGATGAAGAACATCGTGTCGAGAAGCCAGACGGGCGCCTCGGGCACCCGCAGGGTGAGGCCCTGCTCGCCGCCGAGCTGCTCGGAGAAGTAGAGCGCGACGCCGGGCACGGCCACGGCCAGCGACAACGTCGCGCCGGCGATGTAGGGACCGTGGAGGCGGGCCGCCGGGATCCCGACGGCGACGCCGACCACGAGCGTCACGACGGTTGCGATCGCGAGCACGACGACCAGCGGCGGTGCCCCTGCACGGCTCTGCAGCAGCAGCGCCGTGGTGTAGGCGCCGACGGCCATGAGGGCCCCGTGTCCCAAGGACAGCTGCCCGCTCTGGCCGGTGAGGACGGTGAGCCCCCCTGCCGCGATCGCGAGGTAGGCCATCGACGAGAGCTGTCCCTGTCGGAACGAGCCCGCGGTCTCGATCACGACGACGATGAGGGCCAGCCCGACCAGCGCGACGAGCAGGTGCCGGGCGAGCGGTGGGAGCCGGCGCCAGGACAGGCGGTCGCGCATGGAGGCCGGCACTGTTGTGGCCACGTCACACCTTCCTCTCGGTGACGGTGGAGAAGAGCCCTCCCGGCCGCACGAGCAGGACGACCATGAGCACGACCAGGGCTGCGAGCGGCACCAGAGCGGCACTGACCAGACCGCTGACCAGGCTCAGGACGAGGCCGAGCACCAGGCCGCCCACGACCGCTCCGGCCGGGCTGTCGAGGCCGCCGAGCACTGCCGCGACGAAGCCATACACGACGACCGAGTCCATGTAGCCCGGATGGACGAGGCTGCCGCCGGCGATGAGCAGTCCGGCGAGCGAGCCGACGAGCGCGGCGAGGGCCCAGCCCAACGTCAGCAGCCGGCCGACCCGGACGCCGAGGAGCCGGGCGACCTCCTGGTTGAACGCTGCCGCTCGCATCGTGAGGCCGAGGTCCGTCCGTCGGAAGAGGAGCACGAGCAGCCCCATCACCACGAGGACCGAGACGATCGTGAAGATCCCGAAACCCGTCAGGGCGATGGACACCTCCCCCGCGCGGAAGCCGCTCAGCCCGAAGGGCGCCGGGAAGGAACGGAACCGCGCTCCGAAGATGACGGCAGCGAGGGCGTGGATGACGATGAACAGGCCCAAGGTGAGGATCACGGCGTTGACCTCGGAGCCGCCCTCGACGGGCCGGATGACCACCCGCTCCACCACGGCCCCGAGCACGAGCCCGGAAGCGAGGGCAGCCGCGAAGGCGAGCCAGAACGGCTGACCGGCATCGATCAGGGTGAGCGCGACGTAGGTCGTGATCATGGCCATCGGTGCCTGGGCGAAGTTCACGATCCGCGTCGAGCGCCAGATCATCACCAGGGCGAGGGCGAACGCGGCGTAGACCATGCCGAGCGTCAGTCCGGTCAGTGTTGTCGTGAGGAGCTGCTGCACAGGGTCCTCCTCCCTCAGAAGCCCAGGTAGGCGTGGCGGAGCTGTTCGTCCTGCGCGAGTGCCGCAGCCGAGTCCTCGGCGACGACGCTGCCCAGGTTGAGCACCACGCCGTGGTCGGCGATGGACAGCGCGCTGCGGGCGTTCTGCTCGACGAGGACGACGGTGAGGCCGTCGCGCTCGACGAGCTCGCGGATGGTCGTGAAGATGTGGGTCACGATGCGGCCGGCCAGACCCAGGGAGGGCTCGTCGAGAAGCAGCACCTTGGGTGCGGCGATGAGGGCTCGCCCGATGACGAGCATCTGGCGCTCGCCACCCGAGAGGACGTGGGCGAGGGCGTTGCTTCGGTCACCCAGCACGGGAAAGAGCTCGTAGATCGCGTCCAGTGCCACCTCTGGGGCGCCGCGACTGCGGCCCAGACTGCCGAGCCTGAGGTTCTCTGCGACGGTCAGCTCGGTGATCACGCCTCGTCCCTCCGGGACGTGCGCGAGACCCAGCCGGCTCAGCTCCTCGGTGTTGACGCCGCGCAGGTCGGTGCCGTCGAGCACCACTGATCCCCGCTGGATGGGCAGCAGGCCGGAGATGGCCCGGAGCATCGTGGTCTTTCCCGCGCCGTTGGCGCCGAGCACGGCAGTGATCCGCCCACGGCCGGCGCGGAAGGACACCCCGTCCAGGGCCCGGACCGGCCCGTAGTGGGCGGTCAGGTCGCACAGCTCGAGCACGCTCACCCCCTCCTCGCGGCTGGCGCGCCGGGCGCGCTCGCCTCGCCCAGATAGGCCGCGAGGACCCCAGGGTCGTCCCGGACCTCGTCCGGCCGTCCGCTCGCGATGACGCGACCGAAGTCGAGGACGACCAGGCGGTCGCAGACGGCCATGACCAGGTCCATGTGGTGCTCCACGAGCATCACCGACCGCGATCGGCGCAGGTGGGCGATGAGCTCGGCGAGCTCGTCCATCTCGGTGTTGGACAGGCCGCTCGCCGGCTCATCGAGCAGCAGCAGCTCTGGCTCACCGACCATAGCTCGCGCCAGGGCCACCCGCTTGCGCACGGGGTAGGGCAGCCCTTCGGGATGCCGGCTCGCCTCAGCTGCGATGCCGAGCTCCTCGAGGACCGCCATGGCCCGGTCGCGCAGGGACCGCTCGTCCTTCGCTCCACGGGACAGGGCCAGCAGCCCGGAGAGGAAGCCTGCACGGGCATGCCGGTCGGCGCCGACCATGACGTTCTCGAGGACGGTCATCCGGTGGAAGAGCCCGAGCCCCTGGAGGGTGCGGCCGATCCCCAGACCAGCGAGCTGGTGCGTCTGGAGCCGATCCAGCCGGCGCCCCTTCCATGAGATCGCGCCGGCGTCCGGGCGCACGAAGCCGCACGCGACGTTGAACAGGGTGGTCTTGCCGGCACCGTTGGGGCCGATCACGCCGAGCACCTCACCCGCGCGCACCTCGAGGGACACCTCGCGGAGGGCGATGACGCCGCCGAACGCGACGCTCACGTCCTGCGCCTCGAGCAGGACTGCGCCACCGCCCGTTCCGGGGTCGAGAGAGCCGGACACGTCAGGCGGTCCGGGCAGGTCGCTCGCGGTCACATCAGCTCCCTTGCTCAATGTGGGTGGGACCACTGTCGCTGCGTCTCGCAACCACGTGAATGGGCGCAGCGCACAAAATGTCTCGGCCTGAACGCCACAAAGCGTCCCCGCAACGGTGGCGAATCTGTGCGCGGAGTGCGACTCTGGGGCATGGCTACCGGCGCAGGGCCGCGCACCTCGTCGGCCGGCAAGGTCGAGATCTCAGCGGAGGACGAGCTCGCCATCCAGGAGGCGTGGGCTGCCGTGGTCCCGGAGGCGGACCGGATCGCCGACGAGATCACCCGGATGCTCTTGGCGAAGGATCGCGGCTTCTACGAGTCGATCCCCGCCGAGATCGCCGCAGACATCCGTGCCGGCACCCGCGAGAACATCCGGCGTGGCCTGCGCAACATGTCCGGCCAGCCGCAACCCGAGGGCCGGGCCGTGGACCTCTGGCGGGACACCGGGCGACGTCGCGCCAGGCAGGGCATCCCTCTCGAGCTCGTCCTCAGTGCCTACTCACTCGGTGTCCGGGTCCTGTGGGAGGCCCTGCTGGAGCGCCAGCGCAGCCAACGGCTCGAGGTCGACGAGCGCGTGCTGATCCTCGCCGGGCACGCGGTGTGGAGCGCGCTGGACGTCCAGAACGCCATCATCGTCGAGGCATATCGCAGCGAGAGCCTGCGGATGCAGCGGCTCGACCTGCGACGCCGTCTCAGCGTGCTCGACCGCCTCGCCGAGGGCCGCGGCAGCGACCCCGCCTTCGCGGAGGAGGCCCGGCAGGTGCTCGACCTCGGGTCGCACGACAGGGTCGCCTGTGTCGTCGCGATCCTCGGTGCGAGGGCGGAGAGTCCGCTCCGGATGCCCGAGGACGGGCTCGAGCGCATCGACGTCACCTCGCACTGGCACATTCGGGGTGGTCACCACTTCGGCCTGCTCGTCCTGGGCGAGCACGACGTCGCGGACGTCGTGAGGGTGCTCCGGCCGATGACCTCGGGACGGGTCGGCATCATGGCGTCCAGAACGGGCCTCGCCGGCTTCGCGACAGCGTTCCAGCTGGCCGCCCGGGCCGCTGCCACGCTCCCGGAGGAGGGTTCCGGCGTCGTCCCCGCGGCGGACCGCCTCCCGGAGCTGCTGCTCGCCCGCAGCCGTGAGGTGACGGAGTTCCTCGTCGCCGAGGCGCTGGGCCAGATCCTCGCCCAGCCCGACCAGCACCAGCGGATGCTCCTCGACACGCTGGCTGCCTACCTGCGGCACGACCTGTCACCGACCCACGCGGCCGCGGAGCTGACCTGTCACCGAAACACGGTGATCTACCGCGTCCGTCAGCTCCGCGCGCTCACCCGGCTCGACCCGCACCGACCGCGCGACCGCATGCTGCTCACCCTCGCGCTCATCGCCATCGGCCGCCCTCCCGAGGGTGGTCCCGTGGCCCCCGCAGTGACCTCGTGACGCTGAGCAGAGCAGAGGCGCCGTATGCCGCTGGGCTCGCTCCCCTTCGTCGAGTGTGCACTTCCTGCCACCGCAGCAACGGCACGAACTGCACACTCGAGCTAACGGGGTGGGCGCGTGCGGACCATCAGGCCGATGTCGCCGGACTGGACCACGTCGCCGTGCTGGTTCGTGAGAGTGAACCGGCGCGACAGGATGCCCGCGTCCCCGGCGCTGGTCCGCCGCGCCCCGGTGATCTCGACCGTGACGTGAACCGTGTCGCCGATCCGGATGGGCGCGTGGAACCGCCAGCCCTCGATGCCGAGCAGGGCGATCGAGCTGTCTTCGAAGATCCCGAGCCGCGACGCGAGGCCCATCGCGACCGACAGTCCGAGCATGCCGTGCGCGATCCGTTCGCCGAACCGGCTCTCCCGCATCGACTCGGCGTCGGTGTGCGGCGGGTTGGTGTCCCAGCTCCACCCGGCGAACAGCACGACGTCGGTCTCGGTGATGGTGCGGCCCTGGCTGGTGAAGGTCTGGCCGACGCTGAAGTCCTCGAAGAACACCGGTCAGCCCCCCACGCCGATGGCCTCGTCGGCCCGGTCCGGGACGGCGACGGAGGGCCGCTCGCTGCGGCGCTCGTGGAGAGCCAGGGCGACCACCGCGGCGAGCACGATCGCGAAGCCGACCCACTGCGACCCGTCCAGCGTCCGGCCGAGGACCGTCACCCCGACGACGGCCGCGGTGATCGGGAAGGCCAGCTCGGCGAGGGTGGCCCGTGAGGCCGGAGTGGTGCGCAGCCCCCGGTAGTACAGGAGCAGGGCGACCAGTCCCGGGACCAGGGCGAGGACGACGATGTTGCCGGCCGAGCCGGCGTCGATGCGGACCGACGTGCCCGTGACGAGCGAGATCACGGCCAGCGCCACGAGACCCACGCCGAAGCGGAGGGTGGTGAGCTGGCGGAAGGTCAGCTCCGCGCTGGCGGCGCGTCCGAGAACGGTGCCCGCCGCCCACAGGGCCGCTGCCCCGAGGGCGAGCCCAGCGGCATACAGGCTGGTGACACTGACCGCGAAGGGCTCGGGGAAGCTGAGCAGCCACGCGCCCGCGATCGCCGGCACCGCGAAGAACGCGAACGACGCGCGCAGCCGCTCCCCGAGCAGGACGGCCGCGAGCAGGAGGGCGATGAGGGGCTGGAGCTTCTGGAGCACCTGCGGCGTGATCGGGTCGCCGAGCCGGAACGCCGACGTGAAGAGCGTCGTCGCGAGCGCGGAGGAGCCGGCCCCGATGACGAGCACACTCACCTGCGTCCGTCGGCGCGCGACGGCCACCGCACGGAGCGCCCCGACGAGCCAGGGAGACACGAGCAGCGCGAGGACGACGTGCTCCCAGAAGACGATCGCCACGGAGGGGTACTGCTTGGCGAGGGGATCACGCCAGATCGCGGACAGCCCCCAGAGGCTGGCGGCGAGCGCGATGAGCCACGTGCGGTCGGCGTTGCGGGTTCGCAGGTCCGGCATGAGTGACAGCCTACGAGGGGTGGCGGACGCCGGACGCCGCGTCTCAGCCGATGAAGGGCGCGGTCCGCTTGAGCTCCTCACGGGCGATGGTGCGCCGGTGGACGGCGTCGGGGCCGTCGACGATCCGCAGCACCCGCGCCCACGCGTAGAAGTACGCGAGCGGGGTGTCACCCGACACGCCGGCCGCGCCGAAGACCTCGATGGCCCGGTCGATGACCTTCGTCGCCATCGCGGGCGTCGCGACCTTGATCGCGGCGATCTCGGTGCGGGCACCCTTGGCGCCGTACTGGTCGATCAGCCACGCGGTCTTGTAGACGTAGAGCCGCGCCTGGTCGATCTCCATCCGGGACTCGGCGATCAGCTCCTGCACGACTCCCATCTGGGACAGGTGCTCGCCGAACGCGACCCGCGACTTGGCCCGGTCGACCATCAGCGCGAGCGCCCGTTCGGCCATCCCGATGGCCCGCATCGCGTGGTGGATCCGGCCGGGGCCGAGGCGGGCCTGGGCGATCATGAACCCGTCACCCTCGCCGGCGATGAGGTTGGCGACGGGGACCCGCACGTCGCGGAAGACGACCTCGGCGTGGCCGTGCTGGTCGTGGTAGCCGAAGATCGACAGGTCCCGCTCGACCGTCAGGCCCGGGGTGTCGCGCGGCACGAGGATCATCGACTGCTGCCGGTGCGTGTCTGCCGACGGGTCGGTCTTGCCCATGACGATGAAGACCTGGCACCGCTCGTCCATCGCGCCGCTGCTCCACCACTTGCGCCCGTTGATGACGTACTCGTCGCCCTCGCGGCGGATCACCGTCTGGATGTTCGTCGCGTCGGAGGAGGCGACGTCGGGCTCGGTCATCGAGAACGCCGAGCGGATCTCCCCGGCGAGCAGCGGCTCGAGCCAGCGCTCCTTCTGCGCCTCGGTGCCGAACAGGTGCAGCACCTCCATGTTCCCCGTGTCGGGGGCCTGGCAGTTGATCGCCTCGGGCGCGATGACCGGCGACCACCCGGAGATCTCCGCGATGGCGGCGTAGTCGACGTTGGTCAGGCCCGACTCGGCCGGCAGGAAGAGGTTCCACAGCCCCCGCCGCCACGCCGACTCCTTGAGCCGCTCGACGACGGGCGGGTGATCGTACTGCCCGTGCTCGGCCAGGTGGGCGTAGTAGCCCGCCTCGGCCGGGAAGACCTCCTCGCGCATGAAGGCCCACATGGCCTGGGACAGCTCCTCGGCGCGGGGGGACGGTGCGAAGTCCATTACTCCTCCTTGACTGCGTGCAGGCCGGCGGCGACGAGCGGCTCGACGGCCGCTCCGATCGAGGCGAACCCCGCGCCGACGGTCTGCCCCTGGGTGTAGCGGTAGTGGATGCCCTCGAGGATCACCGCGAGCTTGAAGTAGGCCAGCCCCAGGTGGAACGAGAGGTTGCCGAGATCGCGACCCGACCCAGCGGCATACCGCTGGAGGATCTCGTCGGGGCCGAGCCAGCCGGGGGCGAGGGCGACGTCGGACACGCCGGCGCCGCCACCGAGGCCGGCGAGCGCCTGGTAGACCTGCAGCAGCCCGACGTCGGTCAGGGGGTCCCCCAGCGTGGCCATCTCCCAGTCGAGGACGGCGGTGACCTGGTCGCGGCCGTCGGTCGTGTCGACGAGGAGGTTGTCGAGGCGGAAGTCACCGTGCACGATCGCCGGCGGCGACTCCGGGGGGACGTTCGCGGCGAGCCAGGCGTGCAGCTCGTCGATCCCTGCGACGTCGCGGCTGCGGGAGCCGTCGAGCTGCTTCTTCCACCGGCGCACCTGCCGCTCGAGGAAGCCCTCGGGCCGCCCGAAGTCGCTGAGCCCCACGGTGTCCGGGTCCACCGCGTGGAGCGCGACGAGCGTGTCGACCATCCGCTCGCAGATGGCCCGGGTCCGCCCCGGGCCGAGCGGCTCGAGCTCGGCGGCCAGGCGGAAGGGCGTGCCCGGAGCGAGCTCCATGACGTAGAACGGCGCGCCGATGACGCTGTCGTCCGGACACACCGCGTAGGTCGCGGGGACCGGGACGGGCGTGTCGCGCAGCGCCGTGATCACGCGGTGCTCGCGGACCATGTCGTGGGCCGTCGCGAGCACGTGCCCGAGCGGTGGTCGGCGCACGATGACGCCGTGCTCGCCGCCGGTCACGACGTAGGTGAGGTTGGACTTGCCCCCCGCGACCAGCCGTGCGGTGAGGGGCGGGCTGAGCAGGCCCGGCGCCTCCCGCGCGAGGAAGTCGGCGAGGGCGTCGAGCGGCAGGCCGGGCGGGTCGGCCGACTCACTCGAGTCACCGATGCCGTATGCCGCTGGGCTCGCTCCCCCGGTCGGCTCTCCGGGCGCGGGTGGCTGGGTCACGGCACGTAGACCCAGACGACGTCGGCGACACAGGCGGGTTTGGCGCCGCCCTCGATCTCGACGGTCATGCGGACGACCGCCTGGGTGCCGACCGCGATCGGGGTCAGCTCGAGCAGCTGCGCCGAGCCGCGGACCCTGCTGCCGACCGGGACCGGCGCGGGGAACCGCACCTTGTTCGCCCCGTAGTTGAGGCCCAGCTGCACGCCGTCGACCCGGTAGATCTCGGCGGCGAGGACCGGCAGGAGCGACAGCGTGAGGTAGCCGTGGGCGATGGTCCGCCCGAACGGACCGCCCTTGGCCCGCTCGGGGTCGACGTGGATCCACTGGTGGTCGCCCGTCGCGTCGGCGAAGAGGTCCACCTGCTGCTGGGTGATCTCGTGCCAGTCGCTCTGCCCCAGCTGCTCGCCGACCGCGGCGGCCAGCTCCTCGAGTCCGGTGAAGGTGCGCATGTCAGGCCTTGGGCCCGCCGGCGACGTAGATGACCTGCCCCGACACGAAGCCCGCGTCCTCACGCACGAGGAAGGCGACGGTCGCGGCGATGTCCTCCGGCTGGCCGACCCGCCCGACCGGGATCTCCTTGGCCGCACCCTCGAGGAACTGCTCGAAGGTGATCCCCATCCGCTCGGCCGTCGCCCGGGTCATGTCGGTCGCGATGAAGCCGGGGGCGATCGCGTTGGCCGTCACCCCGAACCGGCCCAGCTCGATCGCCAGCGTCTTGGTGAAGCCCTGCAGCCCCGCCTTGGCCGCCGAGTAGTTCGCCTGACCCCGGTTGCCGAGCGCCGAGGTCGAGGAGAGGTTGACGATCCGGCCCCACGTGGCCTCGGTCATGTACTTCTGGGCCGCGCGGGTCATGAGGAACGAACCGCGCAGGTGGACGCCCATCACCGCGTCCCAGTCCGCGACGGTCATCTTGAAGAGCATGTTGTCCCGGATGATGCCCGCGTTGTTGACGAGCACCGTGGGGGCGCCCAGCTCGGACGCGACCCGCTCGACGGCGGCCTGCACCGCGGCCTCGTCGGAGACGTCCACTCCCAGCGCGAGGGCCCGTCCCCCGGCCGCCTCGATCTCGGAGACCACTGTCCCGCAGGCGGCCTCGTCGAGGTCGAGCACGGCCACCGCGAAGCCGTCGGCGGCGAGGCGCCGGGCCACGGCGGCGCCGATGCCGCGGGCGGCACCCGTGACGATCGCGGTGCGCTGCTGGCCAGTCTGGGTCTGGGTCTGGGTCTGGGTCTGGTCGGGCTGGTCGGGCTGGTCGGTCATGGCTGGTGCCTCTCGAGTCGTTGCTGGATCTTGTTCATGCCGCTGAGCCACCCGTCCGGGTCGGCAGCGCGGCCGGCGTAGTAGTCGCGCACCGAGGGGTGCGGCAGGAGGTGGACCGAGTCGCCCTGCAGGCCCTGCCACACCGACTCGGCGACGTCCTCGGGAGAGAGCGTCCCGTCCCGGGTGAGGAGGTCCTTGAGCGGTCCCGCCCCATCGAGGATGCGGGTGTCGACCCCGAGCGGGACGATGGCCTGGACGATGATCCCGCGGTGCCGGTAGGTCGCGGCGAGCCATTCGGCCAGCGCCACGGAGCCGTGCTTCGTCACGGAGTAGGGCAGGTCGCCGAGCATCGTCAGCAGGCCTGCGGCGGACGCCGTGAGGACGAGGCGGCCACCGCCTGCCTCGAGCCACAGCGGGACGAGCCGCCGGGCGGCCCGGACCTGCGAGAGCACGTTCACCTCGAGCAGGCGGGCCCAGTCGTCGTCGCTGGCGTCGAGCCCGGCACCGGAGGTGATGCCGGCGTTGGCGACGAAGAGGTCGACCGAGCCGAGCTGCTGCAGGGCGTCGGTGATGAGGGCGTCCACCCCGACGGTCGAGGCCGCGTCCCCCGGCACGGGGTCCGCGCCGATCTCGGCGGCGGTGACGGACAGCTCGGCCGCGTCGACATCGTTGACCACGACACGCAGTCCCTCGTCGACGAGACGCCGCGCGATCGCCCGGCCGATGCCGCGTGCCGCGCCGGTGACCACGGCCGTACGCAGGGCGCTCCTCGGCGCGGTGTCGCGGTCTGGCATGGCACTCCTGGGCAGGTCGAGGCGTAACTAAGCGCTTGCTTACCTTGGCCCTGTTGGGGCGCCCCCGTCAAGTGCCCTGCCGCTGCATCCCCTCTTCCCGCGGTCGAGGTATCGGTCGACCACCAGGAGTCGATCCATACCTCGAACGCGGGTGCGATGTCGTGGTCGTGGGGGAGGATCGACCCATGCCGCTCGCCCTGTCCGAGGTCGTCGCCACCTCGCGCGCCGTCGCGACCACCTCGTCCCGCACGGCCAAGGTCGCCGCTCTGGCTGACTGTCTTGCCCGCGCCGCGGCCGAGGGTGCGCAGACCGTGGAGATCGTCGCGGCGCACCTCGCCGGTGTCCTGCCCCAGCGCCGCGTCGGCGTCAGCTGGCGCGGCCTCCGGTCCCTGCCCCAGCCGGCGGCCACCTCGACGCTGACCGTTCTCGAGATCGATGCCGCAGCCACCGAGCTGGCCGCGGTCACCGGACCGGGCTCGGCGGGGCGCCGGTCCGCGCTGGTCGGGTCCCTCTTCGAGCGGGCCACGGCGGACGAGCAGCAGTGGCTCCGGGCCCTCATCACGGGCGAGACCCGGCAGGGCGCCGGGGACGGCGTGATGCTCCAGGCCATCGCGAAGGCCGCCGGTGTCCCCGACGCCACCGTTCGCCGGGCCGTCATGCTGGCCGGGCACGCCGGGCCGGTGGCGCGGGCGGCGTTGGACGGAGGGGCAGCCGCCCTGGCCGCGCTCACGCTCGAGATCGGCCGACCGCTGCGACCGATGCTCGCCGGGTCGGCCCCGGACGTGGCGGCCGCCCTGTCCGGACTCGGTTCCGAGGTCCTCGTGGAGACCAAGCTCGACGGCATCCGCCTGCAGGCGCATGTGGACCGGCGCGTCGAGCCGGCGGACATCCGCCTCTTCACCCGCACCCTCGAAGAGGTCACCGACCGGATGCCTGAGATCGTCGAGGGCCTCACGACCCTCGACGTGCAGACCGCAGTGCTCGACGGCGAGGTCATCGCGCTGCGCGACGACGGGAGTCCGCAGCCCTTCCAGGTCACCGGCGCCCGGACCGCGAGCAGCGCGGACCCAGACCGCCTCAGGACCCAGGTGCCGCTCACCCCCTTCTTCTTCGACCTGCTGCACGTCGACGGCGAGGACCTGCTCGACCTGCCCGCCGCCGAACGCTGGAGCCACCTCGCCCGGACCGTTCCGGGCGGGTGGCTGCCGCGCCGGCTCCTCACCGGGGACGTCACGGAGGCCCAGGAGTTCTTCGACGAGATCACCAGGTCCGGCCATGAGGGCGTCGTGGTCAAGGACCCGTCCCTGCCCTACGCCGCCGGTCGGCGCGGGCCGGGATGGGTCAAGGTCAAGCCCCGCCACACGCTCGACCTCGTCGTCCTCGCCGTCGAATGGGGCAGCGGGCGGCGGCGCGGCTGGCTCTCGAACATCCACCTGGGCGCCCGAGACGCCGAGACGGGCCACCTCGTCATGCTCGGCAAGACGTTCAAGGGCATGACCGACGAGATGCTGCGCTGGCAGACCGAGCGATTCCGCGCGCTCGCGATCGACGACCCGGACTCCGACGAGTGGGTCATCCGCGTCAGCCCGGAGCAGGTCGTCGAGGTGGCCTTCGACGGCGTCCAGCGCTCCAGCCGGTACCCGGGCGGCATGGCCCTGCGGTTCGCCCGGGTCCTCCGGTACCGGGACGACAAGCCCGTCTCCGAGATCGACACCGTGCAGACGGTTCGCCGCCTCGCCGGCTGGTGACGCCCCACCTGCCTCCACCCCTGCACTCGACTGGCGCCCACGACCTGGCGTGGACCTGCGTCGCGCGGGTCAGCGCTGCGCGGCGATGCGCCGGTCCAGGGCCTCGATGACCGTCGTGCAGACGTCCATGTCGTAGAGCCGCTCGATGCTCTGCATCCCACCGGGGCTCTCGGCGTTGATCTCCACGACCTTGTCGCCGATCACGTCGATGCCGACGAAGAACATGCCGTCGGCCAGGAGCTTGTCCCGCATCGTCTCGACGACGGTGAGCTCGACGTCACCGGGGTCGATGGGCACCGACCGGCCGCCGACGCTGATGTTCGCCCGCGGGTCGTTGCCGGTCGGGACGCGCCGGAAAGCGGCCAGCTTTCCGTCGAGCTCGAGGATCTCCCCGTCGAGCACGAAGATCCGCACATCGCCGTTCTCGCCGCCGTCGACGAACTCCTGGACGATCGCGTAGCCGTCCTGCAGGACCGCCTCCGTCATCTGCGCGAGGTTCGTCTCGTTCTCGTCCTCGATCATGAACACGTTGCGGCCCTTGGCCCCGTACAGCGGCTTGACGACGGAGTGCCCGACCTTGGCCACGAACGCCTCGATGGCCGCGGGGTCGCGCGTCACGACGGACCGGGGCCGGATCTTCTCGGGGAACTCCTCGAGGTAGAGCTTGCTCGTCGCCCGGATCAAGGACATCGGGTCGTTGACCACCGTCACGCCGCGCGCCTTGAGCATCTGGCCGAACACGGCAGCGAGAGGGCTGGCCCACGGCCGCTCCTGGAGGTCGTCGATCGACTCGTTGCGAAGGAAGAGCGCGTCGAGGTCGTCGAGGACGATCCGCTCCGGGTCGCGTTCCTTGACCTGCTCCATGAACCCGGCGAGCGTGTCTCCCTCGGCGAACTCCGCCCGCCGGGCCCGCGCCAGCAGCCGCCCGTCGGTGTCTCCCAGCTCGACGTCCCCGACACCGACGTACCAGGCCTCATGGCCGCCCAGGCAGGCCGCTCTCGCGAGGCGGGTGGTCGTGTACTCGTCCACCTCGGTGGCGACGTCGTTGACAAAGAACGCGATCCTCATGCGGCTTTCTCTCCTTCGTAGAGGTCGATGACCGATGCGCCGGCGCGGAGCCTCTCGAGGCGCTCCTGGGCTCCGGGCACGTCGAGCCACCGGGGACGTACCCAGGCGGGACTGAGCACCTCTCGCTCGAGCAGCTCCTGGACGAGCGGGATGTGGTCCAACGCAAGCTTGCCCACGAAGAGCGGCTCGAGGGAGCCGCCCTCCGCGAGCATCTCGAGGATCCGCGAGATCCCCCGGAGGTAGATCGCGTCCTTGACGTTGCCGCCGCCGACGACGACCCGGGTGGTGATGTTCCACGCGGTCCTCGTCGGGATGCTGTGGTCGGTGCGCAGCGACTCGAAGATGTCGAGGAACCCGGCGCCCTCGAGGAGCCTGCCGACAGCGACGACGCGCCCGGCGAGCACCCGGAGCCGGCGTGGGTCCAGCCCGCCGGTGAGGTACTCGGCGAGCACGGCCAGCCCCTCCTGGGTCTCGTCATAACCCGGCAGCCCGATGGTCAGCAGCTGCAGCGGCTGCTTGGCACCGTTCTGGTAGGTGACGACGTGCGTCCCGATCTCGTGGTGGAGCAGGGGCTCGACCCGATCCGACCGGAAGGTCGCGGACTCGGGGATGAGCAGGCGACCGAACGACACCATCAGCTCCCCGACGTCGGCGCGCACGTCCATGGCCGTGGGGAAGTCCGCGTGGACCTCGCGGTACCGCGCGAACTCCGTCTTCGCAGCGTCCGCGAACGCGCCGGCCGTGACGCTCTGGGAGCTCGGAGCCTGGGGCGGGATCATCTCGAGGAGGTCCTCCGCAGCCCGAGCCAGGGACGGTGCGACGCCGCCGTAGAGCTGGAGCGACCCGTAGAGGAAGCGCGAGGTGTCCCGGTCCTCGAGAGCCGTGACCTGCCGGGCGATCTCGTCGCGTTTCGCCCGGAACAAGGTGTGCAGAGCAGGGTCCTCCACGGTCTCGATCTCGAGGTTGTAGAGGTCGCGTCGCACGAGGTCCGGGTCGAACTCCAACGGCCTCAGGCGCAGCGTCGGCGCGGTCCCGAAGTCGCTGCGCTCGAAGTCGGTCCACGCCTCGGCCGCGTTGACCGGCGTGAGGTTGAGCAAGAGGTCCAGCTCGCGCTCGATCTCGGTCAGCCGGGCGTCGACCTCGAGGACGGGGGCAAGCTGCTCCGTGGTGGACGTCATTCGAGAGACGTACCCAGCCACCTTCCCGAACCACGCCTCGACGCTCCCCAGCCGGTGCGGGAGGCGCCCACGTGGGTTGAGCGCCGTCGAGTGTGCACTTCGTGCCGTCCCCATCGACGAGAGGGAGGGCGAGCGCGCGGGCACGTGCCAACGGGAGCGAGCCCAGCGGCATACGGGGATAGGCTCGACGCGACTCAACCACAGCGCAGCCGAGGAGAACTCGTGAGCGAGCCCCGCACCATGGGAGTCGGCTCCATCCCGCTCGAGGGCCGCACCGCGTTCAGAGTCTGGGCGCCCCACGCCGAGTCCGTCGCGGTCGCGGGCAGCTTCAACGCCTGGTCGCCCGACCGGCACCGGCTCGAGCGCGAGGACGCCGGCCACTGGTACGGCGAGGTCGAGGGCGCGGGGCCGGGGGACGAGTACAAGTACGTCATCACGACCAACGGCGAGCAGCTCCATCGCGTCGACCCCCGCGCCCGCGAGGTCACCAACTCCGTCGGCAACGGGGTCATCTACGACCGCGACGCCTTCGACTGGCACGGCGACTCGTTCGCCACGCCGGACCACCACGAGCTCGTCATCTACGAGACCCACATCGGGTCGTTCGTCGCACAGGAGGGGGACCCCGGCGACATCGCGACGATGGCGAGCCGCCTCGGCTACCTCAAGAGCCTGGGGATCAACGCGATCGAGCTCATGCCCGTCGCCGAGTTCGCCGGCGACTACTCGTGGGGCTACAACCCCGCGCATCCGTTCGCCGTCGAGTCGACCTATGGCGGCCCCGACCGGCTCAAGGCCTTCGTGCGGGAGGCGCACCAGCACGGCATCGCGGTGATCCTCGACGTCGTCCTCAACCACTTCGGCCCGAGCGACCTGTCGCTGTGGCAGTTCGACGGCGCGTCCGACAACGGCAAGGGCGGCATCTACTTCTACCAGGACGACCGCTCGCACACCCCGTGGGGCGACACGCGCCCCGACTACGGTCGTGAGGAGGTCCGGCAGTACTGCCGCGACAACGCGCTCATGTGGATCGAGGAGTTCCACATGGACGGGCTCCGCTTCGATGCCACCCTCTACATCCGGACGGTGAGCGGCGTCGGCACCGACATCCCCGAGGGCTGGGCGCTGATGCGCGACATCAACCTGAGCATCCGGCAGGAGCTGCCGAGCAAGCTCCTCATCGCCGAGGACCTGCAGAACGACCCCGCCCTCACCTCGCTCGACGGCGCGGCGTTCAACGCGCAGTGGGACGCCGGCTTCGTGCACACCCTGCGCGCCCTGGTCACCACACCGGACGACGCGGCCCGGTCGATGCACGACCTCGCCGGCGTCGTCGCGCCGCGCGGCAACCCGTGGGAGCGCGTCATCTACTCGGAGAGCCACGACGAGGTGGCCAACGGCAAGTTCCGGGTGCCGCACGAGATCGACCCCGCCGACCCGTCCGGGTGGCCCGCGCAGAAGCGCGCCACCCTCGCCACGGCCATCGCCCTGACCAGCGCCGGGATCCCGATGCTCTTCCAGGGGCAGGAGTTCCTCGAGGACGAGTGGTTCCGGGACACCGTGCCGCTGGACTGGGAGCGCGCCGAGTCGTTCCGGGACATCGTGCGGCTCGTCCGGGACCTCGTCTCGCTCCGGCGCAACCTGACCGGCACCACGGCGGGGCTCACCGGACCACACACCGACGTGACCCTGGTGGACGACGTGGCCAAGACGATGGCCTGGGTGCGCTCGACCGACACCGAGTCGGCGTGTGTGGTGGTCAACGCGAGTGCCGAGCCGCGCGAGGTCACCGTCGGCCTCCCCCAACCCGGCCGGTGGGCGGTCCGCTTCAACTCCGACGCCGCGACGTACAGCGCCCTCTTCGGCGGCCACTCGACGCTCGACGTCGATGCCGGCGAGCCGGCCGTCGCGACGCTCTCCGTCGGCCCCTACACGCTCGTCGTGCTCAGTCCGGCGTAGCTCAGCGGAGCGGGTTGAACGGGCGCAGCTCGGCCGGCACCGTTCCGGTCACCATCTGCTCGGCGAGCAGCCGACCGGTCACCGGCCCGAGAGTGATCCCCCACATGCCGTGACCGCCCGCGACGAAGACCCGCGGCGACCGGGTCGCGCCGATGAGCGGCAGTCCGTCGACGGTGCACGGCCGCGAGCCGACCCACTCGTCCTGCCGGTGGTCGAGGTCCGCACCGCGGAGCAGGGGCCGGGCGGCCTCGACGATCGCCCGGATGCGCCGCCCGTCGAGGGCGGCCTCCGGCCGGCGGAACTCCATCATGCCGGCGACGCGCAGCCGGTCGCCGACCGGGGTGCAGGCGACCCGAGCGGCGGGGAAGTAGACCGGCCCGTTGGGCAGGTCCTCGACCTCGACGGAGAAGGAGTACCCGCGCCCGGCCTGGACGACGCGCCTGACCCCGAGGTCACGGGCGAGCGCCCCGAGCCAGGCGCCGGTCGCGACGACGACGTGGTCGAAGGTCTCCGCGGCCCCCGTGGACGTCTCCACGACGACGGCCGTCCCGACGTCGCGGAGCGAGGTCACCGCCCCACCGGTGACGATCTTGCCGCCCCGCGCGATGACGGAGTCCGCGAGCGCGGCCACGTAGGCGCCGGGGTCGACGAACCGCTGCCCGTGCAGCACGATCGCGGCGCCGATGGCGTCCGAGAGCGCCGGCTCGATCGCGCGTGCCTCGTCACCGGTGAGGACGTCGAAGGTGATGTCGCCGCCCTGGGCGCGGATGTGCTCGATCTCCTCGAGGAGCGTCGTGCGCTCGCCCGCCGTCCGGTACGCCGCAGTGAAGGGCCTCGCCTCGTGGGTCTCGGCGTCGACCCCGCCCTCCCGCAGCAGGTCGAAACTCGCGAGCGACAGGTCGTTGACCGGGACGAGCGAGCCCATCGCCCGCTTCCACGCCGGCATCGTCGAGTGGCGGGTGAAGCCGGCGACGAACTTGAGGAGGTTCGGGTTGGCGCTCGGCGGGACGTAGACGGGCGAGCTCGGGCTGAGGACCGCGCGCAGCCCGTACTTGAGGACGGCCGGCTCGGGCAGGGGCGTCGCGATGCCGGGCGTCAGCCAGCCGGCGTTGCCCCACGACGCGCCCGCAGCGACACCGTCGCGGTCGATGACGGTGACCTCGACGCCGCGGTCCTGGAGGAACCAGGCCGTCGCGAGGCCGACCATGCCGGCGCCGACCACGGCGACGTGCTCGGGAACGGGGAGTCCGGAAGGAGTGATCGAAGCCATGTCTCCCATGGTTGGGCACGCCGGCTTGCGCCTCATGGTGCTGTGGTCCCAAAGGTGACGCTGGTCGTTGTTTCTCCAGCACAATGGGCCGTATGCCGCTGAGCTCGCTTCCCGGCCCCCGTGGCCTTCCGCTGGCCGACGTCGTCGGCGCCCTCGGTGGGGGCCTCCTCCGCGTCGCGGTGACCGCTCCCGGTCCGGAGGTCGACGACGTCACCCTCGCCGAGCCGGCCACGGGGGTCTTCGGCCAGCAGGGCGACCTGCTCCTCGGGGTGGCGATAGAGACACCGGACGCGGCCGTCGGGCTTCTCGAGGCGGGCGCGGCGGCAGGCAGCGGCGCCGTCGTGCTCCGGCGCAGCGTGGCCCGGGCGCGGGAGGTCCGCGGTGCGGCCCGTCGCCTCGGCGTCCCGCTCGTCGAGCTGGCCGACCACGCCTCGTGGGCGCATGTCGTCTGGCTGCTCCGCGGGGTCCTCGACCGGGCTGCGACCGGGGCCGCCGTCCGCACCGACGGTCCGGTCCACGACGACCTCTTCGCGCTCGCCGACGCCTGCGCGGCCCTCGTCGAGGCGCCGGTCACCATCGAGGACACCCAGTCGCGGGTGCTGGCCTACTCGTCCCGGCAGGGCGTCGTCGACCCGATCCGGGTGTCGACGATCGTCGGTCGCAAGGTGCCCGATGCGGTGCTCGCGAGCCTGCGGGGGCGCGGGGTGTTCCGGCGCCTCGCGACCTCGAGCGACCCTTTCTTCGTCCCCGCCGACGGCGACCTCAGGCCGCGGCTCGTCATCCCGGTGCGGGCCGCGAACGAGTGGCTCGGCTCGATCTGGGCCGTCGTCGAGGAGCAGCCGCCGACCGAGACGATCCGGTCGCTGCAGCAGACCGCCTCGGTCGTCGCCCTGCACCTCCTGCGCCTGCGGTCCCAGACCGACCTCGCGCGCCGCGTGGCCGCCGACCGGCTCCGGACCCTCCTGTCGGGGAACCTCCACGACGTCGAGGCGTGGCTGCCGGCACCGCCGTGGCGGGTCGTCGTCCTCGCCGGCGACCCGGCGCTGGACCCGGAGACCCGGCTCGACACGTGGGAGTCCGCCTGTCGCCGGCACGGGTGGCGCCAGCCGTTGCTCGCGCTGCTCGACGACGAGGTGCTCGGGCTGGTCCGGGACGAGCCGGACGACGACTCCGCCGGATCCTGGCCGTGGCTGGCCGGCGTGTCCCGGGACCTCCTGGCGACCCGCCCCCACGTCCGGCTGTCCGCCGGGAGCGCGGTGCGCCGCCTGCCGCAGCTGACCCGGTCACGTCAGGAGGCCCTCGAGGTGCACCGCCTCGCCGTGGCCGACCGACTGCCCTCGAGGGCCACGGCCATCGAGGACGCCTGGGCCGAGGTGACGTGCGAACGAGCCGTGGGTGACCTCCGGACCGCCCTCTCGCACAGTCCGGTCGCGGCGCTGCACGTCCATGACATGGAGCACGGCACCGCCTACTGCGCAACGGTAACGGCCTGGCTCGACCACCCCGGCGACCCGCGCGCGGCCGCAGCTCGGGTCCACGTGCACCCCAACACGCTGCGCTACCGGATCAAGCACGTCGCGGACGTCGTCGACCTGGACCTCGCCGACCCGGTGACGCGACTGGCAGCGCGGCTCGAGCTCCGCGCGCTGGGCCACTGACCGGTCGCTACCGTGGGTCCGTGCAGATCGCACCCATGACGGCGGCGCACGGGCCGGCCGTCCTCGACATCTACGCCGCGGGCATCGCGGAGGGCGACGCGACCTTCGAGTCGACCGTGCCGACGTGGGAGGACTTCGACGCCGCTCGGCTGTCGCTGCACCGGTTCGTCGCCGTGGACGACCTCACAGCCGTGCTCGGGTGGATCGCCGCGTCTCCCGTGTCCTCCCGGCCTGCCTACGCGGGGGTCGCCGAGCACTCGGTCTACGTCGACCCGCGGGCGCGGGGCCGCCACGTCGGACGGGCCCTCCTGGACGCCCTGATCACCTCGACGGAGGCGGCCGGCATCTGGACCGTCCAGTCCGGGATCTTCCCCGAGAACGTGGCCAGTCTGGCCCTGCACCGCCGAGCCGGCTTCCGGGAGGTCGGGGTGCGGGAGCGGATCGGTCGACAGGACGGCCGGTGGCGAGACGTCGTGCTCCTCGAGCGCCGATCGCCCCACGTGCTCTGACGGCACCGTGCGGCGGTCGAGCCCTGGTCGCCTCAGGCCTTGCCCAGGTGGACGGTGCCGTCGGCGTCCACCCGGAAGCCCGGGTTGTACACGAAGTCCCACCGGAAGCCGTCGGGGTCGGCCACGCAGGCGCTGACCCCGCCCCACTCACGCTCAGCCGGCTCGGAGACCGCGGTGGCCCCGGCAGCCAGCCCAGCGGCATACAGCCTCGCGACGTGCGCCGGGTCGGTCACGTTGTGCCCGAGCGACACGGGAGGACCGGCCGACCCGTGCGCGACGTCGCCGTACTCGGACGGCATCTGCTCGACGTCCCACAGGGCGAGCAGCTGCCCTGGTGCCACTTGGACGAACGCGATCTCACCCGGGATCTCGAGGACCTGCCGGAAGCCGAGGCCGTCGACGTAGAAGCGGCGCGCACGCTCGACGTCACGTACGCCCAGCGTGATGGCCGTCAGGACTGGTGTGGAGGACATGCGAAAAGGCTAGGACGACCCACCGACAGCCCACCCTGACCGCGGAACGTCCCTGCCCCTGTCACCCGTACCGCCCGGTCAGTGACCGGCGAGGAGCCCCCGAACCTCGGTCTCGCGATACCGGCGGTGCCCGCCGAGGGTCCGGATCGAGGTGAGCTTGCCTGCCTTGGCCCAGCGCGTGACCGTCTTCGGGTCGACTCTGAACAGTGCGGCCACCTCTGCCGGCGTCAACAGCTTCTCCGTCTCGTGCCGATCCTGTGTCGTCATGGTCATTTCCCCACCACCCTGTCGCTCGAGCGGCGACACCGCATGGCCCGGAAAGGGCTCATTGGAGTCAGGTTAGGCCGATCGGCTCGTTGGCGGGAGCTGATTCGCAAAACCACATTCCCACCCATTCCACCCGTCCTTCGGGCCGCCGCGGCCGGTGGCCCGCGCGCGCCAGTGACGCAGGATTGGCTCCGCTCATGTAGCGTTAGCACCACGAGTACACACACATTCCCGGGGCCGCTACGCGGACGACGGAGAGCTTGAGGGCCCTTCGCCGAGCGATGCCGTCCCGGCACGACGCACGAGGGGGTCACGCCATGGGGCGCGGCCGAGCCAAAGCCAAGCAGACCAAGGTCGCACGGCAGCTCAAGTACTACACGCCAGACACGGACTTGAGCGCGCTCGAGCGAGAGCTGCACCGCGAGTCATCAAGTCCGAGCCGTGACGAAACGCCACGGCTCGACGACGATGACTACGACGAATACGGAAAGTGGGCCTCGGGCGAGCGCTGAGCTCGACCCCTCCACTTCCGGCCACACCTCGTGTGTCGGGTGCTCAACCGCCCGGCCGCGATGACGGCTGTCCGTTCAGGCCTTGGGGTGCTGCCCCACGACCTGGACGGCGCCGCCGTCGACCCCCTTCGCACCGCGCGTCACCTCGGCGTCAGCCGCGATGGTGGCGCGCTCCTCTGCGGTCACCTCGCCCAGCCGCCAGGCCCGGATGCCGCTGAGCTCGCTCAGCTCGATGGCCCGCTCCGCGTGGGCCTCGGGGAGGACCCCGACGAAGCCGACGCCCTGGTTCAGCGTGCGCTCGAGGTCGGTCTGCGGGACGCGGCCCAGGGCCTGGATGGTCTGGAAGACCGCGGGCGGGGCCCAGCTGGCCCGATCGATCCGGGCGAACATCCCGGTCGGCAGCACGCGGGCCAGGTTGGCGGCCAGCCCGCCGCCCGTGACGTGGCTCAGCGCATGCATCTCGACGCCCGCGTCGGCGATGAGTGAGAGCAGCGGCTTGGTGTAGAGCCGGGTCGGCTCGAGCAGCTCCTCCCCGAGCGTCCGCCCGAACTCGTCGACGTGCCGGTCCAGGGTCCAACCGGCCGACTCGATGACGCGCCG
The DNA here is from genome assembly GCF_000184685.1 of Intrasporangium calvum DSM 43043. Taxonomy (NCBI): domain Bacteria; kingdom Bacillati; phylum Actinomycetota; class Actinomycetes; order Micrococcales; family Intrasporangiaceae; genus Intrasporangium; species Intrasporangium calvum. The sequence goes on from NC_014830.1 coordinate 3,558,842, forward strand.
CACGAGGCTGAAGCCGTTGCTGTGCAGGCCGCTGCTCGCGAACGCCACGACGACGTCGCCGTCGCGCACCCGCTGCGGCCCGAGGACGTGCGCGTACTCGACGACCCCGGTCGCGGCGCCGGCCACGTCGTACTCGTCGGGCTCGAGCAGCCCCGGGTGCTCGGCGGTCTCGCCGCCGACGAGCGCGACGCCCGCCTCCTCGCAGGCCCGGGCGATGCCACCGACGATGGCGGCGATCCGCTCCGGCACCACCTTGCCGGTGGCGATGTAGTCGGTCATGAAGAGCGGCTCGGCCCCGCACACGACGATGTCGTCGACGACCATGCCGACGAGGTCGAAGCCGATCGTGTCGTGCTTGTCGAGGGCCTGGGCGATGGCGACCTTCGTGCCGACGCCATCGGTGCTCGTCGCGAGGATCGGGCGAGTCATCCGGGCGATCGCGCTCGCGTCGAACATCCCCGCGAAGCCGCCGAGGCCACCGACGACCTCGGGCCGGGTGGCGCGCCGGACCGACTCCTTCATCAGCTCGACCGCCTTGTCACCCGCCTCGACGTCGACGCCTGCGGAGGCGTAGGTGATCGGGGTCTGCGGCTCGCTCGTCACGGGCCAACCCTACCGGCGTCCCAGCGCCCGACCTCCACGCCCGACCTCCACGCCCGACCTCCACGCCCGACCTCCCCACCGGTCCGGTTCGAGGTATGGATCGACTCCTGGGGGTCGATGCATACCTCGAACGAAATGCCTCGATGCAACCGCTTCCACATCCCATCGGCGGGTGCGCGTTCGTCCACAGGAGCTCGAGGAACCCGAGCGGACCGAAGACCTTTCCCAGAGGGTGCAGCCCATGAACCAGGAGCGCAGCACCGCGGCGACGAAGACGGACGACGACCCTGAGGTCGCGAGACGGGCCCGAACCCGAGCCCGTCAGGACCTGGCTCGGGGGGCCGCCGAAAGCAGCGGAAGCGTCGTGTCACGAACCTTGCTCCGAGACGCGGGACTGAGCTATCTCGACATCCGCAGTGAGGTGGCGGCCGGCCGGTGGCGCACGCACGGTCTGCAGACGGTGGCGCTGCACTCCGGGGATCTCACCGTCGAGGAGCATCGGTGGCGCATCGTGTGGGAGACCGGCGGGGACATCGCCGCGATCGACGGGGCCACCGCACTCCAGGCCGCCGGTCTGCGGGCGTACACCGAGGACCAGATCCACGTCTCCGTGGTGCACCGGTGCACGGTGAAGAAGGTCGCAGGTTCGAGGCTCCACAAGGTGGTCCGACGGCTTCCGGACGAGCTCGTCGGCGCCGGGTTACCGCGCACGAAGTCACCCGTCGCCGCCTTGCGCGGCGCCTACTGGGCCGCCTCCGACCGACAGGCGGCGTTGATCCTGCTGATGACCGTCCAGCAACGGCTGGCCACCCCGGACCAGCTCCTGTCCTGGTCCAAGCGTCTGAGGGGCCGCAAGCGGCGTGGGTTCATCAGGGATGTCGTCGGCTACCTCGGTGATGGTGTGCAGTCACTCGGCGAGCTCGACTTCGCGAGACTGTGCCGCGCCCGCGGGTTGCCCGAACCCACTCGGCAGGCCCTGGTCGAAGGGACTCGTGGCCGGATGTACCTGGACGTCCGGTGGGATGCGCATCGGCTCGTCGTCGAGATCGACGGCGTGCAGCACCGTGAGGGTCTCCAGGTCAGCGCCGACAACCTCGGCCGGAACGAGGTCACCTTGAGAGACGACAGGGTCCTGCGGATCGACCTCATCGGACTGCGTCTGCACGAGGACGAGTTCATGGACCAGGTGGCCCGGGGGTTGAGCGTCGCCTGACCCACTGGTTCGAGGTGGGCCGCGACTCCTGGTGCTCGATCCATACCTCGAACCGCAAGGTCGGGGTCAGGGCGGTGGGTGGGTCAGGGGTGCTGGAGGGCCCCCGCGCCGCCGGTTCCGACCCCGAGGGCGACGCCGTCCACATCCGTGTCGACGGACCGGTCGTGCCCCGTGCGGACGGTGAGCGGCAGGGTCTCGAGGACGTGCTTGCCGACGCGGCCGTCCTCGGGCAGCTCGATGGGGTAGCGACCGGTGAAGCAGGCCGTGCAGAGCTCGTCGGCGGGCTGGCGGGTCGCCTCGACCATGCCCGCCTCGCTGATGTAGCCGAGCGAGTCCGCCCCGATGGACGCCCTGATCTCCTCGACCCCGAGGCCGGTCGCGATGAGCTCCGCCCGGGTCGCGAAGTCGATCCCGTAGAAGCAGGGCCACTGGACCGGTGGCGACGAGATCCGCACGTGCACCTCGGCCGCGCCGGCCTCGCGCAGCATCCGGACCTGGGCGCGCTGGGTGTTGCCCCGGACGATGGAGTCGTCCACGACCACGAGGCGCTTGCCCCGGATGGTGTGCTCGAGAGGGTTGAGCTTGAGCCGGATGCCGAGCTGGCGCAGCGTCTGCGAGGGCTGGATGAAGGTCCGGCCGACATAGGCGTTCTTGACGAAGCCCTGGCCGAACGGGATGCCGGACTCCTGGGAGTAGCCGACGGCGGCCGGCACCCCCGACTCGGGGACGCCGATGACGAGGTCGGCCTCGACCGGGTGCTCGCGGGCCAGCGCCCGACCCATGTCGACGCGGGCCTCGTGGACGACGCGGTCCCGGATCACGGCGTCAGGGCGAGCGAGGTAGACGTACTCGAAGACGCAGCCCTTGGGTTGCGGCTCGGCGAACCGGTGCGTGCGCAGGCCGTCCTCGTCGATGGCGATGAGCTCACCCGGCTCGACCTCGCGGATGACCGAGGCGCCGATCGTCTGCAGGGCCGCTGTCTCCGAGGCGACGACCCAGCCGCGCTCGAGCCGGCCGAGCGCGAGTGGGCGGACCCCCCAGGGGTCGCGCGCGGCGTAGAGCGTGTGCTCGTCCATGAAGACGAAGCAGAAGGCGCCGCGCAGCTTGGGGAACAGCTCGAGAGCCGCCTGCTCGGGCGTCTTGTCGGGGTCGGCAGCGAGCAGGGTCGTGACGAGGGCCGTGTCCGACGTGTTGCCCCGGGCCAGCTCGCCGGTCACGCGGGAGCCACCGAAGTGCTCGTCGACCATCGCCCTGAGCTCGACCGTGTTGATGAGGTTGCCGTTGTGCCCCAGAGCGAGAGTGCGGCCGCCGGAGCCGCCGAGCGTCGGCTGGGCGTTCTCCCACGTCGAGCCACCGGTCGTGGAGTAGCGCGTGTGGCCGATCGCGATGTGACCGCGCAGCGAGCTCAGGGCCGTCTCGTCGAAGACCTGGGAGACGAGGCCCATGTCCTTGTAGACGAGGATCTTCTCGCCGTCCCCGGTCGCGATCCCGGCCGACTCCTGCCCACGGTGCTGGAGTGCGTACAGCCCGAAGTAGGTCAGCTTGGCGACGTCCTCCCCCGGGGCCCAGACGCCGAAGACCCCGCAGGCATCCTGAGGGCCCTTCTCGCCGTGAATGAGGTCATGGGTCAACCGCCCGTCGCCGCGTGCCACTGCCCGATTCTCCCACAGATCGGACCAGGCCCGGTCCGCCTCGGACTAGGCCGACGTCAGCGGAGCGGTGGCCACGACCTCGTAGCGCGGACGCCGCCCGCGCCCCTCCCCGAGATGCGACTGAACGACCGCGACCTCGTCCGCCCGCCACACCGGCCCCTCATACGCCTCGAACGTCCTGATCCAGCGAGTCGCCTCGGTCGGCCGGCGGAACCGGCCCAGGGTGACGTGAGCGTGGAACCGGGTGCCGTCCGGCGTCGCCCCCGAACCGTTGGAGGCGGTGCGGATGCCGCTCGCCAGCCTCCGGAGGTCGCCGCGGACCTGCTCGACGTCGGTGAACAGCACCCGGGCGGCATAGGGGTTGGGGAAGGCTCCGGCCCCGGCCAGGCGCACCAGCGGAGCGGGGTGCCGGGCGGCCGTCGCGGCCACGGCCGCGCTGAGGTCGTCGAGCCGCCACTCCGCGACCTCTCCGAGGAAGGCGAGCGTGACGTGCCACTGGTGCCGGTCGGTCCAGCGCAGCTCGGAGGCACCCTGCTCGTCGGCCAGCCGGCGCGGCTCGACGTGCTCGGCGAGGTCGTCGAGGACCTCCTCCGGCGGGACGATGGCGATGAAGAGACGCATGCTGCCGGCGGGACCTAGTGCTGGCGCCCCGAGCGGTCGAGGAGGATGGCCAGGACCCCGGCGAGGCCGGCACCGACGAAGGCACCGAGGGCGCCCAGGAAGAGGACGGCCGTGCTCAGGGAGTACTGCACCGTCTGGCTGTAGCTCGGGCCGCCCGGCTCGCGCAGGCCGAACCAGATGCCCACGGCAAGGCCGAGGAACGCCCCGGTGAGGAGGAAGCGTTTGTGGTTGGGGATTCGCGCCGGCTCAGGACTCACCCCTCCAGCGTAGGCGACCTCAGGCGCAGCCCACCCAACGCCGGCCCACCCCGCCCGACACCCGGCGGCCCACCCTGCCGACCAACGCAGGGCCGCCGGCCCTCGGTCAGCGGAGGAAGAGCGCCCGCAGCCGGGACGCCGTGAACCAGACGCCCACCACCGACATGACGACGAAGTAGAGGGCGTGGCCGGCGGTGGCCGCCTCGAGGTGGCCGACGGCGAGGTGGCGCATCAGCTCGACGCCGTGCCACAGCGGCATCGCCTGGACGAACCACTGGATCGCCGTCGGGAAGACGTCGATCGGGAAGAGGGTCGCCGAGAAGAGGAACATCGGCAGCAGGGCGACCTGCAGGACGTCCATCTGCTGGAAGCTCTTGAGATAGCTCGTCACCGCCATCCCGATGCTGGCGAAGCCGACCGCGATGAGGAGGGCGACCGGGACCATGAGGACGGCCCAGAGGGACCCGACGAGGCCCATGCCGACCATGACGACCATGAACCCGATCGCGTAGAGGAACCCCCGGAAGAGGGCCATGAAGATCTCGCCGAGGGCGACGTCCATCGGGCCGAGCGAGGTCTGGAGCATGGCCTGGTAGAGGCGGGCGAAGCGCAGCTTGAAGAAGACGTTCCAGGTGGAGTCGTAGATCGCGCCGTTCATCGCCGAGGTCGCGAGCAGCGCCGGGGCGATGAAGGCGGCATAGCTCGTGGGCTCCCCGCCGGGGCCGGTGACGCTCCCGACGAGCCCGCCGAGCCCGACGCCCATGGCGAGCAGGTAGAAGACCGGCTCGAAGAAGCCGGACACCATGACGGCCCAGTTCTGGTTCCTGATGACCTTGAAGCCTCGCTCGATGACGGCGCGAGCATTGCCGCCGTAGAGGCCCGCCCACGGTCCGGGCACTCGGGTGGTCTCGGCCATGTCAGCTGCCCAGCCGTCGTGCGTAGATCCGGCGGCCGACGAGGATGCCTCCGAGCGCCAGGCCGGCGAGCACGGCAACGTGCACCAGGGTGAGCCACAGTGGCTCGCTGGCTCCGTAGGTCGCCTGCCGGGCGAGCTGGGTGCCGTGCCAGACCGGCGAGACCCAGCCGATCCACTGGAGGGCCACGGGCATGACGGACAGCGGGAAGAAGGTCCCCGCGAAGAGGAACATCGGCATGATGACGAACCGCTGGACGAAGGCGAACTGGTAGCCCTCGTCCTCGAGGCTCGCCGCGAACGCCTGGAGCGGCGCACCGAACGCCGCGGCCGTGAGCACCGCCGCCGGGACGGAGAGCCACGACCAGCCGCTCGGCGCGGCGTCGAAGAGGACGAGCAGGAGCCAGAACACCCCGGCCTGGACGACGAAGCGGACGAGCACCGCGACGAGCTGGCCGACCGCGATCTGCTCGGGGGTCGCCGGGGTGGCGTGTGGCCCGTAGTAGAGCCGCTGCCACTTGAAGCCGGCCATCACCGGATAGGTCAGCTCGCCGCCGACGGACATGACCACGGTGCTGACGAGCAGGGCCGGCCCGACGAAGACGAGGTAGGGGACGCCGTCGACGGACCCCGCGCCCCGGTCGACGAGGGCTCCGAGCCCGAGGCCGAGCGCGGTGAGGTAGAGCAGCGGTGTGACGACCATGTAGAGCAGGATCGACACGGCCCAGGCCTTCGCCCCTCGGAGCCAGGCCTCGACGAAGAACCACCAGCCCCAGCGTCGGGCGCGGCGAGCGAGCACCTCCGCCTCGGGCACCCGCCCCGACGCAGCGAAGCGGCCGAGGTCCGCGACCGTGCTTCCGTCAGTCAACGAGACTCCGCCCCGTCAGCCGCAGGAAGACGTCCTCGAGCGAGGACCTGCGCACGAGCGAGGTGATCGGGCTCAGTCCCCGCGCGGCGACCGCCTCCAGGGCCGCCTCGCCGTCGTCGGTGTAGACGAGGATCCGGTCGGGCAGGACCTCGATGCGCGAGCCGATGTCCTCGAGCTGCGCGACGACGGCCGCGTTGCGGTCCGCCCCGAACCGGACCTCGAGGACCTCACGCGTGGAGTGCTCGCGGATCAGCTGTCGGGGGGTGCCCTCGGCCATGATCCGTCCCCGGTCGATGACGACGAGCCGGTCGCAGAGCTGCTCGGCCTCGTCCATGAAGTGGGTCGTCACGACGAGGGTGACCCCGACCTCCTTGAGGCGGAAGAGCCGGTCCCAGAGCACGTGCCGGGCCTGGGGGTCGAGGCCGGTCGTCGGCTCGTCGAGGAGGAGCACCTTGGGCTCGTTGACGAGGGAGCGGGCGATCGTCAGGCGGCGCTTCATCCCGCCGGAGAGCGAGCCGACCTTGGCCGTGCCGCGGTCCGTGAGCTGGGCGAACTCGAGCAGCTCGTCCGCCTTGGCCCGCAGGTAGGAGTAGGGCAGACCGAAGTAGCGGCCGTAGATGATGAGGTTGTCGCGGACGGACAGCTCCTCGTCGAGGTTGTCCTGCTGCGGCACGACGCCCAGGTGGGCCCGCACCTCGGGCCCCCGCTCCGCCGGGTCGAGCCCGGCGACGAGCATCGAGCCGCCGGTCCGCTGCAGGGTGCCACCGATCATCCGCATCGTCGTCGACTTGCCGGCCCCGTTGGGCCCGAGCAGGCCGAACGACTCGCCGCGCGCGATCTCGAAGTCGATGCCGTCGACCGCGGCGGTCTGCCCGTAGACCTTGGTCAGACCGCGCGCGACGATGACCGGCTCACTCATCTCGGCCCCCTGCCTCGGCCGCGGTGACCGGCGGCCAGGGCAGCAGGGGCAGCAGCCCGTCGAGGTGAGCCCGTTGCCCGCTCGCCCGGACCTGCCCGGACGCCACCGCGTCGTGCCACGACAGGTCGCCGGTCACGAGGGCGAGCCAGGTCGCCGCGTCCGTCTCGATGACGTTGGGCGGCGTGCCCCGGCGGTGGACGGGCCCCTCGATGCACTGGGCGGCGCCGTGGGGTGGCACGCGCACCTCGACCGTGCGCCCCGGCGCGGCGGTGGCGAGCTCCTCCAGGCTGTAGCGGACTGCCGTGGCGGTGACGGCACGGTCGGCAGCGAAGCCGGCTGAGCGGCATACGGCCAGGGCGCGGCGGCCCTCGTCGACGGCGACCCGACGGCGCGGCGGCATCAACGCCACCTCGGCAGGACGTCGCTGACCACGGCGTCGAGCGTGTCCCGGCTGCTGCGGAACGGCTCGTCCAGGCGCGGCCAGTGCGTGATGACGTCGGTGAACCCGAGCTCGGCGGCCCGGCCGACCGCGTCCTCGAAGGCGGCCACGCTCGACAGCGCGAAGGTGGGCGACGCGTCGATGTTGAGATACCGAGCGACCGTATGCCGCTGACGTCCTCGCGCGTCGAGCGCCTCGTCGAGCACGTGGCTGTGTCGCGCGACGAGCGCCCACCACTCCTCGTCGGTGTCCGTCTGGCCACCGTAGGTCATCCACCCGTCGCCCCGCTCGGCGGCGAGGGCGATGGACCGCGGCCCGTTCGCGGCGATGACCAGCGGCAGCCGGGGACGGACCGGCCCCGGGCGGGTGACGGCGTCGCGGGCGGTGAAGAAGCGCCCCTCCGCGGTGACCCGCTCCTCGCGGAGCAGCCGGTCGAGCAGACCGGTGAACTCGTGGAACCGGTCGACCCGGTCCCGGAGAGAGAGGTCCTCGCCGGTGATCCGTGCGTCGAGGTCACCGCCCGCGCCGACCCCGAGGATGAAGCGACCCCCGGAGATGTCGTCGAGCGCCAGGACCTCGCGGAAGAACTGCACGGGATGGTGGTTGTTCGGTGACGACACGAAGGTCCCCAGCCCGACCCGGCTCGTCACGGCGGCCGCGGCCGCGAGGGTCGGGACCGCCGCGAACCAGGGCGACTCGGGCAGCCCGCCCCACGTGATGTGGTCGAAGGTCCAGGCGTGGTCGAACCCCATGGCGTCGACCTCGCGCCACAGGGGCTCGGCGACGGGCCAGGAGTGCTCGGGGAGAATCGTCATGCCGAATCGCATCCCCCGAACGTAGCCTGTCCGGGTGACTGGACTCGCCGAGCGGATCAGCCTGGAGCGCGACGAGCGTGGCGGCGTCACGGTGCACCTCGACGGCGCCCCGCAGTCCCACGTCCAGCTGGACGACCCGACGGTGCTCGTCTTCGAGTACGTCCAGCACCTCGCCCTGGCCATCGACACCTGCGCTCCCGCTCCCGCCCCGGAGCGGCTCGCCGTCACCCACGTCGGCGGCGGGGGCCTCACCCTACCCCGGTGGGTGGAGGCGACCAGGCCGGGCTCGCCGCAGATCGTGCTCGAGCCGAACGTCGCACTCACCGAGCTGGTCCGCCGCGAGCTCCCGCTCCCCCGCCGGCACCGCATCCGGGTCCGGGCGCAGGACGGCCTCACCGGGATCCGCGGACTGGGCACCGACTCCGCCCAGGTGCTCGTGACCGACGCCTACGCGGAAGGACGGATTCCCGCGGAGCTCAGCTCAGCGGCATACGTCCGGGAGGTGGCCAGGGTCCTCCAACCCGGCGGAACAGCTCTCTGGAACCTCGCCGACGAGCCCGGGATGCGTTACACCGCAAGGGTGCTCGCGACGATCGGGGCTGCGCTCCCCCACCTCGCCCTCATCGCGACGCACGAGGTGCTCAAGCGGCGCCGGTTCGGCAACAGCGTCGTCGTGGCGAGTGCTCGGCCGCTCCCCGAGGACGAGCTGCGCCGGGAGGTCGCCCGCGCCAACCTCCCCACCGGCCTTCGCACCGGGACTGACCTCGTGCGTGTCATCGCGGGGGCCCGGCCGCTCGACGACGCCGGCCTGCCGAGCCCGCCGGCGCCGGACGCGAGCGGGTGGCGCGTCGTCTGAGACTTCGCGCGCTGCCCATCCGGCGTCACCCCCGCGTCGCCCGGAATCCACCTGAGGCCGCTGCCCTGGACGGGTCCCCCCTCTGACCCGGCCCCGCGCGGTGGGCACCGGATGTCAGACCCAGCTGCCGCGCTCGCCCCAGCCCCACATGGACTGGTAACCGCCCGGGCTGCCGTAGGCCGACGGGCCCCGGTCACCGAGATAGCTGCCGATGACGGCGGCGCCGAGGTCGTCGAGCTCGGGCGCGACGACGCGACCGTCGACGCGGCGCGCCATCTGGTCGACGAAACGCGCCAGCCCCGGGTCCTCCCCGAGCCGGAAGAACGTCGTCCGTGCGCCGAGCCGGCCCGCTGCCTCGAGCTCGCGGATCGTGCACGCGACGGTGAGCGACGACGGCGGGTAGCTGAACCAGGTCTCGCCGGACGACGTGAGGTGGGAGGTCGGCTCACCGTCCGTGACGACGAGGAGCACCGGCTGCGCGTTGGGGTGCCGGCGGAAGTGCCGGTTGGCGAGGAGCAGGGCGTGGTGGAGGTTGGTCCCCTTGTCCCACAAGGCGTCCAAGGCTGTGAGCTCCTCGATGTCCATCGTGCGGGCCGTGCGTCCGAAGCCGATGAGCTCGAGGTGGTCCCCGCGGAACCGGGTCCGGATCAGGTGGTGCAGGGCGAGGGCGGTGCGCTTCATCGGGACCCAGCGACCGTCCATCGCCATCGAGAAGGACGTGTCGGCGAGGAGGGCGACCGCGGCCCGGGTGCGCGACTCCGTCTCCGCGACCTCCACGTCCCGAAGGTCGAGCCGTATGCCGCTGAGCCGGCTCCCGCTGCCCGGCCCCCTCGTCGGGGTGGCTGGGTCGGCCCCGTCGGCGGACGCGGTCCGGAGCACCGCGTTGGTCACGGTCCGTGTCACGTCCCATGGCTGCGTGTCACCGAACGCCCACTCACGGCTCGCGCCGGAGGGCTCGCCCGCGGCACCGGCCTGGCGCTGGTCGCGTTGGCCCGGGCGGGCGGACATCCGGTCTGCGACGTCGCGGAGCAGCGCCTTGCCGAGCTGGCGCATGGCCTTCGGTGAGAGGGTCAGCTGGCCGTCGGAGGTGCGCCTGAGGTAGCCGCTGTTGCGCAGGGCCCGCTCGAGCTCGGCCAGGGTGCGGGCGTCGACGGCCGCCTCGGGGCCAAGCTGACGGGCGAGCTGGTCGAGGTCGACGTCGTCGAGGCGGGCACCGGCGTAGGACTGGGCGAGCGCCTCCGCGAGGTCGTCGAGCTCCGCGAGGTCCTGCACGGCGCCGGTGCCGTCACCGAGCCCCAGCCCCTGGTCTCCCTCGAAGCGCTCGCTGCCGTCCCAGTCCTCGCCGGGTCGCAGGGCGCGGAGGTTGTCGTCGAGGCGGCCGAGCTGGTTCACCAGGTCGGGAGAGCCGAAGGCCTGCTGGGAGAGGGCCATCAGCTCCGCGCGCTGCTCGGGTGTCATCGAGTTGAGCATCCGCTGGGCCGCGGCGGAGCGTTGGGCGAGGGCGTCCATCAGTTCGTCGATGCTCTGCGGGTTCTCCGGGAAGAAGTCCCCGTGCTTGTCCATGAAGTCCCTGAAGAGGTCGTCGGTCGGCTCCCCGCTGCGATGCGCCTCGAGCAGGTTGTTGAGGTCGTCGAGCATCTCGTTGATGCGCTTCCGGTCCTCGTCGGTGGCCCCCTCCAGGGCCTGCTTCAGGCCGGCGAACCGCTGGTCGAGCAGCTCGCGGCCGAGCAGGTCCTTGATCTGCTCGTAGGCCTCCCGCGCGTCGGACGAGCGCCACGGGTAGTCGGACAGCTCGGACACCGCCGCGGCGGTCGACTGCGGCAGGTTGCCGATCCGCATCTCGGCGAAGCGCGCGTCGTCGTCGAGGTCGCGGGCCAGCTGCTTGCGCTCGGCCAGCACCGCCTGGTCGAGCAGCTCGCGCACCTCCTGCATCGTGCCGTCGAGGTGGTGCCGCTGCAGGATCTCGCGGCGCCGCTCGGCGACCCGACGGGCGAGGTCGTCCAGGCCCTGCTGGGCGCGACCGCCCCGACGGAGGAACTCGCGCATGGCCCGCTCGGGGGACCGGCCGGACATGACCTCCTCGCCGATCGCCTCGAGGGCCTCGGCGAGGTCGACCGGTGGCGCGAGGGGGTCCGGACCGTCGACGTAGCGCCCGTAGCGCGTCCGGCTCATGGGGCACCCCTCGATCGCGTCATCCGTAGACCGTCTCCCCGCCGCTCGTCTCCTTGCTGATCCGGCGGGCGAGGTAGAGACCCTCGAGGGCGAGCTCGATGGCGCTGGCCCGCTCGCCGTCGTTGGTGGCCGCGAGCCGGTCCCACACCTCGTCGTAGAGCTCGGACTCGCCGAGCACCGGCAGACCCGCAAGGACGTCTCGGGCCGGCACCTGCTCCCCGGTCGACACGAGGGCGCCGCTCTCGATCGCGTCGACGAGGAGGGCGAAGTCGATCCCCCGGAAGTGCCGGGCGACCGTCTCGGCGACGGCCGTGCGGAGCAGGTGGGTGAGGATGTCGCGCTCGCGGCCCTCCTCGCCGGTCTCGAACTCGACCTTGCCGCCGAGGACGTCGACCGCTCCGTCGAGGTCGACGGGGCGCGCGACGGCGTCGTCCTCGCCCTGGGTGGCAGCCCGGTGGCGGGCGGCGGCGGCGATGGTCTCGGCGGCCGCGATCGCGAAGCGGGCACTCACCCCCGACCGCTGGTCCACGGCGCTCGACTCGCGCAGGTGCCGGGCGAACCGGGCCAGCACCTCGACGAGCGCGTCGGGCACGTCGGCCTGGAGTCGCGACTCCTGACGGATCACGGCGATCTCGTCCTCGATCGCGACCGGGTAGTGCGTGCGGATCTCCGCGCCGAAGCGGTCCTTGAGCGGGGTGATGATGCGGCCGCGGTTCGTGTAGTCCTCCGGGTTGGCGCTGGCCACGACGAGGACGTCGAGGGGCAGCCGGAGGACGTAGCCGCGGATCTGGATGTCCCGCTCCTCCATGACGTTGAGCATCGCGACCTGGATGCGCTCGGCGAGGTCGGGCAGCTCGTTGATGGCGACGATGCCGCGGTGGCTGCGCGGGATGAGTCCGAAGTGGATCGTCTCGGGGTCACCGAGCAGCCGTCCCTCGGCCACCTTCATCGGGTCGACGTCCCCGACGAGGTCGGCCACGGAGGTGTCCGGGGTGGCGAGCTTCTCGGCGTAGCGCTCGTCGCGGTGCCGCCACGCGACGGGCAGGTCGTCGCCGAGCTCGGCGGCCCGGCGTGTGGAGGCCGGGGTGATCGGCTCATAGGGGTGCTCGCCCAGCTCGGCCCCCTCGATCACGGGAGTCCACTCGTCGAGCAGGCCGACCAGGGTCCGCAGGAGCCGGGTCTTGCCCTGGCCCCGCTCGCCGAGCAGCACGACGTCGTGCCCGGCGATGAGGGCGCGCTCGATCTGCGGGATGACCGTGTCGGCGAAGCCGTGCAGCCCCGGCCACGGGTCCCGGCCTTCACGCAGCGCCTCGAGAAGGTTGTCGCGCAGCTCGGCCCTGAGGTGCTTCTGCACGTGGCCGGAGGCGCGCAGCGCCCCGAGGGTGGTGATCGCAGGGGGTTGAGTCACGTCCTCACGCTAACCCGGGGAGTCAAGACCCTCCCCCGTCGAGAGTGCACTTCGTGCCGCCCCGGGGGGCCGACGGACTCGACAGGGACTGCGCACTCGACTGGGTCAACGCCCGCTCCTAGCTCGACGAGTGTGCACTTCCTGGCGCCACGGGGCGGCCGACGACCATCCCCCCGAGCAGGTCCGGCGAGAAGGCGGCAGCGGTCTGCGGGTCGAGTTCTGCGCCCAGTCCGTCGAGGACGGTCGCGAAGAAGCACCTCGCCGAGACCGCGAAGACGACGTCGGCGACGTCCGCGTCGGACAGCCCCACGTCCCGAAGCCGCTGGACGTCCGCCTCGGTCACCCGAGAGGCCTCGGCAGCCACCATCGTCGCGAACTCGTAGATCGCCCGGTCCTGTTCGTCGAGCTCGCTGCCGTCCGGATGCGTGGCGATCGAGCGGACGGCCTCCTCGTCCCCGCAGACGTCCCGCAGGAACATCGAGTGAGCGACGGTGCAGTAGGTCGAGCGCCGAGCCCGGGCGGCCGCGATGGTCGCCATCTCGTAGCGCCGGCGGTCCATGCCGCCCCGAACTGCGAGGTTCAGCGCAGCCCAGGCCTGCGCGACGTCCGGACGGTGCGAGAACGCGGTCGCATAGTTGGGCAGGAACCCCCACATCTTCCGCTGCGACTCGTAGTACGCGGCGACCTCGCCCTGCGCCTCGCCCTCGGGCACCCCATCGATGAACATCCACCGATTGTCGGGGCAGTCGACAGGTGCGACAAGCAGTTCAGGAGTACCTTGCGCACGAGGGACCAGAGGCCTCAGCACGGCTGACGCAGATCAGGACAGGGGGCCCGATGGGGCAGCAGATGAACGAGACCCTCGATCGCCCCGGGCGCACCCGGGCACCCGGGCTCAGCGACGCCTTCGGCGATCTCCTGCGCCGGCCACTCACCATCCGTGCCGCCATCGTGCTGCTGATCGCCCACCTGGTGGCGGTCGGTGTCCTCCTCGACCGTCAGAGCGCGACGCTCGAGCGGATCGAGCGGCAGGCCTCGTTCACCTCTGAGGTCGCCGCCCCGTTCCCGGACGCGGATCCGGAGGCGTGCTGGCTCGTCGGAGCGGCCGCGTACGCCGATGGGCGGGGCCCGGCCCTCGTCGCCCAACTTGCCTCGGCGCCACTCCTGTCGGCGTGCGTCCACGCGGCCCATGAGGGCGCCATGGGCCGCAGCATGGCCCGCTGAACCATCCCCTGGGGGCCTGCGGCGGTCGGGCGCTGAGTCGTCACGAACTGCACACTCGACCAAGGGGAAAGGGGATCCCGGGTAGCCGGCCCAGGGTAGCCGGTCCAGGGTAGCCAGCCCAACGGCATACGACCCGAGGCCGGGGAATCAGTCGACCCAGACGCGAGCGTTGCGGAACATGCGCAGCCACGGGCTCTCATCCGCGGCCGGGCCGGCCGTCCATGACATCTGGACGTTGCGGGCCACCCGCTCCGGGTGCGGCATCATCGCGGTGAACCGGCCGTCCGGCGTCGTCACGGCGGTGAGTCCGTCGGGCGAGCCGTTCGGGTTGTGCGGATAGGTCAGGGCCGGTGCGCCGCGGTGGTCGACGAAACGGGCCACCCGCGCGACCCCACCCGCGTCGCCCTGCGCAGCGAAGTTCGCAAAGCCCTCACCGTGCGCCACCGCGATCGGGATGCGGCTTCCCGCCATTCCCGACATGAAGATCGACGGTGACTCGAGGACCTCGACGAGGGTGAGCCGGGCTTCGTACTGCTCCGACCGGTTGCGGGTGAACCGCGGCCAGGCCTCCGCACCGGGGATCAGCTCGGACAGCGCGGCGAACATCTGGCAGCCGTTGCAGATGCCGAGGCCGAAGGTGTCCGCACGGTGGAAGAACGCGTGGAAGTCCTCGGTCAGCCGCTCGTTGAAGAGCACCGACCGGGCCCAGCCCTCACCGGCACCGAGGGTGTCGCCGTAGGAGAAGCCCCCGCACGCGACGAGCCCGACCACGTCGGCGAGGTCGAAGCGGCCGGTCTGCAGGTCGGTCATGTGGACGTCGTAGGTCTCGAAGCCGGCCCGGTCGAAGGCGAACGCCGTCTCGACGTGGCTGTTGACGCCCTGTTCGCGCAGGATGGCGACCTTGGGCCGGGCGCCGAGCCCCACATACGGCGCCGCGACGTCCTCGGTCGGGTCGAACGTCGGAGCGACCACGAGCCCCGGGTCGTCATCGGCGCCGAAGGCCGCATGCTCCTCCTCGGCGCAGACGGGGTTGTCCCGCAGCGCCGCGATCCGCCAGGACACCTCGTCCCAGGCCTGGGCGAGGTCGCGCACCGACTCGTCGAGCGCCGACTGCCCCGCCACGGCCACCCGGACCCGCCGTTCCCCGTTGGTCCGGCCGACGGCGCTGACGAGCTCACCGAGGCCGTGGTCGCCGAGCACCTCACGGACGACCGGCACCTGGGACGCGGCCACGCCGAGCACGACGCCGAGCTCCTCGGCGAACAACCCCGCCAGGGACGGCACCTCGAGGTCGAGCCCGGTCGCGCTCGCGAACGCCATCTCGCACGCGGCGGCCCACAGCCCACCGTCGGAGCGGTCGTGGTAGGCCACCGTGATCCCTCGGCCGCGCAGGTCGGCCAGCGCACCGGCGAGCCCGCTCAGGCGGGCCGGGTCGTCGAGGTCGGGCACCTCGGTCCCGAACGCACCGGACACCTGGGCGAGGATCGAGCCGCCGAGGCGGTTGCGGCCGGCGCCGAGGTCGACGAGCAGCAGCTCGGCCGGCTCAGCGCCCGTGGGCAGCAGCGGCGTCCACGTCCCCCGCACATCCGGCAGCGAGGCAAAGGCGGACACGACGAGGGACACCGGGGAGGTGACCTGCCGGTCCTCGCCGGTCGACGGGTCGGTCCAGCGGGTGCGCATCGACAGCGAGTCCTTGCCGACCGGCACCGAGATGCCGAGGGCGGGGCACAGCTCCATCGCGACGGCCTCGACGGTGTCGTAGAGCGCCGCGTCCTCGCCGGGCTCACCGCACGCCGCCATCCAGTTGCACGAGAGCTTGACGCCGGCCAAGCCGTCCACGGGGGCGGCGAGCAGGTTGGTCAGCGCCTCCCCGACGGCCATCCGCCCGGAGGCCGGCGCGTCGACCGAGGCGAGCGGCATCCGCTCCCCGCTGGCCATCGCCTGCCCGGCGAAGCCGACGTGGTCCGACAGGGTCACGGCGACGTCGGCGACGGGAACCTGCCAGGGGCCGACCATCTGGTCGCGGTGGCTGAGGCCACCGACGGTCCGGTCGGCGATGGTGACGAGGAAGCGCTTCGACGCGACCGTGGGGTGACGAAGCACGGCGTATGCCGCTGAGCTCAGCTCCAGCGCAGCGACGTCGAGCTCGTCCCCCACTCGCGTCACCCGGGTGACGTCGCGGGTCATCCGCGGCGGCTTGCCGAGCAGGACCTCCATCGGCATGTCGATGGGCCGGTCGTCGTCGGGGCGGTCCTCCGAGGCTGGCGCGAGCACGAGCTGCGCATCCTCACTGGCGACGCCGACGACGGCGTAGGGACAGCGTTCCCGGTCGGCCAGGCCCGCGAGCCGAGGCAGCGACTCGGGCGCGATGGCCAGGACGTAGCGCTCCTGGCTCTCGTTGCACCAGATCTCCTTCGGCGCAAGCCCGGACTCCTCGAGCGGGACCGCGGACAGGTCGAAACGCGCCCCGAGGCCGGCGCCGTCGACGAGCTCGGGGAAGGCGTTGGACAGGCCGCCCGCACCGACGTCGTGGATGGCGAGGATCGGGTTGTCGGCGCCGAGCTTCCAGCAGTGGTTGATGACCTCCTGCGCCCGTCGCTCGATCTCGGGGTTGCCGCGCTGCACGGAGTCGAAGTCGAGCTCGGCGGCGTTGGTCCCGGACGCCATCGAGGACGCCGCCCCGCCGCCCATGCCGATCCGCATCCCCGGACCCCCGAGCTGCACCAGCAGCGTCCCGGCCGGGAAGATGATCTTCTCGGTCTGGTCGGCGCTGATCGAGCCGAGCCCGCCCGCACTCATGATCGGCTTGTGGAAGCCCCGTCGCACGCCGTCGACGGTCTGCTCGTAGACCCGGAAGAACCCGCCGAGCCCCGGCCGGCCGAACTCGTTGTTGAAGGCCGCGGCACCGATCGGCCCCTCGACCATGATGTCGAGCGGAGTGGCGATGTGCTCCGGGGCGCCGTAGACCTCACGCTCCCACGGCTCGTCCGTGCCGGGCAGGTGGAGGTTGGACACGGCGAACCCGGTCAGGCCGGCCTTCGGCTGGCTCCCCCGACCAGTCGCGCCCTCGTCGCGGATCTCGCCGCCGGCGCCGGTCGCGGCACCCGGGAAGGGGCTGATCGCCGTCGGGTGGTTGTGCGTCTCGACCTTCATGAGGACGTGGACCTCGTCCTCGCGGGCGACGTAGCGGCTCGGGCCGTCCCCCTCGCCCTCGGGGATCCACCGGGTGACCGGGCCGCCGGCCATGACCGAGGCGTTGTCCTTGTAGGCGACGATCGTCCCGGCCCCGGCGACGGCCTCGGTGTGCCGGATCATCCCGAACAGCGACCGCGTCTTGACGTCGCCGTCGACGATGAAGTCGGCGTTGAAGATCTTGTGGCGGCAGTGCTCGGAGTTGGCCTGTGCGAACATCATCAGCTCGACGTCCGTCGGGTTGCGGCGCAGCCCGGTGAACGCCTCGACGAGGTAGTCGATCTCGTCCTCCGCGAGCGCGAGGCCGTAGGCAGCGTCCGCCTCCTCGATCGCGGCCCGGCCGCGGCCGAGGACGTCGACGTGCTCCATCGGCTCCGGCAGCCGCTCCTCGATGAGGGCCCGGGCCGCGTCGACGGACGGCAGCGCCGACTCGGTCATCCGGTCGTGCAGCACCTCGGCCGCCGCGACCCAGTCGTCCTCGCCCAGCGCGGCAGAGGAGATGACGTGGTACTCCGTGACGCGCTCGACGCGCCGGACGTCCACACCGCAGTTGTGCGCGATGTCGGTCGCCTTCGACGCCCACGGCGACAGCGTCCCGAGCCGCGGTGCGACGACGACGGTCGCCCGGTGCTCCCCCGTGGGCTCCGGGTCGGGCGGCGGGCCATAGGTCAGCAGACGCGTCACCGTCGCCAGGGTCGCGTCGTCGAGCGGGCCGGAGCTCGCCACCTGGTGCACGTGCCGGGACGACAGGCCCGTCACCGACGGCGCGACGGCCTGCAGTCGGACGAGCAGGGCCGCGGCCCGGAACGGTGAGAGGGCGCTGCCGCCCGGGACGGTGGTCAGCACGAGCTCGTGCGACGAGGCCATGGCGTGCGGTCTCCCGATGGTCCGAGGGGGTGGCAAGGGCTGGCTGCCGGGTCAAGGTTACCGGTCACGCGCTGATGCCCCGGGCTCGTCCACCCGGGGAGAGCGGGTGGCGCGGCGGGACGGGGAGCGAGCCCAGCGGCATACGGCATCCTCCGGGGACGGCGTGAGGGCCACCCCCGAGCGGGAGTGGCCCTCACGTGACCGTCGTTCAGGCGGTTCTCACAGGCCGGCGACGCGGCTGTCCGGAGCCGTCAGGCCGGGGTTGGCCTTGAGGAACGAGACCAGGTTGGCCAGGTCCTCGGGGCCGCCGACGATGTTCGTCCCGTCCGTGAAGCCGGTGAACAGGTCACCGCCGTCGGCGAGGAAGTTCAGCGTCGACACCCGGTAGGTCGCGTTGAGGTCGAGCGGCACGCCGTTGAGCGCCATCGTGCCGTTGACGACCCGGCTGCCCTGCGGCTGCGAGGCATCCCACTCGTACGTGAAGCCCTCGGACACGCCGAGCGCGAGCATGGGGCGCGAGCCACGAGCCGAGACCGGCTGGTACTGCTGCTCGAGGACCGTCTTGATCTGCGCGCCCGTGAGGTCCATCGAGACGAGCAGGTTGCCGAACGGCGCGACGAGGTAGGCCTCCTCGTAGGTGATCTCGCCCGGCGCCTCGCCGTTGGTGATCGCGTCGTAGACGAAGGACCCACGCACCCCGCCGACGTTCATGAAGGAGATCTGCGCGCCTCCCTCGTTGGCGTCGTCGGTGCCCCAGAGGATCGAGTCGGCGACGAGGTCGGCCATCGGCGTCTCGATGCCGCGGTTGCCCCCGGCGTCACCGGTGATGTCCTCGGCCACCGAGCCGACGACCTCACCCTTGATCGGGCCGGCGAGCTCGTTCCACTTGGCGAGGATCGCGGTCTGGGTGGCGTCCGCCTGGACGGCCGCACGCGCCACGAGGTGGTTCGTCGCCGACGAGGCGGACCGCACGACGTCCTTGTTGCGACGGTCGATGACGAGGTTGGTCTCGGTGACGACGCGCCCGTAGGACGCCGCACTCGTGACGAGCCGGTCCACGCCGTCCGGGTCCGGGATCTGGCAGATGTAGGCCTGGTGCGTGTGGCCGGTGATGACGGAGTCGATCTCGGGGTCGAGCTGCGCGGCGATCTGCACGATCGGGTCGGTGATGCCCTTGCACTCGTTGTAGGTGCCCTCCTGGTAGCCACCTTCGTGCAGGAGCACGACGATCGCCTCGACGCCCTGCTGCTTGAGGATGGCGGCCTGCTTGTTCGCGGTCTCCACCTCGTCCTTGAAGTCGACCGAGGCGACGCCCTTCGGGCTGACCAGGGTCGGGGTCGCCTTGAGCGTCATGCCGATGAAGCCGACCTTGACGCCGTCGAACTTCTTGACCCACGTCGCCGGCAGGAGCGGCTGGCCGTTGTCCTTGCGGATGACGTTGGCGGCGAGCCACTGGAAGTCCGCGCCCGCGTAGGGCTGGTCCGGGAAGTAGCAGCCGTCCTCGGGGTGACAGCCGCCCTGCTGCATGCGGAGCAGCTCGGCGGTGCCCTCGTCGAACTCGTGGTTGCCGACGCTCGACACGTCGAGGCCCATCGCGTTGAGCGTCTCGACGGCGGGCTCGTCGTGGAACATGCCGGACAGGAAGGTGGAGCCACCGATGAGGTCACCCGCTGCGACGGTCGCGGTGTTGGAGTGGCCGGCGCGGAGCTCGGCCAGCGTCGAGGCGAGGTACTCGGCCCCACCCACGTCAACGCCGCCGATCGGTCCGGTCTCGTTGTTCTTGGCCTCGAGGTGGCCGTGGTAGTCGTTGAACGACAGGAGCTGGACCGACATGGTCGCGCTCGGGTTGGGCTTCGGCTTGTCGTTCTTCGCCTGGGCGGGGCTGACGGCGAGTGCCGTGGCCCCCAGCAGCGCCGCTGCCCCCACAGCGACGACGCGGCTGATGCGGTGCGTCATGTGAGCTTCTTTCCTGAGAGGTGGTGCCGACTGGCTACGGGTGTCCCGACGTCCATGCTCTTCGCAGGACATTACGAGAGAATGACCCCCCGTGGAACGAAAGCCCTCGACTGCTTTCTCACATCAGCGCGACTGCAACGCATCGAGCGCGACCGCCATCGCGGAGGCGACGCGCCAGTCCAGCCGCCACCCGTTCGGCTGGGCCGGCAGGTCGATGAAGTAGACGTCCTTGAGGGCGACCTTCTTCGTCGAGCTCATCACCAGCGAGCCGTCGGCCGCGCGGAAGTCGAAGTGGAAGAGCCACGGCACGGGCAGGTCGTTGAGCAGGGGGATGAAGTCCCAGATCCGCCGCAGGACCGCGACCTTGGCGTTGCGCTCCTGGCCGACGCACTCGAAGCCCTCAGGGGTCCCCAGACGCCAGGTCGACCGGGCGAGGGACGCGGCGAACTCCTTCTTGAACCAGCCGATCGGCTGGCCCGTGCCGTCGACGATGTCGTAGCCGGAGCCGAGGTCGATGACCTTGCGGGCCTTGAAGCCGAACAGGGCGTGCGTCTTGGCGGCGTCCGTGTAGAAGGTCACCTGCTCCTTGAAGGCCATCCGCTTCTGCTCGGCGAAGCAGATGAGGCCGAGGTCGTTGCCGGCCTCGTCGGTCTGGAGCACCTCGTAGCGGTTGACCATGAGGGTCAGCTTCTGGCGGACCTTGAGGCGGGCGAACCCTGCTGGCTGGGGTTCGGAGGAGGGGGAGGGCTGGGTCATGCGCCAAGGCTCGCACACGCCGTCGCCGGGTAGACAGCCTGTGCCGTATGCCGCTGGGCTGGCTCTCCGGTCACCGTGGCCCCCGAATGGGGTGGGGGTGGGTCCGGCCCAGGTCCACGGGGCCTGGATGACCGTCCGGGGGCCGACGAGCCCGCGTCCGATCAGCGGTGGCCGCCGCTCGGGTCAGAAGGTCTCGCCGGTCAGCCGCTCGTAGGCCTCGACGTACTTCGCCCGCGTCTGCTCGACCACCTGCGCCGGCAGCTCGGGCGGCGGCTCGCCACTCGACTTAGACCAGCCCGACTCCGCCGAGGTCAACCACTCGCGGACGTACTGCTTGTCGAAGGACGGCTGCGGGTGGCCGGGCTCCCAGAGCTCAGCCGGCCAGAACCGCGACGAGTCCGGCGTCAGCACCTCGTCGGCGAGGACGAGGCCACCCGACCCGTCCGGGGCGACCCCGAACTCGACCTTGGTGTCGGCGATGAGGATGCCGCGCGCGCCGGCGATCTCGTTGCCGCGGGCCAGGATCGCCCGGGTCAGCCGGGACACCTCGACAGCCACCTCGACCCCGAGCGCGGCCTCGACCTCGGCGAAGGTCATCGGCAGGTCGTGCTCCCCCACCGGCGCCTTCGTCGTGGGTGTGAAGACCGGCTCCGGCAGGCGTGACCCGTCGACGAGCCCGTCCGGCAGCGCGACCCCGGACACCGAGCCCTTCGCCTGGTACTCCTCGAGCCCGCCCCCGGTGAGGTAGGCCCGGGCGATCGCCTCGACCTTGAGCATGTCGAGCGTGCGCACGAGCACGGCCCGCCCCGCCACGGCCGCCGGCACATCGGTCGACAGCACGTGGTTGGGCACGAGGTCGGACAGCTGGTCGAACCACCACAGTGACAGCCGGGTGAGGACCGCGCCCTTGTCCGGGATCTCGGGAGACATCATCCAGTCGTACGCCGACAGCCGGTCGGACGCGACGAGCAGGAGCTGGTCGGGGACCGGCGCACCGTCGGGCCCCACCGGGGCGTAGAGGTCGCGGACCTTGCCCGAGTAGACGTGCGCGTAGCCGGGCAGCTCCAGGTGGGTGGTCATGTCAGCCTCCGAGGGTGATCTCGCCGCGCTCCGCCTTGAGCGCGATGTCGGTGCGCACGCGGGCTCCCTCGAGCTCGATGAGGGACACCGCGTCGTATGCCGCTGACCTGGCCTTCGCGAGGTCGCTGCCCGTTGCGAGGACGTTGAGCACGCGCCCCCCGGCCGAGACGAGCGCGCCGGTCTCGTCGCGCTTCGTGCCGGCATGGAGGACGACGACACCCGGGACCTCGGCGGCGGCGTCGAGCCCGGTGACGGGGTCTCCGGTCCGGGGCGCCTCCGGGTAGCCGTCGGCGGCGACGACGACGACGACCGCGTGGTCGGCGGACCAGCGCAACCGGCCGAAGCCGTCGAGCTCTCCGGTCGCGGCGGCGAAGAGCAGCTGGGCGAAGGGCGACTCGAGCCGCGCGAAGCTCGCGTGCCCGTCGGGATCGCCGAAGCGGGCGTTGAACTCGATGACCTTGGGCCCGCGTCGCGTCAGCGCCAGCCCGACGTAGAGGACGCCGACGAACGGCGTGCCACGGCGGTGCATCTCGTCGATGGTCGGCTGCGCGACCCGGGCGACGATCTCGTCGGCGAGCCCGGGGGGCGCCCAGGCCAGCGGCGAGTAGGCGCCCATGCCGCCGGTGTTGAGCCCGACGTCGCCGTCGCCGATGCGTTTGAAGTCCTGCGCCGGCTGCAGCGCCACGACGTGGGTGCCGTCCGAGATGCAGAAGACCGACACCTCGGGACCGGAGAGGTACTCCTCGACGACGACCCGGCCGTCCTCCTTGTCGAGGCACCACTTGGCGTGCAGGAGCGCCTCCTCGCGGGAGTCGGTGACGACGACCCCCTTGCCGGCCGCGAGCCCGTCGTCCTTGACGACGTGCGGCGTGCCGAGGACATCGAGGGCCGCCTCGACCTCGTCGAGCGTGGTGCAGACGTGGGCGAGCCCGGTCGGGACCTCGGCCGCCGCCATGACCTCCTTGGCGAACGCCTTGCTGCCCTCGAGCATCGCGGCCGCAGCGGACGGTCCGAACACCGCGAAGCCGGCTGAGCGGCATACGTCGGCCACTCCCGCCACGAGCGGCGCCTCCGGCCCGACGACGACGAGGTCGACGTCGTGCTCGCGGGCGAGCGCGACCACGGCGTCGGGGTCGAGGATGTCGACGGGCACGCAGAGCGCAGTCGCGTCGATCCCGGGGTTGCCCGGAGCCGCGATGACCGCGTCCACCTCGGGGTCGGCCGCGACGGCCTTGACGAGTGCGTGCTCACGGGCGCCGGAACCGAGGACGAGGACCTTCACGGCGGTCAGCCTATTGGCTCAGTCCCCGAGCCGCCGACGCAGCCCGGCCCGCACCGCGGGCCACTCGTCGACGAGGATCGAGTGGACCGCCGAGTCGCGCCACGTCCCGTCGGCCCGGCGGACGTCGCGGCGCGTGACCCCCTCGAACGTCGCGCCGAGCTTGACGATCGCCGCGCGGGACCGGGCGTTGACGACGTCGGTCTGGATCTTGACCCGCCCGAAGCCGCACGTCTCGAAGGCGTGCGCGAGGAGGAGGAGCTTCGCCTCCGGGTTGACCGCGGTCCCCCACCAGCGGGAGCCGTACAGCGTCCAGCCGAGGTGGACGTGCTCGCGCACCGTGTCGACGTCGCCGAGCGAGCTGGTCCCCACGACGGTGCCGGCCGCGCCGAGGTCGGAGTCGGCGACGAGTCGGATCGTGTAGGCCGTGCGGCCGGACCCGTCGGGCTGCCGGGCCGCGACCGCAGCAGCGACCACGGCCTCCAGCTCGGCCATCGACGCCGGCGGGGGCGCCATCCGGTAGCCCTGGGTGTAGACGACGGGGTCCGTGTAGACCGGGTGCAGCCCACCCGCGTCCGCGGGCCGCATGACGTCGAGCCGGACGACGCGTCCGACCAGTGGCTCGCCGGTTGGGGGGATGCAGCCGTCGGACGCCATCCACTGACAGTAGACTTGATGGTTCCCGCGCCCCACCCCGGCGCCCCGTTGAACCATGGGATGTCAGTGAGCCCTTCGTCCGCCCAGACTCGCCCGGCCAGCGCGCCCGCCCACGAGGCCGCCGTGCCCGACGTGGTGGCCCACCAGATCGCCATCGAGCAGGCGCACGTGGACCTGGTCTTCGCCGAGCTCGAGAAGGCCGGTCTCCGCGCCGACGTCGTCAAGGCCGAGGGCCTGGCCCGCACGCAGTTCGGCCGGTCCGTCGAGACCGGCGACGCCGAGGGCACGGGGCTCTTCGAGCGAGACGCCCTGATGTTCCACGCGGCCCGGCGGCGCAGCATGCTCGACACCCAGTACGAGGGGCTCGTCTTCGGGCGCCTCGACATCGACCACGGCACGCTGCGCGGCGGCGCGCCCGACACCCAGCCGACCGCGGCCGGCACGAGCAACGGCGAGCGAGCCCAGCGGCATACGGCCTCGCGCACGGAGGACCGGGAGGTCCGCTACATCGGGCGCCTCGGGGTCCGCGACGACGACTACGAGCCGCTCGTGATCGACTGGCGTGCGCCCGCCGCGTCGCCGTTCTACCGGGCGACGCCGGTGCAGCCGATGGGGGTGCTCCGCCGCCGGGTCCTGCGCAGCAAGGGCGCCCGCGTCATCGGCGTCGAGGACGACCTCATGGTGCCCGAGGCGCCGGACGACCTCGTCGTCGTCGGGGACGGCGCCCTCATGGCGGCGCTGACCCGGTCGCGGGGGGAGCGGATGCGCGACATCGTCGCGACGATCCAGGCCCACCAGGACGAGGCGATCCGCGCCAGCGCCCGCGGCGTCACGGAGATCACCGGCGGGCCCGGCACCGGCAAGACCGTGGTCGCCCTGCACCGGGCGGCCTACCTGCTCTACTCCGAGCGGCGCCGCTTCGAGTCGGGCGGGATCCTCGTCGTCGGTCCGTCGGGCGCCTACACGGCCTACATCGAGCGGGTCCTCCCGTCGCTCGGCGAGGAGTCGGTCACGCTCCGGGCCCTGGGCGACGCCGTCGACGCCGTGCACACCGAGCGGCTCGACCCGCCCGAGGTGGCCCGGGCCAAGGGGTCGACCCGGATCCGCACCCTGCTCGGCAACGCCGCCCGGGGCCGGGTGCCGGACGCCCCGACGGAGTTCCGGGCGTTCGTCGCCGGGCGGGCCGTGCGTCTCGAGGCCCGGATCCTCGACCGCATCCGCTCCCAGGTGCTGCGCCAGCACCAGCGCAACCTCGCCACCGCCGCGGCGCAGGCCGCGCTGGGTGAGGCCGCCTGGGCCTCGCTCGGCATCACCGGTGACCGCGAGGCCAAGGCCGAGTTCCTCGACAAGTGGGAGGACCACCTCGACGTCGAGGCCTTCATGGCGGCCTGGTGGCCGCAGGTCGACCCGCGCGAGGTGCTGCTCTGGCTCGCCGACGCTGAGTTGGTCCGGCGCCACAGCCGCGGCACCTTCGACGACCGGGTGGCAGGCCTGCTTGCGGCGTCGTTCGCGACGGCCCTCGAGACGGGGACGTGGTCCGTGTCCGACGTCGCCCTCATCGACGACCTCGCCGCACGGCTCGGCCCGGTGCAGGACGCGCCGACGGAGGAGCGCGGCTTCTACGAGATCGAGGAGCTCGACGACCTCAGCCAGTACGGCGTCACCGAGGTGCAGCCGATCTCCGGGGCGCGTGAGACGCGCGCCGAGGTGATCGCCGAGGACCCGCGCGGGCGGCTCCTCGCCGGCCGCATCGGCAAGCCGGACGAGTACGCCCACGTCCTCGTCGACGAGGCACAGGACCTGTCCCCGATGCAGTGGCGGATGATCGGCCGGCGCGCACGGCACGCGTCCTGGACCGTCGTCGGCGACGCCGCACAGGCCTCGTGGACCGACCTCGAAGAAGCGGCGGCCGCCCGCGAGGAGGCCTTCGGGACGCAGCAGCGGCAGCGCTTCCACATGGACACCAACTACCGGAACGCGCGCGAGATCTTCGACTACGCGGCCGATGTCGTCCGGCGACAGGTGCCGGACGCCGACATTCCGAACGCCGTGCGCGAGACCGGTCACGACGTGGTCGAGGCCCCCCTGGGCTCGGACGTGGTCGCAGCCGTGCGGGGGTCGCTCCACGAGCTCCTCGAGCAGGTGGCGGGGTCCGTCGCCGTCATCACCCCCCAGCGGTATGCCGCTGAGCTGGCTCCGCTCGCCGGCTCGGACGGGGGGCGGGTCCAGGTCGTCGACCCCATGTCGACCAAGGGTCTCGAGTACGACGCCGTCGTCGTCGTCGACCCGGCGGAGATCACCCGCGAGTCCCCCGGCGGGGTGCGGGTGCTCTACGTGGCGCTGACCCGCGCGGCGCACCGGATGACCGTGCTGGCCTGACCCGTCGGACGGTTGGGTGGGCCGGTTCGCACCGGCTGGGCTGATTGCGGTGATTGTCCAAGGTAAAGACTTGTTCAAGGAATTCCAGATCCGTGGATTTCACGGTTCTGGCCGGGGGATGATGAGTGGGACGTCGACGGCAGTGCGAACCACCCACCCTCCCCGCCGGTCTCTCCCCCCCGAGGCCCTGTCGACGTCCGGCGCAGTCCCGGTCTCCGCGGACGTGCACCGGGCGGGGGACGTGATGCACCCCCCAACGCATCTCGCCCCCCGCCTCGAACACCCACCGGTCGAAGCCCCGGATCACAACGACGTGACCGGGGACTTCGCATGCCCGGACGACCCCACGACGATCGAGAGAGCAGTTCGTGACACGTCACGCGTGGGTTCCCCAGCCCCCCGACGATCGAGAGAGCAGTTCGTGACACGTCACGCGTGGGTTCCCCAGCCCCGCGGTCACGAACTGCTCTCTCGATTGGGTGTTGCGAACGCCTGCCTCGAGGCTCAGCCAGCGCGCAGAAGCCTGCGGACCCGGTCGGCGCCGACGGCCAGCAGCAGCGTCGGCAGGCGGGGGCCGGTGTCCTTCGAGACGAGCAGTCGGTAGAGGAGCGCGAAGAAGGCCCGCTGCGCCCTGGACAGCTCCGGGTCCTTGACCTTGGCCTCCGGGTCGAGGCCCCGCTGGAGCTTCGGCACGGCGTAGACGAGGTGGGTCAGACCCTCGAGGGACCAGTGCTCCTCGAGTCCGTCGACGAGCAACCGCAGCGACTCACGCTGCTCCTCGTCGAGGCTGGCGAGGAGGTCCTGGTCCGGCTCGTCGCGCACGATGGTCCGGTCCTCGGCGGGAACGTAGCCGAGCATCCACCGCTCGGCGCAGTCGAGCCGGGGCCGCAGGTCGTCCGTCGACACGATGGGGTCGTCGGGGTCCAGGTCCGAGAGGATCCGCACCGCCTGGGCCTCGTCGCCCTGGGTGATGTCGATGACCGAGGCGATGGTCCGGAACGGCATCGGCCGGCGCGTCGTCGGCAGGGCGCGGACGCCGCCGGTTGAGGCCACCGTCGTCGCCCGGAGGTGGGCCGCGAGATCACCTGGCTGAGCGCCGCCGTCGGGACCGGCCTCGACCTTGCGGGCCAGCGCATCCCACTCGTCGTAGAGCCGCTGGAGCTCCGGGCCGAAGGCGACGTCGAAGCTCTGGTTGGGCCGGCGCCGCGCATAGAGCCAGCGCAGGACCTGCGGCTCCATCACCTCGAGGGCGTCGTTGGGGATCGGCACCCCACCCTTGGACGAGCTCATCTTGGCCATCCCCGCGATGCCGACGAAGGCATACATGGGGCCGATCGGGCGTTGCCACCCGAAGAGCGGGGCGAGGTCCTTGCCGACCACGAAGCTCGAGCCGGGGCTCTGGTGGTCGACGCCTGAGGGCTCGAAGAGCACGCGCTCGTGCGCCCAGCGCATCGGCCAGTCGACCTTCCAGACGAGCTTGCCGTTGGTGAACGTGTCGAGGTTGACCGCTTCGGCATGACCGCACCTGGTGCAGACATAGGTCAGCTCGTGGGAGTCGTCGTCGTAGGCGGTGACCGTGGTGAAGTCCGTGCCGCACACCGAGCAGAACGGCTTGAACGGGAAGTAGCCGGCCGTCCCCTCGCCGTCGTCCTCGGTGGCCGCCCCCGAACCGCGCTCGGCCTCGGTCGCCGCGGCGACCTGCTCCTCGGTGAGCTTCTGGGGTTTGCCCCCGGCCTCGACCGGGCGTCGGCCCTTGCCGGTGGCGCGCTGCTGCGCCTCCGCTGCGACCTCGAGCGTTCGGTAGCGCCCGAGGACGGTGTCGATGACGCCGCGCTCGCGCATGGCGTGGAGCACCTGCTCGCGGTAGACCCCGGCGCGGTACTGCTCCGTCTGGCTGATCTCACGCACCTCGATGCCGGTCGCGGCCATCGCCTCGAGGAGCGGCGCCTTGAAGTGCTCAGCCCAGTTCGCGTGCGGTGAGCCCTCCGGAGCCGGCACCGAGGTCAGGGGCTTGCCGATGTGCTCCTCCCAGGACTCGTCGACCCCGGGGAGCCCCTTGGGCACGCGCCGGAACCGGTCGAAGTCGTCCCAGGACAGGATGTGCTCGCAGCTCACCCCGCGGCGCTTGATCTCGTCCGCGACGAGGTGCGGGGTGATCAGCTCGCGGAAGTTCCCGAGGTGGATCGGACCCGAGGGACTGATCCCCGACGCACACACGATCGTGTCGATCCCCCGAGCCGTCGCCTCGGCGATCACCTCGTCGGCGAGCCGCGTGACCCAGTCCTCCGGTGCAACCGTGCCCACTGGCTGGTCAGAACTCTTCGTGCTCAAGGAACTCACTCTCAGGACCGGGGGTTGAGGGGGTGCCGCTCGATGATCTCGTCGCGGCCCGGGCCGACGCCGATGGCGGACACGCGTGCGCCGATGAGCTCCTCGACGCGCAGCACGTAACGCTGGGCCGCCGCGGGCAGGTCCTCGAAACGCCGGCACTGTGAGATGTCCTCCCACCAGCCGTCGAGCTCCTCGTAGATCGGCTTCGCATGGTGGAAGTCGCTCTGGTTGACCGGCATCTCGTCGTGCCGCACGCCGTCGACGTCGTAGGCGACGCAGACGGGCACGCGCTCGAGCCCGGTCAGGACGTCGAGCTTGGTGATGACGAAGTCGGTGACCCCGTTGACCCGGGTCGCGTAGCGGCCGACGACGGTGTCGAGCCAGCCGCACCGTCGCGGGCGCCCGGTGGTCGTGCCGTACTCCGCCCCGGTCTTGCGCAGGAACTCGCCGTTGTCGTCGTTCAGCTCGGTCGGGAACGGCCCCTCGCCGACCCGCGTCGTGTAGGCCTTGAGGATCGCGATGACCGAGTCGATCCGCGTCGGCGGCACCCCGGAGCCGGTGCACGCGCCGGCCGAGACCGCGTTGCTCGACGTGACGTACGGGTAGGTCCCGTGGTCGACGTCGAGCAGCGTGGCCTGCCCCGCCTCGAAGAGGACCGTCTCGCCACGGTCCAGCGCCTGACTCAGCACGAGCGACGCGTCGCTGACCATGGGAGCGAGCCGAGCGGCATACGACAGCAGCTCGGTCACCACCTCGTCGACGTCAGCCGCCCGCGTGTTGTAGATCTTGGCGAGGACCTGGTTCTTGAACGCGAGCGCAGCCTCGACCTTCTGGCGCAGGATGTGCTCGTCGTAGAGGTCCTGGACGCGGATCCCGATGCGGCTCATCTTGTCGGCGTAGGTCGGGCCGATGCCCCGCCCGGTCGTGCCGATCTTCCGTTTGCCGAGGAACCGCTCGGTCACCTTGTCGAGGGTGCGGTTGTACGGAGGGATGAGGTGCGCGTTGGCACTGACCTGCAGCTTGCTCGTGTCCACCCCGCGAGCCTCGAGCCCGTCGAGTTCCTCGAAGAGGACCGCGAGGTCGATGACGACACCGTTGCCGATGATCGGGGTGACGTTCGGGGAGAGGATGCCGGAGGGGAGCAGGTGCAGGGCGTACTTCTCCCGCTTGCCGTCCTGCTCGATGACGACGGTGTGGCCGGCGTTGTTGCCGCCGTTGAACTTGACGACGTAGTCGACGCTGCTGCCGAGCAGGTCGGTCGCCTTGCCCTTGCCTTCGTCGCCCCACTGGGCTCCGACGAGCACGATTGCCGGCATTCCTCCGCCTTCCGGTTGTGGGTGAAGCCACCGGCAAGGTTATCGGTTCGTGACAGCCCGCCCGTCCGGGTGTTCACCGCGCGGTCCACCTCCGATGCCGTATGCCGCTGGGCTCAGTCCGCGCGCAACCACCCGCTGAGGCCCGGCCAGTCGATGAACTCGTCCGGTCCCCACATCTCCCAGGGGGTCATGCAGTACCGACCGTCGATGAGGATCCGGCCCTTGGGTGTCTCGAGGGCGAGGTGCCCCTGCTGCCTCGAGAGATGCATCGCGATGACGGGTTGGTCCACCATCATCCGTAGCTCCGGGGTGAGGTACCTGTCGTCGGGATCGACCTCGAAGATGAACTCGAGCCGCTTCGGCTCCTCGCCGGCGGGGGCGACACAGGCAGCTTCGCAGAAGGTGACGAGCCAGCCCGTGCTGAGGCTGACGCGCAACGAGCAGTCCAGGGCGATGTGCCTGATCGTCGCGCCGGCCAGGTCCGGGACGATCGGCGGGATCGGGTCCCCGGTGAAGGACGGGTCGAAGGGCGCGTCGAAGTCGACGGGCAGGGGGCGCTCGGCTGAAGGGCTCATGAGGGAGGGTTCCATCCTTGGGGTAGGTCGTAGGTGCCGTCTGGTCTGATGGGGAGATGGGTCTCGGGCTCTGACCCGGGCTTGCCGTTGAGCTTGAGCGGTTGGCCGCCGGAGTTGTAGAAGCGGGTGTAGCCGAAGGGGTACTCCACCTCGACCCTGTCGCCGTTGGGGCCCTTGAACCGCTTGGTCCCGGGGTCGACGATGCGCAGCGAGTTCGGAGTGCAGATCGTCGGGGGCGGGCACATGTCCGGGGGTCGCTGCCACACGACCCCGTTGCCGTCGTTGGCGATCCGTCCGAGCCACGTCGATGGCGCCGCTGGAGGTCGCTGGGACGCCGGCAAGGGGTCGCCCCCCATGCCGCGGCTGCCCTCCTTGAGCTTGACCTCCTTGAGCAGCATCGAGTCGTTCGCGGCGGCGTGCCTGCCGAGCTGGACCCCCGAAGCCGTCGCAGTGAAGGCACCGCTGGCGATGAGACCGGCGGACGCGACGTGGACCGGCACGCCGACGACCGCCCCGACACCCGTCGCGTCGAGGGCGAGTCCACCGACCTGCCCGCCGGCCCCGATGACGATCTGTCCGACGCCCAGGCCGATCCCGACGACGTCCTCCGGGTGCTCGGCAGCGGCCTCGACCACGTCCGCAGCGGTGTTCACCATGGGAACCACCAGGTGGTTCCACGCCCAGGCTGCGGAGTCCGTCGCGGCGTCGCCCACGGCGGCCCACCAGTCCGGCTCCGACGGCTGGGCCGGCTCCTGGGGAGGACGTAGGGCGTCCCCGATCAACCCGACGGTGAAAGGGAGTCCTTCGAGGAGTCGTGTCCCAGCCGCGTCGCCACCCACGGGGGTGAGTCGCTCCAGCACCGCGGCACACCGAGCCGCTGCTGCTGCCAGATCCTCCTGCACCCTCGCGCGGTCGCGACCCACGGCCGCGAGCCGGTCCGCCCGGCGTTGCTCGGCGCGCCTGACCGCGGCGGCCCGCAGAGCCGGATCAGGGAGGAGCGCCTCGGCAGCAGCCACCTCGTGGGCGTGCTCGGCGAGCGCCGCGTCGGCCCGTGCGCCGAGCCGGCGAGCGGCCGCCTGGGCTCGCTCCAGCTCGTCCGCGTAGGTCCGCAGCACCGTCCCCCCGGTCTCCAGCTGGGGCAGGACCGCGCCACATCGGGCTGAGAGGGTCGCGACCTCGGACTTCGCGGCGGCCGCGGCCGGACCGCTCCATGCGATGTCGACGTCACGGACCGCGGTCCCGCGCACGAGGGCGGTGGACCGAGAAGACGCAGTGACGCCACGGAGCCGTTCTGCTGCCGCGCGCAGCTCGCCGGGATGACCCCTCGGAACGGACACCACCTGGCTGCCACTCCGCTCCGCGGCCAGCGTCATGACCCGGTCCCGTGGGCATTGGCGCGGCCGGCCCCGGCCGGCCGCCCGGGCGCAACGGCTGGGGCCAGGAGTCCAGCGGCCCCGAGCTGGTCGGCGGCGGCCAGCTCCGCCTCGTGCGCCGAGTGGGCGGCCGAGGTCAGCTTGCGGGCCAGGGCGGCGGAGGCGGCGGCCGACACGTCCAGCGCGTGGACGTGCGCGCGCACGAACCGTTCCACGGCCGCGCGGAGCCGGGCGTCCTCGTCAGCGACGGCGTGCACCGCCACCCTGCCCGCGTTGGCAGCGGCGACAGCGCCCGCGCGGAGCACATCATCGCTCGAGAAGAGCGAGAGGCCTGAGCTGGTGACTGCCGAGTCATCGATCGAGAATCTCACGGGAACAAACGTAGGCAAACCGCATCAAACACGAGTTGACTTGTCCACAGGCGAGATCAGTCCTCGACCACTCGCGCCACCCGCGTGGTCACAGCCGATGCCAGAACCGATGGGGCAGACTCAGTCGCGTGCGAGTGGCCGTCGTGGCGAACCCGGTGGGCGCCCCTGCACGCGCCGTCGCCCTGATCGAGGAGTCCTGCCGAGACCACCGGTGGCCCGCCCCCACGGTGCGGACGACCACGGTCTCCGACCCCGGCGGCGGCCAGGCGCGAGCCGCGCTCGCCGACCGGGCCGAACTCGTCGTCGTCTGCGGAGGGGACGGGACCGTCCGCGAGGTGGCGGACGCGCTCGCGCGCACCGACGTCCCGCTCGGCATCGTCCCGCTCGGCACGGCGAACCTCTACGCCCGGAACCTGCGGCTGCCCCACCACTCCGTCGCGCGTGCGGTGGACGTGGCCCTCCACGGCAGGCCCCACCTGGTGGACCTGGGCCGCGCCAGGTGGGGCCGGCCCGACGGCACCGTCGGGGAGTCGGCCTTCGTCGTGCTGGCCGGCATCGGCCATGACGCCCGGACCCTCGAGCTCGTGCGACCCGCGCTGAAGCGGCACACGCAGTGGGTCGCCTACTTCGTCCCCGCTCTGGTCACGCTCGGGTCGCCCCTGCTGCCGATCACTCTCAGCCGCGATGGAGGGCCGTCCGAGGAGCGCCAGGTGTGGTGCGTCCTGGCCGGCAACGTGGGTCGGATCCCCTTGGGCATCGACGTGCTTCCGGGTGCCCGGATCGACGACGGGCTGCTCCACCTGGCCGTGGTCGCCCCCAGACGGGTCGTCGGCTGGGGCCCCATCGCGCTCAAGGGCCTGCTGCACTGGCCCGGTCACGTCCCCGGTCTCGACTACACGGAGGCCAAGGCGGTGCGCATCGAGACTCGGTCACCCCTGACGATCCACGTCGACGGCGACGAGCACGCCGGAGTGGTATGGCTCGAGGCGACGATCGAGACCGGCGTCCTCCGGGTGCACCTGCCTCCGGGCTGACGGGCGCGGACGGTTCTGCACACTCGACGTGGGCGCGATGTCTCCGGGCTGTGCGATGGTGGTGCGGTGCTGATCGAGGACCTCGTCCGCCTGCGCCGCGCCCGCGACACGATCGACCGCGACTACGCCGAGCCGCTCGACGTGCCGGCACTGGCCCGCATCGCGCTGATGTCCCCGGGGCACTTCTCCCGGAGCTTTCGGGCCACCTTCGGCGAGACTCCCTACAGCTACCTCATGACCCGACGGATCGAGCGGGCCAAGGCGCTCCTCCGCCGTGGTGACGTGTCGGTCACGGACGTCTGCTTCGCCGTGGGGTGTACGTCCCTCGGCTCGTTCAGTTCTCGCTTCACCGAGCTGGTCGGTGAGAGCCCGAGCGCCTACCGCGCTCGCGACCACGGCGACGGGGCAGCGATCCCACCGTGCATCGCCAAGATCCACACGAGACCGGTCAGGATCAGAGAAGCCAAACCGGCGGCCCGCCCCTAGCGTGGGCGCATGGCCATCACTCTCCCAGTGCTTCATCGCCGTCGACGACCACGACACGGCGCTTCCCTTCTATCGCGACGTCCTCGGCCTCGAGGTGCGCAACGACGTCTCCTTCGAGGGGCTGCGCTGGGTGACGGTCGGCTCCCCCGAGCAGCCGGACGTCTCCATCGTCCTCGAGCCGCCGCTGGCGGATCCGAACGCCTCGGCCGCGGACCGCCAGGTCATGGCCGAGCTGCTCGCCAAGGGGCTGCTCCGCGCCGCGATCTTCGCGACCGACGACGTCGACGCGACCTTCGAGCGGATCCGGTCCGCCGGCGGCGAGGTGCTCCAGGAGCCGATCGACCAGCCCTACGGCGTCCGTGACTGCGCCTTCCGCGACCCGGCCGGGAACATGCTCCGGTTCAACCAGCCGCGCCGCTGACGGAACCGACGGGGGTGCCTCGCTGCGGGTCGCGGCGCCAGCCGCTGGCCCGCAGGTGCCACAGGTAGGCGGCCGCACCGCCGGGGATCTCGCAGGCGAAGGTGAAGAAGCTGAAGAGCAGGACGCCCGCCACGGAGGCGACCGGGTCGCCTCCGAGGGCGATGAGCACGGCAGCGGTCCCCGTCTCGGCGAAGCCGGTGCCGCCGGGGGTGAGGACCACCGTGGTCAGCATCCGGCCGCAGGCATAGGCCGCGGTCACCTCCGCCCACCCGAGCTCGCTCCCGACCGCCGCCAGGCAGGCCCACATGAGGACCCCCTGGAGCACGAGGTAGGTGACCATCCCGACGACGAGGCCCCCGCGGCCGCGGCGGAGCAGCGCCACCGCGCTGGCCCGCTGGCTCGCCAGGGAACCCTCGAGACCGTTGAGGCCTGCGCCCGGCCGTCCGGCCCACCGGGTGAGCGTGCGTGCGGACCGGGCGACGACGGCGATCATGGTCGTGGCGAACCGATCGCTGGCGAGCGCCGCGACGAGCAGGGCCCCCACCAGGGCACAGATCGCCGCGCCGATTCCGGCGGCAACGAGGACCGGGCCGCTGACGTGTGCCCCGACGACGAGGAGCCCCACGAGCCCGGCAACGGGCAGGGCGAGCCGGGCGAGGACGTTCCAGATCCCGGTGACGGCGGTGAACAGGCCGATGGCCCGGTTCGTGAAGCCGTACTGGCGGGCCATGGCCCACGTGACCCCGACGCCGACGGCGCCGCCGAACGGGGCGAGGTTCGACACGCCGCTGCCGACGAGGTTGAGGACGAACCCCTGTCCCTTCGTCAGGCCGGGCAGGGACGCGGCGAGGACGAAGGAGTAGGCCCAGAGTCCGACGAGCCACAGACCGGTGAGTGCGCCCAGCTGCCAGAGCGGCACCGACGTCATCGACTGGGCGGTCGACGCCCACGAGGCCCCGGTGACCGTGGGCAGCACGAGCGCGAGGAGCACGGCGAGCACGGCGAATGACGCACCCATCTGGAGCGCGCGGCGTCCGGTGGCCCGCTGGGCCCGCACGTCAGCCAGGCGGGGCGTGCGGGTCTGCGTCGTCATGGTGGTCACACGGGCTCCCTGGAGGGTTTGGGTCCGGTCCTGCAAGACGGGTGCGCCGGGCCGGCTGATACACGCCCGTCCCGTCCGCTCACCTCTCCAGAGTCGGCGCTCGCGACGCCGCGCGACACCGGGGTCAGCCCGGGTCGGGGTCAGGGTTTCCCCTGCACTTGCCACCCCTGCACCTGGGACCCCTGACCGTCCCACGCTGGAGGTTCCGGATGCGGATCGAGTCGGGCCCCGGCGGGCAGGCGGTCGTCGAGGGCGGTCCGGGGGACTTCCTGCGGGTCCCCGCTGGTGCCATCCACCGCGAGTCCAACCCGGGCGGGGAGACGTCACACGCCGTCATCGTGCGGTGCGGACAGGGCACCCCGACGACCAATGTCGAGGGCCCCGCCCCCGCCTGACCGAGCTGTCACCGGGGAGCGAGCCCGGCGGCATACGCCGCATCCCGTATGCCGCTGGGCTCGGTCCGCGCCCAGGCAGCGTCCGGCGCCGCCCGAGCGCTACTTCGCGTCGGGGTCGGGCTGGTGGATGCCGAACGTGTTGCCCTCGGTGTCGAGGTAGTAGCCCTGCCAGGCCATGCCGGTCAGCGCCGTCTTGGGCAGGGCCACCTCGCCGCCGGCGTCGAGGATCCGGCGCTCCGTCGCGTCGTAGTTCTCGACCCCGACGGTGCAGACGAAGGCGTTGGTGCCCTGGCCGGCTCCCGGGGTCGGCGCCGGCCGCTGGAGCAGCCCGCCGTTGATCCCCGGCTGGTCTTCTGCACCGGTGGTGATGCCCCAGTACGGGGATCCGGTGAACTGCCCGAAGTCCTCGAACGACCAGTCGAACACTGCTCCGTAGAACGCCTTGGCACGCTCGAGGTCGTCAGCTTGGATCTCGAAGTGGACGACGCGCGACATGAACCCTCCTCGGTGTCGGGACTGCTCTCGGAACCACGATCGGGGGCTCCGCTCGGCGGTCCGGCTCCAGTCTGCTCCTCCCAGCGGGTCAGGGGGCCGTTCCCGCAGCGGCCGCTTCGAGTCCGGTGGGGTCGGTGATGAGCACGTCCCGCCCGCGAACGGTGACGAGACCCGCCTCGGTGAAGGCGGCGAGCTTGCGGCTCAGCGTCTCCGGCGTGGTGCCGAGGAGCGAGGCGATGTCCTTCTTCGCCAGCGGAAGGGTCACGAGGAGCCCTCCGGCGTCGCGGCGAGCGGGCAGCCCGACGAGGTAGCCGGCCAGGCGGGCCTCGACGTCGGCGGACGTCAGGTCCGCGATGAGCCGCTCGGCGGCGTCGAGCCGGGTCGTCACCGTGCGCAGCATGCGCACGGCGATGTCGGGGAACTGGGTCACGAGCGCACCGAGGTCCGCGTGGTCGAAGCTGCACAGCTCGACGTCACCGAGCGCCGTGGCCCAGTCGTCCGGCCGCGCACCGGTGACGAACGCCGTCTCCCCGATGAAGTCGCCGGGTTCGAGCACTCGGAGCAGCTGCTCGTGACCGTTCGGCGCGAGGTGGCTGATCCTGACCCGTCCCCGGTGGACGACGAGCAGGTGCGAGACGTCGTCGCCGGGCCGGTGGATCGCGTCGCCGCGCTTCCGCCGGATCGGTCTGGCGTGCGCGGCGACCGTCTCCTGCTCCGCCGGGGACAGGCCCTGGAAGAGCGGCACGATCCCCACGCACGATGTCCCGGACCGATGGATCACGCTGCGGGCTCCTTCTCGTCGGCGCGGACGATGCATCCTCAGCTTCCGCTCCAGCATGCCACCGGCCGGCTGGCGCAACGTCGCCGACTCAGAGAAGGTCGGTGAGCTCTCGGCTCGCCTGCTCCCGCACCCGCTCGAGCGCCTCCTGGGCGGTCCGCGCCGCGCGGGCGACGAGGGCCAGCTCCCGGCACTCTGCGAGCGAGTGGACGGAGAGCGCGTAGCGGACCACGGGCACCTTGCTCGGGGCCATCGACAGGCTGGACGCTCCCAGGCCGACGAGGACGAGGGCCAGGAGCGGGTCACCGGCCGACTCCCCGCAGACACCCATCGGTCGCTCGACCCGGTCGGCGCCCTCGCACGCAGCGGCGATGACGTCGAGGACCGCGGGCTGCCACGGGTCGAGCAGGTCGGACAGCGCCCCCTGCATCCGGTCGGCGGCCATCGTGTACTGCGCGAGGTCGTTGGTGCCGAGACTGCCGAAGTCGACCTCGGCCAGGACGTGCCCGGCCCGCAGGGCCGCACCAGGGACCTCGATCATGACGCCGGCCTTGGGCAGGCCGTTCTCGCGGACCCGCCGCGCGAACCACGCGGCCTCCTCCGCAGTGGCGACCATGGGCGCCATGACCCGGACGTCGGCGCCGGTCTCGCGGGCCGCGAGGGCCAGCGCCTCGAGCTGCGCGTCGAGCAGCTCTGGCCGCTCGGCCGAGAGGCGGAGCCCGCGGCGGCCGAGGGCAGGGTTCTCCTCGAGCCCCAGGTCGGCGAAGGCGAGCGGCTTGTCGGCTCCCGCATCGAGGGTGCGCACGACGACCCGACGCCCGCCGAAGGGTTCGAACACCCGACGGTAGATCTCCGTCTGCTCGGCCACGGTCGGCGCCTTCGAGGCGGAGAGGAAGACGAACTCGGTGCGGAACAACCCGACTCCCTCGAGGTCCAGAGCGCCCGCGGCGACGGCGTCCTCCACGCCTCCGATGTTGGCGAGCAGGGCGACCTGGGCGCCGTCCCGGGTCGTCCCCGGACCGGACCGTGCGGCGAAGGACTCCTTGCGTCGGGCGGCGCGAACCCGCTGGGCCTCCACGAGCGAGGGGTCCGGATGGGTCGTCACCTCACCCGAGTCGCCGTCGAGGGCCACGGGAACACCGACCGGGATGCGCGTCGCGCCCGGCACCTGGACCACGGCCGGGATGCCCATCTGGGCGGCGAGGATCGCCGTGTGGCTCGTCCGCCCACCTGCCTCGGTGATGATCCCGACGACGAGTGCGCGGTCCAGGGTGGCGGTCTCGGCCGGGGCCAGGTCCTCGGCCACGACGACGCTGGGGACGTCGAACCGGGGCACCCCCGGAGCCGGCACCCCGAGCAGGGCAGCGATCGCCCGCGAGCCGACGTCCCGAAGGTCGGTGACCCGCTCTGCGAAGAGGCCGCCGAGCGCCTCGAACTGGGCGGCGTAC
Organism: Intrasporangium calvum DSM 43043; assembly: GCF_000184685.1. NCBI lineage: Bacteria > Bacillati > Actinomycetota > Actinomycetes > Micrococcales > Intrasporangiaceae > Intrasporangium > Intrasporangium calvum. The sequence continues at coordinate 3,597,093 of NC_014830.1, forward strand.
TCCTCGACCGCGCCGTCGATCGCGTGGGCCGGGCCGCGCCCCGCGTGGAGCAGCTTGCCGGCGGCCTTGGCCAGGCCCCGGTCCCGGGCGATGAGAGCCGTCGCCTTGAGGATCTGCTGGGCCGTGTCGTCGGCCGCCGCAGCCCGCGCCTCGAGCGACCGGGCGACCGTCTCCAGGGCGGCCTTGACGTCGACGAGGGCGGCGTCCGGGTCGAGCGGCGCCGGCTCGTCGGCCGGCGGTCGGACCGGCGGCGCCACCTGCACCACCGGCCCGTAGGCCGTGCCGGGGCTGACGCCGATGCCATGTCTCGTCTCGGTCGCCGACATGGCGGCTACTCCGCGTCGAGGTCGCGCGAGAGCAGCGCGACGAGGGAGTCGAGGGCGGCGTCGGCGCCGTCGCCGTCAGCGGTGAGGACGACCTCCTCGCCGAACTTCGCGCCGAGCGCCATGACACCGAGGATGCTCGTGGCGTCGACCGGCTCGTCGCCGGGGCGAGCGATCTCGACGTCCAGGCCGGTGTTGGTCGCGGCCTCGACGAAGATGGCGGCCGGGCGCGCGTGGAGACCGACGGAGGAGGCGATGGTGACGGTGCGGGTTGCCATGGGGTGCTCCTTGAGGTTCGCGGAAGGCAAGGGTCGGACTGGGTCGGTGCCCGCGGGGCCTGACGTCGGGTCCAGGCGCTGGACCCGACGTTAGGCCACGAGGGCGTCAGACGGTGGCGCTCGCCTCGACTGCTTGGAGGTTGCGGTCCCGTGACTTGAGGGTGACGACGATGGCGGCCATGACGAGGACACCGGCTGCGAGGGCGACGAGGAAGAGGAGGAAGTTGCCGATGAGGGGCAGCACCCAGATCCCGCCGTGTGGGGCCCGCAGGGTCGTGCCGAAGGCCATCGCGAGGGCGCCGGTCACGGCCGACCCGACGACGGACGACGTGATGATCCTGAGCGGGTCGGCGGCAGCGAACGGGATGGCGCCTTCGGAGATGAAGGAGGCGCCGAGCAGCCAGGCCGCCTTGCCGTTCTCGCGCTCCGGCTCCGAGAAGAGCACCGGCCGGACCGTCGTGGCGAGCGCCATGGCGAGCGGCGCGACCATCCCGGCGGCCATCACCGCGGCCATGATCTTCAGCTGGGGCGCGTCGGTGGTCGCTCCGGCAGCCGTGAGACCGGTCGTCGCGAAGGCGTAGGCGACCTTGTTGACCGGGCCGCCGAGGTCGAAGCCCATCATCGCCCCGAGAATCAGCCCGAGGACGAGGGCGCTCGCGCCGGACATGCCCGTCAGCCACGAGTTGAGGCCGTCGGTGAGGCCCTTGATCGGCCGGCCGAGCACGGTGATGAACAGGCCCACGGTGATGAGCGAGGAGACGAGTGGGATCACCACGACGGGCATGACACCGCGGACGCCCTTGTGGACGTTCCACCCGGAGACCCACCGGGCCACGAAACCGCCGAGCAGGCCGGTGACGAGGCCACCGAGGAAGCCGGCGCCCATCGTCGCGGCGACGGACCCGCCGACGATGCCGGGGACGAGGCCGGGTCGGTCGGCGATGGCGAAGGCGATGAACCCGGACAGGATCGGCACGAGGAAGCCGAACGAGGCCGCCCCGATGACGAAGAGGAGCGCCGCCCAGGAGGTGAGGCTCAACGGGTTGAAGTTCTGGGTGATGTTGTAGTCGCCCTCGGCCGCGAGGCCGTACTTGACGATCTCGATGGCGCCCGACTCGCCGAGGGCGACCTGGGCGAGCATGAAGGACAGTGCGATGAGGATGCCACCAGCCGCGACGAACGGGATCATGTAGGAGACGCCGGTCATGAGCCACTGGCGCACCTTGGTCGCGGTGCTCGCGCCTTCCTCGACCTTCGAGACGAGTCCGCCGGAGGGGCCGGCAGCCGCTGCGGCCGCGACGGCCGCCGCGCGCTTGGCCGGGTCGGCGTCCCAGTCGGCGACGAGCTGCTCGGCCTGGGCGACGAGGGCCGGCCCGTCGGAGATGCCCTTCTTGACCCCGACGTCGACGAGCGGCTTGCCTGCGAAGCGCCCGGCGTCCTTGACCGGGAGGTCGTGCGCGAAGATCACGGCGTCGGCGGCCGCGATGTCTGCGGTGCTGATCGGCTTCGAGCCCGCGGACCCCTGGGTCTCGACGATCATCGTGTGGCCCGCCGCCTTGGCGGCGTTCTCGAGTCCTTCGGCCGCCATGTACGTGTGGGCGATGCCGGTCGGGCACGACGTGACCCCGACCAGGCGCAGGGACCGGGTGGGCGCCGCAGCACCCCTGACATCGTCCGTGTCGACGGGAGCCGCGTCGAGCTCCACCTCGGCGCTGACGATCCGCTCGACCTCCTCCTCCGAGGTGGCTGCCGCGAGGGCCTCCTTGAAGTCCTTCTTCATCAGGGCGCGGGCGAGCTTGGGCAGCACCTGCATGTGGGCCTCGCCGCCCCCCTCGGGGGCCGCGATGAGGAAGATCAGCCTCGCCGGGCCGTCCTTGGCGCCCCAGTCGATGCCGTCCGTGGAGCGCCCGAACACGAGCGCCGGCTCGGTGATCGCGGAGCTTCGGGCGTGCGGGATGCCGATGCCGCCGGGCAGCCCGGTCGCCATCGTCTCCTCACGTTTGCGGACATCGTCGAGGAAGGTGTCGAGGTCGGTGCAGCGGCCGGTCGCGACGAGTCGTTCGGCGAGCTTCCGGGTCGCTTCGTGGCGGTCGGCACCGGTGAGGTCGAGGACGACCTGCTGGGGGGTGATGAGGGACATGGCTTTCCTTTCGGCGCTTCAGTGGGCCAGGGTGCGGCTGAGGTCAGGGTCGTGGGTGAGCTGGACGGAGATGCCGCGCAGGTCCGCGGGGGCGGGGACGCGGCTTCCGGGGAGGGTGACGGCGGCGGCGCCCCAGAGGACGCCGGTCGCCAGGGCGTCGCCGGCGGGGAGGCCGCTCGACAGGGCGTGGAGCAGGCCGGCGAGCATGCAGTCGCCGGCCCCCACGGTGGACAGCGGAGCGGAGATGGTGGCCCGCGCATGGATGACCGACTCGGCGGTGACGAGTAGCGCACCGTCGGAGCCGAGGCTGACGGCGACGGTCTCGATGCCTTCGGTGACGAGGTCCCGCGCTGCGGCCCGGACGTCTTCCAGGGTGGGCAGGGAGTGGCCGACGAGCTCTGCCAGCTCTTCGTGGTTCGGCTTGACCAGGTGCGGGCGGGCGGCGACGGCCGCGGCGAGCGGGGCCCCCGACGAGTCGATGGCGACGCGGCCGCCACGACCGCGGACCCGCGTCACGAGAGTCGCGTAGAGATCGGCCGGCGCGCCAGGGGGGAGGCTGCCGCACCCGACGACCCACGCCGCCCCCGCGGACTGCTCGAGCGTGGTCGCCACCAGTGCCTCGACCTCGACGTCGGAGAGCACGGGTCCGGGCTCGTTGAGCTTGGTCGTCGTCCCGTCCGGCTCGAGGACGCTGATGTTCATCCGGACGGGTCCCGACACGGGCACGCCGCGATGGGCGACACCGGCCTCGTCGAGCAGCTCCTGGAGCAGGTGCCCCTCAGGCCCGCCCGTCGGCAGGACCGCCGTCGTCGCCGCGCCCTGGGCGGCCAGTGCGCGGGAGACGTTGACGCCCTTGCCGCCGGGGTCGACCCGGCTGCCGGTGGCACGGTGGACCGCCCCGCGGACGAGGTCGTCGACGAAGACCGCCCGGTCGATGCTCGGGTTCGGCGTCAGGGTGACGATCATGCCGTCACGACCTCGGGGCCGGCGGACCGGATCTCGGTCGCCACCTCGTCATCGAGGTCGGTGTCGGTGATGATGATGTCGACGTCGTCCAGGTCGGCGAAGCGGTGCAGGTGGGCGTCTCCGGCCTTGCTCGAGTCGGTGAGGACGATCGCGGTGCGGGCCGAGGCGACCATGGCGCGCTTGACGAGCGCCTCGGACTGGTCCGGCGTCGTCAGGCCGCGCGAGACCGACATCCCGTTGGTGCCGAGCAGGGCGACGTCGACGACGACGTCGGCGAGGGCGCGGACGGTCCAGTCACCGACGGCCGCCCCGGTCTGGCCGCGGACCCTGCCGCCCAGCAGGTAGAGCGAGACACCGGGGTGGCTCGCCAGCACGGCGGCAGCGGCAACGCTGTTGGTGAGCACGGTGAGGTCGAGGTCGGGCGGCAGCAGCTCGACGACGGCGAGGGTCGTGGAGCCGGAGTCGAGGATGATGCTGCCGCCTGACGGCAGCTCGTCGAGGGCGCGCGCGGCGATCCGTCGCTTGACGTCGGCCAGCCGCCCCGACTTCGTCGCGAGGGATGGCTCGACCTCCAGCCGCTCGACGGGGATCGCCCCCCCATGGACGCGTCGAAGCGAACCCCGGCGCTCCAGGGCCGTGAGGTCGCGGCGAATGGTCTCCGTCGCCACCCCGAGGTCGTCGGCCAGGGCCGCGACCTCGACGCGACCGGCCCGTCGCGCCTCGGCGATGATCCGCTGCTGCCGCTCCGCTGCGTACATCGGACTCCCTCATCCTCGGGCCGCGCAGTCAGGTTTGCGTCGGCCGTGGATCTAGGAGACCACAGACTCGGTCAGATGTAAATGGAAACGGGCACCCGTTTCTGTGGTTATTGTCGAATCAGGTGGAGTCAGGTGATCTTCTTGAGCCGGCCCCAGGCGTGCCAGCGATCGATCTCGATCCAGGCACTGACGCGGGTCCGCTCGCGCGTCCCGTAGGGCCGTCCGGTGTAGTGCCGGGCGATCCGGTCGATGTCGACGAGGCCCACGTCGTCGACCCACTCGGCGACCCGCCCCTGGATGCTGACGTGCGTGATCCAGTCCTGCGGGTCCATGGCACTCAGGCTGACGCGGGGATCGCGGCGCAGGTAGTCGATCCGCTTGCGTCCCGCGTCCATGTTGACGAGGATCCGGCCGTCCTCGTAGAGGTACCACGTCGGCACGGACACCGGCTGCCCGTCGGGACGAACCGTGCTGATGGTGGCGAAGTTCGGCTGGACGAGCAGGTCCTCGACCGGAGCCGGCAGCGGGGGTCTGGGCACGGCGCGTTCCTCTCGGTCGACGGCACCTCGACCTTACGCCCAGCCCGTACCACGGGCCTGCGGACGCCCTGTCGCACTGACCTGTCGGGCGGGTCAGTGTCGGTCATTGAACAACAAGCCGCAGTGACCCGTCAGGGGAATCAGTGTTGGTTACTGAACAACAAGCCGCACTGACCCGTCAGGCGGGTCAGTGCGGCAGTCGACGATGGGTTCCCCGCTGCGCTCTACGCCCAGCCGGCCCGACCCCGAACTGGGCGACCACGAACGAGCCGATCACGAACGGTCCGGACGCGGCTGACTGAGCTCAGCGGCATCCGGCGGGTTGGTCGGTGCTCTAGAAGCCCAGCTCGCGCGCGCCCTCAGCGGAGCAGTCGCGCAGGAACTGCGCGCAGCGCGCCTCCTCCTCGACCTCGCCGATGGCCCGCGCCGCTCGGGCGAGGGCCCCGAGCGACCTGAGGAAACCGCGGTTCGGCTCGTGTGACCAGGGGACCGGGCCCTGGCCGCGCCAGCCCGACTTGCGCAGCTGGTCGAGGGACCGGTGGTAGCCCGTCCGGGCGAAGGCGTAGGCCTCGACGTCCCGGCCGCCCGCGAGCGCGAGCTCCGCCAGGGTCGCCCAGGCCGCCGCCGAGGTGGGGATCGCCGCTGCCACCGCCGCAGGCTCCTCCCCCGCCGACAGGCGCGCCGTGGCGGGATCCTCGGGCAGCCGCGTCTCCGGGACGCCGAGCAGATTGCCGTCGCTCACGCGTGCGTCCCGGCCGAGCGGAGCGCCGCGCACGCCTCGACGACGCGGGCGGCCATGCCGGCCTCGGCGGCCTTGCCCCAGGCGCGGGGGTCGTACTGTTTCTTGTTGCCGACCTCGCCGTCGACCTTGAGGACGCCGGCGTAGTTGGCCAGCATCCAGTCGGCGACGGGGCGGGTGAAGGCGTACTGCGTGTCCGTGTCGACGTTCATCTTGATGACGCCGTAGTCGACCGCCGCCGAGATCTCCTCGGGCAGCGAGCCGGAGCCACCGTGGAAGACGAGGTCGAACGGATGCGCGTCGTCGCTGAGCCCGAGCTCCTTGGCTGCGGCCTGCTGGGCCTGGAGGAGGATCTCGGGACGCAGCTTGACGTTGCCCGGCTTGTAGACACCGTGGACGTTGCCGAAGGTGAGCGCCGTGAGGTACCGGCCGTTCTCACCCGCCCCCAGCGCCTGGATCGTGGCGACGGCGTCCGCGGGCGTCGAGTAGAGCTTGTCGTCGATCGCGCCCTCGACGCCGTCCTCCTCGCCGCCGACGACACCGACCTCGATCTCGAGGACGACGTTCGCTGCCTTGGCCAGCGCGAGCAGCTCCTGCGCGATCTCGAGGTTCTCGTCGAGGGGGACCGCCGAACCGTCCCACATGTGCGACTGGAACCACGGGGTACCGCCGGCCTTGACGCGCTCGGTCGACGCGGCGAGGAGGGGACGGACGAAGCCGTCGAGCTTGTCCTTCGGGCAGTGGTCGGTGTGCAGGGCGATGTTGACCGGGTAGCTCTTCGCGACCTCCTCGGCGTAGGCCGCGAAGGCGAGGGACCCGCTCACCATGTTCTTGACCGACGGGCCGGAGAGGTACTCCGCGCCACCGGTGGACACCTGGATGATGCCGTCGGACCCGGCGTCGGCGAAGCCCTTGAGGGCCGCGTTGAGCGTCTGCGAGGACGACACGTTGATGGCGGGGTACGCGAAGGAACCGGCCTTCGCGCGGTCGAGCATGGCGGCGTACACCTCAGGGGTGGCGATGGGCATTGCTTCTCCTGCGCGTGGGTGGAAGGGACCTGAGTCGGTCCCTCAAGAATCCTGCCACGTATGCCGCTGGGCCGGCAGGGTGCCCACCTGCCGGTGAGCGGGTGCTCGGCTCTGCCGATCGCTCTGGAGCAATCCGCCCTTCACAGGGCGTGGGTGTCATGGTGGAATCCGAGGCGTCATGTCGCTCTTCCGCAGCTCCTCGTCCCCTCGGCCCGCATCTCGGCTCTCCCCGACAGCGAGACACGCCCTCGCCGACGCCACGCGCGACGTCTACTGGACCGACCGGCCGGAGCTGCGGCCCGTCCCACGACCCCAGCTCACGGGACACGAGCACCGAGTCGACCTCCTCGTGGTCGGAGGTGGCTTCACCGGCCTCTGGGCGGCCATCCAGGCCAAGGAGGACCACCCGTCGCGGGACGTGCTCCTCCTCGAGGCCGGTCGCCTCGGCGTCGGGGCCAGTGGCCGCAACGGCGGCTTCGTCTCGCCGTCCCTGACCCACGGGCTCGCGCAGGGGATCGCGTTGTGGCCCTCCGAGATGGCCACGCTCGAGCGGCTGGGGTCAGAGAACTTCGCCGCCATCGAGCGGACGCTGGCCACCCACGACATCGACGCCGACTTCCACGTCCCCGGTGAGCTCACCCTGGCCCTGACCGAGCACCAGGTGCCCAGCGTGCGGGCAGCCTACGAACTGCGCCGCGCGCACGGCGTCGACGCCGAGTACCTCGACGCGGCTGCAGCAAGGGCGCGGGTGTCCTCACCCATGTACCGGGCGGGCATCTTCGAGCCGCACGTCGGCCTGCTCGACCCGGCGCGGCTCGTGTGGGGTCTGGCACGGACCAGCGAGTCGCTCGGAGTGCGCCTGCACGAGGACACCCGGGTGACGGGGTTCGAGACGGACGGCGCGGGCGTGCGGGTCCGCACCGAGTGGGGCAGCGTGCACGCCGGACGCGTCGTGATCGGGACCAACGCCTACCGCGGGGTGCTCAAGCGGTTCAACGCCTGGGTCCTCCCCGTTTACGACCACGTCCTCATGACCGAACCGCTCGCCCCAGACCAGCTCGCGTCGATCGGGTGGCAGGGCCGCGAGGGCCTCACCGACGCCGGCAACCAGTTCCACTACTACCGCCGCACGCTCGATGACCGGATCCTCTTCGGCGGCTATGACGCGAACTACTACTTCCCGGGCCGGATCGACGCGGCCCTGGAGCAGTCGGACACCTCGCACGGCCTGCTGGCGGAGCACTTCTTCGCGATCTTCCCGCAGCTCGAGGGGCTGCGGTTCACCCACCGCTGGGGCGGCGTCATCGACACGACCTCGCGCTTCACTCCGGTCTTCGGCACGGCGCTGCGCGGCCGGATGACCTACGCCGTCGGTTACACCGGGCTCGGGGTCGCCTCCACCCGCTTCGGCGCGAGAGTGGCACTCGACCTCGTCGACGGCCGGGACACCGAGGTCACCCGGCTGGAGATGGTGCGGCGCAAGCCGATTCCCTTCCCGCCCGAGCCGATCCGGTCGGCCGCCGTGCGCGCGACCCGGGCATCGCTCGCAGCCGAGGACCGCACCGGCCGACGCAACCTCTGGCTCCGGACCCTCGACCGGGTCGGGGTCGGCTTCGACTCCTGACCCGTCGAAACAGCAGGGGTGAAGCTGCTCTTTCGATCGTCAGAGGACCGTGAGGTCCCGGGGGCGTTGGTTGAACGACTCGACGCCGTCCTCGGTCACCACGACGATGTCCTCGATGCGGGCGCCCCACCGACCCGGGAAGACGATGCAGGGCTCGACGCTGAAGGTCATCCCCGGCTCGAGGCGCAGGTCGTTCCCCTCGACGATGTAGGGCTCCTCGTGGACGTCGAGACCGATCCCGTGCCCTGTCCGATGGATGAAGTGGTCGCCCAGGCCCGCCTCGACGAGGACCAGCCGGGCCGCGCGGTCGACCTCCTGGCAGGTCACGCCCGGCCGCACCGCAGCCACCGCGGCCTCCTGGGACGCCCGTAACGCGGCGTAGGCGGAGGGCACGTCGGGCAGCGAAGCCTGCCCAGCGGCATACGTCCTGGTGCTGTCCGAGCAGTAGCCCGAGGGAAGCGGCCCGCCGATGTCGACCACGACGACGTCCCCGGGCTCGACGACACGGTCGGAGACCCCGTGATGCGGGCTCGACCCGTTGGGGCCCGAGCCGACGATGACGAACTCGGCTGCAGCGTGGCCTTCCTCGACGATCGACGCGGCGATGTCGGCGCCGATCTCGCGCTCGGTGCGCCCGGGCCGCAACCACTCGGCCATGCGGCCGTGGACACGGTCGATGGCTGCCCCCGCGGCGCGCAGCTCGGCCAGCTCCTCCGGCGTCTTGCGCATCCGCAGCTCGCGGACGATCGGCCAGGCCGGCCGCTGGTCCGTCGCCCCGGCGTCGCGCAGCTGGAACAGGTGCAGCGCAGTCGTCGTGTCGGAGAAGGCGATCGGTCCGCGCTCGAGGCCCGCCAGGGCGAGGACGTGCGCGTTCTGGCCGTCGACCCACGGGCGCACGTCGATGCCGAGGTCGTCGAAGGGATCCTGCCCCAGACCCGCGAGCTCGAGCTTCGGGACGACGAAGTGCGGCGGCACGGCCGGATCAGCCGGGACGACGAGAGCGGTGAGACGCTCGAACGACGCCCCGCCGATCCCGATGAGGTAGCGCAGGTCCGAGCCCGGGGACACGACGACCGCCGAGACCCCGGCAGCCCGGGTCAGGGCCCTGAGCCGGCCCATCCGGTCGCGCGCCGTCGGGACGTCCAGAGCCGAGGAGAGCACACCCATGCACCCGACCCTACGACGGCCGCGGTCAGTCCTCGATGCGGAAGCCGACCTTGACCGTCACCTGGTAGTGCGCGATCCGGCCCTCCTCCAGGTGTCCGCGGACTCCGACGACCTCGAACCAGTCGAGGCCACGCATCGTCTTGTTCGCCCGCGCGATCGCCCCGGTGACGGCGTCATCGATGGAGGACTCTGACGTTCCGACGATCTCGCTGATGCCGTAGGTGTGCCCTGCCATGCTGGTTCCTCTCGTCGTCACCACTCGCCGACGTCGTCGTCGGAGTCTCCATCGTGGCCGCGGAGCCGACCCCGGTCAACGGGCCCACGGGCCTCCGTGCCGGCTGGTCGTCGCGAACTGCTCTCTCGATGGTCAGGGCACCTGGCCGAAGACGTGGCGGCGCACCCACGCGTGCATCGCGATCGCCGCCGCCGCGCCCGCGTTGATCGAGCGGGTCGAGCCGAACTGCTCGATGTGCAGGACGACCTCGCACTCCGCCCGCATCGCGGCCGACAGGCCCGGTCCCTCCTGACCGAAGACGAGGACGCAGTGCCGGGGCAGGTCCCAGGTCTCCACCGGCACCGAGCCCGGCAGGTTGTCGATGCCGACGATCGCGAGGCCCCCGCTGCGCGCCCACTCGGCGAACGACCCGGCGTCGGGGTGGTGGTGCTCGTGCTGGTAGCGGTCGGTCACCATCGCGCCGCGTCGGTTCCACCTCCGTCGGCCGACGATGTGGAAGGCCTTGGCGTTCATCGCGTTGGCCGTGCGGATCACCGAGCCGATGTTGAAGTCGTGGCCCCAGTTCTCGACCGCAACGTGGAAGTCGTGGCGACGCAGGTCGAGGTCGGCGACGATGGCCTCGTGGCGCCAGTAGCGGTAGGCGTCGACGACGTTGCGTCGGTCGCCCTGGGCGAGCAGCTCCGGGTCCCAGCGGTCACCGGCCGGCCAGGCACCCTCCCAGGGGCCGACCCCGACCGCGGTGTCGACACCCGGCTCGTCCTCGCGGTTGGTCACGCCGTCAGGGTAGTGCGCGGTTCTGCGCCGCCCGCCGTGGCGCTTACCCTTGAGCCCATGCATGCCCTCGCCACCCTCGCGCCCACGCTCGGCCCTGACTGGATGGACCCCGCGTACCTGCTCAACCAGTACGGCGCGGCGTTCTTCTGGATCTCCCTCGCGATCATCTTCGTCGAGTGCGGCCTGCTCTTCCCCATCCTCCCCGGCGACTCGCTCCTCTTCGCGGTCGGGCTGTTCATCGCGATCGGCGAGGTGCACATCAACATCGGGGTCGCCATCGCGGCCCTCTGCGTGGCGGCCTTCGCGGGCAACGTCACCGGCTACGAGATCGGCCGCGCCATCGGGCACCCGCTGTACGAGCGCGACGGCCGCTTCGTCAACAAGGCCAACTTCGACAAGACGACCGCCTTCTTCGACAAGCACGGCAACAAGGCGCTCGTCATCGGCCGCTTCGTGCCGATCGTGCGGACCTTCATCACCGTCGTCGCCGGGGTGAGCCGGATGGAGCGGCGCCGGTTCTTCACCTGGAGCGCCGTCGGGGCCGTCCTCTGGGCGGCCGGCATCACCCTGCTCGGCTACTTCCTCGGCGGGGCCTTCCCGTGGCTGCAGGACAAGCTCGAGGTCGCCATCCTGCTCATCGTCGGGGTCTCGGTGCTGCCGATGGTCTTCGAGTACCTCAAGCACCGCCGCGAGGCGAACGCCATCGCGCGGGAGCTGGGCGAGGCGGCCGAGGAGGTCGTCGAGGAGGTCGCCGAGGAGGTCGCCGACGGCGACGAGGGCAGGCGGGTCTGAGACGCCACCACCGACGAAGGGGCCGTATGCCGCTGAGCTGAGTCAGCGGCATACGGCCCCTTCTCCGTCGGCTCAGAAGGTGCCGCAGTTGGACTGCACGGTCCGGCCCGCGAAGACGTCGTCGAGGAAGGCCAGCGACCAGCCGTAGCTCGTCAGGAAGCCACCGACGTGCCCCGGGCCGAGGCTGGGCTGGAACCGGACGTCCGCGCCCTGGGCGCACCACCGCTGTGCGACGCCGCGTCCCGCCTCGAACGGGATGACGTCGTCGGTGTAGCTGTGGATGACCAGGGTCGGGACGCTCGGCTTGAGCCCGACGCCGAGGCGCTGCGCCTGGACGACGCCGGCCAGCCACGGCTCGCGCATGTGGTCGATGATGGGCCGCCCGTCGACCGTGAGCGAGCTGGACTTCGTGAAGGCGTGCTCGAACATCGACTCGACGGTGCACTCGTTCTCGAGCTCACCCATCAGGGCGATGCCCTTGGCGTTGGCGAACTGCTCCAGGGCGACGTCGTACGTGTCGGTGATGGAGCGGATGGCGTAGCCCATGAAGCCGACGTAGAAGGTGCCGTCGAGCTTCTCGGCGACCATCTCGAGGTCACCGGGGACACCTCCCGCGGCCGCGCCGACGACCTTGAGCTCAGGCGCATAGCTGGGGGCCAGCTCCGCGGCCGCGGCCGAGGCGCCACCGCCCTGCGAGTACCCCGTCAGGGCGATCGGTGAGGCCGTCGTCAGGCCGGTGTCGGGCAGCCGGAGAGCAGCCCGCGCCGCATCGAGCACGGCATGGCCCTGGGCCTCACGAATCATGTAGGAGTGGATCCCCGGCGTGCCGAGCCCCTCGTAGTCGACCACTGCCACGACGTAGCCGCGCAGGATGAGGCCGGCGATGAAGGGACCTTCGTACTCGAGGCCCGAGGCCATCAGCTTCGACGGGGCGCACTGGTCGCCCAGCCCCTGGGTGCCGGGTGCCCACGCGACGAGTGGCCTCGGTCCGCTGCCCGCCCACGCCGCCTTGGGCACGATGAGCTGGCCGGTGACGGCGACCGGCGTGCCGAACGTGTCGGTCGTGCGGTACATCATCCGGGTGACCGTGGCGTTGACCTTGGTGACCTTGAGCGGGTCGACGTAGAAGCTCGACGCCTCGGTGCGGACGATGTCGCCGTTGTCGGGTCCGAGGGTGGCCGGTGCCGTGTAGAACGCCTCCCCCGCTGCGTCGTTGCCGCAGAGGAACGTCGCGTCTGCCCAGTCCGCGTGGTCCTTGTCGATCCCGTCACCTTGGTCGTCGACGACGAGGTCGACGTAGGACGCACCGCTGATCGGGGCGATGAGCGAGTACGTCGCGCTGCTCCCTGTCAGGCGCGGTGACTCGACCACCTGGACCCCGTCGACGTAGACGTGGAAGGACGCCGAGCCGAGCCAGCCGACCTCCTCGTCGAGACCGACCTTCGCCGTGAACGACGTGCACGCGTTGCCGACGAAGTATCGGATGCGCGACTCTGAGTGGACCCCGAGGCCCTTGCTGTAGGTCGTCGAACCGAGCTTGAGCGGACGCCCGTCGCCCGCCGCTCGCTCACCGTTGGACAGGTCCTTCTCGACCGGCCCCCAGCCGTTGGTCGCGCTGACCCACGGCAGGTCGCTGACCGGCCCCGTGGCGGTCGGCGCGCTCAGCGGACCGTGGTCCGCCGCGGCTCCGTCACCGGAGCACTCGAACTTCGCGCCGGCCCAGTCGGCGTGGTCCTCCGTCGTGCCGTCGCCGCCCGACGTGACGACCAGGTCGACGTAGGTCGCTCCGTCGACGTCGGCCATGATGCGGCCCACGGCTGACGATCCGGTGAGGATGCCGGTCTGGGCGACCAGCGAACCGTCGGCGATGACGCTGAAGGCGACGGAGCCGGCGCTGCCGACCTCGGCGTCGATGCCGACGTCGGAGATGAAGGTCTCGCAGTTGCGTCCCAGGTGGTAGCGGACCACGGAGTCCGCGTGGACCCCGAGACCCTTCGAGTACTTGTGCTCGAGGTAGATCGAGCGTCCGTCCCCGGCCGCCGAGCCGCCGTTGGACCGGTCCCGCTCGACCGGGCCCAGGCCGTTCGTGGCGGAGACCCAGGCCAGGTCACTGGCGAAGGCGTCGGTGGTGGGGGCCGCGGGTTCCGCGGCCTGTGCAGGGCCGCCCGAGCCGAGCGCCGCGAGGGCGGCGACGGTGAGGGCGGTGAGGGCGGGTGCGGCGCGTCGTTGCGTTCGCATCGGATGCAGGTCCTCCTTGACCTCGAGCCACCGGCGGTCATGGAGGGGCGCCACCGTTGGCTACCCCGCGTAAGATACTGGTCAGTAGAACAAAGGGGAAGAGGTCGCCTTGGGCGCTCCTCGGACGCTGGTCAGGCGAGGCAGGCGGTCGGCCCGGTCACCGGAGCCGGGCCATCACCAGTCGAGGGAGCCCTTGAACCGGCTGCGCCGGTCGTCGGTGAGCTGGCGGTGGTGTCCCGAGGCGATGGTGTGCAGCCAGATCTCGGACCACTCGTCCTCCTCGCCGCGGGTGAAGGCGAGGAGTCGGCCGTCGCGGGAGAAGACCGGGCCGAAGTCCCTCAGGGTCGGCTCGGCCGGGCCGGGGCCGGCGACGAGGTCGAGCGAGGAGGTCGCGATCGTGAGGATGCCCACGCGTCCGGGCCCGCCGTCGGTCCAGGTGGACACGGCGATGCGGTCACCGCTCGGTGACCAGTCGGGAGTTGCGGCGAGGGTCTCGGCAGACGTGACGAAGGTGAAGCCGGCACGCACCACCGGGCTGCCGGTCGAGCGCGCCATCCCCACCGCTGCCGCCGGGATGACGGCGATGGAGTAGCGCGGGCTCGGGCCGGCCTCCTCCGTGTAGCCCACCGCGAGGCCGGCACTCGGGTGCCAGGAGATGCTCCCGATGGATCCGCCGAGGCCGACGTCGGTGATCCGGGTGACCGTCACGGTCGCCGTGTCGACGCAGAAGACGTCGGCCCGTGCGTCCTGGGTGCCGGGTTCCACGATGCCGAGATAGAGGATCGTGTCGTCGTCCAACCACTCGGGGCTGTGCCCCGGGACCAGGTTCTGAAGCACCGCTCCGGTGGCCCGGTCGATGACGGCGATCCTCGACTCCTCGCCACCGGTCGCCGTGTGGATCGCGAGGGACGTGTGCGTCGGCGACCACGCCGGGTCGCGGTCGCTCTTCATCTCGGCGAGCGAGCGGTCGTCGGTGATCCGCCGCACGGTCCCGGTGAGGACCGACACGGTGAAGATGTCCTCCTGGGCCGTGGTCTCACCGTCGACCGGCCCGGTGGTGGGGATGGCGTAGGAGAAGTAGGCGATCTCGCGGAAGAACCATGGCGGCAGCTTGGAGGAGACGCCGGGCGGGCGCCGGATCGGGAACGTCACCGACGGCTTGAACCGGTCGACCGGGAGGCGGCTCGCCACCTCGTCGATGCCGGGAACCGTGAACCGCCTGACCACGCCGGCCTACTCGCTCGGAGGGTGGCGGTCCACTGTCGGGTCGGGCGCCTGCGCCTGCGGGAGGCCGCTCGCACTCTGGCTCGGGCCGGGCTGCGTCGGGCCGGTCACCGCCCCGGGCTGGGTCGAGGGCCCGCCGACCACGGGCGGCGTGGGGGCGCCGCCGAAGGAGCCGGGAGTCTGGTTGCCGAAGCTCACGTCGGGGACCTGCGCCTCGACCGCGGACGTCTCGAAGTACTCGGCCCGCTTGATGCCGGCCGCGTTGGCGATGACGTTCGTGGGGACCGACTCGACCTTGGTGTTGAGGTCGCGGACGAGCGCGTTGTAGTAGCGCCGGGAGCTCGCGATGCGGTCCTCGGTGCTGGTCAGCTCGGTCTGCAGGGCCTGGAAGCTCTGGTTGGCCTTGAGGTCCGGGTAGGCCTCGCTCACGGCGATGAGCCGGCCGAGCGCCTGGCTCAGCATCCCCTCTGACTGCGCGGCCTGGGCCGGGGTCTGGCCGCCGGCCATCGCAGCCGACCGGGCGCGCATGACCTCCTCCAGGGTCGCCCGCTCATGGGTCGCATAGCCCTTGACCGTCTCGACGAGGTTGGGAATGAGGTCGTGTCGACGCTTCAGCTCGACGTCGATCTGGCGCCAGCCCTCCTCCACCTTGTTGCGCAGCGCGATGAGGCCGTTGTAGAGCGCGACTCCCCAGAGGACGAGGAGGACGACGACTGCGAGCAGGATCCAGACGACGGTGGGCATGGGCTCTCCCCAGGTCAGTGGTCAGTGCTCTCGATCCTAGTCCGAGCGGGAGCGACCACGGCCGCCGCGCGGGGTCGGCTCGGTGCGGGGGCGACCCTCTCGAGATCCTCCTCGAGGTGCTCGAGTGAAAGGGAGGACCCGGGGCGCGTCAGGCCAGACCGAGGTCCTCGAGGGAGTAGGCGAAGCGGTACTCGACTCCGGCCTCGTCCCGGATCCGCTGACCGGCGCCGGTCGCGCGGTCGGCGATCGTCGCCACGGCGACGGGGTTGGCTCCCGCCTCGCGCACCGCCTCGACGGCGTCGAGCGGCGAGTTGCCTGTCGTCGTGGTGTCCTCGACGACGAGCACGTCCCGGCCGCTGACCGACGGGCCCTCGATGCGCTGCTGCAGACCGTGCGCCTTGCCGGCCTTGCGCACCACGAACGCGTCGAGACGGCCGCCGGCGGCCGCGGCGGCGTGGAGCATCGCGGTCGCGACCGGGTCCGCGCCGAGCGTGAGGCCGCCGACGGCCGAGTAGTCGAGGTCCTTCGTCAGGTCCCGCATGACGATGCCGACGAGGGGTGCCGCCTCGCCGTCGAGCGAGATCCGCCGCAGGTCGACGTAGTAGTCGGCCTCCGTGCCGGAGCTGAGGGTCACACGTCCGTGGACGATGGCGCGTTCCCTGATCAGCTCGAGGAGTCGGGCGCGGGCGGTGGCAACGTCGGTCTGCGGCTCAGTCACAAGGCTTCATCGTATGCCGCTGGGCTCGCTCACCCGGACCGCGTCCCGTCACCGACGGCGCCGGGCGACCTGGCCGGCCTTGCGGATCAGCGGACGCGGCAGGACGCCCAGGAGTCCCACGAGGGCCTTGTACTGCAGGCCCGGCACCGACACGACCCGGCCCTTGTCGACGTCCCGGAGGCAGTCGCGGACGAGGTCAGCCGGATCCAGCCAGATGAAGTCCGGGCCGGGCTTGGAGATGCCGGCCCGCTCCTGGAACTCGGTGTGGGTGAAACCCGGGCACAAGGCCGTCACCGTCACGCCAGAGTCCTGCAGCTCGAGCGCCAGACCCTCGGTGAACGCGGTCACCCAGGCCTTCGCCGCCGAGTAGGTCCCCGACGAGACGAAGCCGGCCACGGAGGACACGTTGATGATGGTGCCCCTTCCCCGCTCGCGCATCGCCCGCCCCGCAGCATGCGAGAGCACGAGCACGGCCCGGACGAGCACGTCGAGGGAGGCCTCCTCGTCGGCGACCTCGCTGCGCAGGAAGCTGCGCCGCAACGCGAAGCCGGCGTTGTTGACCAGCACGTCGACGGGACGCGCCCCGTCAGCCAGCCGGTCGGCGACCGTCTGAAGAGCCTGCCGGTCGCTGAGGTCGGCGACGAGGACCTCGCACCCAGCGGCATACGACTGCGTGAGCTGGGTGGCGAGCTCCGCCAGCCGGCCGGCGTCGCGGGCGACGAGGACGAGGTCGTGCCCCCGCCGGGCGAGCTGGGTGGCGAACTCACGGCCGATACCGGCGCTGGCGCCGGTGACGAGGGCGACGGGGCGCGGGGTCATGCCGACACCCTAGGCTGCGCGGCTGGGCGCCGGCTCAGCCGACGACCCTGCGGATGATCGCCTCCGCACACGCGTCCGGCTCGGTCTCGGGCAGCCAGTGCGACGCGTCCAGCTCGACGAAGGCGTACCGCCCGGTCACGTGCTCCCCGGTCAGCTCGGCCGCACGCCGCCCGAGAGCCACGTCCCGCGAACCCCACACATATGTCGTCGGGACCGTGACACGTCGGGCCGGGACGTGGGAGGAGCGCACGGCGCGGTACCAGTTGATCGGCCCGCGCAGCGCGTCCGGACGGGCGAGCCGAGCGGCGTAGCGGTCGGCGTGCTCGAGCGGCAGCCCGGACCCCACGAAGAGCGAGCGGAACGCCGCCGCGACCACCTGCTCGGGCACCACCGGCACCTGGAACGCCGCGACGTACCAGGACCGACGGAGCTGGTCGAACGTGCGCGCGGCCCGCGACAACGCCGCCGGGTGCGGGGTCGAGAGCACCGTCAGGGAGGCGATCCGGGCCGGGTGGTTGCCCGCAGTCAGCCAGGCGACGGCACCGCCCCAGTCGTGACCGACGAGGTGAACCCGCTCGTGACCGGTTGCATCGATGAGGGCGAGGACGTCGCCCACGAGGTGCTCGAGGCGGTAGGCGGCCGCCCCCTGAGGTCTGGCGCCCGGGCTGTAGCCGCGCTGGTCGGGCGCGAAGGTCCGCAGGCCCGCCGTGTGGAGGCGGGCGCTGACCGCGTCCCAGCTCGAGCGGTCCACTGGGAAGCCGTGGAGCAGCACGACCGGGGTCCCCTCGGGCGGCCCGCCGTCCGTCACGTCGAAGGTCAGGCCCTGGTGGCGGAGGGCGGTGAGACGTTCCGTGCGCATGGGCCCCATCATCGCCGAGCCACGGTCCTGGGGTGTCCGACGCGCTGGCTAGGGTAGGGAACCGTGCGGATCGCCACCTGGAACGTCAACTCCATCAGGTCCCGGGTCGACCGGGTCACCGACTGGCTCGTCCGGAGCGACGTCGACGTCCTCGCCCTGCAGGAGACCAAGGCGCGCGAGGACCAGTTCCCGCACGACCGGTTCCGGGAGCTGGGCTACGAGGTGGCCCACCACGGACTGTCCCAGTGGAACGGGGTGGCCATCGTGTCGCGCGTCGGGATCGAGGACGTGCGGGTCGGCTTCGACGGGATGCCCGGCTGGGGAGACCCCGCCGCCGCCGAGGCGCGCGCGATCGGCGCGCTCTGCGGTGGAGTGCGGATCTGGTCGCTCTACATCCCCAACGGCCGCACCCTCGAGGACCCGCACCTGCTCTACAAGCTCGACTGGCTGGCCGCGCTCGCCGACGCAGGCCGCTCGTGGCTCGCCGACGACCCGAGTGCGCCGATCGCGCTGCTCGGCGACTGGAACATCGCCCCCTTCGACGAGGACGTGTGGAGCGTGCCGTTCTACGAGGGGCGCACGCACACGTCGCCTCGCGAGCGAGCTGCCTTCCAGGCCGTCGTGGACGCCGGGTTCGCCGATGTCGTCCGGCCGCACTGCCCGGGCCCCGGGGTCTACACGTACTGGGACTACGTCCAGCTCCGCTTCCAGAAGGGCCGCGGGATGCGCATCGACTTCGCGCTGTGCTCACCCGCGCTCGCCCGGCGGGTGACCGGCGCAGCGATCGACCGCGAGGCGCGCAAGGGCAAGGGCGCCAGCGACCACGCGCCGGTGGTCTTCGAGATCGAGGACTGAACCCGCGCGACAAACCCGCACGTGCTGGAAAGTGGCGCCGATCGAGGTCGAACCCGCGCGACAAACCCGCACGTGCTGAAAAGTGGCGCGTGAGAGTCAGAGGCCGACGAAACGGGGCTCGTCCGCGACGGCCACCGCGGACCGCCGGCTGCCGAGGGTGAAGGCGACGAGACCACCGAGCAGGGCGGCCAACGCCCCGCCGAGGAAGACGGTCTGCACCTGCACCACGCCCGCCGCGACGAGGGCCTCGGTGTCGAATGGGTCGGGCAGCTGCCGGACCGCCGCGAAGTAGCGGTTCAGGCCGATCGAGGTGAGCAGCGCCAGCCCGACCACCATCCCGACCATCCGGGCGACGACGACGAGCGAGCTGGCCACCCCGTGCGCATGCGCGGGAGAGTCCGCGAGGGCCGCGTTGTTGACCGGCGCCAACGCCAGCCCGATGCCCAGGCCCACGGCCAGGAGGACGGCCGTGGTCGGCAGCGGGCTCTCGAGGGAGTCCACCGTCCACCCCGACATGACGAGCATGCCCGCCGCCGCGAGGAGCAGCCCGGCCCCTGCCACGAGGCCGTCACCGAGCCGGTGGAGCAGCCAGCCCCCGAGGAGGGCGCCCACCGGGACGGCGAGCAGGAAGCGGACGAGCACCAGCGCAGCGCCGGTGGCGTCGTAGTCCTCGCTGATCCGGGCCAGCACCGGGACGTCCACGACCACGGCGACGAGGGCCGCCCCCACGAGCAGGCTCACGACGAGGGACCGCCCTCCCCGCGCCCCGACGACCTGTCTGGGGATGAGGGGGTCGCGTGCGCGACGGTGCCACCACATGAGCACACCCAGCGCCACCGCACCGAACGGCAGCAGGGCGTAGCCCCAGGGCCCGACGACCTCCCGCTCCGGATCGGACGAGGCAAAGGTGAGGACGAGGCTGCCGAGCGCGACCGCGACGAGCAGCGCCCCGAACAGGTCCACGCGACGCAGCGTCGCCCACCAGCGTGGCGCCGTGACCACGGCGAGGAGGCCGAGGACCGCCAGCGCCGTGATCCCGATCGGCGCCACGAGGGGCGAGCTGCCGACCACCGGCACGAACGGTGCGCCCAGCGTCACGTCGGTCACCAGCGCAGCCGGCTGCGCCAGAGTGAGCCACGCCAACCCGAGCCCGAGCGCGGTCAGCAGCCAGACGAGAACGCGCCGACCGATCCCCGACTCCGCACCCCGCCCGCGCAGCCCCGGGCCACGCGACGACGACAGGGACGCGACGGCGGACGGGCGCGCGGACGGGAGGGCTGGGAGGACGCCGACCCCGAGAGCGCGCACAGCGGCATACAGGATCAGGCCGGCCGCGACGTTGAACCAGAAGATCGCCCGCCAACCCGACCACGCGAGGATCACCGCGCCCAGCACCGGACCGAGCACCGAACCCAGCTCCTGCACGGCACCCACGACCCCCAAGGGCGTGCCCCGCCGGTCCGCCGGCCACAGGTCCGCGACGAGCGCGAGCGTGGCCGGGACGAGCCCGCCACCGCCGATCCCCTGGAGCACCCGCCCGCCGACGAGCACGCCCAGGTCGGTGGCGAGCGCCGTGACCGCGGACCCCACGACGAAGACCACCAGGCAGCCGAGGAGCACCCGGCGCCGGTCGAGGAGGTCGGAGAGGCGCCCGATGAGCGGCAGCACCGCGATGTAGCCGAGGAGGAAGCCGGAGATGATCGGGGTCGCGCGCTGGAGGGCGTCGACGCCGATCCCGACGCCTTCCATCATGTCCGTCAGGGCGAGGACGACGACGTAGGTGTCGGCCGCTGCCAGGGCGACGCCGGCGGCGGCCACCGCCAGCAGAGCGTGCCGTCGGGGTGGAGCGGCCATGACCACCCCGGTCAGGGCTTCGTGATCGTGACGGGAGTCCCGTACTGGTCGAGGGTCACGGTGTACGTCGATGCCCTGCCCGCCCCGAAGAAGGGACCGGTGAGGTCGACCTGGCGCAGCTCGTCCTGCTCCGTGAGGCCGTACGACGCCTGGAACGACCCGTTGCGGTCCCCGATGCCGAAGAGGTCGACGACGTTGGCGCCCGGGACGGTGCCCTTGATCGTCGTGAGGACCTCGGAGCCGTTGCGGACCTTGTCGCCCTCGGCGGGACTCTGCGTCGCCGTGAGCAGCGACGAGAGCCCCTTGTCGGTCGCGAAGAGCGCGGCCGGGTCGGGGACCCCGAAGGTCTTGGGGTCGATCTTGTTCATCCCGGGGATGAAGGGCAGCTTCGCCCAGACCTCGCCGCCGACGGACACGATCTCGACGTCGGCCGGGATCCCGGCGAACCGGCCCTTGAGCGTGCCCTTGAAGGCGGGTGGGTGCGCGCCCCAGCCGTCGCCCGACAGCACGCCGCTCGCGTCCTTCGGCACCGCGGAGCTCGTGAGGGTCAGGTGCACGGAGGGTGCCGCGTCGATCTTGGCCTTGGCGGCCGCGAGGCGCTGGGCGGGGCTCGGCGGCGTGGGGGCAGGGGGGTTCCCCTCGTCGCTCGTGCACCCCGCCAGGCCCGTGGCGGCGAGGACGGTCAGGGCGGCTGCGGCCAGCTTCACCGGGATACGCATGTGCGTCAGGCTAACTGCTGGGTGGGTCTCGATGCGGTGAGTGGGTACGGCTAGCCTCGACGGATCGCAGGAAGCCCAGAGCGCTGCTCTCGACAGTCCGCGCAGCGTTCGCGACGAAGGAGTTGAGATGGTCCTGCTCGGTCTGGTTCTCTTGTTGGTCGGGGCGGGTCTGGGGACGGCCGCCTTCCTCGGCGTCCGGGACGAGACGGGAACGGTCAGTCTCGAGGCCCTGGGCTTCAGCCGGGACGCCCAGCCGCTCGAGCTGCTCCTGCTGGGCGCGGCGGCGATGCTCCTCGTCGCCCTCGGCTGGGCCCTCATGGCGGCCGCGGCGCGCCGTCGAGCCCGGCTTCGCCGCGACCAGCGCGAGGCCGAGCGCCTCGCCGAGCTCGAGCGGGTCGCCGAGTCGGACCGGGCCGAGCAGGAGCGCCGCTTCGAGGACGCCTCACTGCGGGACGAGGACCTGCGGCGACGCGAGAGCCACCTCGACGCGTGGGCGCAGGAGCTCGACGCGCGGGAGCGGGAGGTCGCCCGGCTGGAGGAAGCCCATCGGCAGCAGGTCGGACCGTCGGTGGCCGACGTCGTGACCGGTCGCGCGGAAGGCAGCGTGGCGGAGGGCACGGCGCACTGGTCCCAGAGCACGCCGCGGCACAAGGCGGACGGCGACCCGGCGAGGTGACCCGGCAGGTCAACGAGCACGCCGGTGCCCACCCTCTCTCCCCCGGGCGACGAGTTCGGGTGGGACGCTGAGCTCTTCGTGCTCTGACCGCCCGAGCCGGCCCAGCGGCATACGGACGATGCCGTATGCCGCTGGGCTCGCCCCCCGACGAGAGGCCGGGCTCAGCGTTGGGTGCCGTTCACGAGCAGACCGGGGCGTAGTCGCGGTCGGGGAGGTAGCTGCGCCACTCGTCCTCCGTGAGGTCGCGACCAGCCATCCGGCACGCGGCCGCGACCCAGGCGCTCGGACGCGGATCCCACGTGCGGACCGTGCCGTCGAGGGACGCCACGAGGACCTCGCCGTCCTCGGTGAACGCGACCGCCCCCTCCGGCGCCGCTACTGCGCCGACGAAGGCGCCAGTGCGACCGTCCCAGACAGCGACCTTGCCGCCCTCCTTGGATGAAGCGATGAGGGAGCCGTCGACTGACCAGGCCAAGTACCTCCCTCCGTAGGGCTGCGTCGCACTCGGCGCGGCCAGCCAGGAGTCTGTCGTCACGTCCAGCAGGGCGATGCGTCCGTCCAGCCAAGAGAGGAAGAGTCGCTGCCCGTCAGGCGAGAACTCGCCTGCACTGGGTGGGTCGTCCTTCGCCCCGATCGCCGCGCCCAGCTGGCCGGTCGAGTAGTCGATGGTCTGTGCCCACTCGCCATGAGCCACAACGTCGCGGCCATTCGGGCTGACGGTGAGCATGTCGAACAGACCCACGCCGGCCTCGATCGGATCTCGCACCGGTTGGAGGCCAGGCACCGAGAGGACGTGCAGCCTCCCCCTCTCCTGCGTGGGCGCCTCCTTCGACACTGGTGGCACACGCGTGCCGACGAGCAGCGTGTTGCCATCCGGTGAGAACGTCGCGACCACGGCCTCCTCGGGGCTCAGGGAGGTCCTGGCCACCTCCCGGCCGGTGGCCGCTTCCCAGAGGCCCAACGCGGAGTCGCCGGTCGTGCTGCTGAGCAGGCGACCGTCCGGGCTCCAGACGACCTCGGTGAAGGTCGTGGTGTTCAGGCCCAGCGCGACGCGGGGTCCGAGCCGGCCCGTCGTGAGGTCCCTGACCTGGTTCGTCGCCGGGAGGCCGTCCCAGTGGTAGGCCACCCTGGTCCGGTCAGGAGACAGGCTGGCCCACGCTGCGTCGCGATCCAAAGGATCTCCCGCCACGACCGGAAGGAAGCTCCGCCGCCCCTCCAGGTCCAGAGCCATGAAGTTGTCGTCGACATAGAGATAGAGCGTCCGGCCGTCGGGGCTGAGTCCGGCGGCATTCGGATAGAGGGTGCGGCCGTCAGGACGGCTGACCACGGGCCTGTTGTCTCCAACGTTCTCCTTGGCCACGACGACGGGCTCTGCCCCCGACAGGTCCCAGACGACGACCTTGTCCCCGAGCACGGAGACGCGCGTCCCGTCAGCGGACAGGGCGAGCTGGCCTGACCAGGCCTGGCCGTCGTAGAGGTGTGACGTGGAGGCGAGGGTCGTCGCGTCGATGACGACAGCGGCGGGGCCGCCGCCGACCACGAGGGTCCTCGCATCAGGTGTGAGCAGGAGCCGGCCGCTCAGCTCCTGCACTCCGAGGTCGGCGGCGGTGAGGACCCGCCGCACCGTCCCTTCGGGCAGGTCGGTGACGAGGATGCGCGTGCGGTCCCGCGAGTAGAGCGTCCGTCCGTCGGGGGAGACCACGGGGAAGATGGACTGGCTGGTCTTGACCCGCGCGACCGGTCGCTGGGGTCGCTCGGTGTCCCACACGAGGACCGTGCCCTCCGGGCCCGCCTTGGGGAGCACTCCGACGGCCAGCCAGCGCCCGGTGGAGTCGAAGCTCAGGTCCTGCCTCACCTGGTCCTTGACGGACAGGCCACCGAGCTGCCCCGGGGCAAGGCTGCCGTCGGGCTGCAGGAGCGCCACCGGCGGGATGGCAGCGGTCGGGACATTGACCGAAGCCGCGAGCAGGCGACCGGTCGGGCTGGCCACCACGGTGTTGCCCAAGGGAGCGGCGCCCCGGCCCGTGACGGCGAGCGTGTCCGGGTCGTAGACCTGCACCCCCCCGGGCCAGGTCGGGAGGGCGACCCTGCCGTCCGGCAGCACCGTCACCACCGCCATGCCCGAGGACGGGACCCGCGTCGCCCGGATGAGCCGGGGCACCCGGTTGAGCGCCTCGAGCAGGTTCGTCCGCGACTCGACCGAGTCCTCGAGCTTCAGACCCGCGGCGGCCAGCAGCAGGGACAGGTCGACGGCGTCGGTCCGCGCCGCCTCCGCACCGAGGCGCTCCGAGTCGGAGGTGAGTGCCGTGCTGCTCGCCCGCTCGGCCGAGGTGAAGGCGGCGATCCCCGCCACGACGGTCACGGAGAGCAGCGCAGCGGTGGCGGCGAGCATGGCCCGAAGACGCTGGTTGGACCGGCGGTCCCTCCGCGCCTGCTCCTCGGCCGCGTGGGCCTCCCGGTCCGCCAGGGCCGCGGAGGCGGTGAGGAACTCAGCCTCGACGGGGGTCAGCGTGGGGTCGGAGCGACCCCGCCACTCGATCGCCCGCGCCAGCCGCACCCCTCGGTAGAGCTCGCTGTCGGGACGGCCGAGCTCGTCCCAGGTCTGCGCGGCGACGGTGAGGTGGCGCATGATCCGCAGCCCGTCGACGTCGTCGTCCAGCCACCCGCGCAGCCTCGGCCACGCCACCGCCAGCGACTCGTGCGCCACCTCGAGGGTCTCGCCGTCGCTGCTCAGCAGGCGGGCGGCGATGAGCCGCTCGGCCAGCTCCTGCCGCTCCTTCGTCGTCAGCACGCTGCGCCGAGGCACCCGCTGCCGGATCGGCGCGCCCGCATCGTCGGAGGCGACGAGCCGCACCATGAGGTCACGAACCATGACCTGCTGCTCGCTGCTCAGGCCACGGAAGAGTCCCTCGGCGGACTGCGACACCGCACCACGGATCCCACCGGTGGCGGTGTAGCCGGCCACCGTCAGCGTGTTTCCCTCACGCCGCTTCCACGTCTGGCGCAGCACGTGCGACAGGAGCGGCAGCGCGCCCGCTTCGCCGAGGACCTCCCGGACGAGCAGGTCGACGAGGCCCGGCTCGATGCGAAGCCCCGCCTGGGCGGCCGGGCTCTCAATGGCCCGGCGCAGGTCCGGCTCGCGCAGCGGTCCGAGCAGGTAGAGACCCTGCTCGACCAGCCTCGCGAAGTCCGTGTGGATGGACAGGTCGCCGAGCCGGTCGGCCCGGAGCGAGATGACGAGCTGTCGTCCGGGTCTCGCCGCGAAGGTGACGAGGCGCTCGAAGAAGTCTGACCGGTCCCCGGACTCTTCCGGGAGGCCCAGCACCTCCTCGCACTGGTCGACGACGAGCACGTCCGCCGCCTGCGGTCGCACTGCGTCGAGCGCCGCCAACGGATGGCGTCCCGGCGTCAACACCGACACGTCGCGGCCGTCCCGCTCGAGGGCTGCAGCGACCCCGGCCCGGACCAGCGAGGACTTCCCTGACCCGGAGGGACCCACCACGGCGAGCACGCCCGTCTGGTCGAGCCGCCGCAACGCCGCCTCGGTGTCCTGCTCCCGACCGAAGAAAGCAGCAGCATCCTCCAGGTCGTAGGCCAGCAGCCCGAGGTAGGGACAGGTGGTGCTCGCCGGAGTGAAGGCGGCCTGCGCCGCCAAGGAGGAGTCCTGCCGGAGGATCGACTCCTCCAACGCCGCGAGACCCGGCCCCGGGTCGAGCCCGAGCTCGTTGAGCAGGACCGCCCTGGCCCGGGCGAGCGTCTGGAGTGCCTCCGCCTGACGCCCCGCCTGGTACTGCGCCAGAGCCAGCAGACCCCAGCGCCGCTCCCGCGTGGGCTGCTCCACCACCAGCCGGCGCAGGTCGGGCAGCACCTCGTCGTGGCGGCCGCTCTGCAGCGCCGCCTCGACCCGCAGCTCCTCCGCTTCACGGTGCAGCTCGGCGAGGCGCTCGGCCTCCGTCCGTCCGGGCTCCCACTCCGACAGGTCCCCGAAGGGGTCGCCGCGCCACAGTGCGAGAGCCTGGTCGACCAGGTACAGCACCCGATCGGGCTCACCGGTCGCCAGCAGCTGCCGCGCCCGGCCGAGATGGTGCTCGAAGAGGGCGAGGTCGAGGTCGTCACGGTGCAGCCGCAGCCGGTAGCCGCCCGGAGTCGTCTCGATCGCCGTCGCACCGAGCACCTTGCGCAGCCGCGACACGCAGCCCTGCACCACCTTGCTCGACGACGGCGGCAGGTCATCGCCCCACAGGGCCTCGGCCAGGGCGTCGGCCGTCACGTGCTGGCCGGGACGCACGGCAAGAACCGCCAGGGTCACCCGATCCCGGGGCCCCAGTGCCACCGATCCCCCATCGACCTCGACGGGGCCCAGCACCCCCACCCGCATGGTTCGAGGATCCCCCCGCCCCGCGAGACCGTCAACGGCGTCGATACCCGATCGATACCGGCTCGGCGGCGGGTCGGTACCCGGACGTGGGACACCGGAGTCCGGACACCCGTCCGACCCTGCCGCTTCGGCAGGCACTCAGGAGAGGACACCACCATGAACGCACGCACCAGCAGCCTCCGCCGCACCTGCTGCGCCCTCGGCGCCGCAGCCACGCTCGGCCTCGCTCTCGCCGCCCCCGCCAGCGCCGTCGTCCTGCCCGACCCGATCGGCTCGGGACTGCCCCCGGAGCAGCCCTCCCCGGGCGGGGTCATCACGGTTGCCATCGACGACAACGCGCTCGAGCTGCTCCAGGTGGGCGGTGGCCTCCTCGCCGGGCTGGCTCTCGCCGGCGCCGGCGTGGCGGTCGCATCCCGGCGCCACCACAGCGACCCCGCCCCCGCGTGACGGGACCGCACCACAGGCAGGGCCCGCGCCATCTCGGGGAGCGAGCCCAGCGGCATACGACCTGAGTGCCGAACGCGCGACCCACCGCGCGTTCGGCACTCACTCGACGGGGCACTCAGCCGACGACGAGCGTGTCCCCGGAGGTGTCGCGGTCGACCCGGACGGTCTGCCCGTCGCGGACCTCGCCGCTGAGCAGGGCCCGAGCGAGGCGGTCGCCGATCTCCTTCTGGACGAGCCGCCGCAGCGGGCGCGCGCCGTAGGCCGGGTCGAAACCGCGCTGCGCCAGCCAGGTGCGCGCCGCGTCCGTGACCTCCAGCGTGATGCGCCGGTCCGCGAGCCGGGTCGCGAACGATCGGACCTGCAGGTCGACGATCTCGGCCAGCTCCTGCTGGGACAGCGCGTCGAAGACGACGACCTCGTCGAGCCGGTTGAGGAACTCCGGCTTGAAGGCGGCCCGGACCACGGCCATCACCTCGTTGCGCTTCTCCTCCGGCGACAGCAGCGGGTCCACCAGGAACTGCGACCCGAGATTCGACGTCATGACCAGGATGACGTTGCGGAAGTCCACGGTCCGCCCCTGGCCGTCGGTGAGGCGGCCGTCGTCGAGCACCTGAAGGAGGACGTCAAAGGTCTCCGGGTGCGCCTTCTCCACCTCGTCGAGCAGGATGACGGAGTAGGGCCGGCGCCGGACCGCCTCGGTGAGCTGGCCGCCCTCCTCGTAGCCGACGTATCCGGGGGGCGCCCCGATGAGCCGGGCCACGGCGTGCCGCTCCGAGTACTCGGACATGTCGATGCGGACCATGGCCCGCTCGTCGTCGAAGAGGAAGTCAGCGAGGCTCTTGGCGAGCTCGGTCTTGCCCACGCCGGTGGGCCCGAGGAAGAGGAACGAGCCGGTCGGCCGGTCGGGGTCGGACACGCCGGCCCGGGTGCGCCGGACCGCGTCGGAGACGGCGCGCACTGCCTCCGTCTGGCCGATCAGGCGGGCCCCGATGTGCTGCTCCATGTGGAGCAGCTTCTCGGTCTCGCCCTCGAGGAGCCGGCCGGACGGGATGCCGGTCCAGGCCGAGATGACGTCGGCGATGTCGTCGGCGCCGACCTCCTCCTTGACCATCGGGGCCTCGCTCCCGACGACGGTGGCCGCCTCGCGCTCCTGGGCGGCGGCGAGCTCCTTCTCGAGCGTGGGGATGTCGCCGTAGAGGATCTTCGAGGCGCCGGCGAGGTCGCCCTCCCGCTGGAGCCGGTCGGCCTGGGTGCGCAGGTCGTCGACCCGGGCCTTGAGCTCACCGACGGCGTTGAGGCCGGACTTCTCCGCCTCCCAGCGGGCGGTCAGCGCAGCGAGCTCCTCGGTCCGGTCGGCGAGGTCCTTGCGCAGCCGCTCGAGCCGCTCGCGGGAGGCCTCGTCGTGCTCCTGCTCGAGCGCGAACTCCTCCATCTTGAGCCGGTCGACGGTGCGTCGCAGCTCGTCGATCTCGACCGGTGAGCTGTCGATCTCCATCCGGAGCCGCGACGCCGCCTCGTCGATGAGGTCGATGGCCTTGTCGGGCAGCTTGCGCCCGCTGATGAAGCGGTCGGACAGACTGGCCGCGGCCACGAGCGCCGAGTCGGCGATGGTCACCTTGTGGTGCGCCTCGTAGCGCTCCTTCAGCCCGCGCAGGATGGCGACCGTGTCCTCGACGGAGGGCTCGCCGACGAAAACCTGCTGGAAGCGTCGCTCGAGCGCAGCGTCCTTCTCGATGTGCTTGCGGTACTCGTCGAGCGTCGTCGCGCCGACCAGGCGCAGCTCGCCACGGGCGAGCATCGGCTTGAGCATGTTGCCGGCGTCCATCGCGCCTTCGCTGCCGGCACCCGCTCCGACGACGGTGTGCAGCTCGTCGATGAACGTGACGATCTGGCCGTCGGAGGCCTTGATCTCCTCGAGCACGGCCTTGAGCCGCTCCTCGAACTCGCCGCGGTACTTCGCGCCGGCGACCATGGCGGCCAGGTCGAGGGAGTAGAGCGTCTTGTCGCGCAGGCTCTCGGGCACGTCGCCCTCGACGATGCGCTGCGCCAGCCCCTCGACCACGGCGGTCTTGCCGACGCCCGGCTCACCGATGAGGACCGGGTTGTTCTTGGTGCGGCGGGAGAGGACCTGCACGACGCGGCGGATCTCGGCGTCGCGACCGATGACCGGGTCGAGCCTGCCCTCGCGAGCGCGGGCGGTGAGGTCCGTGCCGTACTTGGCGAGCGCCTCGTAGGTCCCCTCGGGGTTCTCGGACGTCACGGGGCGGCCGCCGCGCAGCTCGGGGATGGCCTGCTCGATCGCGTCGGCGTCGAGGCCGAACTGGCCGGTGCGGGCCAGCGCGAGCAGGAGGTGGTCGGTGGAGACGAACGTGTCCCCCATCGCCGTCATGTACTGCTGGGCCTGCTGGATCGCGGCCGCGGCCGTGCGCGACAGCTGCGGCTGCTGGGCGCCGCCGGTGACCTGCGGGAGGGCCGCCAGCTCCTTCTCCGCGGCTGCCGTGGCGGCAGCGACGGAGGACCCTGCCTTCTCGAGCAGGGTCGGAGTCGTCGTGCCGGGCTGGGCCGCGAGGGCGAGGAGCAGGTGGGCCGGCTCGATGTTCGGGTGGTGCTTGGCGGCCGCAGTCGTCGCCGCCTGGGCGAAGGCCTCCTGGGCCCTGGTGGTCAGCTGAAGATCCATGCATTCTCCTGGCACGTGTGACTCTGACGAGTTCCATGAGGGGCAACCTCGCTAAAGTTGAGTCTATTCCGCTCAACCTTGGCCGTATGCCGCTGGGTTCGTTCCGTTCGTCACCTCGGCTCGGGCGGTCCCGCCCTCCCGAAACCCTGGGCGAGCGGGAGCGAGCGGACGCCGGGAGCGAGCTCAGCGGCATCCGGCATCCCCCGAGCGCAGTCAGCGGGAGGACACCTCCTTGACTACTGTGGTCCCGTCCCCCTGACCCCCGCCTCGAGGAGACCAGGCATGCCCACCCCCGTCCCGCGTCGGTTGACAGCCCTGCGTCGTCGCGTCGCACGGCTGGTCGACCCCGATCGGGCTCCTGGTCCCGCGTCCTCCAGCGCGGGCAGTGGGCCCATCGCGACGGGGGACGCCGAGAGTGCCGCCGCCGCGACCGCCGCTCCGGTCATCGTCGCCGGCGCAGCGCCGCTGGCGACGCGCGTCGGGATCGCAGCGAGCGACCGGCTCTCCGGGCTCATGGCGGACGAATGGGGCCAGGTCGACCTCGTCCCGGGAGCCGACCGGCCGACCGGGCTCGACCTCGTCGTCCTCGAGCTGCGTGGGAGCGACGTGGTCGGTTGGGAAGGGTTCCGGGCCCAGCTCGCAGCACTGGTCCAGGGGTGCCTCGACACGCAGGTCCCGGTCGCGGTCTGGCTGACGGCGGGACCCTGCAGCCCGCCCGAGTGGGTCGGAGACGCGATGGTCGTCGCCGCCTCGACGCCGGCGCTCTGCGACGAGCTGGCCTCGGTCACCGGTCGTCCCGTTGAGCTGCTCCCCGCCGCCGCACAGCCGCGGCGGCACCGCCCGGACGGGCCGACCCACGCCCGGCACGGCGCCACGGTGATCATCGAGGAGCAGGAGTCCACGGCCGCGGCCGCAGCCCTCAGTGAGCTCGTCGGCCCGGCGATCAAGCCGCTGCCCGCCGAGGACGTCCTCGTGATCGGCCTCGGCGCACCCGGCGAGTCCCTCGGCGCCGTCGAGACCACCATGAAGCGCAACGTCCAGCAGCGCGACTGGCGCGTCGTCGAGCGAGAGCTCGGCACCCGCCGAGTCGCCGTCGACCTCAGTGGCCTCTCACCGGACGCGGCCTGGACCTCGGTGGCCGCGGCCGCCTCAGGCACCCCGCTCGTCGCGGCCGACGGCCCCACCGCAGGGCTGCCCGACGACATCGCCGCCCTGGTGCCCCGGATCGACGACAGCAAGCAGCTGCGCAGCGAGATCGTCGCCCGCCTCGAACAGACCGAGCTGGTCGCTCGGGAAGGTCTGCAGCTGCGCCGCGCCGCCCTCTCCGCCCACACGGCCGCCCACCGCGCGCGGGCCCTCGTCACACACGCCGGGCTGACGAGCGACTCCGGTCTGCTTGCGCCTGCCGCCCGACCGATCTCCGCCATCGTCCCGACCAACCGGCTGCACGAGCTGGACAACGTCTTCGCGAACGTCGGCCGGCAGGCGCACCCGGACCTCGAGCTGGTGCTCCTCCTCCACGGGCTCGCGGCCGACCGCGCGGAGATCACCGCGCGCGCCGCCGCTGCCGGGGTCGAGGACCTCGTCATCCTCGAGGCGGACCGGTCGCTGACCCTCGGTGCCTGCATGAACCTCGGGGTCGAGGCCGCGTCCGGTCGCTATGTCGCCAAGATGGACGACGACAACTACTACGGAGCGCACTTCCTCTCGGACCTGGTCGATGCCTTCACCTACACCGACGCCGGCATCGTCGGGAAGTGGTGCCACTACGTGTGGCTGCGGTCCTCCAACGCCGTCGTCCTGCGCTACCCCGACTCGGAGCACCGTCCGGAGCGGCGCATCCAGGGCGGCTCCATGCTCTTCGACGGCGACGTGGTCCGAGGTCTGCGGTTCAGCGACATCCCCCGCGCCGTGGACTCGGACATCCTCGACCGCGCCATGGCCGAAGGCGTCACGATCTACAGCGCAGACCGCTTCAACTACGTCTCCATCCGCGGGACCGACCGGAACGACCACACCTGGACCGTCGCCGACTCCACCTTCATGACGAAGACCGGCCGCCTGCAGTTCTTCGGCGACCCCCGAGCCCACGTGTCGGTGTGACCCGTCTCGGTGTCGCACTGACCGAAAGGACCCCATGCCCAGCACGTCGAGCATCAAGTCGTCGACCATCCGCGGTGCCCGCAAGCTGATCCGCCACACCCCTCTCGGGCCGCTCGCGGTCCTGCCCAAGCAGGGTGGCGGGGCCGGCCGCTCCGCGCTCGCCATCCGGGCCCGTCACCTCATCAAGGTCGGGCGGCCGCTCGATGCCCTTCGCCTCGTCGACCGTTCCCCGGCGGGCAGCCTCCCCGCGAACCTCGCAGCCGTGCGTGCCGAGGCCCTCTGGGCCGTAGGACGCGGCACCGAAGCCCTGGCGGCCATCCGCGCCGTGACCGACCGGCCCAGAGTCGAGGTGCCGGCCCTGGTCGCCCACTTCGCCATCGCCGGCGCCCTGCGTGAGCAGGATGACGTCGCGAGACTCGCCGTGCTGGCGACGAGCGCCCGCCCGCGCAACCGGGCCGAGTCCACCCAGCTCGCCGAGGCCTTCACGACCGACGACCCGGACGTGGCCACCGCCTTCATCGACCACGTCGGAACCTGGACCCATGCCCTGCCGATGAGGTCCCTCGTGCGCCTCGACAACCTGCTCCTGCGTGCGCAGGGGGCCGACCACGAGGCGCTCGCCGCGCGAGTGCGCCATGAGGCCCTCGATGCTGACGACGGCCAGCGGGCCATCCTGCGGGCGATGGAGCTGGAGGACTGGCCGCTCCTCGCCGAGGTGCTGCGGGGCCGAGTCCTCAAGCCGTCGCACGCCGCCCGGATGCGGCGCCTCGCCTCCCGCGCGCTGAAGGCCGGCTACCTCGGCGAGGCCGCGGTGCTGGCCGAGTCGGCCTTCACGTCGCTCCCCGAGCAGGACGGCGCCCGCGAGATCCACGTCGACGCCATGGACCGGCTCGGCATCGTGCGGGCCGGCTGGCCCGTCGCCCCGGTCCGCCCCCGCTCCTACGACGTCAGCCCCCGCGCCACTCTGTCCGTCCTCGCCCAGTCCCTCCCGCACCGGTCAGGGGGCTATGCCACCCGCTCGCACGGGATCCTCGTCGGACTGCGCAACCTCGGCTGGGACGCCGAGGCGGTCACCCGGCTCGGCTTCCCCTACGACCGGTGGCCCAGCACGTCCACCGACGAGGTCCCTCCCGAGGACGTCGTCGACGGGGTCGTGTACCGCCGGCTCCTCGAGCCGGGCGAGCGGGCCTACTCGACCACCCCGATGAGCTCGTACATCGAGCGGTTCGCCCACCGGATCGAGGACGAGGCCACCCGCCGGCGCGCTGCCCTGATCCACGCCTCGAGCTTCCAGAACAACGGCCTCGCCGGGCTCGCGGCGGCGCGGCGACTGGGGATTCCCTTCGTCTACGAGATGCGGGGGCTCGAGGACCTGATGAAGGTCTCCCGCGACCCTGGCTTCATCGAGACCGACGCCCACCGCTACCTCACCGGGCTGGAGAACCACATCGTCGCCCACGCCGACCTCACCTTCGTCATCACCGAGGCGCTGCGTGAGGAGATGATCCGCCGCGGCGGGCCCGCAGACCGCATCGAGGTGCTCCCCAACGGCGTCAACACCGCCGACTTCGAGCCCCGCCCCCGGGACGAGGCGCTCCAGGCCGAGCTCGGGCTCACTGGCCGGACCATCATCGGCTACGCCGGCGGGCTCGTGGACTACGAGGGGCTCGACCTCCTGCTCGAGGCAGCTGCGATCCTCAAGCGCGAACGGGCGGACTTCGGCGTCGTCATCGTCGGGGACGGCCATTTCGACGCGCGCCTGCGCCAGCTCGCCGTCGACCTCGACGTCACGGACGTCGTCACGTTCACCGGTCGGGTGCCGCACTCCGAGGTCCCGCGCTACCTCTCGATCTTCGACATCACCCCGTTCCCCCGGCTGCCGCTTCCCGTGTGCGAGCTGATCTCGCCGATCAAGCCCTTCGAGGCGATGGCCATGGGCAAGGCGGTCATCTCGTCCTCCGTCGCGGCGCTGACCGAGATCGTGGAGCAGGACGTGCGCGGGCTGGTGTTCGAGAAGGGCTCGAGCGCCGACCTGGCCGTGCAGCTGCGACGCTGTCTCGACTCAGCGGAGCTCCGCGCGACGCTCGGCGCACAGGCCCGGGAGTGGGTTCTCGCCGAGCGAGACTGGTCCGACGTCGTCACGGTGGTCGACGCCGCCTACCGCCGCCTCACGGGGGCGTGATGCCCGCGCTGACTACACTGGCGCGGTGCTCCGACACCTGAGGTCCTCACCGCGATGGCTCGCGTGGTTGTTGCTCGGCGCCGGAGTGGCCGGTCTGCTCCTTCCGTGGCTGCTCGCGCCGATCATCGGTGACGAGCGGTACCACTACGTGGCCGCACCGACCCGGATGGACGGCAGCCTCCTCAACGTCTTCATGTGGACCATCAACGACATCGGTCCACGGATGGCGCACGGCCGGATCGCCCCCGTCGGCGTCTTCGCGCAGCAGGTGGGCTACCTGCTCGGCATGCAGCTCGCCTTCGCCACCGGCATCCCCCTCGCCCTGGCCCACGGCATCATCAAGGCCGTCCTGCTCCTCTCGATCGTGGCCTCGTTCGCCCTGCTGCTGGGCGTGGTCCGGCGCCGCGACGGGGAGCGCCTCGACCGAGGTCTACGCAGGAGGACGCTCCTGGTCTTCACCGCGCTCCTGGTCCTCGGGGTGACCGCCACCTCCCCGGTTCGCAACGGATGGACCGCCTACATCGTCCTGTGCATCGGCGGCGTCGCCCTGCTGCTCGTCGCGGGCGCCGTCTCCGCGTGGGCCCTGCGCCTGTCCACCCGGACCGGGGCACCCGGCAGGCTGGGCACCGCGCTGGTGCTCTTCGTGCTCGGTGCCACGATCATGCTCAGCTACGAGATGCACTGGGCTGCGGTCCCGTTCGCCATCGTCCTCCTTGCCTTCACCGACACCTCCGCGTGGAAGCACCGGATCATCCTCATTGTCTCCATCAGTGCGGGGTGGCTCACTGCCTTCGTCTGGACCCGGCTCCTGCTGGCGAACGCCAGCGGCGTCAACTACTCCGGCACCCGCCTCGACCTCGGAGGCCCCGTTCTCCGGACCGCGACGCTTCAGGTCCTCAACGCCATTCCCGGATCCGGCGTGCGGAACGCGACCCGCACCGTCGGCGAGGGGCTCCCTGTGCCAGCTCCCTTCCAGGGTGCCGGGTGGCTCTGGGGCCTGTTGACCGCCCTCGGGTTCGCGCTGCTGCTCGCTCGGCCACGCACTCGGACGACCGAGCCCACCGCCCCGGACCGGGTGACCCTCATGGTTCTCGGCGCCGGCTTGATCGCGTCGGCGGGGGCCGTCGCGCTGGTCACCTCCGTGTCCGCTCAGTCGCACGACATCGTCAGCTCCTTCGGAGACACGTATCGGGGCACTGCCTGGATCTGGGCCTGCCTGGCCGGCGCCGGGGCCACGGCGCTCGTCGGCATCACCGGCGGTCGCAGGACCACCGGCCTGGTGATCGTGACCCCGGTCGCGCTCGCCGCGATCCTCGTCGGGGTCCTGGTCTGGCCCACCACCGTCAGCGCGATACAGACCATCCGAGCCGTGGACCAGTACGCACTGTGGGAGACCGCGCAGGCTCAGCTCGTGAGCGGGGCCTCCGAGCCGATGGCTGAGGCCCGGCGGTGCGAGCTAGCTGCGCAGGCACGCACGTGGGCGAAGGGCGCCTACTTCGGCAAGTTCCTCCCCTTCCACGAGGAGGCGTTCGCCCGGCAGTGGCAACGCCCCTGGTGCCCGTCCGACGTCGCGGGGACCCGCTGACCTGCCCCCACCCCGGCGGCGACAGGGTGAAGGCCGCTCGCTCAGCGATCGAAGAGGCCTGCGCGCTCGAAGAGCATCTCCACCAGCGGCCGCATCGTGTCGGCGTAGGTCTTCGTCACGTGGCTGCCCTGCCGGTACACGAGCACCCCGCCGATCGCCACCGGGCACTGTCCGTCCGTCATCGGCGGGCACACCCAGGGGTTGAGGTCGATCCACTGACGGCCGTCCCGGAGGGCGACCGCCTCCTTGAGCGCGGCGCTGCCCCGACCGTCGTTGGCTGGGAACGCACACGACAACAGGTCATCGGGGTGCTTGTCCGCGCACTCGTACACCGGGACGTCGCCCGACGGTGCGGGACTGTCGCTGATCGCGATGACGCGGGTGCCGACCGCTTCCAGTCGCTTCCAGAAGTCGTCATATCCCGTGACGAAGGACTTCTGGGCCCGACCCTCGGAATCTCCACCCTTGACCGTCGAGGTCATCACCATGTCGACCCGTCCTGCTGCCGACGTGAGCCGCTTCAGCACGTTGTCGTTGAACGTCCCGCAGTCCTCAGCCGACTGGGCTGGGTTGAAGGGGCAGGCGCTCTTGAGGTACAGCTCCAGACGCCAGCCCTTCTCTTTGGCGATGTCGTTGAACACGTCGAACCACTGACCCAGCTTGGAGTCGCCGACCAATGCGACCGTCACCGACCCGGCCTTGTCGCCGTAGACACAGCTCGGATCGATGGCGACCACCCCGACCGCGACCTGGCACCCATCCGCGTAGTAGGCAGGTACGTCCTTCGGCGCCAGCGCCGGGTCGGGGTAGAGCTTTCCCGACCGAGTGATCTCTGGGCTCGAGTCCTGGAGGGGTCTGGCGGGCTCTTTCAGGTCGGGACCGAACCCCAGCGCGGCTGCACCCCGCGCCGCTGCCGGCCTGACTTCCTCCTGCGGAGCCTGGGCGTAGACGACCGATGCGGCGGCCAGCGAGAGGGCCATCCCCGCTGCGCCCATGGCGAGCGTCGGTCCCGTACGGCGCGCGAAGAGTGGCCCGAAGCGGATCGGGTCCTCGATGAGGTGCTTCGACAGCCAGGCGAATCCCACCGAAGCCACAGCGATGAGCACCTTGTGCCAGCGAGTGAGGTCAACGACCTGGCCCGAGAGGATGATGAGCGGCCAGTGCCAGAGGTAGATGGAGTACGAGAGGCCGCCGATCCACACCATCGGGCGGACCGACAGGAGCCGACCGACCGGCGTCAACGGGTTGGCCACCCCCGCAGCGATGACCGCGGCGGTCCCGACGGTGGGAAAGAGCGCTGCCGAACCCGGCCACGGTGTCTGCGTCGAGATGACGAGGCCCGAGCCCAGGACGAGGGCCAGACCGACCGCGGCCACGACCAGCGCGGCCCGGTCGGTCATCCTTCTGAGCAGGGGCACTGCACAGGCCAGGAGGGAGCCGATACCCAGCTCCCACGCTCGGGTCGTGGAGTAGAAGTACGCCGTCTGCGGCGCGGTGTCCGTGTGCCGGACGGAGTAGATGAGGGACACCGCCACGATGAGGGCGATGGCGACCGCGATGATCCGTCGGATGCTGAAGCCGAACCGGCGCGCCACCCAGGCGAGCAGGATCATCATCACCGGGATCACGACATAGAACTGCTCCTCGACCGAGAGCGACCAGTAGTGCTGCACGGGCGACACGGCGGCGTCCTCGGCGAGGTAGTCCACCGCCCGGAAGGCGAGGGCCCAGTTGACGACGTAGAGCGCGGCCGCGATCACATCGGTCGACAGGTCGCCCAGCTGGCTCCGCGGCATCACGAGCCAGCCGACCAGGGCCGTGAAGACGAGGACGACCGTCGCCGCAGGCAGGAGCCGGCGGGCCCGGCGGGCGTAGAACTTCAGCAGCGACACCGTGCCGGACCGCTCGGCCTCAGTGAGCAGCCCGGACGTGATCAGGAACCCGGAGATGACGAAGAACACGTCGACTCCGGCGAAACCACCGGAGAGTCGGTCGACGCCGAGGTGGTAGATGAGCACGAAGAGCACGGCGACCGACCGCAGCCCTTCGATGTCTCCCCTCATGACGGAACGTGGCTTCGTGCTGGCAGAGCTCATGCGGCTGCGGGTCTTCCTTCCAAGCGGGTCGAGGTCCATGCGGGACGCACCATGGTCACACGGTCACGTGGGTCGTTGCATCTCCGTAGAAGGCCAACGTGGCACGTCTGGCGAGCAGTTCCATGTCCGTGATGGGCCACGTGTGTCCGTCCGGGCTGGTGGAACGGACGGACACGAAGTTGAATCGGTCGGCGGAGTAGACCTTGCCACCGGCGGCCCGGACCTTGTCCAGGAACGTCGTGTCGACGCGTCGCGGGAGATCCTCGAACTTCTCGGCGAGCGCGACGTCTCGCGGCACGAGCATGGTCCCGCCCTGGACCAGCTTGACGTAGCGGTGCTCGGCGTCGGGGAACCGCAGCAAGGTCGCACCGGTCGCCGTGAGATGCGCATAGTGGGCCCACTTGCCGACGACGACGGCCTCGGTGTACTCGAAGGCCCGCACGAGGTCCCGGAGGTAGTGCTCTGCATAGACGTTGTCGTCGTCCATCTTGGCGATGTACCGGCCCGACGCAGCCTCGACCCCGAGGTTCATGCAGGCGCCGAGCGTGAGTGAGGAGTCCGCGTGCCGGAGCACCGGTGCCGAGAGCCCTCGTTCCGTGGCCCGCGCGGCGACCTCGCCGGGGTCGTGCTCGAAGCCGTGCGTGACGAGGACGAGCTCGATCTCCTCGTGCGACTGGCCCGCGATGAAGTCGAGGACGTGGTCGAGCTGATCTGGTCGCATGGTGGGCACGACGGCGCTGATCGACTGGTCGACACCCGCAACGGGATGGCCGACCCGGGCGAGGACCTCGGCGACCCGGTGCCGGTAGAGGTGCTCGTCGAAGACGCGCCGGTGGGCGCGCAACGCGATCCGGTCGCGGTACTCGGCGTGGCGGAGCAGCACGGTGAGGGCGCGCTCGGTCTCGTCCGCGCTGCCCGAGACGGTGATCGTGTCGCCGAAGAACGGCTCGATGGACGCTGCGGGGCCGCTGATCACCGGCGTCTGGGCTGCCGAGAGCTCGAACAGCCGGCGAGCACACATCGTCGGGGACGTCGTCACGGAGTTGACGTTGAGGAACACCTTGTAGGACGTGTAGGCGGCGAGCATCCGCTCGTACGGCAACGAGCCCACGACGCTGGATCGGAACTCCGGCGGGAACTGGTAGCGCTGGTCCTCGAGCGCCATCCTGGAGTAGATGTGCAGACCGTGGCCGAGGGCCGGCCTGATGACGCTGTCCACCTGAGCCCGGCGCTCCGGGTGCTTCTCGGTGAAGTAGGTGCCCGCGAAGGCCACCTCGTGCTCACGGCCGTGGTCGCGGAGGACCGGGTTGTGCAGCCTCGGCTGGGCGCCGAACGGCAACAGCCCCACCCGGTCATGGCCGAGGTCGCGGCGGTAGTCGGGCAGGCGGTCCGCGTCGACCGTGAGGACCTGGTCGAACCACTGGGCCGTGTCGAGGAACCGGTCGTAGTTCGGCGGGTCCTCCTTGTTCCAGAACACGGTCGGGACCCCCTGCTCACGCGCCCACTCGACGAGCTCCCTCAGCTCGTCGCGGATCGCTCCCGGTGCCGTCATGGCGAGCCGCCAGGATCCGCCGTTGCCCTGCCAGGCCGACTCCACGAAGAGAAGGTCCGGCAGGCGCGGCTCGCTCATCTGCTCGCGCCACTCGCCGGGCCGGAGCTCGACCTGGTCCCACTCGTACCGAAGGGCGAGCGCGGAGAACGGATCGAGGATCACGGCAGCGCGGATCTGCGGACGGACCGACGGGCCGGTGGGCAGCTCGAAGTCCGGCAGTGACGTGCGCAGTCTGACCTTGGGACGAAGTGCCGGAAAGCGGCGGTGCAGCTCCTTGCGCAGCTTGCGGGGGAGGTCGCTGCGCACCCTGCTGTCCGTCATCGCCTCACGGACGACCTTGGTGGCTCGGTCCAGGTCGCGGCGCAGACCGATGTCGCGTGAGGTCATGGCTACCAGTGTGACAGTCGCTCAGTCGTGCTCCCGACGTGTGCCAAGATGCCCGTATGGCGCCACCGGGTCACGAGCTGTCCGCCGACAGCGACCGGGACCGCCGCGTCGAGATCGCCGCCCTGCTCGCCAACGTGCCCGCGCTCGCCGCCGTCCTGACCCAGCACCTGGGTCGCGACCCGTGGAAGGCTGCCTCGGTCGTGCTCCGGGCCGGGCCGCCGCAGCTGCGAGAAGCGGTCCGTTCCGCCCCGGTGCGTGGCCGTCTGCCCGCTCTCGCCGTCGTTGCGGACGCCGCAGCGGGCCGTCGCGACGAGGCCGTCCTCGCGCTCAGCTCGCTCGTCACCAGCGGGACACCAGGACAGCTGCGGGCCGCGGCGGCGGTCGCAGCCGTGCTCGACCGGCCGGACCTCGCTGACGCCGCCGTGGAGCGACTGCCGGAGGGGGACGCCGCTCGGAAGCGGCTCCGAGCGCTCGCAGCGTGGTCCGAAGGCAGGCTGAACCACGCGGTCGGCCTGGCCGAAGGCACGCCCGGCGGTCGGCACACGCGGCTCACCGAGGGGCTGCGCGCTCAGCTCCGCGTGCTCGAAGCCCGCGCGGTCCACGGCCTGCCGGAGCGGGGAGCGCCGTCGGACGGGGTCCCCACCGGGCGGCACGAGGGCAGCCCCCCCACCGTCCTGCACGTGGTCACCAACGCCCTCCCGGAGGTGCAGGCCGGCTACACGCTCCGGTCGCAGGGCATCGCCGCCGGCCAACGAGCTGCGGGGATCGACGCGCACATCGTCACCCGGCTCGGCTTCCCCGTCGACATGGGTCGCATCACCCTCTCGGCGAACTTCACCCACGAGGGCGTCCCGACCCACCGGCTGCTACCGCTACAGGGTGTGCCGGTGCGGGCAGACCGGCGACTGGCCGCCCATGTCGACCATCTGGCCCAGCTCGCTCGCCGCATCGACGCCGACGTGCTCCACGCCCACAGCCGTCACGAGAACGGCCAGGCGGCCCTGCTCGCCGGGGCCCGGCTGGGACGGCCCGTCGTCTACGAGGCCCGCGGGTTCCTCGAGGAGACGTGGCGCAGCCGGGGCGGGCGCGCGGACTCCGACTTCTACCGCCTCTCCCGCGAGGCCGAGACGGCCTGCATGCGAGCCGCTGACGCCGTCGTCACCGTCTCCGAGCCGATGCGCGCCGACATCGTCGCTCGGGGCATCCCGGCGGGCAAGGTGACGGTCGTCAGCAACGCGGTGTCCGCCGGCTATCTCGCTGACGTGCCGGACGCGAGCGCTCTGCGAGCCCGGCTGGGCATCGCAGCCGACGCATTCGTCGTGGGCCTGGTGAGCACCCTCAACGACTACGAGGGCGTGGACGTGTTGCTCCGCGCAGCCGCGCTCGTCGACGACCCGCGACTCGTGGTTCTCGTGGTCGGTGACGGACCGGCTCGCCGCGACCTCGAACGCCTGGCGCGGGAGACGCTGAACCCGGCGGGCGCCGTCTTCACCGGACGCGTCCCGCACTCCGTCGCCCGCGACCACCATGCCGCCCTGGACGTCTTCTGCGTCCCGCGCCGACGGACGCCGGTCACCACTCTCGTCCCCCCGCTCAAGCCGCTCGAGGCGATGGCGACGGGCCGGCCCGTCATCGTCAGCGAGCTCCCGCCGCTCGTGGAGCTGGTCGGCCCGGCAGGGGGCAACGACGGGCCGGCCGCGCCCGGCCTGCGCGGCCTCCTGGCTGCACCGGACGACCCGGTCGCGTGGGCAGAGGCCCTGAAGGTGCTCCTGTATGATCCAGCGCTGAGGACACGCATGGGTCGAGCCGCGAGGCGCTGG
Organism: Intrasporangium calvum DSM 43043; assembly: GCF_000184685.1. NCBI lineage: Bacteria > Bacillati > Actinomycetota > Actinomycetes > Micrococcales > Intrasporangiaceae > Intrasporangium > Intrasporangium calvum. Next base: position 3,638,389 of record NC_014830.1, read on the forward strand.
GTCCGTGAGAACCGAACCTGGGATGCTGCCGCCCTCACGTACGCAGATCTCTACGCTCGGGTTCTGAACGTGACGGGGACGGCCCCCGCCCAAGACGAGGGAGCAACCCGTGGCAGTTGACGCCGCCGTGATCGGCCTCGGCTACGTCGGCCTGCCGCTCGCGCAGGCCGCGTCGCGGGCCGGCCTGACGGTCGTCGGTCTCGACATCGCCGAGGACGTCGTCGCGTCGCTCAACTCCGGCTGCTCCCACATCGACGACCTGTCGGCAGCCGACATCTCCCAGATGCTCCATGCAGGTTTCCGAGCGACCACGGACCCCACCGAGCTCAACGCTGCCGAGACGATCGTGATCAGCGTCCCTACGCCCCTGTCGCCGGACGGCGGCCCGGACCTCAGCGCCGTCGAGGCGGCCGTGGCGACCGTGGCTGCGCAGCTCCGCCCCGGGATGCTCGTCATTCTCGAGTCGACCACCTACCCCGGGACGACCGACGAAGTGGTCCGGCCCATCCTCGAAGCGGGTGGCCTCAGCGCGGGCACCGACTTCCATCTCGCCTTCTCGCCCGAGCGCATCGACCCCGGCAACGCCTCGTTCGGGGCCACCAACACCCCCAAGGTCGTCGGCGGACACACACCCGCCTGCACCGAGGCAGCCGCCTCCTTCTACGGCAGGTTCGTGGACACCGTCGTGCGCACCAAGGGCACGCGCGAGGCGGAGATGGCCAAGCTGCTCGAGAACACCTACCGCCACATCAACATCGCCCTGGTCAACGAGATGGCTCGCTTCTGCCACGACCTCGAGATCGACCTCTGGGACGTCATCGACGCGGCCAGCTCCAAGCCGTTCGGCTTCCAGGCGTTCTATCCGGGCCCGGGGGTCGGCGGGCACTGCATCCCCATCGACCCCAACTACCTGTCCCACAACGTCCGAGCCCGCCTGGGCTACCCGTTCCGGTTCGTGGAGCTGGCCCAGGAGATCAACGCGACGATGCCGGGCTACGTGGTGAGGCGCGCACAGGACGCCCTCAACGACGACGCCAAGGCACTGCGTGGCTCCACCGTCCTCATCCTCGGTGTCACCTACAAGCCCGACATCGCGGACGAGCGTGAGAGCCCGGCGGTGCCCCTCGCCCGCCAGCTCGTCGCCCACGGCGCCACGGTCCGCTTCCACGACCCGAAGATCACGCAGTGGCGGGCGCTCGGCGACGCCGCAACCAGGGTGGAAGACCCGTCGACCGCCGTCGCCGAGGCAGACCTGACGATCCTCGTCCAGAACCACCGCGAGTACGACGTTGATGCCCTCGCCGCGGCCGCACAGCGGTTCTTCGACACCCGGGGCGTCGTGACCGAGGGCGAGAGGATCCAACGCCTGTGACCGCCGAAGCCTCACCGACCACCGCCGCTGTGCCGGACGGCCTCGAGCCCCGGCCGCTCTCCGCCGACGAGTCCAGGGCGCTGGCGGAACGCCACGCCCTGATGCAGATCGGGGTTCGCCCACCACTGACCGCCTACTTGCGCGATCTCTGGCGCAAACGCCACTTCATCTGGACGCTCGCCTCGTCCCAGGCCTACGCCGCTCACCAGAAGTACCTGCTGGGCCAGGTCTGGGCCGTGCTCAACCCCCTGCTCCTCGTCGCGTCGTACTACCTGATCTTCGGGGTGCTGCTCAACACGAGGAGGGGCACGGCCAACTACCTCGGCTTCCTCACGATCGGGATCTTCCTCTTCAGCTTCATCGCCTCCTCGATGACCTCGGGCGCGAAGGCGATCACGAACAACATCGGTCTCGTCAGATCGCTTCGCTTCCCCCGGGCCGTGCTGCCCATCGCCGTGACGCTGACCCAGCTGATCCACACCCTGCCTGCGCTAGGTGTCCTCGTGCTGCTCATGCTGGTCACCGGTGAGCCGATCCAGCTCGAGTGGCTGATGCTGCCCGTGGCCATCGTGCTGCTGTTCCTCAACGTCCTCGGGATCACCTTCTTCCTGGCCCGGATCGTCGAGATCTCCAGGGACATCGGCAACCTGGTCCCAGTGGTCACCCGACTGCTCCGCTACATCTCCGGTGTGTTCTTCAGCATCGACAGCTACGCCGGGCACCCCGTCGTCCACGCGATCATGGCCTACCAGCCGGTCTCCCTGCCGCTGACCATCATGCGCGAAGCGCTCCTGTCCGAGTCGCCCATCCACTTGGGAAACTGGCTCCTCGCCCTCGGTTGGGCCCTGGTCCTCCCGATCACCGGCTTCCTGTTCTTCTGGCGCGCGGAGGCGAGGTATGGCCGTGCCTCCTGAGCCGACCCAGCCAACCACCGAAGACGGCGCGCCCGAGCCGAAACCGAGCGTGATCGTCTCCGGCCTCGACATCGTCTACGAGGTCTACGGCGCCAAGCGCGGACGGGCCGTCGCCTCCTCTGATGACGAGAACGGCCTGCGGATCGTCGAGCGCCTCCTCGGTGACCGCCAGGAGAAGATGGGCCACGTCCAGAAGGTCCACGCCGTCAAGGACGTCTCCTTCGTCGCCAACGTCGGCGAGTCCATCGGCATCATCGGGCGCAACGGCTCGGGCAAGAGCACGCTGCTCCGCGCCATCGCCGGCCTGATCCCGCCGACCTCTGGCTCCGTGTGGCTCTCCGGCGAGCCGTCCCTCCTCGGTGTCAACGCCGTGCTCCTCGGGGACCTCACGGGCGAGCGCAACATCCTGATCGGGGGCCAGGCCCTCGGGCTCTCTCCCAAGGAGGTCCGGTCCCGGTTCGACGACATCGTCGAGTTCTCCGGGATCGGTGACTTCGTCTACATGCCGATGAAGGCCTACTCGTCCGGGATGGGGGCGCGGCTGCGGTTCGCCATCTCCACGGCCAAGACGCCCGACATCCTCATGGTCGACGAGGCGCTGGCGACCGGGGACGCCGACTTCAAGGCACGCAGCTCGGAGCGGATCAGGGAGATCCGCGACGAAGCCGGCACGGTCTTCCTCGTCAGTCACTCCAACAGCACCGTCCGAGAGATGTGCACCCGCGCGCTCTGGATGGACAAGGGGCGCCTCATCGCGGACGGACCGGCCGAAGACGTCGTCGCCGCCTACCAGAAGACGTTTCCGCAGAAGCCCAAGAAGGCCACGGACAGCCCGGGCCCCAGGGCCAAGGACTCATGACGGACCCCACGCCACCGCCGGTCCGGGAGCCCTCGTCGGGTCCCAGGGCGAGGGCGGCGAACCGGCCGGTCCTGGTCGTCACCGTCGTGCACCACCCGGATGACGCCCGCATCCGCTACCGCGAGATCGAGGCGCTGCTCGACGCCGGGCACCCCGTGACCTACGCCGCGCCGTTCGCGGACTACGGTGTCGACCCAGCCCCGCGGGCGGGCCTGACCACCATCGACCTCCCCCGGGCCGTCGGCCGACGACGACTGAAGGCGCTCAGGGAGTCACGCCGCCTGCTGGCCCGTCTGGCGCCTGCCCATGGCGCCGTGATCATCCACGATCCCGAGCTGCTCCTTGCCGCCACCGGGCGTCGCCTCCCGCACCTCATCTGGGACGTGCACGAGGACACGGCTGCGGCGATCGAGATCAAGGGCTGGCTCCCGCCCCGCCTTCGCCGACCTGCCGCTGCCGCCGTCCGCTGGCTCGAGAGGGCCGCAGAGCGCCGCCACGCCCTCCTGCTCGCCGAGCCCGGCTACACCGACCGCTTCTCCCGCACGCACCCGGTCATCCCCAACACGACGACCGTTCCGGAGACCGTGGCCCCCCCGGGGTCGGAACGCGTGGTCTACCTCGGAGCGGTCACCGTGGCCCGGGGGGCCCGAACCATGGCCGAGGCCGGCCGCCTGGTCCGCCAGCACACGGACGGTGCCGTCTCCGTGGAGATCATCGGCCCCCCGCGCGACGAGGAGAGCCGACGCATCCTCGAGGAGGCCGCGGACCGGGGCGATCTCCGGCTGCACGGCTTCGTGGCCAACCAGGCCGCACTCGAGATGGTCTCCGGGTCCCTCGCCGGGCTGTCGCTCCTGCGCGACGAGCCGAACTACCGGCACTCGACCCCGACGAAGGTCTACGAGTACCTCGCCCACGGCGTCCCCGTGGTGACGACTCCCCTGCCCCTGGCCCGGGATCTCGTCGCCGCCTCCGGCGCGGGCATCGTCGTGCCGTTCGACGACGCCGAGGCCGTGGCAGCGGCGGTCGTCGAACTGTGGCGTGACCCCGAGAGAGCCGCCCGGATGGGGGCTGACGGGCATGCCTACGCGCGGCTACACCATGACTGGCGGTCGATGCAGGATGCCTTCGTCGAGGCCGTCCGTGCCGTCATGGGGAACGATCCGCAGGCCCAGCCGGGATCTCCCGGGGTGGGCACCACGGACGGGTCCACCCAGCCGGGTGGATACAGTTGACCAGCCCTTTTCCCCAGCCCTCGGAGAGACAGTCCATGTTCCATGACGGAATCGCGGTCATCGGCCTCGGCTACATCGGCCTGCCGACGTGCGCCGCGCTCACTCGGCAAGGCCTCACCCTCAAGGGTGTCGACGTCAACCAGCACACGGTCGACGAGATCAATGCGGGCCGGGTGCCGATCGTCGAGCCGGACCTCGACGAGGCCGTCGCGGAGGCGGTGAGCAAGGGCCTGCTGAGTGCCAGCACCGAGACGCCGGAGGCCTCGGTCTACCTCATCGCCGTGCCCACGCCGTTCAAGGGCGACCACGAGCCGGACCTGTCCTACATTCGCTCGGCCACCGAGTCGATCGCCCCCCAGCTCAGGGGCGGCGAGGTCGTCATCCTTGAGTCCACGTCTCCACCCGGGACGACGCTCCAGATCAGCCGGTGGCTCGCCGAGCTGCGTCCCGACCTGAAGTTCCCGCACGAGCACGACGTTCCGGACGTGCACCTGGCGCACTGCCCTGAGCGGGTCCTGCCCGGCCGCATCATGATCGAGATCTTCAGCAACGACCGGGTCGTCGGCGGCCTGACCCCCGCCTGCGCCGAGAAGGCGGCCCAGCTGTACCGCACCTTCGTCACGGGCGAGATCCTCCTCACCGACGCGACCACGGCCGAGATGGCCAAGCTGACGGAGAACTCCTTCCGTGACGTCAACATCGCCTTCGCGAACGAGCTCGCGGAGATCTGTGAGCAGCTCGGCCTCGACGTGTGGGAGGTCATTCGCCTCGCCAACCGTCACCCGCGGGTCAACATCCTCAACCCCGGTCCCGGTGTGGGTGGCCACTGCATCGCCGTCGACCCATGGTTCATCGTGGCGGCCGCACCGGAGCAGGCCCGGCTCATCCGGACCGCACGAGAGACCAACGACGCCCGTCCGCAGACGGTCATCAGCAAGGTCAAGTCGGCCTTCGAGGAGCTCGGCAAGGGCGCCGACGGCGAGGGCGCCACGGTCGCCTGCCTCGGTCTCGCGTTCAAGGCTGACATCGACGACCTGCGCGAGTCGCCGGCGCTGCACATCACCGAACAGCTCTCCACGCAGTTTCCCGGCGCCACGGTCCTCGCGGTCGAGCCGCACGTGACGGCCCTGCCCAAGTCCTTGGACGGGAGGGCCAACGTCACGCTCGCCGAGGTGTCGCACGCGGTGCGGGAGGCCGACGTGGTCCTCCTCCTGGTCGACCACCAGCCCTTCAAACGCCTCACCCTGGGCGATCTCGAGGGCAAGAAGGTCATCGACACCCGCGGCATCTGGCGCTGACCCGCAGCTCGAAAGAGCAGTTCCGCCACATCGAAAGAGCAGTTCGCGACACTGCCCGCGGAGGTTCCTCCACATGACCTGGCGCGAACTGCTCTTTCGATGTGGTGGCGCGAACTGCTCCTTCGATGGTCAGCTGGCGAAGTCCGGCTCTCGCTCGCCGATGCCGAGCATCGCGGCAATCGCAGCCACACACCGCTTGGCGGCCCTGCCGTCGCCGTACGGGTTCACCGCGTTGGCCATCGCGTCGTAGGCCTCCCGGTCGTCGAACAGCTCCTGCACCGCCGACCGGATGACCTCGCCATCGGTGCCGACGAGCCGGACCGTCCCGGCATCCACGGCCTCGGGACGCTCCGTCGTGTCCCGCATGACGAGGACGGGCTTGCCGAGGCTCGGCGCCTCCTCCTGGACGCCACCGGAGTCGGTGAGCACGACGTTGGACGCGGCCAGCACGTGGGCGAACTGGTGGTACTCGAGCGGCTCCGTGAGCGTGACGTTGTCCAGCGGCCCGAGCATGGGCTCGATGACGTCTCGGACGATGGGGTTGCGGTGCATCGGCAGCAGGACGAGCACGTCCGGGTTGGCGACGGCCAGGTCGCGGATCGCCCCCATCGACTCGGTCATCCGGTCACCCCAGGACTCCCGCCGGTGCGACGTCACGAGGAGGAGCTTGCGTCCGTCCGTGGCGGCCTCGACGATCTCACCGACGCGCGGGTCGGTGAAGGCCACCGGCTGCGTGGTCGTCCACTGGAGGGCGTCGATGACCGTGTTGCCCGTGACCGGGATCGTCGCCTCGTCGATGCCCTCGCGCAGCAGGTTCGCCTTCGAGGTCGGCGTCGGGGCGAGATGGAGCGAGGCGAGCGGGGACGTGAGTCGACGGTTCACCTCCTCCGGGAACGGGGAGTAGATGTTGCCCGTCCGGAGTCCGGCCTCGAGGTGCACGACCGGGATCTTCTCGTAGAACGCCGACAGCGCGGCAGCGAGCACCGTCGTCGTGTCGCCCTGGACGACGACGACATCCGGCCGCACGTCCTGGAGCAGGTGTGACGTCGCGAGAATGGTCTTCGACGTGATCTCCGCGAGCGTCGCGCCGGGGGTCATCAGGTCGAGGTCGTGGGTCGGCTCGATCCCGAAGAGCGAGTTGACCTGGTCGAGCATCTCGCGGTGTTGGCCCGTGACGGCGACGATGGGCTCGATCTGATCGTGCCGTCGAAGCTCTCCGACGAGCGGGGCCATCTTGATGGCCTCCGGTCGGGTGCCGTAGATGGTCATGACGCGGTACATCCGGTATCCCTCCTGCGTGCTGGCGCCACAGCCTAACGGCCTCGGGTCGTCGGCCTGCCATCACCATCCGAAGTCGCGGGCCGGACGGACGAGGTTCGTCCACTTGGGCGCGACGTCCTCCCGGGCGGAGGCTCGCGTCATCCACCGGAGCACGTGCGGGAGGGCGTGCTCACGCCACCACCGAGCCTCGTCCCGCCACCCCGGTCGTATGCCGCTGGGCCGGCTCCCAGCCCCCCACCCGTCGAGGGGGTCGGCTGGGAGCGCGCCCAGCGGCATACGACAGGCGTCGGACTGAGTCAGTCCAGGCGGTGCGGCCGCCAGACCACGAGCGCCTGGGAGGCGAAGGTCCGCTGCGGCCGTTGCCCCGGGCGCACCGCGACGACCTCCCCCCGCGGACCTGCGGCGAAGACCCGCTCGCCCGGGCGGGCCCCGGCGAGCGCCGCCTGGGTCGCCGACAGCTCGGCCCGGAGCTCGTCGACGCGCGACTGGAGCGCGATCACCTGGTTCTCCAGGTCGAGGATCCGCTGGATGCCGGCGAGGGAGACACCGTCCTGCGAGAGTCGCTGGATCTCGCGGAGGAGCGAGACGTCCCGTCCGCTGTAGCGGCGTCCACCACCCTGGGTCCGGGAGGGCGAGACGAGACCGAGCCGGTCGTACTGCCGCAGCGTCTGCGCGTGCATGCCGGCGAGCTGGGCCGCGACGGAGATGACGAACACCGGGGTGTCGTCGTCGTGCCCCATGGGGTGACGCGCCGTGCCTGGCATCGCCATCACCTGCCCTTCCTCGTGTCTGTCCTCGTGTCTGCCCTCGGGGTTCGAGGTACTGGTCGACCACTGGGAGTCGCTGCGCACCTCGAACCGTCGTTCAGCTGCGTGCCCTCTGGAACAGCTCCGCCCGCGGGTCGTGGCCGTCCTCGGCGGCGGCCATCTTCTCGATCGCCTCGCGCGCCTCGTCGGTCAGCCGCTGCGGCACGATGACCTGGACCTTGGCGAGGAGGTCGCCCGCCTGGTCACCACGCTTGACCCCACGGCCCTTGAGCCGCAGCACCCGTCCGCTCGGGGTGCCGGCCGGGATCCGCACCTTGACGGAACCACCGTCCAGGGTGGGCACCGCGACCGTGGCCCCGAGCGACGCCTCCGCGAAGGTCACCGGGAGGTCGACCGTGAGGTGGTCACCCTCGCGGCCGAAGACCGGGTGCTTGTCGACCGACACGGTGAGGATGAGGTCTCCGGCGGGAGCGCCGGGGTCGCCGTGACGCCCCTTGCCCCGCAGCTTGATCCGCTGCCCGTCCTTGACGCCCGGGGGGATCCGGGCGGTGACCCGCCCCAGCTCCGGCGACGTCAAGGTGACCGTGGAGCCCTCGACGGCGTCCCGGAAGCCGATCCGCGTCGCGGCCGAGACGTCGGCGCCGGCCCGTGGCCCGGCGGTCGAGCCGAAGCCGCCCCCGGGATAGCCGGCCCCGGCCGGGAAGCCCGCAGCGCCGCCGCCGAACATCTGGCCGAGGATGTCCTCCAGGTTGGGCTGGCCACCGCCGCCCCCCGTGTTGAAGCGCACCCGCTGCCCACCACCTGGGCCGCCGAAGTTGGCGAAGATGTCCTCGAAACCCCCGCCCGCGCCGCCCGGCGCGAACCGGGCGCCGCCGTGCGACATGGCCCGGATCGCGTCGTACTCGCGGCGCTGCTCCGGGTCGGAGAGGACGGCATAGGCCTCGCCGATCTCCTTGAACCGCTCCTCGGCCTTCGGGTCGCCGACGTTGTGGTCAGGGTGCAGGTCGCGGGCGAGCTTGCGGTAGGCCTTCTTGACGGCCGCAGCCTCCGCGTCCTGGGGCACGCCGAGGATCGCGTAGAAGTCCTTGTCGAACCAGTCCTGGCTAGCCATGGCGCACCTCCGTCTCTCTCATCCTGCCTGTCCGCCCACGTCAGGACGGGTCGGCCACCGACACGCGGGCGGCCCGCACGAGCCGGTCGCCGATCCGGTACCCCGGCTGGATCACCTGGACGACCGTCGTGCCCGTGGACCCCTCGGGGAGGTCCGCCTCGACGTGCATGAGGGCCTCGTGCACGTTGGGGTCGAACTCCTCGCCCGACGCGCCGACCCGCTCGACACCGAACCGCCCGAGGATCGCCTCGAGCTTCTCGGCGATCGAGGCGAAGGGGCCACCCTCGAGGGCGCCCGCCTCCCGCGCCGAGTGGATGTCGTCGAGCACCGGGAGCAGCGACTCGACGACGCCGCCCACGGCCGAGTGCCGGATCAGCTCGCGGTCCCGGTCGACCCGCTTCTTGTAGTTGACGTACTCGGCCTGCAGACGCTGCAGGTCCGCGAGCAGCGTGGCCGCCATGGAGTCCTCCTCCGCGAGGGCGTCACCCTCGGGCGACTCCTCCGCACCGGTCCGGGTCGCGTCCTGCGGAGCGGCAGAGGGCTCGGGTGCGTGGTCGTACTCGTCCTCGCCCCCCGGCTCGGCCGAGGCGCCCGGACCACCCTCGGAGTAGGTGTGGTGCTTCCTGGCGGCCTCAGCCGCGTCCCCCGGGGCGCCGGCCGTGTCGCCGGCGCCCTCGGAGGTCTCGGGAGCCACGCCCTCGGGCTTGGTCTCGTCGGTCACTTCGCGTCCTTCACGTCCTCAGCCGTGTCATCGTCGATGACCTCGGCGTCGACGACGTCGTCGTCCGCCCCGGCACCCGCCGAGCCACCCGCGTGGGGGGCCTCGCCGTCAGCACCAGCGGAACCGGCTGCTGCAGCGGAAGCGGACTCAGCGGCATACACCGCCTGGCCCATGGCCTGCGACTTCTCGTTGAGCGTCTCGATCTTGGCCTTGATGTCGTCCATGCTGGCCTCGGACCCCTCGGCGACCGCGCTCTTGAGGTCGGCCAGGGCCTCCTCGACCGGCGTCTTCGCGTCGGCCGGGACCTTGTCGCCCGACTCCTTGAGGAAGGTCTCGGTCGAGAAGACGAGCTGCTCGCCCTGGTTGCGGACCTCGGCCTGCTCGCGCCGGACGCGGTCCTCCTCGGCGTGCGCCTCGGCGTCCTTGACCATCCGGTCGATCTCCTCCTTGGAGAGGGCCGAGCCGCCGGTGATGGTCATCTTCTGCTCCTTGCCGGTGCCCTGGTCCTTGGCGGAGACGTTGACGATGCCGTTGGCGTCGATGTCGAAGGTGACCTCGATCTTCGGCACGCCCCGGGGCGCCGGGGCGATGCCGGTCAGCTCGAAGGTGCCGAGCGACTTGTTGTGCTGCGCGATCTCACGCTCACCCTGGAAGACCTGGATGAGGACGGACGGCTGGTTGTCGTCGGCCGTCGTGAAGATCTCGGAGCGCTTCGTCGGGATCGCGGTGTTGCGCTCGATGAGCTTGGTGAACAGGCCACCCTTGGTCTCGATGCCGAGCGAGAGCGGGGTGACGTCGATGAGGAGGACGTCCTTGCGCTCGCCCTTGAGGACACCGGCCTGGAGGGAGGCGCCCACCGCGACGACCTCGTCCGGGTTGACGCCCTTGTTCGGCTCCTTGCCGGCGAGCTCCTTGACGAGGTTCGTCACCGCGGGCATCCGGGTCGAGCCGCCGACGAGGACGACGTGGTCGATGTCGGAGAGCTTGATCCCGGCGTCCTCGATGACCCGGTGGAACGGGGCCTTCGTGCGCTCGAGCAGCTGCTTGGTCATCTGCTCGAACTGGGCGCGGGTCAGCGTCTCGTCGAGGTGGATGGGCCCCTCGGGCGTCATCGAGATGTACTGCGCCGAGATGTTCGTCGACGTCGCGGTCGAGAGCTCCTTCTTGGCGCGCTCGGCCTCGTCACGGAGGCGCTGCATCGCGATCTTGTCCTTGGACAGGTCCTGTCCGGTCTTGTTCTTCACCTGGGTGATGAGGTGCTGGACGATGACCTCGTCCCAGTCGTCACCGCCGAGGTGGTTGTCGCCGTTCGTGGCGCGGACCTGGATCGTCGCGAAGCCGTCCTCGGCGTCCTTGCCGACCTCGAGGAGGGACACGTCGAAGGTGCCGCCGCCGAGGTCGAAGACGAGGATGAGCTCGTCCTCCTTGCCCTTGTCGAGGCCGTAGGCGAGCGCCGCCGCGGTGGGCTCGTTGACGATGCGCAGGACGTTGAGGCCTGCGATCTCGCCGGCCTCCTTGGTGGCCTGGCGCTGGTGGTCCTCGAAGTAGGCGGGGACGGTGATGACCGCGTCGGTCACCGTCTCACCGAGGTAGGCCTCGGCGTCGCGCTTGAGCTTCTGGAGGATGCGGGCGCTGATCTCCTGCGCGGTGTAGGACTTGCCGTCGATCTCCGGCGTCTTCCAGTCGGTGCCCATGTGGCGCTTGACCGACCGGATCGTCCGGTCGACGTTGGTGACGGCCTGCCGCTTGGCGACCTCGCCGACGAGGACCTCGCCGCTCTTGCTGAACGCCACGACGGACGGCGTGGTGCGGCCGCCCTCAGCGTTCGCGATGATGGTCGGCTCGCCGCCCTCGAGGACGGCGACGGCCGAGTTGGTGGTGCCGAGGTCGATTCCGACCGCACGTGCCATGAGTGTTCTCCTTGGGTTCCAGATGGTGGCCGTATGCCGCTGGGCTCGCTCCCACGGGGAGGCTCAGTGTCGCTCGGGCCGGGTTCGTCTGTGGTGGATCCGGGTCTGTGTCGACGCCCAATCTGCTCGTCCGGCTCCGGATTGTCAAAACCAGACTCGCAAATCTTGCGTCTACGTGACTCAACTTTAGCGCGTGCCGGTTTGTTCCACGGCTCGACCCGGGACGCGGGGCCACGGGCGTCCATGACGTGCACCACAGACGGTGGACACCGCTCGACAGTGACGTGAGGTAAGGCTTACCTTTGCACGGTGATCATCTGCCACTGCGGGGTCGTCAACGGCGACACGGTGGCGCGCGCGGTCGACGCGGGCGCTCGGACGCTCTCGCAGGTGTGCCGCAGCACCGGGGCCGGCCAGGACTGCGGCACGTGTGTCTTCGCCTTGCGGCGGCTCCTCTGCGAGCATGAGGCCTCTCCGCACGCCACTCTCCCGGAGGTCGAAAGTGCAGCCAGCTAGTCCTCGGATCACCCAGCTTCTCAACGACGCCCTGACCTTCGAGCTGACGGTCACCAACACCTACTTCCTCCACGCGCGGATGTTGGACAACTGGGGTTTCCCGCGCCTCGGCAAGGTCTTCTACGACCTGTCCATCGACGAGATGCGCGACGCCGACGAGCTGATCAACCGGATCCTCATGTTCGACGGGCACCCGAACGTGCAGCGGCTCAACCCGATCACCATCGGCGAGTCACCGGAGGAGATGCTCGCCCTGGCCCTCGACAGCGAGAAGGCGGCCGTCGCGCAGTTCAACGCCTCGGCCAAGGAGTGCCACGACCTCGGGGACCACGGCACGGCCAGCGTCTTCGAGGAGATGGTCCGGGACGAGGAGAAGCACGCCGACTTCTTCGAGAGCCAGCTCGATGCGATCAAGCGCATCGGCGCTGCCAGCTACCTGGCTCAGCACCTCAAGCCGGGCGACGTCCCGGGGTAGTCGCCCGCCGCGGGGCTGCCAGACTGGCGCCCATGGAGTCCCCAGACCGTTGGGCCGAGCCGGTGTTCAACCGCGGCGACCGCGTCGAGCTCGACCTTTCCGCCCTCGCCGAACCTCCGGACGAGAGCTCACCTGCCAAGGTGCGGGAGGCTCACACCCGGATGATGCAGGTGCACGGCACGCTGGGAACCGTCATCCGCGGCGACGACACGCGCACCGCCGTCGAGCGACTCATCCACCGGCTGACCAGCCGACCGGCCGCCACGGTGCGCGTGCGGTGGGACGGGCAGGCTGACGGTGCTCGGTCGTCCCGGCGTCGACGCCGGGACCGCCCCTACCTGACCCCGGTCGTCTACCGCTCCCAGCTGCGACATGTCGATCCTCCGACCCCCACAGCAGACGCCCCCTCCGTCGGCGAGTGAGCTGGCGGAGGTCGCGCGCAGCTCCGGCGCCCAACCGGGAGGACCCCCGGAGGTGGCGGGTGACCACCTTGGATAGGGTCTGCCAGAGTCCGGCACGGGATCAGGAAGAGGCACCGATGCAGCCACCGCCGAGGCATGCGGTCCTGGAGGGCAAGGCCCTGCACCGCGCGCGTTGGCTGCTGGTCGCTGGCGATCCGCGGGTGGTGGCCGGTCACCGCGATGAGGTCGCCGGGCTCGTCCGAGCCGGACACAGGGTTGACTTCGTGCACTTCGACCGCCTCCCCGGCACCTTGGACGCTCCGGTTGCACCCCGCCGGATCTCCGCGGCGTCGCAGGTCCCGAAGGTGGCTCGTCGCCTGGCCAAGGCGGTGGAGCTGGCCGTTCCCCGCGCACCCCGAACCACCCTCGTGCTGGCTCGGGACGAGGCCCTCGCCGGCACCGTGCGAAGGGCGCACCACGTGCTGCTCCTCGACGCTGCCGCCGCCAGCGCGCGACGGCCGCTCTGGAGACACAACCCGACCGCGCGGTACTGGACCGCCGACGAGGTCGCGGACGTTCTCGAGGAGGAGCTCTGGTGGCGCTACCTCGACCGGCGCCTGCACCAGCTCTCGGGCAATCTCCTCAAGCCAATGAAGACCACAGGGCTCATGGAGGCCGTCGCCTGGCTCGAGCACCGCCGCTCCCGGCGGTTCCCGCCGCCCCAGGACCTCCACCGGTTCGCCCGCAGCATCATCCATGGCTTCGTGAGCACGGGTCGCCTCGAGCGAGCGACCGCGCTGCTGCGCCTCTGCCGCGAGGCTGAGGCCTCGGCGTCCCCCGGCGAGGAGGCAGCCGCCTTCGCGGCGCTCGAGATGCACCTGCGTCTCCACGACGAACCGGTTCCTGCGCGGGACCTGGCGGGGCCGGTCCGAGCCGTCCTCGCGTCGGCCGATGCCGCGCTCGAGTCGGGGGCCTTCCGCGACGCAGCGGGCCGGGCGTCGATCGGGATGGACCTGCTGTTCCATCCCCGCGTGCACACCGACGTGCCGCACACTCCCCTGGTCGAGGACCCCGAGGCGTTCACCGCTCCGCTCCATGACTCACGGGTGGGCCGGCTGCTCATGTCCCCGGCTCGACGGACGGGAGCGGTCGAGCCGCGGCCCTCGGACCACCACCCGCTCAAGGTCGTCTACCTCCCCGGCTCCTACCCCTGGCACGCTGCCCGCGCTCTCGCGGCACTGCGTGCCGACGACAGAGCCGACCTCTCCGTCCTCAGGCTGAGGCAGACCACCCTGCAGAGCATGAGCATCGGAGAGTTCTTCGCCTCCTACCTGCTGGCCCGGACCGTCCCCGACTTCCCCGAGGGGCCACGACCCGCAGACCCGGACCAGCTGTCCGCGCTGGCGCAGGCCGACGTCGTCGTCGCGGACTGGGCTGACAAGGGCGCCGTCTGGGCCTCTCGCGAGCTCCCGCCGAGCGCGCGGCTCGTCGTTCGGGTCCACAGTGCCGACGTGCTCAGCGCGGGAGTCCACCTCGTCGACTGGTCCCGCGTCGATGACGTCATCTGCGTGAGCGAGCACCTGCGGCACGTCTTCCGGGCGCTGCTCGGCGAGCGGGTCGCCCACGTCCGCATCCACGTCATCGCGAACATCCTGGCTGACTTCACCCCCGATCCGGACGCCTCGGGCGCATCGGTCGCCTCGGTCGCCTCGGACCGCCCGGACCCGGCGGAGGGGGGCGACGGTCGGACCATCGCCATGGTCGGCTGGGGGCAGAAGGTCAAGGATCCGCTGATGGCCCTGGACATCCTTGCCGAGCTCGTGCGACGGGAGCCGGGGTGGCGCCTCCGGCTCATCGGCGCCGACTTCCCGGCGAGCGACAGCGGTCTCGTCTCCGCCTACACGACTGCGTTCCGCCGCCGAGCGGCCCAGCCGGACCTGGCCGGCGCCATCGACCACGTCGGGCACACGACGGACGTCCCCCGAGCCCTCGCCGGAAGCTCCTTCATCCTCAGCACCAGTCTCCGCGAGTCGTTCCACATCGGCGCCATGGAGGGGATCGTGGCCGGCGCCGTCCCCGTCATCCGGGACTGGCCCGCCTTCGCGAGGTACCACGGGGCCGCCGGGCTCTTCCCCGCGTCGGCGATCTTCGAGACGGTCGACGAGGCCGTTGAACTCATCTGGTCGCTCCGCGACCCCGTCACGCGACGCGCTGCGCTGCGTCGCACCCAGGAGTCGATGCTCCCCCTCCTCGACGGCCGGAACGCCACCCGCCAGCTGCTCGACGTCATCCTGCACTGAGGCGCCCGCCGTGGGGCGCCGTGCAGCGCCGTGCAGCGCCGTGCAGCGCCACCGACGATGGCTCGGTCAGGCGGTCACGACGCCCGGCTGCCCGGCACCCTGGAGCCGGACGGTGGCGACGGGCACGAGGACGGGCTCGTCCGCACCGTCCGGCTGCTCACCGCGCCGCCAGGTCAGCTCGAGGGCGGGACCGTCCACGATGAGCTCGCCGATGCAGTTGTCGAACCACGGCCCGTCGGTGACCCGCCACGGATACGACGGGTCGGGGATCCGGGAGGATCGGCTCGCGACCCAGCGCATCGGGCCGACCAGGCTCTTCGCGAAGGCTGACATGAAGATGCGCAGCCCACGAGGCATCGGGTTGCGGATCGGCGAGCAGACCGCCTGGACGAGGAGGGACTGGGCGCCGTGCCGCGCCCCGTCCTCGACCTGGGCGACGTAGGAGTTGTGGACGTCCCCGGACAGGAAGGTGATCGTCGCCGGCGGGCGCCCGCGTTCCCCGCGGGCCACGGCCATGACGAGGTCGAACACCTCGGCGAAGCCGTCGTTGAAGGCCGCCCAGTGCTCGAGGTCGACCTTCTGGCGCAGCCGCTCGGCGGCGACCGACACCGGCCGCGAGAGCCAGGGACGGGAGAAGGCTCCGGTGGCCAGCACCTCGTCGATGGCCTCGAGGTCGTGCAGGCCCGGCGGGAGCAGGAACGGCAGGGACGTGCCGATGAGGAGGTGGTCGACGTCGCCGACGAGCTGGTCGTCGAGCCAGGCCATCTCGTCGGGATCGAGCATCGAGCGGCGGTCCGGTTCGAGGACGCGAGCCGCTCGCGAGTCAACGACGATGAGCCGGCTGTCCCCGAAGTCCCGGACGTAGCTCCACCGGTAGACGTCGGGGTGCCGGTCCACCCGGCGGGCGAGGTCCCGCACGGCAGCGGTGAGATCGAGCTCGTCGGTCCCGTCGTGGTCGAGGACCCGGGCATAGACCTCGTCGGCCCGCAGCTGCTCCGGAGAGAGGTTGCCGATGTGCTGGTAGACCCAGTACGACGCGAGCCCGCTGACGAGCCGCTCCGCCCACCACGACGTCTGGTTCATCCTCTCGTGCCAGGTCCACGACGTGTTCCAGTCGTCGCGGATGTCGTGGTCGTCGAAGATCATGCACGAGGGGACGGTGGACAGGAGCCACCGGTTGGCCGGGTCGGTCCACGCGAGAAGGTAGAGGTGGGCGTACTCGGCGTAGTCCTTGATCTCCTCGCCGGGCGGTTCCTCGAGGCTGCGCCGCTCGCTGATCCACTCCCGCATCGCGTCCGAGGTGAGGTCGGCGTACACCTGGTCGCCGAGGAAGGCGATGAGGTCGGGCTGGTCTGCGTCCCCCTTGGCGACGGCGAGGGCCAGGGCGCGGAGGGCGTCCACGCCGTTCGTCTCGTTGCCCTGCCGGTCATGCGGGACGGAGGTCCGGCAGGAGCCGTAGGCGAGGCGGGTGGGCCGGGTCCGGTCGATGGTCCGGATCCGCGGGGCCGGGTAGGGGCTGTCCGGCGCCGGCCAGACGACCTGGCCGTCCACACGGAGCACGTAGTCCTGCGTCGAGGCCGGCTCGAGGCCGTCGACGAGGACCAGCGCGTAGTGGTGCCCCTCGACCGCGAAGGTCCCGGCGGACCACCTCCGTGGCCCCGACTCCACCGTGACCTCGGCACGGGCTGCGGTCTCCACCCACACCGAGGCCGTCGTCTCGTCGGCGTAGCGGAGCATCGGGCCGAGCACGAGGCTCGTCGCAACGTCCATGGATCAGGCATACCCTCAATCGGTTCACCGCGGGGGCCAATCAGGCTGTGAACCGCTCCCGACGCACCTCGAGCCTGCGCATGACCGGTGTGGCGAGCGCCCCGTGGACGAAGACGGACAGGGCGATGGCGAGGGCAACGGTGGCCCACAGCCAGCGCTCCTCCGGGAAGGCGTAGAGGCCGGCGCCATAGGCCAGGTAGTAGAGCGAGCCGACGCCCCGGACCCCGAAGAAGGCCGTCGCGAGCGCCTCCGGCCGTGTCATGCCGCTCGACGCGTCGGGTCGGTGCCGCCACCCGTTCAGGCTGAGCAGGCCGGCGAGCGGGCGGATGACGAAGACGAGCAGGAGGGCGATGACGACACCCCGCCAGTCGAGGGGAGCGAGCAGCCCGTTCGTCAGGGCGGTCCCGAGCAGCAGGAGGACCACGAGGACGAGCAGCCGCTCGAAGTTCTCGATGACCTGGTGCATCGTCGCGTGGTACTCGTGACCGCGCTCCGCGGTGCGCAGCGTCATCCCACAGGCGAAGACCGCGAGGAACCCGTAGCCGCCGACGACCTCGCTCAGGCCGTAGGTGGTGACGAGGGCGGCGAGGACGAGGAGCGGCTCACCCTGCTCGGCCAGGCGCAGGGCCCGTCGGGGGGCGCGGAACGCGACCTTGGCGAGGCCCCAGCCGACGACCATGCCAACGGCCACCCCGAGGACGATCTTGCCCACCAGCTCCCACGCCGCCCACCGGAGGATCCACTCGCTCGGCGGCCCCTTGACCGCGAGGAAGATGCCCGCGTAGACGAACGGGAAGGCCAGGCCGTCGTTGAGCCCCGCCTCCGAGGTCAGGGCGAAGCGGACCTCGTCCTCCTCGTCGATCTCCTCTGCGCTCTCGACGTCGGCGTCCGCGTCGTCGAGGACCTGGGGCCCCGAGACCTGCACGTCCCCGGCGAGAACCGGGTCGGTCGGCGCGAGGACGGCCCCGAGGAGCAGCGCCGCGGCGCCGGAGAGCCCGAGCGACCACCCGAGGAGCGCCACCGCGGCGATGGAGATGGGCATCGCGACCGCGAGCAGCCGCCAGGTCGCACTCCACGCCGCCCACGAGGAGCGGTCGCGGAACGAGAACGGCCGGTCCAGGGCCAGCCCCACCCCCATCAGCGCGACGAGGACCGCGATCTCGGTGACCCGTTGGATGACCGGCCGGGTGTCGACCGGGTCCAGGTTGAGCCCGTCGGGGAGGGGTGCCAGCCCGATGGCCATCCCGACGACGAGGAGCACCATCGGCGCCGAGACGGCGTAGCGGGTGAGCACCGGAGGCAGCACCGCCGCGAGGAGCAGCGCGAGTCCGGCGACGAGGTAGACGGCGTTGGTCGGCATTGCTCGCAATGGTGCCACCGCCCCGCGTCGTACGACGCCCTCGAGCGGTCGGCTCGTTGTCGGCCTCGCACGTCAACCGAGCTGGCTGCGGCCCACGATCCGCTCGAAGACGAGACTCGTCTGGGCGTGCGCGACCCCTTCGACGGACGTCAGGTGGTCGAGGACCATGTCCCGCAGGTCGTCGCTCGTCGGCGCGGTGACGTGCACGAGGAAGTCGTCCGCTCCGGCAACGTGGTAGGCCGCGATGACGCCGGGAACGGCGGCGATCCGTTCCCGGAACGAGTCCATCGATCCGCGTGCGTGGACCGAGAACCGCAGGGCGATGATCGCCTCCATCGGCCGGCCGAGCGCGGCATGGTCCACCTCCGCATGGATGCCGCGCACCACTCCGGTCTCGCGCAGCGACCGGATCCGACCGGCGCAGGTCGACTCGGGCAGGCCGACGCGGCGGGCGATCTCCGCGTTGGAGAGACGCCCGTCGTCGAGGAGCTCCCGGACGATGGCGCGGTCCGTGTCGTCGAGCGGCCGTGGCGGCAGGGGTGCGTACGGGCCTCGTGGAATCCGCGTCGAGGAACGTTCGTCAGCGCTCACGAGCGGAAGGATCCCCCATTCGGGCTGATCCTGTCGAGGTTTTCGCGAGAATCTTGAAGGATTTCGGCCGGATCGGCGAACATCTGTGCTCATGAGCATGGAGACCACAGCGGTCCACGCCGGACGAGAGGACTGCACGGCCCTCGGCGTCCACGTTCCTCCCCTGGACCAGTCGAGCACCTATCCGTTGCCTTCGGTGGAGGCCGGCGGCGCATCGTACGAGCGGATGGCCACGGGCGGCCGACCCACAGCCGGCGACTCCCTGGTCTACCAGCGGCTCTGGAACCCCAACGTCGACCGTTTCGAGCGGGCCCTGGCGAGCCTCGAGGGGGCGGAGGCAGGGGTCGCCTTCGCGTCGGGCATGGCGGCCATCACGGCGTGTCTCCTGGCGACGGTCGCGGCCGGTCGTCCCCACGTGGTCGCGCTCCGTCCCCTGTACGGCGGCACGGACCATCTCCTCGCAACCGGCCTCGTCGGCACGTCCGTCACCTGGGCCACCGCGGACGAGGTCGCCAGCGCCATCCGGCCGGAGACCGGGCTCGTCGTCGTCGAGACCCCGGCCAACCCCTCACTGGACCTCGTGGACCTCCGGGCCGTCGTCGCCGCTGCGGGGGACGTCCCGGTGCTCGTCGACAACACCTTCGCCACGCCGATCCTCCAGCAGCCGCTGCAGCTCGGCGCCGCCCTGAGCGTCCATTCCGCCACGAAGTTCCTCGGTGGCCACGGCGACCTGCTCGGGGGCATCGTCGCGACGAACGAGGAGTGGGCCGTCCGGTTGCGCCAGGTGCGCGCCCTGACCGGTGGCCTGCTGGCGCCGACGTCGGCCTACCAGCTGCACCGTGGACTGCAGACCCTTCCCGTGCGGGTCAGGGCCCAGCAGGACACGGCGCAGGTCGTCGCGTCGTGGCTCGACCGGCAGTACGGCGTGGCGCGGGTCGCCTATCCCGGGCTGCCCGGCGGCGACCCGGACGGGCTCGTCGGCACCCAGATGGCCGGACCCGGCTCGATCCTCGCGATCATCCTCGACGGTGGGTACGCCGCGGCCGCGGCGTTCGCCGAGGCCTGCCAGCTGATCACGCACGCCGTGTCGCTGGGTGGCGTCGACACGCTCATCCAGCACGCCGCGGCGTTGACCCACCGCCCGGTGGCTCCCGAGGCGCGGCCGAACGCCGGCCTCCTGAGGCTCTCCATCGGACTCGAACACCCGGCGGACCTCATCGCAGACCTCGACCGTGCACTCCGGGCAGCCCGTGCAGCAACACCGGCCACGGCCCCCGTCACGACCCCAGGCGCCGGTGCGTCCGCACCCTTCCGCCAGCTCGCGTCCTCCACGCACTGACCCGCCCCTGCCGCAACACACCCGCTTACCGTCTGCACCCCCCGCCTGCATCAGGGAGGTGCAGGCGGTAGGCGGGTGTGTTGCGGGGTCTGCAGGGGCATCCGGGCTGCGGTCACCGGGCGCGTTGGACCGCCTGCTGCACCCCCGCGATGACCCGGGAGTAGTCGTCGTCCGGCTCGCCGCCGAGCACCGCACCCCACGCCGGGACGAGCTCGGCGCCGTAGCGGTGCCCGAACCCGTCCGCCGGGTCGTGGCCCACCGCCATGTCCGTCGTCAGCTGCCAGAAGGTGACGAAGGGGATCCACGTGACGTCAGGGTTGACGTCCCGACCCCGCGGCTCGCGCAGCCACTCCGGCTCGGCCCCCAGGGTCGACGGGTTCCACCAGACGACCGGGTCGGACGGGTGCTGGGCGTAGACGTACCGGGGAAAGGCCCACTCGCCGTAGTCGCGGCCGTAGTAGTCGTGGGTCAGCTCCGCCGCGTTCGTCGCGAAGCGGAAGTGCCGGCCGTCCTCGACGACGGGCGCGACCTGCGGACTGCCTGGGGTGCGAGCGCCGGTCAGCTCGGCGTGGATCCGGGTGAAGCTCGGCGTCCCGACCCAGACGCCGCCGTCTGCCCGGCGCAGCATGTCGTCGGCGTCGGCGAACGCCGCGTGCCCGCCGTAGGACCCCAAGGACTCACCGCCGACGACGAGCCGGGGCCGACGATCCTCGGGCAGGCGCGACACCTCGGCGTGGATCTTGTCGAAGAGGACCCGGCCGGCCTCCCGCGGAGTCTCGCGGTCGGTGAGGAGGGCGACCGCGCTCGGCACATAGCTGTACTGCATCGCGGCGATGGCACTGTCACCGCCGGTGAGGTACTCGATGGACTTCGCGGACCAGTCGTCGACCCACCCGGTGCCGGTCGTCGTGATGACGGCGACGACCTTCCGTTCGAAGGCCCGGGTGCGACGCAGCTCGGCCACCACTGCGTCGGCGACCTGCTCGATGGTCCGGTCGTCACCGCGGCCCGCGTAGACGCGGATCGGCTCCTTCGCCGGGCGGCCGGTCGCCGCTTGGATCAGGGTGGCCCGGGAGACGTTCGTGACGAACATCTGCCCCTGGAAGCCGAGGCTGGCATACGCCTCAAGCGAGCCCGGCCCACCGGAGACGAACACCGACGACGGGACGGACCGGCCCGCCGGCTGCCGGGCGTTGACCTGGGCGGCGCTCGCGGCCATCGCCTGCATCCCCCGATGGAAGACCACGCTGTCGGACACCCACAGGGTCGCCGTCCCGACGACGACGATCGCGACGATGGACGCGAGCGTGCGAGGCAGCACCTGTCCGGCGGCCTCGGCGAGCCGATGGGTCGCCCGGCGCAGCCCCCGGGCGATCGCGAGCAGGAGAGCCGCGAGCGCGACCGCGAGCGCGATGGCCCAAACCCAGTCGAGGGGTCGCAGCGGGCTGAGCCCGAGGAACTCAGCGGTGCGGCCCTGCGAGCGGACGTTCGAGACCGTCAGGGCGGTGACCGCCACGACGCTGAGGATCGGCAGGGCGACGCGGAGGACGTGCTCCGTCTCGCGGCTCACGGACACGCGCAGCTGGACGAGTCGGGCGATCCGCCGCACGACCCAGGCCAGGACCACTCCCAGGCCGTAGCCGGCGGCCGCGCAGAGCCCGCTGATGACGCCCTGGTAGTACCAGGTCCGCGGCAGCAGGCTCGGCGACATGGAGATGAGGAAGTAGGTCGCGGCGAAGAACAACCCGGGCCCCGACAGGTGCCACCACGGATTCGGCCAGGCCCGGCCGGAGGTCGACGTGGAGGGCATGCGCCCAGCCTAGGCAGGGCCGGCACCCGTCCGCTGCAGGTTTCCCGCCGTGGACGCGTCCCGTCCGGTCCGCGCACAGGAGATAGGTTGTCGAGTCGTGAAGATCGACATCTGGACCGACATCGTCTGCCCGTACTGCTACCTCGGGCGGCGCCGTTTCGAGCTGGCGCTCGAGCAGTTCGAGCACCGTGACGAGGTCGAGGTCCAGTGGCACAGCTTCGAGCTGGACCGCAACGCCGAGCCCGTCACCGAGCACGACCTGCCCGGCCTCATCGCCGCGAAGTACGGCACGTCTCGTGAGGATGCCGTGGCGCAGCACGAGCGTCTCGCGACCGAGGCGGCCGCGGTCGGCCTCGAGCTCAGCTGGCGCACGGCCCGGCACGGCAACACCTTCGACGCCCACCGTCTCGTGCACCTCGCCGCCGAGGCCGGTGGCCCCCAGCTCGCCGGGAGGGCCCACGACCGGCTGATGCGGGCCTACTTCGCCGAGGGCCTGGCGGTGGGCGACCGGGAGGCGCTCGTCGGTCTGGCCCCGGACCTCGGGCTGGACGCCCGGGAGGTCCGCGAGATGCTCGAGTCCGACGACTTCGGCAACCACGTCCGCAGTGACGAGGCGACCGCGAAGATGCTCGGCATCACGGGAGTTCCCTTCTTCGTCCTCGACCGGCGCTACGGCGTGTCCGGCGCCCAGCCCGTCGAGGTGTTCGCGCAGGCCCTCGCCCAGGCCTGGACGTCCAAGGACGAGGAGCGCGAGCCCGCGATGTCCGGCGGCGGGTGCGGCGGGTGCGGACCCGAAGGCTGCGGCGGCGCCTGCAGCGCCTGAGCCCAGCCCGCGCCGGACGGTCGGGAGGCACCTGGCGGGCCCAGCGGCATACGGCCCCGCGTAGCGTGGAGGCATGTCGCATCCCGTCATGTTCGACGCGAGTGACCCCCACTACGTCCGGCTCCGGGAGATCTGCCTCGCCCTCCCCGGAGCGCAGGAGAAGATCGCGCACGGGCGACCGAACTTCTTCACCCGCAAGGTCTTCGCGGCCTTCGGCGGCTCCCTCAAGGGTGAGCACCGGTCGCCCGTCGCCCGCCACTCGGTGCTCTTCCTGCCCGACCCGAGCGAGCGGGCCGCGCTGCTCGACGACGAGCGCTGCTTCGTGCCGGCCTACGTCGGTGCCGCGGGCTGGCTCGGCCTCAGCTTCCATCTCATCGGCGGGGCGGACCTGGTCGACTGGGACGAGGTCGCCGAGCTGGTCGACGCGTCCTACCGACTCACCGCGCCCGCCCGACTCGTG
This sequence comes from Intrasporangium calvum DSM 43043, assembly GCF_000184685.1. Lineage (NCBI taxonomy): Bacteria > Bacillati > Actinomycetota > Actinomycetes > Micrococcales > Intrasporangiaceae > Intrasporangium > Intrasporangium calvum. The sequence goes on from NC_014830.1 coordinate 3,661,699, forward strand.
AAGGAGCTCGATTCCCGTGCGTGACAGCTGGAGCCAGGACGAGGGGACGATCCGCGTCGAGTGGGGTCCGGTCGGGGCTCAGTCGCTCGTGTCGTATGCCGCTGAGCGCGGTCCCGTCGTCGCCGTCGTCGTCGACGTGCTGAGCTTCACGACAGCGGTGTCCGTGGCCGTCGACGGGGCGGTGACGGTCTGGCCGTACCGGTGGAAGGACGACTCTGCTGCGGCCTTCGCCCGGGAGCACGACGCCGAGCTCGCCGTGGGACGTGGTGCGGCGAAAGTCAGTGGCGGGATCAGCCTGTCGCCGTTGAGCATTCGCGATGCAGCGGGGTCGGTGGAGCGCCTGGTGCTGCCCTCTCCGAACGGGTCGACCGTCACCGCACTGCTGGACGGGGCGGGGGCCGTGGTGGCGGCCGGTTCGCTCCGCAACCGATCGGCGGTCGGGGCGTGGGCGGTCCGGGAGCTCGACGCGCTGGCCGCTGCCCCTGGACGCCAGGGCCGCGTCGGGGACCCGGCCGTGGTCATCGTCCCGGCCGGGGAGCGCTGGCCCAACGGCGGCCTGCGGCCGGCCGCGGAGGACCTCTGGGGCGCGGGCGCGATCGTCGACGCGATCGTCACCCGGCTCGAGCACCGGGCGGGCCCGATGCTGCTCAGCGCGGAGGCTGCCGTGGCGCTGGCGGCGTGGTCGTGGGTCGAGGACCGGGTGGGTCCGTCGCTCGAGGCGTGCGCCAGCGGGCGCGAGCTGGTCGACGACGGCTACCCCGAGGACGTGCAGATGGCGAGTGAGGTCGACGTGAGCGGCCGGGTGCCGGTCCTCGTGGACGGCGCCTTCCGCCCCGCCGCCAGCACCCCCTGACGATCGAAAGAGCAGTTCGTCCCCTCGATCACTGGCCGATGGCGCTCCAGAACGCGGCCGCTGCCTTGGACGGTCGCCCCGACCGGCGCTCCGACCGGTCGGCTGCCCCCATCAGCGCGGTCACGGCGTTGACCCCGAGCCAGCGCAACGGCTCCGGCTCCCACGGCCGTGACGTCCGCCCCGCCCAGGGGAGGGACGCGAGGTCGGCAGGGTCGTCGTCGCGGATCATCGCGGCGAGCGTGCGGCCGGCGAGCGCCGAGGTCGCGACGCCGTCCCCGACGTAGCCACCGGCGAAGGCCAGGCCGGTGCGCCGGTCGTGTCGCACGGCTGGGTACCAGTCCCGCGGCACGCCGAGGTTGCCGCCCCAGGAGTGGGTGAACCGCACGTCGCGCAGGACCGGGAAGAGGTCGACGAGGACCCGGCGGAGCGTGGCGTGGACGCGTTCGTCGCGTTCGTAGGCCGGCGACACCTTGGACGCGTAGTGGTAGGGCGCCCCGCGGCCCCCGAACGCGATGCGACCGTCCCGGGTGCGCTGGCCGTAGATGACGAGGTGGCGGTTGTCGGCGAAGGTGGCCCGGTCCCGCAGCCCGATCTGGTCCCAGACCTCGTCGGGGAGCGGCTCGGTCGCGGTCATGAGGGAGTAGACCGGAGCGAGGCTTCGGCGGCGGCCCGCCACCGTGGCGGTGTAGCCCTCGGTGGCGAGGACGATGTGCTCCGCGCGGATGGTCCCGTGGCGGGTGACGACGTGACGGCTGTGCACGTCGGTCGCGGCGGTCTGCTCGTGGATCGTCACGCCCCGCCGCTCGACGGCCCGGGCGAGCCCGCGGACGAGTCGGGCGGGGTGGATCGCCGCACAGTGCGGGGTCCACAAGCCGCCGATCGCGCCGTCGACCGCGGCGATCTGCTGGACCTCCGTCGCGCCGAGCAGCCGGTGGTCGTCCGCCCCGAACCCCCAGGCAGCGTGGTCGGCCAGCTGCGTGCGGATCCGCTCCAGCTGGGCCGGGTTCCGGGCCACGGACAGGGAGCCACCCTGGTCGAAGTGGCAGTCGATCCCCTCGGCTGCGGCCACCCGGCCCACCTCGGGGACGGTCTCGATGAGGACCCGCTGCATGCGGACGGCTCCCTCGCGGCCGCGGTCCACTGCCATCCGCCGCAGCGACGTGGGGAAGAGCGCGGAGCACCAGCCGCCGTTGCGTCCGGAGGCCCCGTAGCCGGCGATCTCCTTGTCGATGACCACGACCCGAAGGCTCGGGTCGGCGACGGCGAGGTGGTAGGCCGTCCACAACCCGGTGTAGCCGGCCCCGATGACCGCGACATCGACGTCGGTGTCGCCGGGGAGCGTCGGCCGCGGGGTGAGGTCTTCGTCGAGCGTGTCGTGCCACAGGCTGAGGCTGCGGTACTCGGACGGGGGCATAGGCGGCAGTATGCCGCGAAACGAAGGCGTTGACGATGGTCCTGCCACCGATCTCCCCCGAGATTTCTCCTCGACCTTCGGAATCAGTGGCGGGACTTGCTGTGGACAACCACTTCCGTAGAAGGGCTGCCATGGAGCACGATGAGCGACATGACCGACCACGCCCCGCTCGACCGGAGCCGCCTCGCCGCGCTGCACGCCAGGGAGCTGGGGGCCTTCCGGGCCGCCCGGCCCAGGTCGGCCGCCCTCGCTGAGCAGGCCCGGGCCCACCTGCCGGGCGGCGTGCCGATGAGCTGGATGGTGAAGTGGCCCGGCGACTTCCCCGTCTTCGTGGACCGGGCGCAGGGGGCGCACTTCACCTGTGTGGACGGCATCGACCACATCGACCTCTGCCTCGGCGACACCGGCGCGATGATGGGCCACTCGCCGGGGCCGACGGTCGAGGCGGTCCTGGCCCAGCTCGCCCGGGGCATCACGACGATGCTCCCGACCGAGGACGCGATCGCCGTGTCGACCGAGCTGTCCGAGCGCTTCGGTCTGCCCTACTGGCAGTTCACGCTGACCGCGACCGACGCGAACCGTCACGCGATCCGCTACGCCCGGCACCTCACCGGCCGCCGGAAGGTCGTCGTCCACGACTACTGCTACCACGGCTCGGTCGACGAGACGTTCGCGACGCTCGACGCAGCCGGCCGGACGACGAGCCGTCGCAACAACATCGGACCGCCGGTCGACCCGTCCGAGACCACACACGTCGTCGAGTTCAACGACGTCGACGGCCTCGAGCGGGCCCTCGCGGAGGGGGACGTGGCGGCGATCCTCGTGGAGCCCGCCCTCACGAACATCGGCATCGTCCTCCCGCACGCCGGCTACCACGCAGCGGTCCGGGAGCTGGCGACAAGCCACGGTGCGCTGCTCATCAACGACGAGACGCACACGATCTGCGCCGGCCCCGGGGGTGTCACGCGCGCTGAGGACCTCCACCCCGACTTCCTCGTCATCGGAAAGTCGATCGGGGGCGGCATCCCGTGCGGGACCTTCGGTTTCACCGCGGAGGTCGCCGACCGGATCGCCCGCTCGGTCGACCTCGAGGACATCGACGTCGGCGGCATCGGCGGCACGCTCGCCGGCAACGGTCTGTCGATGGCGGCGATGAGGGCGACGCTCGAGCAGGTCATGACGCAGGACGCCTTCGACCACATGGTGCCGCTGGCCCAGGCCTGGGCCGACGGCGTCCAGGCGGGGATCGACAGCGTCGCTGCACCGTGGCACGTGACCCGCCTCGGTGCCCGGGCCGAGTACAACTTCTCAGCCGAGCCGCCCCGCAACGGCCGGGAGGCGCACGACGCCGACGACTTCGAGCTGCAGCAGTACCTCCACCTCTACGCCCTCAACCGGGGCATCCTGCTGACGCCGTTCCACAACATGGCCCTGATGTCTCCGTCGACGACGCGCGGCGACGTGGACGCGCACACCGTGATGTTCGACGAGTGCCTGCGGGAGCTCTTCAGCCGGCCGTGACGGGAGGACACGTCGGGCTGGGAGCGAGCTCAGCGGCATCCGACCCGATCGGCCGTATGCCGCTCAGCTCGCTTCCCGACGGAAGGTGGCCTCAGGCGACGGTGACGTGGGCGAGCAGGAAGCCGACGGCCTGCGTGGCGGACCAGCCGGCCGGATGAGCGTCGAGCAGGCGGCGGGCGCCGTCGAGGTCCTGGCCGAGGGTGACGGCAGGCAGCTCGTCGTAGCCGTCGCGGCGGTGCTGCCCCATCCCGACGTCGGCCATGAGGGCGTTGCAGAGGCACTTGCGACCGAGCGTCCCCTCGAGCGAGCCGCCCTTCTTGACGTAGGCGTCCACCGGTTCTGCGGCGCAGCGGTAGCCCACCGAGCCGTCGACGCGCTCGAACGGCTCACGCAGGTAGGACAGGTCGCAGAGACGGGGCCGGGCGGCGTACTCGTCGGCCTCGGAGAGGGTGCCCGCCAGGCTGGCCACCTTGAACGGGAAGCCGGTCGGCGACGCGGCGGGGTCGTTGCGGACGACGAGCGTGCCGTCGGCGAGCCCGTCGAGGAGCTGGCGCCGGATGTCGGCCGTGATCCCGGACTCGTCGCAGAGCGCGAAGATCGTGCCGACCTGGACCCCCGCGGCACCCGCCTCGAGTGCCTCGGCGACGCGCTCGGGAGTCCCGTAGGCGCCGGCGAGCCAGAAGGGCAGGCCGAGCTTGGCCATCGCCTTGAGGTCGGCGAGGTCGCGGTCGCTGTAGATCGGCTGCCCGTCGTCGTCGAGGGTCAGCTTGCCGCGCGGTGGGGCGCTGTGGCCGCCGGCCACCGGTCCCTCGACGACGAAGCCGTCGGGCCGGATCGACTCGTCGCGATGGAGGTAGCCCGCGAGGCTGTGCAGGGAGATGATCGCGAGGAACTTCGGGCGGGTGAGTGCCGGGAGGCGCGCGCCGAGCACCTCGACGGGGTCGATGGTGCTCGTGTGGGTGCGCGTCGAGTCCTGGACGTCGATCGTCAGCGTGCCGGGGCGGCCCGCGGCGAGATCGGTGAGCAGCTGCGGGATCTCCCGCGGGATCCCGGCGCCCATGAGGACGTAGTCGACGCCGCCGACGATGGCCCCGAGGGCCGCCGACGGAGTGGCCATCTGGACCTTCTCGAGGAAGTTGATGCCGACGAGGCCGTCGTGGCCCTCCTTGGCGAGCCACACGTGGGCGAAGTTGCCGAGGACGGACATCTCCACGGCGCCCCGGCTGGGGTTGATCGTGAGCGTCGGGTTGGGCCGGTAGGGCGTGCCCTCGGCCCGGCCGCCCTCGACGAAGTAGCGGTCGAGCGCGCGCTGGACCATCTCCTGGTCGGGGAAGGCGGCGAGCGCCCGGCGCAGGTGGCCACCCGCGTCACCGTCCTGCAGGCCGCGGGCCAGGACCGCGTCGAGCGCGGTGCCCGAGACGACACCGAGCTGGCCCTGCTGGGAGACCGCGCGCGCCAGCGGCCAGGCCGAGACGTTGACCCCCATCCCGCCCTGGATGACGACAGGAACGCGCTGCGTTCGGTGCTCGCCCATGAACAAAACCTCCGCGACCGTAACCTACGCTCCCGTAGGTTGCTTGGGACAACGGTACGCCCTTGGGAGGGCCTTCCTGACCAGAGAGGGCCCCGGAAGGGGGTCCGTCTCGGATGGCAAACGGCTTCGGGGGTTGAGCGGATTGGGAGAAACCGGCGCGCCGTGCCGGTGGTGGTCGCCCCGGTGAACGGGGTGTTCCCGATCTGACCGCAGGCCGTGCTGACCCCTAGGTTGGGCACTGGCAACCACCCCCGGACCGGAGGAACCCATGAGCGAGACCCCACGTCGGCGCACCACCAAGCTCGGCATCGTCGGTGCCGGCGCCGTCGGAGCGACCCTCGCGTATGCCGCCCTGATGCGCGGCGCGGCGCAGACCGTCGCCCTCTACGACATCGATGCGGCGAAGGTGACGGCCGAGGCGCTCGACCTGGCCCACGGCATCCAGTTCATGCCGATGGCGCGCGTCGTCGGGTCGGACGACGTGGACGTGCTCGCCGACTGCGACGTCATCGCCTTCACCGCCGGCGCCAAGCAGAAGCCCGGCCAGACCCGGCTGGACCTCGCGGGCACGACGATCACGCTCGTCCAGAAGCTGATGCCCGAGCTGGTCCGCGTGGCGCCGCACGCCGTGCACCTGCTCGTGACCAACCCGGTCGACGTGGTCACCTACGCGGCCCTGCGGACGTCCGGGCTGCCACGCGAGCGAGTCTTCGGCTCGGGCACGGTCCTCGACTCGTCCCGGCTGCGGTTCCTGCTCGCCGAGCACACGGGGGTGGCCGTGCAGAACATCCACGCCTACATCGCGGGCGAGCACGGCGACTCGGAGCTGCCTCTGTGGAGCTCGGCGTCGATCGCCTCGGTGCCGCTGCTCGAGTGGACGGGGCTCGAGGGGCGCGGGCCGCTCAGCGCGGAGGACCGGGAGCGGATCGCCCGGGACGTCGTCGAGTCGGCCTACCAGATCATCGCGGGCAAGGGTGCGACGAACTACGCGATCGGCCTCGCGGCGTCGCGGATCATCGAGGCCGTCGTCAATGACGAGCGGCGGATCCTGCCCGTGTCGTCGCTCCTCGAGGACTACCACGGGATCAGCGACGTGTGCCTGTCGGTCCCGACGCTGGTGCACGCGGCGGGTGCGGGTGAGACGGTCGCCGTTCCGCTGACCGACCTGGAGCTCGCGGGCCTGCGCCGCTCGGCCGAGGCGGTCCGTGCGACGGCCCGGCAGTTCGGTCTCTGACCCCCGCCCTTCTGGCCGGATGCCGCTGAGCTCGCTCCCGGCGCAACCTCCCCGCCGCGCCTCCCGGACCGTCAGCGGCGCCACTCGGACGGGAGGGCCCCTATCGGTGGTTCGCTGTGCGGCCTACTCTGCCGAACTCGCTGTGGGCGCGCTCCACCCTTTGCGCGCGGGGGCGGCCATGATGGGAGGGTGAGCGCCGCGCGCCAGACCTATCACCACGGTGACCTGCGCCGCGCCCTGCTCGAGGAGGGGCTGGAGCTGGCGCGGGAGGGCGGGCCGGACGCCGTGGTCCTCCGGGAGGCGACTCGGAGGGCCGGGGTGTCCGCGAACGCCGCCTACCGTCACTTCGCCGACCGCGATGCGCTGCTGGCCGATGTCGTCTCGCGGGCCCAGGCCGAGGCCGCCGACGTCATCGCCCGGGCGATCGCCGAGGTCGATGAGTTCGCCGAGGTCGACCGGTTCGGGGAAGGCGGGGCCGGCGACCCCGCGTCGCGGGCCCGGGCCAGGTTCCGGGCCGTGGGCGTCGGGTACCTCCGCTTCGCCCTGACCGAGCCGGGCCTGTTCCGCACCGCCTTCGCCGTGCCGACGGACCTCAGCCGGTCCGCGTCGCCCGATGCGGCCGGTGCGGGCGGGCGCACCCCGTTCCAGCTGCTGTCGGACCAGCTCGACGAGATGCTCGTGACTGGCGTGCTCCCCGCTGCGGAGCGGCCGGGGGCGGAGCTGCTCGCCTGGTCGGCCGTCCACGGGCTCGCGATGCTGGCCCTCGAGGGCCCCCTCCGGGACCTACCGCGCACCGCCATCGATGCCCTGACCCCACGTCTCGTCCGAATGGTCGACCTCGGCCTCGGAGTGGTCCGGCCCCCGTCCGGCTGATGCCTCGACCGGCCAGCCGTAGGGTGGCGGCGTGAGCACGCAGGACTCCCTCGACCCCTCGTCCGACTCGGCCTTCTCGCTGCGGTCCGACGTCCCGGCCTTCTACCGACGCCTCGACCAGGACCTCTTCGCGCCGACGATCCACGTCCAGGGCGCCTGGCGCGACGACGAGCAGCACATGGCGCCCGTCGGCGGCCTGCTCATCCACGCGATCGACCGGCACGAGCCTCGCGACGGCATGCAGCTCGCCCGCGTCAGCTTCGACATCCTCGGGATGATCCCGGCACGACCGAGCCGGGTCGCGGTCCGCACCACCCGCCCCGGCCGGAGCATCGAGCTCGTCGAGGCCGTCCTGTCCGTGGACGGTCGGGACGTCGTCCGCGCGCACGCCTGGCGCCTGGCCGCCCACGACTCCTCTCCGGTTGCCGGTGTCGAGTTCGAGCCGATGCCCGGTCCGGATGACTTCCCCGAGTGGGACGGCACCGACCTCTGGCCGGGCGGCTACATCCGCGGGGTCGAGTTCCGCGCCGATCCGGCCCGCCGCCCGGGACGGACCCGGACGTGGATCCGCACGTCGCACGCCCTCGTGGACGCCGAGACGTGCTCGCCGACCGCTGACCTGATCCGCCTCGTCGACACGGCCAACGGCATTGCGGTGCGCGTCTCGCCGCAGGAGTGGATGTTCCCCAACGTCGACCTGACCATCCACCTCTTCCGCGAGCCCGTGCGCGGGTGGGTCGGTTTCGACACCACGGTGACGATGGGGACGACGGGGATGGGCCTGACCTCGACGACGCTCCACGACGAGCTCGGGCCGGTGGGACGCGCTGAGCAGATCCTCACCGTCCGCCCGATGACGCAGCCCTGACCCAGCCACGCCCTGAGGGACCCGGCCGTATGCCGCTGAGCTGAGCGGCATACGGCTCTCTCGTCAGGGGGGTGGCCGGCCGCGTCAGGCGGAGATCACTGGGGGACGGGGACGTTCGCGTTGAGCTCGATCGCCGCCGAGCACTCGCTCTCGAGGTCGAGCGTCTGGCCGGACGTGCTGGCCCGGTAGTCGACGGCGGCGCCGTCCGCCCGCTGTCCCGAGACGGTGAACTCGCCCTCACCGGACTCGGGGGTGAACTGGCCGGAGATGGTGAAGCCGTGCCCCTCGAGGTGCTCTCTCATCCCCGCGACCGCAGCCTTCGCGTCCTCGACCGGCTTGCCGAGGAGCAGCAGCTGGAGGGTGTGCTTGCCGGGCAGCCCGGTGCAGACCTGGCCACGGAGCCCGCCGATGGCGCCCGTCGACCAGGGGCGGCTGTCCTCGAAGGTCCAGCCGTCGGTGGCCGTCGCGGCAACGACCGCCTCGGCGAGCGGCACGAAGTCGGTCGCCACCTGCTCCGGTGACCGGTTCTGAACCGCCCCCGCGTCACCGGCCGAGCAGCCGGTCAGCCCGAGGAGCACGAGGGCCAGACTCGCGCGAGCGGCCCCCCTGGTCATGCGGCCGCCCATCAATTGTCCTCACGTCGAAGCCGATTCGTTCAGCGCCCGCCCGGACGCCTCGTGGAGCCTAGCGTGGGTGTCCAGCTGGTGAGACATCGAGATGGGCTCGGGCGGCACGACGTGGCGATGATCACGGAGGAAGCGCGCCGTGGGGTGGTCACTCGAGCCGTGAGGTGACCTCGGCGCCGAGCATGATGGTGCGGCTGACGGTGCAGAACTCCTCGTGCGAGCGGCGCACCAGGCTCGGCAGGATCGTGCGCGCCGCCTCGCCGCCCTCGTCGTCCGGGAACCGGACCCGGAACGTCACCTCGATGTCCTTGAGGTGGTTGCCGTGCTCGTCCTTGACCTTGTCGGCCGTGACCTCGATCTCGAAGCTCTCCGGCTCGGCGCGCCGACTCGTCACCGTGTCGACGTCGACCGCGGTGCACCCGGCGATCCCGGCGAGGAGCAGCTCGACGGGGGACAGCTCGTCCGTCCCGGAGCTCGTGGTGACGGAGCCGCCACGGTCGTTGCGCACCGTGTAGCGGCCCATGGAGTCCCGCGTGAGCGTCACGCGGCGCTGGTCCTGGTCGGTCATGGGTTCAGCCTCTCAGATCGGTGGCGGGTAGGTGCGGGTAGGTGCGGGTAGGTGCGGGTAGGTGCGGGTCAGTGCGGGGTCACTGCCAGGCGTCGGCGAGCAGCTCGAGGGAGCGCTTCCGGGCCTCGGGGTCGAACGCGCCGCACGTGACGATGACCTCGTCGACGCCGGTCGCGCGGGTGAAGTCCGCCAGCTGCCCACGCACGTCGGCAGGGGTGCCGACGAAGGACACCCGTGTCATCTCCGCCACGGCGGACCGCTCTGCGGGCGACCAGGAGGCGAGCAGCTGCACCGGCGACGACCCGGCCGGGGGCCGCAGCCCGCTGCGCTGGTTCGTGACGATGCCCCGGAACCGTTCGAGGACGGAGGTGAAGAGGCGCTCGGCCTCGGCCTGCGTGTCGGCGACCATGACGTTGGCGCCGGCCATGGTCCGCGGCGCATCGAGGCCACCGGGCAGCGGGGAGGCCTGGAAGCCGCGCCGGTAGACGTCGAGGGCGCTCATCAGGGCCGCCGGCGCAAAGTGCGACGCGAACGAGTAGGGCAGCCCGAGGGCCGCGGCGACCTGCGCGCCCCCGTGGCTCGAGCCGAGGATCCAGAGCGGCACGTGGGTGCCCTCGCCGGGGATCGCCCGGACCGAGGCCCCCGGCTCGGGGTCGCCGAGGTAGCCCTGGACCTCCTCGACCTCCGCGGCGAAGTTCATCGCGGCCACCTCGTTGCGCCGCAGGGCCCGCGCCGTGGCCGGGTCGGTCCCCGGTGCCCGCCCCAGACCCAGGTCGATCCGGCCCGGGTACATCGTGGCGAGGGTGCCGAACTGCTCGGCGACGACGTAGGGGGCGTGGTTGGGCAGCATGATGCCGCCCGCGCCCACTCGGATCGTCGAGGTGTGGGCCGCCACGTGCCCGATGAGGACCGCGGTGGACGAGGACGCGACGCCCCGGAAGTTGTGGTGCTCGGCCATCCAGTACCGGCCGTAGCCCCACCGCTCCGCGTGTCGGGCGAGGTCGACCGTCTGGGCGATGGCCTCCGCGGCCGACCCGCCTTCCGCGATCGGGACGAGGTCGAGGACGTTGAGCTGGGCGCGCGGACTGGTCACGGTGGTGCCAACCTCGCGCGGGGGTCGGTTTCTTCCACGACTGCCGCGCGCTGAGACGTCACGGCAGCTTCAGGTCGGCCACCTGGTCCTCGTAGTCGGGGCACAGCGACTCGACCGCGGCGGCCAGCAGCTGCTTGGTCCGCAGCTGGTCCCCCTCGTTGCCGAGCGGACGGCCGGCTGCGTCGACGGCGATCTCGCGCAGCGTCGCGCCGTTCTGCAGCGCCGGCACGCCGTCGTCGCCGTCTCGATGTCGTCGGCGACGGTCGTGCCGGTGACGAGGGCGCCGCGCTCCCGCGCGAGGAGCACGAACCGGGCCTCCTCGCCACTGATCGTCGGGCGGGCCGCTGCGACGTCCGGCGGTAGGTCGGTCAGGCCCGGCATCTCCTCGGTGCAGCCGGCGAGGCTGAGCGCACCGAGGGCAAGGCCCACGGCCATCGCAGCAGCGCGGGCCCGCCCCCGCAGGCGCGATTCTTGAGTCATCTGCCTCTCCATCACTGGGCTGAACGGGTGTCTGCAGCCGATCATCCCCGACGGCGCGACGCCGCACCTGACCGCAACACACCCGCTTATCGCCTGGAGCCCCCGGCTGCGGCAGGGCTGTGCGCGCGGTGAGCGGGTGTGTTGCGGGTCGGGGAGCTCGCCCCGCGCCTGACCCGGCGGGACCCGGGAAGCCGGCCCAGCGGCATACGGCCTACTGGCTGTAGGTCGACAGGAAGCGCTCGATCCGCTCCATCGCGTCCTCCAGCTCCTCCACCCGCGGCAGGAAGACGAGCCGGAAGTGGTCGTGCGAGGGCCAGTTGAACCCGGTCCCGTGGACGACGAGGAGCTTCTCCTCGCTGAGCAGGTCGAAGGCGAACCGCTCGTCGTCCCGGATCTGGTGGACCTTGGGGTCGAGGCGCGGGAAGAGGTAGAGCGCACCCTCCGGCTTGGTGCACGAGACCCCCGGGATCTGGTTGAGCATCTCCCAGGCCCGGTCGCGCTGCTCGAGGAGTCGACCGCCCGGCAGGATCAGCTCGGTGATCGACTGGTAGCCGCCCAGGGCGACCTGGATGGCGTGCTGGGCCGGCACGTTGGCGCACAGACGCATGTTCGCGAGGACCTCGAGGCCCTCGATGTAGCTGCGGGCGTGCTCCTTCGGGCCGGTGAGGGCCAGCCACCCGGAACGGAACCCGGCCACGCGGTACGCCTTGGAGAGGCCGTTGAAGGTGAGGCAGAACAGGTCCGGGGCGAGGGCGGCGATCGACGTGTGCTTCGCGTCGTCGTAGAGGATCTTGTCGTAGATCTCGTCGGCCATGATGATCAGCTGGTGCCGGCGGGCCAGCTCGGCGATGCCCTCGAGGACGTCGACCGGGTAGACGGCGCCCGTGGGGTTGTTCGGGTTGATGACGACGATCGCCTTGGTCCGGTCGGTGATCTTGCTCGCGATGTCGTCGAGGTCGGGCGCCCAGCCCGCCTGCTCGTCGCAGAGGTAGTGCACCGGGGTCCCGCCGGCCAGGGACGCGGCGGCCGTCCACAGCGGGTAGTCCGGCGCCGGGATGAGGACCTCGTCGCCGTTGTTGAGCAGGCCCTGCATCGCCATGACGATGAGCTCGCTGACGCCGTTTCCCAGGTAGATGTCCTCGATGTCGAGACGGGGGAAGTCGCGGACCTCGTAGTGCTGCTTGATGGCGCGTCGCGCGCTGACGATGCCCTTGCTGTCGCTGTAACCCTGTGCGGTCGGCAGCGCGCGGATCACGTCGACGAGGATGTCGTCCGGCGCCTCGAAGCCGAACGGCGCCGGGTTGCCGATGTTGAGCTTGAGGATCCGGTGCCCCTCGTCCTCGAGCCGTTTGGCCTCGGCGAGCACCGGTCCGCGGATCTCGTAGCAGACGGACGCGAGCTTCTTGGACTGGGAGACGAGGCGCATGCGCTACAGGGTGTCAGGTGGGGCTGGGAGGGTCCTCGTGATTCTCGTCATGTGGCCCTCCGTCGTGGCCGGGACGAGCTGGGCGTATGCCGCTGGGCTCGCCGGGTGCCTCACTGCAGCAGGCAGGCCAGCGAGCTCGCCTCGCTCGTGAGCGTCAGGCGGACACCGACCTCCCCGCTCGGCGGGCTCGCGACCGCCGTCAGCTCGCGGCCCCCTTCGGTGAGGCGGAGCTCGACGCCGGCTGCGGTGGCGACCCGTCGCCAGCCCACGGCGCGCAGGTAGGTCTCGATCTCGTCGACCGACGGGCCGCTGATCCGCCCCCAGGTCAGCTCGGCCCAGCCCTCGTCCGTGACCCCGCACGGTTGCCTCGTGCTGGTCCCGAGCGGGCGGAGCTCACGACCCAGCTCCCGGGCGTGAGCCCGCAAACCCTCGTAGGCTGAGAGGTCGTCGGCGTGGACTCGAGCGGTCAGCGCCCAGGCGGCGAAGCCGAGGACCAGGGCCACCGCGGCAGCGGAGGCGAGGAGGATCCCGTGCGGGCGGCGCCCGACCGGGACGAGCGCGGCGGGCTCGGCCGGGGTCGGGACGGGGCCCGGCTCCGGCTCGAGCGACCAGCCGCCTTCGGCGGGCCAGGTCCGGCGAGCCATCTGCCCATCATCCCCGGCGGGGGCGTGGACGAGAGGGCGATCGAGCGAGACGAGGCCGCCCCAGTCGGCGCGGCGCGCCCACCGCAGCCCCGACCGCAGCAGCAGGACGAGGGCCGCGACGGCGATGGGCACGCCGACGGCGGTGGTCGTCAGACCGAGGCTGTAGCCGTCGGGCAGCTGGGCGAAGCAGAGCACCGTGGCGACGACGGGGAGCCATCGCCGGGCGGCGGGGCTGCCGTCGCCCTCGCGATCCGTGGCGGCGAGGAGCGGCAGGGCCCAGAGGAAGTACCAGCCGAGGAAGGCGGGCGCGAGGACGATGAGGGCGAGGAAGGCCCAGCCGGCCGCCCGGACGATGCGCCCCTCCCACCCCCGTGGGGCCTCCTCAGGGCGGTCCCGGCGGGGGGCCAAGGGCTTGGCCGCAGCCAGCCAGATGAGGACGAGGACGAGGGCGAGCACGACGAGACCGGCCCCCCGCGCGACCGAGATGCCCGACTCGCGCCACTCGGGGCGCCCGAGCACGTGACCCACGGCGCCGACCGCCATGCCGACGGCCGTGGGCAGTGAGGTCCACTGCTCGTTGCGGCCCGGCGTGGTCCCGGGGTTGAGCCAGGCGGCACCCAGCCCCGCGGCCCGGCTGACCAGCGCCATGGACAGCGCGGCGGTCACGAGGGTGAGCGCGAGGCCTGCGGCGGCCTCCCGACGCCGAAGAGCGCCCGTCCACTCGGCCGCTCCCTCCTGCGCCCCCAGCCGCGTCCCGGCGAGCCGACGGGCCCACAGGAGAGCGACGAACGGCAGCGCCACCACGGCGGTCACCTTCACCAGGGCCCCCACCGAGACGAGCAGGACGGCGGGGACGAGACGCCCGCGCAGCGCGAGGGAGAAGCCGGCGACGACGGCAGCCACCATGAGCGCGTCGTTGTGGGCGCCGCTGATGAAGTGCGCTCCGACGAGCGGGGTGGCGATCGCGAGCCAGGCGGCCTGCCGGCCGGGCGCGCCGACGCGGCGGGCCACGTCGGAGACCGCCCACGCGAGGACCACGACCGCCGCGACCGCGACGAGCCGCAGCAGCAGGAGCGCCACCCAGAGGTGGTCCCCCGCCACGGTGGCGGCGATCCGGGCGACGAGCAGCCACACCGGTCCGTACGGCGACGGGGACTCGAGCCACGTGGGAGCGGTCGACTCCCGCCAGGGTGAGGTCAGGTCGCTGACGCCGTGCTCGTACGGGCTGAGGCCCTCGGCCCACAGCGCGCCCTGCGCGGCGTAGGAGTAGAGGTCCCTGCTGTACAGGGGCGCGGACGCGACGAGCGGCGCGAACCACAGGGCCGCCGTGACCCACCACCAGCGTTCGCCGACAGCCGCGGCCCTCAGTCGCCACCAGGCGAGGACGAGCGCACCCATCGCCAGGACCGACGCCGTCGCGGCCAACGGGGAGCCGCCTGACTCCGCGCTCGGGGCCAGTCCGGGCCAGAGGATGCGGGTGTGGAGGATCGGTCTCGAGCCGGACCCCCAGGACGAGAGTGCCAGGGCGACCGCAGCCGCGAGGCCGGCGTAGCGCCACCCAGCCGCGGCGCGCGACCCGGCGGCCCCCGGCTCGTCACTCATGGGTGATGGGTTCGTCTCCCCAGGCGAGAAGGCGCCACCCCGCGTCGGGGTCGCCCTCCATGGTCACGACGAGCGTGTTGTCCAGCCGTCGGGAGTCGAAGAAGCCCGGGTCGAGCCCCGTGGCGGCGGCCACCCAGACCCGCATCGCCGCCCCGTGGCTCACCGCGACGGCAGACGCGTGACCGTCGCCGGCGATGCGCCGGATCGCCGCCTCGTAGCGGGACATGAAGCCGATGCCCGAGTCACCGCCCGGGATCGCATGCTCCGGGTCGTCGCGCCAGCGCTTCACCGCATCGATGAACGGGCCCCACTCGGTCGACATCTCGTAGTCGCCGGCCTGGATCTCGCGCAGTCCCGGCAGCACGACGGCGTCGACGCCGAGCGCGGCCGCGAGGGGCTCGGCCGTCTGCTGCGCGCGCAGCAGGTCCGAGACATAGATCGCCCCGAGGTCCTCGGCGGCGAGCTTCGCGGCCAGCTCCCGGGCCTGCTCGCGCCCGGCCTCGGTGAGGTGGAGGCCCGGGACGGCCGTGTCGAGCTGGCGGGCCACGTTGGCGTGCGTCTCACCGTGGCGGACGAGGAAGAGTCGCACGGTCACTCGCCCTTGTCGGCGACGCCCGTCAGGCACTGGACGGCGGCCGGGTCGACGTCCTGGTCCGCGTAGAAGTCCGGCGCCTCGACGGGCAGCGTCTCGTGGGGCGGGACGGTCAGGTCCACCTCGTGGACGGTGAGGACGTTGAGGTCGGCGGTGGAGACGAGGGAGATGGCCACCCGGATGTCGAGCGCCTCGTCCGTCGTGTTCGCGAAGGTGCCCGCGAAGCTCCAGACCCCACCGGACTGGTCGCACGAGTCGGTCTCCAGCATCGCCTCGAGGTCGAACGCGCCACCGGGGACGGCCTCCGAGGGGTCCGCCGAGGCGGTCTGCGTCTCGTACGGGGTGAGGGTCGGCTGGATCGGGACGCTGACGGTGCCCTCCTCCGTGGGTGCGGGCTCCGGTTGGCCACACGCCGCCACCCCGAGGAGCGAGGTGACCGCGAGAGCGAGCCCAGCGGCATACGTCAACGGTCTGCGCACGGGGCCATTGTGCCCTGTGCGCCGGGCTCAGGCCGGGAGGAGGAGCCGGGCGGCGAAACCGGCGGCCACGACGGCCACTCCGGCGATGATGGCCACGGTGTCAGCGACCCGCCACGTCGCCTCGGCGGCCCAGGTCCGACGACGCGCCTCGGCGAACCCGCGCGCGTCCATGGCGAGCGCGAGGGTCGCGGCCTGCCCGAGGGCCCCGATGAGCAGGCCGCCGGTGACGACGACCGCCTCACGCAGCCGGGCGACGAGACCACGGTCGGCCCGGACACCGCGCACGCGACGGGTCTTCATCAGCTCGTCCCACAGCGCGTCGAACGACTGGACCCGTTGGAGGGCTGCGGTGGCCGCGACGACGGGTCTGGGCGGCAGCCGCAGACGTTGGGCGAGATGGTCACCCAGGCGCTCCGGGTCGAGGTAGCCGACCACGAAGGCCGAGGGCACGACCAGGCACAGCACCCGCAGACCGGCGCCCGAGGCGACCTCGACGTCGCGGCCCCCGAGGAGCCACGCCGACCACGCCACCCCCAGGACGGCGAGGGCGGCTGGGGCGAGGCGCGTCAGCACCCCGCGGACCCGCCCCGACGGCCGACGGCCCGGGCCGGGGGCGACCAGGCCGATGAGCCCGAGGAGCACCTCGACCCCGAGCACCGCCAGCCCCTGTCGCCACGTCTCCAGCAGCGCGGGCAACGGGAGGACGCTGAGCCCGACGGCCAGGAGGGCCAACGGCCCGACCCGGGCCACGAGAGGACGACGCTCCGGCGTCTCCGGGGGCGGCCTCGGTGGAGGCGTACTGAGGTGGAGGGTCTCGTCCGCCCGCCCGATGGCGCCCTCGTCGTGCGTCGTGAGGACGAGGGCGGCCCCTTCGTCGCGGGACGCCTCGAGGATCCCCATGACGGCCGCCCAGGTCAGGCGGTCCTGCCCGACGGTCGGCTCGTCGGCGAGGAGGAGCGCCGGTCCGTGCAGGATCGCCGCGGCGACGGCGAGCCGGCGCTGCTCCCCGCCGGAGAGGTGCCGCGGGTCGACCGCGCCAAGGCGGTCCAGCCCGAGGGCCGCCAGGACCTCGTCCGCCCTGCGTCCACTGACTGCGGCATCCTGTCCGAGCGCCCTCGGCGTGGTGAGGACGTCGTCCCGCACCGTGCGCCCGAGGAGGGCAGAGGCGGACCGCTGTGGAACCCAGGCGACGACCTTGGCCAGGTCGGTCGAGGCCCAGTCGTGGGGCGGGGGCGGCCCGTTCGCGGGGGTCAGCGCCGAGGCGACGTCGACGCGGCCCGAGGTCGGGGCGCTGAGCCCACCCAAGGCGCCCATGAGCGAGGTCTTGCCCGACCCGCTCGGCCCGACCAGCGAGAGGACGCGGCCCGCGCGCACCTCAAGGTCGACGTCGCTCACCGCCGTCGTGGTCCGGCTCTCGGCTCCGAGGCGACGGGTGCGGTGCTCGACGGTCACGTCGCGGGCCGCGACGACGACGTCGTCCCGCCGAACCAGCCCCGCGGCGGCCGCACCGCTCGGCCACGGCGTCAGGGCGATCTCGAGCGGCTCCGGCTCCGGCCAGCCCGGCACCCAGATGCCCTCGGCGACGAGCCGGCCCGCGTGCTCGTGCAGGACCGCCACCGGCGGGCCATCGGCCAGGACAGCCCCCTCGGCATCGAGCACGACGAGCCGGTCGACGAGGTCGACCCACCCGGTCAGCCGGTGCTCGACGACCACGAGGGTCAGCCCCCGCTCGCGAGTCACGACGTCGACGAGCCCTCGCACGGAGCCTGCCGTCGCCGCGTCGAGCATCGCCGTGGGCTCGTCGAGCAACAGCACGCTGGGCTCCATCGCCAGCGCACCGGCGAGCGCAAGACGCTGCGACTCACCACCGCTCAGCGCGGCCGGCGGGCTGTCCGCCGCCATGGTCAGCCCGACCTCCGCCAGCGTCGCAGCAACCCGCGGTGGCATCTCGCCCCGAGGCAGCTCGACGTTCTCGAGGCCGAACGCGACATCCCGGCCGATCGTCGAGGCCACCACTCCGGACCCCGGGTCCTGGAGCACCAGGCCGACCGAACCGGGGCGGTCCTGCGGCGCCTGCCCGTCGATGGTCACGGACCCCGAGAGGTCACCCGAGTCCGCGGTCAGGAGCAGTCCGGCCACCGCTCGCAGCAAGGTCGACTTGCCCGAACCGCTCGGCCCGGCGAGCAGCACCCGCTCGCCGGGCTCGATCGTCAGGTCCAGGCCCGACAGGACCGGGCGGCTCCGGCCGTAGGGACGCCAGGTGAGGTCCTCGACACGGACGCCGGCTCCGGCGGGCGCGCGAGTCCCCCCGCGGGCTGCCCCCGAGGGCGTCGCGGCTGAGGCTGCTCCGCCCCGGCGTTCCGTGGTCGTCATGGCCGTGCCGACGCGTCAGACCGCGTTTCGCTCCCGGACCTCCTGACCGGGTGGGAAGGCGTTGAGTGCACCCACGTAGGCCAGGAACCGGGTCAGCCACACGGACAGGAGGGAGCCGAAGACGGCCACCGACGCGCCGAAGAGGAACAGGTAGGCGACCTTGTAGCCGAAGTCCCACTCCTGGTACCACGAGTACCACTCGTAGACCGCCTCGAACGCGCCGCCGAGGAACCCACCGAGCAGCAGGGGCGCCCAGCGGTACGTCGCGTAGGCGAACGCCGCGAAGCCGAGCTCGACGCCGAGGCCCTGGACGAACCCGGAGATGAGCGTGGTCAGCCCCCACTGGGTCCCGATGAGGGCCGAGACGACCGCGGCGAGCAGCTCGGTGAAGACGGCAGCGCCGGGCCGACGGATGACGAGCATGCCGACGATGCCGGCGACCAGCCAGGGCCAGTTGAGCAGAGCCGACAGCGGGGGGAACCCCGCGGAGATGAGGTTGGACGGGGTCTCGTAGGCGAGTCCCCAGGCCCAGTAGGCGACGCCGAACGCGACGCCGAGGAAGGCGCAGGTGAGCAGGTCGATGGTCCGCCAGCGCGGAAGCGCTCCGGACGCGCGGATCTCAGTGGGCCTGACCCGTTGCGATGTGGTCATGATGTGTGACTCCCGTGGTTTCCTCGAGAAGGTGGATACCTCGGGGAGGACACCCACCGGCCCACGTCGTCCGTGGCCGGCGCCGGAGCGACGAGTCACGAGAAGACGGAGCACGCGGGTGTCCTGAGAATTACCGACTCCCTTCGCCGGTGCTAACCGGAGCAGGTTCGAGGGTCTGCGGCTGCACGCGTGTCGCGGGCCGCACTCTCAGCGCTGGGGCGCTCCCCTGTCGTAAAGAGGGTGGTGCTGTTCAGTTTTCAGCCCGACTCTACTCCCGCCGACATGGGTACAGTCACACCATGGCCAAGGCGACCAGATCGGCGAACGACGACGCGACCACGCCCGGAGAGGACCAGCACTCGCCACTCGGCGGGCTGGTCTGGAAAGCGATCACCGTCACCTCGACGGTCGTCGCGACGAGGCTCGCCACGACGGTCGCCTCCAAGGGGTGGAAGCTCGCGACCGGCAAGCCGGTCCCGGTGCGCGGTGACTACGAGAAGGAGCGGACGCGGGACGTCATCGCGTTCACGGCACTCTCGGGCATGATCATGGCCGGCACCAAGGTGGCGGCCGAGCGCAAGGCGGCCGAGTACTACCGGCAGTCGACCGGTCACCTGCCGAAGGCGCTCGAGCACACGAAGCTGACCCGCAAGGAGAGGAAGGCGCACAAGAAGCTCGAGAAGGCCACGGCCAAGGCCGAGAAGGGCGCTCAGAAGCTCACCTCCTGACTGCGGTGCACTGGCTCCCGCGAGGGTCCCGAACCCGGCCCAGGCGCCGGACCGGCGTGATCCTCGCGTCACCCCTTCCGGCCGGGGCCCCCGGGGTGGTGTGCTAGGAGTGGCACGCACCCGGACCGTCCGAGGAGGACCACACCCATGAAGGCAGTCGTCGGAGACCGGATCACCATGGCCGCGGAGCACGTCGGCGAACGGGTCCGCGAGGGCACGATCCGCGAGGTGCACGGCGAGAACGGGGCGCCCCCCTACCTCGTCGAGTGGTCGGACGGACACTCGGGGCTGATCCACCCCGGCCCCGGCTCTGTCCTCAAGTGCGAGCACGAGGAGACGAGCAGCCAGGGCAGCTGAGCCCCACTGGCACCCGCCCCGCGCGGGGTGAGCAAGGCCCGGGACCAAAGTCCCTACTCCCGGCACGGGGTCGGCGACACAGGATGCTGGTAGGCGGGACCCCTCGTCAGCCTGCGCCTTGAGGCAGGGCCCGCCGTGCACGGCTGGAGACCGCCATGACCGCTACGGAGATCAGCACGTCATTCGCTACCGCCCACCGTCCCCTCGTCATCGAGTTCCACGAGGGCGACCGCACGATGGCCGACCTGCTCGGTGGCAAGGGCGCGGGGTTGGCCGAGATGACCCGCCTCGGGCTGCCCGTGCCGCCAGGTTTCATCGTGACGACGGAGGCCTGTCGCGCCTACCTCGCTGCCGGCGGTGACCCGGAGGGCCTGTGGGACCAGGTCGACGCGGCCCTCGCCGACCTCGAGGAGCGTTCCGGCCTGGTCCTCGGCGACCCGGCCCGGCCCCTGCTCGTCTCGGTCCGGTCCGGAGCGAAGTTCTCCATGCCGGGGATGATGGAGACGGTCCTCGACATCGGTCTGAACGACGCGGTCGTCGCGGCCCTGGCCGAGCGGGGTGAGTCGCACTTCGCGTGGGACAGCTACCGACGCCTCGCCCAGATGTACGGCCGGACCGTCCTCGGCGTCGAGGGCTCGCGGTTCGACGACCTGCTGACCCGGGCGCGGGCCCATGCGGGGGTCGGCACGGACGCCGAGCTGGACGATGCCCACCTGCAGCAGCTCGCCACCGACTTCCGGGCGCTCATCGTCGCGGAGACGGGCCAGGAGCTGCCGCAGGACGCCGGGACCCAGCTGCGCGAGGCGGTCCGCGCCGTCTTCCGCTCGTGGAACGGCGAGCGCGCCCGCCTCTACCGGGCCCACGAGGGCATTCCCGATGACCTCGGTACGGCCGTCAACGTCGTCCAGATGGTCTTCGGCAACCGGGGTGATCGCTCGGGCAGCGGCGTCTGCTTCACCCGCGACCCCGTGACCGGGGCCCCGGGCGCCTTCGGGGACTATCTGCCCGACGCTCAGGGCGAGGACGTCGTCAGCGGGGTGCGCAGCCCGATGGACCTCTCCGAGCTGCACCGACGCGACCCGGAGATCCACGCCGAGCTCTCCCGGCACCTCAGGTCGCTCGAGACCCACTACCGCGACCTGTGTGATGTCGAGTTCACCGTCGAGCGGGGGCGGCTGTGGATCCTCCAGACCCGACTGGGCAAGCGCAGCCCGGCCGCTGCCTTCCGGATCGCCGTCGAGCTGGCCGACGAAGGCGTCATCGACCTCGACGAGGCCCTGACCCGGGTCAACGGCCACCAGCTGACGACGCTGCTGCACCCGTCCTTCCAGGCGGCCGCGGCCGCACCACTCGCCGGCGGCCTCGCCGCCAGCCCCGGAGCGGCCGTGGGGCAGCTCGTCTTCGACGCGGCCACCGCGATGGAGTGGGCCGGTCTCGGCCGGAGCGTGGTGCTGGCCCGCCCCGAGACGAGCCCGGACGACTTCGGCGGGATGCTCGCCGCCAAGGCGGTCATCACCTCGCGCGGTGGTCTCACCTCGCACGCGGCGGTCGTGGCCCGGGGACTGGGGAAGACGTGCGTCACGGGCATCGAGAAGATGGTCGTCGACCCGGCCGCCCGAACCGCGACCTTCCACGGCAGCCGGGTGCTGACCGAGGGCACCGTCGTGTCGGTCGACGGCAGCACCGGCGAGCTCTTCGAGGGCAGCCGGGAGATCCAGGCGAGCGTCGTCGCGACGGCGATCCAGGAGACCT
This sequence comes from Intrasporangium calvum DSM 43043, assembly GCF_000184685.1. NCBI lineage: Bacteria > Bacillati > Actinomycetota > Actinomycetes > Micrococcales > Intrasporangiaceae > Intrasporangium > Intrasporangium calvum. Next base: position 3,683,367 of record NC_014830.1, read on the forward strand.
CGGCCGGAGGTCCCGTCGGCCGGCCCGAGGACCCCACCGCTCGCGGCGTGCTCCGTCTCCTCGAGCAGGCCGACAAGCGTCGCACCATGGGCGTCCGGGCCAACGCCGAGACCCCGGAGGAAGCCCGCACGGCCCGTCGCTACGGCGCCGAGGGGATCGGCCTGTGCCGCACTGAGCACATGCTCATGGGGCCACGCCGCCAGCTCGTCGAACGCGTCGTCACGGACGACGACGCAGCGGGCGCCCTCGCCGAGATCGAGGCGCTCGCGCTCGACGAGTTCACGACGCTCCTGACCGTGATGGAGGGGCTGCCGGTCGTCGTGCGGCTGCTCGACCCGCCGCTGCACGAGTTCCTCCCCGACCTCGTCGACCTCTCCGTCTCGGCTGCGGTCGCGGCGGCGAAGGGTGAGCCGGAGGACCCCGCGGCGGAGCAGCGCCTCGCCGCCGTCCGCCGTCTGCACGAGGCGAACCCGATGCTCGGGCTCCGTGGTGTCCGGCTGCTCCTCGTGCACCCGGAGGTGGCTCAGGTCCAGGTGCGGGCTCTCGCAGAGGCGGTGTCGCGGCTCCTCGAGGAGGGCCGCAACGTCCGCCCCGAGCTGATGCTCCCGCTCGTCGCGGAGGTGGCCGAGCTCGAGGCTGCGCGCGGACGCGTGGAGACCGTCATCGCCGAGGTCGGGGCCCGGCACGGCAGGACCCTGGACATCCCGATCGGAGTCATGATCGAGCTGCCCCGGGCCGCGCTCACGGCGGATGCCCTCGCCGCCCACGCCGACTTCTTCTCGTTCGGCACCAACGACCTCACGCAGACGACGTGGGGCATCTCGCGGGACGACGCCGAAGCGAGCTTCCTCGCGGCCTACCGCGAGCAGGGCATCATCTCGGCCGACCCGTTCCAGACGCTCGACGAGGTGGGCGTGGGAGCGCTCGTCCGGTTGGCCGTGGAGAAGGGCCGGGCGACCCGCAGCGGCCTCGAGCTCGGGGTCTGCGGCGAGCACGCGGGCGACCCGACGTCCATCGGGTTCTTCGCGAAGGCGGGCATCGACTACCTGTCCTGCTCGCCCCCGCGGGTGCCCGTGGCGCGGCTCGAGGCCGGCCGGCAGGCCGTCCTCAGGTCAGCCGGCGCGCTCCCCACCTCCGACACGAGGTGAGCTGACCCGACCGTATGCCGCTGGGCTGGCTTGCGCTGCAATCCGGCCCAGCGCTGCGGTGGGGTTCGGGGTCTCACGGCACGGGTGGGTCGTGGGGCTCTCGGTGGGTCGCGGCATAGACGGCGGCCTGGGTGCGTGTCTCCATGCCCATCTTGCTGAGGACGGACGAGACGTAGTTCTTCACCGTCTTCTCGGCGAGGTGGAGACGGTCGCCGACCTGGCGGTTGGTCAGGCCCTCGGCGATGAGGTCGAGGATCCGGCGCTCGACGGGCGAGAGTGCCTTGAGGCGCGGGTCGTGCTCCTCGCGCGCGGCCCACCGGTCCCGGAGCGCCTTGGCGTGGGGGTGGTCGGACAGGTCCTCCCCTGCCGCGACCCGGCGGATCGCGGCGACGATGCCCTCACCGCTCAGCTGTTTGAGCAGGTAGCCGGAGGCGCCGGCGAGCACCGAGGACACGAGGGCCTGCTCGTCGTCGTAGGACGTCAGGATGAGGGCCTTGATCCGGGGGTCGACCGACCGGATCTCGCGGCAGACCTCGATCCCGGACCCGTCGGGGAGGCGGACGTCGAGCACCGCCACGTCGGGCAGCAGCGCGGGGATGCGCCGCGCTGCCTCACGGGCCGAGCCGGACTCGCCGACGACCTCCATGTCAGGCGCCGCCTCGACGAGGTCCCGCAGGCCCCGCCGCACGATCTCGTGGTCGTCGAGGAGGAAGACCTTGGTGGCCGCCGTCGTCGGGGTGAGGGGATCCATGGAGGAGGTCACTTCCTGCCTGGTGTCTGGCTGTCGCGCCGGGCGTTCCACTCCAGCGCCGTGCCTCCGGTCGAGACGCGGCGGATCTCCAGGCAGCCGTGGTGCGCGGCCGCCCGAGAGCGCAGGTTGACCAGGCCGCTGCGCGCGTCGGCGGCGTCGAAGCCCACCCCGTCGTCGGTGACGCGCACGCAGATGCCGCCATCTCCGGAAGCAGCGTCGCGGACCTCGACCCGTGCGACGCCGGCCCGGGCGTGGCGTGCGACGTTGGCCAGCCCTTCACGGACGACGGCGATGACGTCGGCGCGCAGCCGGTCGGGCAGTGGACCCAGCCCCGGCGAGACGGTCACCTCGGGGACGAAACCCAGGCTCACGGCATACGACTCGGCGATGGCCCGCAGCACGGCGAGGAGGTTCTCGCCGGGGTCCTGCCGGTGCAGCTCGAAGATCGCCTGACGGATCTGGCGGATGGCCCGGTCGAGGTCGTCGACGGCCTGGCTGAGGCGGACGCGGACGACGGGGTGCTGCGCGAGCGGGACGGCCGACTGGAGGGACAGCCCGGTGGCGAAGAGCTGCTGGATGACGTGGTCGTGCATCTCGCGGGCGATGCGCTCCCGCTCCTCGAGCAGGGCGACCCGACCGCGGTCCGCGTGCGCCTGCGCGGCCAGGATGGCGACCCCGGCCTGGACGGCGTAGGCGGCCTGGGCGGGCAGGGCGTCCTGCGCGGTCGCCTCGTCGCTCTCGTCCCACCCCGTGATGAGCAGGCCGTTGCCGCGCGGGCCGGCGCCCAGCGGCACGAGCGCCACGGCCGTCGTCGGCACGAGCCCGAGCACGCGTCGCGCCTCCTCCGCCGGACGGGCCCGCGGGTCCTCGGCGCCGCCCGGCACGTGGAGGATGGGCTGGCGGGCGGCGAGCAGCTCGTCCCACTCGCCCCCGCGGAGGAGGGCACCGGAGGGCTCTCCGGCCGGTGGCACGGGCGCTCCGGCGCGGCGGGCGATGGCCCGGATCTCGAGCCGCCCCGCCGCGTCGACGAACGCGACCGCGCTCACGACGCCACCGCTCAGCTCACGGACCTGCGTCGCCATGAGCGCGACCGAGGCCTCCTCCGACTCGGACTCGAGGAGGGACTGGACCAGCTGGCTCGTCGCCGCGGACCACCGCTCCCGCACCTCGCTCTGGGCCAGCAGCCGGGCGTTGTCCAGCGCCGAGCCGGCGGCCCCAGCGAGGGACACGAGCAGCGACTCGTCCTGGGCCGTGAAGGTCCCACCACCCTCCTTGTCGGCCACGTAGATGTTGCCGAAGATCCGGTCGCGGATCCGGATCGGCGCACCGAGCAGGCTGCGCATCGGCGGGTGGTGCGCCGGGAAGCCCACTGACCTCGGGTGGAGCGTGAGGTCGTCGATCCGGAGCGGCCTGGGGTCGGTCAGCAGCAGCCCGAGGACCCCGTGCCCGACCGGAGGCAGGCCGATGCGGGCCACCTCGTCCGGCGTCAGCCCATGCGTGTAGAAGGCGGCGAGATGGCGTGAGTCCGGTCCGAGCACCCCGAGCGCTCCGTAGCGGGCCCCCACGAGCTCACATGCCCCGGAGACGATCCGGGAGAGGGCTTCGGGGAGATCCAGGTCGGCGCTCAACGGCGTGATCGCCTCGACCAGCGCCGCCAGATGGTCGTCGTCGACGGTCGCGGCCCGGTGCGGCTCCCGCACGGTGACACCGGTCCCGGAGGCCGTGCCGCCTCCGCCGTGGTCACGCTCCATGTCTCGATCGTAGGCAGAACCCGCGGGTTCGGTCGGGTTTGCCGCAGAGCCACGGGAACGGGACCTTCGACCCTGCCGGGGTGGGCACCCCGGTGGTGTGCTGAGCGGGTTCGTTGGGGGAGTCTGTTGAGGGTCCAAGGAGGCCACCATGCGCGCACGAGTCGGAGACCGCATCATTCTCGCGGCCGAGCACATCGACGAGCCCACCCGGGACGGAGAGATCCTCGAGATCCGCGGTGGCGAGGGTGCGCCGCCCTACCTCGTTCGCTGGTCGAACGGGCACACCGGCCTGATCTACCCAGGTCCCGGCGCGGTGCTCCGGCTCGGGACGACCGAGGTCCAGGTGGCGCCGCCCCCCGTGACCGTCGCCGCTCCGCCGCCCCGACCCGAGGCCGCGGCCCGGACCGCAGCGGCCCCGACGGCGGCGGACCTCCGACCCGGCCACGTCCGGGAGTGGAACGTGCGGGTCTCGATCTTCGAGTCCGGCGACGAGACGAGCGCCAACGTCGTGCTCATCGCCGACTCCCCGGAGCGGCTGAGCGCGCGGGGCACCGCGCACCGGTCCGCCCATGACCCGGGGGTGCCCGAGATCGGCGACGAGGTGGCCGTGGCTCGGGCGCTGCGGCACCTGGCCGACCAGCTGATGGAGACCGCCGAGATCGACGTGTCCGACCTCACCGGCGAGAAGGCCCACATCCGGGCCGTCTGACCCCGGGCTCGAGCGCCCGCACGAGCGGGACGCCGGCGCGGTAGGAGAGGTGCAGGTGGCTCGGGCCGTCGACGACCGCGAGCTCGGCGGGCTCGCCCACGGCGAGACGACGGTCCAGCCCGAGCGACCTGCCCGACACGGCCGTCGCCGCGTGGAGCGCCTCGGCCGGCGTCATGCCCATCTCCCGCACGGCCAGGGCGATGGCGAAGGGGATCGACGACGAGTAGCAGGTCCCGGGGTTGCAGTCCGAGGCGAGGGCGACAGCGACCCCGGCATCGATGAGTCGGCGGGCGTCCGGGTAGGGCGACCGGGTCGAGAACTCGACGCCGGGCAGCAGCGTCGCCACGGTGGTGCCGCGGGCCGCGGCGAGCGCGTCGACGTCGGCGTCGCTGAGGTAGGTGCAGTGGTCGACGCTGGCCGCGCGGAGCTCGCAGGCGAGCTGGACGCCGGGGCCGGGGCCGAGCTGGTTGCCGTGGACCCGGAGCCCGAGTCCGCGGGCCCGGCCCGCCTCGAGGACCGCGCGGGCCTCGTCGCCGTCGAAGGCGTGCGGAGAGTGCGGCTCGCAGAACACGTCGATGTATGCCGCTGGGCTCGCGTCGCGCCCATCGGCGAGGAGGGCGTCGAGCATGGGCCCCGTGACAAGGTCGACGTAGTCGCCCCGGCGGTCGGCGTACTCGGGCGGCACGACGTGCGCACCGAGGAAGGTCGTGTGGGGGGTGAGCTCGCGGGCGATCCGCAGCGAGCGCAGCTCGTCCTCGACGGTGAGGCCGTAGCCGCTCTTGATCTCCACCGTCGTCGTGCCCTGCGCCCGCGCCTCGGCGACGCGGGCGGCGACGAGGGTCCGCAGCTCGTCGTCGGTCGCGGCGCGGGTCGCGGCGACGGACACCGCGATCCCGCCACCGTCGTAGGGCCGTCCCGTCATCCGCGCGGCGAACTCGGCGGAGCGGTCGCCCGCGAAGACGAGGTGCGTGTGGGAGTCGACGAAGCCGGGGATCAGCGCGCGGCCGCCGAGGTGCCGGCGCTGGTCGGCGTCGGGCGCCTCCGACGCGGGGCCGACCCATTCGATGAGCGGCAGCCCGGTCCCGTCAGGGCCCGGACCGCCCACGACGAGGGCCGCGTCGCGGATGACTCCCAGGAGACGGTCGCCGGGATCAGTGTGCTGCTCCCCCCAGACGGGGTCGTTGGTGACGAGCTCGGCGATCCCCGTGAGCAGCAGGCTCACGAGCCGACCGCCGCGGTGACGACCCGCTCGATCGACGAACCGAGGAGGCGCCCGACGTCACCGAGCCGGTGCTGGCCGTCGCGGACGACGATGTCGCCGCCGACGACGACGGTGGAGACGTCCGAGGCGACGCAGGAGTAGATGATCTGCTCGGGTGCGGAGCCCGCCGTGTTGACCGTGTCGGTCCGGACCGTCACGAAGTCAGCCAGAGCCCCCTTGGACAGGTGCCCGCCGTCGGACCAGCCGAGGGCCCGGTAACCGTTGAACGAGGCGGACTGGAGCAGCTCGCTCGGCGTGAAGCGGTCCCGCTCGTTGGTGATGAGCCGCTCGTGCATCTCGAGGCCGCGCAGCTCCTCGTAGGGGTCGATGATGACGTGCTGGTCGGTGCCGAGCGAGAGCGGGGCGCCGGCGTCGTGCAGCGCGCGGGCCGGCCCGATGCCGTCGGCGAGGTCGCGCTCCGTCGTCGGACAGAAGCAGGCCCCGGTCCCGGTGGCACCGAGCAGCTCGATGTCCCGGTCCGTCAGGTGCGTCGCGTGGATGCTCGTCACGTGGTGGCCGAGGGCGCCGGCGTCGTCGAGCAGCTCCGTCGGGGTGCAGCCGTAGAACATCTGGCAGGCCATGTTCTCGCCGGGCTGCTCGGAGAGGTGCACGTGCAACGGCATCCCGCCCGCGGCCTCGACGACCCTCGGGAGGTCCTCCTTGCGCACCGCGCGGATGGAGTGGATGGCGGCGCCGAGGCGGGCCCGGTCGGTCTCGGTCCGGCGGGCCAGCATGCGCTCGGCCCAGGCGTCGACCGAGCCGTCGCTGAAGCGCAGCTGCCCGGGGTGCAGCTCGACGTGGCCCCCGCCGTTGAGACCACCCTCGAGGTAGCAGGTGTCGAGCAGGGTGAGCCGGATGCCGGCCTCGTCAGCGGCCTGCCGGACCGCGAGGCTCATCGCGTTGGGGTCGCCGAACTTCTTGCCGCCGGGCCGGTGGTGCACGTAGTGGAACTCGCCGACAAGCGTGAAGCCGGCCAGGACCATCTCGGCGAAGACCGCGCGCGCGAGCGCGAGATAGGTGTCCGGGTTGAGCTGCGCGGCCACCTGGTACATCTGCTCGCGCCAGTTCCAGAAGTTGCCGCCCCCGCCGTTGACCCGGCCCCGGAGGGCTCGGTGGAAGGCGTGGCTGTGCGTGTTGGCCATCCCGGGGAGGGTGACCCCCTCGAGGATGACGTCCCGCTCCTCGGGGTCGGTGTCGACGTGCACCTCGCGGAGCAGGCCGGCGGTGACGACCAGCCGCACCCGTTTCGCGAAACCGCCGGTCAACCATGCGCTCTCGCACCAGAACGACGTCATCTGTAGAGGTCCTTAGTCTGCATCTCGGGTGCACAGGTCGGTCACGACGGCGGTGAGGGCCGCGACCCCATCGTGGCAGTCGGCGAGCTCCGCGTGCTCGACGGGGGAGTGCGAGATTCCGGTCGGGTTGCGGACGAACAGCATCGCCGTGGGGATCCCATGGGTGGCGAGGATGCCCGCATCGTGCCCCGCCCCCGTTCCGAGGTGGGGTGCATCAGGGAGTATGCCGCTGAGCCGGCTCACGAGGCCAGCATCGAACCGGGTCGGCGGGGTCCACGACTCCTCGCGGTGGATGGCGTCGAACCGCTCCGCAGTGCCGAGGATGCCCGCCACGGTGGCGCGGACGGCCGCCTCGTCGACGCCCCGCGCGTCCAGCCACGCCGTCACGTGGCTCGGGACGGCGTTGACGCCGCCCGGCTCGACCACGACCTTGCCGACGGTGGCGACGCAACCGAGCTCAGCGGCATACGACCTCGTGTCCTGGACGACGGCGGCGAACCCGAGCATGGCGTCGCGGCGGTCGACGAGTCGCGTCGTGCCGGCGTGGTTGGCCTCGCCCGGGAGGTCGATCCGCCACCGTCCGTGCGGCCAGATGTCGGTGCCGATGGCGACGGCCCGGCGGCGGTCGGTGAGGTCCTCGGTCCCGTCGGGAGCGAGGGCGAGCGCCTTGCCCTGCTCGACGTGGAGCTCGACGAAGGCCGCGACGCGACGGAGCGCCTCGGGGTCGGGGCCCATCGTGCTCGGGTCGCGACCGGCCGCCGTCCAGGCCTCCGCCATCGTCACGCCGTCGGCGTCGGTCAGGCCGCGAGCACGCTCGGCGGTGAGCTGGCCGGTGATGATCCGCGAGCCCGCGCAGGCGACCCCGAAGCGGGCGCCCTCCTCGTCGACGAAGCTGACGACGCCGAGCGGGAGGTCCGGGGTGCGGCCGGCGGCGCGGAGGGCGTCGACGGTCGCGAGGGCGCTGACGACCCCGAGCGGCCCGTCGAACGCGCCCCCGTCGGGAACCGAGTCGAGGTGCGAGCCGAAGACGATGCCGGGGCGCTCGTCCGGGTCGCCCCACCAGGCCCACTGGTTGCCGGCGCGGTCCTCGGTGAGGTCCAGTCCGCGCGCCGCGCACTCCCCCGCGAACCACTCGCGCAGGTCGCGGTCGGTGCGCGTCCACGCGAACCGGCGATAACCACCGGTCTGCGGGTCGCGTCCGACCGGCTCGAGCTCGGACCACATGCGGGTGAAGTCGCTCGCCATGGTCACATTCCACACCGCCGCACGAGGCGGTGGCTCATCGACCGGTCCGAACCGTCTCAGATCCGAGACGAACCGCCGGTGCTGCGCGTCTCACGTGGCGCCGCCGGCGTGCCGCGCGGCTTCGCTTGGCGCAGAGTGGTGCCATGACGTCGACGCCCGACCCCGGGAGCCACGGCTACCGCACCCGGGACCCGGAGTACCGGCGCATCTCCGTCGCGCTCTTCGCCGCGGGCATCGCGACGTTCGCACTGCTGTACAGCACGCAGACCCTGCTCCCGGAGCTCATGGACGCGTTCGGCGTCACAGCGGCCGAGAGCACCCTGTCCCTCTCGCTCACGACGATCGGCCTCGGCACCGCCCTCCTCCTCGCCGGCCCGCTCTCCGAGGTGGTGGGTCGGACCCCTCTCATCCACGCCTCGCTCGCCGCCTCGAGCATCATCGGCCTGGTGTGCGCGCTCGCCCCCGGCTGGCACGCGCTGCTCCTGCTGCGCCTGCTCCAGGGCGCCGCGCTCGCGGGGCTCCCCGCGGTCGCGACGGCCTACCTGCGGGAGGAGCTGCACCGAGGCGTGCAGGCTCGAGCCGCCGGCTTGTACATCGGCGGCACCGCCCTCGGCGGGATGATCGGGCGCGTCCTCTCTGGGTTCGTCGGGGAGCACGCAGGCTGGCGCTGGTCCCTCGCGGCGATCGGCGCACTCGGCCTCGCGTGCGCGCTGGCCGTGCGACTCCTGCTCCCACCCTCCCGTGCCTTCACCCCGGCGCCGGCGCGGCTGGGCCACCTGCTCGGGCTCATGCGCGGCGCCCTGACGGACCGGGCCCTCGTGGGGCTCTACGCGATCGGGGCCAGCGCGATGGGTGTCTTCGTCGCGGTGTTCAACGGGGCCGGGTTCCGACTCAGCTCGGCTCCGTTCCACCTCGGCCTCGGCGCGATCGGCCTGGTGTTCCTCGTGTACCCGGTCGGCACGGTGAGCTCGACCGTCGCCGGACGCTTCGCCGACCGGTATCCCCGTCGTTCCGTCCTCGCCGTCGCGTCCGTCGTCTTCGCTGCGGGGCTGCTGCTGACGATCCCCGACAGCCTGCCGGTCATCATCGCCGGGCTGGCCGTGATGACCGGTGGGTTCTTCGCAGTGCACGGCATCGCCAGCGGGTGGGTGCCCGCTCGGGCGTATGCCGCAGGGCTGGCTCCCGGACCCGCGGCGTCGCTCTACCTGTTCGCCTACTACCTCGGCTCGTCGGTCGTCGGCAGTCTCTCGGGGGTGGCCTGGTCCGCAGGCGCCTGGCCCGGCGTCATGGTGCTCACCGTGAGCCTGGTCGCCGTCGTGGGGGCGCTGTCCCAGTACCTGCGACGGGTCCCGCCGCTGGACGGGCGCCGACGCTGAGGGTCGCCGCCGGCCCGGCCCTAGAGTGGGGTGGCATGACGACCGAGCACGAGGCGAGCACCCCCGCGATCGAGGCCGCCCGGGCTGCCGGGATCACGCACACGGTCACGCGACACGGACGGGTCCGCTCGCTCGAGGAGGCCGCCGCCGCCCGCGGGATCGAGCCGCGCGACCTGATCAAGACCCTGGTCGTGCGGGTGTCGGAGGGCGAGCACGTCTTCGTCCTGATGCCCGGCGACCGGACGTTCTCCTGGGCCAAGGTGCGCGCGCTGCTCGGCACGAACCGGATCTCGATGCCGGACGCCGAGGAGGCCCGGGAGGTGACCGGGTACGAGCGCGGGACGATCACGCCGTTCGGCTCGCGGTCGCGGCTGCCGGTCATCGCCGACACGCACCTGTGCGGACGGACGATCTCCATCGGCGGCGGCGCGCACGGCGTCGGCCTGACCGTGGCCGGCGACGACGTCATCCGCGAGTTCGACGCCCGGGTCGCCGACATCTCCGACGCCGAGACCCTCCCCCGCTGATCGAAAGAGCACTTCGTCCCGCCGCGATCCCGCACCGCAACCCCGCCGCGGCTGAGTTGTTGCGCCGGATCACGCCGATCCCGCACCGCAACCCCGCCGCGGCTGAGTTGTTGCGCCGGATCACGCCGCCCCCGCACCGCAACCCCGCCGCGGCTGAGTTGTTGCGGCGCCGATGTCACCCCTCCTGCATCGGGATCCGGACGCCGCGATCGCGCGCGACCTCCTCCGCCCGCTCATACCCTGCGTCGACGTGCCGGATCACGCCCATGCCGGGATCGTTGGTCAGGACGCGCGCCAGCTTCTGCGCAGCGAGCGGCGTTCCGTCAGCCACCGACACCTGGCCGGCGTGCAGCGACCGGCCGATGCCGACGCCGCCGCCGTGGTGGATCGACACCCAGCTCGCCCCGCTGGCCGTGTTGACGAGCGCGTTGAGCAGCGGCCAGTCGGCGATCGCGTCGGAGCCGTCGGCCATGGCCTCGGTCTCCCGATACGGCGAGGCCACCGAGCCTGCGTCGAGGTGGTCGCGGCCGATGACGATCGGCGCCGAGATCTCCCCCGAGGCCACCATCTCGTTGAAGCGCAGCCCCGCCTTGTCGCGCTCGCCGTAGCCCAGCCAGCAGATCCGGGCCGGTAGCCCCTGGAAGGCGATCCGGTCCTGCGCCCCCCGGATCCACTTGTGCAGGCGGTCGTTGTCGGGGAAGAGGTCGAGGACGGCCCGGTCGGTCGCCGCGATGTCCTTCGGGTCGCCGGAGAGCGCAACCCACCGGAACGGCCCCTTGCCCTCGCAGAAGAGCGGCCGGATGTAGGCAGGCACGAAGCCGGGGAACTCGAACGCACGCTGATACCCACCGAGGCGCGCCTCGTCGCGGATCGAGTTGCCGTAGTCGAAGACCTCCGCGCCGCCGTCCTGGAACTCCACCATCGCCTGGACGTGCGTGGCCATCGACTCGCGCGCCCGGTCGGTGAACTCCTCGGGCTTCTTCTCGGCGTACTCGTGCCAGTCCTCGAGCGCGATCCCCTCGGGCAGGTACGAGAGCGGGTCGTGCGCCGAGGTCTGGTCGGTGACGATGTCGATCGGGACGCCGCGGCGCAGCAGCTCGGGGAAGATCTCGGCCGCGTTGCCGACGACGCCGACGGACCAGCCCCGGCGCTCCTCCTTCGCCCGCAAGGCCTTGTCGACCGCCTCGTCGAGGTTGTCTGCGACCTCGTCGAGATACCTGTGCTCGACGCGGCGGTGCAGGCGGGCCGGGTCGACGTCGACGATGAGGCAGGCGCCGTCGTTCATCGTGACGGCCAGCGGCTGGGCGCCGCCCATGCCGCCGCAGCCGCCGGTCAGGGTGAGCGTGCCGGCCAGCGTGCCGCCGAAGCGCTTCTCCGCCACCGCGGCGAACGTCTCGTACGTCCCCTGGACGATGCCCTGCGTCCCAATGTAGATCCAGGACCCCGCGGTCATCTGGCCGTACATCGTCAGGCCAAGGTGCTCGAGCCGCCGGAACTCCGGCCAGTTCGCCCAGTCGCCGACGAGGTTCGAGTTGGCAATGAGCACGCGCGGGGCCCACTCGTGCGTCTGCATGACGCCGACGGGTCGGCCGCTCTGGACGAGCATCGTCTCGTCCTGCTTCAGGGTCGTCAGGGTGCGCACCATCGCATCGAACGACTTCCAGTCGCGCGCCGCCCGGCCCGTGCCGCCGTAGACGACGAGGTCGTCGGGCCGCTCGGCGACCTCGGGGTCGAGGTTGTTCATGAGCATCCGCAGCGGGGCCTCGGTGGCCCACGACTGCGCGGTCAGCCGGGTGCCGCGCGGGGCGCGGACGGGTCGTGCACCTTCCATGTCAGTTCCCTTCTCGTCCAAGCAGTTTCAGTTCAAGACCAACGCGGTGCCGTATGCCGCTGGGCTGGCTCCCGATCGAAAGAGCACTTCGTGACACCACCCCGATCGAAAGAGCAGTTCGTCCGCCGTTCCCTGACGGCCACAGTGTGCCGAGGGCGGACGAACTGCTCTTTCGATCATCAGTGGAGGGGGCCGGTGACGGACTCGACGGCGGCGAGCGCCCGGCCCGACCGGACGAGGTCGACGGCCGCCTCGATCTCGGGGGCGAGGAACCGGTCGGTGCCCACGGCCTCGACGGACTCGCGCAGTGCGGCGATGACCGCCCCGGTTGCCGGCGCCGCCTGGAGGGGCGCCCTCATCTCGATGCCTCGGGAGGCCGTCAGGAGCTCGATCGCGAGGACGCGGGTCAGCGCATCGACCGAGCGACGCAGCTTGCGCGCCGCCGACCACCCCATCGACACGTGGTCCTCCTGCATCGCCGAGCTCGGGATGGAGTCGACGGACGCCGGCACGGCGAGGCGCTTCATCTCCGAGACCATGGCGGCCTGCGTGTACTGCGCGATCATGTGGCCGCTGTCGACCCCCGGGTCGTCGGCGAGGAAGGCGTTGAGCCCGTGGGACCGGTCCTTGTCGAGGAACCGGTCCGTCCGCCGCTCGGACATCGACGCGACGTCCGCGGCGACGATGGCGAGGAAGTCCAGGACGTAGGCGACCGGCGCCCCGTGGAAGTTGCCGTTGGACTCGACCCGCCCGTCCTTCGTGATGACGGGGTTGTCGATGGCCGAGGCGAGCTCCCAGCCCGCGACCCGCGCCGCATGCTCCACGGTGTCCCGTGCGCCACCGGCGACCTGCGGAGCGCAGCGCAGCGAGTAGGCGTCCTGGACGCGCGTGCAGGCGTCGGTGCGGTGCGACTCCCGGATCGGCGAGCGCGCCATGACCGCACGGATGTTGGCCGCTGAGAGTGCCTGTCCGGGGTGGGGCCGCAGCTCGTGCAGGTCGGCGGCGAACACGTCGTCGGTGCCGAGCAGGCCCTCGACGCTCATCGCGGCGGTGATGTCGGCGACCTTGAGCAGGCCGCGAAGGTCCTCGATCGCCAGGATGAGCATCCCGAGCATGCCGTCCGTGCCGTTGATGAGCGCCAGGCCCTCCTTCTCGGCGAGCACGACGGGCTCGATCCCGTGGTCACGCAGGGCGGTCCCGGCGTCGGTCAGGGTGCCGTCCCCGAGCCGGACCGGCCCCTCCCCCATCACCGCGAGCGCACAGTGGGCGAGCGGCGCCAGGTCACCGGAGCAGCCGAGCGAACCGTACTCGTGCACGAGGGGGGTGATCCCGGAACTCAGCACAGCGGCATACGCCCTCGCTGTCTCGACGCGCACGCCCGTGCGACCGGTCGCCAACGTGGACAACCTGAGCAGCATGAGCGCCCGGACGACCTCGCGCTCGACCTCTGCGCCGGTACCGGCGGCATGGGAACGGACGAGCGACCGCTGCAGCTGCGCCCGCATCTCGGTCGGGATGTGCCGGGTGGCGAGCGCCCCGAACCCCGTCGAGATGCCGTAGTGCGGCTCGGTGTCGTCGGCGTGCGCCTCGACGATCGCGCGGCTGCGGGCGATCTCGCCCTCGGCCTCCGCGGACAGCTCGACGCGGGCGCCGTGCCGTGCGACGGCGACGACGGCGTCGAAGGTGAGCGGCCCGCTGCCGACGGACACGGTGGCGGGCGAGGTGCGCGTCTCGGTCATGGGGACCATCGAACCCCCTTCAGCGTGACGCAGCGGCCCTCGGAGGAGCACAATTGTCTCGGATCCGAGACAATCCGCCTCGGTCCGACCCGAAGGGGGCCGGCGTGCCGAACGCGCCAGCAGCCGCAAGCGCTCTCGATGTGCTCGAGTACCTCTCGCGCCACGCGGAGCCCGTCCCGGCCGCGTCCATCGCGCGGGACCTGCCGCTGCCCCGGTCCTCGGTGTACCACCTGCTCAAGGTCCTGTGCTCGCGCGGCTACGTGACGCACTACGTCGAGGACCGCCGCTTCGGCCTCGGCTCCGGCGCGTACGAGCTGGGCTCGGCGTACCAGCGGCAGGCCCCCCTGGCCCGGGTCGCCCGGGGGCCGGTGCGCCGGCTCGTCGACCAGGCGGGGCGCAACGCGCACTTCGCGACGCTCGACGGCCGGGACGTGATCTACCTGCTCGAGGAGCGGGCTCCGAGCCAGCCCACCCTCGTCACCGACGTCGGCGTCCGCCTGCCCGCCCACCTGACGGCGAGCGGCGTCGCCATGCTGTCGGCGCTGCCCGGGCCGCAGGTGCGGGCGCTCTATCCGGACCGCGAGTCCCTCACCCAGCGCCACGGGACGGGGCCGCGGTCGCTCACCGAGCTGCGGGCCCTCCTGGCCCGCACGCGGGCCGACGGCTTCGCTCGCGAGGACGGAACGGTCACGCCAGAGCTGTCCTCCGTCGCCGTCGCCGTCCTCGACCGGGCGGGTCGGCCGCTCGCCGCGGTCGCGGTGACCTTCCGCAGCGCCGACGCGCAGGAGGAGCACGTCGCCGAGCTCGTGGGCCGGGCCCGGGCCGCCGCCACGGACATTGCCCGCCGGCTCAGTCCCAGCCCTCGCTGAGCCGGCCGCAGGACAGCTCATGCCGTATGCCGCTGGGCTGGCTCCCGCACGCCGGCTGGGCCGGGCGCGGGGGCCGGGCGCGGGGGCCGGCAGCGCCACTCACTCCCAGTCGGCCGTGGCCTCCTTGACGCGGGTCAGGCCATGGCGTGCGACCGCCTTGCCGCGCTCGAGGAAGGCCGCCACGAGGACAGCGCCCAGCCCGACGACCGCGATGAGGGCCCAGAGGGCGGCCCCCTCCCAGCTCGGAAGGAGCTGGACAAGCGGGACGGCCACGAGAAGGAGGAGGGCGAGCAGGCCCGTTCCGACACCGGCCGCCACCCGCCGCCGCACCTTGGTCACCACGCCCCACGCGGCAACACCGAGCCCGAGGGCCAAGGCCACCGCAAGGTGCTCGAGCGACTCGGTGACGGCCTGGGCCAGCGAGGGACCCACGAGCAACGCCACACCCACCTGCTCGAGCCAGACGACGTCGGGGTCCGCGACCCGCTCGCCGCGCTCCGCCCGGTCTCGGCGCCACAGCCCGACGGAGACGAGGACAGCCATCCCGATGGGGGCGACGACCCACGTCGGACGGCCTTCGAGGGCCTCGAGCGCGAACGCCACCCACGCTGCCGCGGCGAAACCGGGAGCGAGCATCTGCACCTGCAGCCGACGGTAGGCCACCCCCGAAGCCACCGCCAGCAGCGCGGCGGCGGCGAGCGGTGCGGAAAGGAGGGCCCAGCCGGCCGCGGCATCGGCGGACAGGGGCGTGAGGAGCGCCCAGGCCGTGAGGGCGACCCCGAGTCCCGTCAGCGGACGGCGCCACGTTGGCGCGTGTCGTCCCCCGACCAGGGCCAGCAGGGCGACGGCCGACGCGGAGGCGGTCAGGCAGAGGGTCCACACGGCGCCGGCCACCGAGGCGTCCGAGACCTGCAGCGCGACGAGCAGCCCCAGCGCGAGGAAGGCCGCGGCCAGGTCGCGCAGCCAGGGCAGGCGAACCCGGGAGGAGGCTGCGCCCAGGGTGACGGCGACGACGGCGAGCCCGAGGACGACCCACCAGCTTGCGCGAGCGTCGGGCAGGCCGCGGGCCGCGTCAGGGAGCAGGACGGCAGCCGCGGCGCCGGACGTCACGAGCGTGCCCGCGCTCCCCCAGACGATGAGCCACTCGCGGTCGATGCTCGTGGTCAGGAGCAGTGCGGCGGCGAGGAGCACCCCCGCTCCGACCAGCGCCGAGGCATCGACGACGGCCTGGTCCTGCCAGCCGAGCCAGTCGACGCCCACGATCCACGCGGCGACGGCGGCTGCGGCGCCGGCGACCCGCACCGGGTGCTGGGCCGGACCGGAGAGGACGGCTCCGAGGGTCGACAGCGTCGCGGCGAGCCCGAGCAACGCCAGGGCGAGCCAGCCGGCGCCTGCCCATCCGGCGCCGACGAGCCCGAGTGCCGAGCCGACAGCGAGGAGTGGGAGCAGCGCCGCAGGCAGCAGCCGGAGTCGCACGCCGGCGGCGATGCCCGCGATGCCGAGGGCGACGTACACCGGGCTGGCCGGCCGGCCCGACCCGGCGAGGACGAGCCCGCTGACCGCGATCGGCGCCGAGGCCACGGCTGCCGGCCAGCCCCAACGGGACCACCACGGGCCGCTGGCGCGCATCGAGAACAGGTGCCCGACGACGAGGAGCGCGAGGACCACTGCGACGGCGATCCATGGTCGAGCCTCCAGCGCGGGCCGGGCCAGCAGGAGCACCCCCCACCAGGCAGCGGCCACGGCCATGCCGGCCAGGACCCCGGCGCGGGACAGCGCCGCCACCGCGAGGAGAGCCAGCCCGACGGTCACGAGGAGCCAGCCGGCGACCGGCTGGGAACCGCTGGCCAGAGCGACGGCGAGCCCGGCGCCGGTCGAGACGGCCCCGATGCCGAGCGGCGCCCGGGCCCAAGGGTGGGTCGGGCGCGCTCTGAGCTGCCAGGGCTGCCCGATCACATCCGCAGTGGCGGCGCCGACCACCAACAGGACACCCACCGACACCGACGCGAGCGCAGCCGCCACCTCGACGGGCTGGGCCGCAAACCATGGCCACAGCTCCCGCCCGAGCAGGAAGGCCGTCGGCACCGGGGCGGCCCACGCGACCCAGGTCATCACCAGGTGCCGCCGCACCGGGGGCAGGACGGCGACCACCAGCGCGATGGCGCCCCACGCGACCGCCGCAGGAAGGTTCTCGACGGCGAGCGCCGTTGCGACGAGACCGACGGCGAAACCTCCCCAGGCCGTGGCGACGGCGACGCGCTCAGGGCAGCCGGTGCGGGGCACCAGCGCGTATGCCAGGGCGGCACCCGTGACGACGGCCGGCGCCCACGTGTCGGTCCACAGGAGAAGTCCGGACCGGTCGAGGGCGAGCGAGACCGTGAGCGGCAGGCCGGCCAGCGCGAGCGCGTAGGGCAGCCACCCGGCGCGCTCGTCGGCGGAGCGCAGCGCCGCACCGAGGTCGGACCTGTCCGTCGCGTCGAACCAGCTCGTCAGCGACCACGCCACGGTGGCGGTGGCGGCGGTGGCCACCCCACCCCACGGCGCTCCGAGCACCGGCAGGACGGCGAGAACGCCGAGGAGGTGTCCGGTCACCCCGATCGAGGCCGCCGGCCCGGACCACCTCGGACGGTTCGGCCGGTGGGCCAGGACAACGAGCCCGAGCCCCGCTGCCCCCAGCACCGCGTAGCGGACGTCGTCGCCGGCCCCGACAGCCGACGAGGCGGCCAGCCAGGCGAGCGCGGTCAGCGACGTGACGGCCGGAACCCGCCACTCGTTCGTCGCTGGTCCGATCGCGGCCCCCACGGCGAGGAACGCGAAGGCGAGGGCCACCAACCACCGCCCCCGGGGGTCCGGCGCCCACAGCCAGGACTCCACCGCGAGCAGGGCGACCAGGGCTGTCCCGACCGACCACCAGAGCGGCCAGTACCCGTCGCCACGTCGGTCGTGCCGGTCGTGCCGGTCGTGCCGGTCGTGCCGGTCGTGCCGGTCGTGCCGGTCGAGCCGGTCGAGCCAGCCGCGGCGGGCGGGGACCGCAGCGAGCAGCACGAGGGCCGCCCCGCCTGCCGCTCCCACCGCCGGGTCCGTCGCCGCCACCAGGGCGAGAACGGCCCCGACCGGCAGGACCGCCGTCGCCACGTCGAGCCACACGCGGGCCGGGGCGGCCCGGTAGGGCCTGATCCGCCGCATCGCCGCCCAGCCGCTCGCTCCGGCGAGGGCGGCGGCCGCCCAGCCCGGCTCGACCCAGGTCGCGACCAGCGTCAGGACGAGGCCGATGCTGGGCAGCAGGAGGGCCGGAGCCGGTCGGCGGCGCTGCGCCCCGGCCCTCTCCAGGATGGCGAGGAACCCCGCCGCGGCCAGGACAGAGACGGCCGCCACCGCCGGGGTGTCAGGCCCCAGGACGAGGGTGGAGTCGGGGTCGAGCACCGCGCCCGGCTCGGCGGCCAGGCCCAGGATGAGCGCCGCCCACACCGTCAGCCACCACAGCGGCTCTGCGGCTCCCGGCGCGAGAGCGGGGAGCCGCGGCGCGAGGAGCTCGATGCTCAGGAGGACGGCGACACCGGCCACGAGCACCGCAGCCACCGGCGCGCCCTCCGCCGCCCAGGTGAGCAGCGCGAGGGAGCCGACGACCACGAGACCCGGAACTGCGGCCGTCCTGCTGGCCTCGGCGAGGGGGGCCCGCGGGCGGAACTGAGCCCACCCGAGCGTGACCAGCACCGCGAGGGCCATGGCGGCAGCCTGGGCTGCACTCGGGTTCGCGACCGCCTTGCCCTCGGGGATGGCCCGGCCGATCCCCATGGTGGCCATGGCGACCGCCAGCCAGGCAACCGGGGCGACGAGGAAGCGCAGCCCGCTGTCTGGCACCCTCCTCGACCACGCGGCATAGGCACCGGCGACGACGCCGAGCATCACGGTCAGGGCCACGACGAGAGGCACGCCGCTCAGGTCGGGCGGCAGCTCGACGCCGTCGAGGAAGGTCGTGATGAGCATGATCGGCAGGACCAGCCCGCCGGCGAGCTCGAGCGCCCGCCCGACGAACTCGGCACGACGCCGGCGCAGCAGAGCACCGGCGGCGAAGGGTGCCGCGGCGATGACGGCCTCTGCGACGGGCCGCAGCTCGCGGGCCACGTCACCGAACGCGAAGGCCACCAGGCCGAAGGCACCGACGAAGAAGAGCAGCACGCCGAGGTAGGCGAGGCCGTGGACCGCCAGGTCCGAGCCCACGGCCTCGAGCGTCCGCCCCCACCACTGCCGCAACGGCGACGGGCGGGACGCGGGCACGGGAGGGAGGACCGGCTCAGGTGGTGGAAGCACGCCCGGTCCCGCCCACGAGCGTGCCGCCGACGGTGCTGGTGCTGGCGCGAGAAATGGCGGCAGCAGCCCCGGGAGGCGGCCCGGCACCAGCGGGCCGAGGTCGCCCGGAAGCGGCTCGCCCGTCGCCAGGGGATGGGGCCGCACCCCTGCGCTGGCCTCGAGCCGCAGATCGGAGATGACCGCGGAGAGGATCGCTTCGGACGCCATCGTGAGCACTCCCCTGGACCGGGCTTCGGGAAGGAGCACCTCCTCGGCGAAGTCGAGGTGCGTCAGGTCCTGGACCGTGACCCCCCGCCGAGCGCCGTGCGACGAAGGAGACGGGGTCCGGGGTGTGTCGTGCGGCGACATGGTCGAAGGCTCGCTCATGCTCCACGCTCCCGCCAGAGCACGAGTACTCACCAGTGACGAAGGTCCTGAGCCGCGTTCCGCCGGCCGCGAGCAACGGTCGTTCCGCGACGCATAGGCTCCGACCATGCGCGCCATCACGATCCCTGATTCGGGAGGACCCGACGCCCTGGTGCCCACCGACGTCCCCACGCCTGCCGCAGGCCGCGGCGAGGTCCTCATCGAGGTCGTCGCAGCCGGGGTCAACCGGGCCGACGTCATGCAACGTCGCGGCCTGTACGACCCGCCGCCCGGAGCCTCCTCGTACCCGGGACTGGAGGTCAGCGGCCGCGTCGCCGCGCTCGGTGAGGGGGTCGACTCGTTCGCCGTGGGCGACGAGGTGTGCGCGCTCCTCGAGGGCGGCGGCTATGCCGAGGAGGTGGCGGTCCCGGTCGGCCAGGTGCTGCCGAAGCCGGCCGACGTCGACCTCGTCGACGCCGCGGGCCTGCCCGAGGTGGTCTGCACCGTCTGGTCCAACGTCTTCATGACCGCCAACATCCAGCCGGGCCAGTGGCTGCTCGTCCACGGTGGCAGCTCGGGCATCGGGACGATGGCGATCCAGCTGGCCAAGGCGGTCGGCGCCCACGTCGCCGTGACGGCGGGGACGGCGGAGAAGCTCGACTTCTGCCGGGACCTCGGCGCGGACATCCTGGTCAACTACCGGGACGAGGACTTCGTCGAGAAGCTCCGTGAAGGCAACCACGACCACGGCGCCGACGTCATCCTCGACAACATCGGGGCGAAGTACCTGTCCCGCAACGTCGACGCACTCGCCATCAACGGTCGGCTCGTGACCATCGGCCTGCAGGGTGGGCGCCGGGCTGAGCTCGACCTGGGCACGCTGCTGGCGAAGCGGGCGGCCGTCATCGCGACCACCCTCCGCTCCCGCCCGGCCGCCGAGAAGGCCGCGATCGTCGCCGCCGTCCGGGAGCACGTGTGGCCGCTCATCGAGGCGGGCGTCGTCCGGCCGGTGATCCACTCGCGCCACGCGCTCGACCGGGCCGCGGACGCGCACCGTGAGATGGAGGCGTCGACGCACATGGGCAAGATCCTCCTGCTCACCGCCTGACTCACGCCAGTCGAGTGTGCAGTTCGTGCCGGCACTTCTTGCACACTCGACGAGGAGGGGGACGAGCGCTGGGCCGGCTTCCGTGCGAGAGCCGGCCCAGCGGCATACGGCCCGAGCCCTCCGGCGGGGTTCAGACTCCCATCAGGTGCCAGGGACCCCAGATCGCGAACGACATGCCCGCGCTGGCCTGGATGTTGACGTAGAGCGTCCGACCGTCGGGGCTGAAGGTCGACCCGGCGAACTCGTCGTCGTAGCGGGGCCGGCCGTCCCTGGCCGACTGCACCCGATTGAGCGCGATGTCCCACAGCTGCCCGCCACGGTTGAGCCCACGCAGGTAGTTGTCCTCGCTGCTGTCCTCGCAGACGACGAGGGTCCCGCGCTTGCTGACGGTGATGTTGTCCGGCAGGTCGAAGACCTGCTTGCCCGGGGACTGGTAGATGAGCTCGAGCCGGTTGGCTCGGCAGTGGTAGGCCCAGACCTGGCCGAACCCGTTGCCGTAGCCGTTCCCGATCGGCCCGTCGGACTCCTCGGCCGGTCCACCACCCTGCGTCGACGTGAAGTAGACGATCCCGTTCTCGTAGACCGCCCCCTCGAGCCGCGAGAAGTTGGCCGCCCCTTGGGCCCGCCCCTGGTTCCCGACGTAGGCGATCGCCTCGTCGTTCGTCGTCGGGGCGGTCTCACCCGGCGTGTAGGGAAAGGTGGGGTCGGGGTCGTCGATGTCGACCCACTCGACGCGGTAGGACGCCCGGAGCGGTTGCGTGGCCTCCAGGTGCGCGTTGGGCGTCCCCCGGACCGCGAGCATCTGCAGCCGGCCGTCGTTGTCGATGCGTCCGGCCTCCAACGGGTGGCGACTCGGCTGGTACCGGTAGAAACCGGAGGGGAAGCCGAAGTTGTCCTCGGTGAGGTAGAGGTACCCGTCGACGGGATCCAGCGCGACCGCCTCGTGCGCGAACCGACCCGCCGCCGTGACCGGCTCCCCTGAGGCGCGGCCGGTCGCCGGCACCTCGAAGACGTAGCCGTGAGGCCGGGTCAGCGCGGTGTTCGGGGTTCGTGTGAAGTCCGGGCCCACGTCAGGACCGTTGACGGTCTCCTCGCACGTGATCCAGGCGCCCCACGGCATCGGACCGCCGGAGCAGTTCATCATCGTGCCGTTGATCCCCGTCCATGCGGAGTCGACGTGCCCGTCGTGAGACACGTTGACCACGGTGCAGCCGCCGCGGGCCATGGGGTCGTACGTCCAGTCGCCCGTCGGCCCGAAGGCGGGACCGGGGCCGTTCACCTCGTGGTTGCGCACGAGGGCGACCAACCCGCCCGGACCGTCGAAGGCCGCCATGCCGTCGTGCCGACCGGGGAGGTTCGTCCCGTCGTCGAGCACCACCGGCGACTCCGTGTCGTGGAAGGACCGGTAGCTGAAGCCCTCCGGCAGATGGAGCCGGACCGCGCCGTCGCGAAGGTCAGGGATGGGACGCAGGTTGCGGAAGGCCGGCGACCCCAGCGCCGTGGCCGGCCCCGCGACGAGCCCCTGGAACGGCCCACCGAGGGCGGCCGCCCCCGCAACTGCAGCGCTGCCCCGCAGCATGGTGCGTCTGTCGATTGCCACGATTACTCCTCCTCGAGATGCAGGTTGTGATCCAGTTCACACTAAGGGCGGATCGGCGTACCGTCGACAGATGGACCTCTTCGTCCCGAAGCGGCCCTCCCAACTCACACAGCGGGAGGTCATGAAGTGTTCATCCAGGTGATCCAGGGCCGGTGCAACGACGCGGACGAGGTGCACCGCCGCATGGACCAGTGGCGCGAGCAGCTCGAGCCCGGAGCGAACGGCTTCCTCGGGGGCACGTACGGCGTCACGGACGACAACGAGTTCATCGGGGTCGTGCGCTTCGACTCGAAGGAGTCGGCGACGCGCAACAGCAACCGACCGGAGCAGGGCGCGTGGTGGGCCGAGACGGAGAAGTGCTTCGACGGGCCGGTCTCCTTCCACGACTGCGACGACGTCCAGCTCATGCTCGACGGCGGGTCGGACGACGCCGGTTTCGTGCAGGTCATCCAGGGCCGCATCAGCGACCCCGACACGTTCCGGATGATGATGGACGAGCCGATGGACATGCTCCACAAGGAGCGTCCGGAGATCCTCGGCGGCACCATGGCCGTCGACGAGAACGGCTACTTCACCCAGACGATCGCCTTCCGGAGCGAGTCCGAGGCTCGCGAGGGCGAGAAGAAGGAGATGCCGAAGGAGATGCAGGACCGGATGGCCGACATGGGCGACGCCATGACCGAGGTCTCCTACCACGACCTGCACCACCCCTGGTTCGCCACCGCGGGCCGGCGCTGACCCTCAGCGCCCGTCACCCCTGCACACCCGACGTGCGCGACGCCCTCCCCTGAGCGTGCCCGGGTGTGCAGGTCATGTGGGCTGCCGCACTGCGGCCGCCCACTAGCGTGGACCGGGTGAGCAGCACCGCGCCGGCCGAGCCCCGGCCCTTGGCCGTCCTCACCCGCGCGCTCCTCCTGGGCCAGCACGTCCTGTTCGCCGTCCTGCTCCTCGTCGCCTGGGGGAGAGCTGCCGGCGAGACCCCGTGGTTCGAGGTGGTGGCCGCCGCGCTGGGGGTGCTCTACGCGGCGCTGGCGCTCGTCGAGCACCGGTCGGCGCGCTCCGAGGCCGGGGGCCGGCCGTCGGCCGGCACCGCCCTCCCGCGGCTGCTCCTCCCGCTGGCCCTCCTCGCGCTGCTCCTCCTCGCCTGGTTCGCCTCCGTTGGCCTCACCCCGGACTTTGCCTGGCTCGCGTTCCCCCTCTTCTTCGCCGTGCTGCGACTCCTGCCGAGCGCCTGGGCGGTGCCGCTCATCGGACTCATGGTCCTCGCCGTCTTCTGGGCCCACGCCCGCGTGACCGGCTGGGCCGAGGTCGGCCTCGCCACGGTCGTCGGCCCCACCGTCGGCGCCCTCGTCTCCATCGGCATGGCCCACGCCTACCAGATGCTCCTGCACGAGAACGCCGTCCGGCAGGAGCTCGTGGACGAGCTCGCCGCGGCCAAGGCCGACCTGGAGGCGACCCACGAGAGCCTGGCCGAGAGCCGCCGCCAGGCCGGCGCCCTCGACGAACGCGCCCGGCTCTCGCGCGACATCCACGACACCCTCGCCCAGGGGTTCTCCTCGATCATCCTGCTCGCGCGTGCGGCGTCCCAGCCCGGCGCCGACGCAGCCCGGCTCCGCACGGCTCTCGGCGCGATCGACCAGCAGGCCTCCCAATCGCTCACCGAGGCCAGGGCGGTCATCGCCGACCTCACCCCAGAGACCCTCTCCGGCAGCGACCTGCCCGCCGCGCTGGAACGGCTCGTCACGAGCGTGAGCCGGCTCAGCGGCATACGGGCGACGTTCGAGATGGACGGACCCGCGCGACCCCTGCCGCGGACGCACGAGGTCGCCCTCCTCCGCCTCGCCCAGGGCGCCCTCGCCAACGTCACCGCCCACTCAGGGGCGACTCGCGCCGTCGTCTCCCTCAGCGTCGGCGACGACGGGGTGCGCCTCGACGTCGTCGACGACGGCGTCGGGTTCGACCCTCACGACATGCGGGAGCGCGAGGACGGCACCGGCTACGGGTTGCGGTCGATGCGCGAGCGGATGGCGCTCCTCGGGGGCCAGCTGACCGTCGAGTCCGCTCGCGGCGCCGGGACCGCCATCGCCGCCCACCTCCCCGGCGTGACTCCATGACCGCCGCCATCCGTCTCCTCGTGGTCGACGACCATCCCGTGGTCCGGGCCG
The DNA here is from genome assembly GCF_000184685.1 of Intrasporangium calvum DSM 43043. Lineage (NCBI taxonomy): Bacteria > Bacillati > Actinomycetota > Actinomycetes > Micrococcales > Intrasporangiaceae > Intrasporangium > Intrasporangium calvum. Next base: position 3,707,398 of record NC_014830.1, read on the forward strand.
GGTTGTCCATGCTCCTGGCGGCCGACCGCTCGATCGAGCTCGTCGGCGAGGCGGCCAGCGCGGCCGAGGCCGTCGTCGTCGCCCAGCGTCGTCACCCCGACGTGGTGCTGATGGACCTCCAGCTCGGCGACGGCGTGGACGGGGTCGGCGCCACCCGGCGGCTGCTCGCCCTGGAGCCAGCCCCGCGCGTCGTGATCCTCACGACCCACGAGAGCGACGCCGACGTCCTCGCCAGCGTCGAGGCGGGCGCCTGCGGCTACCTGCTCAAGGACGCCCCGGCCGCCGACCTCATCGACGCCGTCCGGACGGCCGCCCGCGGCGGGACGGTCCTCTCCCCCGTCGTCGCCCGCCGACTCGACGAGCGGCGCCGCACCCCGCAGCCCACCCTCAGTGGACGCGAGCTCGACGTCCTCCGCCTCGTGGCCGAGGGTGGGACGAACCGCGACATCGCCCGGGCCCTCTTCCTCTCCGAGGCCACGGTCAAGAGCCACCTCGTCCACGCCTTCGGCAAGCTCGGCGTCACCTCCCGGACAGCCGCGGTCGCGACGGCGAGGAGCCGTGGTCTGATCCGCTGACCCCGGCGCCCCCGGCACCCCCCCCCGGCGCTCCCCGGCACCCCCAGGCACTCCCGGCACCGCCACACATCGGCACCGGACACCCCGACCCCGCACTCAGGTCCGTGGGGCAGGATGGGCTCCATGACTGATCAGCCCCGCCAGCCCGCGCCCGGCTCGGACCCTCCCGCCGAGGAGGTCCAGGGCGACCAACGCATCGTCGTGCTCACCCCTGACGGCATGGGCGTCGCCGACAGTCCCGGTCGTGAGGCCGGCGGGCGGCCCGAGCGTGAGCCGACCAACCCGGCCGACCTCGTCGAGGAGCCGGCGAAGGTCATGCGGATCGGCTCGATGATCAAGCAGCTCCTCGAGGAGGTCCGCAGCGCTCCCCTCGACCCGGCCGGTCGCCGCCGGCTCGCCGAGATCCACCACCAGTCCATCGAGGAGCTCAAGGACGGTCTCTCGCCCCAGCTCGTCGACGAGCTCGAGCGGATCGCCCAGCCGTTCCGGGACGAGTCACCGAGCGACCCCGAGCTGCGGATCGCCCAGGCCCAGCTCGTCGGTTGGCTGGAGGGTCTCTTCCACGGCATCCAGACCGCGCTCGTCGCCCAGCAGATGGCCGCCCAGCAGCAGCTGCAGCAGATGCGGGCGCTGCCGGCTCCCGGCGCCTCCTACGGCACCCCGCCCGGCGCCGGACCCGGCCCGGGCCAGCCCGGTGCCCACCCCGTGCCCGGCGGCGAGCCCGGACCCACCGGCCAGTACCTCTGACCGCTGGTGCGGTTGCCACCATGCGGTTGACGAGGGGACACCCCGGATGGGCCCGGGTCGGCCTCGTTGCCCGCTGGGTCGCCATCCTCGCCGCCTGCTACCTGGGTGGCGTCGCGGCGACGAACCTGTCGCCGACGACGGTCGAGACCTCCCACTACCGAGCCACGCTGCGCCTCGACCCGGTGCCCCGACACACGCCGACCCTCCACAGCCCGACCATCGTCGGCGACGTCGATCTCGCCTTCACATCCCCCGTGCTGGCGCCCGGCCTGGACGTCGCGGTGTCCGTGCGGGAGGAGATCACCGACCTGCTCAGCCGCGGCCCGGTCAGTGTCCGCGCGCTCCAGCCGACCGACGAGGAGGTGTCCGCGGCGGTCCGCGAGGCCGCGGTCGGACTGGGCTGGCGCTTCGCCCTCGGGGCGGCGGTCGTCGCGCTCGCGATGTCCGTCGCCGTCCACTACGCGCGGCGGCGACGCCCCGAGGCGATCCACCTGGTCATGGTGGCGACGGCGCTCGTCGTCGTCTCCGGCGGCACCGGCCTCAGCACCGCCCTCACCTACCAGCCCGAACGGTTCGCCGCCCTGTCGACGACCGGTGTCCTCGGCACGGTGCAGCGCAACGCCGGGCTGCTCGCCGGGGTCGAGTCCCGGGCGGAGCAGGCGACGCCCTACCTTCGCAACCTCCTCGCCCTGTCCCAGGCACTCCAGGAGAAGTTCGTCCCGGCCGACCTGACCCAGCCCGTCGTCTCGGCCCGCATCCTGCTCGTCTCGGACATCCACGGCGCCAACCAGTACTCGCTGATGCGCACCATCGTCGAGGAGGAGGGGGTGGACGCTGTCATCGACACCGGCGACATCATCAACTTCGGGCAGGTGCAGGAAGGCGAGGCGGCCGGCATCTTCCGCGGCATCGAGTCGCTCGGAGTGCCCTACATCTTCGTCAGCGGCAACCACGACCAGTCCTCGCCCACCGACCGGGCACTGCTCCGGCGGATGGCCCGGGTCCCCAACGTCGTGCTGCTCCAGGACCCCGAGGGTGTCCACCGGGAGCTGTCCTTCCACGGGCTGCGCCTCTCCGGGTTCAACGATCCCCGCTACTTCGGTGACGACGGCGAGGACCCCGCGGGCAAGCAGGCTCCAGCGGTCGACGCCTACAACGCGGCGATGGAGGACGAGCCGGAGAGCGACCTCGTGCTCACCCATGAGCCGTATGCCGCGACCGGCGTCGCCCGCGGCCGCGTCCTGCTCAACGGGCACATCCACACGTCCGTGCTCGACGGGTCGCGGATCCAGGTGGGCACCTTCACCGGAGGCGGTGTCGTCTCCCACTTCATCGCCACGGAGGACGAGGAGCTGCGTGGGCAGCCCTACGCCTTCGACGTGCTCAGCTTCGGCCCCCACTGTGCTCTCACGCAGCTGACGCGCTACACCTACCGCAACCTCATCGAGGGTCGACCTGCCTACGACAACATCCAGGTGGTCAACGGCGCCACGATCGATCCCCGCGGCGCGGAGGAGACCCGGGCCGCTGAGGCGGCGCCCCCCGCGCCCCCCGCACCCCCGGCGCCCTCAGGGTCGCCGGAGTCCCCGGAGTCCCCGGAGTCCTCGGGCGCGCCGGTGGCCGAAGGGGAGCAACCGCGGACGTGCAGCCCGCTGGCAGAGACGACGCTCCGCCAGATCCCGACGGGGTCACCGGAGGACGGCAGCACCTCGACGCCGGCGAGCGTGACGACCTCGACGCTCGGGAGCGCGACCGCGACCTCGTCGGGGACCTTCACTCCCTAGGGCCGCCAGGGCCGTGGTTGCTGCGGATGCGTGGCTTCGGCCCGACTGCGGAAGAACTCGGCGGCCGCTCCCCGTCAGCCTCGGAGGTCGGGGAACTGCTCGTCGCGCCACTCGAGCGCGGGCTGCGCCGCTCCGGTGGCGTCCAGCTCCTCCTCGCGTCCGCGCAGCTCGACCCGGCGGATCTTGCCCGAGATCGTCTTCGGCAGCTCGTAGAACTCGATCCGGCGGACGCGCTGCCACGGCGCGAGCCGCTCGCGGGCGTGCGCGAGGATCGACCGGGCGACGTCCGCTCCGGGCTCGTAGCCCGCGACGAGCGCCACGTAGGCCTTGGGCACGGCGAGCCGCACCGGGTCCGGCGACGGGACGACAGCCGCCTCGGCGACGGCGACGTGCTCGATGAGGACCGACTCCAGCTCGAAGGGGCTGATCTTGTAGTCGCTGGCCTTGAACACGTCGTCGGTCCGGCCGACGTAGGTGACGTAGCCGTCGTCGTCCACGGAGGCGACGTCGCCCGTGTGGTACCAGCCGCCCTCCATCGCCGCTGCGTTGCGCTCGGCGTCGCCCTGGTAGCCGGTCATGAGGGGGACGGGTCGCTTCGACAGGTCGAGGCAGATCTCGCCCTCGACGGGGCCCCCTCCGTCGGGCGGGGGGACGAGGACGTTGGTCAACGGGTCGACGACGGCGACGGGCACCCCGGGCAGTGGTCGGCCCATCGAGCCGGGCTTGACCCGCGCGCCGGGCGTGTTGCCGATGGCGGCGGTCATCTCGGTCTGGCCGAACCCGTCGCGGATCGTCATCCCCCACGCCTTCTCCACCTGGGCGATGACCTCGGGGTTGAGGGGTTCACCGGCCCCGATGACCTCGCGGAGCGAGCCGGGGCCGCCGGACAGGTCGGCGTTGATGAGCATCCGCCACACCGTCGGTGGGGCGCACAGCGAGGTGACCTCGTGGGTGCGCAGCACGCGGAGCAGGGCGGCCGGGTCGAACCGCGAGTAGTTGTAGATGAAGATCGTCGCCTCGGCGATCCACGGCGCGAAGAACGAGGACCAGGCGTGCTTGGCCCAGCCGGGGCTCGAGATGTTGAGGTGGACGTCGCCGGGGCGCAGGCCGATCCAGTACATCGTCGAGAGGTGGCCGACCGGGTAGGAGCGCTGGGTGTGCTCGACCAGCTTGGGCTTGCTCGTCGTGCCGGAGGTGAAGTAGAGGAGCAGGCGGTCGTCGGGTCCGGTCCCCGGGTGCGTGGCCGGCTCCGGCTGGGTCGGACGGGTCGGCGCCCATGGCGATGCGCAGGTAGTCACCCGGTACGTCGTCGAACTTGTGGCACTCCGTCGCGTTCGTGATGACGGCTCGGGCGGCTCCGCGCTCCATCCGGTCGACGAGGTCCCCCGGACCGACTGCGACGGTGGTGGGCATGATGACGGCGCCGAGCTTCATGACGCCGAGCATCGCCTCCCACAGCTCGACCTGGTTGCCGAGCATGAGGACGACGCTGTCGCCCTTGCGGACCCCGAGCCGCGCGAGGTGGGCGGCGACCTGGTCGGAGCGCCGGGCCATCTCGTCGAAGGTGAGGGTCTGGACCGACTCGTCCTGCTCGACGATGGTCAGCGCGGGCTTGTCGTTGCCGCGCGCGACGGCGTCGAACCAGTCGACCGCCCAGTTCCACCGGTCGCCGACGTCGGGAAAGGCGAACTCGGACACGGCCCGGTCGTAGTCCTCGCGGAGCTCGACGAGGAGGTCGCGCGCCGCGCGGTAGGTCTCGGTCACGCCGGGAGTGCTGTCCATGGTCGCCGTCATGGCAAAACTCTAGGACGTCCTAGCAATCTGCATGCGTGACATCGCCCACACCCCTGAACACCCCGTCACTCCTCGGCCAGCTCGGGTCGGTCCCGTCGGCGCCCGTCCGAGCCCAGCGGCATACGGCCGTCGTCGTCCTCCTCAGCCGTCTCGTAACCCGGCCGGCCGTGCGCAGCCCGCCCCTGCGCGACCAGGCGTCGGCGCGTGTCGTCCTCGTCGATGAGCCGGTTGATCAGCTGTTGGACGTGGTTGCTGTGCGGGATGTTCCGCAGCTGCTCGTCGGGGCTGTCCCCCGCCGACTCGATGCGCAAGGACCCCGAGTTGATGATCCGGTCGACGAGCGACTGCTCGAACGAGACGTCGGTGATCTTCGAGAGGGTGATGTCCTTGCCCGACTTGCGCAGGATGCCGCGGCGGACCATGACCCGGTGCGACGTCACGACGTAGTGCGTCGTCCGCCACCGGAGGAACGGCACGACCACGGCAGGCACCGCGATGAGCACCGCGACCGCCACGAGGACCCACTGCAGGAGGTCGCCGCGCGAGTCGTCGGGCGTCGCGACGACGGCGAACCCGGCTCCGGCGGCGAGCACGAGGCCGAAGAGCACCGGGCCGGCCACGGTGAGCCAGTGCGGGTGGATGCTGCGCTCGACCCGCTCGCCCTGGGCGAGGACGTTCTCGGGGAATCCCATGCCGCCAGCCTATTGCGCGCCGCTCCCCCGCGCCCTCCCCGCAGGACACCCAGGGCCGGTGCGGTCCGCCCTAAAGCGGCCACACCCCAGAGGTCCCACGCCGGTGGCTCGTCACGAGGTGGGTGTCGATGATCCCCACCGCCTCCATCAGGGCGAACATCGTCGTCGGCCCGACGAAGGCAAAGCCCTTCTTGCGCAAGGCCCGGGACAGCGCCTTGGACTCGTCGGACACGGTCGGCACCTCCGACTGCTCGCCGGGCCTCGGCGTCTCCGCCGGCTGGAACCCCCACACGAAGTCGACGAGGCCGCCCTCGTCGCGCAACGCCACCGTCGCACGTGCGTTCTGGATCGTGGCGGTGATCTTCATCCGGTTGCGGACGATGCCCGCGTCGCCCATGAGCCGCTCGACGTCGCCCGCGCCGAAGCCCGCCACCACGTCGGGGTCGAAGTCGGCGAAGGCGGCCCGGAAGCTCGGCCGTTTGCGCAGGATCGTCGCCCACGACAGGCCCGCCTGGAAGCCCTCGAGACAGATCCGCTCGTAGAGTCCCTGCTCGTCGCGGACCGGCACCCCCCACTCCGTGTCGTAGTAGTCCCTGAGGAGCGGGTCCACCGAAGCCCACGCAGGGCGCGCCAGCCCGTCAGCGCCAATGACCGTCATGGTCCGACGATAGGGCGACGAGCCGACAGCCTGCCGCCCATGGGAGCTGTCGTATGCCGCCGGGCTCAGTCCCCGAGGACCGCTCGCATCGCGCGGGCGACCTCGTGCGCCGCGGGCCCCGGCTCGGCCTCGAGCCCGGCGATCGCCCCCATGCGGTCGGCCGGCGACCGGTTCTGGCTGAGCTTCGCCTTGGCCGAGACCGCCTCGACCCGCAGCTCGACGCCGACGACGGCCCGGAGCTGGCCCTCGACGTAACGCTCGGGCGCGTCGGTGACCGCCCACGGCTCGGCGCGGTGGTCCTCGTGACGATGGGTGAGGCGGGTGACGACGTCGCGGACGAACTCGAGGTCGTCGTGGACCGTCACCGGGCCGCTCAGCTGGACCTCGCTGTAGTTCCACGTCGGCACCGTCCGCCCGTGCTCCGCCTTGGACGGGTACCAGCCCGGGGACACGTACGCGTCCGCGGCGGTCACGACGATGACTCCCGGCGAGCCGGCGGCGATGCGTCGCCAGTGCTCGTTCGCCCGGGCGAGATGGGCGAGGACGCGACCGTCCTCGACCACGAGGGGCAGGAGCGTCACGTCCGGGCGGCCGTCCGGACCGACCGTGACGAGGTGGCCCGCGGGGTGGGCGTCGAGGAAGTCGGCGGCCGCGGCGGCGTCCATCGCGTTGAAGTGGGGTACGTACACACCGACATTGTCAGGGCAGCGGAGGGTGGTTGGGCAGACCGTGCGGATGGGAGCTGGAGCAGAGGGGCCGGTCCGTGAGCCGGAGCAGATCGGCTCGCGGGACCTCACCACGTGGCCGACCCGGCTGGGGCGGCTCCTCGTCACCGCGGGGGCCGAGCTGGGTCGACGCCTGCCGTGGGTGGGCCGGCTCTACGGGTGGTCCACCGCCAACGTCGCGTTCGTCGTGTTCGCCGGTCTGGCGCTGGGCGTGGCGGTCGCCCTCACCCGGGCCGCCGCCGAGGTCTACCAGGCGGTCACCGACCACAACGGCATATCGACGATCGACCAACCCGTGCTCGACGCGGCGGTCGGGCAGCGCACTCCCCGGCTCGACGAGGCCGTCACGTGGTTCACCGACATCGGTGGGCCGGTCGGGATGCCGGTCCTCGTCGCGGTCGTCGTCGGCCTGCTCGCCCTGCGGTGGCGGACCTGGCTCCCCGTCGTCGTGACCGTCGTCGCGGCTGCGGGCTCGCTCCTCATGACGATCGCCACCAAGGGCCTGGCCGCCCGAGCGCGTCCTCCCGTGGCGCTCGCGGTGCCGCCCTACGAGTCCTCCCCCAGCTTCCCCAGCGGGCACACCCTCAACGCGACGGTCCTCACCGCTGTGGTGGTCTACCTGCTCCTCCTCCGGAGCACCGCGACGTGGCACCGCGTCCTGGCCGTCCTCGCCGGCCTGGTGTTCGTCGTCGCCATGGGCCTCAGCCGGGTCTTCCTCGGCCACCACTGGCTCACCGATGTCGTCGCCGGATGGGCGCTCGGGCTCGCCTGGGCGTTGGCCGTGATCACGGCGCACCGGTTGTTCCTCACCCTGCGGCCTCGGGACGAGGGCCGCGGAGCCGACCCGCGTCCGGGCTGACGGCCAGACTCGCCGGCTTGGGCCTTTCCGGCCGGGCCGGCCCCAGAATGGAGATGTCCGCGCGGCTGCGCGGCTCCGACCGCAAGGAGTGTCATGCGCAGTCTGGCCACCTCGGACCGGCGGTTCGCCCGCGCCCTCTCGCGCACCATCGCCACGGTCTCGACCACCTCCCATGCGCGAGAGGTGCTCCAGGTCTTCTACCGGATGGGCGCCTCGCCCACCAGGATCGTCCCGGCAGTGCGCACCTCACCCAACTACCGCAGCCGGCGGTTCGAGGCGGACGAGCCGTCGCTCCGACCCCGGCTGCGCGCGCAGACGAGCGCCCTCCTCGCGGCGATCCGGGTGCACGGGCGGGGGCGCCCCGTCGGCGCCGTGCCGCGCGTCGTCCCTCGGCTCCCTGAGCAGGCGGGCGACCTCGCGGTCACGTGGTACGGGCACGCCACGACGCTCCTCGAGCTCGACGGGGTGCGCATCCTCATCGATCCCGTCTTCGGCGAGCGGGTCTCCCCCTCGGAGCGCTTCGGCCCGCGGCGGCTGCACCCGGTGCCGGGGCCGATCGAGGACCTGCCCGGCGTCGACGTCGTGCTCATCTCGCACGACCACTACGACCACCTGGACGCGCCGTCGATCGCGACGCTGGAGCGCACTCATCGCCCGCATTACGTCGTGCCCCTCGGCGTCGACTTCCACCTGCGGGCCTGGCGCGTGCCCACGGACCGCATCACCGCGCTCGACTGGCGCGAGTCCACCGACCTGTCCGGGCTGCGCCTGACCTGCACCGAGGCGCGCCACAACTCGGGCCGTGGCCTCGTCGACAGCCAGACGCTCTGGGCCGGCTGGGCGATGCACGGCCCCCGTCACTCCGCCTACTACGCGGGCGACTCCGGGACGTCGAAGCGGTTCGCCCACATCGGGGCCGACCTCGGTCCGTTCGACGTCACGCTCCTGCCGATCGGGGCCTACGACCCGTTCTGGCCGGACCTGCACCTGGAGCCGGAGCAGACCGTGGCGGCGCACCGCGACGTCAACCGCATCGGCAGCGCGGCCGAGGCGGTGACGGCAGACGCTGCGGGCGTGGCGGACGGCTTCATCGAGGGAGACCAGCGGATCGACACGCCCGGCGGGGCCCACGAGGAGGGCGAGACGACCACGACGGGCCGGCGCGCCGCGACCGCGGCCCGCACGTCGGTGCTCTTCCCGGTCCACTGGGCGACGTTCAACCTCGCGATGCACTGGTGGGCCGAGCCGATGCGCCGGGTTCGCCGCGCCGCTGCGGCGGCCGAAGTCCCCGTGGTCTCTCCGCGGCTCGGCGACCGCGTCGACCTGACCCAGGCGGAGCCCGACGTGGTCGCCGCCACGTACGCCGACCCGTGGTGGGACGAGTGCTCCGCACCCGAGGACCGTGACTGAGCGGCCCTCGGGGGCACGGTTCGGGGAAGGCGGGTTACCGTGGCCCGTGACCATGCTCAGGACTGCGGCCGCCAGGTCCGGCAGACGGTTCCCGATCCTGCGTCGGCTCGGGGCCCCGACGACGGCCCTGCGTGACCGGGTGCGGTCGTCGGCGCACTACCGGGACGGCCAGTTCCGGTCGCACGAGCCCACCCACTGGGTCCCGGCACCCGAGGGTGAGGGGCTGGGCCACCCGGCGGTCGCCGCGTATCGCGCGCGCGGCCGCGGCCGCCCGCAGGGCACCATCCCGGTCGAGCGGCCGGAGTGGCCGGACGCGGCCGCCGACCTCGCCGTCACCTGGCTCGGCCACGCGTCGAGCCTGGTCGAGCTCGACGGACACCGCCTCCTCCTGGATCCCGTGTTCGGTGACCGGGTGTCGCCCTCCGGCCTGGTCGGACCGCGTCGGCTCCATCCCGTCCCGTGCACCGTGGCCGAGCTACCACCGCTGGACGCGGTGCTCATCAGCCACGACCACTACGACCACCTCGACGAGCCCACCATCGCCGAGCTGGAGCGCACCCATCGCCCGCGCTACGTCGTTCCCCTGGGCGTCGATCTCCACCTGGAGACCTGGGGCGTTCCTGCGGAGCGGATCACGGCCCTCGACTGGCGCGAGGCGACGACGGTCGGCGGCCTCGTCGTGACGTGCACGGAGGCGAGGCACTTCTCGGGCCGCGGCCTCGTCCGCAACCAGACCCTCTGGGCCGGGTGGGCCCTGCGCGGTCCCCGGCACGCCGTCTACTTCGCCGGGGACTCCGGCCCGACCCACCGTTTCGAGGACATCGGGCGCGACCTCGGCCCCTTCGACCTGACCGTGATCCCCGTCGGGGCCTACAGCGAGCACTGGCCGGACATCCACCTCGACCCCGCCCAGGCGGTCCGCGCCCACCTCGACGTCAACCGCGGGGACGCCACGGGCTCGGCCCTGCTGCCGGTCCACTGGGCGACGTTCAACCTCGCCATGCACTGGTGGTCCGAGCCGATCAGATGGGCCCGCCGCTGCGCCGACGAACATGCCGTCTCCCTGCTGACACCGCGGCCGGGCGGCCGCATCTCCCTCGATGAGGGCGTCGGGGTCGCGGGGGTGGCTGAGGCGTGGTGGGAGCCGTGCGCGGCCCCCGAGGACCACGACTGAACCCAGGGCCGTATGCCGCTGGGCTCGCTCCCCGGGGGGCCGCGCGGTCCCGCTCCGGCGGGTCAGGACGTGGGCAGCACGAAGGCGAACGTCGTGTCCCCCGGACGGCTCGACAGCTCCACCCGCCCGCCGTGGGCCCGGGTCACGGCCGCGACGATCGACAGGCCGAGGCCGGTGCTCCCCCCGGCCCGGGTGCGCGCGTTGTCCCCGCGGGCGAACCGCTCGAACACGTTGGGCTGGAGGTCGATCGGCACCCCCGGACCGTCGTCGTGGACGGAGATCCGCACCCGGTCGCCCTCGGGCCTGACGGCGGTGGTGACCCGCGTGCCGGCGGGAGTGTGGGTGCGGGCGTTGGCCAGCAGGTTGGCGACGACCTGGTGCAGCCGCGCGGAGTCGCCGCGCACCTCGACCGGGTCGGGCGGCAGGTCGAGGTCCCACCGGTGGTCCGGCGCGGCCGCGTGCGCGTCGCTCACCGCGTTGACGACGAGCATCGACAGGTCGACGGGCTCGGACGCGAGCGGGCGACCGGCATCGAGCCGCGCCAGCAGGAGCAGGTCCTCGACGAGGGAGCCCATCCGCCCGGCCTCCGACTCGATCCGGCTCATGGCGTGCGTGACGGACTCGGGCAGGGCGTCCGGCTCCCGCCTCGACAGCTCGGCGTAGCCCTTGATCGACGCGAGGGGCGTGCGCAGCTCGTGCGACGCGTCCGCGACGAACTGGCGCACGCGCTGCTCACTCCGATGGCGCGCGTTCAGGGCCTCGTCCACGTGGTCGAGCATCTCGTTGAACGCCGCACCGACCTGCCCCACCTCGGTCCGGGTGTCGGTGTCCTCGGGTGCCACGCGCTCGACGAGCTGCACCTGGCCCTGGTGCAGGGGCATCCGCGAGACGCGCGTCGCCGTATCGGCGACCCGGCGCAACGGCTCCAGGCTCCGCCGGACGATCCACGTGCCGAGCCCACCGACGAGGAGGACGCCGGCCGCGACGCTCGAGGCCGCGATGAGGACCATCCGGGCGAGGGTCGCGTCGGTGGGTGCCATCGAGAGCCCGACGACCAGGGTGACGGGGACGAGGTCGTTGCCGCTGCGCAGGTTGGCCTGCTCGGCCACCATGCGGAAGCGGCCGAGAGCGCCACCCAGGTCGACGGTGCGGGGGGTCGAGCCGAGGTCGGCCGCGGTGATCGCGGCCAGGGCGGTGCCGCCGAGCTTGGTGTCCCGCTCCGGCGAGAGGACCCAGCCGAGGGCTGAGCCGGGGGTGAACTGGGCGACGAGGCTGTCGGCTCCCGGACCACCACGCCTCATGTCGTTGTCCATCATCCGCGGCGCGTGCATCGAGGCGCGCAGCTGCTCGTCGACCTGGGCGACGAGGTGCTGGTTGAGCGCGGCCACCGTGACCGCCGCCGTGGCGAGACTGAGGACGGTGAAGAGGGCCAGCATGGCGGCCATCAGCTTGGCCCGGAGCGTCCAGGTCGACAGCGGCCGGATCCGCGCGCGCACCGTGCCGAGGGCGGCGCGCGCTCGGTCGGCCGTGTCGCGGGTGGCCGTCGGTGCAGGGGTGGACGTGGCCTCAGACGGCTGGTCTGAGGACATAGCCGGCTCCTCGCATCGTGTGGATCATCGGGTCGCGCCCGGCGTCGACCTTCTTCCGAAGGTAGGAGATGTACAGCTCGACGACGTTCGCCTGGCCACCGAAGTCGTAGTTCCAGACCCGGTCGAGGATCTGCGCCTTGGACAGGACCCGGCGGGGGTTGCGCATGAGGTAGCGGAGCAGCTCGAACTCGGTCGCCGTGAGGTGAATCTCCTCGCCGGCCCGGTAGACCTCGTGGCTGTCCTCGTCGAGCGTCAGGTCCCCGACGACGAGCACCGAGTCCGATGAGCTGACCGACATCGTCGTCCGCCGCATCAGGGCGCGGACGCGGGCGACGACCTCCTCCAGGGAGAAGGGCTTGGTGACGTAGTCGTCCCCACCAGCGGTCAACCCCGAGACCCGGTCCTCGACGGCGTCCTTGGCCGTGAGGAAGAGCACCGGGACGTTCGGGTTGTCGGTTCGCATCCGACGCAGCACCTCGAGCCCGTCGAAGTCCGGCAGCATCATGTCGAGGACGACCGCGTCGGGGTCGAACTCGCGGGCCGCCCGGACCGCCTGCATCCCCGTGGCAGCCGCCCGGACCTCCCAGCCCTCGTAGCGCAGCGCCATGCCGAGCAGCTCGGTGAGGTTGGGCTCGTCGTCGACGACGAGCACGCGGACTGCAGACCCGTCGAGGCGCTGAAGTCTGGCAGCCGACGTCTTGCCCTGGTTGGTCATGGGACTCATCGAACTCCCCAGCCCTGTGCCTTGACCAGCCCTTTCCTGTGTGGTTTCTGTGAGCCTGCTGTCCCCCGTCACGCCCGGTCTGGTTCCCGCAGGGCCGGTTGGCGGACAGGGGCCCTGCGGGAGTGTCAAGATCGGGCCGTGACGACACGTGTGCCCGACGAGCCCACCCAGCCCACCCAGCCCACCCAGCCCACCCAGCGTGGGCAGCTGAACGACCAGGACCGCGACGAGCCGCACGATGACTCGATGGGCTCGCGAATCAACTGGCTCCGGGCGGCCGTTCTCGGAGCCAACGACGGGATCGTGTCGACCGCCGGCGTCGTCGTCGGCGTGGCCGGCGCGACGAGTGACAAGGCGGCCATCATGATCGCCGGGCTGGCCGCGCTCGTCGCCGGTGCGATCTCGATGGCGGCCGGAGAGTACGTCTCGGTCAGTACGCAGCGGGACTCGGAGCGCTCCCTGCTCCAGCTGGAGCGCCACGAGCTGCGCGAGGATCCCGACGGCGAGCTCGAGGAGCTGACCCAGCTGTACGAGGCCAAGGGGATCAGCCGGCCCCTCGCCGAGGACGTCGCCCGCGAGCTCACCGCGCACGACGCCCTGGCCGCCCACGCCGAGGTGGAGCTCGGTATCGACCCCGACGAGCTGACCAACCCGTGGCATGCTGCCTGGGCCTCGATGGCGGCCTTCACCACCGGGGCGGTGCTGCCCATGGTGACGATCACCTTCGCCCCGGCCGAGCTGCGCACCTGGGTCACGGTGGTCAGCGTCGTGCTCGCGCTGGCGCTCACCGGCTGGCTCGGCGCCCGCCTGGGGCACAGCCCACGACTGCGCCCCGTGGTCCGCACCGTCACTGGCGGGCTGCTCGCCATGGGCGTCACCTATCTCATCGGCGCCCTGGTGGGCACCACGCTCGGCTGACCGAGCGTCGCCGCCCGGCCGCTGCTCCGGCGGGCGGGGTGGATCTCGGCGAGTGCGTCGCTGCGTGGGTGCACGGGTGGGGTAAACTCGACGCGTCCAGAGAGCGTGGACGTCGACCCGGACTCCCGGCCATTCGGCCCCATCGGCATTCGCTGGGATCGATCTCGACGCACGTGTGGACATCGGGCTGGCTGTGCCACCCGAGAGCCGAACCTTCGGTGTGACCCCGCTGCTCAGGGCTACCGCGTCGGGACGGCCCGCACATCGCATCACCAGGAGGAAGATGCCCACGCGAGTCCGCCAACGGTCCGCCACCAGCTCCGCGAGCGCTGCCGGTCCTGCAGGCACGAACGGCCCGTCACGCTCCCGGTCGACCCAGCGAGAGGACGACCCGGCACCGATCATCCCCATCCTTGCGCGGCGGGTGCGCGAGGTGGAGGCCCGAGTCACCTCCAAGGGACGGGCCACGCCGACGAACCGGACCAAGTTCCAGGTCGTCGCCCTGCTCATGCGGGCCGAGCGAGCGCGGGTCAAGGACGCCCCGATACCCGGAGGGCTCCGCGCCGACCTGCTGAAGCGACTCGACGGCATCGCCGGCATCCTCGCCCAGATCGCCGCTCGCGACACCAGCCTGCTCGCCCTCCTCGACCCCGCGGCGAAGCCCGGCCCCGCCGCGCAGCAGATGCGCCGCGACTGGCTGCTCGAGTCCGGCGCCGAGCTGGCTCCGGAGGACCTCGTCATCACGCGGCCCGAGCCGGTCCAGTCGGTCATCCCCCCTGAGCTCGCGGCCAAGCAGGTCACCCCCCAGTCAGTGCCGGCTCGCGTGCGGGCCAACCCGTTCCTCACCCCCGATGTCTCCGCCGCCCACCGTCAGGAGTACGTCGGACGCCTGACGGGCTGGGAGCTGCTCGGACCGCTCTACCGCGCCTTCGAGCAGGGGTCCGGTGGCGAGGCCGCGTCGATGGACCTGCCGCCGAAGCCGCGCATCGACCGCTTCTCCCCGCCCGGCTCGCAGCTCATGGTGCACCAGTCGCGCTTCCTCCAGGCGGTGCAGCAGGGCCACCGGACATTCCTCCTCGCGGACGAGCCCGGACTCGGGAAGACGGCCCAGTCCGTGCTGGCAGCGTCGGTCGCCGACGCCTATCCCATGCTGGCCGTCGTCCCCAACGTCGTGAAGATCAACTGGGCGCGCGAGGTCGAGCACTGGACTCCGCAGCGCCGGGTGACCGTGATCCATGGTGACGGCGAGGACGTGGACGCGTTCGCGGACGTCTTCGTGGTCAACTACGCCATCCTCGACCGGCACTTCGGCTGGCTGTCCACCTTCGGCTTCCGGTCGATGGTCGTCGACGAGGCGCACTTCATCAAGAACATCCAGTCACAGCGGTCGCAGCAGGTCCTCGCCCTGGCCGACCGGCTGCGCGCGTCGGCTCCGGGCGGCAACCCGCTCCTCATGGCGCTGACCGGCACGCCGTTGATCAACGACGTCAAGGACTTCGACGCGATCTGGCGGTTCCTCGGCTGGATCAAGGACGGCAAGCCGGTCGCCGACATCGTCCGGCGCCTCGACGAGACCGGCTACACCCCGATGGACCGAGCGTTCTATCCGGAGGCCCGGCAAGCCGTCATCGACATGGGCATCGTCCGGCGACGCAAGGTCGACGTGGCGAGCGACCTGCCGGACAAGCGGATCGCCGACATCACCGTCGAGCTCGACGACGAGGCCGGCCGCTCCATCGAGCGGGCCGAGCGGGCCCTGGGTGAGCGACTGGCCCGCCGATACCGAGCCCAGCTCGCCGAGGGCCACGGCCACGAGGTCGACGGCGAGCCCGACGAGGCACTGCTCCGTCGGGTCGCGATGGCGGAGCTCAAGGCGCCGTCGGGCGAGGGCACCGGCGAGAACGTCTTCACCCTCGTCCGACGCATCGGGCAGGCCAAGGCGTCCCTCGCCGCCGACTACGCGGCGCAGCTGTCCCACTCGGTCGGCAAGGTCGTCTTCTTCGCCAAGCACATCGACGTCATGGACAAGGCCGAACGGATCCTGGCGGACGCCGGGCTGCGGACCGTCTCCATCCGGGGTGACCAGACCGCCAAGCAGCGACAGGAGGCGGTCGACGCCTTCCAGAAGGACCCCGAGGTCTCGGTGGCGGTGTGCTCCCTGCTCGCGGCCGGCGTCGGCGTCAACCTGCACGCCTCGTCGAACGTCGTGCTCAGCGAGCTCTCGTGGACGGCCGCGGAGCAGCAACAGGCGATCGACCGCGTGCACCGCATCGGTCAGGACGAGCCCGTCACGGCGTGGCGGATCCTCGCAGCGGGAACCGTCGACTCACGCATCGCCGAGCTCATCGACGCCAAGCAGGGGCTCGCGGCGCGCGCCCTCGATGGCAGTGACATCGAGGTGTCGAACACCGACACGGTCCAGCTCGACGCCCTGGTGACCCTGCTCCGGCAGGCCCTCGCCTGAGAGCCGCCGACCGCGGGTCACCCGAGGGGACGGCTCAGTCTGGCGTCTGGGTCGACTCCCGCCGGGTCTCCTCCGGATACTCGGTGCGCTCGCTCGACTCGTCGAGGATGGCCGCGGCCTGAGCCTCGGGATCGTCGCTGCCCACCGCTTGCTCCTCGGGGAGCAGCTCGGCGCGCTGGGAGATGTCGGACTCGTCAGGTTGTCCACTCATGCCCTGACCGTAGCAACCCGGCCCACATCGAAAGAGCAGTTCGTCCGCCCTCCTTCGGCTCGCCGCCGGAGTCAGCCACGCCGGGGCGGGACGAACTGCTCTTTCGATGGGTGGGGGTCCGCGATGCAGGCGGGACGAACTGCTCTTTCGATGGGTGGTCAGGCGTCAGGCACGTTGGCGTCGAGCTCGTCGAGCCACGCCGCCCCCGAGGCATCCGAGGGCATCCGCCAGTCACCTCGCGGCGAGAGGGAGCCACCCGCTGCGACCTTGGGGCCGTTGGGCAGCGCCGACCGCTTGAACTGGTTGGCGAAGA
This sequence comes from Intrasporangium calvum DSM 43043, assembly GCF_000184685.1. Lineage (NCBI taxonomy): Bacteria > Bacillati > Actinomycetota > Actinomycetes > Micrococcales > Intrasporangiaceae > Intrasporangium > Intrasporangium calvum. Next base: position 3,724,035 of record NC_014830.1, read on the forward strand.
ACCGCCGGAGGAACACCTCGAGCCAGCGCCGGATGGTCGCGAGGTCATACTCCGCACGCTCCGCAGCGGGATAGCCGGCCGGCCAGTCCCCGGACTCCGCATCGTGCCAGGCGTGCCAGGAGAGGAAGGCGATCTTTGACGGGCGGTAGCCCCATCGCAGCACGTGGTAGAGGTTGAAGTCCTGGAGCGAGTAGGGCCCGATCTGGGCCTGGGTCGACTGCGGCTTCTCCCCCTCCTTGGCCGGGATGAGCTCGGGCGTGATCTCCGTCGCGAGGATGGAGAGCAGCGTCGCGTTGACGTGCTCCTCGAACTGAGCGGATGACACGACCCACCGGATGAGGTGCTGCATCAGGGTCTTCGGGACGCCGGCGTTGACGCCGTAGTGCGACATCTGGTCGCCCACCCCGTAGGTGGACCACCCGAGGGCGAGCTCGGACAGGTCTCCCGTGCCCAGCACGATGCCGCCGCGCTGGTTGGCGATCCGGAAGAGGAAGTCGGTGCGCATCCCGGCCTGGACGTTCTCGAAGGTGACGTCGTAGACCTCCTCGCCCCGGGCGAACGGGTGGTCCATCCCCTTGAGCATCTCCGTCGCGGCGGGCCTTATGTCGAGCTCCTCCCACGTCACCCCGAGCGACTCCATGAGCCGGATCGCGTTGTCCTTCGTGTGCGCGGAGGTGGCGAAGCCCGGCATGGTGAAGGCGAGGATGTCACTGCGCGGTCGTCCGAGGCGGTCCATCGCCTTGGCCGCCACGATCAGCGCGTGCGTCGAGTCGAGGCCGCCCGAGACCCCGATGACGATGCGCGGCTGGCCGATGGCCCGGAGCCGCTGCTCGAGCCCCGACACCTGGATGTTGTACGCCTCGTAGCAGTCGAGGGCGAGGCGCGCCTCGTCGTCCGGCACGAACGGGAAACGGTCGACCTTGCGCATCAGGCCGATGTCGCCGCCGGGGGGGCCGACCTCGAACTCGACGGTCCGGAAGCCCGAGACGCGGTCCGTGAGCGTGCGCCGGTTGTCGTCGAACGTCCCCATCCGCATCCGCTCCTGGCGCAGCATGTCGAGGTCGATGTCGGCGACCGAGCGCCGCGGCCCGTCGGGAAAGCGCTCGGTCTCGGCCAGGAGCGTCCCCCGCTCGTAGATCATCGTCTGTCCGTCCCAGGACAGGTCGGTCGTCGACTCACCCTCACCAGCGGCGGCATAGAGGTAGGCGGAGAGGCAGCGGACCGAGGCGCTCCGGCAGAGCAGGTGGCGGTCCTCGGCCCGGCCCACGGTGATGGGTGAGCCAGAGATGTTCACGAGGATGGTCGCCCCCGCGAGCGCCGCCTCGGCGCTGGGCGGCACCGGGATCCACATGTCCTCGCACACCTCGACGCCGAGGACGAACCCTTCGAGGTCGGTCGCGCGGAAGAGCAGGTCCGTCCCGAACGGGACCGACCACCCGGCCACCTCGATGGTCTGGCCCCGCTGGTCGTCGCCCGCGCCGAAGTGCCGCCGCTCGTAGAACTCCCGGTACGTCGGCAGGTAGGCCTTGGGCGCGACTCCGAGGATCGCGCCGCGGTGGATGACGACGGCGCAGTTGAAGACTCGGGCGCCCCGGACGAGCGGGGCGCCGACGACGAGGACCGGCAGCAGCTCGGCGGACGCCTCGACGAGGCGGGCGATCGCCTCCTCGGCGGCGTCGAGGAGGGGGTCCTGGAGCAGCAGGTCGTCGATCGCGTAGCCGGTGAGGCACAGCTCCGGGAAGATGGCGACCGCCGCTCCCTCGTCGCTGCACGCTCGGGCCTGCTCGAGAACGGCGTCGGCGTTGCGGGCCGGGTCTGCCACCGCGACCGGCAGGGTGCAGGCAGCGACTCGGGCGAAGCCGTGGGCGTAGGAGCTGGCGAAGTCCATGGGGACAGTCAATCCCACTCGCGCCCGGAGACCGCGGAGGTGGCCCTCCTCACTACGCTGTGACCGAGCCGGTGATCCACCTCGCACGGGTCCCGTGGACCGCGAGAGCGACTACTACACTGAGTAGTACCTGAAGATCCGGGAGCCAGCCACCAACGAGGGAGACTGAGATGTACGAGATCGAGGACGACGGTCCGACGCACGTCCTGCACCCTGAACAGTCCTGGGACTTCCTCCGGGCCCGGGAGTTCGGTCGGCTCGCCTTCCATCTCGTCGGCGAGGTTCACATCGCCCCGATCAACTACGCCGTGGATGCGGAGGACCGCATCATCTTCATCACGAGCGAGGGCAGCAAGGTCTTCGGTGTCACGGCGAATCCCGACGTCGCCTTCGAGGTCGACGAGATCGTCGACGACCGCGCGACGAGTGTCATCATCCGGGGCCGGGCCCGCATCCTCGAGGGGCAGGACGCCTACGTCGTCGAGCAGCTGCCGATCCGCCCCTGGGTGCCGAGCCCCAAGACGGTGGTCGTCGCCATCCGGGTCGACGAGATCTCGGGCCGCTCGTTCGACCTGAGCCGTCCCTGGCTCCACGACATCCCGCGGGCCTAGCCGCACCGGCCGCGGTTCAGGTCCGGTCGGGGCGGACCAGGGCGGTGCCGACGCTGCGGGTCATCGCGATGAAGACGAGCAGCCAGGCAGTGACCGCGACCCAGAGCCAGCTGGACCCAATCGCCTCGACGATCGGCAGCCGATCGGCCCGTCCCAGGTAGATGCCGGCCACGGCGTACATGCCCAGGGGGAAGATGATGCTCCAGAGCGTGGGGACGTAGACCAGCGGCACCTTGCGGACGTAGTGGCGCCAGACCCCCGCGGCAACGAGCACCGGGATGAGCCAGGTCGCGAAGGCCCAGAACACGACCGACAGCCCAGCCACCAGGCCCTGCGTCGCGTCCGCCATCGGCGCTGACTCCATCTCGACGATGCGCGCGCCGGCGACCACCGTGATGGCCACGGCCCCCATCGCCACCCAGTACGGCGGGTCGAAGTCCTTCGGGTCGAGCTCGTAGAGCATGATCCGCAACGCCACGATGATCGCCGAGGCCGCATACAGGAAGACGCCGACCGACCACGAGAGCACCGCCAGGATGGCCAGCCAGGCGCGGGCATCCTCCATGACCACCTCGAGCGTCGCGGCCGACACCGCGACCGACTGGCTCGCGACGACCCAGATGAACCAGGTGCCGTTGGCGAGCGCCACCGCCGGCCGCTCCGCTCGACTGAGCACCGCGCTCCACGGGATCACGTAGCCGAGAACCAGCCAGACGCTGAACGAGACGACGAGCAACCAGGCCGTCAGCGAGTACCAGCCCTCGGCGGCTGCTCGCGCACCGAGGACGTTGGTGCCGGCCACGAACGTGAAGAACCCGAACGCCCGCTTCGGGTCCTTGAAGTCCTCGACCATGGCGTGCCGGAACGACGCGAACCGCCACAGGTTGAGCCCGAGCAGCACGACGTAGGCGACGATGCAGACCGTGAAGAGCAGGACCGAGAGAAGGCGAAACCCGGTTAGCCCCAGTCCGATCGAGATGATGCCGCTCGCCATGACCAACGCGAAGTAGCCAGGGGTGAGTCGCTCCACCAGGCCACCCACGCGACCCGGCGACGACTGCGCAAGCGAGCTCAGCGGCATACGGCCTCCTCTTGTTCTCAGCCGACCGCGTCCCGGGCCGCGATGAACGCGTCGACACACGCGCGGACGTCGTCCTCGGAGTGGGCCGCGGACAGCTGCACCCGGATGCGCGCCTTGCCCCGCGGCACGACCGGGAAGCTGAACGCGATGACGTAGACGCCACGGCCGAGCATGTGGTCGGCGATGTCGGCGGCCCGTCGCGCGCCGTCCTCGCCGGGGAACATGATCGGGCGGATCGGGTGGGTGCCCGGGAGGACCTCGAAGCCCGCCTCGCGCATGAGCCGGTCGAACAGCTCGGTGTTGCGGGCGAGGGTCTCGCGCTTCTCGCCGGACGACTCGACGAGGTCGAGCGCTGCCGTCGAGCCGGCCACGACCGCGGGCGCCACCGAGTTGGAGAAGAGGTAGGGCCGGGACCGCTGGCGCAGCAGGTCGACGACCTCCTGGTGGCTCGCGACGTAGCCACCCGACGCGCCGCCGAGCGCCTTGCCCAGCGTGCCGGTGATGATGTCGACGCGGTCCTGGACCCCGAAGAGCTCCGGCGTGCCCTTCCCGCCGCTCCCGACGAAACCCACCGCGTGCGAGTCGTCGACGAAGACCATGGCGCCGAACTCCTCTGCGAGGTCGCAGATCCCGTCGAGCGGCGCGTAGGAGCCGTCCATCGAGAACACGCCGTCCGTGACGACGACCTTGCGCTCCGCGCCGGCGGCGACAGCGGCCTCGAGCTGCGCGCGCAGGTCAGCGAGGTCGGCGTTGCGGTAGCGGTAGCGCATCGCCTTCGAGAGGCGCACGCCGTCGATGATCGACGCGTGGTTCAGCTCGTCGCTGATGATGGCGTCGCGCTCCCCGAAGAGGACCTCGAAGACGCCGCCGTTGGCGTCGAAGCACGAGGAGTAGAGGATGGCCGCGTCAGTGCCGAGGAAGTCGGCGATCTTGCGCTCCAGGGCCGTGTGCTGGGTCTGGGTGCCGCAGATGAAGCGGACCGAGGCCATCCCGAAGCCCCACTCGTCGAGCGCCTTCTTGGCCGCCTCGATGACGGCCGGGTCGTCGGCCAGCCCGAGGTAGTTGTTCGCGCAGAAGTTGAGTGCCTCGGCCTTGAGGGTCGTCACGTGCGCCGACTGCGGCGACGTGAGCTCGCGCTCGTTCTTGTAGAGGCCGGCGTCGTTGATCTCCTGCAGGGTTGCCGCAATGTCGTCCTTGACGGTGCCGTACATCGGTGTCCTTCGCGGGTGGGTCGGGTGACAGAGGCCAGCGTATGCCGCTGGGCTGGCTTCGCGCACCGGGGCCGCGGTTCCGTTGTGGGAACGGTGGAAGGCGAACCCGCAGGAGCTGGCTGGTTGTGGATTCAACTGCAGGGCAGGGCAATCCATTCGGATGGGCCGGGGCCGGGATCAGGTCGCCGGAGCACTTTCTCGTCCTTCGGGCCGGGCTGAGCCGGGGGCAGGCGCGAGCCGTCGTCCTCCTGGCTCAGCGCTCGGTCGAACTGCCCGCCACGACGCGGGCCCTACGGGAGGGGCGGATCAGCAACGTCTTCCTCGACACGGCCGGCGGGTGGTTGCTCGGTCGGCCGAGGCTGCCCTCGTGCCGAGCTCCTCGGATCCGGGTGGACTCCCCGCGCTCGCTGACGATCCGGGACCACCGCCGAAGGGCAGCGGCGGGGCTGGACGCCGCTACCGCGGCCCGAGCGGCGACGTGCTCCACCTGTCACTGGTCGACTTCACTCCGCGTCAGGGCGCTGCACCGGTCCTGTCCGACGGCTGATCTCAGCGGCGGAGCCGGGCGAGCGCCGGCGTGACGTCGCGGCCCTGTGCCTCTGCGACCAGCGTGACCAGAGAGGCCTCCTCCACAGGCCGGGCAGGCCCGGAGGTGGACGAACATCGCGTTCATCGACTGAGTGTCAGGCTCTGCGAGGATCAGCTCGGCGAACTGGTCGGACAGATCGAAACACGTTCAGGTCATGATGTGCCTCGAGGAGTCGGATCTGCCGGTAGGTGGCCGCTCGCCAGCCCCGCCGCTCGTGCCGAGGCGATCGGCGAGGACGTCGATCGGCACCTCGTCCACGAGCAGGGCCACGGCGATGCGCCGCTGGTAGTTGGTCAGTGCGACCTGCATCGCGAGCCGGACCGCGCCGGCCAGGTCGGCTGCGTCCGCGATCGTCTCGGGAGTCACGAGCGCCGAGCCACCGTCCTCGTCGCGGAGCTCGACCTCGCGGGAGGACCACGCCTGGCGGCGGATCTCGTTGGCCGCTTGGAGGATCGCGAACTTGTAGGCCCACGTGGTGAACCGGCTTCGACCCGTCCAGCGGACGACCGACCTCGCGCCCTAGGCTGTCGGAGCATGGAACCTGCCCAACAGCCATGGGCGCGTGACCGGTTCGCGACCGCCCCGGTTGCCCGGCTCGCCACCATCACAGCGGACGGGAGCCCGCACCTCGTGCCGGTGGTGTTCGTGCTAGAGCCCGACCGAGACGTGGTCTGGCATGTCGTCGACGCCAAGCCGAAGTCAACCCGCGCCCTGCAACGCCTGGCCAACATCGGCGCCCACCCTCGCGTCAGCCTTCTCGTGGACCACTACGAGGATGACTGGTCGACGCTCTGGTGGGTTCGCGCCGACGGCGACGCGACGGTCGTCGGACTCGCCCATCCCGAAGCGTCCCCCGCCCTCGATGCCCTCATCCTGAAGTACCCCGCCTACGCCGTCGAGCGCCCCGAGGGGCCGATGGTCCGGGTCGCGGTCGACGCGTGGCGTGCCTGGGCGGCCACCCCGTCGGCAGGACCGTGAACGCAGCAGCGACGGCAGCACCCAACACGAGGACCTTGACGGCAGGGGTCAACCGCGGCACCCGGACGCGGGCACGCGGTGCCGCGAAGAGCCCCCACGCCACCGCGGCGACCAGGGGCAGGCCGAGTCCGTGCCGTCATTCTCCTTCCTCGAGGAACTCCTTCGTCAGCTCGGCGAGCTCGCGCGGGTGGTCGGCGTTGAGCAGCGAGCTGCCGCCCTCGACCGTCGCGAGACGCGAACCGGCCACGGCCCCGAGGACCTGACGGGCGGCGACGATCCCCATCCGGTCGCGCGCCCCGACGACGACGAGGGTCGGCGCCGCGATCCTGCTGACCATGTCGAGGCCGTCGAAAGCGCGCAGGGCGTCGAACACCGCCAGCATCCGGGGCCGGGACACGCCCATGTCGACGAGCTTGCTCTCCGGCAGGAGCCGCAGCGCGAGCTTCTGCATCCGGAGCGCACCGGCGGACGGCCGGACCAGCGGCCCCGCCAGCACGAGCCGCCCGACCAGGTCCGGCCGCTCGACCGCCAGGTGCATGGCCACCGAGCCGCCGACGGACACCCCGAGGACGTCAGCCCGGCGGATCCCCTGCAGCTCGAGCTCCTGGGCCAGCCCCGCTGCGGCGGCGGCGAGGTCGAAGCCCACCGGGTCGCGCGGACGCAGCCCGACCATCCACGGAGCGTGCATCGGCCGGCCGGCGCCGAGCGCCGACACGAAGTCCTGCCAGACGATCGGGGACTGGCCGAGGCCGTGGAGCAGGACGAGCGGACGGGGCCCCGGTGGACCCGGCGCGGCGCCCGAGGGGACGTCGGCACCCGGCGAGCTCAGCGGCATCAGGTCAGCTCCAGTCGAGGACGACCTTCCCGCACTGCCCCGAACGAGCGGTGGCGAAGGCCTCCTCCCACTGCTCGGCGGGGAAACGGTGCGTGATGACCTGGGTGACCGCTGACCGGAAGGTCTCCGAGGTCGCGATCATCTGGGACATGGCGTACCAGGTGTCGTACATCTCGCGCCCGTAGATGCCCTTGAGCGTCAGCATGTGCGTGATGACCTTGCCCCAGTCGAGCTCGTAGGCCTGGTGCGGCAGTCCGAGCAGCGCGATCCGGCCGCCGTGGTTCATGTTGGTGATGAGGTCGGTCACCGCGGGCGCCGCGCCGGACATCTCGAGCGCGATGTCGAAGCCCTCCTTCATGCCGAGCTGCCGCTGGGCGTCGGCGAGCGACTCGCGGGTGACGTTGATGGTGAGGTCCGCTCCGGCCGCCGTCGCGAGGCCGAGCCGGTAGTCGCTCGCGTCCGAGACCACGACGTAGCGCGCCCCGGCGTGCCGGGCGATCGCGGCCGCCATGACGCCGATCGGACCGGCGCCGGTGATGACGACGTCCTCGCCGACCATCGGCCACTGGAGCGCCGTGTGCGTCGCGTTGCCCAGCGGGTCGAAGACGGCCCCGAGATCCGGGTCGAGCTGCGCCGGCTGCACCCAGACGTTGCTCGCCGGGATGACGACGAAGTCCGCGAAGGCGCCGTCCCGGTTGACCCCGATCCCCTGGGTCCGGATGCACAGGTGGCGCCGGCCGGCGCGGCAGTTGCGGCACACGCCACAGACGATGTGCCCCTCGCCGGAGGCGCGGTCGCCGACGGCCACGTGGTCGACGTCCTCGCCGATCTCGACGACCTCGCCGTAGAACTCGTGGCCGATGACGAGCGGCGGCTGCACCGTCGCTGCCGCCCAGTCGTCCCACTCCTGGAGGTGGAGGTCGGTCCCGCAGAGGCCGGCCCGAAGGACGCGGATCTTGACGTCGGTCGGGCCGCACTGCGGCTCCGGACGATCAACCAGTTCGAGGCCGGGCCCCGCGGTCAGCTTGGTGAGAGCGCGCACGAGAAGCAGTGTGCCGTATGCCGCTGGGCTCGGTCGCGCGGCCCGGGCCGGCCCAGCGCGGTGGAGCAGTGGGGCTCTCGCCGATAATGGCCCCGTGAGCGCGAACCGTGACGTCGCCCGGGTCGACTGGGCGCTGGCCCGACTTCGGGTGCTCGGCGAACGGGTGACCCCCGCGCGCGAGGCGGTGCTGCGCGTCATCGACGCCGCGGACCGCACCGACGAGCACCTCACAGCGGAGCAGATCGGCGAACGCGTCACGCAGCTCGAGCCGTCGGTCCACCGGGCGACCGTCTACCGGACGTTGACGTCCCTCACCGATGCCGGGGTGCTCTCGCACATCCACCTCGGCGGCAGCGCGACCGTCTACCACCTCGCCGTGACCCCGGGCGAGCCGGTTCGCGAACCCGGCCCGGCGTCGGTCGGTCCGGTCGACGGCGACCCCCTCGGCGACGGCCCTCTCAGCAACGGCCACCTGCACGTGCAGTGCTCGGTCTGCGGGCGGGTCCAGGACGCGCCGGTCGCCGTGCTCGACGAGGCCGGCCGCCGACTGCGCGAGGAGCTCGGGTTCGAGCTCGACACGACCCACGCGGCCCTGCTCGGCCGATGCGCGGACTGCGGCGGTACCGCATAGGCAAACCGCTGCGACAGGCCTGGTCGGGCCGGTTCAAGCTGCTGGTTCAGGCTCGGTCAGGTCGCGGCGGTAGGCCAGCAGGTCGATCCCTGGCATCGGCTGCCAGTCCCGCTCGGGCACCCGCACGAAGCCGAGTCGCTCGTAGACCCGATGCGCGGCGCGCATCGACGGCTGGGTCGAGAGGGCGACTCCCGTGAGGCCGAGGGCGCGGGCCCGCTCGAGGCACCGGACCATCAGCGCCTCACCGATCCCCTGCCCCTGCGCCGCCGGGTCGACCGCGAGCATCCGCACGTCGGCCTCCCCCGCTTCGGCAATCTCGTGGAACGGCGTCCCCGGGGCGGCGAACGTGACCGTGCCGAGCACGCGCCCGTCGGCGTCGTCCGCCGCGACCCACAGCTCCGCCCCTTCGGCACGCCGGCTCGCGTCGGCCAGGGTCTGCACATACGTCGACCCCTCGTGCAGGTGGCCGCCGCTGAGGTAGGCGCGCACCGTGACCTCGCCGACCGCGGTGAAGTCGTCCGGCACCGCGACCCTGATCGTGAACGCCATGGCCGCGATTGTCACCCAGCCACCTGCTCGACCGCACCACCGTCCCGGGGAGCGAGCCCAGCGGCATACGGCATCGGGACGTTCGCCCCTGCTGCGGCCGCGATGGCGGTGCCTAACCTCCGGTGTGCGCCATGTCACAGGAGGAGGAGACACCATGCGCAAGCAACTCACCGCACTGGCCGTGGGGGCGGCCGTGCTCACGACGGGCCTGCCGAGCGCGGCGGCGGCCGAGGGGCCGGCCCGGCCCCTCAAGGGGTGGTCGGCGCCCGCACCGGATGCCTACGGGCCGCCCGTCGACTGCCCGGAAGGAACGAGCTGGCGGTACGGCCAGACCTCGACCGGGTGGTTCTCACACTTGGGCCGGGTGACCGTCACGGTGACACACTGCACGTACGCGCTCGAGGGGCGGTTCGACCACGGAGCGACGATCCTGACTGCCGCCAACGGCGACCAGGTGTGGATGTCGTACTGGGGGACCTTCCAGCTCGACTCTCTGGAGAACCCGACGCGCAGTGACGTCTCCCTGACGTGGACCATCGCCGGCGGCACTGGACGGTTCGCGGGCGCAACGGGCGACGGGACCGGTACGGCGGTCGGCACGATCTCGGGACCGGACGGCTCCACGTGGGGAACCTGGACCGGCGACATCACCTACGGGACCACGTGAGCTGACCTGGCGCCGCACGTCCTGCGGCGCTTGCGGGGGGCACAGGTTGTCCGGCACCAGGTGCCGGACAACCTCTTGCGAGTGAGTCAGGTGGACCAGCGCAGTCCTCACCGGACGGCTTGGAGGATCCACTGGTTCACGATCTTGCCGTTGTCGAACTGGAAGACCATCAGGGCCGGCCCGAAGGCGCTGTCGAAGGACTGCATCACCAGGTCACCCTTCTGGATCGCCGTGCCCGCGTTGTCCAGGCGGAAACCTTGGTAGTCCCACCAGCTTCCGATGGCCGACGCAATGGCCTGGTCACCGGTGACGAGCCAGGGCTCGTCCGACATCCACGCGACGTTGCTCGACATCGTCGCGTCCGTCGCGTAGAGGCCGGCAATGTCAGGCTTGACACCGCTGTTGACCACGGCCGCGTAGTCGGTCAGCAGCTGGGACACCGTGGTTCCAGCGAGGTCACGTGGGGGTGCAGGGGCTTTCGCCTCGGGCACCGTGGCGCGACCGATGAGGAACCCGGCGGCCAGCCCGACCGCCAGGAGGATCACCATGAGCCAGGCCACCCAGGCGTTCCGCCGGGGAGCGATGGTCTCGGGGTGCCTCATCTCGGACGGTGTGGTCACGGGTCTTTCAATCGTTGCCATGTGTACTCACCTCCTCCCCTCTTCCTCTCCCGTTCCAGCCATATGCCCGTCGGACGGCCCGGTCCAGAGGCAAAGGTCCCCGTCTGGCAGGCAGGACGAAGGGCGGAGTGTCACGCGGGGTTGAGAGGCGGGACGTTCGGCCCTTCCCGGTCCCCGGACGGGCTGGCTGCCACGGCCGGCGGGGAGAGCGTGATCTCCTTCCGACTGCCCGGGGGTGTGGGTCTGGCGGAGGTTCCCGCGGTCGGTCCGGGCCACGCCGCTGCCCCTGTGGCTGCTCGTCCTGGGCAGGGTCATCGGGGCACTCTTCGTCGCTGTGCTGACCCTGCTGGTCATCGCCGCGGTGACGGCCGCGCTCTACCGGCCCGGACTCCCAACCGGCTGGGCCGTGGCCCTGCTGGTCCTGGTCGTGTCAGCCATCGCATTCTGCGTCATCGGGCTGGCCGTGGCCTCGATCGCGCGCACCGCCCAGTCCGCGATCGGGATGAGCCTCGGCACCCTGCTTCCGCTGTGCTTCGTCTCGGACATCTTCGTCATCGGCCCGAAGTTCCCGACGTGGCTCGACACGATCTCGTGGGTCTTCCCGCTGCGGCACGCCTCCAGGGCCCTGACCGACGCCATGACGCCGGGGGTCGAGCTCTGGCCCTCGACCGGCCTGCACCTGCTCGTCCTGCTCACCTGGACGATCGGGGCGGCGCTCCTGCTGAGCCGGACCTTCCGCACGGAACCCGGCGGTCGCCCGACTGCAGCCGAGCACGCTACTGAGCCCAGCGGCATACGGCAGAAGGTGGTTGCTTGAGCGGTGCGCAGAGGGCGGGCTCCCGTGCGGAGGCCCGCCCTCTGAGTGCGACTGCCTTGAGTCAGGCGGAGATGATCAGGCCCGCGGTTGCCTTGGCGCGCTCGAGGCGGGCCGCGACGTCCTGCCAGTTGACGACGTTCCACCAAGCGTTGACGTAGTCAGCCTTGACGTTCTCGTACTGGAGGTAGAACGCGTGCTCCCACATGTCGAGCTGGAGGAGCGGGATCTGGCCGACCGGGATGTTGCCCTGCTGGTCGAACAGCTGCATGATGTGCGGCCGCGCGGCGAGGGTGTCCCAGGACAGAATGGACCAGCCCGAGCCCTGGATGGCGTTGGCGTTGGCGTTGAAGTGCGCCTGGAACTTGTCGAAACCGCCGAAGTACTCGTCGATCGCGGCCGCGACCTCACCCTCGGGTCGTCCGCCGCCGTCCGGGCTCATGTTCTTCCAGAACACCGAGTGGTTGGTGTGGCCACCGAGGTGGAACGCGAGGTTCTTCTCGACGCCGTTGACCGCTGCGTAGTCGCCCGACTCGCGCAGCTCCTCGAGCTTTGCGACTGCGGCGTTCGCGCCGTCGACGTAGGCCTTGTGGTGCTTGCTGTGGTGCAGCTCCATGATGCGAGCGCTGATGTGCGGCTCGAGGGCTGCGTAGTCGTAGTCGAGCTCGGGAAGCGTGTAAGCCACTTGTCGTTCCTTTCCTAGAAGACGTTCAGGGGCCGCGTCCACTCTATGACGCGCGTGAGGGCGCGGGACAGGGCGCCCTGACCCGCCGCCCGTCGTGGCGGGCCCACTGACGGGCGCTCACGCCAGGTCGAGCAGGTCCTTGACGTCGTCCGCCGTGATGGCGCCAGCCAGCGCACCGCCCTCGTCCACGACGCGCTGGAAGAGATCGCGCTTGCGCTCCTGGAGGGCGACGACCTTCTCCTCGATCGTGCCGGCGGACACGAGCCGGTAGACGGTGACCGGCTTGTCCTGCCCGATGCGGTGCGCCCGGTCGATGGCCTGCGCCTCGGCGGCCGGATTCCACCACGGGTCGAGGACGAAGACGTAGTCGGCCTCCGTCAGCGTCAGGCCGAACCCACCAGCCTTGAGGCTGATCAGGAACGCCGTCGCATCACCGTGGCGGAAGCCCCGGATGACCGAGGGCCGGTCCGTCGTCGAGCCGTCGAGGTAGGCGGTGCGCAGGCCGGCAGCCGCGAGCGCGCCCTCGACGACTCGCAGGAAGCCGGTGAACTGGCTGAACACGAGGGCACGGTGGCCCTCCGCGGCGAGCTCGCGGAGCTGCTCGACGAGGAACTCGACCTTCGCGGCGGTCGCCTTGCCACGGTGCGCCTCGTCAACGAGCGCGGGGTCGAGGGCGAGCTGGCGCAGCCGGGTGAGCGAGGCGAGGATGGCGACCCGGTTGCCCTCGGCGTCGGCGAGCAGGCCGAGCACGCGTTGCCGCTCGCGTTGCAGGTGCTGGTCGTAGATGTGGCGGTGGACCGGGTGGGGATCGAGCGGCACGACCTGGACCTGCTTGGGCGGGAGGTCGAGCGCCACCTGCTCCTTCGTACGGCGCAGCATGAGTGGGCGGATGCGGCGACGGAGGTGGTCCAGCAGCTCCGGCCGGGTGCCGGACTCGATCGGCTTGCGATAGTTCTTCGTGAACACGTCCGGCCTCGGGTAGAGGCCGGGCGCGGTGAGGGACAGCAGCGCCCAGAGGTCCATGAGCGAGTTCTCCAGGGGTGTGCCGGTGACGGCGACGGTGAAGGGTGCACCGAGGCGGCGGATGGCCACATGCGTCTTGGCCTGCCGGTTCTTGACGAACTGCGCCTCGTCGAGCACCACCCCTCCCCACTGGACCGCGTGGAACGCCGCGTCGTCGAGCCGCAGCACGGCGTACGACGTCACCACCACCTGCGCGGCACCGATGGCCTCGGTGACTGTCGTGCCTCGCTTGCGGCTCGTCTCGGTCAGGGCGACGACGCGAAGGTGGGGCGCGAAGGTCTCGAACTCGCCGAGCCAGGTGCCGACGACGCTCGTCGGGGCGACGATGAGGACCGGCCCACGCCCCTGACGACCGGCGTCGTCGAGCGGTCCGAGGTCGCCGCGCTCGTCGGCCCGGGCCAGCACGGCGATGACCTGGAGCGTCTTGCCGAGTCCCATGTCGTCGGCGAGGATCCCGCCGATCCGGGCGTCCCAGAGCCGGGCGAGCCAGTGGTAGCCCTCGACCTGGTAGGGCCGGAGGGTCGCTCGGAGAGCCGCCGGCACCGGGGGCGCCGGCGTGTCCACCTCGGAGCGCAGCGCCGCGATGTTCCCGGCCCACCGGGCGCTCTGGCGGTCGACGACACCGAGAGCCGCCAGCTCCTCCCAGAGGTCGACGTGGTGAGCCGAGAGTCGCAGCCCGCCGGTCTGCGGGTCGGCGATCTCCCGCGCCTCCGCGATGAGGTCACGCAGGTGGACGAGCTCGGGCCGGTCGAGCCGGAACCATGCCCCCGACTCGAGGAGCATCACCTCCTCACCGCCGGCGAGCGCCGCGAAGAGCGGCTCGAACGGGACCTCCTCACCGTCCACCTCGACGGACACGCGCAGGTCGAACCAGTCCGTCGCGGCTCCATCGCCGGCCCCGGGACCGAACGCGGCACCATCGGACTCGCGGTCGGAGGTGCCCAGGCGGATGACGGGGGCGCTCGTCACCTCCTCGTAGACGGGCAGCTCGCCGTCGACCTCGACGAGCACGTGCTCGTCGCTCTCGAGCTCGTCCAGGTGCTCCACGAGGAAACGCGCCGCATCGACCCCCTTGAGATCCAGCCGACTCGTCAGGTGGAGGTGGCCGGTCGAGTCGCGCCAGGTCGCACGCGGAACGGCCAGCAGCGCGGTCGCCGCCTCGAGCACCGCCTGCTCGGCTGACCGGTCGCGTGTCGCGCCGCCGAACCGGGGTGTCGTGAATGCTCGGACGTGCCCGTCATAGGCGAAGCCGAGGTCGAGGCGCAGCTCGCCGGGCACGTCGGCCAGCAGGTGGACGTGCACCTGGACCCGCTGCGGGCTCGGGACGGAGTCCGCCTCCGGCGCGGGCAGGGGCACCTCGGAGCGGATCCGGACGTGGTCGCGCAGCCCCGGGACCGCCGCCCGGAGGAACGTCGCGCGCTCGTCGGCCGGCACCCTCAGTCCGTCCTCGGCCTGGCGGATCGCCTCGCGACCCAGCCCGAGGTCCTGCTCCAGCGGCAGGAGGGTGAGCGACCCGTCGGCGCCCTCGATGGCGACGCCGTGGACCGGCTCGCCCACGAGGAGCAGCTCGCCCTGCGTCTCCGGCAGGCCCTCCACCGTGACGCGCAGCAGCAGGTCGCCGGAGTCGTCCGCGGCGCGCAGGACGTGGAGCACGAGCCGGGCCGGGTCGTCGAGCACCGCCACCGGGCCCACGACGCCCTCGCCGGGAAGGATGGCGATCCCCGCGTCCCTCGCCTCCACGAGCAGGGGCCAGACCTCGGGGCCGGCGTCGAGGGCGAGCGGGGTGGCGGCGGTGAAGTAGGTGGTGTTGCCGGACCCCTTGCGGACCTCGTCGCGCAGGCGGGTCATGATCCGCTCGTGCTCCGGCAGGTAGCGCATCCCGGAGCGCCACTGGGGCAGGGCGTCGTGCCAGCTGAGGCTCTGGTGCCACGTGCCGGTGCGCGTCCGGCGGGTGGCGCGCAGCCCGTAGCCGATCTCCGGCTGCCGTTGCCACCCGGCGCCGCGGTAGATCGTGTCCACGAAGAGCCCTGCGGGCATGAGGTCGCCGCGCGGCTCGGGCGACGCAGGTGCCTGGTCAGGCTCACGCGGTCGGGGGCGCACGTGGCCGAGAACCTCCGACCAGTGCGTCTCCCGCGGTGGGCCGACCGGCGCGCCGGGGACAGCCGGCCCGTCGACCCCGACGGGCTCGGCGCTCGGGGCGGGCGGCTGCTTGCCGTGCGCGACGTCACGGGCCAGGAGGAGCAGCGCCACGACGTGCTTGCAGTCCGAGCCGACCGGGCAGCTGCAGCGACCGGACCACAACGGGGCGCGGCCCTTCGGGTGGGGCCGTGCCTCGACGATGGCCTGGTAGGTCTGTGAGCCGGTGCCCTCGACGGTCCCGAGGATCATCATCCCCTCGGGCCGCGCCGCGAGCGAGCGCACCCGGTGCTGCGCGGCGTAGTGCGAGCCGCGCTCGAAGGTGCGGGTGCCGACCTGCTGCGCGATCTCGGGGTCGGTCAGGTCCCCGACCCACGTCGCCCGACCCACGCTCCACACCATGGACCGACTCTAGGCTGGCCGTGCGACACCACGTCCGGTCGATCCACAGGCGTCAGCGCCAGCCGAGCTCCGGGGCGACGTGGGTCAGGACGCTCTCGATGACATGGGCGTTGTAGTCGACCCCGAGCTGGTTGGGGAGGGTGAGGAGCAGGGTGTCGGCCGCCGCGACGGCCTCGTCCCCGGCCAGCTCGGCGACGAGCCGTTCGGGCTCACCGGCGTAGCTCTTCCCGAAGCGGGCCAGGCCCCCTTCGAGGTGGCCGACCTGGTCCTGGCTCGCCGTCTCGCGGAGGAAGAGCTGGCGGTCGAGGTCGCTCACGATCGGGAAGATGCTGCGGCTCACCGAGACCCGCGGCTGGCGCTCGTGACCAGCGGTCCTCCAGGCCTCGCGGAACCGTTCGATCTGCTCGGCCTGGAGCTGGTGGAACGGCACTCCGGTGTCCTCGGTGAGCAGGGTGCTGCTCATCAGGTTCATCCCCAGCTCCGCGGTCCACTCGGCCGTGGTCCGCGTCCCCGCACCCCACCAGACCCGGTCGCGCAGCCCCGGCGAGTGCGGCTCGAGGCGCAGCAGGCCGGGTGGGTTGGGGAACATCGGCCGGGGGTTGGGCTCGGCGAAGCCCTCACCCTCGAGCACGTCGAGGAACACCCGGGCGTGCTCGCGGGCCATCGCCGCCGCGTCCGAACCCTCGGCCGGCACGTGACCGAAGTAGCGCCACCCGTCGATGACCTGCTCGGGTGAGCCGCGGCTGATCCCGAGCTGGAGACGACCGCCCGAGATGAGGTCGGCGGCACCGGCGTCCTCGGCCAGGTGGAGCGGGTTCTCGTAGCGCATGTCGATGACGCCCGTGCCGATCTCGATCCGGCTCGTGCGAGCGCCGATCGCGGCGAGCAGGGGGAAGGGCGAGGCGAGCTGGCGCGCGAAGTGGTGGACGCGGAAGTACGCACCGTCGGCTCCGAGCTCCTCGGCGGCGACGGCGAGCTCGATCGACTGGAGCAGCGCGTCGGCGGCGGACTGCGTCTGCGAGTGGGGCGACGGGGTCCAGTGCCCGAAGGACAGGAAACCGATCTTCTTCATCAGACCTCCGCGTGCATCGGTGTCAGCCCCACTTCTCGGCGAGGGCATGGATGACCTTGACGTTACGGTTCGTCGCCGGACCGAGGACCTTCTCGATCGCGGCGTTCGAGATCTTCGCGGCGTGGTAGGGCACGTCGAACTGGAAGTGGACGGCCCTGTTGCGCACGAGGATCCGCTCGCCTTCGCGTGAGAGTGCCTCCACCCGTTCGCGTTCCGCAGCGCTGGGGGCCGACTTGAGCAGGCTGACGTACTGGCCGTATGCCGCTGGGCTCGCTTCCGCCAGGCCGGTCGCGTCGTGCGCCACCTGGGTCAGCTCCCGCGGGGTGAACGCCATCGTCACCACGGGAAAGCGGCGGTCTGCCTCGAACAGCGCCTCGAGTGCCCCCTCGACCTTGGCGCGGGAGCGCATCGGGCTCGTCAGTCGCACGTTGCCGGTCTGGATGTGCGTCTCGACGTCGCCGTACCCCTCCTTCGTGAGGAGGTCGCGCAGCTCGGCCATCGGGTACGTCCGGGCCCCGACGTTGACGGCGCGCAGGAAGACGATCCAGGTGGACATGAAATGCAGGCTACGTGGCCCACGGCCGCGTGTCGTCGGGCAGGATGGGCGGGTGGTCGACCCGCGCACGCTGACGCTCTCCGACTTCCCGGTCCATCGCCCGGTGACGACTCGATGGTCCGACAACGACATGTACGGGCACCTCAACAACGCCGTCTACTACGAGCTGTTCGACTCGGCGATCAACGGCTGGCAGGCCGACCACGTCACCATCGACCCCCTGACCGACCCGACCCAGGGCGTCGTCGCCGAGTCAGGGTGCACGTTCTACGCGGAGGTGGCCTTCCCGACCCCGATCGTCGTCGGCCTGCGCATCACGCGGCTGGGGACGAGCAGCGTCACCTACCAGCTCGGCCTCTTCGTCGACCCCGCGGCCGCCTCCGTGGGCGACGGCGCACCGAAGGCGGTGGGCCACTGGGTCCACGTGGAGATCGACGCCGACACCCGCAAGCCCACGCCGATCCCGGAGCACCTCCGCCGGCTGCTCGAGTCGGCGGTCGTGGACGATCCGTCACAGGACGAGCCGTGAGCATCGAGTCGGCGGAGGAGCCCTGGGACTCGTGGAGCGCCCGCACGGCTGAGCTGCTGGCCGAGCTGGGTCCCGACGACTGGGTGACCTTCGTCGTCCACGTGGACTCCGCGGCAACCGTCGCGGAGCGGAGGGCGCAGGCGCGGAAGGGGTGGCGCCGGGCGCTCGCACCACCGCGACCCCCCGCAACCGTTCCGGACACCTTCCTCCAGGCCCGGCTCATCGAGGGCGTCCTCGCCCTCGAGTGCATCGCCGACGCCGAGTTCGAGGGCGTCACCGACCTGACACCTCGAGAGCTCGACACGCTCGTCACGCTCGGCTGGGAGCGCCCCGGGGCTGAGCCCGACCTGACCGCGACCTTCCCGGTGTGGGAGGCGGCTGACGCCGCGGACCTGCTCGCCGCGAGCCTCCGTGGCGTGCTGGGCGCCGAGGTGCCGAGCAAGGTCGACGTCCGCCGCGGCCCCTGACCCGGTCAGGAACTGCACACTCGACGGGGGGCCGGCTCAGCGGACCCGCAGCGTCAGCTTGCCCACGGCCCGTCGCTCGTCGATCTCGGCCAGCGCGACGGCGGCCTCGGCGAGCGGGTGGGTGCCGCCGATGGGAGGGTCGATGGCGCCGTTCTCGAGGAGGGGTGTGATGGCGTCCCACTGGGCCCGGAGGTAGCCCGGCTCCCCCAGCCACATCGCACCCCAGGCGACCCCGACGACGCTGATGTTGTTGAGGAGCAGCCGGTTCACCTTCACCTCCGGGATCGCACCCGCGGTGAACCCGATGACGAGGAGGCGCCCCTCGGGGGCGAGGCTGCGGAGGCTGTCGGTGAACCGGTCGCCCCCCACGGGGTCGACGACGACGTCGGCCCCCCGGCCCCCCGTGAGGTCCTTGGCCGCGGCGAGGAATCCCTCGGTGAGGATGACGTGGTGCGCGCCGGCCCGCTCGGCGACGGCGCGCTTCTCCTCGGACGAGACGACCGCGATGACCTGGGCACCCATGCCCCGGGCCAGCTGGACCGCGGCCGTGCCGATGCCGCCGGCCGCACCGTGGACGAGCACCGTCTCACCGCGCTCGAGCCGCGCCCGCCGCACGAGCGCGAAGTGCACCGTGAGGTAGTTCATCAGGAGGGCCGCGCCGGTCGTGAAGGAGACGCTGTCGGGCAGCGGGAAGACCATCGCCTCGGGCACCGCGACCGTCTCGGCGAAGGCGCCGAGGATCGGGAAGGCAGCGACTCGGTCGCCGGGCTCGAAGCGGCTGCCCTCCGGCGCCTCCCGCACGACCCCGGCGCACTCGGCCCCGAGAACGAAAGGGAGGTCCGGCTTCATCTGGTAGAGGCCCCGGGTCAGCAGCACGTCGGGGAAGCTCACCCCCGCCTCGTGCACGTCGATGAGGACGTCGCCGGGCTGAGGTGTCGGCTCGTCCACCTCGTCGACGGTGACGGCCGCGGGTCCGTCGAGGGCAGAGACTCTGGCTGCGCGCATGGACGGGAGACTAGCGGCCTAGGCTGGCCGGGTGCTCGATCCGCTGACGACGCTCCCCGACGGGACCATCAAGCAGGTCAACCCGTTCACCGGCACGAAGGTGTGGACGCTGCCGGGCCGGGGTCGCCGCCCGATCGACCGGGTCGCCCGCCCCCCGCTGCCGATCGACCCTGCGGACGCCGACCGGATCTGCGCCTTCTGCCCGGAGCGGGTCCTCGAGACGACCCCGGAGATCGCGCGGCTCGTCCGCGACGAGGCGTCCGCGGACGGGTGGCGGGAGGTGCGGGGCCTGACCGCGGAGCAGGTCGCGGCCTCCCCGGCGGACTTCCGGCTCGTGCCGAACCTCTTCGAGATCCTGTCCTTCGACTACTGGCACCTGACCCACGGCTGGGAACCGACCGCGGAGATGACGGCGCGACGCGAGACCTACCTGTCGACGCCGGTGGGGCGCGAGCACGTCGAGCGGCTGGCGCGGATCCGGATCGCCGCTCGATCCGCCGAGGGCACCGTCGACGGCCCGCTCACCGATGCGGAGGTCGAGCGCGAGGCGACCGGGCTGTTCGCCGGCAACCACCTGCTCGTCGTCGCGCGCCGGCACTTCGAGGAGGGCGCCCGGGACGACTCGCGCCTGCGCGGCTCGGGTCGGCTCACCCCCGAGGAGCACCGGACGTACGTCGACTTCTCCATCGGCACGATGCGCGACGTCTATCGCGACAACGAGCACGCCCGCTACGTCAGCGTCTTCCAGAACTGGCTCCAGCCCGCCGGAGCCTCGTTCGACCACCTGCACAAGCAGGTCGTCGCCATCGACGAGCTCGGCGCGGACCTCGAGCGGGAGGTCGAGCACCTCGCCCAGGAGCCCGACCTCTACGAGCGATGGGGGCAGCGGTATGCCGCTGAGCGCGGTCTCCTGGTCGCGCGCACTCCCAGCGCGGTGGCCTTCGTCGGGATCGGGCACCGCTTCCCCTCGCTGGAGGTGCACTCGCTGGTGACGGACCGGTGCCCGTGGGAGCTGACCTCCGACGAGGTCCGTGACTTCGCCGACCTGCTGCACGCCTGCCACGCCGCGACCGGGGTGGAGGTCCCGAGCAACGAGGAGTGGCACCACCGCCCGCCGTCGGTGGACCTGCCGATGCCGCTCCGGGCCGTGCTGAAGTGGCGGATCTCGACCTTGGCCGGGTTCGAGGGCGGGACGAAGATCTACGTCAACACCGTCAGCCCCTGGTCCGTCCACGAGCGGGTGGTCGGCCGGTTGCGGGGGCTCGTCGAGGCTGGGGCGGTGTCTGCGACGGTTCGGCCCGCCGACTGAGCGTCCGGACGGCGGCGAGCCCGGCGGGGGCAGGCAGGCCATTGTGACGTATGCCGCTGGGCTGGCTACCCGGGAGTAGCGGCCCGATACGCTCGGGCGGGTGAGTAGCTACCCCCGCCTCCTCCAGCCGCTGGACCTGGGCTTCACGACGCTGCGCAACCGCGTCGTCATGGGCTCGATGCACACCGGTCTCGAGGACCGGGCCGCGGAGGTGGACCGCCTCGCCTCGTACTTCGCCGAGCGGGCTCGGGGCGGGGTCGCCCTCATGGTGACGGGGGGCTACGCGCCGAACCTGGAGGGTTCCCTCTACCCGGGAGGGTCCGTCCTCATGACGCCCCGCCAGGCCCGCCGGCACCGGCGGGTCACCGACGCAGTGCACCGCGAGGGCGGCAAGATCGCCCTGCAGATCCTCCACGCGGGGCGGTACGCCTACCACCCGCTCGGCGTGACGGCGTCGACGAGCAAGGCCCCGATCTCGCGCTTCACGGCCCGCGGCCTGTCCGAGGCCGGCGTCCGCCGGCAGGTGGAGGCCTACGCCCGCTGCGCCCGGCTGGCCCGCGAGGGCGGGTACGACGGGGTCGAGATCATGGGGTCGGAGGGCTACTTCCTCAACCAGTTCCTCGCCCCGCGGACCAACCAGCGCACCGATGCCTACGGCGGCACCCCGGAGAACCGCCGACGCCTCCCGGTCGAGGTGGTCCGAGCGGTGCGCGAGGCGGTCGGGCCGGACTTCATCGTGATCTACCGGCTGTCGATGCTCGACCTCGTCCCCGACGGCCAGTCCTGGGAGGAGATCGTCGCCCTGGCCAAGGAGGTCGAGGCGGCCGGCGCGACCATCATCAACACCGGGATCGGCTGGCACGAGGCCCGGGTCCCGACGATCGTCACCTCGGTCCCCCGAGGCGCGTTCGTCGAGGTCACCGCACGGCTGCGGCCCGAGGTGTCGATCCCGGTCATCGCCTCGAACCGGATCTCGATGCCGGACCTCGCGGAGCAGGTCGTGGCCGACGGCAAGGCCGATCTCGTATCGATGGCGCGGCCCTTCCTCGCCGACCCCGACTGGGTGCTCAAGGCGGCCGAGGGACGGGCCGACGAGATCAACACGTGCATCGCCTGCAACCAGGCGTGCCTCGACCACACCTTCGCGAAGAAGACGGCCTCCTGCCTCGTCAACCCCCGGGCGGGCCACGAGACGCTGCTCGTGCTGGCTCCGACCCGCACGGTCAGGCGCGTCGCCGTCGTCGGGGCCGGACCGGCGGGCCTGGCCACGGCCGTGGCGGCTGCCGAGCGCGGCCACGAGGTCGAGCTCTTCGAGGCGGCTGACGACATCGGGGGTCAGTTCGCCATCGCGATGCGGATCCCTGGCAAGGAGGACTTCGCCGAGACGATCCGCTACTACCGGCGCCGCCTCGACGTCACGGGCGTCAAGGTCCACCTGGGGCGGCCAGCCTCCGTCGACGACCTGACCGAGTTCGACGAGGTCGTCGTCGCGACGGGCGTGGAACCGCGGATCCCTGACCTTCCGGGGGTCGACCACCCCAAGGTCATCACGTACGCCGAGCTGGTCCGTGACGGCGCACCCGTCGGGCGGACCGTGGCCGTCATGGGCGCCGGTGGGATCGGGGTCGACGTGTCCGAGTTCCTGACGCAGGGGCACCACACCGTCGACTCCCCGTTGTCCGTGGCGGAGTGGATGGCCGAGTGGGGGGTCGGTGCGCCCGATGCCTCGCGCGGCGGCCTCGTCAGGCCGGCCCCGGCACCGTCGCCGCGGGAGGTGCACCTCCTCCAGCGCAAGAGCACGACCATCGGGAAGGGGCTCGGCAGGACGACAGGCTGGGTGCACCGGGCGGCGTTGAAGGCCAAGGGCGTCCACCACCACGTCGGGGTCAACTACGAGCGGATCGACGACGCTGGGCTGCACATCAGCTTTGGGGAGGACCATCGCGACCCGCAGGTGCTCGACGTCGACACGATCGTCCTCTGCACGGGGCAGGAGTCGGTCAACGGTCTCGCCCCGGCCCTCCGGGGCCGCGGCGTGAACGTCCACGTCATCGGCGGTGCGGACGTCGCCGCAGAGCTCGATGCGAAGCGCGCCATCAAGCAGGGCACCGAGCTCGCCGCCAGCCTCTGACCGACCCGACATGGGCTGCGCTCTCGACCCACCACCGTCGAGTGCGCAGAACCTGCCGTCCCATCGCCCCTCGCGCGGCGAACCCATCGCGAGGAGCAGGAGCCTCACGCCAGCAGCTCGCGGACCCGGGGCGCCACCTCCGTGGCATAGAGCCGGATGCTCTCCATCCGCAGCTCGTGCGGCAGCGTGCCGACCGAGTACTTCAGCTGGAACCGGGTCGCCCCGAGGACCTGCACCGTGTCGGCGATCTTCCGGGCCACGGTCTCGGGGGACCCGCAGTAGACCGCACCCTCGGGGCCGAGCTGCTCCCTCGCCTGCTCCATCGTCATGGGCGCCCAGCGGCGCTCGCGTCCCAGCTTGTTCATGTACGCGACCTGGTGCGGGAGGAACTCCTCGAGGGCCTGCTCGTCGGTCGCCGCGACGTAACCGGGCGAGTGCACCCCCACGGGCCGCGGCTCCTTGCCCATCTCCTCGAGGGCGCGCCGGTAGAGGTCGGCGAGAGGAGCGAACTGCCGCGCCGACCCGCCGATGATGGCGATGACGACCGGGAAGCCGTAGTGCGCCGCCCGGACCACCGACTGCGGCGTGCCGCCGACCCCGACCCAGACGGGGAGATGACCGGACTCGGTCGCCGGCTGGACGAACTCGACCTCGACCGGGGGTCGGATCGAGCCCTGCCACTTCACCGGCTGCTCGGCGACGACCGCCGCGAGGAGGCTCAGCTTCTCGTCGAAAAGCGTCTCGTACTCGGACAGGTCGAGGCCGAACAGGGGGAACGACTCGATGAACGAGCCTCGCCCGACGGTGATCTCGGCTCGGCCGCGGGAAATCGCGTCGACCGTGGAGAATCGCTGGAAGACCCGGATCGGGTCATCGGACGACAGGACGGTGACCGACGTGCCGAGCCGGATCCGCTCGGTCCTGGCCGCGAGCGCCGCGAGCACCGTGTCGGGCGCGGAGATCGCGTAGTCCTTGCGGTGGTGCTCCCCCACGCCGAAGAAGTCGAGACCGAGCCGGTCCGCCAGCTCCCCCTCGGCGAGCACCTCCCGGATGACGACCGCCGGGTGGAGCGGCTGCCCGTCCGGGCCGTTCGCGATGTCGCCGAAGGTGTCGAGGCCGAGTTCGAGGCTCATGGACCCCACCGTAGGCGACTGTCCCCTCGGAAGGCAGCGGACTCCGGGGGCGTCGGGGAGCGAGCCCAGCGGCATACGGCCTGAGGGGACCCCGGCACATGTGAAACGGTGGGCACGTGCAGCTGCGTGAGCCCGCCAACCTCGTCTCTCCGAGGGCCGTCCGGATGTGGACGGTGGAAGCGGTCCTCGGCGCGCTCTTCCTCGGCGCCGCTCAGGTCGGCTGGTGGCTGCTCGACCACGCAGCCGACCGCACCCTCCACGTCGTCCTCGCCGTGGCCTGGCTCGTGCTCTCCACCGCCTACGCGATCGGGATGCCCCGCTGGCGCTACCGCGTCCACCGCTGGGAGGCGACGCGGCACGCGATCTACACCCAGACGGGCTGGCTCAACCAGGAGCGCCGGATCGCCCCTCTCTCCCGCGTGCAGACCGTCGACCTCGAGCGGGGACCCCTCGCCCAGCTGTTCGGCCTCGCGACGGTGACCGTCACGACCGCGTCGGCCGCCGGACCGCTGGAGATCGCGGGGCTGGACCTCGAGGTCGCGCGCGGTCTCGTCGACACGTTGACCACGGCCGCCGTCGCGGAGAAGGGTGACGCCACGTGACCGAGACGCGGCGACCGCTCCCCGAGCCGGAGTGGCGACGCCTCGACAAACGGATGCTCCTCATCCACCCGCTCCAGACGCTGCTCCAGGCGCTGCCGGCCATCCTGGCGATCTTCGTGGCCCGGATCGGCGCTGAGGACTCCGACCGCTGGGAGCTGCTCGCGCTGCCCGTGATCGTCGCCTTCGGACTGCTCCGCTGGCTCACGACGCGCTACCGGATCAGCAGCGAGCAGATCGAGCTCAAGCACGGGCTGCTCCACAAGCAGACCCGGACGGCGCGACTCGACAAGGTGCGAACGGTGGACCTGACCGCCCAGCTGCACCACCGCGCGCTGGGCCTGGCCAAGGTCGAGATCTCCACGGGCAGCGGCGGCAAGGACCGGCTCGTCCTCGACTCGCTCAGCATCGCGGAGGGGCGGCGGCTGCGCGGCGAGCTGCTGCACCGGCTCGGGGCGGGTGACCCGGTGACCGCGACCCTGCCCGCTCCCACGGGACCCGCCGTGGACATGGAGGCGCCTCCCCCCGGCACGGAGGCGGCAGGCGCGGACGAGGATCTGCTGCGGCTCGACCCGTCGTGGGTCCGGTTCGCGCCGTTCACGATGACCGGCATCGGCACGGCGGCGGCGATCTTCGGGTTCGTCAGCCAGGGGCTCGGGCGCTTTTCCGAGCAGGGCGACCTGTACGAGTCCGGGGCCACCTGGGTCCGTGAGCTGGCCTGGTGGGTCAACCTGCTCGGGGTGGTGGTCATCGTGTCCCTCCTCGCGGTGGGCGCCTACGTCCTGTCGTTCTGGGGATTCCGACTGTCACGGAGCCCGACCGGCAGCCTCCACACGCGACGCGGCCTGCTGACCAGCCGGGAGGTCGGGATCGACCACACGCGGGTCCGGGGCGTCGAGCTGGGGGAGCAGCTGGGCCTCCGGCTCGCCGGCGGTCGTCGCCTCAAGGCCCTGAGCACGGGACTGCAGGGCGAGGCCGGGGGCGGCTCCGACTGGCTGTCCCCACCCGCCCCCGTCGACGTCGTCGCCGGCGTCGCGACCCTCGTGACCGGGGACGCCGGTGCGGTCTCCGACGCCCTCATCCCGCACGGACCCGCGGCGGGCCGACGCCGCCTCACTCGAGCCGTCCTGCTGCCGCTGGCCCTGACGGCGGCGCTCGCCCTGGGGTGGATGGTGGGGGACTGGCCCGGGTGGCCGCTGTGGTTCGCGCCAGGGTCGGTGGCCGGCGCCTGGCTCCTCGGTCGAGACCGTTACCGCGGCCTCGGCCATCTGGTCACCGACCGGCACCTCGTCAGCCGCAGCGGCTCGCTGGACCGGCGCCGCATCCTCCTCGCACGCGACGGGGTCATCGGCTGGAAGATCCGGCAGTCCTTCTTCCAGCGGCGCGCCGACGTGGTCACCCTCGTCGCCACCACGGCTGCCGGTCGCCAGCACTACGACGTGGTGGATCTGCCTCCGGACCGGGCGTACGAAGTGCTCGGCGAGGTCAGCCCCGAGCTGGTGACGCAGTTCACCTGATCGATTCTGGGGACGTCTTGACGTGGTCGGGAATTGGTTGCAAAGTTGAGTCGTTACCACTCAAGAAAGGTGCGTCTGCTCGGCTCTCCGCCGCGCAGCTGTTCGAGTTCAGTTGAGGAGTGACTGCACATGACCAGGACCTTCGACCCGTTCCGGGAGATGGACCGACTCTTCGGCGAGGGGTTCCGCACGGCCACGCCGGCCCCCATGCCGATGGACCTCTACCGCCGCGGTGAGACCTTCGTCGCGCAGATCGACCTGCCGGGAGTCGACCCCGGCTCGATCGACATCGACGTCGAGGACAACACCCTCACCGTGCGCGCCGAGCGCCTCAGGGAGAACCTCGACGACGTCCGCTGGCTGTCGCACGAGCGGCCGACGGGGACGTTCGCCCGCCAGCTCTCGCTGGGGCGTGGGCTCGCTCTCGACGACATCCAGGCGGACTACCGCAACGGTGTCCTCACCCTGACGATCCCCGTCGCCGAGGAGGCCAAGCCGCGCAAGATCGCCGTGTCGCACGGCGACGACCAGAAGGCGGCGATCGAGAGCCAGGCCAGCTGATCACCAGCGACCGCTGAGCCGTCCGCGTCCCAGCGGTCGCAGGCACCTCGGGAAACCCCCCTCTCCGAGACGGCAGGGCCCCGCCTCCTCCGAGGCCGGGGCCCTTACCGCGGGTCCAGTGGCTCGGCTCCCGTGAGGCCCTCACCTGCAAGGAGTCCGCGCGCTGCATAGGCTCAGCGGTCGAGGCAGGTGCAGACGCAGGCCCGGTTGCCCTCCGGGTCGGCGAGGACGACGAAGGACGGCGCGTTGTCGTTGTCGACGACGGCACCACCCGCAGCGACGGCCGCAGCGATCCGCTGCTCGGCGATGTCGTGCGGCACCCACACGTCGAGGTGGAACCGCTGACGTGGAGTGCGATGAGCGTCCGTGTCCTGGAACCAGAGCAGCGGCACCCGCCCCTTGGGGTCGACGACGTCCGCGCCGTGCAGCGCCTCAGCGCTCCCCGTCAGCAGCGCCGCCCAGAACGGGCCCACCGCAGCGACGTCCGCCGTGTCGAGGGCGAGCTCGATCTCGGCCACGGCGTGCGGCTCGGCCGCGACGCCCTGCTCGCGCGCGATCTCGCTGATGCGGTGGGCGAGGTCGAGATCCCGCTCGGTCAGGGCGCCGACGTCGTGGCTCATCAGCTTCAGGTCGACGTGCGGATAGGTGAGGGTCACGTCGGGGTGGTGGTTCATGGCCTCCGCCGCCTCACCGATCGCGGTGACGAACCGCAGTCCCGCGGCGAAGTCACCAGTGAGGTAGCGGGCGTGGAGCGCCTGGGCCAGCTTGCGCCAGTCGACGAGGCCGGCGTCGAGAATCTGCACTGTCGTGAGGCTGTCCATCACCTCAGTATGGTCCTGCCGGTTCGTGGGTGAGGGCTGCCGTAGGGCGCCTCACCCGCGCCGCCGCTGGACCCGCCTCCGAGCGGAAGCGAGCCCAGCGGCATCCGGGCTGATGTCAGCGCGCGCTGGCGGTGACCGGCGCGGGGTCCTCGAGAGCGGGAGCCGGGGAGTGCTCCGCATCGATCATGCTCGCTTCGTCGAAGGGGACATGCCCGTCGAGCACTGCCGCAACCTGCACGCGGTCGATCTGGCCCGTCCACGTGCCGACGAGCACGGTGGCGATCGCGTTGCCGGCGAAGTTCGTCAGGGCGCGCGCCTCACTCATCATCCGGTCGATACCCACGATGAAGCCGACGCCGTCGACGAGGTCGGGGCGGTGTGACTGCAGACCTCCCGCCAAGGTGGCGATCCCGGCGCCGGTCACCCCGGCCGCGCCCTTGGACGCGATCATCATGAACACGAGCAGGCCGATCTGCTCCCCCAGGCTGAACGGCTTGTCCATCGCCTCGGCGATGAAGAGGCTGGCCATCGTCAGGTAGATGGCGGTGCCGTCGAGGTTGAACGAGTAGCCGGTCGGCACGGTGATGCCCACGACGGGGCGGGCGACGCCGAGGTGCTCCATCTTGGCGATGAGACGCGGCAGGGCCGACTCGGACGACGAGGTCGAGAGGATGAGGAGGAACTCCCGACCGAGGTACCGCAGCAGCGAGAAGACGCTCACGTGGCTGACGATGCGCAGGATCGTGCCGAGCACCCCGAAGACGAACAGGGCGCACGTCACGTAGAACGCCACCATGATCAGGCCGAGGCTCTTGAGGGCATCGACCCCGGTGGCCCCCACCACGGCAGCCATGGCGCCGAAGGCGCCGACCGGCGCGAGCCACATGACCATGGCCATGAGGCGGAAGACGAGCTTCTCCACGTGCTTGATGCCCACGAGGATCGGCTCACCGGCCGGACCCATCTTCTGCAGGGCGAAGCCGACGAGCACGGCCACGAGGAGGGCCTGCAGGACGGACCCGGCGGTGAGGGCCGACACCAGGGTCTCTGGGACGAGACCGAGGATGAAGTCGGTGGTCGTCTCGGCTCCGCCCGACACCTGCTTCTGGCCTGCCGCAGCGAGCTCGTCCGTGAGGTGCAGACCAGCACCGGGCTGGACGATGTTGCCGACGACGAGCCCGATCGCGAGGGCCACGGTCGACATCGTGAGGAAGTAGCCGAGGGCGAGGCCGCCGACCTTGCCGACCTGGGCGGCGCGGCGCACCGAGCCGATCCCGAGGACGATGGTGCAGAAGATGATCGGGGCGATCATCATCTTGATGAGGCTGACGAAGAAGGTGCCGAGCGGCTTGAGCTCCTTGCCGAGCTCCGGCCAGATCAGCCCGACGGCGATGCCGAGGAGCATCGCGATGATGACGGCGACATAGAGGAAATGGGTGCGGTCGCGCCTCGTCGTCGCCCGGGGCTTCGGGGCGTCGACGGCGCTGTCGGCGGTGTGACTCACAGGGGGCCTCCGTTGGCTGGGCCCGGCGGTCCCGGGCCTGAGTGATGTGATGAGCGTCGCGGCCGAACTGACTAGGGTCACGATTGTGTTCATTGAGTTCTCGGACGCATCGCGGCAGCACCACTCGTGGCGGCACCGCTCGTGGCTGCCGTGAACCCGAGCCGCTGGAGCGTCGCGACGCAGACGTTCGTCCTGCAGGTGGGTCTCGCGGTTCTCGTCATTGCTGCCGGGCTCGCGGGGACCTTCGTCCAGGCCCAGCACGCCGGCGACCGGGAGGCCATCGCGCGGGTCACTGCGGTCGCGGAGACGGTGGCGGCCACACCCGCGGTGGTGGCGGCCGTTCAGGGCAGCGCACCGACAAAGGCCCTCCAGCCCTACGCGGAGCGGGTCCGGCTGGAGTCCGGCACGGACTTCGTCGTCATCATGGACCGGGACGGCACCCGCTTCACCCATCCCGACCCGAAGCAGATCGGAGGAACCTTCATCGGCCACACGTCGGCAGCCCTGGCCGGCGGCGTCGTGATGGAGAACTTCACGGGCACGCTGGGGCCGTCGACCCGGGTCGTGGTGCCGGTGGTCGACTCGACCAAGCCTGCGGCTGCACAGGTCGTGGCCCTGGTCGCCGTCGGCATCCGCACGTCGGCTGTCGGTGAGCGGGTCCGCGTCCAGCTGCCGGGCATCCTGGCGGCTGGGCTGGCGGCGGCGGTGCTCTCCGGCCTCGGCACCGCTCTCGTGGCCCGTCGCGTCCGCCGTCAGACGCACGGGTTGGGTGAGCGCCAGCTCCGGGAGATGTACGAGTACTACGACGCCGTGCTCCACGCCGTGACCGAGGGTCTCGTCATCACCGACCTCGGTGGGCGGCTACGGCTGGCCAACGACGAGGCGGTCCGACTCCTCGGCCTCCCCGACGACGCGATCGACCGGCCCGTGTCATCGCTCGGCCTCACGGCCCCGCTCACCGCTGCGCTCAGTGACGACGAGCCGCGCGAGGACGAGCTCCACGTCACGTCGGCCCGGGTCCTCGTCCTCAACAAGGGACCTGCCCTGTGGAGAGAGCGGCGGCTCGGGCACGTCACCACCCTCCGCGACCGGACCGACCTGGAGGCCCTGACCGGTGAGCTCGACTCGGCTCGCGGTCTGACCGAGGCGCTCCGGTCGCAGGCCCACGAGACGGCGAACCGGCTGCACACCATCGTCAGCCTGATCGAGCTGGGCCACACCGACCGGGCGCTCGCGTTCGCCACGGACGAGCTGCACGTGAGCCAGGTGCTGACCGACCAGGTCGTCGGGTCGGTCGAGGAGCCGGCCCTCACCGCGCTCCTCCTCGGCAAGGCCGCCGAGGCGAACGAGCGGGGCATCGAGCTCCTCGTCGCCCCCGACGTGCGCTGGCCCCCCGGGGCAGCGCCCGTCAGGGACGTGGTCACCATCGTCGGCAACCTCATCGACAACGCGCTGGACGCGGTGGCCGGGTCGCCGGGCGAGCGGCGGGTGGTCTTCGAGGCCACCGTGGAGGGTCCGGCTGCCGTCGTGCGCGTCTCCGACACCGGCCCGGGTCTCCCGGACGGCGCAGTCTCCGACGCGTTCCGGCGCGGGTACTCGACGAAGGAGGCCGGTCGGGCCGGACGACGTGGCATCGGGCTCGCTCTCGTCTCACAGACCGTCGAGCGCCTCGGCGGGACGCTCGACGTCAGTGGCCCGCCCGGCGCGACCTTCACCGTGCGCCTGCCGTGGGGTGGTGGACCATGACCACCGAGGCGCTGAGGGTCCTCGTCGTCGAGGACGAGCCGGTGGCGGCCGAGGCCCACACGGCCTATGTCGACCGGGTGCCGGGCTTCACCGTCGTCGCGACCGTCGCAACGAGCCAAGCGGCCTTGAAGGCGTTGCAGGACAGGGACATCGATGTCGTCCTGCTGGACATGAACCTCCCCGACCGACACGGCCTCGATGTCGTCCGGGCCATGCGCGCGGCGGGCCACCGGGCGGATGTCATCGCCGTCACGTCCGCCCGCGACCTCCAGGTCGTGCGGGCCGCCGTCTCTCTCGGCATCGTCCAGTACGTCCTCAAACCCTTCGTCTTCGCCACGCTGCGCGACCGGCTCCTCGCCTACCGCGACTACCGCAACCAGGTCACGGCCGGGACCCAGGTGGACACCCAGGCCGAGGTCGATGAGGTCTTCGCCGGGGCCCGGGTCCATGCGGAGGCGCGTCTCCCCAAGGGGATGAGCGCGGAGCTGCTCTCCCGGGTGTCCCGGGAGCTGCGTGAGTCGACGTGGTCGGAGCAGGACCAGCGCGGACTCTCGGCGCGTGAGCTGGGCGAGGCGCTCGGGATCAGCCGGGTCACCGCCCGGCGCTACGCCGAGCACCTGTGCGACACGAAGGTGGCGGTCCGACGCTCCCGCTACGCCGGCGCGGGGCGACCCGAGGTGGAGTACCTCTGGTCGAGGTGAACGAGCCTCCCGGCCGCTCGCGACAGCCGAAGTAGGCGGTGCCGATCTGGACGATGAGGTCGCCGCCCTGCCGGTGGTGCCCCGCCCATCACCTTGGCGCCCGGCAGCCAGGCCTCCTGACCGGCGTGGGCGAGGGTCCGCTGCTTGATGACGGGGTAGCCCTCGGTGTACTCGATGTCGTTGTCGGTGCCGAACCCGCGGTAGTTGTTCTCGAGCTTCGCCGATGCATGGATCCAGGCCCGCTGGTCGCGGCTGAACGGCCGCTCCTCGTCGTTGCCCGCGACGATGTAGTGGCGCAGCTCAGGACCGATCCTCTCGATCAGGTAGCGTCCGTGTCCGACGACGGGGAGGTTGCGCAGCAGGGCGTGCTTCCGCTGGATCAGGTCGTAGGCGGCGACGCCGCCGAACCGACGAGGGACAGCCCGGTCTTCGTCAGTGCCGGCCTCAGGGCGCGGGTCCTTCCGTGGGTCGGCCCGCTGCCGGGACCCTCAGGCGCGGGCGTTCTGGTGGACGTCCTTCAGCCCCACGTACCCCTCGGCGTTGGCGCGAATCCGCTCGAGGTCGGCGTCGGTCAGCTCGCGCCGCACCTTGCCGGGCACGCCCGCGACGAGGGACCGGGGCGGGATGACGGCGCCCTCCTGGATGACGGCTCCTGCGGCGATGAGGGAGCCGGCGCCGATGTGCGCCTCGTTGAGGACGATCGCGCCCATCCCGATGAGGCAGTCGTCCTCGATCGTGCAGCCGTGCAGGACAGCCCGGTGGCCGACGGAGACGCCGGCGCCGATGGTCGCCGGCTTGCCCGCGTCGGTGTGGACGATGACCCCGTCCTGGAGGTTGCTGCGCTCGCCGAGCACGATCGGCTCGAGCTCGGCACGGAGCACGGCCGTGTACCAGACGCTCGAGTCCGCCCGGAGCTCGACGCGGCCGATGAGGTCCGCACTGGGGGCCACCCAGGCGGTGGCGTGGACGTCGGGGGTGTGGTCACCGAGGGGAATCAGCATGAGGAGAGGGTATGCCGCTGGGCTCGCACCGTGCCCCCGGGCACCTTTGCGGGTGGCCGGCGGTGCGTTCGGCTCAGGCCTCGACCCGGTCGAGCTGCTCGATGACGCGCTCGAGGAGCCCGGCGAGCTCGGCTCGTTCGTCAGCTGTGAGACCACGGAGGATGTCGCTCTCGACGACGTTGGACTCGCGGATCGCCTCGCTGAACAGGTCCCAGCCGTCGCCGGTGAGCGAGATGAGGGTCCGCGTGCGGTTGGCCTCGTCGGGGCTGCGCCTGATCAGGCCACGCTCGGCCATCTTGTCGAGGCGGTGGGTCATCGACGACGGTGCGACATTGGTCAGGTCGGCGAGCTGGCTCGGAGTCAGGCAGGTCTCCCCGGCCTTGGCGAGGGCGGCGACGACGGCCCACTCCCCCTGGGTGAGGCCGAGGTCGGCGAGCTGCCGGCCGTACCACTGGTCGAGCTTCTTGGTCACGCCGTAGATCGCGGTGATGACGCGCTGGACCGACTCCTCCCCACCCGCCGCCACGTAGGCCGCGACGGCCTTGCGGTGCTGCTCCTGGGCCGTCCTCGGTCGTGTCGCCACAGTCCGATTGTGGCACGAGTTGTTTGACTGCTAACCTTTCGATATCGAACTTAGGGTTCGAAATGTTCGGCATCGAAGCCGCGAAGCCCACGGGCGGTCGCCGAGTCGCCCCCACGACACCAGAAGGGGTGTGACACTGCCATGCGCGCCAAGCTGCTCATCCTCGCGTCCTCGATCGGGATGCTGGGCTGGGGCGCCGTGCTCCCGTACCAGTACGCGTACGCCGCGGACACCCGCGGCTGGGGGGCTCTCGCAGCCGCGGCGGCCTCGTCGCTCTTCTCCGTCGGGGCGCTCGTCGCAGCGCCCTTCGCCGGCCGGCTCAGTGACCGGTTCGACCCGGTGCGTGTGGCCGTCCTCGCCCAGCTCCTCGGCGCGGCCGGTGTCGGCGCCCTCGTCCTCGTCGACACGCCCGCGACGTTCCTGCTCGGGATGTTCGTCTTCGGCCTCGGCCTGTCGGCTGCCATGCCTGCGAAGCAGGTCATCGTGCTGCGCTGGGTCGGGATGCACGACCGCCGGAAGGTCTTCGCCTACAAGTTCACCGGCGAGTCCATCGGGATGGCGATCGGCGCCTACGTCGCGGGTCACCTCGTCGACCTCGCGCGGGCGGACGGGCTCGACGTCGGCTTCGTCACGGCCGCGCTCGGCTTCGTCCTCTCGTCGGCGATCATCTGGAGCGCCGGCTTGGGGGCCACGACCCACCCGGACAGCGGCTTGGACAGCAGCACGGCAAACCCGGGCCGGCCGCTGGATGCGCTCCGGGCCATCGGCTCCAGCCCGGCCCTACGGTGGACAGCGGTCATCACCGTCACGCTCGCACTCGGCTTCTACGCGCAGTTCGAGGCGGGCCTGCCGGCCTATGCGATCACCGTCCTCGACGTCGACTCGGCGGCGATCGGCACTGCTGCGGCGGTCAACGCGATCATCATCGTGCTGCTGCAGGTCGTCGTCGTGCGCCTCACCGCGCGGCGCAGCGCCCCCGCCCTGCTCATGGCGGTCGGCTCGATCTGGGTCCTCGCGTGGCTCATCCTGTCGGCGGCGCAGTTCCGGCCGGAGATCGCCGCGGCCCTGTTCATCACGACGTTCGGGGTCTTCGCGGTCGGCGAGACGATGTACTCGCCGGTGCTCAACCCGCTGACCGCGGCGCTCGCCCCGCAGGGGATGGTCGGCCAGACCCTGGGGACGTTCGCGGCTCTGCAGACGACGTTCTCGGCGATCGGCCCGCTCGTCGCCGGCGCCCTGCTCGGTGCCGGGCTGGCGGGCAGCTTCCTCGCGCTCCACCTCGGCATCAGCGTCGTGGCGGTGTATGCCGCGTGGCGGCTGCGGCGCGTCATGGCGGCCCGCCCGGCGCCCGTTCAGACGAGCTCGTCGACCGGGGTCAGCAGCAGCCGGCCGGCCAGGCCGACCGAGCGGGAGAGCGTGGCCGCGTAGTCGCTGCGCAGCGGCTCGTGCCCGTCGAGCCGCCAGAGCACGTTGGCGTTCGTCCACGCGGCGTCTCTCGCCCGGTTGATGCTCCAGGCGCCGACGAGGTCGGCCACGGGGCCGGCGTGGGCCCGGTCGACCTCGAGCGCGAGGCCGTCGAGGAACGTCCGGCGCACCTCCTGCTGGACGGCCGCGAGCAGGGCGTTGACCTTGAGGTAGTCGTCGCGGATGCCCGGGCTCGTGGGCGCGAGGTGCAGCTCGCGGCAGGCCGCGACGACCGCCATCGGGAGATCGTGGTTGATGTGGGCGTTCATCCCGGCCAGGGCGAACTGGATCGGCAGGCGGCCAGGCGCGCTCCGCAGCTCGAGCACCGGCGCCCACGCGGCTGTCGGCGCGTTGCTGCGGAGCGTGTCGAGATAGAGGCCGGCGAAGAGGATGTCGAGCCGGGTCAGGAAGCGGACGTTGCGGAAGTGGCCCTCCGTCGCCCGCTCCAGGACGAGCTCGGTGACGCGCAGATACATGCGACTGAAGGCGCGCACCCCGTCGGCCGGGTCGAGGGTCGCGTCCACGGCCCGCATTCGCTCGACGAGCGCCTCGATGGTCGCGATGGACCCGACCTCACCCACCGGCGCGGCCGGCCCTGAGCCCGGCCGACGGCCGGTCCACCAGGAGCGAACCCCGTCGACGATCCCCGAGAGCCAGCCCATGCTCGACGGTAGCGGGTCAGCCCTGGTCGTGGAACCGGCTGATGCGCTCGATCGCCTCGCCGACCGCCGCCGAGCCGGCGGCGAAGCTGAGGCGGACCGAGCGGGTGCCGGCTCGGTCGTCGAAGTCGGCACCGGGCGTCAGGGCGACCCCTTCGCGGTCGAGCAGGTCGGAGGCGTATGCCGCTGAGCTCGGCCAGCGGTCCAGCTGACCTCCCAGGTCGGCGTAGTAGTAGAACGCGCCGTCGGCGGGCGCTGCCGTCCCCCAACCCAAACTGGGTGCATGGTCGAGGAGGAGCCTGCGGGTTCGGGCGAACTCCTCGACCGCCTCGTCGCACTCGGCGTAGGACTCGTCGGTGAAGGCCTCGACCGCGGCGTACTGCGCGGGGGCCGGCGGGCAGAGCGCGACGTTGCCGGCCAGGGCGTCGACGGGGCGGACCAGGTCCTCGGGGAGGAGCAGCCAGCCGAGCCGCCATCCGGTCATGCCCCAGTACTTGGAGAACGAGCTGACGACGATGGCCGAGTCGTCGAGCTCCCACGCGCACACGCCGCGGGGGTCGGGAGCGCCGGGCTCGGGGTAGGTCACCCCGTGGTAGATCTCGTCGCTGACGAGGCGGACGCCGCTGGCCGCGCACCACTGGCTGATCGCCGTGAGCTCGGCCCGGTCGACCATGGTCCCGGTGGGGTTGGCGGGCGAGGCGACGATGAGGCCCGCGAGCGGCGCCTGCCGATGCGCCGCCTCGAGCAGCTCGGGCGTGGGCTGGAAGCGCACGTCCGGCCCACAGTCGATCTCGACCACCTCGCAGCCGAGGGCCGCGAGGATGTTGCGGTAGGCCGGGTAGCCGGGGCGGGCGAGGGCGACGCGGTCACCGGCGTCGAAGGCGGCGAGGAAGGCGAGCAGGAACCCGCCGGACGAACCCGTCGTGATGGCGACGCGGGCGGGATCGACGTCGAGGCCGTACCAGCGGCGGTAGTGGCCGGCGAGCGCCTCACGGAGGGGGCAGATCCCGAGAGCAGAGGTGTAGGTGAGGGGCTGGCCGGAGGCGTGCACGGCGGCCGCCGCACGCGACACCGCGCTGGGCGCACCGCCCGACGGCTCTCCCGCACAGAGCGAGATGATGTCTCGTCCGGCTGCACGGAGGACGGCCACGCGGTCGAGGACGTCCATCACCTCGAAGGGCGGGACGTCGGAGCGGCGGGACGGCTGGAGCCGGTGGGGCGTGCTGGTCACGCCTCCAGTGTCCTCGACTCGAGGAGCCGCTTGGCCGTGTCCAGGCCGGCGACCTCGGCGCCCATGCTCTTCTGCACGATCGGTCCGAGGAAGAGCTTCTTCACCCCGGTCAGCGGAGCGGAGATCGACATGGTCACCCTGGTCCCGCCCTCGACCGGCTCGAAGTCGTAGGCGACGTCCGGCCGGAGCGGACCCGCGACCCCGACGAACGCGACGCGACGACCCGGCACGAGCTCGGTCACGCGGATGTCGGCCGGGACCGTCCCGCCGCCCGGGCCCGAGACGCGCTGCCGGAAGACGGTGCCGACGGCGAGGGGGCCGTCGGCCGAGATCTCGGCGAGGGAGCTCCGCCAGGCGAGGCCGTTCGTGGGGTCGGCCAGGAAGGCGAACACCTCGTCGACCGGACGGGCGATGACCACGGAGCGTTCGACGGCCGGCATGCCGCCAGTGTCCCGGAGACGGGCGGGCCGCGCCATGCGGTCCGGACACCGGGGCGGCGGCAGGACGTGCACACCCGACTCAGCGGGAGGCCGCCCTCCTGCGCTCGAGGCGGTGGAAGACCGTCCAGTAGAGGATCCCGATCATGACGCCGCCTCCGACGATGTTGCCCAGGGTGACCGGCAGCAGGTTGCCCGTGAGGAAGTGCGACCAGGTGAGGTCGGCGAAGGTCGCCGGGTCGAGTCCGGTGCCGGCCCAGAAGTCCGCACCGGCGAAGTCCTTGATGAGGATGCCCAGAGGGACCATGAACATGTTGGCGACCGAGTGCTCGAAGCCGGAGGCGACGAAGAGCGCGATCGGCATGGTGACCGCGAGCACCTTGTCGGTCGTCGTCCGGCCCGAGTAGGCGGCCCACACGGCGAGGCAGACCATGAGGTTGCAGAGCACGCCGAGGAAGAACGCCTCCGTCATGGTGTGGTGGAGCTTGTACGACGCCGTGGAGAGCACCACCTTCCCCCAGCCACCGCCGGCGCTCTGCCACGTGCCGGCGAGGAAGACGAGCCCGACCATCGTCAGCGAGCCGATGAAGTTCGCGACGTAGACGACCGTCCAGTTGCGCAGCAGCTGGAGCCAGGTGATTCGTCCGCTGGCGGCGGCGGTCAGGGTGAGGGTCGACGACGTGAACAGCTCGGCGCCCGTGAGGACGACGAGGGTCAGGCCGGTGGAGAAGGTGAGCCCGCCGAGGACCTTGGCGACACCCCAGGGGAGGACCTGCGCCCCCACCTGGCTCGTCGTGAAGAAGATGAAACCGAGGGCGATGTACCCACCGGCCGTGAGGCCGAGGAGGAAGGACTTCAGCTGGCTGCTCGTGGCCTTCGCGAAGGCGGCGTCCTCCGCGGCCTTCGCCATCTGCGCCGGGGACAGGATGGTGAGCGACGGGGCGATGGGCTCGCTGGTCTGGACCGCCGGGGCGGGTGTGCCGGCCCGGGCGTTCGCCGCGGCGCCGGTCGCAGTGGTGGTCATGGCTTTCCCCTCAGATCCGCGCGTTGATGGCCTGGTAGCCGGAATCCTCACGCGTGCCACCCATGCCGTCGCCGACGGTCCGGTAGTCCGCGATCCACTCGGCGGAGCGGAGGTACTTGATCATCTTGTAGCCGACGTAGGACTCGACGCGGATCCGCAGGGGGGCCCCGAACGTCCAGGGCAGCGGCTTGTCGTTCATCGACCACGCGAAGATCGACTCGTCCTCGGAACAGTCCTCGATCGGGATGCACGAGTAGAACGGCTCGAGCGGGCGCCCGTCGTGCATGCTCTGCGCCAGGCCGAACGAGGTGACGAGCAGGTACTTGGCGTCGGCCGGCGGGGGCCCGGCCAGTGCCATGACGTCCATGACCTTGGGCCCCTTCCACTTGGCGATGCCGGTCCACCCCTGCATGCACGCGTGCGCGACGATCTGCTCCTGCTGCGGCAGCGCCTTGAGCTGCTCGAACGGCACTCGGACGATCCTGTCGGGATCGTTGGACGGACCGATCTCGAGGACGTAGTCCCGGAAGTCGTTCGCCGCCAGCTCGTGCCACTCAGGCGACTCGTCGGGCTTGGGGTAACGGCCGTTGGTCCAGTGGTAGGGCGAGATGTCCTTCTCCGTGTAGGCCTGGCCCTTGCGGTTGCGCGGCTTGAGCTTGTTGACCGTCAGCCTGCGGAACGGCTCGAGCAGGGCGAAGAGGAACTTCTGCGTCGCACGCCGGTCGCGGAGGCTCAGGTGGCTGATCGCGATCCACGCGATCACGACGAGGGCGATCGTCGTGAGCAGGATCGTCGTGGCCTGCGCGACCCGCGCCGGGTCGTACTCGCCGAACACCATGTGCGTCACGTTGTACTCGCGGTGCGAGATGAACACGAGCGCGACGTGTCCGAGGATGAACCCGGACAGGACGACCATCCCGAGGAAGTGGATCGACCGCGCGGCCTGGCGACCGCCGAACAGCTTCGGGTACCAAGGGAACCGGCTGCTCACGGCCGGGGACATGACCGGACCGGTCACCATCATGAGCGGGGCGACGAGGAAGACGATGCTGAAGTACGTGAGCCGCTGGAGCGCGTCGTAGGGCGTGAAGTGCTCGATGGACGGCACTCCGAAGCCGACATAGATCTTGAGCGACCCCCATGCCTCGGGGAAGACGCTCCACGACGTGGGCACGATGCGCTGCCACTCACCGGTGAGGAACAGCAGCGACACGTACACGAGTCCGTTGAGGACCCAGAGCATGGTCACGAGGCCGTGCCAGTGACGGCCGAGGCCGGGGTTGCGCCCGCCCGGAAGGGTGAGCCAGCTCGGCGGCTCCAGCTCGTCGTCGTGAGCCGTGTAGGCGCCCTCCTCCGGCGGCACGACCCGCTTGGTGAACTTGATCCACTCGGTGCCCGGCCCGCAGTCGCTGCGCCAGTAGAACCGCGGATGGGTGGCGATGATCTGCCAGCCCGAACGCAGCAGGAGGCCGATGAGGAAGAAGTTGAGCAGGTGGGTGATGCGAAGCCAGGAAGGGAAATCGAACTCGGACATCGAGGACTCCGGTGTAGGTCGGTGGCGGCTACTACGTCACGTAGGACTACGGTGCGTAGTATTTATACGGCCGCGGCCGTGGTAAATCAATCGATGTGACGCACCACACGTCGTCAGCGAGTCGACCCACCCGCTACCGGATCATGCGGTGGCTGGTCCACACGACCACCAGTCGGCCTCGCACGTCGCACCCGACTTCCACATCGACCCGGCGGACGTGTGGGCTGACGACACACTGACTGACCCGCGTCCGGGTGGTAGACACGACGTCGTTCGCCCGACCGCCGAAGGGACTGCACCGTGGCCACTGAATCGGACTTCACCTGCTCCATCGTCACCACTCCACGACTCGCGATGAACGTGTGGACCAGCGGCCCAGAGGACGGCCGTCCCCTGCTCCTCATCCATGGCAACCTCACGACCGGCGGCTTCTGGCGGTACGTCGCAGCAGAGCTGCCCAGTGAGGTGCGCGTCATCGCGCCGGACATGCGCGGCTTCGGCCTCACCGACGCAGCACCCATCGACGCCACGCGCGGCCTCGGCGACATGTCGGACGACGTCCACGCGCTGCTCGAGACCCTCGGCCTGGCCGGGGCTCGGCGCGTCACCGCGGCCGGATGGTCGATGGGCGGCGGCATCCTCCAGCAACTGCTCCTCGAGCACCCGGACGACCTCGGCGCCCTCGTGCTCCTCGCACCCGTCTCCCCCTACGGCTTCGGCGGGACTGTCGATGCCGAGGGCCGGAAGGCCTTCGATGACGCCGCCGGAAGCGGTGGCGGTGGCGCGGCGCCCGAGTTCGTCCGGCGCATGCGGGAGAAGGACCGGAGTGAGGACGACCCGACGTCGAGCCCCCGGATCATCCTGCGCTCCTTCTTCGGGGCCGGCGCCAACGCCGCGAACGTCGACGAGGACTTCCTTCTCACCGAGGCACTGACCACGCGGATCGGCGACGACTTCTATCCGGGCGACAGCCGACCCTCCGAGAACTGGCCCACGCTCGCCCCCGGCGATCGAGGCGTGCTCAACACGATGTCGCCCATGCACTACAACACCTCGGCCATGGCGCGGAGCACGGCCGGCATCCCGATCACCTGGGTGCACGGGAGCGACGACGCCGTCTGCGCCGACCGCTCCATGTTCGACTTCGGCACGCTCGGTGAGCTGGGGGCGGTCCCCGGATGGCCGGGCGCCGGAGTGCTGCCACCGCAGCCGATGAAGCAACAGACCCGCGCCGTGCTCGCCGGCTACGCCTCCCAACCCGGGCAGGAGGACCTCGTCAAGGAGGTCGAGCTGGAGGGCATCGCGCACGGGCTGCCCCTCGAGGTCCCTGACCGGATCGCTGCCGAGATCGTGGCACTCACCCCCCGCTGAGGTGGGGGCGGCTGGGAGGGAGCCCAGCGGCATACGGGATGGCGGTGGCGCTGTGGCGGATCACACCGGCCCCCGGCTTGGTGCTGACCACGGGATTATCTACTGTGGGTTCCGTGCAAAAACATAGGCCGGGTGTCTCGCTCACCCGGGCCGTCTTCCTCCTCCCCGCCGGCCTGGCGATGCTGGCCGGCGCCGACGCCGCCCTGCTCCTCGTCGGAGTCGGCGCTCCCGTCACCGCGGCGCGCCTCGGCGACCTGCACGGCATGCTCATGGTCGCCGGGTTCCTCGGCACCCTCATCGCGATGGAGCGCGCCGTCGCCCTGCGGCACCCGCTCGCCTTCGTGGCCCCCGGACTGCTCGGGCTCGGCGCGATCGCCCTCCTCACCCCCGCACCGCTCGCGCTCGGCCAGCTCCTCCTCGTCGACGGTTGCATCGCCCTCGTCGCCGTCTACGGAGCGCTCTGGCGCCGCAACCACGACGACGTCGTCCTCGTCGAGCTGCTCGGCGCCGTCCACCTCACCCTCGCCGCCGCCCTCTGGCTGCGCCTCGACGTGCCCTGGCTCATGCCGTGGCTCGTCGGCTTCATCGTCCTGACCATCTGCGCCGAGCGCGTCGAGCTGGCCCGCCTCGCCATGCCCGCGTCCGGCGGCCGCACGCTCGTCGTGCACGCCGCGGCGCTCACCGGCACCCTCATCCTGACCCTCGTCGCCCCCGACGTCGGCGCCCGCGCCACAGGCCTCGTGCTCGCCTCGATCGTCATCTGGCTGGTGCGCCACGACGTCGCCCGGCGCACCGTCCGCACCTCCGGGCTCCCCCGGTTCAGTGCCGCGGCCCTCCTGGGCGGCTACGCCTGGCTCCTCCTCGCCGCGGTCACCTGGGTGGTAGCCGGGGCCCAGACCGAGGGGTTCGCCTACGACGCCGTCGTCCACGCCGTGATGCTGGGCTTC
Source organism: Intrasporangium calvum DSM 43043 (assembly GCF_000184685.1). Classification (NCBI taxonomy): domain Bacteria; kingdom Bacillati; phylum Actinomycetota; class Actinomycetes; order Micrococcales; family Intrasporangiaceae; genus Intrasporangium; species Intrasporangium calvum. The sequence goes on from NC_014830.1 coordinate 3,765,699, forward strand.
GGCATGTCCATGGTCATGGCCCACGCGCCGATCATCCTCCCGGCCGTCCTCAAGCGCCCCCTGCCCTACCGGTCCATCATGTGGCTCCCCCTGGCGCTGATGCACGTCGGCCTGATGACGCGCATCGTGGCGGGCGACTTCGGTGGGCTGCGGACCGTCTGGCAGGTCGGCTCGGTGACCAACGTCGTCGCACTGCTGCTCTTCTTCGTCGTCGCCGCCGGCTCGAGCATCGCCGGACCGGTCCGGCGCCCCAGCCGCCGGCCCCGCACCACCTCCAGCACCACCTCCAGCACCGCCCCGTCCGAGACCGTCACCACCGCCCCCACCGGCATCCGGAGCCCCTCATGAGTACCCGCGGCACGTGGTTCATGCGCGACCGACCCGTCGTCATCTGGTTGATCGCAGCCTTCCTCGTCAGCCTGGTGCACCCCTTCTTCGCCTACTCGCGGTGGCTCATGGTCCACCTCGTCGTCCTCGGCGCCGTGACGCATGCGGCCATGGTGTGGAGCGTCCACTTCACCGAGGCCCTCCTCAAGACCCGGGCCGGGTTCGAGGAGCGGCGGCTCCAGACGATCCGGCTCAGCGTCTTCCAGAGCGGGGTGCTCTTCGTCCTCGTCGGCGTGCCGACCCGCGTCACCGTGCTCACCATGATCGGCGCGACCCTCATCTCGGGGGCCGTCCTCTGGCACGCGGTGATGCTCGTCCGGCGGCTCAGGGCCGCGCTTCCCGGACGGTTTCGCATCACCGTGCGCTACTACGTCGTCGCCGCCCTCTTCCTGCCGGTGGGCGCGACGTTCGGCGTCCTCCTGGCCAGTGGCCATGACCACTCGGCCGCTGCCGCCGACAGCACGCACGCCCACCTCCTCGTCGCCCACACCATGGTCAACCTGCTCGGCTGGATCGGGCTGACGATCCTCGGGACGCTCGTCACGCTGTGGCCGACGATGCTGCGCACCCGCATGGCCGACACCGCCGAGGCCGCGTCCCGGCGGGCCCTGCCCGTCCTCGTCGCCGGCATCTCCCTCGTCGTCACGTCGCCGTTCATCGACCAGCCCGTCGTGGGCGCGATCGGGATCGGCCTCTACCTCGCCGGGACGCTCTGGGTCTACCGGCCCATCCTCACCGCGGCCCGCCGACGGCCGCCGTACGCCTTTCCGACCCTCTCGGTCGGCGCCGGCCTCCTCTGGCTCCCCGTCGGCCTCCTGCTGATGGCCTGGTCCCTCGGTGCGCGCGGCTCGTGGGAGGCGATCGCCGACAACTACGGCGCCCTCACCACGATCTTCGTCGTCGGCTTCGCACTGCAGGTGCTCCTCGGCGCCCTCTCGTACCTGCTGCCCGTCGTCGTCGGGGGCGGCCCCTCCGTCGTGCGGGCCGGGATGGTCGAGCTCGAACGGTGGGGGACCGCCCGCGTCACCGTGGCCAACCTCGGCCTCGCCCTCTGCCTGCTCCCCGTCCCGAGCCTCGTGCGCGTCGTCGTCTCGGTGCTGACCCTCGCCGCTCTGGCCACGTCGATCCCGTTGATCTTCCGCGGGATCCGCGCCTCCGTCGCGGCCAAGCGGGCCAAGGAAGCGGCGGCTGAGCCCGGCGCGGGCCCCGGCGACACCCGACTCTCCAAGGACCAGGTCGCCGCCCGGACCGCGCAGTCGCAGGCCCAGAGCTGGTCGCGCCCGCAGCTGATCGCTGGTGTCGCGATCATCGCGGTCGGGGCCACCCTCGGCGTCGGCCTCGACCCCACGGCCGCCGGCCTCACCGTCGCGAGCGGCCCCACTCCGGCCGCAGCCGCGGTCGCCCCGACCGGGGACACCACGACGGTCAAGGTGACGATGAAGGACATGCGGTTCACGCCCGACTCGGTCGACGTCCCCGTGGGCAACCGGCTCGTCATCGAGGTCGCGAACACCGACGCCGGCGACGTCCACGACCTCGTTTTGGCCACCGGCGAGCGCTCCGGACGAATCAACCCCGGCGGCACCGGACGGCTGGAGGTCGACGTCGTCCGCTCCTCCATCGACGGCTGGTGCTCCGTCGTCGGGCACCGCCAGATGGGAATGCTCTTCACCGTCAACGCGATCGGCGCGGAACCATCCGGCACCTCCGCCGATGCCGCGAGCGGCAACGACCCGGCAGCCCACGGCTCGGCCGGGCACGGCACCCCAGGGGGACCGGGAGCCAGCCCCGCGATCGACTTCATGGCGAAGTGGAAAGCCGGCTCAGCGGCATACGACCCTGTCCTGCCACCCCTGACCGACGAGAAGGTCCGGCGGATCACCCTCACGGTCCGCGAGGTCGAACTCGAGGTCGCCCCCGGTGTCACCCAGACGAGGTGGACCTACAACGGCTCGTCCATCGCGCCAACGCTCCATGGCCGGGTCGGCGACACCTTCGAGGTCACCCTCGTCAACCAGGGGTCGATGGGGCACTCCATCGACTTCCACGCCAGCGAGCTCGCCCCCGAGGGCCCGATGCGCACCATCCAGCCCGGCGAGAGCCTCGTCTACCGCTTCACGGCCAAGCGCTCCGGGATCTGGATGTACCACTGCAGCACGATGCCGATGACCTCCCACATCGCAGCGGGGATGGCCGGCGCCGTCGTCATCGAGCCGGAAGGGCTCCCGGCCGTCGACCGGTCCTATGTGCTGGCACAGTCGGAGATCTACCTCGGCGCCCAGGGCGGTCCCGTCAACGCAGACAAGGTGATGGCCGAGCAGCCGGACGCCGTCGTCTTCAACGGGCACGCCAACCAGTACGTCGACCACCCCCTCGAGGCCCGGGTCGGTGAGCGCGTGCGGATCTGGGTGCTCGACATCGGCCCGAACCGGCCCACCTCCTTCCACGTCGTCGGTGGGCAGTTCGACACCGTCTACAAGGAAGGGACCTACCTGCTGAAGAACGGGCGCGGGGCGCTCGACCCGCCCGGCGCCACGACCGGTGGGGCCCAGGCGCTCGATCTCGCTTCGGCACAAGGCGGCTTCGTCGAGCTGAGCTTCCCGGAGCCGGGGCGCTACCCCGTCGTCAGCCACATCATGGTCGACGCGGAGCGCGGCGCCCGCGGGTTCATCGAGGTGCGCGACTGAGGCCAGTCCGAGAGCGGACGCGGCAACGGGGTGCCTCCTGCGTTCGAGGAGGCACCCCGTGCCACGCCTACTTCCCGGCGGACCTCAATGCGAACACCAGCATCGTCGCGAGCACCAGTGCGGCGCCGATCCACCCCAATGGGGCGAGGCTCGAGCCGCTGTAGGTGCCGAAGAGGACGAGCGGTGGCACCAGCAAGAAGACCCAGGCCCAGCGCCGCAGATCGCGAGTGGCGCGCTCCGTCATGATGTCCTCGCACAGTAGAAGATCGTCGTCGCGGTCACACTGCCTGCCGCAGCCACGCACGCAGCGCACAGGGTGCCGAAGCTGACCGCGCATACGACGCCGCAGGAGATCGAGATCGCGGTGACGACCCACGCGGACACACCTTGGCGATTCAGACAGTCCTTGAACTTCGACCACGACCACTGGGCAGTGATGACCTCGTCCTTCGCGGCTGCGCCCTCGGCCGAGTACGGCTCCACAGCCCCGAGCTCATCGACGATGATGTCGCGCTGGAGAGCGCCATCCGACCACAGGGTCAGTCGGCCCGCCGACGACAGCCCGAGGTCGCGAAGCAGGATCTGGGTGGCGCCGGAGAGGGCGCCTTCCTTATCGAAGAAGACGGTCAAGGTGCTCGGCTCGACAACCGCAGAGCCCTGGAGCTGGTACTGCACCATGTAGCCTTGGGCGAACTCTCGCACCTGAGCAGACGGTACATGAAGACCAAGACCAAGCGGGCCGTGAACCTCCACCTCCCCGGAAGCGATGAGCCGGTCCGCACGACTGAGCCACCTCTGACGCTGGCCCTTGTCCAGCAATCGTGACTGCGACTCGACCTCGGCGGCCCTCTCGACGAGGTGCTCGGCGCCGGGTACGTCGGCGAACCCGCCGTCGGTAGCACTGGACATGACGACCGTTCCTACCACCGGAGCGGGGGCTGGAGCTGCAACTCCGGGCAGCAGCGGGATCGTCGCTGCAGCGATGACGCTGACAAAGAATCCCCGAAACACTCGAATCCCCGATCTGTCGTGGCGCGGTGGCGCCTCGTGACATGCCGGAGACCGGTTGTCCCCCGACCGCAAAGGAACCTAGCGACGCTGAGCCGGGTGGGCAAGTTGGCGAGTTCGATTGCCACACATGTTGAATGATGTTCACCCTGTGGACGCACCGACTTTCGCCGCCTGCCCGTCTGCGTCAATGCAGGACGGCGCTCCGGGTCAGGGAATCCTGGCCCGCCCTTTGGGCGGGCCATCGTCAACTCCTGCGCCCGGACCACCTCCTCAATAGGGTGGCCCACATGAGCACCCGCAGTCTGGAGATCGCGCAGTCCATCGGCCCGGATCTCGTGGCCTTGCGGCGGCGGCTGCACCAGGTGCCTGAGATCGGGCTGGACCTCCCCCGGACCCAGGCCATCGTGCTCGAGTCGCTCGAGGGGCTCGGGCTCGAGATCACCACGGGGCACGCCCTGTCGTCCGTGGTCGCCGTCCTCCGCGGCGGGGCGGTCCCCGACGGGGAGCCCCGGCGGTCTGTCCTGCTCCGCGGGGACATGGATGCTCTCCCGGTGACCGAGGAGGTCGAGGTGGACTACCGCTCGACGAACGGCGCGATGCACGCGTGCGGCCACGACCTGCACGTCGCGGCGCTCGTCGGCGCGGCGCGGATTCTCGCCGAGCAGCGTGCCGAGCTGACCGGCGATGTCGTGCTGATGTTCCAGCCGGGCGAAGAGGGGCCGGGCGGGGCGGCCCCCATGATCAAGGAGGGCCTGCTCGAGGCGAGCGGCACCACGGTGAGTGCCGCCTACACCGTGCACGTGTTCTCTGCGGAGCACTCGCTCGGCACGTGGTTCGGGCGGCCGGGACCGCAGATGGCCGCCGTCGACGAGGTGACGGTTCGGGTCATCGGGCAGGGTGGTCACGGGTCGCAGCCGCACCGGGCCAGCGACCCGATCCCGGCGGCCTGCGAGATGGTGCTCGCCCTGCAGAGCCGGGTGACCCGGGGCTTCGACGCCTTCGACCCGGTGGTCGTGACGGTCGGACGGTTCGCTGCAGGCACCAAGGCGAACATCATCCCCGACGACGCCGTGTTCGAGGCGACCGTGCGGACGCTGTCGAGCGCCGCCCGGACCCAGGTGATCGCCGACCTCGAGCGGGCCTGCCGCGGGATCGCGCACGCCCACGGGCTCGAGGTCGAGCTCGCCTGGGCTCCTGGCTATCCCGTGACGGTCAACGACGAGAGCGAGTTCGACCACGCCCGCGACACGGTCATCGACCTGTTCGGCGCTGACCGGTGGGCGGACATGGCCGACCCGGAGCTCGGGTCCGAGGACATGGCGATCGTCTTCGAGCACGTTCCGGGGGCCTACCTCAACCTCAGCGCGTGCGCGACGGGCGACCCCGAGCTGGCCGACGACAACCACTCGCCGCGGGCCGCCTTCGATGACTCGGTCCTGCCGGACGCCGCGGCCTACCTCGCCGAGGTCGCCCTCCGCCGCCTCGCCACCCTCTGACGCAACACACCCGCTTACGTCCTGGAGGTGCCGCCTGCAGGGGGCATCAGCAGGACGTAAGCGGGTGTGTTGCGGGGTTTGGCCTGCACACTCGAGGTGTGGGGCGCAGCGCACCGCCCACTTGAGACGGGACTCTCTTTTCTTGACTCATTCCAGATCAGGTGGTTGAGTCGAGGGCGTGACCATGACGGACCCGACGACCATGCTGCGGGACGCGCAGCTCCGGGTCACCCGTCCACGCCTCACCGTGCTCGAGATCCTCGCTCACCACCCCCACGCCGACGCAGACACCATCGCCCGCAGCGCCCGTGACAGCCTCGGCAAGGTCTCGACCCAGGCGGTCTACGACGTCCTCGCCGCCCTCACCGAGGCCGGCCTCGTGCGCCGGATCGAGCCGGCCGGCTCCCCCGCGCGCTTCGAGCTGCGCGTCGGCGACAACCATCACCACCTCGTCTGCCGCGTCTGCGGCAAGATCGTCGACGTCGACTGCGCCGTCGGCGAGCGCCCCTGCCTGCACGCCTCCCACGACCACGGCTTCGAGATCGACGAGGCCGAGGTCGTCTACTGGGGGCGCTGCCCCGCCTGCAGAGCCAGCCGACCGGACGGCGCAACCGCGTCCGCTGACTGAGCCCAGCGGCATACGACCTGCTTCCGCCAACGCAACGCACACACAACACGAGGAGACACATGTCTGTCGAAGGACCCCGCCAGGACCCGGGCAATACCAAGCCGCTGACCACGGTCGCCGGCGCACCCGTCTGGGACGGCGAGAACAGCGTCACGGCCGGCCCGCGCGGCCCCATGCTCCTCCAGGACGTCTGGTTCCTGGAGAAGCTCGCCCACTTCGACCGGGAGGTCATCCCGGAACGGCGCATGCACGCGAAGGGCTCGGGCGCCTACGGCACGTTCACGGTGACGAACGACATCACCCAGTACTCCTGCGCCAAGATCTTCGCCGAGGTCGGCAAGCAGACCGAGATGTTCGTCCGCTTCTCCACCGTCGCCGGTGAGCGCGGCGCGGCTGACGCCGAGCGCGACATCCGCGGCTTCGCGGTGAAGTTCTACACCGAGGAGGGCAACTGGGACATCGTCGGCAACAACACCCCGGTCTTCTTCTTCCGCGACCCGCTGCAGTTCCCCGACCTCAACCACGCGGTCAAGCGCGACCCCAAGACCAACCTGCGCAGCGCGGAGAACAACTGGGACTTCTGGACCAACCTCCCCGAGGCGCTGCACCAGGTCACCATCGTCATGTCCGACCGCGGCATCCCGGCGAGCTACCGCCACATGCACGGCTTCGGCTCGCACACGTACTCGTTCTACAACGCCGAGGGGGAGCGCTTCTGGGTCAAGTTCCACCACCGCACCCAGCAGGGCATCAAGAACCTCACCGACGCCGAGTCCACGGCCCTCATCGGCGAGGACCGCGAGTCGCACCAGCGGGACCTCTTCGAGGCGATCGAGAACGGCGACTTCCCGAAGTGGAAGCTCTACGTCCAGGTGATGCCCGAGGCCGACGCGCTCAAGGTCCCCTACCACCCGTTCGACCTGACCAAGGTGTGGCCGAAGGGTGACTACCCGCTCATCGAGGTCGGCGAGTGGGAGCTGAACCGCAACCCGGAGAACTACCACGCCGAGGTCGAGCAGGCCGCCTTCTCCCCGGCGAACGTCGTGCCGGGCATCAGCTTCTCGCCCGACCGGATGCTGCAGGGGCGGCTCTTCTCCTACGGTGACGCGCAGCGCTACCGGCTCGGCGTCAACCACCACCAGATCCCCGTCAACGCCCCCAAGGCGGCCGGCACCGTCAACAGCCCGCACCGGGACGGCGCGATGCGGATCGACGCGGGCGCGACCCCGGCCATCACGCCGAACTCCTACGGCCGCTACTCGAGCCAGCCGCAGTACCGCGAGCCGGCGTGGCGGATCGACCCCTCCGCGGACCGGTTCAACCACCGCGAGGACGACCAGGACTACTACACGCAGCCGGGCATCCTCTTCCGCGAGAAGATGACGCCGGAGCAGCAGCAGGCCCTCTTCGAGAACACCGCCCGGGCGATCTCGGGCGCCTCGAAAGAGACGATCGAGCGCCACATCGCCAACTGCACCAAGGCCGACCCGGCCTACGGCGCCGGCGTGCGCGCGGCGATCGACGCCCTCAACGCGGCCGCCGCCGAGGCGGACGACGTCGCCAAGGGCGCGGCCAACGCCAACGCCCCGGTCGACGGTGCCCCGGTGGACCGTTCGGACGACATGGCCGACCTGCTCTGACGCTCACCGGACCAGGAAGCCCCGCCACCCCGGAATGGGGGGCGGGGCTTTCGGCTGTCGGTCAGCGGCGGGCGGCCACTGCGAGCAGACCGCCGGCGAGGCCGAGGTTCTTCAGTGCCTGGGTGCGATGCATGGCCCGGGCCGTCGGGTCCGACTCCTTCCAGAACGCGTGGCCGGCGATCGTCGTCGGCACGAGGGAGGCCACCAGTCCGAGCGCGGCCGCTCGCGGCAGGATGCCGAGGGCGAGCGCGGCGCCCCCGACGGCCATCGCGGCACCGTTGAAGCGAACGGCCGCCTCGGGGTTCGGCAGGCCGAGGTTCGCGGCGGACACGACACGGCCGCCGGGGTCCGAGGCCGCCCCGTAGCCGAGCCAGGCGAACGTCGCCCCGAGGGCGAGACGGGAGAGCCGGTCACCGGCTGATGCGGCGAAGGACATGGCTGCTCCTGTTCGTTGGGTTGGCCGGACCACGGCGTATGCCGCTGGGCTCGCTCGGAGCCCAGCGGCAGCTCAGCGGTCGGCTGGGTGGGTCAACAGCACCGGCCCTGCGGGTTCTGCTCCAGCCAGTCCATGTGCTCCCGCCAGAACTCCTTCTCGGTCGGGGGCTGCTGGTCCGGATGGTTGGCCGCGAGGTGGGCGCAGTAGCGCTCGTAGGCGTCGGCGCCCATCACCCCCCGTAAGTAGCCGACGGCCCCGCGGGCGCCCGCCAGGCCCCCCGAGAAGAGTCTCGAGAGTCCCGACGGGCTGGCCTCAGAGGATGCGCGCATGCTCAATGGTGCCGCACCGGCCGCGTCACGGGAACCTTCTCCCACTCCTCCTCGAGCTCGCGCTCGGGCGGTGTCGGGAAGAGGCTGGCCGGCGCGAAGATCCGCGACTCGACGCGCGGGTCCTCCGTGTCGACGCCGACCTTGCCGCGCAGGGCCCGCACGGTCGCGATGAGCGATGCGATCAGGACGATGAGCGTCAGCACGACGAAGACGACCGACAGCGTCCCCTGGACCGTCGTGTTGCGCACGACGGCCTCCATCGCCTCGACGGTCTTGGCCGTGCCCAGGCTGGTCTTGCCGTCCTCGAGAGCAGTGCGGAAGGCGTTGTTCTGGGCCCAGTAGCCGACCGCCGGCACCGACGAGAAGATCTTGAACATCGACGCCGTGACGGTGATGACCGCCGCGAAGGCCAGCGGGAGGATGACCACCCACAGGTACTTCGACTCCACCTTGCGAGCGACGATCGTCATGACGACGGACAGCGCGATCACCGCGAGCAGCTGGTTGGCGATGCCGAAGAGCGGGAAGAACGTGTTGATCCCGCCGAGCGGATCGGTGACGCCGAGGAGGAGGATGTAGCCCCACCCGGCGACCATGATGGCCGTGCAGATCCACGCCCCCATGGTCCACGACGTGTCCTTGAACCTCGGGATGAAGTTGCCGATGGTGTCCTGGAGCATGAAGCGCGCGACTCGGGTGCCCGCGTCGACGGCGGTGAGGATGAAGAGTGCCTCGAACATGATCGCGAAGTGGTACCAGAAGCCCATCAGCGCCGTGCCGCCGAACCACTGGTGGAGCACCGTGGCGATACCGACGGCGAGGGTCGGCGCCCCACCGGTGCGGGAGACGACGGACTCCTCGCCGACGTTGCGCGCCAGCTCGGACAGCATGTCGGGGGTGAGGTTGACTCCGGACAGGCCGAGCGAGTTGACGAAGGCGACGGCGCCCTCGACAGTGCCGCCGGTCGCGGCTGCCGAGGAGTTCATCGCGAAGTAGATCCCGCGGTCGATGGTGATCGCGGCCACCAGGGCCATGATCGCGACGAACGACTCCATCAGCATGCCGCCGTAGCCGAGGAAGCGCGTCTGGCGCTCCTTCTCCACGAGCTTGGGGGTCGTCCCCGATGAGATGAGGGCGTGGAAGCCGGACAAGGCTCCACAGGCGATGGTCACGAAGAGGAACGGGAAGAGCGACCCGGGCACCACTGGCCCGTCGTCACGGCTCGCGAACTCGGACACGGCCGGGAAGTTGACCTCGGGCCGGACCACGATGATGGCGATCGCGAGCAGGAAGATGACGCCGATCTTCATGAAGGTCGACAGGTAGTCGCGCGGTGCGAGCAGCAGCCAGACCGGCAGCACCGCGGCGATGAAGCCGTAGATGATGATCATCCAGGCGATCGTGGTCCGGTCGAGGTGGAAGAGCTCCGCTCCCCACGCCGACTCGGCGACCCACCGGCCCGAGATGATGGCGAACATCAGCAGGACGAAGCCGATGACGGAGACCTCCATGACCTTGCCCGGCCGGAGGAACCGGAGGTAGACGCCCATGAAGAGCGCGATCGGCAGCGTGAGGCCGACCGAGTAGACGCCCCACGGGGAGGCGCCCAACGCGTTGACGACGACGAGCGCGAGGATCGCCGTGATGATGATCATGATGGTGAGCGTGGCGATGAGAGCGGCCGTGCCGCCGACGATGCCGAGCTCCTCGCGGGCCATCTGCCCGAGCGAGCGTCCACCACGCCGCATCGAGAAGAACATGACGAGGTAGTCCTGCACGGCTCCGGCGAGGACGACGCCGACGATGATCCAGATCGTGCCGGGCAGGTAGCCCATCTGGGCCGCGAGGACGGGTCCGACGAGCGGTCCGGCGCCGGCGATCGCGGCGAAGTGGTGACCGAAGAGCACCCGCCGGTCGGTCGGCATGAAGTCCTTGCCGTTGTCCCGGTACTCGGCGGGGGTGGCTCGGGTGTCGTCCGGCTTGGTGATGTGACGCTCGATGTACTTCGAGTAGAACCGGAAGGCGATGAGGTACGTCGAGACCGCGGCGAAGACGAACCAGATCGCGTTGATGGTCTCACCACGGACGATGGCGATCATCGCCCAGGCGACGGCGCCGACGAGGGCCACGACGACCCAGGTGACGATCTTCTGCGTAGTCCAGCGCCGGTCGTACTCGTCGGCGACCTGGGGATCCACCGCCGCAGGCGGCAGCTCGGTCTGATCAGGGGCGATGTTGCTCATCTACCTCACCTCTCGGGGACGGGATGCAGGCGGCACGCCGAGCGGCCGAACGTCGGCCTCCGGCGGTCACGTCGTCGTACGCTACTCCGCCGCACCCGCCGCGAGGCGTCCCGGGTGGGGTGTCTTCTCGCTCTTTTTGCGGGCCGACCCCGACCCCCTAGCTGAGGATGTCGACCCGCCGGAACCGCCGGTACGCGAGCAGGGTGAAGGCGACCGCCCACACGAGGGACCAGAGGGTCCCGTGGACCATGTCGGTCCACTGGGGCTCGATCGCGAGCGCGTCCTGCCAGGCGCGTCCGTAGTGCCCGGGGAGGGCATTGCGGTAGGGCTCGAGGGCGTCGAGCTGGTCGAGGATGTTGGCGAGGATGTTGATGAGCACGGCGCCGCCGACGGCCGCGAGCGGCGCGTCGGACCGGGTGCCGAGCCAGAAGGCGATGGCGGCGATGGGCAGCAGCGTGATGAAGATGTAGCCGCAGGCGAGCACGAGCCGCGGCAGGAACTGGCCCCAGGTGAGGTTCTCGCCGAGGGGGTTGGTCAGCGGGTCCCAGCCGTAGGCGATCCCACCGACGAGCAGCGCCCACGCGGGCAGGAGGGCGGTCGCCAGCGCGGTCGAGGCGAGGCCGATGACCGCCTTGCTCGTGAGCAGCCGCGCGCGCCGCACGGGCGCGACGAGCAGGTAGCGCAGCGAGGACCACGAGGCCTCGCTCGGCACGGCGTCGCCGCAGAAGAGCGCGGCGATGAGGATGAGGAGCAGCTCGGAGGCGAGGAAGACGACGACGAGGCTGAAGTTCGCCGCACCGCTCTGCGCGAGGTCGAAGATCCGGGACGCCGCGCTCCCGCGCCGGTTCTCGGCGTCGTCGCCGAAGGCGAAGGCGATGACGAGGATGAGAGGCAGCGAGAGGAGCAGACCGAACGCGACGAGGGTGCGCCGGCGCCCCCATTGCCGTCCCCACTCGGCGCGCCACGACAAGGGGTCGCGCACCCGGGTGATGCCGTCTGCCGCCCCACGGGGGCTCCGCCACCGTGCACTCCCGTCGTGCTCCTGGCCTGGGCTCGCTTCCAGCGCAGGCTTGCTCGTCTTCGGCTGGGTCATCGGGCCCGCACCTGCCTCAGTCGTTCGATGAGGGACGCGTCGCCGGACTCCGTGGAGCCGGACCCGTTGGCGGACCCGTTGGCGGACGCGCTGGAGATGACGCCGAGGAAGACCTCCTCGAGGTGCCGCCTGCTGCTCACCCCGACGACGGGCAGGCCGGTCTCGACCGCTGCGGCGACGACCTCGACGCGGGGGCGCTGCGCCACGACGACGACGCGGGTCCCGGTGTCGCGGCGCACCTCGGTGATCCCGTCCACGCCCCGCAGCGCCCCGAGCCGGCTCGGGATCCCGGGCGACTCCGAGTCCTCGTCGGCCTCGACCGCCGCGGGGTCGAGGTCGAGGATCGTCGTGTCGTCGCTGTCGACGAGGTCGGCGACGAGGCCCCGGGTCACGACGCGACCGGCGTGCATGACGACCACGTGGGTGCACGTCATCTCGACCTCCGCCAGCATGTGGCTGGAGACGACGACGGTGCGGCCGGTCTCCGCGTAGCGACGGAGGATGGGGCGCATCGCGGCGATCTGGGGCGGGTCGAGCCCGTTGGTGGGCTCGTCGAGGACGAGCAGCTCGGGCAGACCGAGCATCGCCTGGGCGATGCCGAGGCGCTGCTTCATCCCGTGGCTGTAGGAGCGCACCGGCCGGTCGACGGCCCCGCCGAGCGCGGCCACCTCGAGGACGTCGTCGACGTGCGCCTCAGCCAGGGGGCGGCCGGTGGCCGCCCAGTACGCCTCGAGGTTCTGGCGCCCGGTGAGGTGCGGCAGGAAGCCGGGGCCTTCGATGAGGGCGCCGACCCGCTCGAGGACGTCGGACCCGGCGGACACGGGCTCGCCGAGGACGTGGACGGTCCCCGAGTCGGGCGCGATGAGGCCCATGACCATGCGCATCGTCGTCGTCTTGCCGGCGCCGTTGGGGCCGAGGAGCCCGACGACCTGGCCCTTCTCGGCACGCCAGGACACGCCGTCGACGGCCCGGTGGCCGTCGGCGTAGGACTTGACGAGGTCGGTCACGACGAGGGGGACGTCGGCGAGGTCGGGCCGCGGTTCCTCGTGCCGCCGCTGCCGCCGCCGCCACAGCGCGGTGCCGACCGCGAGGAGGAGCAGCGCCGTGAGGATGCCGATGGCCAGGGCCGACTCGGTGTCGGTCCCGGCGATGGACGTGCCGACGGGGGTGGCTTCGACGACGGGCACGGTGAGGTCCGCCCCGGCCTCGATGGCGATGCGCGCCGGCTCGCGGTCGTTGGCGTAGGACGCCTCGGTGCTCGTCAGGAGGACGCGCCAGCGGCTCCCGGTCGGCATCTCGTAGGTGGCGGCGGGGAGCGAGACGGTCACCGTCGTCGGTCGGCCCGGGGTCACCGGCAGCCGGATCGGGGCGACGAGCGACACCGGCAGGGTGGCCTGCTCACCCGAGATCCGCCACAGCGAGGCGAAGAGGGTCACCGTCGGTCGGTCCGAGGTGACCGTCACGGTGAGGGTCGGCGATCCGGCCACGGTCAGCGAGCGTGGCGCCGGCTCCGTCTCGAAGGCCGTCGAGAGCCCCGGCAGGGCCGCGATCTGGTAGGTCGACACGGTGGTGCCGAGGTTCGCGAGGCCGGGGACCGCGACCATCGACGCCGGCTGGCCGCCGGGCGGGTGGAGCAGGGCCCCCGTCGTCGCGGCCAGCGGAAGTCGCGCGGTCGCCACGGTCGCGGTGTCGCCGAGGCCCGGGTACTCGGGCATCGTCCACAGGTCCGCGGGCTGTCCGCGGCGGCTCGAGGGGGTCGGGAAGGTGAAGCCCGGCACCGGCCGGGCCGACTCGCGCGACGCGCCGTCGCGGACGTAGTGGTCGAGCCAGGCCTGCGCCGCCTCGGTCTCCTCCGCCTCACGGCTGCTCGGGCCGTCGTGCCCGCCGTCGCTCCACCGGACGGCGAACGGGGTGCCGGACGCCGCGAGGGCGCGCGCCGTCGCGTCTGCGTGCTCGAGCCCGAAGAGGGAGTCGGCGATGCCCTGGACGAGCAGGGTCGGGGCGGTGACGCGGTCCAACGTCGGCCGCGGGCTGTTCCTTCGCAGCTGGGCGACGAGCTCACGGCTGGGCGCACCCGTCTCGGACGCCTCGAGGAACTCGGCGCAGATCGTGGGGTCGAAGCGGCCGCACGTCGTGGGCGGCACGTTCTGCACACTCGAGCGGGGGGAGGCGTTGGCGCCGAGGAAGAAGTTCGACGCCCAGACCTGCTTGAAGGGGCCCGGCGTGTCGATCGGCTTGCGTCCGGCGGGGGTGGGGCCGGTCGCCGTCGTCGCCGACTGCGGGAAGAACGCATCGGCGAGGTCGTTCCACGTGATCGCCGCGACGACGGCGTCGACCCGCGGGTCGGCGCCGGCGAGCATGAGGCCGAGCGCACCGCCGTAGGAGCCGCCCATCACCCCCACGCGCGGGTCGCCTGTCACGTCCTGGACCACGTCGGGTCGGGCCGCCACGAGGTCGACGAGCGCCTTGGCGTCGGCGATCTCGAAGTCCGGGTCGTTGAGATGGATCCGCCCGCCCGAGGCGCCGTGACCGCGCGCGGACCACGTCACGACGAGGTAGCCGCGCTGCTGCAGGTCGGTCGCCTCCGCCGCCACCGAGTCCTTGGAGCCACCGAAGCCGTGGGCGAGCAGGACGGCAGGGTGGCGCCCTCCGCCGGCCGGCGTCCAGACCTCTGCGTCGAGCGTCACCGGGCTGCCGTCCGCCTCGGCACCGACCGGGACCGAGAGGTCCTGGGACGCGGCCGCGGTGGTGGTCGCTCCGACGGTGGGCCCGCCCCACGCGGGCGCCGTCAGGGCCGCACTGGCGGTCGCCACCACGGCGAGCCCGAGCGCGACCAGACCGGCACGGAGCCGGGGCGGGCGGGCCCGCGATGACAGCGACATTGCCCAATTGGACCACGGCAGGACGCCCGTCCCGGACGGATCAGGCTCGGGGGGCGCCCCGCTCCAGCAGGTAGGCGACGACGAGGCACGTGATGAGGACGATGGCCGGCGGGAGGAGCCGGGCCGCGCCCTCGAGCTCGAGCCACTCGTAGGGCGCCACCGTGAAGTCGAAGAGCTCGAGCTCGAGCAGGTACCGGAGCATCGGGAGGAAACCGAAGACGAGGCCGACGGCGCCGATGACGTTGATGAGGAAACGGCGACCGGCTCCGGTCTCGCCCGCTGCGGGCTGGGTCACTCCGCCACCTCGAGCAGGTGGGTGCGCCCGAACATCTCGGCGGCCTGGCGGGCGGTCGGGGTGCCCGTGTCCAGGTCCGCCCCCGCGGCGACGAGGGCGCGCACGACCGGCTCCTCCCCCTTGAAGATCGCGCCCGCGACCGGTGACTGGTCCCGGGAGTTGCGCAGGTCGACGTCGGCGCCCCGGGCGAGCAGGGCGAGCACCGTCTCCTCCCGCCCGTGGTACGCCGCGAGCATGAGGAAGCTGTTGCCGTCGGCGTCGGTCATGTCGACGGGCACCCCGTGGTCGAGGAAGTCGAGCAGGTCCGCGGTCTGCCCGGTGCGCGCGAGCTCCATGGCGATGTCGATGATCCGCCGCCGTTCCTCGGGCGAGAGCGATCGGGATCCGGGGGTGTCTGTCATGCCCACCAACCTACTGACGGCACCGGCCAGTGAGGGCGAGCCCAGCGGCATACGCCCCGGTTTGCCCCTGCTGCTGTCCGGGACCCGGGACGGAATGGCAACTCGCGAGTAACCGGGATAGAAACGACCGCATGGCTACCACTGCACTGCGCGGCACCCCCGTCGAGACGACCGGAGACCTGCCCACCGTCGGCGACGTGGCACCGGACTTCGTCCTCGCGGGCGCCGACCTGACCGACGTCCCCCTCAAGCACGGCACGCGGCTCGTGCTCAACATCTTCCCGAGCATCGACACCGGCGTCTGCGCCCAGAGCGTCCGCCGCTTCAACGAGCTCGCCGGCGACCTCGACAACACCGAGGTCATCTGCGCGTCCGAGGACCTGCCCTTCGCGCTCAAGCGCTTCTGCGGCGCCGAGGGCATCGACAACGTCGTCGCGGCCTCGAGCTTCCGGTCGACGTTCGGCGAGGACTACGGGGTCACCCTCGCGGAGGGCACGATGCGGGGCCTCCTCGCCCGGTCCGTCGTCGTCATCGACGAGGAGGGCACCGTGCTCCACACCGAGCTCGTGCCCGACATCTCGCAGGAGCCGGACTACGACGCGGCCCTCGCCGCCCTCAGCTGACCAACGATCGAAAGAGCGGTTCGCGACAGAGTTCATGTCGCGAACTGCTCTTTCGATTGCCTTTCGATCAGGGGGTGTCGGCGTCGACCCAGTCGAGGGTGCGCTGCACGGCCTTCTTCCAGTTGCGGTAGAGGCGCGCGCGCTCGGCCGGGTCCATCGACGGCGACCAGCGCCGGTCCTCGCCCCAGTTGGCGGTCACCTCGCTGGGACCCGACCAGTACCCGACCGCCAGCCCAGCGGCATACGCCGCCCCGAGAGCCGTCGTCTCGGCCACCCTCGGGCGGACCACGTCGACGCCGAGCAGGTCGGCCTGGAACTGCATGAGGGTGTCGTTGACGACCATCCCGCCGTCGACCCGCAGCTCGGTCAGCGGGACGCCTGAGTCCGCGTTCATCGCGTCCAGCACCTCGCGGGTCTGGAACGCGGTCGCCTCCAGGGCCGCCCGCGCGAGGTGGCCCCTGTTGACGAAGCGGGTCAGCCCCACGAGCGCGCCCCGCGCGTCCGGCCGCCAGTGCGGCGCGAAGAGCCCCGAGAACGCGGGGACGAAGTAGGCGCCGCCGTTGTCGTCGACCGATGCCGCCAGCGTCTCCACCTCGGCCGCGTCGCGGATGAGGCCGAGGTTGTCACGGAGCCACTGGACGAGTGACCCGGTGACCGCGATCGAGCCCTCGAGGGCGTAGACGGGCGCAGCCGAGCCGAGCCGGTAGCAGACCGTCGTCAGCAGCCCGTTCGCCGACGGCACGATCTCCTCCCCCGTGTTGAGGAGCATGAAGTTGCCGGTGCCGTAGGTGTTCTTGGCCATTCCGGGCTCGAGGCACGCCTGGCCGAAGGTCGCCGCCTGCTGGTCGCCGAGGATCCCCGCCACCGGCACGTCGAGCAGGATGCCCGGCTGGCAGGTGCCGTACGTCTCCGACGACGAGCGGATCTCCGGGAGCATCGCGACGGGCACCCGCATCTCCGCGGCGATCGCCTCGTCCCAGGCGAGCGTCCGCAGGTCCATGAGGAGCGTGCGGCTCGCGTTGGTCACGTCGGTGACGTGGACGCCGCCGTCGGGACCGCCGGTGAGGTTCCACAGGATCCAGGTGTCCATCGTCCCCGCGAGCAGCTCGCCCCCCTCCGCGCGGTCCCGGGCGCCGTCGACGTGGTCGAGGATCCAGCGGATCTTGGGCCCGGCGAAGTACGTCGCGAGCGGCAACCCGGTCCGCTCCGCGAAGCGGTCGGGCCCGACCGCGCCGGCGAGCTCGTCACAGATCGCCTGGGTCCTCGTGTCCTGCCACACGATCGCGTTGTGGACGGGCCGCCCGGTGGCGCGGTCCCAGACGACGGTCGTCTCGCGCTGGTTGGTGATGCCGACCGCGACGATGCGCTTCGCGTCGAGGTTCGCCTTGCCGAGGGCGCCCCCGACGACGGCCCGCGTGTTCTCCCACACCTCGAGGGGGTCGTGCTCGACCCAGCCGGCCCGGGGGAAGATCTGACGGTGCTCGCGCTGGTCCATCGCGACGATGCTTCCGGCACGGTCGAACACCATGGCCCGCGTGCTCGTGGTCCCCTGGTCGATCGCGACGACGTAGTCCATGCGCCGACCGTAGCGCCCGTCCCGTCGTGGCCGGCTCGCCACACCTCAGCCGTATGCCGCTGGGCTGGCTCGCGCGGCCCGGCCGGGTCCCCGGGGCGGGCGGAGAGGGCCGACACCGGGTGGTGACGGCCCTCTGCTGCTGCAGTGCTCAGGTCGTTGCCGCTACTTGGCGGGCCGGACCTCGACCTGCATGAACCCGGTCGGGTTGATCTTCACGATCCGGATCTGCGTCCCCGTGTTGGGGTTCATCACACTGCCCCCCGGGTTGGCCGGGTCGTAGTACGTCGTGCGGTCGTCGAACACCGGGACAGCCGGAAGGCTGGACACCGGCGACAGGACACCGCCGTGGTGGATGTTCGGGATGCCGTCCGTCGGCGCGAGGGTGAACGTCGCGTCGTACGTCTGGATCCGGTTACGCCAGACGTCGTTGTCGACCCGGTAGAGCGCCTGGTAGTGGGCGTCGATCGGCAGGAGCAGACCCTGACCCGGGTGTTCCGAGACGTTGTTGTCGGGCTGCGACGTGTCCCACAGGTTGATGAGCAGGCCGTCCTGGTAGGCGAAGTGGTCGACGTAGTCCGGCATGTCCGGGTAGCCGAAGTAGTACGGGCCGGTCTTCAGCGTCGAGTCGTAGCCCCGGTAGGTGCGGTACTCGGCGACGTAGTACTGGCTGTACTCTTTCGACTCGGTGCCCGTGGTGATGCGGAAGCCGTTGAAGGTCCAGCCCGCATCCGCCTCGGCACCGTCGATCGGAGAGCCGGTGACGTTGATCTCGTCGACCATGAAGCCGGCCTCGTTGACGCCGCCGTCGCTGTTGTAGCCGAAGCCGAGCAGGACGTCGCCGGAGTAGGCCGACAGGTCGGCGGTGAGCTCGACCCACCCGTCCGAGAAGCCGTCGATGCCGCCGGCCTTCACGCTCGAGTTGGACAGGTTCGTCGGCACGGTGGCCCACGTGGTGCCCCCGTCGGTGGAGACGATGACGCTCGCGTAGTCGTAGCCCTCCTCGATGCCGTAGTTGACCATCGCGGAGAGCGAGGCGCCCGCCGGCAGCGTGAACGTCCGGTACATCTTGTTGTTGAGGTTGTTCGCCGAGCCGCTGAAGTAGAACTTCTCACCGGCATAGGGCTCGGCGATCTGCTCCGTCACCGCCTTCGTCGGCAGGACGACGAAGAGCCCCTGCGCCTGTCTGGTGTTGAACTCCATCGGGCCCATCCTGTGAGCCGACCTCGCACCTGCGCGTGCCACCTCGTAGTTGAGCCAGCCGAGCTGGAACTTCTCCCACGCGCCCATGTGACTCGACTTCGAGCCGATGTCCTCCGTGCCGTCGCCCATCCACGAGCCCGAGGACATGAGGGTCCAGAAGCCAGTGCCGTTCTCGCCGCCGGACGTGTCGTAGAGGTCTGGCAGGCCGAGGTCGTGGCCGTACTCGTGCGTGAAGACGCCGACGCCGCCGTTCTCCGGCTGGATCGTGTACTTGCCGACCCAGATGTCGCTGTCGCCGATCTGGATCCCGCCGAGCTTGTTGTTCGCCGGGCCGGTGACGCCGATGTCGCCGTAGAAGGCGTACCAGCTGTGGCTCCAGATGGCCGCGTCGCCGAGGACACCGCCGCCGGCCTCGTTGCCCTCGCCGGCGTGGACCGACTGGAAGGTGTCGATGTAGCCGTCCGGCTCGTCGAAGTTGCCGTCACCGTCGTAGTCGTAACGGTCCCAGACGTCGAACTGGCTCAGGTACTCGTTGATCTCCGCGGGGGTCTTCCCCGCGGCGACCTGCGCGTCGTACCAGCCGTTGACGGAGTCCTCGAGGAAGTACCAGACCGCGTTGCCACCGGCGGGGTTGTCGATGTCATCGTCGTAGCTTGCGGCCTCACCCGGCACCTGGATCCAGTCGGTGACGTCGCCGTGGACCGTGTAGCGGTTGGAGGACTGCTCGATGTAGAAGTTGCGCATCGAGTTGGCACCCTTGGAGTCGTCGAACAGCAGGTCCACGTAGGACTGTCGGTCGAAGTCTGTCCGCCACATCGTCGTGTTGTTGACAGCGCGGTCCGGCTCGGGGATCTGGTTGTGCTCCAGGTCGTCGAACTCGCCGAGCACGGTCCAGAGGGCGCCTTCACCCTCGCGCTGAAGCTGGACGTACTGGCCCTTGGCGGCCTCGTAGGCCTTGCCCTTGGCCTTCCCGCTGAGCCTGGCCTCCAAGGCCTTCTGCTTCAGCTCGAGCTGGTTGCTCGTGAGCGGGTCCATCCGGTTGTCGGTCCGCTGGGGTCCGGACCGGCTCTCTCCGTTGGGGCCCTGCGCCGCACCCGCGGCCGCGCCGGACGTGCCACCCGGGCCCGTGGGACCGGTGACGCCTGCGGCGTAGACGGGGGCGACGGCAGTGACGGCCAACACGACGCCGAGCGGCAGTGCCCGGCGAACGAGTCGATTCATGTGACGCCTCACTTCCGTGGGGCCGGCCCGACCGTCGGGCCACGCCCGTGGGGTCCACGCTGGCACTCGCAGGTGCCCTGCGGTAGGTATCTCGCGCGGTGTGACCTACGTCATGCCGGCTGGGCTGGGACCGACACATCGTCACGAAGCCGGCCCAGCGGCATACGGCCAGCGACAGCGGAGCGCCTTGGCTAGGGTGGGAACGTCACCGCACCCGACGTGAGGGGAAGGGCATGACGACTCCGGTGCGCCTCGACGCGGACTACCGCTCGGCGGCCTGGAGGCGGCTGGCCGGCAAGCACTTCGACGTCCTCGTCGTCGGCGGTGGGATCACCGGGGCCGGTGTCGCGCTCGACGCAGCCACGAGAGGGCTCGCCACCGCCCTCGTCGAGCAGCGCGACTTCGCGTCGGGCACGTCGTCCCGCTCCTCCAAGCTCTTCCACGGGGGACTGCGCTATCTCGAACAGATGAACTTCGACCTCGTCCGCGAGGCCCTGAGGGAGCGCGACCTCACCCTCAAGACGATCGCACCGCACCTCGTCCGCCCGGTGTCGTTCCTCTACCCGCTCACCGGACGCGGGTGGGAACGGCCCTACGTCACCGCCGGACTCACCCTCTACGACTCGATGGGCGGCACGCGCTCGATGCCGCGGCACAAGCAGCTGACCCGCAGCGGCGCGCTGAAGCTGGCACCGGCCCTCAAGCGGGAGTCGCTGACCGGCGGGCTCCTCTACTACGACGCACAGACCGACGACGCCCGGCACACGCTCACGACGGTCCGCACCGCAGCCGCCTACGGGGCCACCGTCATCAGCTCCACCCGGGTGACGGGGCTCCTCCGGGCGGGTGAACGGGTCGTCGGCGCCGTCGTCGAGGACGTCGAGACGGGCGAGCGCCAGGACGTCCACGCGTCGGTCGTGATCAACTGCACCGGCGTCTGGACCGACGAGATCCAGGAGATGGCCGGCAGCCGTGGGCACTTCCACGTCCGCGCGTCGAAGGGGGTCCACGTGGTCGTGGCCCGCGACCGGATCAACTCGGAGACGGGCCTCATCCTGCGGACCGAGAAGTCGGTGCTCTTCGTCATCCCGTGGGGCACCCACTGGATCATCGGCACGACCGACACCGACTGGGAGCTCGACCGCGCCCACCCCGCGGCGACCCGCGCCGACATCGACTACCTCCTCGAGCACCTCAACACCGTCCTGAAGGTCCCCCTCACCCACGACGACATCCAAGGGGTCTACGCCGGTCTGCGTCCCCTCCTCTCCGGCGACTCCGCCCTCACCGCCCAGCTCTCGCGGGAGCACGCGGTGGCGCGCCCGCAGCCCGGCCTCATCTCGATCGCCGGCGGCAAGTACACGACGTACCGGGTCATGGCGCAGGACGCCGTCGACGCGGCCCGGGAGGACATCGGCGGCGACGTCAGCGACAGCGTCACCGAGTTCATCCCCCTCTCCGGCGCGGAGGGGTACGTCGCGCTCGTCAACCAGCTCGACCGGCTGGCCCGCAAACAACAGCTTCCCGTCTGGCGGGTCCGCCACCTGCTCGAGCGCTACGGCTCGCTCGTCCACGAGCTCTTCGCCCTGGCCGAGGACGACCGGAGCCGGTACGAGCCGGTCCCCGGCGCAGAGGAGTACCTCAAGGCCGAGATCGTCTATGCCGCGACGCACGAGGCCGCGCTCCACCTCGACGACGTCCTCACCCGGCGCACCCGGATCTCGATCGAGACCCCGCACCGGGGTGTCGACAGCGCCCGGGCCGTTGCCGAGCTCGTCGCGCCGGCGCTGGGCTGGGACACCGGCCGCATCGAGGCGGAGGTGGCCGCCTACGTCGCCCGGGTCGAGGCCGAGCGGGAGTCGCAGCAGGAGCTGGTGGACTCCGAGGCGAACGCCGAGCGGCTCAGCGCCCCCGACCCCCGCCGGATCCCGGCCAGCAGGCAGTAGGCCCGGGTGTGAGCACGCACCGGCGGTTGCTCGTCGCGCTCGGCGCGGCAGTGACCCTGATCGTCGCGGCGTGCAGCGCGGGCGAGCCGAACGGCGTCGTCCCCGGACCTGTCGGCACCGCCGACACCACCGCCACCACCACCGGCACTGGAGGGGCAACGTCGCAGCCCACCACCGCCCCGCTGCGGGCCGGTGAGAAGCTCACGCGAGTGGTCATGTCCGCCGGCTACCTGCCCCGGGCGCCGCATGGCGGCACCGATCGGGGTGACCCGGTCCTGAGGCACGCGCCCGCTCAGGCGTACGGGTTGAGTCGTGAGGACATCTGATCCTGCTCCTGACGTTGCGGTGCTGGTTCTGGCTCGACCAGCCCAGGTCCGGCGACTGGTCCCCGACAGCCCTGCTTGAGCCACGTGACGGCGTCAGCGGTGCGACGATGGCGACGTGGCCGATGTCGACATCCCGGAAGTCACCGACTTCCTCGCAGAGCACGCCCCGTTTGCGGCGGTCCCCCGCGAGGACCTGGAACAGCTCGGCCGGCGCCTCACGGTCCGCTACGCCCGCCGGGGCACGCACCTGATGAGCGTGGGCAAGGGGAACGACGAGGTCTTCGTCGTCCGCTCCGGCGCGGTGCAGATCACCGACGAGAACGGCTCCCTCGTGGCACGGGGCGGGGAGGGGACCGGCTTCGGGACGACCGCGCTCGGCGGACGGCCCTCCCGCTTCGACGTCGTCGCGATCGAGGACAGTCTCCTGCTCGTCATGGCGTCCGACGTCTTCACCGAGCTCGCCGACCGTCAGCCCGTCGTCCGGGACTTCTTCTCGGAGCAGCGAGCGGCGCGACTCAGGCACGCCTTGGTGTCCTTCCCTCAGCAGGACCGGCACAGCGCGATTCTCCAGACCCGACTGCGTGACCTGCTCCGTCGTGCGCCGATCACGACGACCGGCGAGACCACCATCCGCGAGGCTGCCGAGCTGATGGCCCGCGAGCAGGTCTCGTCGCTGCTCGTCGTCGACGGCGAGCGCCTGACCGGCATCGTCACCGACCGGGACCTGCGGACCCGGGTGCTGGCCGCCGGCCTCGAGACCACTCGGCCGGTCAGCGCCATCATGACACCGGACCCGGTGACCTCCTCCCCGGACGACCTGGCCATGGAGCTCGTCCTGCAGATGACGTCCCGCAACATCCACCACATGCCGGTGGTGGAGGGCGACCGGCCGCTCGGCATGCTGACGAGCACCGACCTCATGCGGCTCGAGCGCGCCAACCCGATCCACCTCGTCGGCGACGTGGCCAAGGCGAAGGACCTCGACGCACTGGTGCTCCTCAGCCAGCGGCTGCCCCGGATCATCGACCAGCTCGTCCACGAGGACGCCACCGCCGACGGCATCGGGCGCATCATCACCGCCGTGGGCGACGCCATCGAGAAGCGCCTCCTCACCATGGGCGAGCAGCTCCTCGGCCCCGCGCCGGTGCCCTACGCCTGGATCGTCCTCGGGTCCCAGGCGAGGCTCGAGCAGGGTCCCGGCAGCGACCAGGACAACGCACTCGTCCTCGCCGACGAGGTGCGGCCGGAGCAGCTCGCGTGGTTCGAGTCGCTCGCCTCGTTCGTCGGCGACGGGCTCGTCGCGTGCGGATACCCCCCGTGCCCCGGCGGCATCATGGCCAGCAACCCCGAGTGGCGCCGGCCCCTCCACGAGTGGAAGCGGATGTTCGCCCGGTGGATCAACGAGCCGACTCCGGACGCGGTCCTGCGGTCCGCGATCTTCTTCGACCTCCGGCTGCTCCACGGCGAACGCACTCTGGTGGAGCCGCTCCAGGCCCAGGTCTCCGCGACGGCTCGTCAGAGCGGACGGTTCCTCGCCCACCTGGCCCGCAACGCCGCGCGCAACGAGCCCCCGCTCGGCTTCTTCCGCGGCTTCGTCCTCGAGCGCAAGGGGGAGCACAAGGACACCGTCGACCTCAAGCGGGGCGGCTTCCACGCCATCGTCGAGATCGCGCGGGTCCAGGCGCTCTCGCGCGGCCTCCCCCAGGTCAACACGCTGGCTCGGATCAGCGCCGCCGCCGGGGCCGGAGCCCTCGCAGCCGAGACCGCGGCCGACCTCCACGACGCCTTCGAGTTCATCCGCTACGTCCGGCTCGTCCACCAGGCGCGCCAGCTCCGGGAGGGCCACGAGCCCGACAGCTTCGTCTCCCCTGACGAGCTGAGCAGCTTCGAGAAGCGCCACCTGAGGGACGCCTTCCACATCGTCCGGTCTGCTCAGCAGACCGTCGTGCAGAGCTATCCGCTCGGGTTCGTCACGTGATCCGGTCGCTCCTGGGGCCGGAGCGACGACGATCACGCCTGGCCGAGCAGGCCCCGGATGGACCCGTCCGCGAGCTGCTCACCACCCCCCAGCCGACCGCGGGCACCGACGTCAAGGACCTGCGGCTGCTCGCCGTCGACCTCGAGACGACCGGCCTGGACCCACGCACGGACCACATCCTCACCGTCGGCTTCGTCCCGGTCGACGGCCTCGTCATCGACCTGTCCGGCGCGACCCAGCTCCTCTGCCGGGCCGAGGGCGACGTCGGCCAGAGCGCCGTCGTGCACGGCATCACCGACGACGCCCTGGCGGGTGGCCTCCCCCTCGCGGACGTGGTCGACCGGGTGGCCGCCGCGCTGCGGGGACGGGTCCTGCTGGCCCACCATGCCGTCATCGAGCGGGAGTTCCTCGCGGCGGCGTGCGAGCGGACGCACGGCGTCCCGCTGCCCATGGAGGCGGTCGACACGATGCAGCTGCAGGCGCGGGTCCTCGGCAGCCAGAGCGGAGCCGACCTCCCCCCGGGAGCGCTGCGTCTCGGCACGGCCAGGGCCCATCTGGGACTACCCCGCTATGCGGCGCACCAGGCCCTCACCGACGCCTTGGCCTGCGCAGAGCTCTACCTCGCGCAGGTGGCCCGGCTCAGCGGCGGGCAACCGATGTCCCTCAAGGCGCTTCAGCGCTGACGCGCCGCCTCCCCCCGCCCCCGTCGGCCCCGGCCGGTTTCCCGGCTCGTCTCCCGGCTCGTCTCCGAGCCGAGCGGGGCCTGGGGCCGTCCGTCATCGGTGGGGCCGAGACCCCCTTGGCAGGACGGGCAGTAGAACATCGTCCGCTCCCGCGTCGCCGGCCCGATGAGCGCGACGCGCACGGTCGTCCCGCAGCGTCGGCAGGGGCGGCCGCTGCGGCCGTGCACGTAGGTGGTCTCTCCCTTGGCCAGTGATCCCGTCGCCGACTGGACGGCGTCCCGGCGTCCGGCGTCGATGAGCCGGTGGGCCCGGTCCACGACCTCCTCGAGCGCGGGTCGGCCGAGGGTGGACGCGTCCGCCCACGGGTGGAGGCGCAGCGCGAAGAGGGTCTCGGCGGTCCACAGCGTCCCGAGCCCGGCCAGGTTGCGCTGGTCGAGCAGGGCCTCGCCGATCGGCACGGCGCACGCGGCCAGATGGTCGACGGCGCGGTCGGGGTGCCAGTCGTCGCCGAGCAGGTCCGGACCGAGGTGACCGACGAGGTCTGCCTCCCGGGAGGTCTCGACGAGGTCGAGCATGCCGAGCCGCAGCCCGAGCGCCGTCCAGTCGGCCGTGGCGAGGAGGGCTCGCAGGTGCGGAGAGCGACGCCAGCCCGGCTTGAGGCGGGGGGTCGGCTCGATCCGCCACTGGCCCTCCATCCGCAGGTGCGAGTGGAGGGTGAGCCCACCCTCCAGCCGGTGCAGGAGGTGCTTGCCGCGGCTCACCACCTCGAGCGTGCGACGTCCGCGGAGGTCGGCCGTCGCGAGCGTGGGCCAGCGCAGGTCGGACTCGACGACCTCCCGCCCGGCGAGCGCCTGGTCGAGCCGGTGCGCGGTGCGCCACACGGTGTCACCCTCCGGCACGTCGCTCTCCCTTCCACGCCTCAGGTGTGCAGTCCATCATGGGCGAGGCACCGGTTCGCCGCACTCGGCCACCCCGAGCGCAGGGCCGCCGCACCAGCAGGTCACCGGCGCAGGCGCAGCCCTCTCGGGGTCATGTGGAAGCCGGCCTCGGACAGTGCAGCGACGAGGGGGTGGTCGGACCCGAGCACCGGCGCGCCGTCGGCCTTCTCGACCGTGAGCCGCCCGAGCGCGCCCTCGCGCACGGCCAGGGCGAGGGCGTCCGCCGCGGCCTGGAGGGTCGCGGGGTCCTCGGCCCAGCACAGCATCGTCCTGCCACCTCGCTCGACGTAGAGCACGAGCGCGCCGTCGACGAGGACGACGAGCGCGCCGGCCTTGCGGGCCGGTTGGTGTCCCTTGCGGGCCGGGAGGTCGGCGGCTCCGTCGGTCGGCCGGTCGGGCCAGGCCAGGGCCGCCCCGTAGGGGTTGGCCGGGTCGCTCGCGGCGAGCACGAGCGCACCGGACGGCGAGTCAGGTCGTATGCCGCTGGGCTGGCTTCCCGGGACCAGCCGCCCCATCGAGCGGAGCCGGTCCACGGCGCCCGTCGACCCGAACTGTGAGGCGCCCAGTGACTCGACGAAGTAGCCCCGCCTGACCCTGCCGGCCTCCTCCGCGGCGGCGAGCACCCGGTAGACGGCGGCGAACCCGCCGGGCACCTCCTCCGAGACCACGGAGCCGCGGGTGAGCACCCCGTAGCGGTCGAGAAGCAGCTCGGCCGTCGTCACCGCCCGGACCGTGGGATCGGACTCCGGGGTGGGCAGGAGCGTCCAGCGACCGACTCCGGTGGGCGGTGCGGATCGTTCCGGAGGCAGGGCGGACAGCGACCCGCGCAGCGAGCCGAGCCGGCCGAGTGAGCCGCGCCGCCCGGCGTAGCGGGCCGAGCGAGGGGCGGTCGCGGTGCGTCTGTGGGCGGTGCGGCCCCCCGACAGCAGCGCCCGTAGCGGTGCGACGGTGTCGTTGGTGACCCGCCCGGACCAGAGCAGCGACCACACGGCGTCGAGGACCTCGCCGTCACGCAGGTCGGCCCCGGCGGCGCGGACCCGCTCGGTCAACGGGTGGAAGAACCAGGCACCGCCGCCGGCCAGGGCTTCGAGGACGGCGTCCTCAGCGTCGGTCAGGTCGGTCGGCGGTGGCGGCGCCAGGGTGAGGTGGGCCGTGTCGGCCAGGTGCAGGCTGACCCAGCCGTCGTCCCCGGGAAGCGAGCCGTGGCCGCGCCAGACGACCTCGCCGGAGCTCATCACCTCGTCGAGGAGGGCCGGCCGGTAGTCGGCGACCCGGGCCGGCAGCACGAGGGTCTCGAGGGCGCTGGCGGGGACGACGGCGCCGGTGAGCTGCTCGACGGCGCGCAGGAGTCCTTCGCGCCCGCGCTGCCCGCTCCCGATGCCCTGCCACTGCGGGAGGAAGCGGGCCAGGTCCCCCTGGCCCACGGGCTCCACCTCGTGGCGCAGGGCGGCAAGAGAGCGTCGCCGCAGGAGCCGCAGCACCTCGGCGTCGCAGAACTCCGCCCCGTGTCCACCGCCGCTCTCCGTGGGCAGGAGCTCGCCCTCGACGACCCGGCCGGCCGAGACGAGGCGCCGCAGGGCGTCGTGGACGACGGCCGGACCGAGCCCCCACCACTCGGCGACCGTGTGCACGGTGAAGGGTCCATGGGTCCGCGCGAACCGGGCCACGAGGTCACCGAGCGGGTCGGGCACGGACTCGAGGAAGACCGTCGGCACTCCCACCGGCAGGGCCGTGCCCAGGGCGTCGCGGAGGCGTCCGGCATCCTCGACGGCGGCCCACCGATCCGCACCGGCGACCCGGACGGCGATGACCCGACGCGCCGCCTCCAGCGACTGCAGAGCCGCGACCACCCCGGAGGCGACGAGCTCCTCGGTGGAGCGAGCGACGACGTCGGTGGTCGACAGCGGCCCGAGGACGCGGACGAGGTCGGCGAGGTCGTCGGCGTCCCGGGCGGCCCGCTCGGGGGTGAGCCGCTGGAGCTCTGCCTCGGTCCGGGCGACCGCCGCGGCGTCGAGCAGGTCGCGCAGGGCCAGGGCGTCGCTCTGCCCGAGCAGCTCGGAGAGCAGGGTCGGGTCGAGCGCCAGCGCGGCGGCCCGCCGCTCGGCGAGCGGGGAGTCGCCCTCGTAGAGGTACTGCGCGACGTAGCCGAACGCCAGGGACTTCGCGAACGGGCTCGGCCGGGCCGACTCGACGTCGACGACCGACACGGCGCGGGAGCGGATGTCGGTCATCAGCTCGACGAGGCCGGGCACGTCGAAGACGTCCTGGACGCACTCGCGGACCGTCTCGAGGACGATGGGGAAGGTCGGGTACCGGCTCGCCACCTCGAGCAGCTGGGCGGCGCGCTGACGCTGTTGCCACAGCGGCTGCCGCCGGTCCGGGCGACGCCTGGGCAGCAGCAGCGCACGGGCGGCGCACTCACGGAACCGGGCCGCGAAGAGCGCGGAGCCGCCGAGCTCCTGCGTGACGAGTTCGGCGACGTCCTCCGGCTCGAGCGTGACGAGCTCGACGAGCTGGCGCCCGATCTCGCCGCTCGTCGCGGACGGCCCGGGGGCGCCGCCGGAGTCGTCGAGCTCCAGGTCGGGGAGCCGGAAGACGATCCCGTCGTCGCCGTGCATGGCCTGCACGTCGATCCCGAAGCGCTCGCGCATCCGCGCCGCGACACAGAGTGCCCACGGCGCGTGGACCTGCCCCCCGAACGGCGAGAGGACGGCGACCCGCCAGTCGCCGATCTCGTCCCGGAAGCGCTCCACCACGATGGTGCGGTCGTCCGGCACGTGCCGGGTGGCCTCCTGCTGCTCGGACAGGTAGGCGAGCAGGTTGTCGGCCGCCCACTCGTCGAGCCCGGCCTCGACGACCCGCGCGCGGGCCTTTGCAGGCGAGAGGCCGACGACCTCGCGGACGAAGGCGCCCACGGCCCGGCCCAGCTCGGCCGGCCGCCCCTGCTGGTCGCCCTTCCAGAACGGCAGTCGGCCGGCCTGCCCCGGCGCCGGCGTGACGAGGACCCGGTCGTGGGTGATGTCCTCGATCCGCCATGACGACGTGCCGAGGGTGAACACGTCACCGACCCGCGACTCGTAGACCATCTCCTCGTCGAGCTCGCCGACCCGCCGCCCCGGTCCCTCCCCGGAGGCGAGGAAGACCGCATAGAGGCCCCGGTCGGGGATGGTGCCGCCGCTCGTCACGGCGAGGCGCTGCGCACCGCGCCGCCCGGTCAGCGTGTCGGTGACGCGGTCCCAGACGATCCGGGGTCGCAGCTCGGCGAACTCGTCGCTCGGGTACTTGCCGGCGAGCATGTCGAGCGTCGCCTCGAGCACGGACCGCGGCAGCGCGGCGAAGCTCGCGGTGCGCCGCACCAGCGCCTCGACGTCGTCGACCGTCCACTCGTCCAGCGCGCACATCGCGACGACGTGCTGGGCGAGGACATCGACCGGGTTGGCCGGGACGCGCAGGCTCTCGATCGCGCCCGCGCGCATCCGCTCGACGACGACTGCCGTCTGGACGAGGTCGCCCCGGAACTTCGGGAAGAGGACTCCCCTGCTCACTGCTCCGACCTGGTGACCCGCCCGGCCCACCCGTTGCAGTCCGCTCGCCACGCTGGGCGGGCTCTCGACCTGGACGACGAGGTCGACCAGACCCATGTCGATCCCGAGCTCGAGGCTGCTCGTGGCCACGACGGCGGGCAACCGGCCGGCCTTGAGGTCCTCCTCGATCGCGGCGCGGTGCTCCTTGCTCACCGAGCCGTGGTGGGCCCTCGCAAGGACCGCGGGCGCGCCTCGGCCGGCTCCCGACTGCGCCATCACCTGAGCGGGTGGTCGCAGGGGCCCCGTATGCCGCTCAGCCGGCCCCGCGCCCACGTCGCCTTCGCTGGGAGCGAGCTCAGCGGCATACGCCTCCGTCTGTCGTTCCTCCCAGATCTCGTTGAGGCGGGCGGTGAGCCGCTCGGCGAGGCGTCGCGAGTTGGCGAAGACGAGCGTCGACCGGTGCTCGGAGATGAGGTCGGCGATCCGCTCCTCGACGTGCGGCCAGATCGACGCGCGCGGCGCGTTGCCGGCGGCCGGGCCGGACAGGTCGGGCACGCCGGGCGAGAGCTCGGCGGGAGCCCCTGAGAGCTCCCCGAGGTCGGGGACGGGCACGACGACGTCGAGGTCCCACTCCTTGGTGGACGGCGGCTGGACCACCTCGACCGGACGGCCCCCGGCGAGGAATCGCGCGACCTCCTCGACCGGCCGCACGGTGGCCGACAGGCCGACCCGCTGCGCCGGCTGCTCGAGCAGCGCGTCCAGCCGCTCCAGCGAGAGCGCCAGGTGGGCTCCGCGCTTCGTGCCGGCCACGGCGTGGACCTCGTCGAGGATGACGGTCTCGACGCCACGCAGCGCCTCCCGCACCGACGACGTGAGCATGAGGAAGAGCGACTCCGGCGTCGTGATGAGGATGTCGCTCGGCGTCCGGGCGAACGCGCGCCGCTCCGCCGCAGGGGTGTCGCCGGACCGGACCGACACGCCGATCTGCGGGACCGGCAGGCCCAGGCGGGTCGCCGCGTGCCCGATCCCGACGAGCGGTGCCCGCAGGTTGCGCTCGACATCGACCGCGAGCGCCTTCATCGGCGAGATGTAGAGGACGCGGCACCGGGCGAGCCGGTCCTCCGGCACCGGGTCCCGGGCCATCCGGTCGATGGCCCAGAGGAAGGCGGACAGCGTCTTGCCGGACCCGGTCGGCGCGACGACGACGCAGTGGTGGCCCGAGGAGATCGCATCCCAGGCACCCGACTGGGCGGTGGTGGGCGCGCGGAAGCTGCTCCGGAACCACGCCGCGGTCGCCGGAGAGAAGCGGTCGAGCACGTCGTCGCTCGCCTGGTCCTGTGTCGCCATCGAGCCCCAGCCTGCCACCCCGAGGTGACACCAACCTGGGACATGCTCCAGACGCCGGACGGCAACGGTCGCCTCGAGCTCTTCGAGGACCGCAGCCATCACCGGGGAACGTAGGTCAGGCGCAGCACGTCCTCGGCGACCTGCTCGCTGGCCACGAGGCGCAGCCGCGGCCGAGGCCCGGCGAAGTAGGGCTTGCCGTGACCGAGCACCACGGGGTGCAAATAGATGCGGAACTCGTCGATCAGGCCGAGCCGGCCCAGGCTGTGCGCCAGGCTCGGGCCGGCGACCTCGATCTCTCCGTCGCGCGTCGCCTTCAGGTCGGTGACCACGCGCTCGACCTCGTCCGGCACGAGCGTGGCGTTGGGACCGACCGACGCCAGCGAGCGCGACACGACCCACTTCGGCTGCTTCCGCCACGCGGCGGCGTAGGCCTGCTCGTCCGCATCCCAGTCGGCCTGCTCGTCGTCCCAGTAGCGCATGACCTCATACATCTCGCGGCCATACACAGAGCCCGTCTGCGCCTCGGCCTGCTCGATGAAGTGGCGGAACAGCTCGGGGCTGGGCCCGAATGCCGTGTGGTCGACGTAGCCGTCCAAGGACTGGTTCATCCCGAACACGAGTCTGGCCATGTCCACCTCCCCTTTCTGCGCCTGCCCTCGATCATCGCCCATCCGGCCCTGGCGCCGTCGGACTCGGAGGGCGACTGCTCGAGTGATCTCAGGGTGTGTCGATCCATCTTGTCGGGGTACGGCGTCCGGAGGAGAGTGGAACGTGGGCGACGTGCCGGGTGGCCGCTCACGCCCCTGGGTGTCATCGCCAGCACGCGCCGACGCGCCGCCTCCACCACCACAGCCCGTGAGGGATGAAGGAGGAAAGCCATGACGACCGCCCGAGACATCATGAACCCGGGAGCAACCTGCGTCAGCGAGGACCAGACCGTGCTCGAGGCAGCACGGATGATGCGCGACATGGGAGTGGGGTCGCTGCCGATCTGCGGCAACGACCAGAAGCTGCACGGCATCATCACCGACCGCGACATCGTCGTGAAGTGCCTCGCCGAGGGCAAGGACGTCGCGACCTGCACCACCGGGGAGCTCGCCCAGGGCGAGATCACCTGGGTCGACGCCATGACCGACGTCCGCGAGGTCGTCGACGTCATGGGCCGCGACCAGATCAAGCGGCTGCCCGTCATCGAGAACCACCAGCTCGTCGGCATGATCAGCGAGGCCGACCTCGCCCGGCACCTCGACGAGCACCAGCTGAGCGAGTTCGTGGAGAAGGTCTTCGCCCGTCCCTGACCTTCTCAGCCCTCGCACGACCGGGCCCATCCCGGTTCGCCGGCATCTACGTTGAGTCCCATGGAGCCCGGACCGTCCCCGCAGCCCGGGCTTCCTGGCGACCGGCCACTGCGGCAGCTGGGCCGCAGCCTCGTCACGATGGGGCCGCACCGGGGGGCCCACCGGGTCGCCCTGCGGGCCGGGATCTCGGTCCTCGTCCCGCTGCTCCTGCTCGTCTCGATCGGGCGACCGGAATTGACGCCCTACGCCGCCTTCGGGGCCTTCACGTCCCTCTACGGACGCGCGCACCGCCACACCGACCGCACCGGCATGCAGGCGATCGCCGGTGTGGCCCTGGTCGCCTCCGTCACCCTCGGCGTCGCCGTCTCGCTCGCACCCGCATCGCAGTGGCTGGTCGTGCCGGTCGGTGCCCTGCTCGCCGCGTGGGGCTCGCTCACCTCGGATGCCTACCGGTGGCACCCGCCGGGACCGCTCTTCCTCGTCTTCGGCTTCGCCGTGTGCGCCATGGTCCCAGCCCAGCCGATGGACCTGCTCGTCGCGCCGGCGGTGGCCGGCGCCAGCGGGGTCTTCTCCCTGCTCGTCGGCCACGTGGGGGCGCTGCGCGACCCGGCGTCGTGGGCGCGGCCCGTGCTCCCGCGGCCCCGGTTCGGCGACGCGCTCGAGCCGACCGGCAGCCGTGCCCACCTCTTGCGCTACCTCGTCGCAGTCACCGCCTCGGGCGCCCTGGCGACCACCTCGGGGTGGGAGCACCCGTACTGGGCCATGGTCGCGTCGGTCGTCGTGCTGTCCGGACCCGACCTCGCCTCCCGCTTCGTGCGGGGCCTGCAGCGGATCATCGGCACTCTCCTGGGGGTCGGGGTGGCGGCCGCGGTGCTCGCCTGGGCTCCCCATGAGGGGGCCGGCGCGGTCCTCGTCATCGCCGGACTCCAGATGCTCGCGGAGCTGTTCGTCGGGCGGAACTACGCGCTGGCGCTCCTCTTCGTCACGCCGCTCGCGCTCCTGATGGGCCAGCTGCTCGCGCCCTCCCCCGTCGGCCCGCTGCTGCGCGACCGGCTGCTCGAGACGGTGCTCGGCGCCCTCGTCGCGATGGTGGTGCTGCTCACCGTGCCGGACCGGCTGCCGCGCCCGCGACGCGCCCCCGGGTGATCTCGCGCCCCGCACCGAGTGGTCGCGACACCCCGGTCCGGGCGCCGGGCCTGCGGCGCCACCCGTTGCCGTGTCGTCTAAATTGATCGGTGCCGCGGGACGCGACGCCCTCGTCCGCCTCCGCGGCGACCTGCCCACAGTGGTCGACGAAAGGTGGCGGCGCGTGCTCGTGCTCCACGGCTTCTGGTCGCCGGACCGCGGGCTCCGCCTGTGGGCGGAGGACTCCGAGCGCACCGTGACCAGCCCGAGCCAGGCCGTGCGCTCGGCCCGGCCACACCCCTTCGCGGCGTCGGAGGACACCCTCGCCGGACTGGGGACCGGCACCCTGGGCGAGGCGGTGCTGCAGCTTCCGTCGCTGGCCAGGTCCCCGCTCGACTCCCCGGAGCTGGTCCGCGCCACTCCTCGCAGCGCGGCCCGCAGCCGGCCCGCGCTGCTGCCCTGGCGGGTTGCCACTCTCGATGTGCCTCCCGCCGATGCGCTCGCCTGGCTGCTCGCCGTGGCCGACGGTGTCGACGGTGTCGACGTGCGCGGCGGCAACGACTCCGACGTCCGTCATGGCGCCTCGGTCGGCTACTGGGCCGACGTGGCGTCCTGGGCCGGGGAGCTGGTCGACCGCCGTCGCGTGCTCCCGGCCGTGGCGACCGACGCCGGCCGGCCCGTCGCGCTGTGGCGACCGGCCCTCCAGGGCCAGGACGTGGTCGCGTTCGGCGCCCTGGTGGCCGCCATGCCACCGGTCTGCCGAGCGGAACCGGTTCACTCGGATGCGCACGAGCTGGTCGTGACCGCGGTCCAGACCTTCACTGATGTGGGAATGCGTCGGAGTATGGGTCCGGGCCTCGACCTCGTTCCGCCGCGCCGGGGCCGCCGACCGCGGCAGACGCCCACGGCCGAGGCGTGGCTGGCGGCTCTGACCGCGCCGAACGGCCACTTCGAAGCCGACCCCACCGAGGTGGACCGGCTCGGGCTCGAGCTGGCGTCGTGGGCCGAGGTCGCAACCGGTCGGATGGGTCCGGCGCGGGCCACCTTCCGACTCAGCGAGATCGAACCCGTCGCCGGTGATGACGGCACGGCAGTCGCGGCGGCGGAGGAGGACAGCTCCGACGGGACGGCGGTGTCGCCGGCCTCGACCCGCTGGCGCCTCGAGTTCCTGCTCCAGTCCACCACGGATCCGAGCCTCATCGTCCCTGCGGCCCAGGCCTGGGCCGACGACGGGAGCCTGCGCCGCTGGCTCGACCGCCCACAGGAGATGCTGCTCGGCGAGCTCGGCCGGGCCAGCCGGGTCTACCCGGCGCTGTCCGCCGGCTTGCGGCAGGCCCGGCCGGAATCAGTCGAGCTGGATGCCGACGGCACCTACCGCTTCCTGTCGGAAGCCGCGCCCGCGCTCGACGAGGCGGGTTTCGGGCTGCTCCTGCCCGCCTGGTGGGACCGGCGATCCCGCCTCGGGCTCAAGGCCACCGCCAGCACGCGGCGTGACGCCGCCGTCACCGGCGGCTCCTTCGGCCGGGACGCGCTCGTGGACTTCCAGTGGCGGCTGGCGGTCGGGGACGAGTCCCTGACCGACGACGAGATCGCCGCGCTGTCCGAGGCCAAGGCGCCCCTCGTGCGCCTCCGCGGGAAGTGGGTCGCGGTGGACGCCGAGCAGCTGCGACGCGGCCTCGAGTTCCTCCGGCGCGAGCCGGCTCCGGTCCGGACCGTCGCCGAGGTCCTGGCCCTGGCAGCAGCCCACCCGGCCGACGTGGACACTCCCCTCCCCGTGACGGGGGTGGCCGCTGATGGCTGGCTCGGCGACCTCCTGGGCGGCAGCGTGGGCGGCGGCAGCGGCGACTCGGTGACCCGCGTCGAGCCCCCGGCCACCTTCACCGCCACGCTCCGTCCCTACCAGGCGCGTGGCCTGGCCTGGTTGTCCTTCCTTTCCACACTGGGTCTCGGGTCGTGCCTGGCCGACGACATGGGCCTGGGCAAGACGGTTCAGCTGCTCGCCCTCGAGGCGACCCAACGCGCGGCCGACCCGCAGGCCGGTCCGTCCCTCCTGCTGTGCCCGATGTCCCTCGTCGGCAACTGGGAGCGCGAGGCCGCCCGGTTCGCTCCGGCCCTGCGGGTCTACGCCCACCACGGCCGCGAGCGGTTGCGCGGAGCGGAGCTGAGCCAGCGGTTGGCCACGACGGACCTGATGCTCACGACCTACGCGACCGCCACCCGCGACATCGACGACCTGGCGGGGCATGACTGGCATCGCGTCGTGCTGGACGAGGCCCAGGCGATCAAGAACAGCCTGTCGCGGACCGCCAGGGCTGCGCGCCGGCTGCGCGCCGGCCACCGGGTCGCCCTCACGGGCACCCCGGTCGAGAACCGCCTGTCCGAGCTCTGGTCGATCATGGACTTCGTCAATCCCGGGATGCTCGGGACCTCGCAGTCGTTCCGCACCCGTTACGCCATCCCCGTGGAGCGGCACGGTGCGACCGAGCCGGCCGAGCGGTTGCGCACGATCACCCGTCCCTACATCCTGCGCAGGCTCAAGTCGGACCCGACGATCATCGACGACCTTCCCGAGAAGCTGGAGCTGAAGGAGTACTGCCGGCTCACGGTCGAGCAGGCCTCGCTCTACCAGACGATCGTGGACGACATGATGGCCCGGATCGAGGGGTCGGAGGGGATCGAGCGACGCGGCAACGTGCTGGCCGCGATGGCCAAGCTCAAGCAGGTGTGCAACCACCCCGCGCAGGTGCTGCACGACCGGTCGGCCATCGGCAGCCGTTCGGGCAAGGTGATCCGGCTGGAGGAGCTCCTCGAGGAGATCCTGGCCGAGGGAGACCGCGTGCTGTGCTTCACCCAGTACACCGAGTTCGCCGAGATGCTCGTGCCGCACCTGTCCGCACGCTTCGACACCGATGTCGCCTACCTGCACGGTGGCACGCCGAAGAAGCGGCGCGACGAGCTGGTGACCCAGTTCCAGGGCGATGGAGGCGCCCCGATCTTCCTGCTCAGTCTGAAGGCCGGTGGCACCGGACTCAACCTCACGGCCGCCAACCACGTCATCCACCTGGACCGGTGGTGGAACCCCGCCGTCGAGAACCAGGCCACCGACCGGGCCTACCGGATCGGGCAGCAGCGCCGCGTGCAGGTCCGCAAGTTCGTCTGCACCGGCACCCTCGAGGAGAAGATTGACCAGATGATCGAGGAGAAGCTGGCGCTGGCCAACCTCGTCGTCGGCGACGGTGAGCGATGGCTGACCGAGCTGTCGACGGACCAGCTCCGCAGCCTCTTCGCCCTGTCCGAGGAGGCCGTCGGTGAATAGGTTCTTTCCCCCATCCAGGCCGCGCGCGGTCCAGGGTGGCCTCGTCGCCCGGAGCAAGCGCGGCGCGATCGGCCAGCAGTGGTGGTCGGAGCGCTTCGTGGCCGTCCTCGAGGGCATGGGTATGAGCGGCCGGCTCCAGCGCGGCCGGACCTACGCCCGCAAGGGCCAGGTCCTCTCGGTGGACGTCGACGCCGGTGTCGTCACCGCCCTCGTGCAGGGCAGCCGTGCGCGGCCCTACCGGGTGCGGATCGGGATCACGGCGTTCGGCAAGGCGGAGTGGGCCGCGATCGAGCGTGACCTCGCCGGACATGCCTGGTACCTCGCCAGGCTCCTGGCCGGCGAGATGCCCGAGGACATCGAGGAGGTCTTCAGGGGGATCGGGCTGTCATTGTTCCCGGCCCAGGCCCGCGACCTGTCGTTGGACTGCACGTGCCCGGACTGGGAGGTCCCCTGCAAGCACCTCGCTGCGACGTTCTACCTGTTGGCCGAGGCCTTCGACGACGACCCCTTCCGGATCCTCGCCTGGCGCGGGAGGGCACGCGAGGAGCTCCTCGACAACCTGCGAGCGGCACGGTCCGACCAACCGCCGGGCGCCGCCGATTCCGCCCCGTCGGGCGCGCCGCTCGAGGACCTGCTCGACAGCTACTTCTCCGTGCAGGGCAGGCTCCCTCGGACGCTCGCGCCGAGCTCCTCCACGACGGCGCTGCTCGACCAGCTGCCTCCCGTCGACGTGACCGTGCGTGGGCGCGCCCTGACCGAGCTGCTCCGCCCGGCGTACGAGCGCGATGAGGCGCCGACGACCGGCGGCATCGTCTGAGACCTCTCCGTATGCCGCTGGGCCCGCTTCCGCGCGGAAGCCGGCCCAGCGGCATACGACCTCTCAGACGGAGGTGGCGGCCGCCTGACGCTGGGACTCGGGGACGAACATGTCCGCCTCCTCGTCGGGCGTGAGCGCCGTCGGACCGTAGAGCCAGTCGACGTAGCTGTAGTCGTCGACCGAGCGCTCGCGCAGCACCGCGTTGCGCCACACGCGTGCCTCCCCGTCGACGTGCCAGAGCTCGCCCCACGCACGAGCCGTCGTCAGCACGCGCCGGCAGTGCTCCGGGCGGACCGCGTCGTACGCGGAGAGCACACCGTCCCAGTCCAGCTCGGCGACGGATCGGCCCGCGGCGAGCTGGCGGCCGACGTGCTCGGAGAGCACCCACGCGTCCTCGATGGCCATCACGGCGCCCTGGGCGAGGTACTGCAGCGGCGGGTGGGCGGCGTCGCCGAGGAGAGCGACCCGGCCGGTGACCCAGTTCAGGATGGGGTCGCGGTCGAACATCCGCCACCAGCGGTCCCGCCACATGAGGGGAAGCCCCTTGGTGACCTGCTCGCAGGAGCCCGCGAAGGCGTCGTCGAGCTCATCTGGCGTGCCCCAGTCCTCTTCTCCGGCAAGGGCCTTGGGCGACTCGAACACCGCGACCTGGTTGAACATCTCGCCGCCCCGGAGGGCGTACTGGACGAAGTGCCGCTGCGGTCCGACATAGACGACGACGTCGTCGGTGGACACGTCGTTGGCGGCGACCTGGTCGATGGGCACCGCTCCGCGGTAGGCGACGTACGACGAGCTCACCGGCTCGTCGTCCGAGATGAGCGGGCGGGCGACGGAGTGCAGCCCGTCTGCCGCGATGACGACCGGGGCCTCCTCGCGGCCCTCCGCGTGGACGACCGCCGCGCCACCTTCGGTCTGTTCGTAGCCCGAGACGGCGACGTTGGTGACGAGGTCGACCCCGACGGCCCGGGCTGCGCGGAGCAGCGTGCCGTGCAGGTCACTGCGGTGGATGACCATGTACGGGTAGCCGTAGCGCGCCTCGGTGGCGGCGAGGTCGAGGCGGGTCAGCTCGGACCCGTCGACCGCGTCCTTCATGACGATGTTGCGCGGGAGGACACCGAGGGACTTCACCTCGTCGAGGAGTCCCCACTGGTCGAGGATGCGGGTGCAGTTGGGGGCGATCTGCAGGCCGGCGCCGACCTCGCCGAACTCGGCGGCGCGCTCGAGGACGCGGACGCGCAGTCCCTGCTGGGTCAGGGCGACGGCGGCGGCCAGGCCGCCGATCCCGCCGCCGACCACGAGGACGTCGACGGCGGAGGTGGCCTTGCTCAGGGCGTTGGGGGTCATGTCACATCTCCTTCGATGTTCGGTGCGAGCCGGGCTCAGAGCCAGCGGGAAAGGTCGGGCAGGTCGCCATCGGCGGCACCGTCGGCGCGGAGCCCGGTGGCCAGCCGGCCGGAGAGGTAGGCGGCGAGCTCGCTGAGCGGACCACGAACCGTGGTCGCGTCACCGGCTCCCGTGACGTCCCAACGGCGCTCGTTGTCGGTCGGCGCGAGGTGCAGCGCCGGGCCGTCACTCGCGGACGACCGCTTGGCGACGATGTCGTCGAGGAGCGCTGCGTGGAACTCCGCGGGCAGGTCGGCGTAGCCCACGGAGCCGCCGAGGTCGACGGCGTGGACCATCACCTCGCGGGTGCGCATCCACGGGATCTCCGTGGCCGGGACGAGGCGCCCCTGTGCGGTGCGGACCTCGCGCTGCCACTGCTGTTCGTCGAGACTCGCGAGGCCGGCGCCGAGGTCGGCGGCCGAGCGGCGGACCCATTCGCGCAGCTCGGTGGCGGGGCGCGTGGCGCCCACCTCGATGTCGGCGTTGCGCTGGTCCGGCGAGGAGTACATCGGGGTCTCCTCGCCGGTCCTCGCCCACGTCACGAGGTGGGCCAGCGCCTCGGCGTTCGCCGCCACGTGGGCGGTGACGTGCTTGCCGGTCCAGCCCGGCAGTGCCGTCGGTCCGGCGAGCTGCTCGTCGGTGACGCTCTCGAGCGCCGTCCAGAAGAGCGTCGTTCCCCGCGCCATGAGGTCGCGGGAGAGCGCTGGCTCGGGTGCCATCAGCGGGGCCCGTCCGGCCCGTCGGCGACGACGACGTTCTCGCAGCGACCGAGCCCCTCGATCTCGGTGACGAGCTGCTGCCCGGCCTGGAGGTACCGGGCGGGCTTGCGGGCGTGGCCCACGCCTCCGGGCGTGCCGGTCGCGATGACGTCGCCCGGGCGGAGGGTGATCATCGTCGAGACATACTCCACGAGGGCCACCGGGTCGAAGAGCAGGTCACCGGTGTTGTCCTCCTGCATGACCTCGCCGTCGACCTCGCTCCGGATGGCGAGCGCCGGCCGGACCCCGCCGGGGAGCTCGTCGGGGGTGACGAGCCACGGGCCGAGGGGCGTCGTGGCCTCCCAGTTCTTGCCCTGGAGCCACTCGCGGGTTCGGAACTGCCAGTCCCGGCAGGTGACGTCGTTGAGGACGGCGAAGCCGGCGATCGCGGCCTCGGCCTGCTCGGTCGTGGCGCGGCGCACCGTGGCGCCGATGACGACGGCGAGCTCCGCCTCCCAGTCGAGCTCCTCCGTCTCGACCGGGCGCTTGATGTCGTCCCCGGCGCCGACGAGGGTGTCGGCGTACTTGCTGAAGAGCGTCGGGTGCTCGGGGAGGTCGCGTCCCATCTCGAGGATGTGGTTGCGGTAGTTGAGCCCGACGCAGACGATCTTGCCCGGGTGGGTGACGAGCGGGGCGTATGCCGCTGAGCCGGCTCCCAGCGCCTCCTCCGTCTCGCGCGGGGCGGCGTTGGTTGCCAGTTCCCGCCAGTTCGGCTGGGCGAGCAGCGTCCCCACGTCGGGGAAGCCGAGGGCGACGGTCGTCGGCCCGTCGACGCGGACGGCCTGGGTGCCGCCGTCGGCGGTGCGGATGGTGGCGAGCTTCATGGTGTGTTCCTTCGGGTGGTGCGGCTGTGTGTCAGGCGTCGACTGAGCTGCGGGCGAGGTTGAGCTTCTCGAAGATGGGGGCGTCGCTGAACCGGAAGAGGTCCAGGGCGCCGGAGTCCGAGTCGGAGGCCGAGGCCTCGGACCGGATCGACAGGGGCTGCCACGACGGGACGACGAAGAGGTCGCCGCGCGTGACGGACCACGTGAAGTCGCCCACGGTGACGGTCCCCGAGCCGTCGAAGACCTGGTAGACCGACGACCCGGTCTCCC
This sequence comes from Intrasporangium calvum DSM 43043, assembly GCF_000184685.1. Taxonomy (NCBI): domain Bacteria; kingdom Bacillati; phylum Actinomycetota; class Actinomycetes; order Micrococcales; family Intrasporangiaceae; genus Intrasporangium; species Intrasporangium calvum. Next base: position 3,806,380 of record NC_014830.1, read on the forward strand.
GACGCGGCGCGGTCTCGACGCCGGCAGCGACCCGGTGGAACTCGGTGCGGATGGTCGGCAGGACGTCGAGGCCGTTGGTGGGGTTCGTGAAGCGGATCGCCGCGTGGCCGCGCTCCAGCGTTGCCCCGTGCCCCTCGGCCTCCAGCTCGAGCTGGTCGGTGAGCGCCCGGTCGGTGTGCTCCCAGCGGTAGCAGAGCAGCGGGCTGCCCTGGGTCGAGCCGAGCTGGGACACCGGCGCGATGCCGGGGTGCCCCCACAGCCGCTGCGACCGCGAGCGCTCCGGCGTGATCCGCTCGGCGTCGGAGATGACGTCCCGGCCGAACTCGAAGAACTGGCCCTCGATCTCGTACTGGAACGGGATGTCGAGGCCGTCGATCCACGCCATCGGCCGGTCCGCCGCGTTGTGGTGGGCGTGCCAGTTCCAGCCGGCCTGCGGGAGGAAGTCGCCGCGGCTCATCGGGACCGGGTCCTGGCCGACGACGGTCCACACTCCCTCACCCTCGACGACGAAGCGGAAGGCGTTCTGGGTGTGGCGGTGCTCCGGGGCGTCCTCGCCGGGCATGAGGTACTGGATCGCCGCCCACAGGGTCGGGCTGGCATATGGCTTGCCGCCGAGGGACGGGTTGGCCAGGGCGATGGCCCGTCGTTCGCCACCTCGGCCGACCGGCACGAGGTCACCCGCACGCCCGGCCAGCTCGAGCAGGGTGGCCCACTCCCAGCGGTGCGGCTGGGCCTTGGACCGTGGGTGCGGCGGCATGAGGTCGCCGATCTCGGTCCAGAGCGGGACGAGCAGCTCCTTCTCGAAGCCGCGGTAGAGGTCCTCGAGCTCGGGCGTCACCGTCGGCTGGTCCGGCGCGTCGACCGCCTTGATGCTGACCGGGGTGTCGGGGTCCGTCTGCACCGCTCGGGCCCGGGGGGTCTCGGAGCTCGCTGAGGTGTTCACCTGGGTGGTCATCGGAGTTCCTTTCAGTGGACGAGGAGCTGGTCGCGGATGTCAGCGGGTTGAGCTGCCGGCCGGGTGGCGAGCATGGTGATGAGCAGGAGCACGGCCGCGATGCCGGCCGCGATGGAGAACGCGAGGAAGTTGCTCCCGACGCCGAGCCCGGCCGCGAGGAGCCAGCCGCCGACCTGCGGGGCGAGGACGGCGCCGATCCGGCCGACGCCGAGGGCGAAGCCGAGCGACGTGCCGCGCAGCCGGGACGGGTAGTGCGTCGCCACGGCCGCGATGATGAGTCACTGGGTGCCGTGGGTGCCCACACCGGCGAGGATGAGCGCGCCGTAGATCGGCAGGAGGTCGGTCGGGTAGGTGAGCAGGAAGGCGAGACCGAGCGCGGCGGCCGCCGCGGCGAAGATCGCGCTGCGGAGGGGGCCGAAGCGCACTCCGGCCCAGGCCGTGACGACGGATCCGAGCACGGCGCCGAGGTTGAGGGCGAGGAGGAAGTGCAGGGGCTGGCCCATCTCGAACCGGGCGTCCGAGCCCATCAGCTTCGGCAGCCAGGTGCCGAGGCCGTACCAGGCGAAGAGCGTCGCGACGGTGGCGGCGGCGAACAGGACGGTCGGCCGGCGCCACTGCCCGCTGAGGATGGTCCGGAAGCCCGGGGCGTGCTCCTCGCCGGTGTGCTCCGAGGCGTCGTGCACGAGGGAGTAGCGGGCTTCGACCGCGAGTGCCTCGTCCCTCCGGCCGTGGGCGCGCAGCCACGTGGGCGACTCGGGCAGGAGCACGAAACAGAGGGGCAGCAGGACGACGACAGCCAGGAACGCCACGGCGTACATCGAGCGCCAGCCGAGCTCCGGGAGGAGCCGCAGGCCGACGAGGGCGGCGGCCGAGCCGCCGATCGGCACTCCGGACATCATGATCGTCGACACGGCAGAGCGGTGCTTGCGCGAGACGAACTCCGCGGTCAGGGCGTTGGCCGAGGGGACGAGGCCGCCGAGCCCCAGGCCGGCGATGAAGCGGAAGAGCCCGAAGATCTCGGGCGTCGTCGCGATCGCACAGAGCGCCGTGAAGAGGGAGAACCACAGCGTGCACCAGAGGATCGTCCGGCGCCGACCGAGCCGGTCAGCGAGGTAGCCGGCACCGAGGGCGCCGATCAGCATCCCGGCGAAGGCGAGGCTGCCGACGAACCCGGCGGTTGCCGGGGTCAGGTGCCAGCCGGGCTCCTCGAGGAGGGCCGGGATGGTCGTGCCGTAGACGATCAGGTCGTAGCCGTCGAAGACGACGATGAGCCAACAGAGCAGCGTGACGAGCCAGGCCGGGCGGGTGCCCAGCGCGGTGGCGACATTTGGAGGATTCAGGGGCTTCGTTGCCATGAGAGGAGATGATTCGTTAGATTCACCATGGGAGAACAGAGGATTCTGCTATGAAGAACAAACCCCACTACGCGCTCCAGAGTGTGGACCACGCGCTCCAGCTCGCCGTGATCCTCCAGGTGGAAGGACCACAGACCGTGACCGAGGTGGCACGGCGGCTCGACGTCGCCCGGTCAACGGCGCACCGACTGCTCTCGATGCTGGTCTACCGGGACTTTGCCCGGCAGGGCGGGGACCGCCGGTACTACCCCGGCCCGGTCATCTCCCTCGAGGCGGGTGGCAGCGACCACACCGGGGTGCTGCGCGGGGTGGCGATGCCCCACCTGCAGGTGCTCGTCGACCGCACCGGCGAGTCGGCCAACGTCATGGTGCTCGCCGGTGACTACGTCCGCTTCATCGCCTCCGTGGAGTCACCCCACACGTTCCGGGTGGGCAACCGCGAGGGGATGGTCTTCCCCGCCCACCTGACGTCGGGGGGCAAGCCGATGCTCGCGGACCTCTCGCCCGAAGAACGCGCCGACCTGTACGACCCCGCGCGGTGGGAGGGCCGGGAGGACGAGCGGCCCGACGTGGACGCACTCGAGCGAGAGCTCGAGGTGGTCCGCCGCCGCGGCTTCGCGATCAACCGGGACCGGACCGAGACCGGGGTCACCGCGATCGGTCGGGGGCTGCGCGTCGCCGAGCAGACCAGCGCCGCCGTCACCGTCTCCATGCCGACGGTCCGCTTCCAGGAGGAGCGCCTCGTCGACGTGGTGAGCGCGCTCGCCCTCGCGACCCGGGACATCGAGCACGACCTCGAGGCACGGCTGCATGCCGAGCGCTGGTGGGGCTGAGGCGGTGGAGCGCGCCCTCGCCGTTCGCGCCGCCCCCAGCTGAGCGGCATACTCACCGAGTGAAGAACCTGAGCGAGCGGATCCCATCGGAACCGGATCCCGACCTCCTCTACGAGGTCTTCACCGGATGGGCCACCGAGCAGGGGCTGTCGCTATACCCCCACCAGGACGAGGCGTTCCTCGAGGTACTCAGCGGCAGCAACCTCATCCTGTCCACGCCGACCGGCTCCGGCAAGTCGCTCGTCGCGACGGCCGCACACTTCACCGCGCTCGCCGAGGACCGCGTCTCCTTCTACACCGCGCCGATCAAGGCCCTCGTGTCGGAGAAGTTCTTCGCCCTGTGCGACCAGTTCGGGGCGGACAACGTCGGCATGATCACCGGCGACGCCTCCGTCAACGCGGACGCCCCGATCATCTGCTGCACGGCCGAGATCCTCGCGAACATCGCCCTCCGCGAGGGGACGGCCGCTGACATCGGGCTCGTCGTCATGGACGAGTTCCACTTCTACTCGGAGCCAGACCGAGGCTGGGCCTGGCAGGTGCCGATCCTCGAGCTGCCGCAGGCGCAGTTCATCCTCATGTCGGCGACCCTCGGCGACGTGACGATGTTCCGGGACGACCTGACCCGGCGGACCGGCCGGTCGACGGCAGTGATCGCAGGCACCGAGCGACCGGTGCCGCTCGAGTTCGCGTACGCCGAGACCCCGCTCCACGAGACGATCGAGGAGCTCCTCGAGGCGCAGCGAGCCCCCATCTATGTCGTGCACTTCACCCAGGCTTCGGCGCTCGAGCGAGCCCAGAGCCTCATGGCAGTCAAGATCACCTCGCGCGAGGAGCGCGACACGATCGCCGAGCGCATCGGCGCCTTCCGGTTCGGCGCGGGCTTCGGCCGGACGCTCTCCCGGCTCGTCCGGCACGGGATCGGGGTGCACCACGCCGGCATGTTGCCGAAGTACCGCAGGCTGGTCGAACAGCTCGCCCAGGACGGTCTGCTCAAGGTCATCTGCGGAACGGACACCCTCGGCGTCGGAATCAACGTGCCGATCCGCACCGTCCTGCTCACCGGGCTGACCAAGTTCGACGGCACGAAGCAGCGGACGCTCAAGGCGCGCGAGTTCCACCAGATCGTCGGCCGGGCGGGCCGGGCCGGCTTCGACGCCCGCGGCTGGGTCGTGGCCCAGGCGCCGGAGCACGTCATCGACAACCTCCGCGCCGTGGAGAGGGCGGGCGACGACCCGAAGAAGCAGCGCAAGGTCCAGCGCAAGAAGGCGCCCGAGGGCTTCGTCACCTGGTCCCGTGAGACGTTCGAGCGCCTCATCGCCGCCGAGCCGGAGCCACTCCAGCCCCGGCTCCGCATGTCGCACGCCCTGCTCATCAACCTGTTGGCGCGACAAGGCAACCCGGTGGCCCACGCGGTGCGGCTCATCCGCGAGAGCCACCACGAGGAGAAGGACCAGCGCCGCCTCGGCCGACACGCGCTCGTCCTGGCCCGGGAGCTGCTCACCTCGGGTGTCGTCGAGCGGCTCCCGACGGCGGACCAGTCCGGGCGCCGCCACGCGCTGACCATCGACCTGCAGCGCGACTTCGCGCTCAACCAGCCGCTCGCCCCGTTCGCGCTCGCCGTTCTGGACACCCTCGACCCGGACTCCGAGACCTTCGCGCGCGACACCGTGTCGGTCGTCGAGGCGATCCTCGAGGATCCACGCCAGGTCCTCTGGGCGCAGGAGCACCAGGCGCGCGGAGAGGCCGTCGCCGCGATGAAGCTCGACGGGATCGAGTACGAGGAGCGGATGGAGCGGCTCGAGGAGATCACCTGGCCGAAACCGCTCGCCGACCTCCTCGAGGTGACCCTGGCGGCCTACCGACAGACCCATCCCTGGGTGTCGGCCGACGCGCTCTCCCCGAAGTCCGTGGTCCGCGAGATGTACGAGCGGGGCATGACCTTCAACGAGTTCGTCTCTGCCTATGGGTTGTCCCGCTCCGAGGGACTGGTCCTGCGCTACCTCACGGACGCCTACCGGACGTTGCGCCACACCGTGCCCGAGACGCACCGGACCGAGGAGCTGGAGGACATCATCGAGTGGCTCGGGGAGCTGGTGCGCCAGACCGACTCGAGCCTCCTCGACGAGTGGGAGGACCTCGTCAACCCGACGGCGGTCCTGGCCCGGGCATCAGCCGAGGTCGCCCCACCCAGTCGACCGATCACCGCGAACGAGCGCGCCTTCACCGTGCTCATCCGCAACGCCATGTTCCACCGCGTCGAGCTCGCCGCTCGCGACCAGTGGGAGGCGCTCGGCCAGCTGGAGGCCCGGGTCGCCGAGCTCACTGATCCCCCGCAGAAGGTCGTCATGGATGCCCAGGCGTGGAACGACGCACTGGGCGCCTACTACGACGAGCACGACTCCATCGCGACCGACCAGCAGGCCCGCTCCCCCGCCCTGCTCCAGGTCGAGAAGCTGCCGACGACCTGGCGGCTGCGCCAGGTCGTCATCGACCCGGAGGACCACCGGGACTGGGCCGTCACGGCCGAGGTCGACCTCCTGGCGAGCGACGACGTCGGCGCCGCCGTGCTCACCGTCACGGGATTCGAGCGCCTCGGGGGCTGACCGAGCCGCAGCCCTTGCCAAACACCTGCGTCGCTGGGTACCTTGTCACACATGGTACCCAGCAAGGAAGCGATCCTCACCAACCTCCGACGGGGGGCACTCGAGTACTGCGTACTGGCGATGCTGAGCGAGAGACCGCTCTACGGTTTGGACATCGCCCGCAGCCTGACCGGCGACTCCGTGCTGCTGGCCAGCGAGGGCACGCTCTATCCGCTCCTCGCCAGGCTGCGTCGGGCCGGTCTCGTCGAGACGACGTGGCAGGAGTCGCCCAGCGGACCCCCGCGCCGGTACTACGCCATGACCGACCAGGGGAGGCTGGCCGTCGAGGCCTTCACCCGAGCCTGGACCCCCTTCCGCGACGCGGTGGACGCGGCGCTCACCCAAGGAGAGACACGATGAACGGCACCACCCACCCCCTCGTCGCGGCCTACCTGGACGACCTGGCCCGGATGCTGGGCGACCTCGAGCCCGGTGAGCGCGCCGAGCTCGGTCCTGCTGATGCGATCGCCCAGGCGGCCTACGCCGACAGGGCCGCGCCACCCGGATATCAGCGGGGCGCGCGCGTCCCGTTGACAAGCCGTCCCTGGGTCCCCGTCGTCGTCGCGCTCCTGCAGGGCCTGTCCCTGCTTCTCGTCATCCTGGTCGTCGGCGCGAGCGTCGGCTGGGTCGAGGAGTCGAGCGCCACCCCGGCGGGGGAGACGTCCGTGACGACCTATGGGGGGAGCAGCCTCGCGGCCGCTCTCGCCGGCGGGCTGGCTGCCCTGCCCCTGTGGATCGTCATGGCTCTGCTCGTCGGCATCTCGGTCCTCTGGAGGCCGCGCGAGAAGGTGGCCCACCTGCTGGTCGTGCCGGTGGCGGCTGTCCTGTTCGCCGCCGGGCCGAGCCTCGGGTGGTCACTCGCGGGCCCGGCGGGCATGGTCGTCGCCGCGTGGACCGTGCTCGCCCTGGTCGTCGCAGGAGGGGGATGGCTGCTCTACCGGCTCACCATCTCGGCCCGGCGTCGGGCGTCTGCCGCCGGCTGACCCACCACCGCCACGGCGTGTTGCGGGCATTCCTCGCGCGCGACACCTCGCACGGGGTAGAGGTGTCTCCATACGCCGCGAGTGCGGCACCGGAGATGAGGGAGACATGGACGGAAACAGCGTCAAGCAGGCGGCGCGTGAGGCCGGCAACCAGGATGCGCTGCTCATGGCGGCTCGGGTGGGCTACGCGGTCAACGGGGTGCTGCACCTGCTCATCGGCTGGATCGCCCTGCAGATCGCCTGGGGAGTCGGCTCCTCTGGCAGTGCCGACCAGTCGGGTGCGCTCGGTTCGCTGGCGTCCAACACGATGGGCCGGATCATCCTGTGGATCGGGGTGGTCGGCTGGCTCGGCCTCGGTCTGTGGCAGGCCATCGAGGCGGTCATCACTCGCGAGGAGGCCAAGGACCGGGCCAAGTACGCGGCGAAGGCCGTCGTCTACTTCGTCCTGTCCTGGTCGGCCTTCGAGTTCGCGCGGGGCGGCTCTTCGTCGAGCAAGGAGCAGTCCTCCGACTTCACCGCCAGCCTGATGAGCCAGCCGTTCGGGACGGGCCTCGTGGTCCTCGTCGCCCTGGCCATGGTGGGCGTCGGGGTCTACCACATCCACAAGGGGTGGAAGCGCAAGTTCCTCTCCGACCTCGTCGAGCACCCCGGCCCGACGGTGGTGAAGCTGGCCCGCTTCGGCTACATCGCGAAGGGCGTGGCCCTCATCGTCGTCGGCAGCCTCTTCGTCACCGCGGCCCTCGAGAACGACCCCAAGGAGGCGACCGGGCTCGACGGCGCGATGAAGACGATCCTCGAGGCGCCCGCCGGACAGTGGCTGCTCACCATCGTGGCGCTCGGCTTCGTCGCCTTCGGGATCTACTCCTTCGTTCGCGCGAAGACCGCGCGGGTCTGAGCAGTCGTCCCCGGGCTGTCCACCCGACCCAGGGGTCAGGAGTGAGACGTGGCGTGCCGGCGACGCAGCCAGTGCCAGGCGAGCAGGGCGCAGACGACGCCGTTGAGCATCCCGAGGAGGACGTCCGTGAGATGGTGCATCCCCCGGTAGAGCCGGGCGTAGGACACGAGGACCGGGACGAGGATGCACACGGTGGTGACGAGTCGGCGGAGCCAGGTCCGTTCGATCCGCTGCGCCATGAAGGCGAAGGACAGGTAGAGCGCCGTCGCGGCACCCACGTGCCCGCTGGGGTAGCTCGACGTCGGGGGCGCCGGGTCGAGCTTCTCGACGTCGGGCCGTTGACGGCCGACGATCCAGGCTGCGATGACGAAGACCGTGGCCTGGATCGAGATGGCGATCGCGGGGATGACGGCGTACCACCACTGCCGGGTGCGCCACAGGATGATGAGGCTGATCACGGCGCAGGTCCCGATGATGATCTCGGTGTTCCCGAGCCGGGACCAGATGGACGTCGTCGTGTCCCACAGCGCCGTCCGGGAGCGGCCCTCCTGGAGCTCGCGGTTGACTGCGGTCTCACCCTCGAGTCCGCCGAACGGGCCCATGATGAGCCACCCGGCCGACACGATGACGCCGAAGAGCAGCACGCTCGGGCCGAGCACTCTGGCGGCAACGTCCCGCCAGGCCTCCCGCGCGCTGGGTTTGGACTCGTCTCGCTGCCAGCGGTGGAGGTCAACGCTCATCATCGTCGCTTTCTTCAGGGGGTTGGGGGTTGAGGCTGTGCGGCTCTGGGCCGGCGGTGCCCTCGGGGGGCAGCGGGGCGTCCTGACTGGCCGGGTTCCAGCCGAGGTAGCCGACGTAGGAGGCGATCCCGAGGCCGACCCCGAGGAGCAGGCCCGCGGTGACGTCGGACGGGTAGTGCACGCCGAGGAAGACGCGGTCGAGCCCGGTGATGAGGGCGAATGCGACGGCGGCGCCGGTCACCCACGGCTTCGCCCGCTCCGAGAGGACGGGCCAGACGAGAAGCGTGAGGATCGTAGCGGCAGCGGCGGCGTTGGCCGCGTGCCCGCTCGGGAAGCTGTAGCCGGGGGCCTGCTCGATCGGATCGCTGACGATGGGGCGGGCGCGCCGGACGACCTCCTTGAGGACGAGCTGGAGGTTCCAGGCCACCATCATGGTGACGAAAGCCCAGAGCGCCCGGGTCTTGAGGTGGTGTCGTCGCCAGATCCAGAGGCACACGAGAGTTCCGGCGATGTAGACCCACTTGGGCTGGGTCGCCTCCTGCCACATCACGAGCAGCTCGCGCAGCACCTCGTTGGTCCGCGTCACCTCCGTCGCTTCGGCGATCGCGGCCTCGTCGATGTCGAGGACGGGCGTGACCTTCTGCTGGACGACGAACGCGAGGAAGGTGACCGGGGCGGCGAAGAGGAGACCGTAGCCGACCGCCTTGAGCATCCGACGTCCCCGGCCGTATGCCGCTGGGCGCGCTTCCGGGGCGGCCCCCTTCGGGTGGGTGGCGGGGTGGGTGGCGGGGTGGGTGATCGGGTCCGTCGCCCGGTCCGTGAGCCGGCGCGAGGTGCCGTCAGCGGTCTGGTCCGGGAGGCGGTCAGGCATGGCGCACCACCAGTGACGACGGTTCGACCCGGATGTCGAGCCTGCTGCGCGGGCCGACCGGGTCGCCGTCGATCTCGGTCTCGGTGGGCCGGTTGGCGACGATGGTGAAGTCCCGGCCCCGCATCCGGTCGAGGCGCTGGTGGCCGACGCGGTGGCGCGTGCTGACGTCGGCGATCACCGACGCCCACCCGAACGCGCCGCGCGGGGCGATGACGACGGCGTCGAGGACGCCGTCGTCGTACTCCGCCTCGGGCATGAGCTCGATGCCGCCCTGCAGGGTGCCGCAGTTGCCGACGATGACGGTCCGGGCGTGGCGCCGCAGGCGGTCACCCGGCTGGCCGACCACGCCGGCTGCCCCGCTGGCGGTGACCTCCACCGTGAAGCCCCGGTTGAACAGGTTGCCCAGCCCGGACAGGAGGTACGCGGGCCAGCCGAGCACGCCCTTGACCCGTTCGTTGGTCCCGGCCATGATCTCGCCGTCGAAGCCGAGTCCCGTCATGATGAGGAAGACCTCCTCGGGGTCGTCGTCCGCCGCCACGAACCCGACGTCCAGCCGCAGGTCGGAGCCGGTGAGCAGGGGCTCCATCGCGTCCTCGATGGAGTCGACGGGCAGGTCGAGGTTCCGGGCGAGGAGGTTGCCGGTGCCGCCCGGCAGCAGGCCGAGCGCGACGTCGGTGCCCACCAGGGCGGTCGCGACGGCGCGCACCGTGCCGTCGCCGCCGAGGGTGGCCACGACGTCCGCGCCGGCCTCGACCGCCTCGCGAGCCTGCTTCTCGCCGGTCTCCTCGGCCGTCGTCGGGATCCACTGGGGCTCGTCCCAACCATGCCGACGGCAGGCCTCCGCCACGACACCTTGGTCGGCGTCGAGGTCGTCGACCTTCATCGGGTTGTACACGACGGTGACACGTCTTCGAGATTCCGGCATGCTGCATCTTCCTCGCTCGCGGCCCCCGCCACCAGTAACGTACCCAAGCGAGTCGCCGGACTACCCTGCGCCAGGGCACGCCACGGCGGGCGTCGTCGAGTGCTGGACGTCGCGCCCTGCCCCGACCGCGCCGGTGGGTCACGATGGCCGCCCGCCCGGCCCAGCGGCATACGGGCTATCCGCGGACCGCCAGCCGGGCCTCCTCGTCGCGGAACCACAGGCCGAGGAGGCCCTGGAAGTGGGCCATGAACCGCTCGCGCTCGGGCTCGGGGTAGGTCGTCTCCACGGTCCGGCGGAGCATCCGGGTGAAGTCGTCGCTGCCGAACCACTCGAGGGCTGCGGAGTCGAGGTGGCCGAGGTGCCGCGCGCACCACTGCTCGTAGGCGGCCGTCTCGAAGTACTCGTCGGCGATCGCCAGGTAGGCGTCGAGCTTCTCCTTGTCGGACAGGTCGGCTCGGTCGGCCAGGTCGAAGTAGCGCCGCGTCTCGAGGTCGACCGTCCGCGAGCGGCGGCCGGTGACGAGGCAGTACGCCGACCAGCGCACCAGGGCCTTGATCGCCCACGGGAAGTAGTAGTGCAGCGAGGTGACGGCCACGTCGGGGCACGCGTTGGCGTAGTCGATGGGGTAGACGTCATCGCCCTTGACGAGCATCTCGCAGGAGTTGAACTCCCAACCGAAGAAGGCGTTGACGATCCGGCTCAACGCGGCGGTCTCCCGCCCGGCGCTCGGGCTGAGGAACCCGTGGCTCACCGCGTAGCGGTTGTGCATCGGCTCCTCGGGACGAAAGTTCATCACCATCGTCTCGGGGCCGATCGAGAGCGCCCGCGCGAACACGTCGTAGTCGATCGTGGCCTGCAGGTGCATGAGCATCTCGCCAGACTCGTCGTAGGCGCGGACGAGGTCCTGCTCGTCGTCGATCCGCGAGACGCCGCGCCAGCCACCGCCGTCGAAGGGCTTCATGTAGAGCGGGTAGCCGAGGTTGCCCGCGAGCTGCTTGAGGTCGAACGGCCGGTTGTACTTCGCGCTCGTGTAGGCCCAGCGGACGTTGTCGACGGGGTTCTTGTAGGGCACGAGGACCGTCTGGGGCACCTTCAGCCCGAGGCGCATCAGCGCGCAGTAGGCACTGTGCTTCTCCATCGACTGGAAGGTGAACGGGCTGTTGAGCAGGTACACGTCGTCGACGAGCGCGGCCTTCTTGAGCCACTCGCGCGGGTGGTAGTACCAGTGCGCGAGCCGGTCGATGACGAGCTCGGTGCGCACCGGCTGGCGCAGGTCGAACGGCTCGATGGTGAGCCGCTCGGAGGTCAGCTCGTGCGTGACGCCGTCGTCCGTCGTGATGGGGCCCACCAGCGCGAGCAGCGACTCGAACGCCGTGGGCCAGTCCTCCTCGGCGCCGAGGAGCAGACCGATGAGGTGGGTGCGGGGCTCAGCCATGTGCCGATCCTTGCAGGGGTGTCAACAGGCCAGGCCGTATGCCGCTGGGCTCGCTCCCGACGCAGGCCGACTGGGGTGCCGGGCGGGAGCGGCCGAGGGCCCGGCCGGTGCGGCCGGGCCCTCGGGGGCAGTGGAGAGTGCTCGACGATCAGTCCTCGGGAATGATGAACGTCTGGCCCGGGAAGATCAGGTCCGGGTTCTTGATGTGGTTGATTCGCGCGATCTCGCGCCACGAGACGCCGTAGCGCTCGCCGATCTCACTCAGGGTGTCGCCCTTCTTGACCGTGTACTTGCGGTGCTTCGGCTCGTCGTCGTGCTTCGCGGCGGGCTTGGTGGCCGGCTTCGGCTTGGTCGTCTCGGTCGGTGCCTCGGCCTGGGGCGGCGCGGGCTTGCCCGACCGGGCCGCGGCCTCGTCGGCGGCGGCCTTGGCCTCCTCCGCCTTCTGCTTCGCGACGGCAGCCGCCGCATCGGCCTCCTTCTTGGCCTCTGCAGCCTTCTCGGCCGACTCGGTCCTGGCCTTCTCCTCAGCCTCCTTGGCCTTGGCCGCGGCCTCGTCAGCTGCCTTCTTGGCCTCTTCGACGGCGTTGTCGTCGTCGTCGATTCCGAGGGCGTCCTTCAGACTGTCCAGAAATCCCATGGGGGTCCTCTCATCTGCTCGCGCGCGGGGCGGGCTGCCCCGTGGCGGATCTTCGACGCTAGCCGCATCCGGAGCGCCGATGGCCCTTCCGGGCCCGGCGATCTGCCTTGATCCGGGAGATTCGCCCGGATCAGGGCCTTGGCATCAGGGCCTTGGCATCAGGAGGTGACGGCTCCGACCCGGGCACGCCGGGTGATGTCGGCACAGTCGAGGCAGATCTCCTCGGGAATGAGGCCGAGTCGCATGAGCTGGCCGAACAGGACGCAGCCGACGCAGACGCCCAGGATCGACTCGAGGGCCGGGAAGACCACCATGACGACGGTGACCGCCACCAGCGCGACGAGCGCTCCGCTCGACCCGGTGGACCCGTGGACCAGCCAGAGGACCGTGGCGGCGAGGGTGAGGACCGCCCCGATCGAGGCGGCGAACCGCTTCGGCGCCCCGGCCGTCGGGCGGCGGGGTGCGGAGACCCGGGGCCGCACCCACGCTTGGACGAGCCGAGCGACGGGGCTGGCCTGCGGGCCGAGGGCGGCCCGGAGCGTGAAGTCGACCGCGAGCACGGCGAGGAGCCACCACTGCTGCGTCGCGAGCGTGGCGGTGGAGATGACGAGGACGACACCGGCGACGAGGCGCACCGTGACGTCGTCCACCACCGACGGGAAGCGAGAGAAACTCATACTCCATTATGCATTGCATAAGGGTCACTTATGAACGGTGTATCGCTTCGTGGACGTCTCCGCTGGTCTGTCGAGCTCCGAGCGCGTGGCCCGGGCCGGGCCGAGGTGCTCGACGACGTGGAAGCCGAGGTCGATGAGGAGCTTGCCCCCCATGAGGACGGTGATCGCGGAGACGTCGTCGACGATCCCGCTGCCCGGGCCACCCATGAGGACGAACCCGCCGATGACGGTGATGTGCAGCGCGAGCAGCCGGGGGTAGGGCGCGGTCATCGCCCACTCCGCGGTGGCCCGGGTCCGCTCCTGGCGGCCGAACCAGTGCAGACCCAGCGAGAGCGCATGGCTGAAGAGGATGAGGGCAGCGGCGGCGGCCCAGTCGAGGAGCCGTCCCTGCAGGCCCACCCGGGCGATGAGGACCGCTGACAACACACCGTGCACTGCGGTGAACGCCCCGAACCGCAACCCGAAGAGGCGCGCGCGGTCCCGGTCGCCGGTGACCCACGAGCGGGCCCGACTCGCGTGGGCCGGGTCCCGCACGGTGAGGAGGCGGACCATCGTCGTGAACCAGACGACGAGGTTCTCGACCCAGTAGAGGAGCAGGGCGTCGCCGACGCCGAACCGCCCCTCGAGAACGGCCCAGATGGGCAGGAGGTTGGCAAGGACGAGCACCACCGCGCTGAGCAGACGCGACCCGCCGGCGGGAAGCCGCCGACCGAGCCGCACCATGAGCTCCACGCCGAGGATCCGCAGGAGGAGGGCCACGGCCAGCATGCTGCCACAGTCGGCGACGGTCGGCGCGGCGAGAGCGCCCGGGCCGCCGGACCCGGGCGCCCCGCAGGAGTCAGTCCGTGGGCCGGAGCACCCGCATCGTCGCCACCGCGACGACGACGAACAGGGCGGCGCCCACGCCTGCCACGACGTTGAGACTCGTCGTGAAGGCACCCTCGGCCACGGCCAGCAGCTCGTGCGCCGCCGCCGCCGGAAGGTGGGCCGCGGCCTGGGCGGCGCCCGCGAGCGAGTCGAGCGCGACGGTCGTGGCGCTGGAAGGGTGCTCAGCGGCATACGGCTGGAGCTCGCCCCGGTAGACGAACGCGGCGAGCGAACCCAGCCCGGCGACGCCCACCGCGATGCCGAACTCGCCCGACGTCTCCGAGAGCGAGGCCACCGACCCGGCGCGCTCCGGCGGCGCGGACTGCATCATCACGGACATCGTCAGCGTCGACGGCAGCATGATGCCGAACGACGTCAACACCATCCCGGCGACGAGGAGCCCGAGCCCCGCGGCCGGACCGACCTGCGTGTAGAGGGACAGTCCGGCCGCGCAGACCGCCAGACCGCCCGCCATCGTCCGCCCCGTCCCGAGCCGACGCGCGACGGACGCCGACGAGGCCGACCCGACGAGCAGCGCGAGGTTGGCCGGGAGCATCCACAGCCCCGCGCCCAAGGGGTCGAGCCCGGCGACGAGCTGGAGCCACTGCGTGCTGAGGAACGACACCCCCGCCATGACGACCCCTCCGACGAGCATGGCCGCGAGAGCCGTCGAGAAGGCCCGGCTGCGGAACAGCGCGAGGTCGACGAGCGGGTTCTCGATGCGGCGCTGCCGACGGAAGAACAGCACCCCCACGGCGAGCCCCGCGACGAGCGTGACGCCCGCCGTGGCCGAGTTGCTGCCGCGAGCGATCTCCTTGAAGCCGTGGATCATCGGCAGGATGGCCGCGAGCGAGAGGACGGAGCTCGTCAGGTCGAGGCGCGCACCCGTCCGTCGGTCGGACTCGGGGAGGACCAGGTGCCCGACCACCACGAGAAGCACCATGAAGGGGACACCGAGGAGGAACGCCGAACCCCACCAGAAGTGCTGCAGGAGGAGCCCACCCACGAGGGGGCCGGCCGCCATGCCCCCCATGAAGCAGCTGTACCAGATGCCGATCGCCGTCATCATCGACTTCTCGTCGGTGAAGATGGTCCGGATCAGCCCCATCGTCGACGGCATCAGCGTCGCCCCGGCCATCCCGAGGACCGCCCGCCAGAGGACGAGCTGCCCCGGGGACGCGGCATACGCCGCACCGACGCTCGCGAGGCCGAAGGCCACGGCCCCGACGAGGAGGAGCCGCTTGCGCCCGATCCGGTCGCCGACGGCGCCCATCGTCACGAGGAAACCGGCGAGGACGAACGAGTAGATGTCGAGCATCCACAGCTGCTGCGTGGTGCTCGCGCCCAGGTCAGCGGCCAGGGCCGGAAGCGCGAGGTAGAGCACGCTCACGTCGAGGCTGAGCAGGAGCGCCGTCAGCGCGAGGACGCCGAGGGCGACCCATTGGCGGGGGCCCGGCCTGCTCGGCTCGGCGGTCGGCTCGGGGGTGTGCTGGCCACGCCCAACGGGAGCGAGGCGGGATGTCTCGGTGGTCGTGTCGCTCATGGGAGTTCCTCCGGTCAGGTGGGGCATCACTGCGTTCACCTGTGTGTCGACCGGGGAGTCCAGTACTCGACACGACCACCGAGACCTTCTCGCGAGAGTCCTGCTGGTCAGATCATCGTCGCGTCACGAGACGGCGCCGATGACCTCCTTCTCCTCCGCGAAGTGGCACGCGCTCGGGTGGTCGGACCCGGGCCGAACCGTGAGCGGGGGCTCCTCCAGCGCGCAGATCTCCTGAGCCTTCCAGCACCGGGTCCGGAACCGGCAGCCCGACGGCGGGTTGGCCGGCGACGGGACGTCACCTTCCAGGATGATCTGGGTCCGGCGGCCCCGGAGGCTCGGGTCCGGCACCGGCACAGCCGAGAGCAGCGCCTGGCTGTACGGGTGCGTCGTGTGCTCGTAGATCTCGTCCTCGTTGCCCGTCTCGATGACCTTGCCGAGGTACATCACGGCGACCCGGTCGGCGATGTGACGGACGACCGACAGGTCGTGGGCGATGAAGACGTACGCGAGGCCGAACTCCTCCTGCAACCGCTCGAGGAGGTTGACCACCTGCGCCTGGATCGAGACGTCGAGGGCGCTGACCGGCTCGTCACAGATGATGATCTCGGGGTTGAGCGCGAGCGCCCGGGCGATCCCGATCCGCTGCCGCTGGCCGCCCGAGAACTGGTGCGGGTAGCGGTTGATGTGGTCGGCGTTGAGGCCGACCAGATCGATGAGCTCGCGAACCCGCGTCATCCGACCCTTCTTCGGCACCACCTCGGGGTGGATGTCGAACGGCTCGCCGATGATGTCCCCGACCGTCATGCGGGGGTTCAGCGAGGTGTACGGGTCCTGCATCACCATCTGGATGTTGCGACGGACCGCGCGCATGTCGCGGTGCGAGACCGTGGAGAGGTCCTTGCCCTTGAGCATGATCGTGCCCTCGGTCGGAGCCTCCAGCCCGACGAGGAGCCGGGCCAGCGTCGACTTGCCGCAGCCCGACTCGCCGACGACGCCGAGCGTCTCGCCACGGCGCAGCTGGATGTCGACGCCGTCGACGGCGCGAACCGCGCCGACCTGCTTCTTGAACACGATGCCCTGCGTCAGCGGGTAGTGCTTCCGCAGGCCGTGGGTCTCGAGAACGACCTCTCCGATCTTGTTCGGGGCGTCGGTCATGAGTCGATGACCTCCCTCCAGTAGTGGCAGGCCGCAATTCGGTTGACGTCGACGTCGTAGTGCGGCGGCTCCGGCGGAACCTTGCAGTTGTCCTGTGCGAACCGGCACCGCGGGTGGAACGCGCAGCCGGGCGGAATGTTCGTCAGCACGGGCGGAAGGCCCTTGATGACGCTCAGCTGCTGCCCCTTCAGGTCGACGCGCGGGATCGACTCCAGCAGCGCCTTCGTGTAGGGGTGGGCCGGCCGTGCGTAGATGTCCCCGACGGGAGCGTCCTCGACGACGCGGCCGGCGTACATCACCGAGATCGAGTCGGCGACGTCGGCGACCACCCCCATGTCGTGGGTGATCAGGATGAGACTCATGTTGTGTTCGCGCTGCAGCTCGGACAACAGATCCATGACCTGCGCCTGCACCGTGACGTCGAGAGCGGTCGTCGGCTCGTCCGCGATGAGGATCTCGGGCTCGAGAGCGAGCGCCATCGCGATCATGACGCGCTGGCGCATCCCACCCGAGAACTGGTGCGGGAAGTCGTTGACGCGCTGCTTCGCTGCCGGGATCTTGACCATGTCGAGCAGCTCGACGGCCTTGGCCTTCGACGCCTGACGGGACATGCCACGGTGCTTCCGGTAGAGCTCCCCGAGCTGGAACCCCACCGTGAAGACGGGGTTCAGCGCCGAGAGCGCGTCCTGGAAGATCATCGCGATGTGGTTGGCCCGCACGCGCCGACGGTCCTCGTCGGAGAGCTTGAGCAGGTCGACCCCGCGGTACAGGATCTCACCGTGGGTGATCTCGGCAGGCGGGCTGTCGAGAATCCCCATGATGGCCTGCGCCGTGACGCTCTTTCCCGAACCGGACTCGCCGAGGATCGCTCGGGTCTCGCCCTGGTCGAGGACGAAGTTCATGCCGTTGACGGCATGCGCCTTCCCACTCGTCGTGTGGAACAGGACGTGCAGGTTGCGGACCTCGAGCGGCGGGGCCGTCATGTCGAGCTGGCTCAGGAACCGGGCCGTCGAGGGGGACTTGACGGAGGTTTCGGTGGTCATCCGGTCACCGCATCTTCGGGTCGAGGGCGTCGCGCAGCGCGTCACCCATGAGGATGAAGCTGAGCACGGTGCCGATGAGCAGAGTCGTCGGGAAGATCAACAGCCACGGTGCCTCGAGGAAGTACACCTGGTGATCGGTGATCATGATCCCCCAGGACTCCTCGGGCGGCTGGAGACCGACTCCCAGGAAGGTCAGCGTCGCCTCGGCGGCGACGAAGCTGCCGAGCGCGATGGTGGCCAGGACGGTCACCGGCGCGACCGCGTTGGGCAGGATGTGCCGGAGCATGATCCGGACGTTGCCGGCGCCCAGCGACCTCGCCGCGAGGACGTAGTCGAGGTTCTTCGCCGACAGCACCGCGCCGCGCATCACTCGGGCGATCGTCGTCCACCCGAGGATCACGAGGACCATCGTGATGGTGAGGATGTTCTGCACCTTCACGACCGTGAGGAACACGAGCGCGCCGAGGAGGAACGGCAGCGACAGGAAGATGTCGACCACGCGGGAGATGATCGTGTCCGCCCAGCCGCCGTAGTAGCCGGCGAGCAGGCCGAGGATGCCGCCGATGAGGACGATGCCCACGGTGGCACCGATGGCGATCGACAGCGACGGCTGCGCGCCATAGATGGCATGCGAGTAGTAGTCACACCCGAGGATGTTGAACCCGAACGGGTGCCCGTCCTGGGGAGGCTGCCGGCTCCGACTGATCAGGCAGTCCCGAGGGTCCTGGTCGGTCCACAACGTCGGGAAGATCGCCATCGAGCCCACGACGAGGATGTAGAGGGACGACAGGACGAAGATCGGGTTGCGGATGAGCTGCTTGCGGGCGTCGCTCCACAGGCTGGCGTTCCCGCCCGAGGTCCCCGTCGACTCCGAGGTGGGCCCCTGGAGGGCGGGCTGGTCCGCGGTGGCGGATGGTAACAGGTCACTCATGTTCTTCTCCGCTCACTCGTATCGGATGCGTGGGTCGAGGACGGCATACAGGATGTCGACCAGGAGGTTCGCGACCAGGAAGATCAGCGCCGCGAGCGTGACGATCCCGATGACGACACTGGCATCGCCGGTTCGTGCGCTCTGGGCCGCGACCCGACCGATGCCGGGCACGTTGAAGATCGTCTCGGTGACGACCGCCCCGCCCATGAGGACACCCAGGTCGACGCCGAGCGAGGTGACGACGGGGATGAGTGAGTTGCGCAGCGTGTGCACGCCGGTGATCCGGCGCGGCAGCAGGCCCTTGGCCCGAGCGGTCCGGACGTAGTCGGCGCGGACGTTCTCGACCATGCTCGTGCGAGTCAGCCGGGCGGTGACCGCGAGGCTGGTCGCCCCCAGGACGAGGCCCGGGATGACGAGGCTGGCCCACGGATACTCGGGTTTGTACCCAGCGGCGAGGAAGCCCCTCGAGATGATTTCCGGGAAGTTCGGGTCAGCGCGCAGCTGGTTGCCGAACTTCACCGCGACGAACTCGCGGATGACGATGCCGAGGACGAAGATCGGCACCGCGATGATCAGGGTCGTCGAGATCTTGACGAAGTAGTCGATGAAGCCACCGCTGCGCAGGCCCGCCAGGACGCCGGCCAGGACGCCGACGACGGCCTCGAAGACGAAGGCGATGAGGGCGATGCGAACGGTGTAGGGCAGCGCGGCACCGATGATGTCGGTGACCTCACGTTGGCCCGACAAGCTGATGCCGAAGTCCCACTGGGCGATGTTGACGAGGCGGTCACCGAAGAGGCCGATGCACGGGTTGCCCGTCTGGGTGAGACAGGGATCGTTCAGGTTCAGGCGCTCGGAGAGCGCCGCCATCATTGCGGGCGTTGGCGTGCGGTCGCCGAACAACGCCCGGACCGGGTTACCGGTCAGCTGGATACCAAGGGATGTGAGGTAGTGCAGCAGGAACATCGTGCCGAGCACGGTCGGGATGAACTGAAGCACCCGCCGTATGACATATCTCCCCACGGTGGGGTCTCCTATCGACGTGCGGTGGCGGCGACGACCCTACTCGGGGTCGCCGCCGCCACCAAGTCTGGATCTGGTCAGCTGGGTAGGACGGGGATCACTTCTGCTTGAGCGTGATCTTGCCGTACTCAGCGTCGGAGATCTTGTTCCAGACGAACTTGTCAACGTTGGAGCTGTACAGCGCCGCGGTCTTGCTGAACCACATCGGGATGACGGGGATGTCCTCGCCGAGGATGTCCTCCGCTGCCTGGTACTTCGCGATCGCTTCCTCGACGTTCGCGGCGGAGTCACCCTCGGTGATCAGCTTGTCGAAGTCGGGGTTGGCGTACGTGGAGTTGTTGCTCGAGGCACCCGTGCCGTAGAGCGGCTTGAGGTAGGTCTCGATGACGGGGTAGTCCGGGCCCCAGCCGAGGCGGAACGGGCCGGTGAACTTCTTGGCGTCTGCCGTGGCGAGGTACTCCGGGAACTGGAGGTTCACGCGGATGTCGTAGTCGATGCCGAGGGCGGCCTTGATCTGGTCACCAACAGCCTGGAGCCACTTCTCGTGACCGGCGCCGGCGTTGGCCCACAGGGTCATCTTGCCGCTCTTCCAGCCACCAGCCTCCTGAAGGAGCTGCTTGGCCTTCGCGACGTCCTGCTTGCAGTACTTGCAGACGTCGGGACGGAAGCCCTCGAAGGTCGGGGCGACGAAGCCCGTTGCGGCGGTGAAGCGACCGTCGAACACGGCGTCGATGATCGGCTGCCGGTCGATGGCCAGCGACAGGGCCTGACGGACGCGCTTGTCCTTGTACTCGTCGCGGTAGAGCGGCAGGCCGACGTAGGTGAAGGAGTCGCCCGGCGCCTCGTACATGAGGTCGCCGTACTGGGCCTTGGCCTCCTTGTAGCGAGCCGGCGGGATGGTGTACATCACGTCGATCTCGCCGGCCTGGTAGGCGGCGTAGCCGGCGTCGACGTCAGCGTAGATCTTGTAGGACAGCTTGTCGGCCATCCCCTTCTCGTCGCCCTTCCACGTGTCGCTCCGGACGAGAGTGACGCCGACGTTGTGCTCCCACTTGCCGTCGATCTTGTAGGGGCCGTTGCCGATGGGCGTCTCGTTGCAGACCTTCGTGTCCTTGATGCAGGCATCTGCCATCGGGAAGAAGCCCGAGTAGCCCATGGTCACCGGGAAGGCCGCGAAGGGCTCCGACAGCTCGACGGTGAACTCGGTGTCGCTGACCTTCTTGAGGCCGGAGAGCTCCTTGGCCTTGGGCTCCGGGGCCGTCTTGGGGCCGTCGCCGTCCGGGTCGGAGGAGGTCATGTCGTCGATGCCGGCGATGCGGCTCATGAAGTAGGCGTTGTTCTGCGCGTTGGGCGAGTAGGCGGCGTAGTTCCACGCACGGATGAACGCGTCGGAGTTGACGGGCTCGCCGTTCTCGAACGTGTAGCCGGGCTTGAGCTTGACCGTCCAGTTCTTCTGGTCGCTCGACTCGATCGACTCCGCGAGGTCCATCTCGGCCTCACCGGTCTCGGCGTTGTACTTGACGAGACCGCGGTACAGCTGGCGGATGACGAGAATGGACGGCTCGTCGTCGCCTGCAGTGGGGAGCAGGAACGCGGGCTCAGAAGCGTAGATCCGAAGATCCCCACCCTGCGCGCCGGTTGCCGCTCCGGTGCCACCATTCGTCGTACCTGGCGTGGGCGTCTCGCTGCTGCTGCTGCACGCTGCCACCGCCATCATGGTCATTGCGGTTGCGACCGCGATAGTCGCGGACCTGCGAACCTTCATCGGCTCCTCCTTGTGAAACCCCGGGGATGACTGGGGGTTGGGGACACACTTGCACCGGATCGGGCGAGTGAGGCACCTCAGCCCCGTCCTGTTATGGAAGCGTTGTCAACGGGGTGTCCAGATCGTGACCTCCCCGAAGCGTCCCCACCCGCTGCCTGAGCGCCCCGACCAGGGCTCCGGCAGGCGCGTTCGGCCCGCCCCCGGCCCCGTGCGCCGGACCCCGCCCGCCGGCGCACGCCCCCTACGCTGGAGCGCATGTCCCTTCACATCGGCGCCCACGTGGACCAGGAAGATCCCGTGGCCGAGGCCCGGGCCCGCCATGCCACGCTCTCGCAGTTCTTCCTCGGCGACCCACAGAGCTACAAGGGCCCGGTCGTGCGCCACGCCGGTGGGGCAGCGGGCCTCAGGGCGGCGGCCGAGACGGCCGGAGTCGACCTCTACGTCCACGCGCCCTACCCGATCAACGTCGCGAGCCTGAACAACCGGATCCGCATTCCCGGCCGCAAGCTCCTCCAGCAGCACCTGCTCGCTGCCGCCGAGATCGGCGCCAAGGGCGTGATCGTCCATGGCGGGCACCTCGGCGTCGACGAGGACAGCGCCCGGGGTTTCGACAACTGGCGCAAGTGCATCGACGGGCTCGAGATGCCCGTGCCGCTCCTCATCGAGAACACGGCCGGCGGCGACCATGCGATGGCTCGCCGGCTCGAGGCGATCGCTCGGCTCTGGGACGCGATCGGCACGGCCAGCGGTGGCGACACGGTCGGGTTCTGTCTCGACACGTGTCACGCGCACGCGGGAGGCAACGACCTCGGGACCATCGTGGACCGGGTCAAGGCGATCACCGGTCGGATCGACCTCGTGCACGCGAACGACTCCCGGGACGCCTTCGACAGTGGTGCCGACCGGCACACCAACCTCGGTTCGGGCCACATCGACGCCGCCGCCCTTGCCGACGTGGTCCGCGCCGCGAGCGCCCCGGTCGTGTGTGAGACGCCGGGGGGCCGGGAGGGGCAGTCGGCCGACATCGAGTGGCTCCGCACCCGGCTCACCTGACATCGAAAGAGCAGTTCATCCCCCCGCGCGTGGGCTCACCCTCCACGGGGACCCGGGGCAAACTGCTCTTTCGATGCCTTCGGGGGATGGGTCAGTCGGTGGCGCGCCGGTTGAAGGCGCGGATCGACAGTGGGGCCAGCACCAGGGTCAGGGCGATGGCCCACAGGATGGTCGACACGATCGGGTGGTGGAGCGGCAGCGCAGCCTCGGGCGGCGGCGGTGGCGCGTTGCCCCAGAGCTCTCGCATCGCCTGGACGAGCGACGAGATCGGGTTCCACTCCGCAACGGTCCGCAGGAACGGCACCATCCGCTCGGTCGGTGCGAAGGTGTTGGCGAGGAAGGTCAGGGGGAAGATCGCGGTGAACATGACCCCTTGCACCGCCTCGGCGGTCTTGAGCGCCGAGCCGGCCAGGATGCCGAACCAGATCATCGCGAACCCGAAGAGCAG
This sequence comes from Intrasporangium calvum DSM 43043, assembly GCF_000184685.1. NCBI lineage: Bacteria > Bacillati > Actinomycetota > Actinomycetes > Micrococcales > Intrasporangiaceae > Intrasporangium > Intrasporangium calvum. Next base: position 3,829,159 of record NC_014830.1, read on the forward strand.
GAGGAGCGCGAAGCCGAGCACCGCGTCGCCGAGCCCGGACCGGATGCGCCAGCCGATGACGAGCCCGGTCACGGCCATCACGACGACGCCGATGCTCGAGTGGATCAGGCTCGAGATGCTGCGGCCGATGAGCACGGAGGCTCGGGAGATGGGCAGCGACCGGAAGCGGTCCATGATGCCCTTGTTGATGTCGTTGGTGAGGCCGATGGCGACGATGAAGCAGGAGAAGGCCATCGTCTGCGCCATGATCCGCGGCAGCATCCACTCGCGGTAGCGGCCGAGCTGGCCGTCGCGATCGACCCGAACCGTTTGACGAGGTGCTCTGCCTCGATGGCCGGGCCGTTGAACCGCTCGCGGGCCGGCCGCGCACGCGTGGTGATGGTCATCTGGGTCCCTGTCCGTGGAGGTGTGGCGACCGACGCTACGGGCGCACACTGACAGCCTAAAGACGGTGTGCACGCCGTCAACATGTTTCTGCGGCGGGCGCGGGAGCCACCCACCCAGTCGTATGCCGCTGGGCTGGCTGCCGAGACATGATCGGCTGCGCCCCCTCCCGCCCAACGCAACCCGTCGGTAACCTGACGACCACGCGGGCCCCAGCCCAGCGGCATCCGACCTGAGGAGAGGTTCCATGGAGACCGACGTCGTCGTCGTGGGGGCCGGGCTCGCCGGCCTCGCCGCCACCGCGGAGCTCGCCGAGGCAGGCAAGCGGGTGGTGCTCGTGGAGCAGGAGGGCGAGCAGTCGTTCGGCGGGCAGGCGTTCTGGAGCTTCGGCGGCCTCTTCCTCGTCGACAGCCCGGAGCAGCGGCGGATGGGCGTCCGGGACAGCCTCGAGCTCGCGACCCAGGACTGGATGGGGAGTGCGGGGTTCGACCGGGAGGAGGATCTGTGGCCGAAGCGGTGGGCCGAGGCCTACCTCGACTTCGCTGCGGGCGAGAAGCGGTCGTGGCTGCGCCAGCAGGGGCACCGCTTCTTCCCGGTCGTCGGGTGGGCGGAGCGAGGGGACGGGCGGGCGGACGGGCACGGCAACTCGGTGCCTCGGTTCCACGTCACCTGGGGCACCGGCCCCGGGCTCGTCGAGCCCTTCGAGCGCCGGGTGCGCGAGGGCGTGGCCCGCGGACTGGTCACCTTCGCCTTCCGGCACCGGGTGGACGAGCTGGTCCTCACCTCCGGCGCGGTCACCGGCGTGCGGGGCCGGCTGCTCGCCCCGGACGACGCCCCGCGGGGCCGGGCGACGAGCCGCGACGAGACCGGCGACTTCGAGATCACCGCGCAGGCGGTCATCGTCACGAGCGGCGGGATCGGCGGCAACCACGACCTCGTCCGACGAGCCTGGCCCGCGCGGCTCGGCACGCCTCCGGCCCGGATGGTCGCCGGCGTCCCGGCGCACGTCGACGGAAGGATGGTCGGCATCACCGAGGCGGCGGGCGGACGGGTCATCAACCCGGACCGGATGTGGCACTACACCGAGGGCCTGCGCAACTGGGACCCGATCTGGGAGAACCACGGCATCCGGGTCCTGCCCGGGCCTTCGTCGCTCTGGCTCGACGCGCGGGGGCGACGGCTGCCCCCGCCGTTCTTCCCCGGGTTCGACACGCTCGGGACGCTCCGGCACCTGATGTCGACGGGTTACGACTACTCGTGGTTCGTCCTGACGCAGAAGATCATCGAGAAGGAGTTCGCGCTGTCGGGGTCCGAGCAGAACCCGGACCTCACCGGCAAGGACGTGCGCCAGGTCCTCGGACGGGTGAAGAAGGGCGCGCCCGGTCCGGTCGAGGCGTTCAAGCAGCACGGCGAGGACTTCGTCGTCGCCGCGACCGTCGAGGAGCTCGTGCCCCGGATGAACGCTCTCGTCGGCGACGCCCTGCTCGACACGGGCGAGGTGCGGCGGACCATCGTGGCCCGGGACAACGAGATCGCCAACAGCTTCTCCAAGGACGCCCAGGTCACCGCGATCCGCGGCGCCCGGAACTACCGCGGGGACAAGCTGATCCGGGTCGCGACTCCGCACCGGCTGCTCGACCCCAAGGCAGGCCCGCTCATCGCGGTCCGCCTCAACATCCTGACGCGCAAGACGCTCGGGGGTCTCGAGACCGACCTGTCCGCACGCGTCCTGAGGTCGGGCGGCGAGCCGCTGGCAGGGGTCTATGCCGCCGGCGAGGTGGCCGGCTTCGGCGGCGGTGGGATGCACGGGTACAACTCGCTCGAGGGGACCTTCCTCGGCGGGTGCCTCTTCAGCGGACGGACGGCTGGGCGGGCGGTGGCGGCGGCGCTGTAGCCGCGAGTTCGTTTGAGGTAAAACGCGATTCGATGAGACGGGCGGTTGCCTGACGCGGTCCGCGTGGGCTAGGATCGAACACGTGATCGACATCCAGGGGGGTCCGGACCGGGCGGTGGCGCGGCCCGGCGACGACCCACTGGGCGCCGCTGACCTGGACGGGCTGGTCGCGGTGCTGGCCCTGCTCGACGGGGATGCCGGGGCCGCCGATGATGCAGGTCGCGTCGACCAGCTCGACGCCCTGGAGCGCGTCAAGGCGGCCTGTGCCGCTGCGCAGGTGCGGATCACGGCGCGGTTCGTGGACTCACAGGCCACGGTCGCCGAGGACCACCGGGCACGGGCCGCGGAGCGGTCGGCCGCCAACGACTTCGAGGGCTGGCGGGCGAAGCGAGAGCTGGCGCGTCGGTCCGAGTTCGAGCCGGTCAGCCTGGATCCGCGGGCCGTCCGAGCAGCCGGTGCGCGGCGGCGCGGGACCTTCGACCGGGCCGGCATCGCTGCGCAGGTCGGCCTGGCGCGGCACGAGTCCCCCGCTCGTGGGGCACGACTGGCCACCATCGCCTTGTCCCTGTCACGGGACCTGCCCCACACCCTGGCCGCCCTGGGTGAGGGCCTGCTCGTCGAGCGGCGCGCGGAGCTCGTCGCCCGGCTCACCAGCCATCTCGACCGTGACCAGCGGGGCGAGGTCGACGCCGAGGTCATCGGCGGGGCCGGTGCAGCGGTCCGGACGTGGGGTGACCGGGAGCTGGAGCAACGCATCCGGGCCTGCGCCGACCGGATCGACGCGGCCGCGGCCGTCGCCCGAGCACGCACGGCAGAGTCGGAGCGGCGAGTGACCCTGCGACCGATCCCCGACACCATGGCCATCGTCTCGGCGGTCCTCCCGGTCCGGGAGGCAGTGGCGGTCCACGCCGCGCTCACCCGCGCGGCCGACCGGGCCAAGGGCGAGGGCGACGACCGGAGCCGCGGGCAGGTCATGGCGGACACCCTGGTCGACCGCGTCGTCCGGTCCGTCGCTGCGACCACCGCCTCGGGCGAGGCACCCCCCGACCAGCCGGCGGACGGGCCGGCGGACGGGCCCGTCGAGGTGCAGATCGTCATCACCGACCGCGCCCTCCTCGCCGGTGCCGACACTCCGGCCCACATCCCCGGCTACGGCCCGGTGCCCGCCGGCTGGGCCCGTGAGCTGCTGACGCGCAGCCTCGCCGACGACGTCATCGCCGCTGGCAGCCCGCCTCGCCCAGGCGCTCCGCCTCCCCACCGGGCTCACGAGCGGGCCAAGGTCTGGTTGCGCCGGCTCTACACCCATCCCCACACCGGGGCCCTCGTGGCCATGGAGTCCAAGCGACGACTCTTCCCACCCGGGTTGCGCCGCTTGATCATTGCCCGAGACGGCACCTGCCGGACCCCGTGGTGCGATGCGCCGATCCGTCACGTCGACCACGTCCGGGCCCACCGCACCGGAGGCACCACCAGCGAGCGCAACGGCCAGGGACTCTGCGTGCGCTGCAACCTCGTCAAGGAGCAGGCCGGCTGGCATGCCCGAGTGACCGACCCGGGCCACTCGAGCGGCAGCGAGCAGCCGCACGCGGTCACGCTGACGACGCCGACCGGTCACCGTCACACGACGGCCGCGCCACCGGTGCTGCCGGGCACTGCCTCCACGCGGTCGGACAGCCCCCTGGAGTCCCACCTCGCCCACCTGCTGGCGAGCTGACTCCCGGAAGCGAGCCCAGCGGCATACCGTCTAGCCATGGCTGACCTGCGCCCGGTACGGCGACACGAGCACCTCAGCGCCGGCGGGACGAGCGTCATCGTGGAGATCGGCGCCGACACGATCCCGCGGGTGCTCCACTGGGGACCCGACCTCGGTGACCTCGACGACGCAGCGCTGAGCGCGGTGGCCGACGCGGCGCGGCCTACGACTGGCGACTCGGTCGTCACGCACCAGACGTCGGTTCCGCTCGTCCCGCAGCACGGCACCGGCTGGCTGGGGCGGCCCGGCATCGCGGGCAACCGGATCGTCGATGGGCGACCGGGCCCCGGCTGGTCACCCCTCTTCACCTCGGTGCAGCATGCCCGCGCCGACTCCGACGCGGTGTGCCGCCTCGTCAGCGAGGGAACCGACCCGGTCGCCGAGCTGTTCCTCACGACCGAGGTCGAGGTGCACCCGAGCGGCCTCGTGCGGGTCCGGGCCACGCTGCGCAACGACGGCACCACGCCGTATGTCGTGGGCGGCCTGGAGTGCGCCCTGCCCGTTCCGGCCGCCGCCGACGAGCTGCTGCACCTCACCGGCCACCACACCCGCGAGCGGATGCCGCAACGCCAGCCGTTCACCGTGGGACAGCTCGTGCGCGAGGCACGCGGCGGCAGAGCGGGGCACGACGCCACCACGATCGTCGCCGCCGGCGTCCCGGGCTTCGGCTGGCGGTCCGGGCGCGTGTGGTCGGTCCACGTCGCCTGGAACGGCAACCAGGTCACCGTCGCCGAGCGCACCGACGGCGGCTGGCGGCTGCTGCGCGGCGGCGAGCTCCTGCTGCCCGGTGAGATCGTGCTCGACCCCGGCGACACCTACCCGGGCCCATGGCTCGTCGCCTCGTGGGGAGAGGGCCTCGACCAGCTCGCCGGACGTCACCACGACTTCCTGCGCGCCCGGAACCAGCACCCGACGCGGGCCCGGCCGGTCCTGCTCAACACGTGGGAGGCAGTCTACTTCGACCACGACCTCGACCGCCTGACAGCCCTCGCGGAGGCGGGCGCCGAGGTGGGGGTCGAGCGGTTCGTGCTCGACGACGGGTGGTTCAGAGGCCGCCGCAACGACCGGTCCGGCCTGGGCGACTGGTTCGTCGACGAGACCGTCTGGCCCGGGGGGCTCCGGCCACTGGTCGAGCGGGTGCACGCGCTCGGGATGGAGTTCGGGCTGTGGTTCGAGCCGGAGATGGCCAACCTCGACTCGGACCTCGCGCGCGCCCACCCCGACTGGCTGCTCGGCGTCGGCCGCGGCCCGGGGCCGGAGTCGCGCTACCAGCACGTCCTCGACCTGTCGAAGGACGAGGTCGTCTCCTACGTCACCGAGCGGATGTCCCAGCTCGTCGGTGAGCTCGACGTCGCCTACGTCAAGTGGGACCACAACCGCGCGCTCGTCGACGCGGGCAGCCAGCCGTTCGGCACCCCTGCCGGCCACGCCAACGCCCTCGCCGTGCCGGGCATCATGGCCGAGCTCAAGCAGCGCCATCCCGGTCTCGAGATCGAGTCCTGCTGCGGCGGCGGTGGCCGGATCGACCTCGGCATCATCGAGGTCGCCGACCGGGTCTGGGCCTCGGACTGCATCGACGCGCACGACCGGCTCGACATCCAGCGCGGGACGAGCCTCCTGCTCCCCCCGGAGCTCGTCGGCACCCACATCGGCTCACCGCGAGCGCACACGACGGGGCGCGTCCAGCCGTTGTCGCTCCGCGGCGGCGTCGCCCTGTGGGGCCACCTCGGGATCGAGTGGGACCTCACCCGCGCGAGTGCCGAGGACCGGGCCGAGGTGGCCGAATGGGTCGCCCTGCACAAGGCCCTCCGCCCCCTGCTCCACACCGGCCGGGTCGTGCACGCCGACCTCTCCGGGGACGCATTCCGACTGGAGGGCGTTGTCGCCCAGGACGGCTCACGAGGCATCTACGGGTTGGCCGGGTACGACCGCCCACTCACGTCCTCCTACGGCCGTATGCCGCTGGGCGGGCTCCACGACGACGTGACCTACCGCGTCAGCCTCCTTCCCCCCGGCGACCGGGCGACCGTCGGGCGCCGACCGGTGTGGCTGGACTCGCCCGTCACCCTGACCGGGCGGGTCCTGCGTGAGGTCGGGCTCGAGGTGCCGATGCTGCTGCCGGACGGCTACCTGCTCATCGACGCCAGCGCCGACTGAGGCAGTGAGGTCAGCGGCATACGGCACGATGAGGTGTGTGACGGAGGATCCGCGCGCGTGGGTGCTGCACGTCGACCTCGACCAGTTCATCGCCGCGGTCGAGGTCCTGCGGCGTCCTGAGCTCGCCGGCAAACCGGTCATCGTCGGCGGCCGCGGCGACCCGACCGAGCGAGCCGTCGTGTCGACCGCGTCGTACGAGGCGCGGGAGTTCGGTGTCGGGTCCGGCATGCCGCTGCGGCTCGCCGCCCGCAAGGCGCCCGACGCCATCATCCTGCCGGTCGACGCCGACGCCTACAACGCGGCCTCCGAGCAGGTGATGGCGTCCCTGCGCGCTCTCGAGAGCGAGCACGGCCGGGTCGTCCTCGAGGTGCTCGGCTGGGACGAGGCCTTCATCGGCGTCACCACTGCGGACCCCGAGGCCTTCGCTCGTCACGCGATGGCGGCGGTGCTCGAGGCGACGCAGCTGCACGCGTCGGTCGGCATCGGGGACAACAAGATCCGGGCCAAGATCGCCACCGGCTTCGGCAAGCCGCGCGGAGTCTTCCGGCTGACGAAGGACAACTGGCTGGACGTCATGGGCGACCGGCCCACGATCGATTTGTGGGGGGTCGGCTCCAAGGTCTCCAAGCGACTGGCGGGCCTCGGGATCGACACGGTTCGCCAGCTCGCCCACTCCGACGAGTCGGCGCTCGTCGCGGAGTTCGGCCCGAGGATGGGGGCCTGGTATCGCGAGCTCGGGCGTGGCCTCGGTTCCGCCGTTGTCGACGACAGGCCGTGGATCGCCAGGGGTCACAGTCGCGAGACGACCTACCAGCAGAACCTCACGACCCCCGAGGAGATCCGCGAGGCCATCCGGGTGCTGGCCGAGCAGGCCCACGCGGACACCGCCAAGGAGGGCCGACCGGTCTTCCGGGTGACGTTGAAGGTGCGTTACGCGCCGTTCTTCACGCAGACGAAGGCGAGCAAGCTCAAGGCACCGACCCACGACAGGGACGAGGTCGTCGCTGCCGCCGTGGCTCTGGCGGACAAGCTCGAGGCCGGCCGGGAGGTGCGCCTCCTGGGCGTGCGAGCCGAGATGGTGATGCCTGACGAGGGCGACCCGGCCGAGCGGACGCCGGTCCGCGGCCGGCTCTGAGTCACCTCAGGGGTCGCGGGGGCGGAGCCCCTCCCAGCGGGCGAGCCGGTCGGCGATCTCGCGCTCCTGCTCGAGGTGGAGCCGGGCCCGGTCCTGCTCGGTGGCCGCCGTCATCAGACCTCGGTAGACGGCGAAGACAGCCACCGCCGTGACCGCGTAGGCCACGATCGCGAGCGGGACCGCGCTGCTGCCCCCACTGAAGGCCGACCGGAACAGATGGAGGAACGCCGCCGCCGCCCCGGCGACTCCAGCGACGACGAACCACACGATCGTCGCCCTCGTCACGCTCGAATGCACGGCGTCACTCTCGCACAGGCCGCGGCTCCATCGACAGTGCACCTCCGGCGAGACGGCGGCTTCCGTGTCCCTGCGGACCCGGGCACTAGGTTTGGGTCATGGTCCGCGGAGAACGCAACGTCCTGGGCGGCGACCTGGCGGAGTGCAGCACCGACCCCCTCACCGGGTTCTACCGCGACGGGTACTGCACGGCCGGCCCGGAGGACCGGGGCAGCCACACCATCTGCGTCGTCGTCACCGCCGAGTTCCTCGAGCACCAGCGGAGCGTCGGCAACGACCTGGTCACCCCCCGCCTGGAATGGCGCTTTCCCGGGCTCGAGCCCGGCGACCGCTGGTGCGTGGTCGCCAGCCGCTGGCTCGAGTCGCACCAGGCCGGCCTCGCCGCGCCCGTCGTGCTCGCCGCCACCCATGAGCGGGCCCTGGACGTGGTGCCGCTGCAGCTGCTCCAGTCATACGCGGCCGACGTCCCCGACGACCCCAGCTCGCTGCTCTGAGCGGTCGCGGTCACAGCACGGTTTGAGAGCAATCTGACCATTTCTTCCCACGGCGGGCGCTGAGGTCCGAGAATCAGGGTCGGCGCCCCTGTTGATCCTCCCCGTCCCCGAGCGGCGCCACCGGAGGGGTCCATGCGGGTCGTCCGACTCGGCGTGACGCGCACCGGTGCCGCACTGCTCGCGGCCACCGCGATCGCCGGCGCCTCGTCGTGCTCCACCCCCAACGCGCAGGTCGAGCTGAGCCAGGCACCGGCCGGCTCTCCGGCGTCCCCCACCGTGACGGTGACGGTGCCTGGGTGGCGAACCGTGACCCACACCCTGACGGCGACGACGACCATCGTCACCCCGACGACGGTCCGGGCGACGCCGACGGTCACCGTGACGCTGCCTCCACGGCCGGCCGCGACATCGACCGTCCCGTTCAGCGAGGCGGCCGCCCTGGCCGGCTACGCGGCGATCATCCGCGACATCGCCGCCCTCGACGCCACCGGCGGCGCGGGATCGACGGCGGCGGTCCAGTTCGAGTCCCTGGCCCGCCACCTGACCCAGCTCGAGACGATGGGGGCGCCTCCCGGCCTCGACCCGCCGAGCTGGTTCGGCCGGGTCATCTCCCTGCGGCTCTTCGCCGACGCCGCATCGGCGGAGGCACTGGCTGGCTCGCCCCAGGCTCCTGCCCGCTTCGCGGTGATCCGCTCGGAGGTGGGCGTCCTCCTCGCCATGGTCAACGGTGCCCTCCGCACCAACCTCACGCTCCCTCCACCTGCGTCGCCGACGCTGCGCTGACGCTGACGCGGACGCGGACGCGGCACGGGCCGGTGAACCGCGCAGGCCGATCTGTCGTATCCACATCCGCCAGCCCATCCCGTCAGACCACGCAACCCTGGAAGGACTCACCATGCACCGAACCCGTTTCGTCACCGCCGCGGCCACCCTTGCCGCGGCCGCCGCGCTCCTGGCGCCCACCACCGCCCTGGCAGGAGGCCGGCCGTTCACCACCGACCTCATCGGGGCCGACGAGCCGGCCGGGGGTGACCCGGACGGCATGGGCACCGCCCACGTCTGGGTGAACGTCGGCCAGACCGAGGTCTGCTACGACCTCGCCGTCTCCGGGCTCGACCCCGTCGTCGGCGCGCACATCCACAGCGCGCCGGCAGGCATCATCGGCCCGATCGTCGTGCCGCTCGAGGCACCGGTCGACGGCACGTCACGTGGCTGCGTCGACGTCGACATGTCGCTCGCCAAGGCGATCCTCAAGGCGCCGCAGACCTTCTACGTCAACGTCCACACGACCGCCTACCCAGGGGGTGCAGTCCGCGGCCAGCTCGGCTGATCGCAGTCGAGGGCACGCGGGGTTCGGCGAAACCGTTGCATCCGGCCCCGCCGAGGAGCAGGCTCACCCCACAGACTCAATGGGGAGGACCACATGCATCATCCTTGGCGCTTCCGCGCCGTCCTGGCCGCAACGGTCGGGGCCGTGCTCGCCGTCCCGCTGCTCGTCGCACCGTCCCAGGCCGCCGACGGCCCCGCCGGTCCGGCCGCAGCCCGCCCGGGCAAGCCGCTCACGGCGATGACCCGCAACATCTACCTCGGCGCCGACATCAACCGTCCGGTCCTCGCGGCCCAGCAGGCGGCCGCCCAGCCGGGCGCGACCCAGCAGTCGATCATCACGGCCCTCGCGGTCGCGACCGACGCGACCCGACGCATCGTCGACCAGACGAGCTTCCCGGTCCGGTCGAGGCTGCTCGCCGCGGAGATCGCCGCGGCCGAGCCGGACCTCGTGGGGCTCCAGGAGGTCGCCCTGTGGCGGTCCGGGCCGTTCAACCCGGCAGCCATCGCCGACCCGAGCGCGTCGACCGTCGACTACGACTTCCTCCAGATCCTCCTCGACGACCTCGCAGCCCTGGGTGCCGACTATGACGCCGTCAACGTCGGCGCCCGCGCCGACGTCGAGGCGCCGGCCTTCACCCCCACCGGACAGAACAGGCGCAACGTCCGCCTCACGATGCACGACGTGATCCTCAAGAAGGCCGACAACTCGTTCCGGGTCACCGGCATGGACGACCAGATCTTCGACGCCAACCTGCCCGTGTCCATCGCGGGGATCCAGCTCGACTTCTCCCGCGGGTACCAGTGGGTCGACGTCCTCGCCGGGAAGCGGAAGCTCCGCTTCGTCAACAGCCACTTCGAGGCGTTCAGCTCGACGCTGGCGCTGCTCCAGGCGCAGCAGACGGTGGCTGAGGCGACCGCCGACGACCGGACCACCGTCTTCGTGTGCGACTGCAACTCGGACCCGCTCGACAGCTCGGTCAAGGAGAACGACAACAACGTCCCGCACCAGGCCCCCTACCAGCTGATCACCGGCCCGGGCGGCTACACCGACCAGTGGCTCGAGTGGGCACCCGCCGAGCAGGGCTGGACCTCCGGGCTCTCCGAGCTCGTCAACGACGAGACCGCCGCGAAGTTCGACCACCGGATCGACATGGTCTTCTCGCACACTCTCAGCGGACGGCCGCTCGGGGTGGACGCGGGCTTCATCACCGGCAACGAGGTCACCGACCGTGACCCCACGACCGGCCTCTGGCCCTCCGACCACGCCGGCGTCGTGCTCCGCGTCCGGGGTTGGTGACCCCACCCCGCACCTGACGAGGCCGTATGCCGCTGAGCCCGCTCAGCGGCATACGGCGTGCTTGCGTGGTGGCCGGGAGCGGCAGGGCAGGATGGGGGCATGTCCTCGCGGAGCGGTCACCAAGGAGTCGTCGAGCGGGCGGTCGCCGAGTACCGCGAGCGTCACCCGCAGCTCGTGGAGGCCACCCGCCTCTTCGTCGAGATGGTCCAGGACCTCCTCGACGACGCCGGCATCAACTATCTGAGCGTGTCCGGTCGGACCAAGTCGGTCGACTCGTTCCGCGGCAAGGCCGAGCGGATGGCCGACGGAGTTCCGCTGCACCCCAGGCCGAGCGAGGACATCACCGACGTCATGGGGGTGCGGGTCATCACCTACGTCCAGGCCGACGTCACCGCGGTCGCCGACCTGCTCGCCCAGGAGCTCGCCGTCCTCGACGACCGCGACCTCGGGCTCGAGACGGCCCGCGCCGGACGGTGGGGCTACGCGAGCCGACACCTGCTCGTCGCGGTCGACGCCAGCCGCACCGTGCCCGCGGCGTACGAGCCGCTCCGGCGGCTCAGCGCGTCCGTGCAGATCCGGACGGTGCTCCAGCACGCCTGGGCCGAGTTCGAGCACGACATCCGCTACAAGGGCACGGTGCCCGAGGAGCACGCCTCCGACCTCGACCGACGGTTCACCCTGGCGGCCGGACTGCTCGAGCTGGCCGACCGGGAGTTCGCCGCGATCCGCGACCGGCTCCAGGTGGCGATTCCCGCGGAGCCGCAGGAGGACCAGCCACCTGCCGAACCGCAGATCGGGTCGCAGGACCTCGCCCGGTTCCTCGCGAGCCGGTACGCCGACGCCGGCTGGTCCCGGACCGACCACTACGCGTGGATCTCGGGGCTGCTGCGCGACCTCGACATCACCGACGTCGAGACCCTCGAGAAGGTCCTCGCTCCGGTCGACACCGCCCTGATCACCGCACGGATGGGCTACAAGTACCCGCCCGGGGCCGTCCGGCACCTCGACGACGCACTGCTCGAGGCGTTCGGCAGCCGCTACGTGGAGCTCCCGGGGAACGCGCACCGGCGAACCGCCCTTGCGGCGAGGCTGGCGAAGCTGCGCGCCTGACCGGCCGGCGCGCGGCCCGGGCCTACTCGCGGGCGAGCATCGTCACCCCGAGGCCGATCATCATCGAACCGCCTGTCGCGCCGAGGTGGTCGAGCCGCCTGGGATGCCGCGCGAACCACTCTCGAGCCTTGCCCGCGACCAGCGCCCACACGCTGTCCGAGCAGATGGCCATCACGCCGAAGGCCACCCCGAGCACCGCCATCTGGGCACCGACATGGCCGGCGCTCGCGCGGGTGAACTGCGGCAGGAAGGCGACGAAGAAGAGGATGGTCTTGGGGTTGGTCACCCCGACGACGAAACCGATCCGCAGGGCGTGCCCCCGCTTCGAGGCCATCTGACCCTCCAGAGCCACGCGGGCGGCCGCCCGGTCCCGGATCGCCTGGATGCCCAGCCAGATGACATAGCCGGCACCGGCGATCTTGACGACCGTGTAGGCCGTGGCACTGGCGGCCACCACCGCGCCGAGACCCACCGCGACGAGAAGCACCTGGGTCGTGATGCCGAGGCCGTTCCCGACGACCGACAGCAGCGCCTCGCGACGCCCGACCGTCAGGGCGCGCCCGATGGTGAACAGCAGGCTCGGTCCCGGGACCTGGATGAACAGGATCGAGGCGATGAGGAACGCGATCCACTGGTTCGACGTGGGCACCCCCTCAGTGTGCTCCTGCCCCTCCGACGGCGGGAGGTGCGGTCAGTCGGCGCGGTCCACCGGTGGCAGCGGACCGAACGTGAAGCCGTGCGTGGCGGACTCACGTGAACCCTGCGCGAGCGGCTCCTCGGAGAACCCGTCGGCGAGCGCCGCTGCCACGTCGAGGAAGGCCCGTCTCGTCCCCCGCTGGAGACCGGACAGGGTGGTGCGACCGCCCGCCTCCAGGGTCGCGTCCCACGGCACCATGGTCACTTGGCGGCAGCGGCTCTCGAAGTGCTTGCGGGCGAACTGGACGATGGGGTCGCTCTCCCGCTCGATGCCGTTGACGACGACGACGGCCGAGGCGACGAGCTCGTCGTGGCCGTGCTCCTCGAGCCAGTCGAGCGTCTGCGCGCCGGCCTTCGCGCCGTCGAGCGCAGGGCGCACGACGAGGAGGAGCTGGTCCGCCTCGTTGATCAGGCCCTGGTTGGCGCTGTCGAGGATGCCCGTCCCGGTGTCGAGCATGATGAGGTTGTAGAAGTGGTCGAGCAGCGACACTACCTGGCAGTAGGCGTCCCGGTCGAGGCCCTGGGCGATGCGGGCGTCGTCGTCGGAGGCGAGCACCTCGAGGCGGGACTCCACGCACTGGGACGTGTAGCCCCGCATGTGCGCGAAGGACCGGACCCGGCCCGAGTCGGCGAGCAGGTCGGTGATGGTGCGCTGGCAGTCGCCCGCGATGCGGTGGGCGAGGTTGCCGGCGTCGGGGTTGGCGTCGACGGCGACGACCCGGTCGCCGCGCACGGCCGCGAAGGTCGACCCGACGCCGACGGTGACCGTCGTCTTGCCGACGCCACCCTTGCGGCTCATGACGACGATGCGCCGGGTTCCGTCGAACGGCGTACGGACGCGGTTCATCAGCTGGTTGCGGCGCATCTCGGACAGGCTGGGAGGCAGCCGCAGACGGCCCCCGGTCAGGTCGGTCAGCAGGTGCCGCCAGCCGCTCCGGGCCGCCTGCCCGCGGCGGCCGAGGACGGTGGCCTCACTGAAGTCCGACGCCGTGGGCCGGTGCAGGGGCGCCGGCTCGGACGAGGGCGACATCTCGACCGGGGGCGACGTCTCGGCCGGGGGCGACGTCTCGGCCGGCTCGAACGGCTCGGACGGTTGGGCCAGAGCGTTGTGGAGGGCGTGGGGTTCCATGAGTGACCCTTCATCGGGGACCAGCAGGGCGCAGCCCGGCGCTTGATGTGCCAATTCAACCGTGCTCGTGCGCGACTCGGCACCCGGGTCGGCACATGAGTGCATGTCCACCGCCTCACCGCCGATATGTCCATTGGCAACGCTCGCAGCTTTTGGTTGACTCGAAGCATGCCGACTCGGGTGGCAGCGGATCGCATCGTGGGTTCCATCGAGGCAGCGGCTCGGGACTTCGCCTCCCAGCCGCCGGACCGTCCCGTGCGCCTGGCCAAGCGCACCTCGAACCTCTTCCGGCACGGGAGCGCCCGCAACCGGGCGAGGACCGGTCTAGACCTCGGTTCCTTCCGGGGCGTCTTCGACGTCGACCCCGAGTCGAGAACGGCTCGCGTCGGTGGCCTGACCACCTACGAGGAGCTCGTCGACGCGCTCCTGCCAGAGGGATTCGTGCCCCTCGTCGTGCCGCAGCTGCGCACCATCACCATCGGCGGCGCGGTGACCGGGCTCGGGATCGAGGCGTCCTCCTTCCGCAACGGACTTCCCCACGAGTCGGTCCTCGAGATGCGGGTCCTCACCGGCGGCGCCGACGGCCGCGGTGAGGTGGTCACGGCGAGGCCCGACAACGAGCACGCCGAGCTCTTCCGCGCCTTCCCCAACTCCTACGGCTCCCTCGGCTACGTCCTCGACCTCGTCATCGAGCTGGAGCCGACCTCTCCCTACGTGGCCCTGCGCCACGTCCGCTTCGACGACCTCGACGGGCTCACCGACGCGATCCGGCTCGTCATGGACACCCGGGTGTGGGAGGGCCAGCGGGTTGACTTCGTCGACGGTGTCGTCTTCGGGGCCCGGGAGGCCTACCTCACCCTCGGTCACTGGTCCGACCGCGTCGAGGGGCAGCCGAGCCCGAGCGACTACACCGGCGACCGCATCTACTACCGGTCGCTCCGGGAGCGGCGCTCCGACGTCCTCACCGCGCACGACTACCTGTGGCGCTGGGACACCGACTGGTTCTGGTGCTCCGCGGCGTTCGGCGCCCAGCACCCCACGATCCGGCGTCTCTGGCCGAAGGGCAAGCTGCGCAGCGACGTCTACTGGAAGATCGTCGCCTTCGAGCAGCGCCACGGCGTCATGGCCGCCATCGACGCGAGACGCGGGCGGCTGCCCCGGGAGAGGGTCATCCAGGACGTCGAGATCCCCTTGGACGGGACCGCGGAGTTCCTCACCTGGTTCCTGCACCACGTTCCGATCGAGCCGCTCTGGGTGTGCCCGATCCAGCTGAGACGCAAGGACGGTGCCAGCGGGAGCGAGCCCAGCGGCATACGGCCCCCTCTCGACGAGCCGGGCGACCACGGGAGCCCACCCTGGCCGCTCTACCCGATGCAGCCCGGCGTCCCCTACGTCAACGTCGGCTTCTGGTCGTCCGTCGAGATCCGGCCCGGCGCCCGGCCCGGCGACGTCAACCGGGCCATCGAGGCGAAGGTGACCGAGCTCGGGGGGCACAAGTCCCTCTACTCGGACGCCTACTACGACGAGGCGACGTTCGCGCGCCTCTACGGCGGCGCAGCCATCGCCGCGGCCAAGCGGCGCTACGACCCCCGCGGACGATTCCCCACCCTCTACCAGAAGGCGGTGCAGGCACGATGACGATCTCGGTTGGACAGGCCTTCGAGCGCATCCTCGGCAGGGACGCCCACCTGCGCGTCGTCGCGTGGGACGGCTCCGCGGGCGGTCCCGACGACGGGCTCACGATCCGGCTCCACTCACCGAGGGCCATCAGCTACCTGCTGACCGCACCGGGCGAGCTCGGGGCGGCCCGCGCCTACCTGCAGGGCGAGCTGAGCATCGACGGGATGGACGAGGGCAACCCGATCGAGGTCCTGCGGCACCTCGGTGGTGACTTCAGCGCGAAGCTGCCCGCGTGGCGCGACCTTCGCGAGATCGTCGGCGTCGTCCGAGCCACCGGGATCAGCGTGCCCGAGCTGCCGCCCGAGGAGACGCCGAGCCAGCTGCGTCGCCTCACCTACGGGCTGCGGCACGGCCGACGCCGTGACGCGGCGGCGATCCACCACCACTACGACGTGGGCAACGACTTCTACGAGTACGTCCTCGGGCCGTCGATGACCTACACCTGCGCGGTCTTCGAGACCCCCGAGACGACGCTCGAGGATGCCCAGTTCGCCAAGTACGACCTCGTCGCGCGCAAGCTCGGGCTCGCACCGGGCATGCGGCTGCTCGACGTCGGCTGCGGGTGGGGCGGCATGGTGCGGCACGCGGTGAAGCACTTCGGCGTCACGGCCCTGGGGGTGACCCTCTCGCGGGAGCAGGCGGCGTGGGGGCAGGAGGCGATCCGGCGGGACGGGCTGGAGGGCCGGGCCGAAGTGCGCCACGCGGACTACCGGGACGTCACCGAGCGCGGTTTCGATGCGATCAGCTCGATCGGCCTGACCGAGCACATCGGGGTGAAGAACTACCCCGACTACTTCCGGTTCCTCCGCGAGCACCTCCGGGACGAGGGGCGGCTGCTCAACCACTGCATCACCCGGCCCGACAACCAGCACCCGGGCCTGCCGACCCGCGGCTTCATCAACCGCTACGTCTTCCCCGACGGCGAGCTGACCGGCTCCGGGCACATCGTGCGGGTCATGGAGGACGAGGGGTTCGAGGTGAAGCACCACGAGAACCTCCGCGAGCACTACGCGCTGACGCTGGCCGGCTGGAGCGCGAACCTCTCGAAGCACTGGGACGACTGCGTGGCGCTCGCCGGGGTGGGCCGGGCGCGAGTGTGGGGCCTCTACCTGGCCGGTTCGCGGGTGGGGTTCGAGGACAACGGGATCCAGCTGCACCAGGTCCTCGCGACGCGCACGAGCGAGTCGGGCGCGTCCGGGTACCCGTTGCGCCCGCAGTTCACCTGAGCTCGGCCGGACCGGATGCCGCTGGGCTGGCGCGGCGTCAGCCCATGCCCCCCAGGTCGACGCTGTAGGCCTCGTAGACGAGGTCGCCGCCGGCCTGGCGGTGCCGGATGAGTCGCCCGACGAGGATGGTCAGCTCCTCGCGGAGGGCGAACAGGTCGGAACCTGCTCCATCGTGCTCGAGGCTGGCGAGGTGGTTGTGGATCTGCTCACGGAAGGCCACGTGCTCGGCGAGCAGCCGGGTCACCGCGCCGCCGAGGCGAGGTGCGCTCTGCTGGGCGCGGTCGTAGATCCCGCCCTGGCTCTCGGTGATGGCGATGTGCTCGTCGAAGTCCTGGGCCAGCACGGTCAGCGCGGCTCGTACCCGGTCGCGCCAGGTGCTGGCCTGGGCGATGGGGGCCTCGAGGGCCCGGACGACGCCGCGCACCGCGTCGCGAAGCTCGGCCCGGTGGGCCCGCAAGCGCTCGATGTGCTCGGTGAACTCGCCGCTGGGAGCGGCACCGGCACCGGACGGGGCAGGGTCGGTCTCGGCTGGTGCGTCGGGGAACATCGTGGTGTCTGAACTGGCATCCATGCGGCCTCCTCGGGTGGCTTCCATCGTGGTCCTCGACTGCCCCGTCGTCCACCCCTGCGCGCCGACTTATCCGGCCGCCCGTGTGACCTTCGCCTCAGGCGAGCGAGAGGAAGAGCTTCTCCATGTCGCTGATGTCCATCGCCTCACCGTCGGGGTTGGTGATGCACTCCTTGAGGCCGGTCGCGATGACCGCGAAACCTGCGCGGTCGACGGCTTTGGACACGGCCGCCAGCTGGGTGACGATGTCACGGCAGTCCCGGCCGTCCTCGATCATCTTGACGATCCCGCCGAGCTGGCCACGAGCTCGGTTGAGACGACGGATCACGGACTGCATCTCGGCGACGTCGAGCTCCATGGCTTCCTCCTCCGGTTGAAATATGCGCGAGTTTGGCCCATGATACCCCGCCGGGTATCCAAAAACCTCACATCCGGAACCGGGCCAACCCGGAGGTGTCCTTCGTCAGTCTCGCCGGAGCACGACGACGGTGTCGAGGGCCTCTCGAGGTCCCTCCTCCGTCTCGACCGGGCGGACCCGGATGCCGGCGTGCTCGACCACCACGGGCAGCCCGTCGACCGCGTCGACGACCTCGTCCGGGTCGTAGAGGACGTCGCGCGAGCTCGGGCCGCCCCAGCCCTCGGCGAGGTTGCGCCCGGCATGTCCGACGACGAGGACGCGCCCGCCCGGACGCACGGCCTCGACGCCGTGGCGCAGGGCCACCCGCAGCTCGGAGGCGGGGAGCTGGAGGTAGCAGAACAGCGCGAGGTCGTATGCCGCTGGGCCGCCTGGCGCCGGCACCGTGGCGTCGGCGACGAGTGGGGTCAACCGACCCGCCTCCGCACCGAGGAGCGCGTCCGCCCGGGCCCGCATCCGTTCGACGGCGACGCTCGAGTAGTCGGTGGCCGTCACCGTCCAGCCCTGCTGGGCGAGCCAGATGGCGTTGCGCCCCTCGCCGGCAGCGATGTCGATGGCCGTGCCGGCAGTGAGGGGCGCGACGATCTCCTCGACGAAGCGGTTGGGCTCGGCCGACCAGACCAGGTCAGCCGTGGCGTATCGCTCGTCCCAGTCCTTGGCGTCCATCTCCGCCCTCCTCTGCGCGTCTTCCGCTGCCCCGCTGGGCCCGTCCATTGTGCGCCGCAGCTGGTCCCGGCGCCGCAACGGGTCTGATGGATCACCATCCGGCGCCGGCTGCGCGGGAACGTCCTAGCGTGAGGCGTGGAGACCAAGGGGGTTGGCCCATGAAGGCACTCATCATCCACGAGTCCCTGTTCGGCAACACCAGGGCCGTTGCCGAGGCCGTCAAGCGCGGACTGACGCGCAGCAGACCCGACGCCGTCGACCTGCTCCGCTCGGACGAGGCCCCGGGCGTCATCCCGGAGGAGGTCAGCCTGCTCATCCTGGGCGGACCGACACACGCCTTCAGCATGACGCGCCCGTCGACGCGCACCGACGCCGAGGCCAAGGGGGCGAAGGAGCACGTGCGGCTCGGCATCCGCGAGTGGGTCGACGCCGTCGTCCCACGCCCGGAGCTGCCCGTCGTCACGTTCGACACCCGCGTCAAGGTCAGGCTGATGCCCGGATCGGCTGCCAAGTCCGCCGCCCGGGCGCTTCGCGCGCGGGGCTTCCGGCGGGTGGAGCAGGGCGAGACGTTCTGGGTGGAGGACACCGACGGACCGCTCAGGACCGGCGAGCTCGAACGCGCCGAGGGGTGGGGGCACGAGCTCGGTGCCCGGTCGGACCTCCGGCCGGGCGCGCCGGCGGGGCGCTGAGTCACCTCCCGTTCAGCCGCGCGGCTCCGCGAGCCAGGCTCGGACAATTGCGACGAAACGGTCGGGCACCTCGAGCTGCGGTGTGTGCCCGACGTCGGCGAGTCACTCGGTCCGCCAGCGCGGCGCGGGTCGGCCGCGGCGACCCGGCGCGCCGCCGAGATGGGGACCAGTCGGTCTGCCGCACCGTGGATGAGCAGGACCGGGGCGGTGACCGCGCGCGCCGAGGCCGTGGACGAGGACGAGGGGCGCGACCGACGGGTCCCCGCTGGGACCCGACGGACTCACGGATGCGGGCCCAGCGGCATACGGCCCGGTGCTTCGTCATGACCGAGCGGGATCCCGACTACGTCGTGCTCGGGGAGACCCGGACCTACTCGTTGAGTCGATCACCCGCGCGATCCGCCTCATCGAGAAGGGCGCCCGGTTCATCGCGACGAATCCCGACCCGAGCGGCCCGAGCCCGTTCGGGACCCTGCCGGCCACCGGGTCGGTGGCCGCACTCATCTCGACCGCGACCGGGCGGCAGCCCTACTACGTCGGCAAACCGAACCCCCTCATGATGCGCAGCGCCCTCAACCGGCTCGACGCCCACTCGGAGACGACGATCATGGTCGGCGACCGGATGGACACCGACATCGTCTCCGGGCTCGAGGCCGGCCTGCGCACCGTCCTCGTCCTCACCGGGTCCACGCGCCGCGAGCAGGTCGAGACGTTTCCCTACCGGCCGAGCCGGATCGTCGAGTCCGTCGCCGACCTCATTCGCTTCGTCGACCACGGGAAGCCGACCGCCCACTGAGGTGCCGGAGGCCACCGAGCCGGCTCAGCGGCATACGGCCTGCTCATGGCACGTGCTGAGGCGAGGACAACCGGTCGACGCGCTCGGCGGAGGCGAGCTCCCACGCCTCGACGAAGGCCCGGAACTGGTCGGCGTCCAGCTGCCGGATGACCTCCTGCGCCCCCTCCGTGTCACAGGCGGTGAGGACCGCCTCGAGCGCCTCGCCCGCCTGGAAGGCCTCCACGGCAACGAGCGGGGCGTAGGGCAGGAGCGGCAGGTCGTTGACCGTGGTCCCGTCAAGAGTGAAGTCGAAGCGGTTCTCGGGCAGGCCCTTGCGGGAAGGCGGGATATGGAAGGCCATCGAAAGGGCTCCTTCGGGATGGTGGCCGTTGCCGGTCACTTGGGTGGATGTCGCCACGGCCACGTGCCGCGGGCGATGGGCCGGAGGGGTCTGGTCGGGCTGGCTCCGGAGGTGGCGCTTGAGCTGGTCCCCCTCGACGTCGAGGTTGGGCAGGACCGCCGAGAGTCGGCGCGGCAGCCACCAGGCGGCCTCGCCGAGCACCGACATGACGGCAGGGACGAGGGTCATGCGGACGAGGAAGGCGTCGACGAGGATGCCGACGGCGAGCGCGAGGCCGAACTGCTTGATCATCGGGTCCGCGCTGAAGATGAAGCCCGCGAAGACCGAGACCATGATGATCGCCGCGGCCACGACGACACGGCTCGCCTGGTCGAACCCGTGGACGATCGCGTCGCGACCGCGGTGGCCGTGGACATGCGCCTCGCGCATCGAGCTGACGAGGAACATCTCGTAGTCCATGGCGAGGCCGTAGAGGATGCCCGTCACCATGATCGGCAGGAAGCTGAGGACGGGCCCGGTCGTGTCGAAGCCGAAGAGGTCCTTGAGCCAGCCCCACTGGAAGACGGCGGTCACGACCCCGAAGGTCGCGCCGATGCTCAGGAGGAAGCCGAGGGTCGCCTTGAGGGGGATGACGACGGAACGGAAGACGAGGAGCAGGACGACCAGGGAGAGTGCCACGACGATGCCGATGTAGAGCGGCATGACGTCCGCGAGCTTCTCGGAGATGTCGATGTTGACTGCGGTCAGGCCGGTCACGCCGAGGGCGACGCCCTCGGTCCTGGTCACCGTCGGCCCTGACGCCCGCAGAGTGTCGACGAGGTCGGCGGTTGATGCGGCGTCCGGCCCCTCCTCCGGGATGACGGTGAAGATGGCCGTGCCGCCCTGGGGGTCCGCCCCCATGAGACTGACCGCCTTGACGTCGGGGGTGTCCCGCAGCCCGGTGGTGAGCCGGGCGACGTCCTCCTGGCCCAGCCGGCTGCCGTCATCGGGGGTGGCGACCACGACGAGGGGCGCGTTGTAGCCCTCGCCGAAGCCGCGGGTGATGGCGTCGTAGGCCTGCCGCTCGTCCGTGTCGAGGTTGGCGGTGGACCCGTTCGGCATGCCGAGCGAGATGTCGGCCACCGGGACCGCCGCCAGGCCGAGGACCGCGACGACGCCGACGATCGCGAGCCACCGGTGCCGGACGACGCCTCCGGACCAACGGTGGGCGAGGTGGCGGTGCTCCTCCACCGTGAGGCTCCTCCCGCGGGCGCGCGCCTGGGCACTGGCGATGCGCTCGCCGACGACGCCGAGGAGGGCGGGCAGCAGGGTCAGGGCCACGAGGACGGCGAGGACGACGGTGGCGGCCGCGACGAGGGCCATCGTCGTGAGGAAGCTGATCCCGATGAGACTCAGCCCGGTCAGCGCGATGACGACCGTGATGCCGGCGAAGAGGACCGCGCTGCCGGCGGTGCCGATGGACCGCGTGGCCGCCTCCTCGGCTCTGAGGCCCTGGGTCACGATGAGGCGGCGCGTGCGGTTGACGATGAAGAGCGCGTAGTCGATGCCGACGGCGAGACCGACCATGAGCGCGAGGACGGGAGTGGCCGTCGTCATGGTGATGGTCTGCGAGAGCGCGAAGGCGCCGCCGAGGCCGATACCCACCCCGGTCAGCGCGGTGAGGAGCGGCAGCCCCGCGGCGCGGAGCGACCCGAGCGTGATGAGCAGCACGAGCGCGGCGATGCCGAGACCGATGGCCTCGTGACCGCCCACGGGCGCCTCGATGGGCTTGAGGGACTCGGTGGTGAGGACGTCCACGCCGGTGCCCGCGGTGGCGGCCTCGGCGAGGTCGGTGACCCGTTCGACCGTTCCGTCCGGGAGGTCCTGGACCTGCTCGGTGAACTGGATCTGCAGCATCGCCACGGAGCCGTCCTCCGACACGACGACACCGGGGACCGGCTGGCCGCCCACGACGAGGGGCCGTATGCCGCTGGGCTGGCTCCCCTTGTCACCGGCACGGGCGGCGGGAGCGGGCTCAGCGTCCGGGGCGGACGCTCCCGAGGAGGACGCCTGCTGGCCGCGGTCGGCCACGGTCGGCAGGTCGCCGATGGTCCGTGCCGCGTCGGCGATGCCCTCGGCTCGGTCGCCCGAGTCCAGACGGTCTCCCGCGGGCACGGTGAAGACGACGGTGCCCTGTCCGCCGGCGGCGTCCGGCAGCTCGGCGCGGAGCCGGTCGGTCACGTCCTGGCTCTGGGTGCCGTCGATCGTGACGCTGGAGGAGATCTTGCCGCCGCCGTTGGCGACGGCGAGCCCGACGATGCCGCCGAGGACGAGGAGCCAGAGCGCGATGAAGGCCCACGGCCGCCGGTACGCGGTCCGACCGAGTCGGTAGAGCAGGAGGGACATGGTGAAGCCTTTCGGGTAGGCCGGCATCGCGGCTCGTCGGCCGTGGTGGCCGGGCGGGCTCGGCGGAGGGTCGGCGGAGGGTCGGCGCCGGAGCGGGGAGTCAGAAGCCCTGGCGCAGGTGCGTGAAGACCGTGGTGAGGAACTCCTCGACGGTGACCGCGTCAGCTGGTAGGTCAACTGGGAGGTCAGCGGTCTCGGCCACGGAGGTCGGATCGCCGGGGAACCGAATCGGGACGCGCCCGTCGAGCACGGACATCAGGGCGCCGTAGGCAGCCCCCACCAGGATGTGGCTCGACAGGCGCGAGACGTTGGAGCCGGCCCGTGCGGACACCGCGTCCTGGGCGGTGCGACGGATCTGGAGCTGGACATCGGCGAGGTAGGGCTCGAGACCGCGGTGCTCGCTTGCCAGGCGTCGCAGCTGCTGCAGGAGCGGCAGCATCCCGCCCGAGAGCTGGTGCCGGGCGAGGGCCATGAGCCAGTCGAGGAGGGCCGTGTCCTCGGGGACGCTCGGCAGGGTCTCGAGCCCGTCCTTGAGTCGCTCGACCGCGAGCCCGGTGATCGCCTCCTCCTTGCACGTGAAGTGGTTGGCGAAGGTCCGGCGCGAGTAGCCCGCCCGCGCCGCGACATCGTCGATGGTGAAGCCGTCGACCCCGCGCTCGACCGCGAGGTCGAACGCCGCCTCGGCCAGAGCGTGCGCGGTTGCGCGGCGCTTCGCCTCCCGCAGTCCTGTCTCGGTCATGTCCACAGGATTGCACAATCTTGCCCATTGGGCAATCTTGCCCATTGGGCAGATCAGAGGCGGGCGATGACGGCGTCGAGCATCACCTCGGTCAGCTTGCCGGTGAAGGTGTTCTGCTGGCTCACGTGGTAGCTGCCGAGGAGGCGGACGTCGGTGCCGTCGGGGAGGGCCAGCGCGGCCTCGGCGCCGTGCCCGAAGCGCGGCTTCGGCCGCGGCACCTGCCAGCCCAGGCGGCGGGCCGCTCCCAGGACGCCGTCCCAGCCGATCGAGCCGAGCGCCAGCAGCGTCCGCAGACCGCCCGGTCCGGCCGAGGTGAGCTCCAGGTCGCGGGCGAGCCACCCGGAGCACGTGGCCTTCTCCTCGGTCGACGGCCGGTTGGCCGGAGGCGCGCACCTGACCGTCGCCACGATCCGGATCCCCGTGAGCTCCAGACCATCACCGGCGGCGACCGAGGTCGGTTGCGACGCGTAGCCGGCACGGTGGAGCGCAGCGTAGAGCCAGTCCCCCGAGCGGTCCCCGGTGAACATCCGGCCCGTCCGGTTGGTGCCGTTGGCGGCAGGGGCCAGCCCGACGATGAGCACGGACGCCGCCGGGTCCCCGAAGGACGGACCGGGCCGGCCCCAGTAGGGCTGGTCGGCGAACGACGCTCGGCGCCCCCGGGTCGCCACCGACTCGCGCCACGCCACGAGGCGGGGGCAGGCCCGACACACCGAGACCCGCGCGTCGAGCTCGGCGGGTGTCAGCGCGGCCGCGCCGAGCCGACGCACCTCCGCCGCGGTCGCCGCAACCGGCGTCGCACCGGTGGCCGGGTCGCCCGGCCAGCCCGTCCCCGGCGGCACGGGGGACGGGAAGAGCTGGCCCGTGACCGGGTGTGGGTCGAGGCGCTCACTGGGCATGGACCGACTCTGCCACCCAGCCCCGTCCGTCGGCTGCTTCCCCCGCTCCGAAATGGCCAGCGCGCCAGGCGGCAGGGGGCGCACGAGCGCTCTACAGTGAGGCGACAGGAGAGGACCTACACGTCATGTGGCAAACGGCGACTGCGCGGACGCCCCCGCTCCTCTTCGCCCGCGTCGAGCTCAAGGCCCGGCTGTTGTTGCCGGGAATCCGTCGTTCCGTCGTCGAACAGGCCCGCGAGCTGCGCGAACAGGGCGGCACCCAGCCGGAGCGACTCGCCCGCGCCCTCGAGCGACTCGCCGCGGACCGGGTCAGCGACGAGGCACGCCCTGTGCTGGATCGGGTCGAGTCGGCCCGGCGGGCCCTGCTCCGCAGCGCCGAGCGGGTGCCGTGGGCCGAGGACACCACCCAGTCGGTGGCGCTCATCTGCGCCCGGGCCTCGCAGCCCCCCTCGGGAGCCCGCCTGCTCCACCACGTCGTCGCGGCCTGGCAGCCCACCCGCGCCCTCGAGCTGGGCACCTGCGTGGGCGTCTCAGCGGCCTACCAGGCGGCCGCGATCGCTGGGAGCGGCACGGTCACCTCGCTCGAGGCCTACCCTGCGCTCGCCCGCCAGGCCGAGCAGCTCTGGGAGCGGGCCGGCATCGACAATGCCCGAGTCGTCGTGGGCCGCTTCGCGGAGACGCTCGCCCCCACCCTCTCCGAGGCGCCGTGGGACTACGTCTTCATCGACGGGAACCACCAGGGACCCGCGACGGAGCGCTACGTCGAGCAGGCGGCGCGGGCCACCGCGGCCGGCGCCCTGCTGGCCCTCGACGACATCGACTACAGCGACGGCATGCGCGCTGCCTGGCAGTCCGTGCGCCGGCGGCAGGACGTCGCCGCGAGCGCCGTGGTCGGCAAGATCGGGCTCCTCGCCCTGCGCTGACCCCGGCTGGGGCTCGGGAGCGAGCCCAGCGGCATACGGCCGGCTCGGCGGCGAGGATCATGGGGAGCACGCGGGCGACGCCAGCTCGATGAACCGGAACGACGGGAGCGGCGTCTCCGGGGGCAGGAGCGCCGAGGGAGGTTGGTCAGATGCCGCTCGACGAGGAGGCCGTCGAGGCGATCTACCGCGAGCACGGGCCGATGCTCCGACGCGTCGTGTGGCGGGCGACGAGCGATCCCGACCGGGTGGAGGACATCGTCCAGGAGACGATTCTGCGCGTCTGGCGGCAGGCCCCGGAGGCCGACAGCCTGCGCGCCTACCTCATCACGACGGCCCGGCACCTCATCGTGGACCAGCACCGCGCGGCCGGGCGACGGCCCCAGCAGGCGCGCCTCGTCGACCTCCCCGAGGCGGAGTCGGCGATCGACCGGGCGCTCGACCAGGTCCTCGTCGAGGAGGCTCTCGCGCGGCTGCAGCCGGCGCACCGGGAGGTCGTCACGTGTCTCTACTACGAAAGGCTCTCGGTGGCCGAGACCGCAGCCCGGGTGGGGGTGCCCGAGGGCACCGTGAAGTCCCGCGCCTACTACGCCGTGCGCAGCCTGCGCGTCGTCCTCGACGAGATGGGGGTGACGAGATGAGCGCCGACGGCGAGGAGACCCACGTGCTGCTGGGCGGCTACGTCCTCGGCGGGCTGTCCGACGAGGACCACCGCGCGTTCACCGAGCACCTGCGCACGTGCCCCGCGTGCCAGGCGGAGCTCGGCCAGGTCTCCGGGCTCCCCCGGCTGCTCTCGCTCGTCGAGCGACCACCGACCGAGGAGCCGTATGCCGCTGGGCTCGCTCCCGGAGAGGAGGCACCCGAGGTGGGGGCCGGGTCCGCTGCGGCGGGTCCGCCCACCCTGCCGGGCCTCACCGACCTCCTGGCCGAGGCACGGCGGCGCCGTCGACGGCGGCGGGACTGGCTGGTCGCCGCGGCGGGCGTCGCCGCCGCGGGGGCCTTCGGCGCCGGAGCCTGGCTGGGCCCCGGGCTGCTCGACCCGCCGCCCCCGTCCGAGCACTACACGGCGACCGCACCCGCCGGGTCGACGGCGCAGGTCGGGGTCCACCTCGTCACTCGAGGGTGGGGCACCCAGCTCGACCTCGCCTGCTCGAACATGCCGGTCGGCGAGGAGATCACCCTCTACGTCATCGACGCGGCCGGGCGCGAGTCGCCGGCCGGGTCCTGGCTGGGGACGCGATCCGGCTACGCCACCGTCACCGGGGCGACGGCGCTGCGGCCGGAGCAGATCCGGTCCATCGAGGTGCGCACGGCGGACGGGACCCTCATCGCGGCCGTGCGGACCTGAGGGGGCGCAGTCGTGATCGTGGGCCGGATGCGTGGGAGGCTGACCACATGGCTGACGACCTGCACATCCAGCACCGGATCACGTCTCTGATCGACGAGGAGCACCGCCTGCGTGAGGCCCTCCAGCACGGGTCCATCTCCGCGGAGGACGAGCGGGCCCGGCTCGGCACGATCGAGGTCGAGCTCGACCAGTGCTGGGACCTGCTCCGCCAGCGCCGGGCGAAACGGGAGTTCGGCGCGAACCCCGACGAGGCTCAGGTCCGCGACCCGAAGACGGTCGAGGGGTACCTCGGCTGAGGAAGCCACGACCTCCCGATCGCGTTGAGCGATCCACCCGACCGAGCGCGGCGTCGGAGCTAAGGTCGCTGTCGTGATGATCGACGTTGCGGCGGCCGACGGTCCGGCCGAGGCCTGGCTCGCCCGACCCACCAGCGCGAGAGGGGAGCCCCCCCTGCCCGGGGTCCTGCTCTTCATGGACGCGATCGGGTTGCGGCCCCGGATCTTCGAGATGGCGGACCGCATCGCGTCGTGGGGATACGTCGTGCTCGCCCCGAACGTCTTCTACCGCGACGGAACGAGTGCCGAGACCACACCGGGACATCCGCTGGAATCGGAGGAGGCGCGCCGGGAGTTCTTCAAGGTCGCCTCCGGCCGCATCGCGTCGCTGACGGCGAAGCGCGCGGTCGCGGACATCGCCGCGTACGTCGAGGCGCTGACGTCGCTGGAGGACGTGCGGACACCGGTCGGTGTCGTCGGCTACTGCATGGGGGCGCGGCTTGCCGTCCGAGCGGCTGCCGCCCACCCCGACATCGTCGCCGCCTGCGGCGGGTTCCACGGCGGCGGCCTCGCCGGCGACGCCGCTGACAGCCCGCACCTCGCGCTCCCGGCGTCGCGCGCCGAGTTCGTCTTCGGCCACGCCGACCACGACCCCAGCATGAACGCAGAGGCGGTCGCCCGCCTCGACGAGACGCTCCGTACCGCCGGCCTCACCGCGACGAACGAGATCTATCCGGGAACAGCCCACGGGTACACGATGGCCGACACGGGGGTGTACGACGAGGCTGCGACCGAGCGCCACTTCGCCGCGCTGAAGGACCTGTTCGCGCGCACCCTCGGCTGAGTCTTTCCGCCAGATCCCGTGCCGGGGCCGGCGGGTCGGGATCGGGCTAGGCTCGGTGCCGTGGCTGGTGGCGTGCGGGCAGCGGTGGTCCTGGGGTCGGGTGGGGCGAGAGGCTATGCGCACATCGGAGCGCTCCAGGTGCTGCGTGAACGGGGCCTGGAGGTCGTGGCCATCGCGGGCACGTCCATGGGTGCCCTCGTCGGGGGGGTCGCTGCCGCGGGTCGGCTGGACGAGTACACCGAGTGGTCGTTGTCGCTGACGCAGCGCGAGCTGTTCCGTCTCCTCGACTTCACCCTGTCCGCGCCCGGCGGGGCCATCCGGGCCGAGCGGATCATCGGCAAGGTGGGCGAGATCCTGGGCGGCGCGACGATCGAGGACCTGCCGATCCCCTACACGGCCGTCGCCACCGACCTCGCGGCGCGGCGGGAGGTGTGGTTCCAGCACGGTCCGGTGGTTCAGGCCATCCGAGCCTCGATCGCCATCCCCGGCGTCATCACCCCCATCGTCATCAACGGCCGCACGCTCGTCGACGGCGGCCTGCTCAACCCCCTGCCCATCGAGCCGACCGCAGCCGTGAGCGCGGACGTGACCGTGGCCGTGAGCCTCTCCGGGCCGAGAGCCCCGATCGGCCATGCCACCCCCGTGAAGGAGACCTCCGAGACGAGGCCCTTCGACGAGTGGACGTCCCGGCTGCGGCGCAGCACCGCCGAAGCCCTCGAGTCCGACCGGCTCCGCGCCCTCGTCGGTCGCTTCGGCGCCGGCCACCGCCGTGACGAGACAAGAGAGACCGAGGAGGCGGTCGACGCGACGGCCGACGCGACTGGGGACCTGGTTGCCGCGGCTGCGGAGGCCGCCGACTCAGACCTCTCACCGACGGCAGCCGCCGCGGAGTGGGTGGTCGGGAAGGCCGACATCGGGACGATCAACCTGCTCAACATGAGCTTCGAGACGATGAGCGCGCTCATCACGCGCTACCGGATGGCCAGCAACCCGCCCGACATCCTCATCACGGTCCCCTACAACGCCGTCAACACGCTCGACTTCCATCGGGCAGCCGAGATGATCGACCTCGGCCGCACGCTCACGACCCAGGCCTTGGACCGAGCCGGCCTCTGACCGCAACGCGCTCTGCCGCCCCCGTGCCCGTCTGTCCTCACATCAGGTCATCACGACAACCCCTGGCGAGCACGCCCGGGTTGTTGGGGCGGTGCGTCCCAGCGGCGGACCGGAGAGCGGCGCGCTACTGGCCGGCCAGCTCGGCGACCATCGGAGCCAACACGTCGGCGGAGTCGGCGCCCAGGACGAAGTAGGAGTAGCCGACCTCCTCACGGCGGCGCTGGACCTCCTCGGCAGCGGCGGCGGGGTCGTCCGGGAGGACGGCCAGCGAGTCCGCTTCCCGCAACGCGGCCGGGTCGGTGTCTCGCGCGGACGCCATGAACGGCGCGACCCTGTCGCCGACGACCGGAACGTGCAGCGCGAGCTCGACATCTCGCACGGTGCCCAGGTCGCGGGCCATGCCCGCCACCGCGGCCCGAGTGTCGCTCGCGAACGAGGCGATGGTGACCGTGTCCGCCACTTCCAGGGCGAGCGCTTGCGCCTTCGGCCCCCGAACGGCCATGACAACCGGCGTGTGGCCGTCCGGACCGTCCAGATCTCGCAGTGCCGTCACCGTCTCGCGGACCCGGGCCAGCCTCCCGCTCGGTGATGAGACGGGCAGGCCAAGATCCCGCAGCTCATCCTCGATCCCGGGCCTGCCGGTGCCGATGCCCATCTCGAAGCGACCCTGCGTGAGCACCGACATCGAGTGGGCCTCCCACGCGGCGCTCCAGGCAGGCCGCAGTGGCGAGGCATAGACCCAGGTGCCGACCCGCAGGTTCGTCCGGGCTGCCGCCATGGCGAGCGTCGGAGCGGGGGCGGGCTGCCAGCGCGGCACGTCGGGCATCAGCAGGGTCGAATACCCGCTGTCGGCGAACCGCTGCACCTGGTCCAGCCACGTGGGCACGTCCGACAAGAGGGGCGCGACGACTCCGAATCGAAACGGTCGGATCATGGGGCGTCTCCGTTCACACCGATGGGGCCTCCGCAGGAGCCGATGCCTCGGCCTCACGTGTACGCGCCGCGTCCAGCTCTGCCTCGGAGCGCAGCACGCAGAACTCGTTGTCCTCTGGGTCGGCGAACACCACCCAGCCGGTGCCACGCCCGTCCGTGCCGCGCAGGTCGGCCACCACGGTGGCCCCCGTGTCGATGAGCCGCTGGACCTCCTCGTCGCGGCTGGACTCGCGTGGCCGAAGGTCGAAGTGCAGCCGGTTCTTGGTCTGCTTCTCCTCCGGGACCTCGATGAAGAGGATCCGATGCCCGGTAGCCGGGTCCTGGATCATGCACTCCTCGTGCCCGGGCTGGTTGGGATCTCCCTCGATGTCGCGGTACCCCAGCAAGCTCTTCCACCATTCCGACAGGTCGTAGGCGTTGCGGCAGTCGACGGTCGTATGTGAGACGAGGCAGCCCATGCAGGCATCGTCGCGATATCGCCGTCAGCGCGGCAAGCGCTTTTCCGCGGCGCTGGCCAGCGGGTCACGAGCGCGTCCGCGTGGGGCTAGCCTCAGGGCATGGATGCACCCGAGCCCGGCACCGATGATTCGTCGGAAATCGAGTCCTTCTGGCAGGTCGCCAAGGTGCGAGCCAAGCTCAACCCGACTGGGTACTACACCGGTGAGCGACCCCTGGGGTCGCTACGGCCGCCGGCCTGGGCCTTCGGGGCCACCCCCGAGCAGGCCGACGAGCTCCTCGCGCTTCTCCTCTCCGGCACGAAGACCGCGACTGCCGGCGCGCTGTGGGACTACGAGGCGGAGGGTGAGGAGCTGCCGACGCCTGGAGCGCTCGGCATCGTCACCGACGGTCACGGGGTCCCGCACGCCTTGGTCGTGACGACCCAGGTCGATGTCGTCCCCTTCGACGAGGTGAGCGCCGAGCACGCGCACCTCGAGGGTGAGGGCGACCGGTCGCTCGCCACGTGGCGCGAGGTGCACGAGCGCTTCTTCACCG
Source organism: Intrasporangium calvum DSM 43043 (assembly GCF_000184685.1). Taxonomy (NCBI): domain Bacteria; kingdom Bacillati; phylum Actinomycetota; class Actinomycetes; order Micrococcales; family Intrasporangiaceae; genus Intrasporangium; species Intrasporangium calvum. The sequence continues at coordinate 3,859,663 of NC_014830.1, forward strand.
AGCACGCGGTGCACACTCGGGGGTTCACCCCGAGCATGCCGGTCGTCCTGGAGCGCTTCGACGTGCTCTACAGCGATCCCTCCGCCGGCTCGGACATGGGCTGACGAGGCCGCCAACGCGGTGGCCGTGTGGATGTACCGGCGGACGGGACGCAAGGTCGGCGGCAGGGCGAAGGGCGGCAGCTCCGTGCTCCTGCTCACCGTGGCCGGACGCAGGTCCGGCATGCCCCACACGGTGCCAGTGGCGTACGTGCAGCGCGACGGCGCCTATTACCTCGCGGCGACCGCGGGGGCCAGCCAAGGAGCCTCAGTGGGTCCGCAACCTGCGCGCCGCCTCCACGGCGACCATCGAGATCGGCCGCGACAAGCGGACGATGTCTGTCGAGGTCCTGCGTGGCGCCGAGTCCGACGCCGCGTGGAAGGACATCATCGTCGCGACCCACCCCGCCTTCGCATCGTACGAGACGAAGGCGGGTCGCAGGATCGCGGTTGCGCGACTGACACCGACGGGTTGAGCCGGCCGGGACCTGTCGATGAGGTCAACTGACGCTTACGGCTTCGACTCCAACAGGAGGACGGCGCTGGAAGTCGAGCGACGGGCCATTCGAGCGTCACCTGCCAGCTGACCCCAGGCCCAGCACGGCCATGGCGACGGCCAGCGAGAACCCGGCGGCCACGATGGGGGTCGTCGTCGGGTTCCAGCCCGCCGGCGACAGTGCGCTGCGGACCTCCGGCTCGAGCAGGGAGGCGCAAGCCATCGTCGCACCCAACGACCCGAGAGCCCGCGTCGCCACACGGCTGGGGCCCTCCCCGAGCCGAACGGTCGCGACGGTCTGGATCGCGAGCATGACGACGGGGGCCGACAGGGCCGTCCCGACCAGCCATGAGTCGCGGCCCACCCGTTCCGGCTGTCCACGCCAGCCCAGCAGCGCGATGTCAAAAGCCCGACGCTCACGGAGCGCGACGAGTTGACCCATCACCCCCGCTGCGAGCTGAGCACCAGACACAGCGACGAGAACTCCACGCGAACCATCCGGCAAGCGTATTTCACGCCTGCTGACCGCGACGCTGGTCCCGGGGATCCCGTTGGGCACCCTCACCGGCAAGGCGACGCGGCCGAATCAAGTCCTGATCAGTGGTGTACGACTGTCCGTCGAGGTGGGGCAGGTCAGGTCTCAAGGGCGCCTGGCGAGCAGGTCGGGGCTCGCCGCGGGCAGTTCAGCGCCGCCGAAACACCTGACGGACGCCCTGCATGGCGGCGAGGACCGCGCCACTCACTCCGGGCACCATGATCCACAAGAGCGTCGCGATGACCAGCACACCGATCACGATGATGAGCACGTCCACGTGAAGCACCCTAGGGCAACTCCTGGGCACGCCTCCCGGCTCACGTCGCCGGGCTGACCGCGCGGCTGACGACCACACCGCGGCGCTGGGAGATGCGAATGGCGCCGCAGCGATGCGGTGCTCCTGTGCTAGCCACTGAGAAACTCGTCCATGATGTCGGCGAGCTCTGGGCTGAACAGAGAGGGCCAGATGCCATGCCGGGCACCTTCGACAAGCACCAAGTCGCACGTGTGGCCGGCCTCGCGCAGCGCCATCGCGTAGATACGGCTGTGTTCGCAGGCGACGACCTCGTCGTCGGTGCCGTGCACCAGCAGCACCGGGCCCCGGCGCCGGCGGTCGAGATGGTTTGCGGGGCAGGCAGCCCGGGCGTCGTCCGGGGCTTGACTCGGGCGTCGACCGCCGAGCAGGTCGCGGACGGCGTCGTCGTCGTCCATGAGTGTGAGGTCCGTTGGGGAGGAGAACACGACCGCGCTGGACAGGTTCAATGGGGCGGCTTCTGGGTCCTCGTCCAGCGCTGCCGACCCGTCGGTGGCGTGGACCAGCAGAGCGGTGTGCCCGCCGGAGCTGTCGCCCGAGATGGTGATGCGGTCGGGGTCGATGCCGTACTGATCGGAGTTCTGACGCAGCCATCTGACGGCGGTCTTGGCGTCGTGAACTTGGGCAGGGTGCGGGGCCACCGCCGAGGGGCGGTACTGCACGATCGCGATGACGTAGCCGCGCTCGGCGAACCGGCACAGGTACGACATCGCCGCCCCGAGAGCCTGCTCTCGCCACCCTGAACCCTGAATGAAGGCGATGCACGGATAGCGGCCCGCGAACGCCACCTCCCAGCCGAGCATCGCCGCGTCGCCACTGGGCTGGATGATCTGCAGGTGAAGGTCGAGACCACCACGACGCGCATAGACCACGTCGAGGTGGACGTAGACGTTCGTGCGACCGGGGACCGCGGAGATGACGTGGGCGTTCTCAGTTTGGGGCTGGGACACGCCGTCACCCCATCACCCGGTGTGCTGATGCGCAACGGGTTTGGGACTGGACCGCTGACCGCAGGCGCTACTGGGGTCGAGGGCGCGGCGTCACGGTCTGACCGCCCCACTGCTCGGGCGCGACGTCGACGATCGTCTGGTTGAGGACCCACTGGTGCCCGAACGAGTCATCGATCGTGGCCTGCCGCTCGCCGTACTCCCAGTCGTGCGGCGGGTCGACCAGAACGGCGCCTCGAGCGGTCGCCGTCTCGGCGACTCCCGCGACATCGGCGACCTTGAGCATCACTTGGTGAGAACGCCCGCTCTGAGGGGTTCGCCGCCCGGGCCGAACCTCGGCCACCACGAGCTCGGCCGGCTGCCCGTCCGGCAGGCCGAGCTGCGAGCGGTGCCCTTCACCGATGCGGACGTGTTCGACGAACCCGAAGACGTCGGCGTACCACGCCACCGCCGCCCGAACGTCGGCCACGGTCAGAACCGGTGTCACTCGCGCCTGCGGCGCCGACCGGTTCGTGAGCATCCAGCCACAGTAGATCGGTACGGCCAGGTGCGCACCGACCCGCCAGCTCCCCCGGCAGTCGCCGGAGGGACGCGATTGGGCGCCGTCGCCTGGAACCGGCGACTGCCGGCACGATCGCGCCTACAGCGTCATTGCGGGCGCTGCTGACGGGAGAGCTCGGGTCAGCTCTCGTCGTTGGCGACGGTGTCGATCCAGTCGCCCGCTTCGTCGGTGAGCTGGGTCTGCCCTCCAAGGAGGGGCCGCCCCACCACTGAGCGTTCGGTTCGGCGCCTGCGACGCTGACGATCTCTGCAACGAGTTGGTCGGGCAGCGGCTCCCCATTGTGCTCGATCAGCCACGCGCGGCTCGAGGGGCTCAGGTGCGCGATCAGTGCGCCAGGGCGAGTCGGCCCGCGGCATGACGGCGCGTTGAGGGCCCGCCTCAGATGGTCACTGCGCCGTTGGGACTCAACGGTTCCCCATGGCCTGGCGGGCCTGGATCTCGAGGCCGCGGGCCCGCTCGTGGCCGCGGATGGCACGCAGCTGTGGCCCGAGGTCGTCGTCCGCAAGAACATCCCAGCCCAGACGCTGGTAGTACGGCGTTCCATGGCACGTCCCGGTAGGTCGTCAACGTGATGCGGGGTGTGCCCGCGCCGAAAAGCCCAGTCCTCGGCGGCGGCGATCATGGCTCTGCCGACCCCATGTCGGGCATGCTGGGGCAGGACACTGACCTGCTCCAGGTGAGCCGTTTCGTCGACGATCTCAGTCCGGACGAACCCCGCCAGCGGGCCAGTAGGGAGCTCCGCGACCAGGACGCTGCCAGCCTCCTGAGCCTTGGCATAGTCGGCGGTGGGCGGGGCCGGCGCATCGAGAATGACGTCGACACCGACCACGCCGAACAGGCCGTCTGCCTCGTGCTCGATCCATGCCAGTTCTTCAAGCTCATCCAGCTGTGCCGGACGAATCCTCATCTCCACGCCCTGAACCTAGACACCGGACCCAAGTCGATAACTGACTCCGCCTCCGGGGCGTGTCATACAACGCCCTCATCGGCCTGTCCGTGGAACGACGGCCATCCGACTTGCGGCGTTGTGACGCACGCCGATCTGCACCTCATGCTCCCGATGCAGAGATCCGCGCGGCAACGCCTACACCGCGGCGCAAGCGTCACGCTTCAGGTGTCATCGGGTCGGTCGACGTTGAACACTGCCTCCCCGCTTCCGGCTCTGACGACGATCACCGTAGCCTCCGCCGATGCCGGGTTCCCCTCGCGATGCACCGTGTACGGTGGCACGAAGACAAAATCGCCGGGCTCCGCATCAACCACGTCCTGGCCACCGGGACCGGACTCCATCCGCAACAGTCCCGAGACGACGTAGATGTGACTCTCGTAGTCTCCGTGATGGTGCCACCCGGACACCATCCCGGCCTCCGTCGTGACGTGGCCGGCCCAACTTCTATCCGTGCTGACGGCCTGCTCCCGGCGCATGCCTGGCGTCATCTGGCCTTCTGATCGATCTCCCGGTCGGATCAGCTTCACTCGCCTCTCGTCGCCCACGGCGCCCTCCATGTTGCCCGCGACTTGCTCATCGTTCGACGCTGCTCGCGAACGCACAGATTGTCAAGACGCGCATGACCGCATCCGTGTGAGTCCCACCGAGATCGCCGATCGGAGGGTCGACAGGCGGCGAGGTGGGCTACGGCCTGGTCAGGACGGTCGTGGCGGCGGCGGGTCGGCGGTCAGGTTGCGGGTACCAGTCGGCGCGCACGCCGAAGCCGGGCCCGCCGCGTCCGCACCGAGGTCGTGAGGCCGGGTAGGGCCCTCGACACGCTCCTCTGACGGGTCACCCCCACGTCGGCGCCCGTGACCCCTGGAAACCGTCCAGACTAGAGCGTGTCTCCCAAACTTGAGCGGCCCATCCTGAGAGTGTCGGACTCATGGTGCGACAGGGTCAGGTTTCTGACGAGTTCTGGGCGGTCGTGGAGCCGCTGCTGCCGTGTTCGGCGGGTCGTCGCGGGCGGCGCTGGTCCGATCACCGTCGGGTTCTGGAGGGGATCTGTTGGCGGTATCGCACCGGGTCTCCGTGGCGGGATGTGCCCGAGGAGTTCGGTCCGTGGCAGACCTTGTGGAAGCGGCATTTCCGCTGGTCAACCGACGGCACGTATCACCTGATGATGGCCGCGGTGCAGCAGGCCGGACTGGTCGATGAGAACGCCACCGACGATGTTGAGCACCTCCTGTCGGTGGACTCGACGATCGTGCGGGCGCACCAGCACGCGGCCGGCGCCCGGCACGACTCGGCCACCGCGGAGGTCGTTTCCGAGCCTGCAGGCCACACAGGGGGCAGGATCGAATTACAAGAATCTGCCGCCCGAGCCGGCTGACCACGCGCTGGGGCGCTCCCGCGGCGGACTGTCGACGAAGATCCACACGCTGGCCGACCAGGCCACCGCCACGGTCCAGATCCGGTTGACCGGTGGGCAGGCCGGGGACAACCCGCAGCTGATCCCGCTGATCGAGGACTACCGCTCGGCCGGGAAGCGTCCGCCGTTCCGGCTGCTGGCCGACAAGGCGTACTCGCACCCGTCGACACGAACTCGACTGCGAGCGTTCAAGATTGCGCACACGATCCCGGAGCGTTCCGACCAGATCGCGCGCCGCAAGGCCAAGGGCAGCCGCGGTGGGCGCCCACCGGGCTTCGACCCGGGCGCCTACAAGAAGCGCAACACCGTCGAGCGCAGCTACCTGCGGCTCAAGCAGTGGCGCGGCATCGCCACCCGCTACGACAAACAGGCCCGAACGTTCCTCGGTGGTGTCCTGCTCGGTGCCAGCCTCATCTACTTCACGACCCACTGATGGGAATCAAGAGACACGCTCTAGACGGCTTGAGCAGGTGATGTGGTGAAGGATGGGTCAAGTTTGGGTCCCGTCATGCGGCCAGTCCTGCTGTGGTGACGAGGTCATTCATCGCGGCACGGTAGGCACGGTCGGCTGAGCGGAGTCGCGTGTTGAATTTGGTTGGGGTGGAGGCGATCTGGGCGAGGCCGGCGCGCAGGACGCGGTCGTGGGCGCGGGTCAGGAACAGTGCTTGGGAGTGGCCGGTGTCGGTGACGGTGTAGCGGTGGCCGCCGGGGACGCGTTCGATGAGGCCGTGATCTCGCAGGCAGCGCAGGGCGTAGGTGGCCTGACCTCGGGTGAGTGTGCCCGACGGCGTCCCGAGCAGCGGCTCGAGCAGGTCGCGCAGGTCGCGGTTGGTGAACCCGTGCGGTAGGAGCCGGAAGACGCAGAGGGCGGACAGCAGCGCTTGGGCGTGCGCGTCGGTGAACCGCAGCCCGGGCACGCGCTGTCCGGTGGCGGTGAAGGCGGGGCTGGTGACCGCGGCGAGGGTGGCGGCGCCGTCGGCAGGGCTGTGGCTGAGTCGTTGGACGCCCAGGCGGCGCCGGTTGGCTGAGAAGCCGATCTGCCGCAGGGCGGGCAGGTTGGTCAGCCGCCTGCCGACGTTGAAGCCGTAGGTGTCGTTGATGGTCGTCTCGGTCCGCAGGGCTCGTCCTTCCTTGTGGTACTGCTTGATCGTCGTGTGCTTGTAGTCGACGTACAGGCTCGGGGTGACGTGCGCGGTGATGACCCGGGTGCGGAACCGTCCCGGGGTCGGGCGCTTCCTGCCATTGTGGATGCGGCGGTTGAAGATGAGCTGGACCCGGTCCGGTCGGCCGAGGTCGAGGTTGTCGTGGATGACCTGCTCGAAGAACACTCGACCGCTGACCGGGGCGTCGAGAACCTGGGTCAAGGAGAACTCGGCCTGCAGCACGGAGATGTCGTACCGGTACCCCGCGGCCCGGTCCGCTGCGGAGTAGGGGTGTGGCAGTCGGGCCAGCCACTTGCGCATCAGCGCGTCGATCCGCTCCTCGGTCAGCCCGTCACAGATGGCCTGCACCGCCGCGACGTCGTTCTGGTCGTCGATCGCGGCGAACCCGTTGTCGAGGGCTTGGAAGCGGATGCCAGCCTTGACCGCCTGCCGCTTGGCGTACTGGTGCCCGTTGATGCAGAGCCGGGCGGCGTACGGGAAGTAGGAGCAGAACTTGAGGAAGAACGGGCCGAAGTCCCCGTCGACGGCGTACACGTAGTAGTGGTTGACCACGACGCTCGCCGGCACGATCCAGGGGTAGGGCGCGCCGGTGACCGGGTTGTGCCGCCGCTCGGTGCGGAACACGTGGGCCTTCTCCTGCGCCACCCCGATGAACACGACCTCATCGGTGCCGGTGAACCCGCGCAGCCGTTCGTGCATCACGTCGTCCTTGCGCTGCCCCTTGGCGAAACGCACCACCGGTACCCCGTGCGCGGCGGCGTACCGGTACAGGCCGTCGACGAACGCCCGCGACATCGGCGCAACCAACGCCGTGGAGGCGATCGGGAACCCGTGATCGCGCATCAGGAACCCGGCCACCTGACCCGCCCGCTGCAGCTGCGGGACGTACACGTTCAGGTACATCCGGTCGATCGACTCGACCTCGAACACGACGTGCTCGGACAGGACCTCAGCGACGCTCCGCGGTAATGTCATCACAAGCTCCGATCGTCGGGCCGACCCCAAGCACGGGGTCAACCACCGCCACCAAACGGGATCACGACGAAGACCGCAGGGTCCTCGACAGACCCAACGATCGGAGCCTACGACCAAGCGAGGCAGCCGACGAGACGCACCGCGTCCGCGGGCTGGGGCGGAGCCCCGTTAGGACGTGGCTGCGAGATGATCGACTGGGTTGCCGTCGGCACTGCCGCACGCGCGGCCCAACCCCGAGGCGAGGCGAGCATGACATCCATCGGTACGGCGTCCGCAGGCGCGGTTTTCGCGGGCAGGCAACTGCGTAGCACGCTCTCGGGCGAGGGCGTGCTCACGGTCGAGTTGGTTGACCACGAATGGGCCGCGCCCACCGGCAGCCAGATCCTCGTCAAGGTGGAGGCTGCCCCGATCAACCCGTCCGACCTGGGCCTGCTGTTCGGCCCTGCCGACACCGAGAACGCCGAGTACTCGCCCGGCCGGGTCGTCGCGCGTGTGTCCCAGGGCGCGGTGCAGGCGCTGCGGGCACGGCACGGGCTCTCGCTGCCGGCGGGCAATGAAGGGGCCGGGACGGTGGTCGCAGCGGGCGAGGACCCCTCGGCGCAGGCACTCCTCGGCAAGCGCGTCGCCGCCGTTCCCGGCACCGCCTACGGTACCTACGCCCACGCCGAGGCGAGGATGAGCCTGCCGCTGCCCGACGACGTCAGCGCCGAGCAGGGCGCGTCGAGCTTCGTCAACCCCATGACTGCGCTCGGGTTCGTCGAGACGATGCGCGCGGAGGGCTTCATCGGGCTGGTCCACGCCGCCGCCGCCTCGAACCTCGGACAGATGCTGGTGCGGATCTGCCGCGAGGACGGCGTGCCGCTGGTCAACATCGTGAGAAGCCAGGCGCAGGTGGAACTGCTCCAGGGTCTCGGCGCGAAGTACGTGCTCGACTCGACCGATCCCGCCTTCACCGCGCACCTGGCCGAGGCGATCGGCGAGACCGGGGCCATGCTCGGCTTTGACCCGATCGGCGGCGGCACGATGGCCGGTCGGATCCTCACCGCGATGGAGGCCGCGGCAAGCCGGGGCGCGGCCTATTCGCCCTACGGCTCCTCGACCCCGAAGAGGGTCTACATCTACGGCGGGCTCGATGCCGGTCCGACGATCCTGCACCGCTCGTTCGGGCTCACCTGGGACCTCGGCGGGTGGCTGCTGTTCCCCTTCGTCACCAAGGCAGGCCCGGCGGTGGTCACACGGATGCGCGAGCGGGTGATGAGGGACCTGACGACCACGTTCGCCAGCCACTACAGCGACCGGGTGAGCCTCGAGAGGATGCTCACACAGGAGGCCGTGAGCCGGTACACCGCGCGGCGCACCGGCGAGAAGTACCTCGTGCTGCCCAACGGGTAAGCGCCGCCGGTGCGGGACGTGTCCCTGGTGAAAAGGGGACCCTCGGGATGGGAATGCGATGTGACCGAATATCGAGTGGCACGCGTTACGCGCTCCAGGTCGGCGCCGCGGCATAGGACCACTTCAGGCACCTTGACAGTCGAACGATCGCGTTGGTGGGCCATCGGTCACGCGCTCGTCGGCATCGGCGCCAGCACCTCCGGTGTGACGCGGCTGCATGCGCGTCCGCGCTTCGAGGGAGCCGCACTCGGGTGATCGGGTGATGCTCGGACGACGCTATAGGTCTAGCAGTAGCGCCAGTGTCTCGCGGACCTCGTTGAGGACCACGGGGCCGACATTGCCGGTGCGCTCCTGAATCCGTGTCGTGGCCACGGAGCGTACGTGCTGGCACTGCGCCGAGGAACGCGCCGCAAGGCGGTTGTCCTCATCGGGGTCGATCAGGACCTCGGTGCTGCTCGTGCGGATCGTCCGGGTCAACGGCACGACCTGGACGACGTTGGGTCCACCCCTCAGAATCCGGGCGGCTGTCACGACGACGGCGGGGCGACGGAGTCCGGCCTCGCTACCGGCGGGCATGCCGAGGTCGAGTTCGACGACGTCACCCGGCGTCAGCATCTAGCCACGCCGTCTCATGCTCGGTGAGCGTCGCCGCGAGGTCCCGCGCCATGGCGTCCTGGCGCAGCGCGCGGATGGCCTTGCTCACGGTCTCATCGATCGTTTCGTGGCGTTCGGCCGCCAAGCGCGTAACCTGCGCATGAGTGTCCCTGCTGATGCGGATCGTCGTTGTCTCGGCCACAACCCAACGCTACCTCCTGTAGACAGATCCGTCTACATGATGCCTCGCGGCGGAGCAGGCCGAAGGTAGCTGAAGGAACCGCCGAACCCCCAGCCCCTGCCCCGCTCGCGGCGATGTGACGCGCCTGCGCGAGTACGGATGGGCAAGCCAGGGCCTCGCTGATGGGTGGCCTACGTGAGAGCATCAGGCTCGTGCCCGCCAAGCCCGACGCCCGGCCCCGGACGGTGATACGAGCACGCGGGTACGTGCGGGTGGTCACCGGGTGGGCGGTGGCCATGCTGGCCATCGCCACGACTGCGTTCCTTGACCCGCAGCTCGAGGGTCTGCGCGACCCGGACTGGATGTACTGGCTGTGCGCGATCGTCTTCGCTGCTCTGATCGCGCGCGCACCTTTCGTGGGCGTCGTCGTGGGCGATGACACCGTCCGCCGGCGCAGTTGGCTCCGGACGCAGACGTGGGCTGTCCAAGACGTCTACCGGGTGGGATCGTCTGGGTATTCGGGAGCGCTCACCCGGTACGCGACCTCCAAGCGATACCGCATGGTCGTCTTTGTGCTCAGGCACGGTAAAGGAGGTCAGGACCTCCCTGAGCTGTCCGGCCGTCCCGCCACAGTGGAACGACTCGCCGCCACGTTGAGTGGAGCTCTTGGCCTTGAACAGACCAAAGGGCCTCGAAGTTGATGACAGGCGCGGTGATCCATACGTTCTGGCATCACGGGCGGCGCAGAGCGTCGGGCTCTCGCGGCCTGAGGCGAGAGGCGTCCGGGTCAGTCGCGGCTGTTAGACGATTGTCGGCGGGACCGGTGTCCGGCCAGACTCGGTTCCAGGTGCCCGGTGGGCTGCTCTTCTCGCGGCTGCCCACCGGTGTGATCGGTGTGGCTCTCTTTCGGTTTGCATCCCGCCGGGGGCCGTGACGAGGTGTGGCTCCAGAGGGGACTGCCCTGCTCGTAACAGCAATGCCCGCCTCGCGATCCCTGCAAGTGCACGACGAGACGAGGACGAGGTGGCGACATGGCGATGGTGTTCATCGGGGTCGATCCCCACAAGCTGTCGGTGACGATCGAGGTCGTCGATGACCACGAGAGCGTGCTGGGCACGGGTCGGTTCGCCACCGACAAGGCCGGGTACGCCGCGATGCGCAAGCAGGTGCGGGGGTGGCCGGAGCGGGTCTGGGCGGTCGAGGGCAGCAACGGCGCCGGCCGGCCGCTGGCGCAGCGGCTGCTCGCCGACGGTGAGCACGTCGTGGACGTCCCCGCGAAGTTGTCGGCCCGGGCCCGGTTGCTCGACACCGGCCACAACCGCAAGACCGACGCCCACGACGCGCACGCCGTCGCGGTCGTCGCGGTGCGCACTCCGGGGTTGCGGGTGCTGTCCTACGACAGCGAGCTCGAGGCGCTGCGGATGCTCGTCGACCGCCGGGAGGAGCTGACCCGGCAACGCGTGCAGACCGTCAACCGGTTGCAGCGGCTGCTCTCCGAGCTGACCCCCGGGAAGGCGAAGAAGGACCTGACCGCCTTGCAGGCCAAGGCAATCCTCGCTTCGGTGCGGCCCCGGGACCTGGCCGGCAAGACCCGGCGCCGGCTCGCGGTCGAGCAGCTGACCGAGTTGGTCGCGGCCGACAAGAAGACCAAGGCGCTGAGCAAGGAGCTGAAGGCGATCGTCTTGTCCCGCGGGTCGCACCTGATGGACCTGCGCGGCGTCGGCCCGGTGGTCGCCGCGCGCACGTTGGCCGACGTCGGTGACGTGGCGCGGTTCGCCGACCGGAACCGGTTCGCGTCCTGGACCGGCACCGCCCCGTTGGACGCGTCCTCCGGCGAGCAGGACCGACACCGGCTGTCGCGGGCCGGGAACCGGCGGATGAACCACATGATCCACATCGCCGCGATCAGCCAGATCCGACTCGCCAGCGAGGGCCGGACCTACTACCGGCGCAAGCTCGCCGAGGGCAAGAAGCCCCTCGAGGCGATCAGGTGCCTCAAGCGCAGGATCTCCGACGCCCTCTACCGCCAGCTCGTCGCCGACGCCCGTGCCGTTGAAACGGGCCCGGGAGGGCACTGCGGGGCGACTCAAGAATCCAGCGCGGTCGACGTGCCCCCGCACATCGACACTTCGGATCAGCCACTTCCCGGACCCGCACCTACCACGCTACCGGCCGCCGTGGCCCGTGCGAACCCCCACCCGGGCTCGGCTCCCCAGATGACGCGACGACGCGCCGGAGCCGTCAAGGTGGAGCGCCCCACCGGACGAACGACCTTGACGGCGACCAGCGCCGGCGCACACTCGAAAGAGCCGATCCCGGCCCCTTGACGACAGAGGGGAGCCGAAGTGACGCACGTTCAATACCTGCGCTGCGTCCGGAGGGGCGGACGCGCCACCCTAGCCGTCGACCTCGAGCGGCGGACCCAGCGCAGTCACGCCGTACCTGGCGCCGATCTCAGCGATCCGAGCGGGGTCGGCAGGACCCTGCAGGCCATCGAAATACGCGGCCTGTTCCTCGAACATGCCCTCCAGGCCCGCTGGGGTCGTCGTCCCGAAAGCCCAGGCAGGCTCGTCGCCCACATTCGCGAAGGTGTGGGGGACCTCGCGTGGCAGCCACACCAAGTCGCCGTCGGCGGCTTCGAACCTGCGATCGCCTACGACGAAGGTGATGATCCCGCTGATGACAAAGATGGCCTCGTCCTCGCGCGTATGAACGTGTAGTCCCGGGCCGGAGGTGCGTGCTGGCAGCTTGGCTTCGCCGAAGATCACAGTGCCTGCTGTCCGGTCGGAAGCCGCCAGCACCTGAAACGGTCTTGCGATCGCTGGATCGCGCCTGACGACGAACGGCTCCGTCAACGTCATTGTTCCCACCCTCGCTGCTCAGGAACACCCGGCCGAGTCCCCATCTGCGACCAAGGTGTCACAGGCGCCGCAGGCGTGCGCGCCTCTTGGTAGAAGAGCGCAGGTCCACGAGGAGGTCACGCGGCGAACAGACGCGCTTATCCGCGTCGGTAAGCGTCTCGTCGGTGGTCGATGCGGAGAACCACCACTTCGCCTTGGATCTCGTTGATTCGATACAGGACGCGGTAGGTGCCGCGCCGGGCCGAGTGGATACCCGCGAGCTCCCCCCGCAATGGCTTGCCGACGCGGTGCGGGTTCTGGATCAATGCTCCGGTGAGGAACTCTATGACCGCCGCCGCAACGGCCTCGGGCAGTCCTGAGCGCACGGCTCGGACGGCGGGAGGGGTCAGGACCAGTTCGTACGGTTCTTCGCTCACGAGCGCAGGCCGCGCACGGCCTCGACCCCGCGAACGACGTCACCGGTCGCGTATGCCGCATCGGCCTCACGGATGTCGGCGAGGGCTTCGGGGTCGCTGAGCACCGAGAGGGTCTCCTCCAGCTGCGCCAGGTCGTCCGGGCTGAGGATGACGGCAACCGGGCGTCCATTGCGCGTGACTGTGACCCGCTCGTGCTCATGCTCGACGCGGTCGATGACGTCGCTGAAATGGTTGCGGACATCGCGAAGCGGTTCAACAGTCATGTACACAATTGTGGCGCTTAGGGGGCGCTGGGGTCAAGACGTGTTGGCCCTGGCTTCGCGGGACCGTCACGCAGGCGCGCAAGCCCCGGCCCTGTGGCACGCAGATACGGCGCGGTCGACTCGGACCCCGTGCCTCCGCCCCGTCGGCCACTCCGCGCGGCCACGCGATCTCACACGCCGGCGACGTAGGCGGTCAGGAAGTGGACGCCGTGCCGGTCGAGGTTGCCGCGGGCGCGGTCGTAGTGTTCGGTCGTGCGGGGGTCGGCGTGCCGGGCGAGGATTTGCGCGTCCCGCAGGGGGACGCCGGCGTCCAGGGCGTTGGTGATCGCGGCGTGGCGCAGCGAGTGCGGGCTGATGTGCCGCGGGATCCCGGCTGTCTTCGCGATCCGGGCGACCATGCGGTAGACGTCGCGTCGGTCGATCGGCTTGCCGGAGACCGGTCGCAGCACCAGCGGCCCGCTGGTGCGCTGCCCGCGGCAGGCCTCCAGGACCCGGAGCACCGGGACGGTCAGCGGCATGGTGGCCGGCTTGTTGCCCTTGCCCAGGACGTGCAGCACCCGGTGGCCGCGCAGCGTGTCGGCGTAGTCCTCGATGCGGACCCCGGCGGCCTCGGAGGCGCGCAGGGCGTTGATGCCCAGCAGGTACGCGAGCGCGCCGTGATGCACGGTGATCGTCTGGGCTACTTGGAGGAACCGGATCAGCTCGAGCCGGTCCAGTCCTTGGGTCCGCGTCTTGTCGCGGTGGACCTTGGGAAGCCGGGCGTAGACGGCCGGGTCCGCGTGGATGAGCCCGTCGATGTGGGCGAAGCGGAAGAAGCCGCGCACGCCGTGCATCATCGTCGTTTCCCACGAGTTCACGAAAACTGAAGCCCGTCGTGGCGGGAACTCAAGGGTGGGGTCGCGGTGAGACGCTCATTGGGGTGTGTCGGTTCGCGAACCCGCGGGGTCGGTGGTGAAGGCGTCCAGGTCGGGGTGGCTCACGGTGCGCGCGTAGTGCTCGGCGGTCTCGATTGTGACGCCGAAGAAGTCGCAGATGCGGCGCAGGTCGCTGCCGGCGTTCGCCTCGGCCAGGATCCGGTCCTGGCGCAAGGCGTCTGCGGACATGCCGAGCTTGTCGGTGAGCCAGGGGACGCGGACCTGCTCGGGGGTGGCGGCCGACCTGGCATGGATGAGGAAGTGCGGGTTGATGCAGCCCGGCCACCGCTCGCGTCGGTAGGCGAGGTACCGGTCGAGCCGGGCCTTGGTCGCCGGGGCCAGCAGGATGCTCCGATCGGGCAGCGTGATCCGGTTGTCGCGGACCTCGAACAGGTGCAGGGCGCAGGCCTCCCGGGGGCGCAGCCCGTGGATGCCGATCAGCGTGGTGATGGCGGCGGTGGCGGGGTCGTCGGAGTCGAACGCGGCCCGGATGGCGGCGGTGGCGATGGGCATCGGGGTGCGCCGCTCGAGGGTGCCGACCCGAATCCGCGCGGTCGGGTTGACGAACAGGAGCCGGTGGCCCTTGAGGGTGGTGAATATCGAGCGCAGGGCGGCACCGAGAGTGGCCCGGGGGGTGCCCTCGCCGGGGAGCACGGCGAGGATGTCGGAGCGTGTGATCTCGCGCAGGGAGTGGTGCCCGTCCGCGGCCCAGGCCCGCAGGGTGGGCATGGCCCACAAGGTGCGGGTCCTGATGGTGCCCTCGCTGCGGGGATGGCTGCGTGGCGGGACTGTGCTGCCGTGGTGCAGGACCTCGAACCAGGTCTGCAGCTCGCTGGCCATCGCTTCGGGCAGGCCGTGCAGCTGCCGTGTGAACCAGGTGACCAGCCTCGGAGGACGGTCATCGAACAGCAGGTCGGCCTCGGTCAGGACTGCCATCGGCAACCGGACCCGCAGCCCGTCCTCGATCAGTTGTTGAACATCGGTTGCCCTGACGGGCGGTCCATAGAGACGGGACCGGGCTTGCAGCACCCGCAACGTGATCCGCGTCTCTTTGGTCTGCCGGGTGGTCCAGCCGTAGCGGGCGGCGTGCTCGAGGGTGAGCTGGTCGAGCAGCGCCGCGAACCGGCTGCTGGGCGGGTCACCGAACCCGTACCGGCGGGCTGGATCCTCGATGGGGTGGTACGCGAACAGGTCGAGCTGGCCCGGGCCCGGGGCAGTAGGGGCGGCTGGTTCACCGGCGGTGGGGTCCTCCTCGACCGGGTGGCGCTGGTCCCGGGGCCGGCGGTAGTCCCGCCGGGGGTGAGGCCGGTAGCCGTTGCGGGGGTTGGTCATGTTGAACCGTACTGAGGTTCCCGGAGGGTGGGTTGTTACGCGACCTCCGGGATGGGGGTCACGGTCGTAGCCTGCCGGTGAAGGTGCTCGAACTCAACCGGGGGCAGGTACCCGATCGAGGAGTGCAGCCGCCGGGCGTTGTACCACTGGACCCAGCGGGCGACCTGCCACTCGACCTCGCGGCGGTCCTTCCACGCGGGACCGGGCAGGTCGATGGCCTCGGTCTTGAACAGCCCGATGGTGCTCTCGCAGAGCGCGTTGTCGAGCGCATCGCCGACGGTGCCGATCGAGCCGGCGATGCCGGCCTCGAGCAGCTCAGCGGTGAACGCGATCGAGGTGTACTGGCTCCCGGCATCCGAGTGATGGACCAACCCTGTTGCATCCCAGTGCGATTGGTGACGCTGACGCAGGCTGAGGGCTTGGCGCAGCGCGTCGGTCACCATCGAGGTGTGCTTGCTCGTGGTCACCCGCCAGCCCAGAATCCGGCGGGAGAACACGTCCACGACGAACGCCACGTACACGAACCCGGCCAGCGTCCACACGTAGGAGAAGTCGGCCACCCACAGCTGGTCCACCCGAGTGGGCACGTCCCAGCCCCGCTTGACCAGGTCCGGGTGCCGGGCCGCCGCCTCATCCCGCCGGGTCGTCACGGTGTGGTGCGTTCCTCGGCGTACCCCGCGGATCCCGGCGATCCGCATCAGCCGCGCCACCTGGTCGCGGCCCACGCCAAGGCCGGCACGGCGCGCCTCGTGATAGAGCTTGCGCACCCCGTAGACACGCCAATTCTGTTGCCACAGTGTGAAGATCGCGTTGACCAGATACGCCTCCTCGAGCGCCGCATCGCTGAGCGGGCAGGCCTTGCGGGCGTAGTAGGTGCTCGGCGCGATCTTCATGCCGTGCTCGGACAGCACGGTACAGATCGGCTCGACGCCGAAGCGGGCCCGGTAGGTGTCGATGTAGGCCACGATCACCGCAGTCGGCGGTCGAGCTCCGCCTGAGCGAAAAACGCCGAGGCGGTCTTGAGGATGTCGTTCGCGCGCTCGAGCTCGGCGACCCGACGCTTGAGTGCACGCACCTCCTCCGATTCCGCCACTCGAGCCGAGGCCGCCGGGCGGGAACCCGCGGCCCGTTCCTCGGCCTCGACCCAGTTGCGGATCGTGGCCTGGTTGATGTCGAGCAGCGCGCCGACCTGACGACGCGCCTCGACCTTCGCCTCCCCGTGCTGCTCGAGCCGGTCCAGGTACATCCGGACCGCCCGCTCACGGGTCGCCTCGTCGAACTTCTTCGGTGCAGGCATGAGAACAGTCTCCCTTGCTAGATCAACACCCTCCGGGAAACTCAGGACGATTCATGTTCGCGAACCACAGCTGCTGGCCGGCCTGGTTGGCGCTCAGGACGTCGCGAGGAAGACCGAGCTGGGCCTGACGGGTGAAGGTCTGGGCCCAGCACAGCCGGCACGCCTGGTGCTGGTTGACCGCGAGCTCCCTGTGGCAGCAGATGCATTCGCCGGCCCCGGGGTGAGCGTAGCGCCATGCCGTGCAGGCCAGGCAGAGCCGGCCTCGCAGCCGGGTCACGCCCCAGGCGAGACAGTCGCGACAGGAGTCAGGCGCTTGCGGGGCGAGCGGGTGGCACAGGCGGCACAGCCCACTGGACCAGTAGTCGCCGTCCCGCCCACAGCGGCGGCATGGCAGCGGCCTGCCCTTGGATCCCGGCTTGCAGTCGTAGCACCAGCCTCGCTTCCGGTATGCCTCGGGCCTACGGCTGCAGCCTTGGCACATGGGCGGGGCGGTCATGCCGGTGGCTGGCTCCGGCTCCGGCCCGGGGTACGGCGCCGGCCGGATGAGGCGGTTCGCGCGTTGGCCGTCGTCTTCGTGGCGGGCTTGCGGGCGGCGACTGCCTCGGGCTCGCAGATCAGCAGGTCGGCTGGGGTGCAGCCGAGGACGAAGCAGATCACGTCGAGATCGTCCAGCCGGATCGTGGTCGGGGTGCCGGTCCACAGCCCCGACATCTTCCCGGCGCTGATGTCCAGGCCGGCCTCGGCCAGCATCCGGCGTAGCTCGGTCGACTTCCAGATCCCGGCCTCGGCGGCCTTCATCCGCATGTTCCAACGCATCGGTTCATCGCTCCTGGCGGGTGGTCATGGTCCCGAGGCGGTCCAGGGTCCGCTGGTTCGCAGCAGCCCAGGACGCCTCGATATGGGTGGAGTGGACGTGGATGTACTGGGTGGTCGTGGAGAGCCAGCTGTGTCCCATCAGCTCTTGGATCGCCTTGAGGCTCATGCCTTGCTGGTACAGATGGGACGCGCAGTAGTGGCGCAGCACGTGCGGGGTGAGCCGACCGGTCCACGTCGGCAGCCACGCCTGCACGGCGTGCCCGAGGCCGGCGCGCAATGCCTCGGCGCCGATCCGGGTGGCGTGCCCGGTCATCGCGTCTCGTCGTTCGCTCGGCAGCAGTGGCGCGCTCGGGTCGTCGGCATCGTCGCCGAACTGGTGGCGTACGTCGGTCAGCCACCACTCCAGCAGCGCGTCGACCTCGTCGATGGCCGGCACGATGCGGATCTTGGCGCCGCGGCCGCGGCTGCCCTTGCCGTGTCGCACATGCAGCTTGCCGTGGGCACCGAGGTCGGGGTGCCAGTCGCCGATGTCGAGCATCACGGTTTCGTTGATCCGCAGCCCGACTCGTCGCCACAGCGAGGCCGCGAGGTAGTCCCGGGCCGCCGGCAGGTACTTGCGGGCCACGGGCAGCGCCTGGCCCCAGGAGGCGAACAGGGCGCCGACCTCGTCGGTCGTCGGCGGGATACGCGCTGCGGTTGCCGCGGCAACGGCGCGCGGCCGGTTGAACTCGTCGATCGGCTGGGTGACGACCTGCCCGAACAGCGCATGGATGTCGCCCTGGTAGCGGGCGATCACGAACTCGTAGAACTTCGCCAACGCTGTTGCCTTGCCCGCCACGGTCGAGGTGGCCAGCCGGCGCTCACGACGTGCCGCGCGCAAGTAGCGGTCGGCGTCCTCGGGCTGCGCGCTCCACAACGGGGCACCCAGGAACCGCGCGAACTCGAAGACGACCGAGCGGTCCGCCGCGGTCGTCGCGTCCAGGGTCCCCGCCGCGGCCGACGCCAGCGAGTACTGGTCGATCATCTCCTGCTCGAACGCCTCGACGTCCAGACTGCCGTGCAGGCTTCGGGCCGAGTCCACCGAGCGGACCACTGCCAGTGTCATCGAACCCCCGCTTCACGAAATGAGGTGCTAGCTCTGAAACCTAGCATCAGCGTCAGGAATCCTGAGGATCTGTCGAGGCGTGTTCGGGATCAAGCCGGGCTGCATCGCAGCAGGTCACAGACGTGCCAAGGCTGTTCCCCGTGGATCGAACCTGAGGCAACTGAAATAACGACAGTGGAGTCCATCAGGCCACGCTCGCCGAGACCGCGGATGTACAGCTCGACGTGGGCGCGCTGGATCCCGACCAGCGGGTCGAGCCCGTTGCCCTCGCACCAGGCGAACCACTCCCGCAGCTGGTAGGCGTACAGGACGTGGGTGTGCCCCGAGTAGCGGGCCAGGAAGGACACGGCCGCCAGCTGCGCGGTCGACATCGTCGCCGGCTGGAACGGCAGCAGCGTTGTTGGGCTGGACATGCGGTCACCTCACGCGGCGACCTGACAACCGGCCCTGACCCGCTCGCCCGCTGTCGCGGCCGGGGCAGCGGACCTTCCCGACGGTAGACCCACTCTGGTCGTCGCCAAATGCGTCCGCAGGCGGCGCTGTGACGCGGGTTCGAGACGCACGCCTTGCGGCACGTGCGGACGTTGGCTGTCGGATGCCCATGCTCTGATTGCCGAATGCATGAGGTGGTCGTCGGCGCGCTGGTTCGTGGGGGTCAAGTCCTACTCGTGCATCGGAGTCCGAATAAGCATGCGTACCCGGACGTGTGGGATCTGCCGGGCGGACTGATCGAGGCTGGCGAGTCAGAACTGGACGGGCTCACGCGGGAGCTGCACGAAGAACTCGGCGTGCAGGTAGCGCCGGCCTCGGTTGCTCATCTGTGTCGGCTGACCGTCGGACCTGCAGAGGAGCCGGCGCTCCTTAGCGCTTGGCTTGTGCATGACTGGCAGGGAACGCCCGCGAACGTCGCTCCCGAGGAACACGACGACATCGGATGGTTCGACCTTGAGCAGTTGCCTCCTCTCGCCCATGTACTCGTGCGCACGGCCCGGGTGAATGCGATGCGGAGTCACTGCGGCTGAACTTCAACGCGCTGCCATCGGTATGTCCGTGAAACCCCTATCGGTCAACATGCCGGATTGACGCGCATCCGGGGCCGCATAGGCACTTCATCGTGACAGGCCTACGCCCAGATGGCGGCGTCATGGCCATCGCCGAATCGCTCCGGGGCTAATGGGTGGGAGATGGCCACCCCCTTTGCGAAACGTAATGCAGTCCAGACGGCGGCTGCTGCGTCGAGTACGTCGTCGGTCCCCGCCATCTCACCCGCGATGCCGATGTCTCCTGGAACAGTGATGCCTGCAGAGGCCAGGAGGCCACGTCGTTCCTCGGAGCCTGCCCACGTGGACTTGGGGTGACGTAGATGGCCGCCGCCCATGCTTGCGAAGCAGACCTCCGGGTGCACCTCGATCACTCGTTGGGAGGTTGTGCGCGCCCATTGGTCGACTTCGAGGATCTTCTTACCGAGCCCGAAGGCCTGTTGACTGAGGCCCTTGCCTGTCGTCTTGGCGCTGATCGCCGTCGCCTCCGCGTGGGTACTTGCCGCCAAGGCCGCGCGGATGGGTGTGGAGAACACGGACGACGCGCGCCTACCGACCAGCTTGCGAGCGAGAGCATCGGCCTGCCGTGGCCCCGTCTCTGGCAGCCCGATGGGAATGTCGATCGCGATGACGTGCAGGGCCCCGTCTTCTAGGGCCGACCGGATCAGACTCTCAATGTTCGAACCGAAGTACCCCCGGGCGTCGTTGGTGATGCCGACCCACCCCTTCTTGCAGGCGTCAACGCCCATGACGCGGTACTCACCATCGCTCCCGCCTGATCCTGGATTGTTCACGGAACCATTCTGGCGGGAATTGGGCCACGAGGCCCTGAAGTTCGCCCGGTGCGACCCACCGACCGATCGATGACGCCGCCCGCGCCCCCACGAACCTCCCCCACTCTCGTGAACCCCTTGGACCTCCACAATGAGACTGTGCAGGCCAGCGGGCTCCGAGTCGTCCCGAGCCTCCTTCGCCACTTGCCGGTGAATCGGCCATCGAGGGGGGATGGCACCACTTCCGCCCTGAAGGCGCCTTGTCGCGGCGGAGTGGGGCGCCTCGCCGCCTCTCTGTACGCTGGCCGTCGCTTGATCGACCACCTCGGGGCATGAACGTGCTTGCCGCCGGACTGCGCCGCGGCCCCTGAATTGCCAGAGCGCAGATCAGCCCTCGTCGTTGGAGACGGTCTCGATCCAATCGACCGCCTCGTCGGTGAGCTGCGTCTCCCCCTCCAAGGAGGGACCAGTCCACCACTGAGCGTTCTGTTGGCCGCCTGTGACGCTGAGGATCTCTGCGATGATGCCATCGGGGAGAGGCTCCCCGTTGTGTTCCATGAGCCATGACCGGCTGGAGCTACTGAGGTGCGGCCAGATCCGAGGGAACTCCATCAGGCCATTGTGCTCGGACTATGGCGTGTCCAACTGCGCGCGGGCCTCGGCCGAATCCAGGAAAGTTGGCCTGACGGCCATTGCCGGCTCGCGGCGATGTGACGCACCGAAGAGGTCACGGATGGACTGTCACGGCGTTGCTACTTGGCCCCGGCCCCGCCACTAGTCTCGCGGTATGCCCGAGTTCAACTGGCGACCGGCCAACGACGCGACGAGCGAGGACGTCGAAGCCGTGTTCGACGGCGGCGGCGCCCGCAGGTGCCGCTGCCAGGCGCTCAAGGTCCCGGGCTGGATCTGGCGCGACACGACTCAGGAGGAGCGCGACGCCGCGCTCCTGGAGCAGGCCGGCTGCGGCACGAGCGGCCCCACGTCCGGCCTCGTTGGGTACGTCGACGGCGAGCCGGCCGGCTGGGTCGCGGTCGAGCCGCGGGAGAACTACCCGAGGATCTGGGCCCGGCAGAAGCCGTGGATGCGGATGGACCCCGACCTCGAGGGCGTCTGGTCGGTCACCTGCTTCGTCGTGCGTAAGGGCTTCCGTCGACAGGGGCTGATGTACGAGCTCGCCGCCGCCACCGTCGAGTACGGCAGACAGGTCGGCGCTCGGGTCCTCGAGGGGTACCCCACCGAGCCGCCGCCGGGGAAGATCGTGATCTGGGACGAGGCGTCGGTCGGGCTGCTCCAGGTCTTCCTGGCCGCCGGCTACGAGGTCGAGGCGTCTCCCACCCTGCGCCGGAGGGTGGTGCGACACCGACTCGGCGCCGACTGGCGGCGGATCGGGACGGGCGAGCACACCGGATGAGGTCACTGTCCGCCCGTGGCAAGCCGAAACAGGGCTCGCGAGGCGGCCGTACGGACCCGGGCCACCGGGTCTTCCTGAAGGCGGTCAACTGCCGTCAACGCCTCGTCGAGCCTGTGGCGGGCCACCACCTTCAGTGCCATCTCGCGAACCCGCCAGGCGTCATCGTGCCAGGGCTGCCTCCACGGACGGCAGCGCCTCGTCCCCCCAGACCCAGAGCAGCCCGCGCAGCGCCCAGACCCTCAGCCAGTAGGGCGGGCCCTGGAGGGTCTCCGGTGACGACCCAACGGGCTGGCGGGCCGCCGAGGGCGAGAACCAGTTCTGCGTCGACTTCACGGCGTTTGAGCAGTTCGATGCAGCCCGCGACGACCGCGCCCCTGCCACGATTCGCACACTCCTGCTCGATGCTCTCCCGAGGAGTCTTACCCCAGGATGCCGACGCGTTCATCGACAACAGCGTAGGTTCACTGGACCGTTCTGCCGCAAGAGAACCGAACGCTCATCGAAATGTCCATCAATCCGCTATCGAGGCGGAGTGACGCAGCGCGGTTTGAGACGCACGACTCGCGGCGGTTGCGCGTGTTTGGACGGCGCTACCCGAGGATCACGACTGACAATCGCCATCATGGACGGAGCCGATCCCGACACGGGGACACAACAGGCCACAGACCCACGCGCGGACGCCCTGCGAACCCGCCTCAATGACGCTCTGCTGGAAGTGGAGAACGGGGAATACTTCCGCTCACGCGTCCACGGCTGGATCGCGTACCGCGATGACGCTGACGTCCAACTGCCCGAATCAGTCTCATCACGTCTCACGAGCCCGTTCAATTTCGCGCGCCCCGAGAACGCGGCAGACGTATCCACGCTGGATGCGTTCGTACTGGCCTACCACGCCGCCGAGTCACTGTGCCGCCAGATCCTGGCCCTGATCGACGGCAGCGGCCCGACCGGGTTGCCCCTCATCGCCCTGTCCGAACTGAAGGCCGGGCCCGCGTTCAACGATCGCCTATCTCGTCTCGCTGACCTACCCGATGCGGACCTGTCCCAACTGCTCGACTACCTGTTTCTGCCGACCGAGATTCAGGAGGCGTGGCCGGATGAACCCCCCACGATGTCAAGTGTCCAGCAGTATCTACGGCTCTGGGTCCGCGCCCTGGCTCGCTACATCGCCGAGTGGCGCAACCCGTACAACGCCGCGAAACACGGGCTAGCGGTGGGAGCCCGCCCAACACAGTTCAGCTTCGTCACCGAGGACGGGACCCCACAGCAGGCCCTGAGGCTCATGGATGGTCCAACCCTGCGGACGGTGGAGCATGAGCAGGTCCGCGATAGCCAGGGCGTGCCAGTCAAGGGACCCGATGGCAAGAGGGTGGTTCGCTGGTCCTGGGTGTACCGGGCTGTTGATCCGGAGGAGTTGATCGCCCAGGCCATCGTCACGGCCGACCTGTTGGACTGGCTTCGAAACATCGCGGTCACGCGCCTCCTGGGCCGCCCGGTCCCTGTCACCTATCGCTCGGAGCCTAAGCCGCTTGACATCCAACGCCGCACCACGCCAGGCATCCGCTTCCGTCTCGACCTCGCGGCCCTCCCACTACCGCCGGAGGAGGCGGATGCCCTGCTCTCCGGCATGGACGCCGAGTAACTGCTGTCACGCCATCCGAAGCCCTCGGTTCAACGGGCTCCCATCGGCAAATCCGGTATCCCCGTGCGCCCGGCATGCGGCGTTGTGACGCAACTCCTCGGGTCTCGGTCGTCGAGGGAGCGTGGCACGCGCGAGGGGATCGCCCGTGGGGAGAGCGGCGATGATCAGGCAGTGCCGGGCTTGTCTGTGCTGAACAGCTCGCAGGTCATGTTGTAGTACCGATCGCTCCGACCCTCGTGGCGCATGCCGAGGCGCCGGCACAGCGCCTGCGACGGGGTGTTATCCGGGTGGGTAACTGCCAGCACCTTTTTCAGCCCGGCTGCGAAGGCGTAGCCCAGGCCGAGGCTCGCGGCCTCGTGGGCGAAGCCCTGCCCCCAGGCGTCGGGGTGGAAGTACCAGCCGATCTCGGTCTCACCGGTGGGTTGCAGCGGTGGGGTGCCCGAGCCGGAGATGGCGACCAGCAAAAGGGTGCCCAGCAGGCGCCCGTCATGGTGCTCGACGGCCCAGACCCGGTGCAGATCGTCTTGGCGGGCCTGCCAGCGGCCGATGAGGTCGACAGCCTCCTCGCGCTCGTGGAGCACGCGGGGGTTCACGCCGATGTAGCGCTGCACCTCCCAGCGGGAGCACATGACGAAGACGAAGCTCGCGTCCTCGCGGGACCACTGCCGTAGCCGCACCCGTCGGGACTCCAATGTCTTCACGTGCTGATCTTGGCAGCAGGGGTGAAGGGGGGGAGCCATCGGCCACTGGCGTCGGCCTTGTGTGAAAGCCAAGCAGGTCGACAGGTGGGGAAATATGGCTCTACTGACTGATCCGTGGGTCAGTTCCGGCCGGGCAGGACGGGGCGGTGACCGCCGAGGCTGAGCATGGCCAGGGCGATCAGGGACTCTGGCGAGCGGAACCCGAATGCGATGCGCGTGATCAGGCGGACTTTCGTGTTGACCGACTCGATACGACCGTTCGAGAGGCCGTGCTCGATCGCGGCGAGGATGGAGTCGCGGTGTTTGACGATGCGTCGCTGCAGGGTCACGAACGCCTCGATGCGGCACCGTCGGGCCCACGCGACCCACCGGTCGAGCGCTTCGGCAGCCTGCTGGTGGGGCAGCTGGAAGACGAGCCGCAGGCCCTCCTTCAGCAGGTATCCGCGGTAGAGCCGCGGGTCGGTCCTGGCCACCCACGCGAGCTTGGCCTGCTGCTTCTCGGTCAGATTGCCCGGGTTCTTCCACAACGCGTACCGGGCCCCCTTGAGGTCCTTCGCGTGGCCGCTGGCCCGGCCCGCCCGGCGCCGGGTGACCGCGCCACGCGCCTGGTTCCACGCGTCCCGGCGCACCTCGTCGAGCGCGTCGGTGGCCCAGGAGACGACATGGAACGGGTCAGCGCAGCGGACCGCCTGCGGGCACCGCTGGGTGACGACCTTGGCGATCCAGTCCGCGCCGTCCGCGGACACGTGCGTGACTGCGGCGCAACGCTGCTCACCGAGGGCGTCGAAGAACGCGTGCAGGGTGGCCTTGTCCCGCCCGGGCGCGGCCCACACCAGTCGGCCGCTGTCGTGGTCGACCACGATGGTCAGGTACCGGTGACCGCGCTTGTAGCTGATCTCGTCGATCCCGATCCGTTTCAGACCGGCGAACCGGTCGAACTGCCTCTCGGTGTCGGCCCACACCCTCGTGATGATCGACCCGACCGTGCGCCAGGCGATCCGCATCAGCTGCGTCACGGTCGTCTTCGAGGCCTGCGTGGCCAGCCACGCGACCTGCTCGTCGAACGCGTACGTGTGCCCCGCCCCGTGCCGCGCCCACGGCACCGCCGCGACAACCACCCCGTGCTGACGGCACGAGACGCGAGGCGCGTCCGCCTCCAGCACCACCTGGACGGTGCCCAGATCCAACGCCCGCCACCGCCGCCTGCCCTCACCGCCGTCGTAGCCCGGACACGACCGTCCACACACCCCGCACCGGCTCCGAGCCCGACTCCGAGGACGCACCTGCGCGACCAGCAGCTGCTCGTCCTCGTCGAACTCGACCTGTTCGATGACCGTCTTGTCGACGCCCAACAGGGCACGCCATAGGCTGGCATCACGCACGCCGTTCTCCGCTCCAATGGTTCTGGACCTTTAGACAGCCCAAAACCTATGCGGGAACGGCGTGCCCCCGTTCAGCCAGCCCGAGAACCACCCACGGAAGGGTCAGAGGAGCC
The DNA here is from genome assembly GCF_000184685.1 of Intrasporangium calvum DSM 43043. Lineage (NCBI taxonomy): Bacteria > Bacillati > Actinomycetota > Actinomycetes > Micrococcales > Intrasporangiaceae > Intrasporangium > Intrasporangium calvum. Next base: position 3,885,285 of record NC_014830.1, read on the forward strand.
GGAAATATGCGCCTTGGATCAGGGCAGAAGATCCCAGTAATGTCGCCGAGCCGGCATCGCGTGGATGATCATCTCCTCGCCGCTCCGGAAGATCAGCACCACGGTCTCCAGCAGGCGTGCATGCGTGTCGAAGCCCAGCCGGAGCTCGCGACGTGGCCACTCCTCTTCCTCCAGGGGCTCGATCCACAGCGACAGGTCGGCAGCTTGGACCGCATCCTCAGCCAGCACTCCGTGCTTGAGCGCACTCGGATTGACCTTCACGCGGCGTAGCCGGCCAGGGCCCGTCGGATCGCCTCGGAGCGCGAGAGGTGTTCCCGCGCGGCGTAAGCGTCGAGGGCCGCGATCTCCTCGGCGGTGAGCCGCACGGCGATGACCTGCGTGGGCTCGGCTCCACGCCCGGGTCGTCCTCGCCCCCGGCGCTTGAGCTGGTCGACGTCATACCCCGCCTCGGCCTCGTCTGCCCACTTGCGAATCTGCTCTTCCGTCACGTGGTCATCACTCACCATGACAAAATCGTATAACGAAAACCGCCGGACGGGAAAGGCTGGATCGACTCCGGACATGGCCGGACGAGTCAGCGCTCTAGGTCATGCGTCTTTGTGGGCGGAGTGGGGCGCCCACAGTGGGCGGTATAGACGCTGGACCCGTTCCCTCCTGCCCGTGAGCATCGGGGTCGCTGTGGATGGCGACCCAACTGCGGAACGATCAGCCGCGTGAAGAAGTACATCCTCTTCGACCACGACAGTGTTGTCGTCGATACCGAGCTCTGGTACTTCAAGGCTGGGGAGCGCGCCCACGCGACGTTGGCGTGACCATCGATATGGACAAGTACCTCCGGGACCTGAGCCGAGGCCACGGTACGTGGGCCCGGGCCCGGGCAGCAGGCGTCGACGAGCACACCATCAACGGCAGCGCGAGGTTTGTGACGCCTACTACCAGGAGTACCAGCCGACCTAGGCCATCGAGATCGGCGGCGTCCTCGACGCTCTCGCAGAGCTGTCGCACCACGTCCGCATGGCCATGGTGACGACGGCGAAACGGGTGGACCGAGCTCATCCACCGAGATCGTGGTGCCGCCATACATGGACTTCGTACTCGTCCGCGAGGACTACACGCTCGCCAACCCCGACCCGGAACCGTATCTGATCGGGTTGAAGCGGTTCGGAGCCGCCAGGGAAGAGGGCTGGTGGTCGAGGACTCAGCCAAGGGCTGAGCTCGGCCGTCGCTGCGGGGCTTGACTGCGCGATCCTCCACAACGAGTTCATGAAGTCACAGGACTTCTCCCTGGCGCGCCGCCGGATCGGGGTCCTGGGTGACCTGACGGACACCGTCCTCAACGCGACCTGACGGAACCGCACCCCGCCGACCACGCAGCGCACCACTTAGCCGACCACCCCGCCCGACCACCCCGCCCGACCGCCCGGCGCGCGCTGGCACCCGGGGACTCAGCGGCATACCTCATTCCGATGGGCGAGGGCGACAGTCAAGAGCATCGTTCGGACCGCCGGAGGCGGGCTCCTCCTCAGCCTCGGCGTTGCCCTGGCAGCCCGTCCAACGCAGGAGGCAGCTCGGCGGGGTCTGCGGTCGGCCAGGCGTCCGGGCCTGGACCGAGGCGCTCGAGGGCCTCGACCTGCTCGCGGCACCAGGCGGAGACGTCGCGTCGTCCCGCGAGCACCTGCACGACGAACTCCCTCCAGTCCACCCAGTCGGTGCCGGCGACTTCGGCCGGGTCGGGCGAGAGCACGCCGTCGACTCGGCCTACCAGGACCGGGCAGAGCTCCCACTCGACGACCCCGTCCATCTCTGCCCGGTAGGAGAACCGCGGGAGCACGAGGCGCAGGTCGTCCACCCGGAGGCCGAGCTCCGTCGCGGCCCGCCGGTGCACGGCCTCGGCGAGCCCCTCGCCCGGTGCCGGGTGTCCGCAGGCTGAGTTCGTCCAGACGCTCGGGAACGTCGCCTTGTCGTGCGCCCGTTGGGTGAGCAGCAGCTGGCCTTGGTCGTTGAACAGGTAGGCCGAGAAGGCGAGGTGGAGGGGGGTGTCGGCTCCGTGGACGCTCGCCTTGGGGGCCGTGCCGATGGCCCGGCCGTCCAGCGAGAGGAGCACCACGAGCTCCTCGGCCGCCTCGGCCGCTGATCTGGTCTCGATCACGGGACCGGTCACCTGACCGGTCTCGCGAGCTCGTTGACGGCCGCACGGAAGGCAGCCGGAAGCGCCGCCGCCGCGGGTACGAGGAGCCGTCGCCCGAGCGCCGGACGGGTCACCTGCACGAGACTGCGGGTCATCAGCGCGTAACGGCGGGTGGCCGCCCGCCACGAACGCTCATAGGAGTGCGGGTCCTCCGCGGCGATGGCCGCCACGGCGGCGCGCGCGTGGGCCAGGCCGAGCGAGATGCCCTCGCCGGTCAGCGCGTCGACATAGCCGCTGGCATCCCCAGCGAGGAGGACTCGACCGGCGACCCGCCGGGTGGTCCGCTGGTGCAGTGGGCCGGCGCCCCGCAGGGACGTGACGACGGGAGCGCCCCCGAGGCGGCCGAGCAGCTCCGGGAACTCGCCGAGCGGCTCCCGGTCGGCCGGGCGCCGGTGGCTCAGGATCGCGACGCCGACGAGGTCGTCGGCCACCGGCGTCACGTACGCCTCGGCGTGCGGACCCCAGTGCACCTCGACGTGGTCGCTCCACGCCGGGACTCCGTAGTGCTGGCGCAGGCCATATCTCTTCTCCGACTTCGCCACCGCACGGTCGAGGCCGAGGAAGCGACGCGTCGGCGAGTGCAGACCGTCGGCGGCGACCACCCACGGCGCGCGCACGGTCGGGCCGGGCGATCCACCCCCCTCGGTGTGGACGGTCACGCCCGCGTCGTCCTGGGTCAGTGCTGCGGCGGCGAACGGCAGGATGGGGATCCCGGCCCCCGCGACAGCATCCAGGAGGGCGGCGTGGAGGACGGTCCGACGGACCCCGCGCCCCGGCCCAGCGGCGAAGTCGGCCTCCGCCGCTCGGCCCTCCGCCAGGTAACGGATCCCCCGCAGCTCGTAGCCGGGCGGGTCGATCCCGAGGTCGACGAGCGCCTGCAGCCCACCGGGCATCAACCCCTCGCCGCACGCCTTGTCGATGACCCCGGTCCGGGGCTCGAGCACCACCGGGGACAGACCTTGGCGGACGGCGTAGAGCGCCGTGGCGAGGCCCACCGGACCGCCACCGACGACGATGAGGTCGCTGCTCTCAGTCGGTGCAGCAGGGTGGCTCATGACATCACCGCGAGCTCTCGGAGGGCATCGTTCTCGACGCGGATCCGTTGGGTGAGCAGCAGTGCATTGGCCAGCGTGAAGACGGTGGCCGTGACCCACGCGGTGTGGACGAGGGGCAGCGCGAGCCCTTCGGCGACGACCGCCACGTAGTTCGGGTGCGGGAGGAAGCGATAGGGGCCGCGGCGGACGAGCGGCAGCCCGGGAACCACGATGACGCGGGTGTTCCACTGGTTGCCGAGCGTCAGGATGCACCACCAGCGCAGTGCCTGGGACCCGAGGGCGATCACGAGCATCGTCCACCCGAGGGCCGGGAGGAACGGACGGTCCGTGAGCCAGGCCTCGGCGACCGCGCCGACCAGCAGTGCGCTGTGGAGCACCACCATGACCGGGTAGTGACCTTGCCCGCGCTCGACCGCCCCACGGGAGAACGCCCAGGAGGCATGGCGATTCGACACGATCAGCTCGGCGACGCGCTCCAGGCCGACGAGCAGGACCAGGCCGCTGAAGAGCCACAGGGAGAGGCTGGCCACCGCACCTCCTTCAGTCGGCCGTGCGGAGGAGGACGAGCTCGAGGCAGAAGCCGGGCCCCATCGCGAGGAGCACCCCCCAGGTGCCCGGATCGGGCGTGCTCTCGCTGAGCGTGTCGGCGAGGACGTGGAGGACCGACGCCGAGCTGAGGTTGCCGATCCGGTCGAGCGAGCGCCACGTGACCCCGAGGGCCTCGCGGTCGACCTCGAGCGCCTCCTCCATCGCCTCGAGCACCTTGGGGCCGCCGGGGTGCGCGACCCACCAGCCGATGTCATCCCGGGCCAGCCCGTGATCACCGAGGAAGCGGTCGACGTCGCCGCGGACGTTGGCGCGGACGAGGTCGGGCACCTCGGCGCCGAGGACGATGCGCAGCCCGGTCGCGCCGACGTCCCAGCCCATGGCCCGCTCGGTGTCCGGGTAGAGGCGGCTGCGGGTCGCGACGACGCGCGGCTGTTCAGCGGCGCCGGCGTGCGCAGCGGCTCGCCTCTCACCGACCATGACGACGGCCGCCGCGCCGTCCCCGAACAGGCCGCTGGCCACGAGGTTGGCGACCGACGAGTCGTCCCGCTGCACGGTGAGGCTGCACAGCTCGACGGACAGGAGGACCGCGACGTCGTCCGGGTGACCGAGGAGGTAGTCGTGGATCCGGGCGATCCCGGCTGCTCCGGCGACACAGCCGAGGCCGACGAGCGGGACCCGTTTGACGTCGTCCCGGAGGCCGATCTGGCCCGCGATGCGTGCCTCGAGCGAGGGGACCGCGAGGCCGGTGATCGTCGTGGACACGATGAGGTCGACGTCGCCGGGGTGGAGGCCCGCCGCGGCGAGGGCCTTGGTCACGGCGGTGCCCCCCAGGTCGGTGCCGACCCGGATGAACTCGTCGTTGGCCGCACCGAAGTCCGGGAGCTGCCAGTAGCGTTCCAGGGGGAGGGCCAGGTGCCGCCGGCTCACGCCGGCGTTCGCGTGGAGCCGCTCGAGCAGCGCCCGGTCCGAGCCGGTGGCGCCGAGCACGTCGGCGAAGGCCGCGGTGATCTCCGACTGCGCATACGTGTGCTCCGGCAGGACGCCCTGGACGGCCGCGAGGTGGCTCACCCGGTCAGCCTAAGCGGAGATCCCGCGATCTCCGCACCCCCGCTCCCCTACGCTCGGACCGTGTCGATCAGTGGCGTGGCCCGCGGCCTGGCGCTCGCCTCGCACCCGGGGCCGACGCTGGCCGTCACGACCTTCACTGCGCTCCTGGCGGCCTCCGCGGGTCACCCGCTCGGACGGGGCGCCCTCGTCACGTCCGCCGTGCTGACCGGACAGCTCTCGATCGGCTGGTCGAACGACCTCGTCGACGCCGCCCGCGACCGGGCCGTCGAACGCTCCGACAAACCGATCGCTCGAGGGGACCTTCCGGCCCGGACGGTCCGCGTGGCGACCGGGGCGACGCTGGCCGCGTGCATCGTCCTCTCGCTCGCGTGCGGGGTCGCGTCCGCGGCGGTGCACCTGCTGCTCGGCGTGGCGTCCGGGTGGGCGTACAACCTGTACTTCAAACGGACGGCGCTGTCTCCCGTGCCCTATGCCGTCGCGTTCGCGGCCCTTCCCGCCGTCGTCACCCTGGCCCTGCCGGCACCGGTGTGGCCGCCGGCATGGGTGATGCTCACCGGCGCCCTCCTGGGGACCGGCGCCCACCTGCTCAACGCCCTTCCCGACCTCGCGGACGACGAGGCCACGGGGGTCCGCGGCCTCCCCCACCGGCTCGGTGCCGGCGTCGTGCGGGTGCTCGCCCCCGCGGTCCTGCTCGCCGGATCGGTGGTCGCCGCCCTCGGTCGGGGCTTCGACCCGCCGGGCGTCGCACTGCTCGGTGTCTGCGTGGCGCTCGCCGCGGTGGCGGTGCAGGGCCGGGGCAGGGTGCCGTTCGTCGCGGCCGTGGGCATCGCGCTCGCCAACGTCGTCAGCCTCGTCGTGAGCCAGTCCTCCTGAGGCACCAGCCCTCCCGTCGAGTGCGCAATGGATGCCGTATGCCGCTGGGCTCGGTCGCCATCGAAGGTGCAGGTGGTGCCGGGCAGGTTCTGCACACTCGACTGAGTGGCGGGAGGGCGCGGACGTCGGTTCCGCGCGGTGTCAGCCCAGCGGCATACGATCGACCGGTGAGCGCCAAGCCAGCGGTGATCGAGGTCCCCGCCCCAGATGGCACCGTCCGTGACGTGCGGATCTCGAGCCCGGACCGGGTGCTCTGGCCGGCGTCGGGGATGGCCGACGCGCAACCCGTGACGAAGCTCGACCTCGCCGAATACCTTCTTGCCGTGGGCGATCCGCTGCTGCGCGCGCTCGGCGACCGACCCGTCACGCTCCAGCGGTTCCCGGAGGGCATCGAGGGGGAGGAGTTCTTCAGCAAGAACCCACCCAAGGGGGTGCCCGACTTCACCCGCACCGTGATGTGCACCTACCCGAGCGGGCGCAAGCACCTCCAGCTCGTCATCGACGAGGTGGCGAGCGCGATGTGGGCCGTGCAGATGAACGCGATCACCTTCCACCCGTGGCCCGTCCGGACCGGCAACGTCGACAACCCCGACGAGCTGCGGATCGACCTCGACCCCCAGCCGGGACGCGGTTTCCGTGATGCCGTCGAGGCGGCGGTCGCGCTGCGCGAGGTCATGGCGGAGATCGGGCTGACCGCGTGGGCCAAGACCTCCGGCAACCGCGGCGTCCACGTCTACGCGCGCATCGCGCCGACGCACGAGTTCCTCGACGTCCGGCACGGTGTCATCGGCATCGCCCGCGAGCTCGAGCGCCGCCTCCCCGACCTCGTGACGACCTCCTGGTGGAGGAGGAGCGGGGCGAGCGCGTCTTCGTCGACTTCAACCAGGCCTGCCGCGACCGGACCATCGCCTCGTCCTACTCGCCCCGACCGCTGCCGGGCGCGCCCGTGTCCACGCCGGTCACGTGGGAGGAGCTGCCCGACACCGACCCGAGGGCCCTGACGGTCCGGACCGTCCCCGCCCTCATCGACGCCCGCGGCGACGCCTGGGCCGGCATCGACGAGGCCGTCGGCGACGTCGCCAGGGCCATCGCCCTGTGGGACCGGGACGTCGAGCGTGGTCTCGGTGAGCTGAACTTCCCGCCCGACTACCCGAAGATGCCGGGTGAGCCGCCGCGCGTGCAGCCGAGCAAGCGGCGCCAGGACAAGGCCGACGCCGAGTACATGGCACCCAAGGCCGAGCGGGATGCCGACCTGCGGGCGCTCTGGGGACCCGTCCCCCCGCCCGTTGCGCCGATGCTCGCCAAGGCGGTCAAGGACTTCGGGGCGGTCAAGGGGACCGTCGTCTACGAGCCGAAGTGGGACGGCTTCCGGTCGATCATCTTCCGCTCCGGCGACGAGGTCGAGATCGGCAGCCGCAACGAGAAGCCGATGACGCGCTACTTCCCCGAGATCGTCGAGGCGGTCAAGGCCAGCTTCCCCGAGCGCGCCGTCATCGACGGCGAGATCATCCTCATCGACCCGACTGAGGGCAACCGGCTCGACTTCGAGCTGCTCCAGCAGCGGATCCACCCCGCGGCGTCGCGGGTGCGCAAGCTGGCTGCGGAGACGCCGGCCAGCTTCGTCGCCTTCGACCTGCTCGCGCTCGGCGACGAGGACTACCGGGGCCGGCCGTTCAGCGAGCGCCGGGCGGCTCTCGAGGGGGCGCTCGCCGGGGCCGAGGCCCCGGTCCACCTCACGGCCATGACCGCGGACCAGTCCGTCGCGCGGGACTGGTTCGACCAGTTCGAGGGAGCCGGCCTGGACGGCGTCATCGCCAAGCCGGTCGACGTCCGCTACGAGCCGGAGAAGCGGCTGATGTTCAAGGTCAAGCACGAGCGCACCGCGGACTGCGTCGTCGCCGGCTACCGCACCCACAAGACGGACCCGACGGCGATCGGCTCTCTCCTGCTCGGTCTCTACGACGGCGAGGGCAACCTCGCCAGCGTCGGTGTCATCGGCGCCCTGCCGATGGCGCGGCGGCGCGAGCTCTACGAGGAGCTCCAGCCACTCGTCGCCGAGTGGGACGAGCACCCGTGGAACTGGGCCAAACCCGAGGAGGGTGTCCGCACGCCGCGCTCGTCCGAGTACTCCCGGTGGAACAACCAGAAGGACCTGTCCTTCACGCCGCTCCGCCCGGAGCGGGTCGTCGAGGTCCGCTACGACCACATGGAGGGCACCCGCTTCCGCCACACGGCCCAGTTCGTCCGCTGGCGCCCCGACCGCACGCCCGAGTCGTGCACCTTCGCGCAGCTCGAGGAGCCGGTCGGCTACGACCTCGCCGACGTCCTCTCCGCCGGCCGCGACTGACCCACCGCTCGGGTGGCTTTCGAGCGCAACCCAGCTCAGCGGCATACAGGACGGTCGGCCCCCCTGACATCAGAAGTTTTCCCAGCGACGCACTGCGACGCGTGGACGATGGGTTGGGCGCCGGCTTTGGGTGTCTGACCGGCCGCGCGTGCACCTCCCGGAGGCGCTCTTCAGACGAGCTGTGTGCCGCCGGACCCCTCACCCGCCGGCCACGGCCCGCCAGACGATGTCGTATGCCGCTGGGCTCGCGGCGGCGACCAGGCCGGGGGCCGCGATGTCGCGGGCGACGTAGGGCTTGCCGTCCGTGCGGCCGACGGCGCCGCCCGCCTCGCGCACGAGGAGCGCGCCCGGCACGTGGTCCCAGGGGCGGGTGGAGCCGTAGAGGAGGTAGTCGGTCTCGCCTTCGACGAGCTTGGGGTAGTCGATGCCGCACGAGACCCACGTCAGCGTCAACGGGGCCAGCCCGCCGAATGCCTTGCCGATCCAGGCGCGCCGCGACGTCCGCCCAGCCAGGGCGTCCCCGTCGGGGACGGCCCGGCGCAGCCGCTCTCCGTTCCGGTAGGCGCCCGCCCCGCGCTCGGCGACGTAGGCGAGGCCGTGCTGCGGCTGCCAGATCCAGGCGCGCACCCCTTCCCCGTCCCGGACCTCGCTGACCATGACGGCGTGGTCCGGTGAGCCGTGGACGAAGTTCTTCGTCCCGTCGACGGGGTCGACCGTGAAGGCGTGGTCGGCGCCGGCATAGGCCTCGAGGAGCAGTCCCTCTGCGGCGTGGGCCTCTTCGCCGAGGACGACGGCGTCCGGGTAGGCGGCGTTGAGAGCCCGGGTGATGAGGACCTCGGCCTCGTGGTCCGCCACGGTGACGAGGTCGCCGGGGTTCTTCTCGTGGACGTCACCGCTGGCCAGCGCCCGGAAGCGCGGCGTGATGACCTCCTCGGCAACGTCCTGCAGCAGGGTCAGCACGGCGTCGGTGTCCACGGCCACAACGTAGCCGCGGCCGGCCGACGGGAGCGAGCCCAGCGGCATCCGGCACCACGCCATCGAGGACAACGGCGGCTCCATCGACCACTTCCAGGCCCGCGATCAGCCAACCCAGCCCACGTGTCACCAAGGTGCCTTCACACACCTGTCCGGGATGTCCCTTCACATCACACTGAGCCGGCTCAGCGGCATACGGCACCTTTTGTCGTGGGCGGGGTCTCAGGGCGTCTCGGCACGAGCGCTCGGGCCCGGCTCGAGCCCGCGGACGAGTGCCTGGAGGCCCAGCTCGAAGCTGTCGCGGTCGATCCGGGCGGCGTCGGCGCGCAGGCGGTGGGCCTGGGTGAGGTGGGGGTAGCGGTCGAGGTAGACCTGGACGTCGTCGGCGAACCCGGACGCGAAGGGCGTCGACGCGGCGCCGATGACCAGGTACTTGACCGCTCCTGAGATCTCGGTCGCCCGCCGCGCCGGCCACCCGGCGCGGACGAGCCCGCCGTGGACGGCGTTGGCCATCCCGAGGAACTCGTCCCGGCGCTGGGTGCCGGTCGCGATGAGGGGGACGGCGTTGGGGTGGGCGGCGAGGGCGGCGTGGTACGAACGGGCCCAGGTCAGCAGGCCATCGCGCCAGCCGGTGGCGAAGCCGCTCGTGTCGACCTGCGCGATGAGCCGGTTGGCGACGGCGTCGAGGACGTCATCCTTCGTCGCGACGTGGGTGTAGAGCGAGGCGGCCTGCACCCCCAGCGTCTGGGCGAGCCTCCGCATGGACAGGGCGGGGAGGCCGTCGCGGTCGATGAGGTCGAGCGCGGCGTCGCGGATGCGGTCCCGGCTGAGCAGCGGCGTCCTCGGCCTCGGCATGCGCCCTCCCTTGTCGAAACTAACAGTGTTAGGTTAACATCCGAACACTGTTAGGTTTGCTGGCTCGCCCGCGGCCACCACCCGAGACGGAGAGAAGCCCATGGCACCCACGACACCCCTCGCCCCACTTCGGCTGTTCGACACCGACCACCTCATCGGGGAGGAGGACCGCGCCATCCGCGACGCCGTCCGGCACTTCGTCGACACGAAGATCAAGCCCGACGTGGGCCAGTGGTACGAGACCGGCTCCCTGCCCGTCCGCGAGCTGGCCCAGGAGCTCGGCGAGCTCGGCGTCCTCGGCATGCACCTCGAGGGCTACGGCTGTGCGGGCACGAGCGCCACCGCCTACGGGCTGGCCTGCATGGAGCTCGAGGCCGGCGACTCCGGCATCCGGTCCCTCGTGTCGGTGCAGGGCTCGCTCGCCATGTTCGCGATCTGGAAGCACGGCTCCGAGGAGCAGAAGCAGGAGTGGCTCCCGCGGTTGGCCGCCGGCGAGGCGATCGGCTGCTTCGGCCTGACCGAGCCGGACTTCGGCTCCAACCCCGGTGGCATGCGCACCCGCGCCCGGCGCGACGGCGACGACTGGATCCTCACCGGCAACAAGATGTGGATCACCAACGGCTCCGTCGCCGACGTCGCAGTCGTCTGGGCCCAGACCGACGACCGGATCCGCGGCTTCGTCGTCCCGACCGACACGCCCGGCTTCTCCGCCCCTGAGATCAAGAAGAAGCTGTCCCTCCGCGCGTCGGTCACGAGCGAGCTCGTCCTCGACGAGGTGCGGCTCCCCGCGTCGGCGATCCTGCCTGAGGCCGCCGGCCTCTCCGGCCCCCTCTCCTGCCTCAACGAGGCGCGCTACGGCATCATCTTCGGCTCGCTGGGCGCCGCCCGGGACAGCCTCGAGACGGCGATCACCTACGCCCTTGAGCGGCAGATCTTCGACCGCCCCCTGGCCGCCTTCCAGCTGACCCAGGCCAAGCTCGCCGACATGGCGCTCGAGCTGGGCAAGGGGATGCTCCTCGCCCTGCACCTGGGCCGGCTCAAGGACGAGGGCCTGCTCCAGTCCAACCAGGTCAGCCTCGGCAAGCTGAACAACGTCCGCGAGTCCATCGCCATCGCCCGCGAGTGCCGCACCATCCTCGGGGCCGCCGGCATCACGCTCGAGTACCCGGTCATGCGCCACGCGAACAACCTCGAGTCGGTCCTCACCTACGAGGGCACCTCCGAGGTCCACCAGCTAGTCATCGGCCAGGCCCTGACCGGTGAGGCCGCCTTCCGCTGAGGCTGCGGGAACGCGGAGCGGCCCGCCGCCGTTGGACTGATCACAGGCTCACCACAGGGGTAAGGAGACCACGGTGACGTTCAGCGAGCAGATGAAGCAGAAGGCCGACGAGGTCGACCTGCAGGCCAAGGCCAAGGAGTTCGGCAACGCCCTGGTCGAGGTCGTCAAGGCGGCAGCGGGTCTCGCCGCAGGCTACGCGGCGGAGAACCGTGACAAGGTCGACGACGTCCTCGACAAGGCGGCCCGGACCGTCGACGCGCGCACCGGTGGCAAGCATGCGGACACCGTGACCAAGGTCCGCGAGCAGGTCGACAAGGGCATCACCAAGCTCGTCGAGCAGAAGGACGCTGCGCCGGCGCCGACCGTGCCCGAGGACAGGTACTCGGCCTTCGACGACGACGACGCTCCCGAGGGGTCGCCGTCCTGAGGCGCCGCCCGAACCCACAGAGGCCCGCCCCGGGGATAGGGTGACAAAAGCCGTTCTGGGTAGAAGATGGGTGGCGCAGGACGCCAATACCACACGGCGTCGAAGTGACCCACCCGCCCCAGCACCCGCGTATCATTCCCGTTGACGAAGGCCCCTGAGATGTCACAAGACGCGCACCTTCCGTCCGAAAGGCCATGGGTGCCCGTGCCATGAACCGTCTCCAAGAGGGATTCGTCCTCGGCGACCGATACCGCCTCGAACAACGCATCGCGTCCGGCGGCATGGCCGACGTCTGGGCCGGCAGTGACGACGTGCTCAAGCGCCCGGTCGCGATCAAGATCATGCGCCCCGACTCCAAGCACGAGAAGCTCTTCGCCCTCCGGTTCCGCGACGAGGCGGTCCACTCGGCCGGCCTGAACCACAACAACATCGCCACGGTCTTCGACTACGGGGAGGACGACGGCCTCGCCTTCCTCGTCATGGAGCTCGTCGCCGGGGAGCCCCTGTCGCTCATCCTCCGCGAGCGCGCTCCCCTCCCCGCCGCAGAGGCCCGCTCGATCATGGGTCAGGCGGCGCTCGCGCTCGCCGTGGCCCACGAGGCCCGGGTCATCCACCGCGACGTCAAGCCGGCCAACATCCTGATCCGGCCCGACGGCGTCGTGAAGCTCACCGACTTCGGGATCGCCAGGGCCCTCGACGCCTCCGGCCACACCCAGCACGGCGAGATGCTCGGCACTCCCAACTACATCAGCCCTGAGCAGGCCATGGGCCAGCCCGCCACCGGCTCGAGCGACCTGTACGCGCTCGGCGTCGTGGGCCACGAGATGCTCTCCGGGTCGCGCCCCTTCGACCGCGGCACCCCCATCGCCACCGCGCTCAGCCATGTCAACGAGCCTCCCCCGCCGCTGCCGGAGGACGTCCCGGACGACCTCGCGCAGGTGATCAACGACTGTCTCCAGAAGAACCCCGCCGACCGGCCCCCGAACGCCGCTGCGGTCGCCGTTCGTCTCGGTCTCGGTGACCAGGAGGTGGCCGGCCTGGCCCTCGGCTTGGCCCGGGCCCTGAACGGGGTGCCCGACGAGATGCTGGCCCCCGAGGAGGTCCCCACCCAGGGGATGCCCTCACCCGCGGACCACTGAGGAGTCAGAAGGGCGGGGCCACCGCCGCCTGGGTCGCCGACGCGAGCAGGGCAGCCCGGATCACCATCGCCTCCTCGGACTGCGTCGCGTCGAGGCCGGTCAGGTCGGCGCAGCGGCGGAGACGGTTGTCGACGCTGTTCGGGTGCAGGTGGAGCAGCTGCGCGGTGCGGCGCCGATCTCGACCCGTGTCGAGGTAGGTCCGCAGGGTCAGCAGCAGGTCCGGGCGATCGGTGAGGGGCGTCATCATCTCCTTGAGCCGGTCGCGGGCGGCGCTCGGCCGCATCAGCTGGTAGTCGATGAGCACGTCGTCGAGATCGTAGATGCCGGGCGGGCGGTGGGTCGCAAGGACGACGTCACAGACGTCCCTGGCGAGGCGGGCCGCCTCGGGGACCCCGGCAGGTGCGGCTGCCGCCCACCCGGTGTAGATGGGTAGGTCGACGACGGCCTGCACCTGACGGTGGGTGAGGGCCAACCAGACCCGGTCGTCCATGGAGAACCAGTCGGACCCTGCGGGATAGGGGACGAAGGCGAGCCAACCGGAGCGTGGGGACGCCCAGAGCACTGGCTCCTCGACGATTCGGGTCGCCTCGATCCGGATCCGGCGGATGGCCCGCCGCTGCGCCTCGTCGTCATCGAGGACCCCGTTCTCCCCGAGACTGAAGGCGACGACGATGTAGGCGGGGGGAAGTCGCACCCCGGCGCGCAACGCGGACTCGTCGCTCGCCGTGCCCGCGAGCAGGTCCGCGACCAGGGTCTGCCTCGTCGCCAGCTCCTCACCGAGGACCGACTGGCGCTCGGTCGTGTAGCCGGTCGCCACCGCGACAGCCACGAGCCGGACCAGGTCGAAGCCCAGGGCCTGGACGGCGATCACGGTCGACGCATCGCCCGGACCCGCCAGGCGGGCCAGGTGCTCGGTCACCACGGCGAAGCCGATGTGAAAGGCGGACATGACCTCTTCCATCGGGATGCCGGACGTCGCGCGGCGCTCGGCCGTCTGGCGGACCGGCGCGAGCATGGCCGCGTCGGGGAGCTCGCGGCGACGGAACGACTCGACGTAGTAGTCGACGAAGCGGTGGGACATGGTCAGCATCGGGCCGGTCGGCTCGTCGCTGGTGACGCGCGCGTAGCTCGGCAGCTCGGTGCCGAGCCGACGGACCATCTCCGCGACCAGTTCCGCACGGTCGCGCTCCACGACCTCGCTGAGCGGCTCGGCACCCAGGAGCAACGGGGCGCGCTGCCATGGCACCAACCCGTCCGCACTGTGATCCATCACAACCTCCCCGCCAAAAGACTAGGGCATGTCCCATTTCGCGCGATTGGATCAAGAGAGGACCATGGGATGTACCCCACCCCTGCATGTCCGCGCCGCTCTGGCAGCGTCGACGATCGCAGCGGGAGCCGAACGTGCTGCGCCACGACGGCGGAGGATGCACCGAGGCGGGTCCGTGGCCGACCTCCACCGGCCGCGGGCCCCAGCGGCGCCGGCGGACCCCCCCGGGTCCACCGAGGTGCTCGGCGACTTCTTGGGTCGCCCTCGCATGCGAGGCGTCGACCGCCTGCGCCAACCCGGTGGAGGTCCGGGCCTTCCAGTCAGCCTGAGCGGACAGACGAGCGAACCCGGTGGACCGAGAGGTCAGTGGGCGGCGGCAGCAGTCTGTGACCGAGCAGTCACCAGTCGGTCGAGCGTGTCGCGGACGGCGGCCTCGAGCCCTCCCGGGACCTGCTCGCGCAGCTCGTAGCGGGCTCGGACGAGCGGCTTGCTGACGCTGAGCAGCCGGCTGAGGTCGATGGGCGTCCCGGACACCACGGCATCGGCGTCGGTGGCCGCGATCGTCGCTTCGATCGTCGCCTCGAGGTCGCGGATCTGCGCTGGCCCGTAGCCCATGGCCGGCAGGATCCCGACCGCGTTCGAGTACTTGGCATAGGTGTAGGCGAGGGACCCGACGGCGTACGGACTGGGGTCGATGATCTCGGCCGCACCGACCGCTCGGGCGCCCACGACGGCGGCCCCGTACGTCATCGAGCCGTGGGTCAGGGTCGGCCCGTCCTCGATGCAGATGACCCGCTTGCCCGCGACGGCGCTGACGTCCTCGACCGTGACCGGGCTGTCGGCGCGGATGATCCGGGCGCGCGGGTTGAGCCGTCGCGACGTCTGCTCGACGGCCTCGATGTCCGACGCCTGGGCGCTGTCGCACTTGTTGACGATGACGACGTCCGCCATGAGCAGGTTCGCCTCACCGGGGTGGTAGGTCTCCTCGTTCCCGGGTCGGAGCGGGTCGACGAGGACGATGTGGAGATCGGGGGCGTAGAAGGGCAGGTCGTTGTTGCCCCCGTCCCAGAGGATGACGTCGGCCTCCTCCTCGGCCTGCCGGATGATCTGCTCGTAGTCCACCCCGGCGTACACGACGAACCCGTTGTCGATGTGCGGCTCGTACTCCTCGCGCTCCTCGATCGTCGTCTCGTGACGGTCGAGGTCCGCGTAGGTCTCGAACCGCTGGCAGGCCTGGGCCGCAAGGTTGCCGTACGGCATCGGGTGACGGATGGCGACGACCTTCTGGTCGAGGTCGCGCAGGATCCGCGAGAGGTACCGGGTCGTCTGGCTCTTGCCGACGCCCGTACGCACCGCGGTCACGGCGATGACCGGCCGACGACTGCGCAGCATCGTGCTCCGCGCACTCTGGAGCCAGAAGTCCGCCCCCGCAGCGATGCAGCGCGAGCCGATGTGCATGACCTGCTCGTGCGGGACGTCGGAATAGGCGAACACCGCGACGTCGGGGCTCTCGCGGCGGAGGAGGCCCTCGAGCTCGGCCTCCTCGACGATCGGGATCCCCGATGGGTAGAGGCCGCCGGCGAGCTCCGGCGGGTAGGTGCGTCCGTCGATGTCGGGAATCTGCGTGGCGGTGAAGGCGACGACCTCGTAGGCGGGGTCGTCCCGGAAGACCACGTTGAAGTTGTGAAAGTCGCGGCCGGCGGCCCCGAGGATGACTACCTTGCGGACGGTGTTCCTGGAAGTGCTCACGACGAACCTCCGGCTGCGGTCGCCGACGGACCGACACACCCGGACTGGGTAGTCCTGGCCTCGGCCACCCGCCGACGCCAGTGTATGCCGACGCCGCCGCCGGACCACCTCAGGGAACTGAGACCCGGCTCACGATGAGGGCCCTCGGAAACCCTTGTGGCCGCCGCGTCTGCGGGGAACGCTGGGCCCATGCAGACCGTCGATGTCAGCTCCCACGAGGAGCACCTGTCCCTGGCCGAGCAGTGGGTGGCCCGCAACTACAACCCCCTGCCCGTCGTCATCGCGAGCGCCCACGGAGCGTGGGTCGTGGATGTGGCGGGGCGGCGTTATCTCGACGCCCTCGCCGGCTACTCCGCGCTCAACTTCGGCCATCTGCACCCAGCTCTCGTGGCGGCCGCCCAGCAGCAGCTCGGCCGGCTGACGCTGACGAGTCGCGCCTTCCACAGCGACCAGCTGGCGCCGTTCTGCCGTGACCTCGCCGAGCTCGCGGGCAAGGAGCTCGTCCTGCCGATGAACACCGGCGCCGAGGCGGTCGAGACGGCGATCAAGACGGCGCGACGCTGGGGCTACCTCGTCAAGGGAGTGCCGGACGGCCAGGCCCGCATCATCGTGATGGGCGGCAACTTCCACGGACGCACGACCACGATCGTCAGCTTCTCGGACGACCCCCTCGCGCACGACCACTACGGTCCGTACACCCCTGGGTTCGACCTCGTGCCCTATGGCGACATCGCCGCGATCGAGGCTGCGATCACCGACGACACCGTCGCGGTCCTCCTCGAGCCGATCCAGGGCGAGGGCGGCGTGGTCATCCCACCAGCCGGCTTCCTCCGCCAGGTCCGCGAGCTGACCACGCGTCGCGGGATCCTCATGGTGGCCGACGAGATCCAGTCGGGTCTGGGGCGGACGGGCACGACGTTCGCCTGCGACCTCGAGGACGTCGTCCCCGACATCTACATTCTCGGCAAGGCACTGGGCGGGGGCATCGTGCCGGTGTCGGCAGTCGTGGCTGACGCGGACGTCCTCGGTGTCATCACGCCGGGCAGCCACGGGTCGACGTTCGGCGGGAACCCCTTGGCGGCAGCGATCGGCCGTGCCGTCGTCTCGCTCCTCGCCACCGGCGAGTACCAGGAGCGGGCAGCGCGACTGGGCAAGGTGCTGCAGGACGGGCTCGAGTCGCTCGTCGGTCGAGGAGTGGAGCGGGTCCGCGTCCGTGGGCTGTGGGCCGGCATCGACGTCGACCCCGCTCTGGCGTCGGGCCGGGAGATCTGCGAACGACTCCTCGTCGAGGGCGTGCTCGCCAAGGACACGCACGGCTCGACGCTGCGCCTGGCGCCGCCGCTGGTCATCGAGGAGGGGGAGGTCGAGCTGCTCGTGGACAGCCTGGCCCGAACCCTCAGGTGATTCCGGAGCGGCCCGCTGGAGGGCTGGGCTGGGCTGGACGCGGGCTGGCCTAGACGGTGGAGCGGCGCGGGTGGTGGTCCGCGCGCCGCGTCACGTTGGAGCGCAGCTGCGACAGCACCTTGGCCTCGGCATCGTTGAGCGCGTCCTTGGGGTCGGTCAGGTCCGAGACACCGACCATGGCCGGAAGTCCTTGCACGTGCAGCTCCAGCGAGGTGCGCATGCCAGGCTGCCCCCGGTCCTTGAACCGCAGCCCGATGTCGACCATCTGCGGGTCGAACCGGGACAGCTGGGCGAAGAGCTGGGCGAGAGCCCGCTCGATGAACCCCAGGTCGTCGGTCGTGGCGCCGTCCTCGAGGCGGACGCGGCCGATGAGGGCGTGGCTGGCTCCGGCGTTCATGTGGACGCTCCTTCAGCGGGGTGACGGCTCTGCGCTCCCACCTTCAGTCTATGAACCGAACTGTGTGACATACGGATCGGAACGGGTGAGACGGGTCACCCCTACCCAGGCCGGTCCCGCTTCACGCCGCCGTGCCCGCTTCCGGCACGAGCCTGCCCGAGCCCGCACAGGCACGGCCGACGTCCGGGCGACGTCCGTCAGGGTCCCGGCTTTCATGGGAGGCTGAGGTATGCGGTCCCACTGCGCCCTCTACGTCGACGCCGGCTACCTCCTCGCGGCCGCGGCGACCCGCGTGACGGGGACCAGCCTGCGGGGCAGCGTCGTCATCTCCTACCCCGACCTGGTCACGGGGCTCGTCGATCAGGCGGAGTCCCTGAGCGGGCTCCCCCTGCTCCGGCTCAACTGGTACGACTCCGGCAACCGCCCGGGTGGCGCCCCGGACGCGACGCAGGAGTCCATCGGCATGCTGCCGCGGGTCAAGCTGCGGCTGGGGCGGACGTCGCCACACGGCGAGCAGAAGGGTGTCGACCTGCGCATCGGCCTCGACCTGGCCGCGCACGGGCGCAACCACGTCGTCGACATCATGTACCTGGTCTCCGGCGACGATGACCTGTCCGAGGCGGTGGAGGAGGCGCAGAGCCACGGCGCCCAGGTCGTCATCCTCGCCGTGCCGGACCAGTCCGGCCGGCCGCACGCGGTGTCGAACCACCTCGTCCGCGAGTCCGACGGCCTCGAGCTGGTCCAGCCCGCCACGATTGACGACACGATCCGCCCGCGCCAGCACCAGCCGGAGACGCAGGGGACGCTGTCCCCCGAGGCGGCCGGTGTCGTCGTACCGCTCCCGGGACCGCGCTCGGTCCCCCGGCCCAGTGCGGAAGACGCTGACGAGCCCGCTCTCTCCCCCGGGGGCGAGCCCGAGCGCCCGACGCCGGCGATCCTCGCGCACAGCAGGCCGCAGCACACGGCAGGCACCAGCGGCTCGGTGGGAGCAGGCGCCGTTGGCGGTGGGAGCAAGGTGGCCTGGTCGAGCAGCAGCGACCACCCGGTGCTCCGGGCCCACACGCTCTCCCCCGCGATGATCGAGATGATCGACGACGTCTGTCGCGGAGTCGTGACCGCCTGGCGTGCCGCGGCGACGAAGGAGGACCACCGCCGGGTGATGAGCGAGCGACCTTTCATCCCCAGCGATCTCGACCGGACTCTGCTGACCGACCTGTCGGCCCGGCTCGACGTGTACGACATCCCCGACGAGATCCGCTACCGGCTGCGCGAACAGTTCTGGGACGCGGTCGACGAGCTGGGTCACTGAGGCGAGGCGCCTTCTCGGCCGGGGACTCCCGAGGTCAGGGGCGCTCGCGGGGCTCGGAGCGGGCGCGGCTGTGACGCCGACGGCGCACCAGCTTGGAGAGCTCCTCGAGCCACAGCACGACCGAGGCCAGCCCGAGACAGAGGGCCCACTGCCCCCAACTCAGGGTCTCGGTCCCGAACGCGGCCTGGAGGAAGGGCACGGAGACCACGGCACCCTGGAGGGCGACGGCGAGAGCGATGGCGCCCCAGAGCCAGCGGTTGTTCGACAGGTGGCGGAAGGCGCTGCTCTCGTCGGACCGGGAGTTGAGGGCGTTGAACAGCTGAGCGAGGACCAGGGTGGTGAAACCCGCGGTGCGTGCGGCCGCGAGGGATCCGGAGCCGTGGAGGAGCCCGCCGGGGAGCACTGCGTCGATGGTCAGGAGCGTCACGGCAGCCATGACCGCACCGATGAACCCGATCCTGCGCCACATCCTCCCGTCGAGGATGCGGTCGGACTGCCGCCGAGGCGGGCGGGCCATCACGTCGTCGACCTCGGGGTCGACCCCCATGGCGAGGGCCGGCCCGGAGTCGGTGACGAGGTTGATCCAGAGGATCTGCGTCGCGAGGAGCGGCAGCACGATCGCCCCGGACTCGTCCGCTTCCGAGAGGCCGATGAGTCCGGCGAGGACGACCCCGAAGAAGACGGTGGCGACCTCACCGAGGTTGGAGGAGAGCAGGTAGCGCAGGAACTTCTTGATGTTGTCGAAGATGACGCGGCCCTGCCGCACGGCGTCGACGATGGTGGCGTAGTTGTCGTCCCCGAGGATCATCCGCGAGGACTCCTTGGTGACCTCGGTCCCCGTGATGCCCATGGCGATGCCGATGTCGGCCGACTTGAGGGCCGGCGCGTCGTTGACCCCGTCGCCGGTCATCGCGACGACGAGGCCGTGGCTCTGGAGGCCGTCGATGATGCGCAGCTTGTGCTCCGGGGCGACCCGGGCGTAGACCGCGGTGTCGAGGACGGCTCGGCGAAGGTCCTCGTCCCCGAGCGCGTCGAGGTCGGCGCCGGTGAGCACCCGCTGTCCGGGCTGCGAGATGCCGAGATCGGCGGCGATGCGGGCGGCCGTGCCCGGGTGGTCGCCGGTGATCATCACCGTCCGGATGCCGGCGCGGTGCGCCTCGGCGACCGCCTGACGCGCCTCGTCGCGGGGCGGGTCGATGATCCCGACGACTCCAAGCAGCACCAGCCCGGTCTCGGCGGACTCGTCGAGCAGCGGTCGGTCGGTCCCGGCGAGGGTGGGGATCCCGGCGACGTCGACGTCGCGGTAGGCGACGCCGAGGGTCCGGTAGGCCCCCACCGACAGGTCGTCGACCGCGCGGAGGAAGCCGGCCCGCTGCGCCTCGTCCAGGGACACCACCGCGTCGCCGCAGCGGACGGTGTCGCAGTGCCCGAGGAGGACGTCCGGGGCTCCCTTGACGAAGAGCCGGTGCTCGTCCTCATCGAGGTGGTGGCCGAGGATCGACATCATCTTGCGTTGGGACGTGAAGGGCACCTCGGCGGCCCGTTCGTAGCAGGCGGCCACGCGCTCGGCGTCCTCGAGCTTGCGCAGCGCCACGAGGAAGGCGGCCTCGGTCGGGTCCCCCTGGATCGTCCACTCGCCGGCTTCCTCGAGGAGCTGGGCGTTGTTGGCGAGCGCGCCGGCGACGACGACGTTGCGGGCCTCGCGGACGAGGTCGGCCTCGGAGCCGTCGGTGGGCCGGTAGCGGGCCTCCCCCTCGGGGCGGTAGCCGGTGCCGGACAGCTCGACCCGGCCGCTCGGGGTGATGATGCGGCTCAGGGTCATCTCGTTGCGCGTCAGCGTGCCGGTCTTGTCCGAGCAGATGACGGAGGCGGACCCCAGGGTCTCGACCGAGTGGAGGTCCTTCATCACGGCGTTGCGCCGGGCCATGACCCGGACACCGAGGGCGAGGACGAGGGACAGGATCGCCGGCAACCCCTCCGGCACGGCTGCCACGGCGAGCGAGACGCCCATGAGGAGGATGGTGGCGGCGTCGGTCAGGTCGTGGACGCCGTTGAGCAGCGCGATCGCGGCCATGACGACGACCGCGATGCCGATGACGAGCAGCCCGAGCGTCTTGGACACGGAGCCGATCTCCCGCCGGAGCGGCGAGGGCTCCTGGTCGGTCCGGTCGAGCAGCTCGGCGATCCGTCCCATCTCGGTGTCCATGCCGGTGCTCGTCACGACCGCCCGTCCGACGCCCTGGACGACGGCGGTGCCGCGGTAGACCATGTTCCGCCGGTCGCCGAGGGCGGTAGGGCCCCCGAGCGGGTCGGCCGACTTCGGGGTCGTGCCGGACTCACCCGTGAGCGACGCCTCCTGCAGCCGCAGGCCGGTCGCGGACAGGAGCCGGGCGTCGGCGCCGACGGAGTCGCCTTCGGAGAGGTTGAGGACATCGCCGCGCACGAGCGCGGTCGAGCGCACGGTCCGCAGGCGACCGCCTCTGAGCACGCTGGAGCTCGCCGCTGTCATCGAGGCGAGCGCCGCGACGGCACTGGCGGCCTTGGCCTCCTGGACGAGGCCCAGCACCGCGTTGGCGACGACGATGAGCGCGATGACGATCGCGTCGACGGGCCAGGACTCGCCCCCCTCCCCCGCCCAGGCGACGAGCGAGATGACGATGGCGACGAGGAGGAGGTAGACGAGCGGGTCCTGGAGCTGGCGCAGCACCTTGCGCCACAAGGGAACCGGGGGACGGCCGCGGAGCTCGTTCGGCCCTTCGTCCGCGAGGCGCTCGTCGGCGGTGGCGTCCGTGAGCCCCACCTCGGGATCGACCCCGAGCGCCTGGGCCACCTGGTCGGCGGGTCGGAGAGTGGGGTCGGGGATGTCGAACGCCGTCGTCGTCACGACGGGGGCCGGCCAGCCGGGCTGGTCGCGGCGCGGTCCACCGTCCGGGTCGCGGCGAGGACCTGCCAGACCGGGCCCCGGTGCACTCGAACCGGCTCCAGGCCGTGGAGGCGCAGGACCGCCTCGATGATCCGGGGCGGGTGGGCGTAGGCCCGGTACTCCCGGCCGGTCAGCCGCGCGCCGACATTGCCGAGAGCCAGACCGACCCGCGACGCGACGTTGCGGGGCGGGTGGGTGAGGATCACACCCCGTCGCGCGTGGTCGGCCGCAGCGGCGACGAGCCGTTCGACGTCGGGGTAGCAGCAGACGACTCTGTGCAGGACCACGAAGTCGTGCGGCTCGGCAACCGAACCGTCCACCGCGATGTCGCCCAGCCGACGCACCATCCGGCCGGTGGCTCCGGCCTCGGCTGCCAGGGCCTGCGCCTCCACGTCGTAGGCGGGGCTCAGCTCGAGGTTGGTGGTCCGGGCCGCGCCTCGGCGAAGCAGCTCGAGCTGGATCTCGCCGACGCCGCCCCCGATCTCGAGGATGCTGGCTCCGGCCATCCCTTGGGCGACGAGCCAGTCGACCACCCGTCGCGACGGCCGATCGAGGCCGCGCTTCCGGTAGCGCTTCGCGACATGATGGGCAAAGCGCGGCCCGAAGACCCGGTCGCAACCCCTGGCGTCACAGCAGCCGGCCATGGTTCGAGGATAGGCCCGAGGACGGGCCCCCGGGCCATGGCCGGCTGTCGGACGTGCGGCGAGGCCTCAGGCGGGACGCGGGCCCGTGACGACGGGTCGACCCGACTGGGCCCACGCAGACGTCCCACCGTCGACGGAGCGGGCGTCCACACCCGCCCGCCGCAGGAAGTCGGCCATCGCCTGGCTCCGGTTCCCCGTGGCGCAGATGACGTAGGTGGTCCGGTTCCGGTCGAGCTCGTGCACTCGCGAGGGCAGCTGTCCCATGGGCATGAGGACGGCGCCGGGCACGTGGCCGCCGACGTACTCCATGGGCTCTCGGACGTCGACCACCGGGGCGCCGTCGGCGTGGGCGGCGGCGAGCTCGGTGATGGTGGCGTTCGGCATGCGTCAGGTCCTTCGGGTCGATGGCGTGGATACCCCCAGGGGTATGGTCGAGGAGGCCAACGCTACGCGACGCCGGTCCATTCCCCGCTCAGCCCATCCGGGACGGTCGGCTGCGCGCGGAGCGAGCCCAGCGGCATACGGACCACGTCGTCGGCGTATGCCGCTGGGCCGGCTCACGCAGCCCGGCTCAGCGGGAGCGGCGCCCCAGCCGGCGCGCGAGGCGGTAGGCGGGCTCGCGCAGCGCGGTGACCCAGGTGGGCGGAGCCGTGCCCTCCAGCCTGCGGACGAGGGGGTCGAAGCGCGGGGACGCCCCGGGAACCTCGTCACCGAGCTCGACGATGCCGACCGGGGACCACGAGCCCCCGTCGAGTCCGACGCTGAGCTCGAACTGCCGCGGCGGGCCCATCCGGTCGTCGCCGATCGGCTGGATCAGCAGGAGCAGCGACGAAGCGCCCGCGTGAACCGGGAGCAGGGTCGTCATCGGCTCACTGATCGGCTGTCGCGACAGGCGCAGCAGGTGACGGCCGACCCGTCCGGTGCCCGTGCTGGCGAACAGCAGGTCCGCGGGCCCGCAGCCGGGGCCGGCTCGGTCGACGCGCAGCGCGAACCCGCCGATGTCCCACCAGCCGTCGGGCAGGCTCATGGCCCGTGAGAGCCGCACGAGGCACGGGTGCTGGCCGCGCTCGGAGAGGAGGCGCACCCCAGGGCCCGTCGTGGGCGCGTCGATCCGCAGGGTGGCCCGGTAGGTCCGGCCCGCGGCGTGCAGCGGCTTGCCTCTCGTGACGGCGGCCACCACGCCGAGGGCACCCGCGAGCGCCCGCCCCGCGGCCTCGGCGCCCGCGGTCAGTGTCGTCGTCGTCATGCCTGCCACATACCCCGTAGGGCTCACCCGGTCACGCAGCCCTGCCTCGTGGCGTGCCCCACATCCGAGCAGCCCCGTTCGCAGCTATCCCCCCGGGGGGTTATTGTTCGAGGCGAACCCGCTGGTTCGCAGACCCGTCAGGAGGGGCGCAGGATGCAGCTCGACGCAGGATCGATGACCGCGATCCGCAACCGCACCAAACGCGCTCACGGCCACCTCGGCAAGGTCATCTCGATGATGGAGGAGGACGCCGAGTGCCAGGACATCGCCCTCCAGCTCTCGGCCGTCATCAAGGCCCTCCAACGTGCGGGTGTCGTGCTCATGACCGACGGGATGAAGGCGTGCTTCGAGTCAGGGCAGGGGCCCGACGACGCGGAGCTGCAGCAGTTGCAGAAGCTGTTTCTCAGCCTGGCTTGAGCCCGGCACCTCACGAAAGGCACATCATGACCGACACCGTTGCCCCGCAGACGAACCACCCGCACGGGAAGCAGGTCCTCCAGGACGTCGCTCCCCTGAGCCGGTCCCTGCGCCAGGCCATCCCCGACGTCTATGCGGGCTTCAGCGAGCTGCACAAGGCCGCGCTCGCACCCGGAGCCCTCGACACGAAGACCAAGGAGCTCATCGCCCTGGCCATCGCGGTGGCCGAGGAGTGCGACGGGTGCATCGCCTCGCACGCCCGCGGCGCCGCCCGGGCCGGCGCGAACCGGCAGGAGGTCGCCGAGGCGATCGGTGTCACGATCCTCATGACGGGCGGCCCCGGCACGGTCTACGGTCCCCGCGCCTACGCCGCCTTCGAGGACTTCGTCGAGGGCTGAGCCTCACCACCCGGCTCCCCCGCCGGTCCGGCTGTCTGGAGCGGCTGCCGTGGCAGTCGGAACCGGGGATCCGGTGCTGCCTCCGTCCCGATCGAACGATGAACCGGGGACAGAGGAACCATGTCGATCACGCCGGAGCAACCCTCCTCGCGGACCCCCGAGGCCGGTTGGTACTCGGACCCCGAGGGCAAACCGATGTCACGCTCCTGGGACGGCTCCAGCTGGACGGACCAGGTCGCTCCGCTCGGCACGTCGGCAGCGGGCCAGCCCGGGGCCGCCCATACGGTCGACGCCGCGGGCCAGCCGGTGAGCCCGGGCTCGCTGCTCCTCAACTGGTGACCGGGCAGACCGCGCAGGACGGACGGCAGGGACTCGTTAGGGGGCGGCCGACCCGGGGTAGGCGCCCTCTGTTCACACCCACCAGGGAAGGAGCTGAGCATGACGGCCTACAACTGGGATCCGTGGAACTACCGCGAGAACGTCTACAGCGCACGTGATGGTGATGTCATGGGCGACGTCGTCGAGGACGCGACCGGCCGGCAGCACGACCTCGTCGGCTTCCGCGTCGAGGCGACGGACGGCTCGATCGGCAAGGTCGACTCGGCGACGGACGAGGTCGGGGCGAGCCACCTCGTCGTCGACACCGGGCCGTGGATCTTCGGCCGCAAGGTGATGCTGCCCGCCGGCACCATCGAGCGAGTCGACTGGGACGACCAGGCGGTCTACGTGGACCGCACCAAGGACGAGATCAAGGACTCGCCGGAGCTCGGCGAGACCGGTTGGGACGACCCGGACTACCGGGACCGTCTCGGCGGGTACTACGGCGACTACTACGGACCACGAGTCTGAGTCGCCTCGGGAGACGGACGGGCGGTGCGTCGGCCAGGGCCGGCGCACCGCCCATTTCCCGAGCCGGGTCAGCGGGCGACGTAGCCGCCGTCGATGTAGAGCTCGAGACCGGTGACGAACTTCGCGTCGTCACTCGCCAGGTATACGCCGAACCCGGCGGGGTCCGATGCACGAGTGGGCGGGATCCGCAGAACCCCGCCCAGCGGCCTACGACACTGACCCGCCCAGCGGGTCAGTGGTACCCACTGACTCACCCAGCGGGTCAGTGTCGTAGCGACCCGAGGGTGGGGTGACCGGTCGGGTCGAGGCACAATCGGGGGATGAGCCAGCCGAGCAGCGAGGACCGGTTCGTCAACCCCACCGTGGGCAAGAAGTTCTGGATCAAGCACACCTACGACCTCCTCGTCGAGACCGCCTCCCGGTACAACGCGGTCATCACCTACGGCACGCTGGCCGAGGAGGTGCAACGCCGTTCCGGGCTGCACACCAACGCTCAGACGCGGAGCTGGGTCAGCGACCTGCTCAAGATGGTCGCCCAGGCCAACCATCTGCGCGGTGAACCCGCGTTGGCCTCTCTCGTCGTCCACGCGAAGGACGGTCAAGTCGGCGCTGGGTTCGAGGAGGTGCTCCGCCTCGAGGGCCGGGCGGTGACGGACCCGCACGAGCGCGAGCACCGCGCCGCGGTCGCGCGTCTGGAGTGCTACCGCCGCTGGTCCGACGACGTTCCCGAGGACGCCGAGCCGACCACGACGATGTCCCGACGGGACAGCGCGCCTCGACAGGGCGGGGTGCCACACGTCGGCGCGCCCCGACAGGGCGGGGCAGGCACCGTCAGCCGTACGGCTCCGCGCCCGCGGTCGCAGGAGGAGCGGCGGGGCCGCATCTGCCCGACCTGCTTCATGGAGATGCCCGTGGCCGGCCCCTGCCCGAACTGCAGCTGACCAGCCGGTTTCAGTCGTCGCAGTCAGTCTTCGCGGCGAACGCCTGAGGCTGGTCCAGCACGTCCTGCAGCACCGCGATCGGCACCGCATAGCTGTTCCCGGGCCCGGTCGAGGCATAGATGACCCCGACCAGCTCGCCCGTGATGTCGACGAGGGGACTGCCCGAGCTGCCGTGCTCGACCGGTGCGGAGTTGAGCAGCATGGGCAGCGTGGACTTCGCGACGGGGTCGGGTCGGTAGCCGAGCACCCGTCCGTCCGTCGTCGTCAGCGGCCCACCGAGGGGGTACCCGATGGCGGTCACCGTCTGACCCACCTCGGGGTTGCCGGGGGCGAGGGTGATCCAGGCAGGGAGGCGCTCGACGGTCCGGACGATTGCCAGGTCCGCCATGGTCGCCGCGCCGGAGGTCCGGACGTCGATGTCCCTCCCGTCGAAGGTGCTCACCTCCAGGGTCGTCGCGCCGGCCACGACGTGCCGGTTCGTCACGAGCAGGTGGTCGCCGATGGCGAAGCCGGACCCGGTCCGCACTCCTCCGCACCCGATGTTGCGGATGCGCAGCGCCGCCCGCTCCAGCTCAGTGAAACCCTCGAGCGTCGGCGCCGCAGCCTCGAGGTCCAGCGGCATCGACCGGGTGACCGCCTGCACGGTCGCGACGCGCGGCTCGGGCGGCGCGACCGGCGCGAGGTCGGCGCAGGCGCTGACGGTCGAGATGAGGCAGGCGGTCGTCACGACGGCGCGCAGGAGCCGCGGCACGTCAGTCCCCCTCCAGCCAGGTGACGAAGGCGTCGCTTGCCGCCTGGGCCTGGTCACACCCGCGGTTGATCTCCTCGGCGACACCGAGGACGACGGAGATGTCGTAGCTGTCGATGTCGATGAGGTAGTCCTGCAGCTCCTGCAGACCCGCGACGCACTGGTCGAGCTGCACGGCGACGTTGCGCGACCGGTCCACGGCGGACCCGAGGACTCCGACGGTGTCCGCGGCCCTCGCCTTCTCGTCGGCCAGGTCGCGGATCCGCTTCGCCGCGTCGTTGTACTCCTCGGTGACCTCGCCGAGCGCTGACTTGGTCCCCGCGAGCGCTGTCTGCGACGCGTCGAGCAGTCCCTGCACCTGACGACGCTGGGCCGTCATGTCGGCGAGCTCGGCCGAGACCTGCTCGGCCCTGACCTGCCACTGCCGGGCCGCGTTGTTGGAGTAGACGTATGCCGCTGAGCTCGCTCCCAGCGCAAGGACGAGCAGGCTGGTGGTCACGATCCAGGCGGTCCGGGCGCGGTCCCGCCGGCGAGGCGGCGTCACCACGTACGGCGGGACGAAGATCTCGTTGGGGTCCCCCATACCGGCCATCGTGGACCAGTTCGACGGCTCCGGCACCTGATTCGGTTGGACGGGTCCATCTCTTCGTCGCCCGGCGCACACAGGGCAGACTGTGGCTGTGCCGGATGACTTCCTCGTGGCCGCCAACCCGGAGGAGGGCAGCTCCTTGCCCTACCTCATCCGGATCCCGCTCGGCCCGGACGGGATCGTCCTCAAGGCGAGGGAAACCTGGCCGCGGACGAGCAAGGTCTACTGCCATCGCGCCGAGGGGTGGCCGGTCGACGCGCAGGTCGTCGAGCGGGTCCCGACCCGGGTCTGCGCGAGCCGGGGCGCCGCGATCGACCTCGTCCTCGACCGCGGACGGGAGAACCGGTCGCAGTTCGTCCTGTCCCGAGCCAAGGGGCGGCAGGTGATCTTCTGGCAGACGCCGCGGACGGCAAAGCAGGCCAGACCGAACGTCCGGATCCCCACGGCGCGCCCGCGACCCGGTGAGTCGGACGCTCCCGGCACCGGGCCCGTGCCGCCGCTGGAGCTCGAGATCCTCGTCGACAGCCATGAGCGGTACGGCTGGAAGTTCACCCGCCAACAGGCCACGACCCGCAAGAAGCCCCTGGCCATCGGGGACTACGCGGTCGAGCTCGACGGCCGCGTCGTGGCTGCCGTCGAACGCAAGTCCCTCCAGGACCTGTCGTCGAGCCTGCTGAACGGGAAGCTCAGGTACGCGCTCGCCGAGCTCAGCGGCATCCGGCATGGGGCAGTGGTCGTCGAGGACAGGTACTCCCGCGTCTTCGCGCTCGAGCACGTGCGTCCGGCAGTGGTCGCGGACGCCATCGCGGAGAGCCAGGCCCGCTACCCCACCGTGCCGATCATCTTCTGCGAGACCCGGGCCCTCGCGCAGGAGTGGACCTTCCGCTTCCTGGCAGCCGCACTTCACGAGGCGCGGCTCGAGGTCGGCGCCTGGCCGCACCTGGATGCCCTCGAGGCAGCGGGGCCCGTGCCGCCGCGCGAGCCGACGACGGCCGAGGTCCGGGCCTGGGCCGCCGCGGCGGGACTGCCGGTCAGTGACCGGGGGCGGCTCCGGCCCGAGATCTGGGAGGCCTACCGCGGGTCGGGTCGTTGACCGCGGTGGGTCTGGCTCCTCAGGGGACCCCCGGCAGCGACCACAGCTGCCCGGTCGAGCTGTCGATCAGGGCTGCTCGCTCGACCGTCCCCGTCAAGGGGAGGACGTCGGCGACCTCCTTGACGACGATGGCGAGCGCCGGACCAGCGGCCCGGGTCGCGACCGACACGTGGGGCACCCAGCGGCCGGGCAGGTAGTGCCGATGCAGCATCGCGCCCGCAGCGACGACGACCCCCGCCACCGTCTCCTGGCGCGTCGCGACGTCGGCCGGGACCGCCGGAGCGAGCGCCGCTCGGCCACGCGGGAACGCGACCGTCCCCTGGAAGCTCACGTCGAAGCCGCCCTTGTCCGGCAGGTCGCCGAGCGCCGTCCGGACGCCGGCGAGGTCCCACTCGAGCAACACCGCATAGGAGAGGTGCGGGTGGTGCCGACCATGGGTGTGCGACTCAAGCGTGCGGATCCCCTTGCCTTCCAGACGCGCCCACAGCTCCCGGATGAGCCGTTCGGTCCGCCGGTCGAAGAGGAGGCACACTGCGAGAGCCACCCCCACAGCCTGCGACATCGGGCCGGGCGGCGGAAGACCGCGCGCTCGACCCGTCGTGGGGGACACTGGGCCCGGAAGGTGATGAACGGGAGGAGGCGATGGGTGAACCGCCACTGGAAGCTGCCCCTCGGCGTCCTCCTGATCCTCATCGGCGGCCTGTGGATCGCTTCAGGGTCTCGGCTACGTCGGCGGCAGCATGATGACCCGCGTGGTCCTGTGGGCTGTCGTCGGTCCGGTCGTCGCCCTCGTCGGTCTGCTCTTCGTGCTCCGGTCGCGGAACCCGCCAGACTGACCGGGGGTCAGCCCTCGGCGAGGCATCTCGTCTCGCATGGTCGTGACCACTCCGATACCTCTGGAGGGCGGATCCGCTGCATGATGGGCCTGTACTCGTCGGTAGGTCGCAAAGGAGCCCTCATGACCAATCTCGCCACGAACCTCGTCGCCACCGCCACGAGGCTGCCCGACAAGGTCGGCATCAAGCTGGACCAGGCCGAGGTCACCTGGAGCCAGCTGCACGGCGCAGCGGCGAAGGTCGCCGGCCAGCTGCGCGAGGCCGGTCTCGAGCCCGGGGACCGCGTCTCGCTCATCCTGCCCAACGTGCCCGCGTACCCGGTCCTCTTCTACGGCACGCTCCTCGCGGGGGGCATCGTCGTGCCGATGAACCCGCTCCTCAAGAGCGGCGAGATCGCGTACTACTTCCAGGACGCCGGCACGAGCTTCTCTTTCGTCTGGCCGGACTTCGCCGAGGAGGCGCGCAAGGGCGCCCAGATCGCCGCGGGCGAGGGCGTCACCACGCAGGTCATCGAGTGCACCGCGATGGGACCGGCCGCGGGCGCCCTGCCGGACGCCGACCCGCTGCCCGAGCCGGTGGAGCGCGCTGACGACGACACCGCGGTGATCCTCTACACCTCCGGGACGACGGGCAAGCCCAAGGGCGCCGAGCTGACCCACTTCAACCTGCACCGGAACGCGGCCCGCTCCTCGGACGACGTCATGGTGATGACCGAGGACGACGTCATCATGGGCTGCCTGCCCCTCTTCCACGTCTTCGGGCTGACCTGTGGCCTCAACACGAGCGTCCTCCGCGGGTGCACCCTGACGCTGATCCCCCGCTTCGACCCGGCCAAGGCGCTCGAGGTCGTGGGCCGGGACCACGTCACGATCTTCCAGGGCGTCCCGACGATGTACGCCGCGATGCTGAACCATCCCGACGCCGACGCGGCGGAGACGTCGAGCCTGCGCACCTGCGTCTCCGGGGGGTCCGCCCTGCCAGAGGCCGTGATGCGCAACTTCGAGCAGAAGTTCGACGCTCAGATCCTCGAGGGCTACGGCCTGTCCGAGACCTCCCCCGTCGCGTCCTTCAACATGCCCGACCGGCCGACGAAGCCGGGCACGATCGGCCGGGCGATCCCCGGCTGTGAGATGAAGCTGGTCAACCTCGACGGCACCGACACGGCTCCGGGGGAGATCGGCGAGATCGCGATTCGCGGCGAGAACGTCATGAAGGGCTACTGGGGCAAGCCGGAGGCGACGGCCGAGGCGATCCCCGACGGCTGGTTCCGCACCGGTGACCTCGCGACGGTCGACGAGGACGGCTACTTCACCATCGTCGACCGGAAGAAGGACATGATCATCCGCGGCGGCATGAACGTCTACCCCCGCGAGGTCGAGGAGGTGCTCTACACGCACCCGGATGTCCTCGAGGCCGCCGTCGTCGGGATCCCGGACGACGTGATGGGTGAGGAGATCGGTGCCGCCGTCGCGCTGAAGCCGGGCTCGGAGACGACGCTCGACGAGGTCCAGGAGTACGTCAAGGAGCGGATCGCCGCCTACAAGTACCCCCGTCGGCTCTGGAGGCTCGACGAGCTGCCGAAGGGCCCCACCGGCAAGATCCTGCGCCGCGAGGTACGCCCGCCGGCCTGATCGTCCGGCCCACCACGAGAGGCCGCATCCCTCCGCGGGGATGCGGCCTCTCCCATCCCCGCCGTATGCCGCCGGGCTCGCTCCCGCGGGACCGTCCAGCTCCCCTCCGGCCGGGTCGCGGGTGGGTTAGCACCTGTGGACGCCGGGGTAGGGGGCGAGGCATGTGAAGCCCCGAGCAGTGCGGGCTCAGAGCATCGTTCTGCGACGCGGTGAACGGCTGCGTCGTGACCCCCGAAGAGGAGCACACATGTCCCAGTTCAGCGACGGACCGTCGTCCGGGAGCCTGCAGGACGCAGGCCCTTCCCAGACGTATCCCACCGACCCGGGCCCCAGCGGCTCGACGAGCGCGACGAGCTCGTCGGGCACGAACCCCACGAGCAGTAACCCGACCGGCAGCAGGACGGAGGCGGCCAAGGAGGCCGGCCGGGAGACGGCCCACGTGGCCAAGGGCGAGGCGAAGCACGTCGCCGAGACGGCGAAGCAGGAGCTCGGCAACGTCACGTCGACCGCCACCGACCAGATGCGCCGCCTGATGGACCAGTCCCGGTCCGAGCTGACCGAGCAGGCCCGTTCGCAGCAGCAGCGGCTCACGACCAACCTCCGCAGCCTGACCGAGGAGCTCGACTCCATGGCCGGCACCGGACAACCAGGCGTCGCGCACGACCTGGTTCGAACGGTGTCCCAGCAGGCCCGGGCACTCGGCGACTGGCTCGACGGCAACGAGCCCGGGGCCGTCCTCGACGAGATGAAGCGGTTTGCCCGGCGCAAGCCCGGCACGTTCCTCGCCGTCGCCGCCGGGCTGGGCCTCCTGTCGGGACGCATGACGCGCGGCCTCGCCGCCACGTCCCAGGACGAGAGCGCCCCGGCGACCGGTGCCTCCCGCGCGGCGTCGGGCTACCCGGCCTACGGCACGCCGTCCTACCAGGCTGCATCCGGCACGCCGGGTGCCTACGCGGGACGGACCGAGCCGGTCATGGACGGCCCGCTCGCCACCACCGGCACGACGGCGACCCTTCCCACGGCGCCGACCGGTGCAACGAACCCGACCGGCACTGCCGCCTCCGGCACCGCCGCCCACTCGGGAACCCTCGGCGCCGAAACCCTCGACGCAGAAGACCTCCGCGCCGACGAGACGGCGCGCGGCGAGTGGATCGATGGGGGTGACGCCCGATGATCGACGCTCCCGGCTCACGTGGGGTGCCGCCGCCGCGCGAGACGACCGACACCCTGCCGGGTGAGCCGTTGAGCTCGCTCGGGGACGTGGTGGCCGACATCGCCAAGGACCTGTCCACCCTCGTCCGCCAGGAGACGGAGCTCGCCAAGGCCGAGCTGCGCGACTCGGCGAGACGAGCGGGCAAGGGATCCGGCCTGTTGGGCGGCGCTGGACTGGCCGGCTGGTTCGTCCTGTTCTTCCTCTCGGTCGCCCTGTGGTGGGCCATCGGGAGTGCCCTCGGTCTCGGCTGGTCGGCGCTCATCGTCGCCGTCCTCTGGGGCATCGTCGCCGCGGTCCTCTACTCGCTGGGCCGTGGAGAGCTCAAGCGGGTGCAGGGCCTCCCGAAGACGACCGAGACCGCCAAGCAGATTCCTGACGCCATGAAGGGGAACGCATCATGACCGACTACGAGACCGAGCGGCTGCGCACCGAGGTGGAGCGCACCCGTCAGGACCTGAGTGACAACGTCAACCGGCTCGGCACGACCGTGTCTCCGAGCACCATCGCCGAGCGACAGAAGGCCAAGATGAGCCAGAAGGTGTCGACCTGGCGTGAGCGGCTCATGGGAGCCGCGGAGGACGCCAAGCACTCCACGATGGGCACCGCCCATGGGGTGACGGACACCGGCCACACGGCCGTCGAGAACGTCCAGGAGATGGGCCACGACATGAGGCTCAAGGCCCGGCAGCAGGCCCAGGGCAACCCGCTCGCTGCGGGGGTGGTCGCGTTGGCCGCGGGCTGGTTGGTGGGGTCGGTGCTGCCGGCCTCCGAGAAGGAGAAGCAGGCGGCTACCGCCGTCAAGGAGCAGGCCCAGCCGTTCGTGGAGCAGGCCACCGCCGAGGTGAAGGCGGCCGGAAGCGAGATGGCCGAGCACCTCAAGCAGCCGGCCCAGGAGGCCGTCGAGGAGGTCAGGACCGCGGCGGCCGACTCCGCCCAGGAGATCAAGAGCCAGACGCAGGGCGCTGCTGACTCCGTCCGGACCGAGGCCGAGTACCAGGCGCGCGACGTCAACAGCTGACCCACGTCGCGTCTTGCGAGCGCGGTCCCGGTCGGGGGGCCTCAGGGCCTCCGACGACCGAGGCCGCGCTCGCGTATCTCGTCCACCGTCCGAACGCCGCTGAGGGCCATGGTGAGGTCGAGCTCGGCCAGCAGGTGCTCCAGGACGGCTCGGGCGCCGGCCCCGCCTTGCAGGGCCAGGCCATGCACCCACGGTCGCCCGACCAGCACGGCATCGGCGCCGAGCGCGAGGGCCTTGTAGATGTCGGAGCCGCTGCGGATCCCGCTGTCGAAGAGGACCGGCACCCGCCCGGCTGCCCGTTCCACGATGGGCGGAAGCGCGTGGAGGGAGGCGATCGCACCGTCGACCTGGCGGCCACCGTGGTTGGACACGACGATGCCGTCCACCCCGATCTCGACCGCCCGAACCGCGTCCTCAGCGGCTTGGATTCCCTTGAGCAGGATCGGCAACCGGGTCCGGTCCCGGAGCCGGCCGAGGTCGCTCCACGTGAGTGAGGGCCGGGAGAAGACCTCGAGGAACGTCTCGACAGCGGCACGCGGCAGCGGTGAGCGGAGGTTGGACCGGACCGGACCGGGCCAGTGCCTGGCCATCGACAGGGCGGCGGCGAGAGCGGCCCGGGTCGGGCGCGGCGTCGGCTCGGGTGGGACCAGGGGGTGCGCGACCCGGTCCTCGACGAGCTGGCGGAAGACAGGGTCGCTGATGTACTGGGCCAAGCCCTCGGCGCGGGTGAACGGCAGGCTGCCGAGATCGAGGTCCATCGTCCGCCACCCCAGCGTGTGGGTGTCCAGCGTGACGACGAGGGCGTCGCTGCCGATGGCCTCCGCCCGACGCACGAAGGACTCGACGAGGTCGTCGTTGCTGCTCCAGTAGAGCTGGAACCACCGTGGGCAGTCCCCGAGTGCCGCCGCAGTGTCCTCCATCGGGGTCG
This sequence comes from Intrasporangium calvum DSM 43043, assembly GCF_000184685.1. Lineage (NCBI taxonomy): Bacteria > Bacillati > Actinomycetota > Actinomycetes > Micrococcales > Intrasporangiaceae > Intrasporangium > Intrasporangium calvum. The sequence continues at coordinate 3,919,643 of NC_014830.1, forward strand.
AGCCCTGGCTGGAGATGACGACGGGCAGACCGAGCTCGCGGACCCCTTCGGCCAGCTCGACATCCGCCCGCGGGTGCGCGAGCTCGAGCGCGCCGATGGGGGCGAGCAGCACGGGTGCCGGCAGACGCCGGCCGAACAGCTCGACGGAGAGGTCCCGCGTGGAGACGTCGACGAGCATGCGCGGCACGATCGGGGCCTCGTCGAAGGCCGCCCGGTTGGCCACGTCCGTGCGCTGCTGTCCGGCACCCCCTGCGAGGTAGGCCCAGGCCCGGGCGCTCAGCTTGCGGCGGGCCGCCTCCTCCAGCGCTCGCGGCGCCACGGGAACCACTGGTCGCCGTCCGAAGAGCCCCTCCCGGTAGATCCGGGACTGGACTCGCCGACCCACGCTGTCCTGTTCGCTCATGCGGTCCAGCATGGCGGCTCGTCGGGTCCGCCGGGGGCCCGCGGGGGCCCGCACTGCGGGCCGGACTGGAACTCGAGGTCAAGGTCGCCGCCGCCGGTCACCATCCTGATGTCGCCGCTCGCCAACGCCGCGGCCGAGTCCGCCGGCACTCGTGACGACCGGGCCGGACCCACCCCAGCCACGGCAAGCCCGGGTCGGTGGGAGCGGCTGGCGGTGGACCAGCCCCTCCCCCGATGGCAGGGTGACGACATGCCCTCTCCGACAACCCCGGTGCAAACCCCGGCGCCTCTGCTCACCGACGGCACGGTGACGCTGCGGCGGCACACTCCCGCCGACGCCGACCGCATCGTCGAGCAGTCGACGGACGAGTCGTCGCTGCGGTGGACCACGGTCCCGCGGGGCTACACGGGCGCGCACGCAGTTGAGTTCCTCGAGCAGGTCACGCGCGCCTGGGCGGATCCGGGCGGGACCCGCTCCTGGGCCATCGAGATCACCGGTGATGACGGCAACCCGCAGTTCGCCGGCACGATCGACGTCCGCCCCGGTGCGTCCTGGGACCACGCCTCACTGGGGTTCGGCCTGCACCCTGCGGCGCGAGGGCGTGGTGCCATGGCTCGCGCCGTGCGCCTCGTCGCGTCCCACGCCTTCGAGCACGGGTTCTGGGGTCGGCCGTTGAGGCGCATCCACTGGTGCGCCCTCGCGGGCAACTGGCCCTCACGCCGCGTCGCCTGGGCCGCCGGATTCACCTTCCACGGCACCCTGCCCGGCACCGACGCCGACCCGGTCGACCCGGACGGCCCGGCCCTGGACTCCTGGCACGCCAGCCTCGCGGCCGGGGAGCCGATGCAGCCACGCCACCCCTGGATGCAGCCAAAAGTCTTGCCGGGTGAGCGAATTCGGCTCCGCGGGTGGCGGCCGGAGGACCTGACGGCCATCGAGGAGCGCACCGACCCGGCACACTGGTTCCCGTCGGCCAACCCGCTCCGGCCCGACACCTTCGACGCCTGGCTGCTCCGGCGGCACGAGCTGATGGCGAGCGGAATGTCCGTCGAGTGGGCCATCGCCGAAGCCGACACCGACCGGGCGCTCGGCCACCTGACGATCTTCCTGCGCGGCGGGACGCTCACCGGCGACGTCGCGGAGCTCGGCTACCAGCTCATGCCCAGCGCTCGAGGCCGGGGCCTGACCAAGGCGGCCTGCCGTCTCGCCATCGCCCACGCCTTCGAACCCAGAGAGGCGGGGGGCCTCGGCCTGCGCCGGCTCGTCGCCGAGACCGCCGCCGACAACCTGGCCAGCAACGCGGTGCTGCGAGCGGTCGGCTTCACCGAGTTCGGCCGGGAGCACGCGACCGACGAGCTGCCCGATGGCAGGTTCGAGGACGCGCTCCACTGGGAGCTGGTCCGGCACCCGCCCTTGTAGGGGCCCGCTCCGCAGGGCCTGATGACATGATCGGTCGATGGCCCGCGCGTCACGTCTGCCGATCCGAGACGCCGACGGCGCCGACCGCTTCGAGGCGTTCCTCGTCAGCGCGGTGCTCTCGATCGCGGTCACGCGGATCTTCCTCGCCGTGACGGGCTACCCGCAGCTCGGGGGCGACACCCTTCACTTCGCACACGTCCTGTGGGGCGGGATCCTCATGCTGCTCGCCCTGCTGCTCTTCATGCTCTTCATGAGCCGGACGGTGCGAATGGTGGCGACCATCTTCGGCGGGGTCGGCTTCGGGCTCTTCATCGACGAGGTCGGCAAGTTCGTGACGGGCGACAACAACTACTTCTTCGAGCCGGTCGCCGCGATCATCTACGGCGTCTTCATCGCGATGTACCTCGGGGTGGCATACGTCGTCCAGCGCCACCCCCTCACCGACCGCGAACGGGTCGTCAACGCGGTCGAGCTGCTCAAGGAGTGGGCCGCCCACGACATGGATCCCGCCGAGCGGGCTCGCGCCGTCGACCTCCTCTCCCCGGTGCGGCCCGACAACACCATCGCCGCCTCGCTGCGCTCGGTGCTCGTCACCCTTCCCACCTCGACCGGCTCGAGGTCCCTCGTCTCACGGGTCTACGCGGCGGTCCGTGGTTTCATCGTCGGCCTCCCTCGCCTCGAGTTCATCAAGCGGATCTCGATCGTCGCCTTCTGCCTCTTCGTCGTGTTCTCCGCGGTGGGTCCGGTCGCGGGCCTCCTCGACGACGCGGATCTGGTCGCTTGGGTCTACGCGGGCTTCGCCGTGGCGTCCGTCGCCGTGAGCGGCTGGGCTCTGCTGCGGTGGCGCGCCGAGGACAGACAGGGGTCGCTCCAGCTCTTCGAGCTCGCCCTGCTGGCGCAGCTGTTCATCGTCCAGTTCTTCCGGCTGCTCGAGGAGGAGTTCGCCGGCTACCTCCTCGTCTTCACCAACCTTGCCCTCCTCGGCCTCTGCCGCGCGCTGCGCGTCGAGGATCGTGCGCCGCACCGCTCGGAGGCGGAGCCGGCCCTTCCCATCGGGGAGGACCCGCCGGCCAGGCCCTGACGCCGCGCCTGACGAGGCCGTGTGCCGCCGCGCTGGCTCAGCGGCACACGACATCGCTGCTCTGATGCTCGGTGGAACCGGCTCAGGCGGCGACCGGCCGCTTGCGCGGACGGCCCCGGGGCCGCTTGAACGCGACGACGGCGCCGTCGACGATCAGCTGTCCACCCCAGACCCCCCAGGGCTCACCTCGGTCCAGCGCGCCGGCGAGGCACTCAGCCCTGAGCGGGCACGCTCCGCACAGGGCCTTGGCGAGCTCGACCTCCTCCGGCCGCTCCGCGAACCAGAGCTCCGCGTCGTACTCGCGACACGGGATCGTCTCGCCGTGGTGGAGCACCTCGCCATCGAGGTGGGGCTGCTTGCTCTCCTTCATCGTTCTCCCCTGTGGTCCGGGCGCACCCGTGGAGGCTGCGCGCCTGGCTCTGACGTGGGCCCCGCCGTGGCGCGGGGCCGCTTCAGTGGAACTGACCGGTGAGATCTCCCTTCGTCGGTCCGGCTCTTCCCCCCGGCAGCCGGGGTCAGACCGCCGGCAGCACGGTGTGGTTGCGGTGGAAGGTGTTGTCCGGGTCCCACTGCGCCTTCACCTGCGCCAGCCGCGTGTAGGTGTCAGGCGGGTAGATGTCGTGGATCCGGCCGGGCCCGTCGTCGTAGACGAAGTTGGCGTAGCCACCCGGGGTGCCGTCGCAGAGAGCGGCCTTGAGTGTCTCGAGCCACGGCAGCTGGGCCTCCAGCTCATCCGCCCGACTCACGATCGCCGCGACGTTGAGCATCAGGGCCCGCTGCCGATGTGCGTACGCCGTCGCATCCGTGCGCACCCGAGCGATGGCCCCGCCCAGCGGACGCAGCTGCACCACGGCCATCTGCACCTCCGGCTTCGCGAGCTGCGCCGTCAGCGTGTCGAGGACGAGCTGGGCGCCCGCGCCGTCGACGTCGTCGGCGTAGCCGTTGCGACCCGCGGCGACCGGGTGGTAGTCGTCGGGCTCGGGCTGGAACATCCCGGCGTAGGGCATCTCCTGCAGGAGGTCGGCGAGGGGCGGAGCGAGCGCCCGGAACGGTGCGAGCACGGGCTCGGCCTCGGCCGCGGTCCCGACGAACGTCAGCAACGCGAAGATGACGAGCTGGCCGTGCTGCGCCGGCTCGAGGAACGGCATGGGGGGTGCCGGCATGACGTTGACGATGCAGGTGAGCTCGTCCGGAGCCTCCTGGGCGTGGCGCACGAACCCTGCGATGGTGTCGGCCGTCGCCGGCAGGATCAGCATGCCGCCGAGGACCTGCTCGACTCGGTGCAGGCGGAACGTGAACCGCGTGACCACCCCGAAGTTGCCTCCGCCGCCGCGGAGCGCCCAGAAGAGGTCAGGGTGCTGGTCCGCGTCAGCCACGACGACGCGCCCGTCTGCGGTCACGAGCTCGACGGCGAGGAGGTTGTCGATCGTCAGGCCGTGCAGTCGGCTGAGGAACCCGACACCACCGCCGAGCGTGATGCCGCCCACGCCGACGGAGTCGGTGTCCCCGAACCCGAGGACGAGGCCGTGCTCGGCGAGCGCGACGGTGACCGCCCCCGCGGTCGCACCGCCACCGACCCGGGCTGTCCGGTTGTCGATGTCGATCTCGACGGAGTCGAGGTGGCGCAGATCGATGACGAGTCCACCCTCGACGGTGCTGTGGGCCGCTCCGCTGTGACCACCGCCCCGGACGGCGATCTCGAGGCCGTTGGCCTGAGCGAAGGCGACGGCGGCGGCGGTGTCGTCGGTGTCGCGCGGCTGCACGATGACTGCCGGGGTCTGGTCGAGGTGCCGGAAGAAGACATGGCGGGCGTCGTCGTAGCCATCCGTCCCGGGGGTGAGAACCTCACCGGTGACGGTCTCGGCGAGCCCGCGGAGTCGCTCGCGGTCGAGGGTCGCAGAACCATGTGTGGAGGTCATGGCGTCCATCCTTCGAGTTGAAGTGCACCTGAAGTCAATGCGGCGTGTGCGGCCGGTTCTCGGCCTCCTTTCCATGACGTCGAACGAGGGCACCCGAATCTGACGCGACAGGTGGATCTCTTGTGACACTGCCGCTCGACCGTACGTCGCGCCACCGACAGGCCGAACGATTCTGCGGAGAGTTCAGCCCAGCGGCGTAGGCCGCGGCGGCGCGCCTACGCCCCGGGGTGGAGCCGCGCTCGCCGGTGCGGTCCAGCGCCGGGCCGGACGGTCCGCCAGAGCAGGCCGAGTGCCAGGAGCTGGGTCGCCGCCACGGTGACGACGAGGGCAGGCAGGGAGACGTCGTAGAGCCAGCCGATCCCGGCCCCACCGATGACCGCGAAGGCGCCCTGGATGCCGGCGAAGACGCCGTAGGCCGTCGCCCGGCGTCCGGCCGGAACGAGCTCGGCAACAAGGGCCTTGACGGCCGAGTCCTGGATCCCCAGGGCCAGCCCCCAGACGACCACTCCCGCGAGCACGAGCCCGAAGGACTGGGTGAGGGCCAACGGGGGGACGGCGGCGACGAGGACCGGCACGACGAGGAGGACGTGGGCACCGGCGCGGTCGTAGACCCAGCCCACGAGGAGCGCGGACACCGCCCCGACCGCCATCGCCGCGGCGTAGACGAGCGGCACCGTCGCGAGAGGCACCACCGCGTCGGCAGTCAGGTGGTAGCCGATGATGCCGAAGGTGACGAGGCCACCGGTCGTCAGGCTGGCCGCCACCGCGAACCTGAAGAAGTCGCCGGGCAGGTGGCTGCCGACTGCGTCAGCGAGCCACGCCCGGACCGCACCCCGCGTCCGTATGCCGCTGGGCTCGCTCCCCGGATCATCGCTCGCCGGGGGGTGCGCGGCGTCGGGGGTGCCGGTCACCGCCCCCAGGTCCGGCACCCTGGCCCGCAGCACCAGCAGGACCGCGATGGCGACGACTCCGGGGACCGCGAGGACGAGCATCCCGGGCCAGATCACGCCGGTCGCGGCGACGACCGCGGCGACGACGAGCGGGCCGGCGAAGGCGCCGACCTGGTCCATGGCCTTCTGCACGCCGAAGCCGCGCCCCCGGCCGAGGGCGCCGGCTGCGTGCGCGAGGAGCGCCGACTTGGAGGGGCTGCGAATCGCCTTCCCGCTCCGCTCGAGGAGGATGAGGAGCGCGGCCACCGCCAGCCCGGCCCCGCCGAGGAACGGGGCCACCGCGAGCAGCGGCACACACACCACGGTCAGGGCGTAGCCGCTGATGGTGAGCAGCCAGTACCTCCCGGTGCGGTCGGCGAGCGGGCCGAAGACGAGCCGGAGCACGAGGGCCATCGCCTCGCCGAGCCCGGTGACGACCCCGACGACGAGGCCGCTCGCGCCGAGCGACGCCAGGAGCGGGCCGTACATCGACCGGGCTCCTTCGTAGACCATGTCCGCGGTGAGGCTGATGACGCCGAACCACAGCACGATCCGCCAGCTCGACATCGGTCTCGTCACCCGCACCATGATGCCGCCTCGCGATCCGGTCAGGGTGCGCTCAGGGTGGGGGCCGGGTTACTCCGGATGGGCCGCACTCCGCCGGCCGGGGACCGACGGCTTTCGCCGCGGTCGTCACCAGCGGCGTCGGCGCCGCATCCGTCGCCGTGACGGCCGCGGGCCGGCTCCTCGGGCTTCTCGCCGCGGACCTGCCCACGGTGCTGACCACCGGCGGACCGGTGCTCGTCGCGGCCGGCCTCGCGATCCTCCTCGGCCGGCTCGTCCTCGCGGGTCGTCTCCCGGTCCCGGCCGCCCTCGTCACCGCGCTCGGTGCGGGTCTGCCTGCGCTCCCGTTGGATCTGGTGCCGCTCGGGGCCCTCACAGTCCTTGCCGGCCTGGGGCCGCTGCTCAGACGCGGCTGACCCGGCAAGATGTGGGCATGCGCGCCACGACTATCCACGCCCCTCGCGACATCCGCCTCAGCACCGTGCCCGACCCGACCATCACGGCTCCCACGGACGCCATCGTCCGCGTCCTCGCCGCCTGCATCTGCGGTTCCGACCTCTGGCCCTACCGCGGGGAGAACCCGATCGACGAAGGTGTCACGATCGGGCACGAGGCGGTGGGCGTCGTCGAGGAGGTCGGAGCCGAGGTCACCTCCTTCCGTGCGGGCGACTTCGTCATCGTGCCGTTCGACCACTGCGACAACACCTGTCCCCACTGCCTGGCCGGGGTCCAGTCCGCGTGTGACCACCTCGGCTTCACCACGAGCGGCCAGGCCGAGCTCACCCGGGTCAACCAGGCGGAGGGGTCGCTCGTCAAGACCGAAGGCACCATTGACGACGCACTGCTGCCCTCGCTCCTCGCCCTCTCGGACGTGATGGCGACGGGATGGCACGCCGCGGTCGCGGCCGGTGTGCGTCAAGGCGGCACAGCCGTCGTCGTCGGCGACGGCGCCGTCGGGCTGTGCGGGGTCATCGCCGCGCACGAGCTCGGTGCCGAGCGCATCATCGCCATGTCGCGACACGCCGACCGGCAGGCGCTCGCTCGTGAGTTCGGAGCGACCGAGGTCGTCGCGGAGCGGGACGACGCGGGCGTCGCGGCAGTGCTCGAGCTGACCGGCGGGGTCGGTGCGGACGCGGTCCTTGAGTGCGTCGGGACCGACCAGGCGATCAGAACGGCATTCGAGGTGGCTCGCCCGGGCTCCACGGTGGGCTTCGTCGGCGTGCCCCACGGGGTGGAGCTTCCCGTGCGGCACATGTTCCGCCGCAACATCGGCCTCGCCGGCGGGATGGCCCCGGTGCGGCGCTACCTTCCCGACCTGCTCGACCGCGTGCTCGACGGCCGCATCGACCCCGGCCGGGTGTTCGACCTGACGCTGCCCCTGGACGAGGTCGCAGAGGGCTACCGGGCGATGGACGAGCGCCGAGCCATCAAGGTGCTCCTGCGACCCTGACGCCGGCGGCGTGCGGCCGCACCGAGGCCCGCGGCCGCGGCACAGAGGAGGCCGAGCGTGAGGAGGCCGAGCGTGCGGAGGCCGCGCCTGACAAGGAGGGCCGGGCCGGGGCCCGGCCGCCTCATGTGGCCGCGTTGACGAAGCCGATGACGACCGCGCCCCACCAGCCGACCTGCGAGACCGCCGTGGAGAGCATCATCCGGTGCCACTCGCGCTCGGGCACGTCGACCGGCGACGCGTCCGCGGAGAGCGAGGCCAACCGCAGCCGGACCGGAGCCATCACAGCGCCGTTGACGCAGACGGCGAGGACGAGGGCCAGCTTGAGCAGCGTCAGGGGGGACCCGATGTCGGGGCGGAGCAGCGTGCCGGTGAGGAAGAGGCCCCCGAGTCCGGCCCAGATGATCGGCGAGGCGGCCGCTGCGAGGCGGGTCGACTCGGTCAGGGCCCGACGGCCGGAGAGCCAGAGCAGCCCGTGCCAGTCGACGAGGAGGACGGCCCCGAAGGACACGACGAGGGACATCACGTGAAAGGCGCTGACGGTCGGGCGCCAGGAGTACGACTCGGGGACCAGCCTGGAGAGGGCGATGCACGCCGTGAAGGCCGCCAGCACCACGACGAGGCGATGGAGCGGACCGAGGCGAGCAGTCGCCGCGAAGACCCCGTCGCCCACGACGGCCCTCTCGAGTTCCCGCGCCGCAGCGGCTGCCGGGGCCGCTCCCGCGGCGGAGTCCACCACCCGCGGTCGGACCGGCCTGGACGGGCGGCCGCGCGGGGTGACCGCGCGCCGGCCCGGGGCCGTCGACCCCCCGCGCCCCGTCGCGGGCTCCGGTGGCCGCGTCTCCTGATCAGGCAGAACGGGCAGAACGGGCCAGTCGAACGCGCGCCAGTCCGGCCACTCGTCGTCGATGCGCTGACGCACCGGCCGGGCGTCCCAGGCAGCGTCCGGCCGGTATGAGCGGGGCTGCTGCTCGGGGTCGGTCTGCTCGGGGTCGGTCTGCTCGGGGTCGGTCTGCTCGGGGTCGGTCTGCTCGGGGTCGGTCCGTTCGGGCCCGACCTCGCGGGTGCTCGCATCCCGGAGCCACCGCCGGAGAGTGCTCGCGCTGACTCCGACCTGCTGCGCGGCGCCGGCGACCGTGACGCCCTGGCGGCGGGCCAGGGCGACCGCATCGGCTCGGAACTCGTCGGAATACCGCTTCGGCCGTTCCGGCTTGGTCGGTGGCGCGCGACGGCTCGGCAGGTGGACCACGACCGCCTCGTCCGGCTGGTCGCGGTGCGGGTCCTGGTCCGCTGGGGACCGTTCCATGGGTGGGTGGGACATGAGCAGTACCTCGTACTTCCCCCGGGCCGGGTCTGCCCTGGCAGATCCGGTCAACTCTGCGAGAATAGCGACCCCGACCGGCCTCTGGTGCCCGCACGTCCCGCGGGGACGCGGCAGTTCCGCCTACAGTGGAGCGGGTACGTGTTCGGGCAAAGGCCACATGGGGGTAGTGCGATGACACAGGAGCCAGGCACCCGCCGGGAGCGCCGCGAGCTCGAGCGCCGGGCGCGCGGGCCCGCTGCTGCCGTCGCCATCGTCGTCGTCGCCCTGCTCGTGCTCGGAGGTGCCGTGTGGTTCGGCAAGGACCTCTTCGTCGGGTCCCCGACGGCGGCACCGCTGGCTCCCGCCACCACGGCCGCCCAGACGACCACGAGCCCACCGGCCACCAGCCAGCCCACCACCGAGGCGACCGTGTCCGAGACCCCGACGCCGACCGTCGACCCCGTCGCGGCGGCCGTTGACGAGTGCCGCAGCGCCTGGGCGCGGCAGGTCAAGGCTGCAGCGGCTGCCTCGACGGCCCTGCGGGAGTGGGACGCCCACCTCGACATCATGAACGACCTGCAGGCCGGCAAGATCTCGTTGGCCAAGGCGAAGAAGGACTGGGCGCCCACCACGGCCAAGGCACCCCAGCACATCGCCGCCTTCCACTCAGCCGACCGGACCTACCGGTCGGCGGAGCAGCGCTGCGCCCTCCCCGAGAACGCGCCCACCGGCGACGAGGCGAAGGCCCTCTCGACCTGCGCCGCGAGCATGAAGGTGGTCGACGGGATCCTCGCGAAGGCCCGCGCCGCCGTCGAGCCCTGGGAGACCCACCTCAAGGACCAGTCCCACTTCAAGGCCGGGGGCATCACCGCGATCCGGGCGGAGGCCCTCTGGCGGTCCCTCTGGCAGAAGGGCCTCAAGCGCAACCCGCCCTACTTCAGGGCGGTCGCGGCCGGGGCCAAGGCGACCTGTCCGATCGCCGGCTGAGCGGGATCGCGACGCGGTGCGTCTTTACCAATTCATGGACAGCCCGTTACCTGAACGTGACATCCGCGGACGAGTCGTCTAGTGTCATGCCCAGCCCCTTCCCCCAGTTGGGGCTGGCCCGAGGTGGACGCCGAGTCCTGCCAACGCCTTGAGTCCCGTTTGACCCGCATGGCAGGAGCGGGGGAACCACCGTTCCTCCGAGCGTCGTGGAGCCGGATCGTTCCGGCTGCGCGCCGCTCTTGGGGTGTAGCACCTCGACGACGGCCTCCGGGCCGGAGAAGAGAGCCGGGCAACCTTTCGCCCGAACCCGACAGCTAACCTCGTAGGCGCGAGAGGTTCTCTGTGAAGACTGACAACCGTCCCGGGCGCCATCGGGCGCCGGGTGGCTACAGCCCGCTCGTCGAGCTCAAGAGCATCGCTCGCGAGTCCGCGCAGCCGGCCATGAAGGGCGCCGCAGTCGTCGCCGCCGCCGGCGGAATCGTGGCCACGCTGTCCACCCCGGCTTCGGCCGAGTCCCTGTCCGACACGTCCGCAGTGGCTGCGGTCGCCGCACCGAAGGTCGCCGCACCACGGGCAGCTGCTGTCGTGGGCCCCGCCTCAGCCATCGCTGCCCCCGCGGTCGCCGACTCGCACGCGCTTCGCTCCATCGGGTACGCGACGGCGCCGGAGAAGGCCGCCACGGCGAAGCCGATCGTCATCAAGGACGTCGTCGTCGAGAAGAAGCGCCAAGAGGCTGCCCGCAAGGCTCGGGAAGCGGCCGAGGCCCGCCGTGAGGCCGCCCAGCGCGCCTCTCGCGACGCGACCCGCTCCACGCTGACCTCGTCGACCTACACGTCGAAGTCGACGGTCAACGGCTCGTCCGGCCGGAAGTCCGCGTACAACTGGGGGACTGCCGGCCAGTGCACGTGGGGCGCGCTCAACAAGTGGTACCAGTCCGAGGGCTACTACCCGGGTGGCTGGACCGGCAACGCGATGACCTGGGGCTACGGAGCCGCCAATGCCGGCTACACCGTCACGAGCACCCCGCGGACCCGCTCCATCGTCGTCCTGCAGCCGGGGGTCCACGGCTCCTCGAGCGTCGGGCACGTGGCCTGGGTCATCGGGGTCAACGGCAACGAGATCACCATGGTCGAGATGAACGCGCTCGCCGGGCCGTACAACTACAACACGCGCACGGTCACGCACGTCGGCGGGATGCAGTACATCTACGCTCCGTGACCGGCTGAGAACAACGCAGTTCCGAGAGCGGGACGGGTGCCCACGCACCCGTCCCGCTCTGGCGTCCTGCCAACCCGCGACGCCGCCGCGGGTTGGCCCTGGAACCCCGATCGGTGAGACTGGGGTATGCGGACCGCCTTCGTCGCCGGGTCACTGGCAGCCGTGCTGGCCGCCGGCGCCTGCACGAGCAGCGGTTCCCCTCCCCGCGCCCCCACTCTGATCCCCACTGCTCCGGCCGAGACGCAGCGCTCGTCCACGAGCCCGTCCCCCGTCGCCCCGCCGTCTGCCTCTGCGTCTCCCCCAGCCAGCCCGACGGCCGGTCCCACGGGCGACGGCCGCGAACGGTCCGACCCCGCGTTCATCGATGCGCTCTTCGAGACCGACTTCGACGGCCGCGACCTGCGCCTCGGCCGCGAGGGCGGGAGCACCGACGCCTACCGGCAGTACTTCGTCACCTACCGGGGTGACGGCCTGCGGATCTCGGGGCGGATCAACATCCCGCGCGGCAGCGGCCCCTTCCCCGCCGTCGTCCTCGCGCACGGCTACGTCCCCCTCGAGCAGTACACGAACGGCGCCACCATGCTGCGGGAACGTGACCACCTCGCCCGGAAGGGATACGTCACGCTCCACATCGACTACCGGAACCACGCCCAGTCCGATGACGACCCCGACAACGGCCCCAACCTCCGGATCGGCTACACCGTCGACGCGGTCAACGCCGGACTGGCCCTGCAGCAGCTCGACGCCGTCGACCCCGACCGGATCGGAATCATCGGGCGTTCGATGGGAGGGGGCGTCGTCTACGGCGCGCTGGTCGCCGTGCCGGGACTCTTCAAGGCGGGGGTCGCCTACAGCCCGGTCAGCTCCGACACGGTCGACAACTTCAACCGGTGGGTTCGCCGTGACCGCGACCGAGGCGGCGACGCCCGAGCGGTGCTGCGCCGCCTCGGGGCCCCAGAGCGCGCACCGCGGACCTGGGCCCGGACCAGTCCCCGCACGTACTTCGACCGGATCACCGACCCGATCCTGATCCACCACGGCACGGACGACGAGGACTGCCCGATCCGCTGGTCCGAGGAGACCGTGACCGCTCTGAAGCAGGCCGGCAAGAAGGTGACCTACCACGTCTACTCCGGCGAGCGGCACACCTTCACGTCCCAGTGGCCGCTGTCGATCCGGCGCACCGAAGCCTTCCTCGACACCAACCTGCGCTGAGGGACCGCGGCCGCGATTCACCAATCCCCCACGGGAGGGATCGCCTCAGGTCTACCGTGACAAGCGTGACGCTGGCCACCAGTCACGCCATATGAGAAAACCGCAGGCGGGGGTCCTCATCGCGAGGTGCGGGTCCGCGCCCGACCGAAGGGGACGGATCGATGAAGGTTTCAGGGCGTTTGGCGGCGGCACTTCTCGCCGCCGTGACCACCGTGGCGGTTGGGGGGTCCCCCGCAGTCGCTGCACCACCGACCAACGACATGTACGCCGGCGCCGAGGCCATCGCGGCCCTGCCGTTCGCGACCACCCTCGACACGACCGAGGCGACCACCGACGCGGACGACGCGGAGCTCAACGGCCAGTGCGGCGCACCGGCCATGGATGCCAGCGTCTGGTACAGCTACACCGCCGAAGCGGACAGCCTCCTGCTCGCCGACGCATTCGAGTCCGACTACAGCGCAGGCGTCCTCGTCGCTACTGGCGCGCCGGGGAACTTCCTGGTCCAGGGGTGCGGGCCAGGTGGGGCGGGCTGGGAGGCCATGGCTGGTGAGACCTACTACATCGTCGTCTTCGACGACCAGGAGGACGGGACGGGCAACGGCGGCACGATGAGCCTGACCGTCGACGTTGCACCGCCGGCCCCGGCCATCGAAGCCACCGTGAACCCGCTCGGCTGGTTCGACGCCCGGACCGGATTCGCCACGATCTCCGGAACGGTGACCTGCGACAGCAGCGCCGATTTCGCCTTTGTCGACGTCACGCTCCAGCAGCGCGTCGGACGCTTCATCGTCCGTGGGTACGGCGGCACCGAGGTGTTCTGTGACGGGACGCCGCAGCCGTGGAGCGCCGAGATCTCTGGCGAAACGGGGCTCTTCAAGGGCGGCAGGGCGCTCAGCGTCAGCTTCTCCGTCGCGTGTAACAGCGGCGGGTGCTCGGAGTACTTCGACGAGACCGAGGTCCGCCTGACGGGAAAGAAGCGGTGACGCCCAGCGGCCGGGCCGGCTGACGTCACCACCCACCGACCGGGTCGTATGCCGCTGAGCCAGCTCAGCGGCATACGGCCCGGTTCTGGTGTGGCTGGGTCAGACCTCGATCCACTGGACGGGCGGTTGGGTGCAGCGGGCGGCACGCTGGCCCTCCTCTGGCGGCACCACGGACCCGGACTCCCGGTCGGGAAGCAGCGGGGCCTGGGGCGGCTGGACGCCAGCTACCTCCGACTGCCCAGGAGCCCGTGGCGAATCCGCACGTGGCGTCATCGGCCTCGTCATGACACGGTGGACGCCCCAACACGTCGCCGCGCTCGCTCCCGACGCCTCGTCGCTGGCGGCCGCGCGCCGGCTCGCGCGTCCCGGCCCGTGGTCCGACACCGGGTCCACCGACACCCTCGTCTGGGGAAAGTGCCAGGGGTCGGGCGCGACCCCCTACCGGGTCAGCGTCGACGTCACCGGCCCTGACTTCCGATGCTCGTGCCCCAGCCGCAAGCTGCCGTGCAAGCACGGTCTGGCGCTGCTCATGCTGTGGGCCACCGGCTCCGGCTCCGTCAGCGAAGCCGCGGAGCCGGCCGGCCACGCGGCGCAGTGGGCTGCGGAGCGCTCGAAGCGTGCCGGCGCGGTGGCGTCGCTGCGCGCGGCTCGAGCAGGCCTTGCAGCGCAGGCGCACCGTGCCCCAGACCCAAAGGCGCAGGCGAAGCGCCTCGAGGAACGGCTCGCCCTCATGACCGCGGGCATGGAGGACTTCTCGCGCTGGCTCGGGGACCTGGCCCGCAGCGGGACCGCCGGCGTGCGCTCCCAGCCCTACACCTGGTGGGACACGACGGCGGCCCGGCTCGTCGACGCCCAGCTGCCCGGTCTCGCGGACCAGGTGCGCTCGATGGGACCCGCCCCGCCAGCTCCAGCTGCTCGGCCAGCACCCGCTCGGACCGAGCCTGTTCGAACTGCTCATCCAGCTCCGAGGTGGGGACCTCGGCGTCAAGCCCAGCCCACTCGACGGCTCGGGCCAGCAGGTCATCCGCATGCAGGTAGGGCACGGACGCCACCTCCCCTCCTGCTGCGCCTCGACGACCCCCTGACAGCCAGCCCGCCTCCGACCGAACCAGATGGGACGAACCGGACCAGCGACCCCAATCCCATCACGCGCACCCTCCGGAATGCAAGCACCCCAGCCGATCGTTATGGCTCCAATTTCGTTGACTGACAGTTGAATCCGTCATCATCCCACCCCACCAACCACCCTGGCGCCAGCCACCGACAACGCTCCTCCCCGGACCCGGCCACCCAGCGATCCGGGCGCCGCGACGGGAGCGCGCCCAGCGGCATACGAGCGCCTGGGGGCAGGGTGGACGCCTAGGCTCGAGAGTGTGACCCCAGCGGAGCCCACCCAGCCTGCCGAGCCGCGCGACCGGCTCACTCGCTGGCGGCTCGTCCTGGGTGGACCCGAAGCGGACGGGATCGGGGCCGTCACCCTCGACCCCGACGACCTGCGCCGGGACGAGGCACTGCGCCACCTCAAGCACTACCAACCGGAGCACCGGACCGTCATCCCCGAGCGGCTCGTGGGCCACGCCCGACGAGCGCAGCGCGTGGAACGCCACATCATCCTGTGCATCGACCAGTCGGGGTCGATGGCGGAGTCGGTCGTCTACTCCAGCGTCTTCGGCGCGGTGCTCGCCTCCGTGCGTTCACTGGCGACGCGGCTCGTCGTCTTCGACACCGAGGTGGTCGACGTCACCGAGGAGCTCGACGACCCGGTCGACGTGCTCTTCGGCGTCCAGCTCGGAGGCGGCACCGACATCAACCAGGCGCTCTCGTACTGCGAGACGGTGATCAGCCAGCCGGCCGACACGATCCTCGTCCTCATCAGCGACCTCTACGAGGGCGGGGTGGCCGAGGAGATGCTCCGCCGCGCGGCAGCTGCCCTGGCCGCGATCGGCGTTCCCGCCTTCGCGTGCACCCCGGACCTCTTCCCCGAGCTGGTGGCCACGGCGATCGAGCGCCGCGACATCTCGGCCTGGGCGGCCGCGAACGACATCGTGACGACCCACGAGGACGAGGACTGAGCCGGAGCGGACGCGTCCTTCCAATCCGGTGAGCCGCCGTTCCGCGCCACCGACGAGGGGGCCGTATGCCGCTGAGCCCGCTCAGCGGCATACGGCGCCTCCTGTCGTGGTCGGGTGCGCCGACTCATCCGTCGATCTCGAGGACGCAGGCGGTCGCCGTGTCGACGAAGCCCACCCGGCGGTAGATGCCGGCGGCCGTATCGGACCCTGCCGTGAGGAAGACGAGGTCGACCCCTCTCTCGCGGCAGGCTGCGACAAGGGAGCGCGTGATGGCGCTGCCGTGGCCACGCTTTCGGTGGCCCGGCGGGACGGCGATGCCCATCAGCTCGGCCACGTCCCCGCGCGGCGCCGCTGACCCCGCCCCGCACAGCCGGGACCCCTCGTAGGACGCCACGACGATGAGGGCCCCCTGCTCGATGAGCTCGGGCTTGCGGCCCGGGTGCTGGTGCTCGACGTCGTCCCGCCCGGTGAAGCCGGCCCGGACCGCCCCGAAGGCGATGCCCAGGTGCGGGTCTGCGGGGGGCAGCACCCGGGCGCGCGGGTCCGGCGGCACCCGCACCCTCGGAGGCAGCGTGAGCAGCGGGTAGTGCGCCGGCTCGTAGCCCGCGCCGCGGACGGCCGGGAGGAGGGACGGGGTGACGTCGGCCACCCACTCGATTGCTCGTGGGAGGCCCAGCGCGAGCTGGCGCGCGAGGACCCGCTCGACAGCCGCCGGCGTGAAGGTGGCCGACCCGGGCCGGCGTGGCCGCGCGTAGAACTGCCAGCCCGTGCCTTCCTCGGGGACGAAGAGGGTGAACGGCCCGACCTCCTCGGTCGTCGCCACGGCCCGGGGAACCAGGTCGTAGTACCTCTCGACCCGCTCCAGCAGGTCGGTGCGCTCGCGCTCCATGGCGCCACCCTCGCAGGGAGCGAGCGCACGGGGCCAGCGGGTTTCGGGGAGTTCGCCACATTCGCGTCCGCGGTTCCGAGCAGCGTGTCAGGATCGAGCCGATGGGCGACGCAGAGCATGTGACGGGGGTCGGGCGCGGGGTGGTGGTCGCCCTCGCGATGCTGCTCGTCGGCACGCTGGCGCAGTGCGCCCAGCCGATGGGCGACGCCTCTGCGCCGCAGGGGGCGAGCGGCTCGTCAGGGGCCGCCCCGGGTCTCCCCATCTCGTCCCCCGCCGGCCCCAGCGCGCCGCCGGTGGCGACCACACTGGCCGCGGTCCAGCAGAGGACCGTGGCCCCGAGGCCGGCCCCCAGACCGACGCCGACGACGCCCGCGAAACCCCGCCCGGCCCTCTGGGAGGTGGCGCGGGTCGTGGACGGCGACACGATCCACGTGACCCGCGGCGGCGACCTCGTCAAGGTGCGCCTCATCGGGATCGACTCCCCCGAGCGGGACGAGTGCGGCTTCGACGCCTCGGCCGCCAGCCTGCGACGGATCATCGGCGGCCGGGAGGTCAGGCTGCTGACCGGTGCCCGGACGAGCCAGGACCAGTACGGCCGGCTGCTCCGCTACGTCGAGGTCGCCGGCACCGACGTCGGGCTGGCACAGATCAAGAGCGGCTACGCCGTGGCGCGGTTCGACTCGCGTGACGGCTACGGCGGCCACACCCGGGAGGCGGAGTACATCGCCGCCGACCGGGCCAGCCCGGACCGGGGCTGGCTCTGCGCGACCCCCGTGCCGGTCCGCCCCCAGGCCGACTGGCCCCTCGCCGGAGACGAGCACCCGTGCCCCAGGGAGCAGCCGATCAAGGGCAACGAGTCCTCGATGATCGCGCACTCCCCGGGGCAGCAGTCCTACCTCGTGACGAACCCGGAGCAGTGCTTCGCCACGCTGAGCGACGCGGTGGCCGCGGGCTTCCGACCCGCCAAGCGCTGAGGGCCAGCCCTGCGCCTGAGGTGAGGGGACCGAGCAGCCCAGCCCAGCGGCATACGGCATCTCGTCCCCTGGGAGACCGTGCCCGCGGCGCCCGGCCCGGGTCTACCCTGCCAACTGTGGTGACCAAGGGTGGGCCGGCCGGCGCCAACGGCGCTGACCTCCTCCGCGACGTGCTCCGGGCGCCGGTCTACGAGGCCGCCGTCGTCACACCGCTCGAGGTGATGGAGTCGCTCTCGGAGCGACTCGACAACATCATCGAGGTCAAGCGCGAGGACCGGCAGCCGGTCCACTCGTTCAAGATCCGTGGCGCCTACACGCGGATGCGGGCCCTGACGCCCGACGAGACGTCACGAGGGGTCATCGCCGCGTCCGCCGGCAACCACGCGCAGGGCGTCGCGCTCTCCGCGGCCCTGCTCGGCATCGAGGCGGTCCTCGTCATGCCCGTGACGACCGCCCCGATCAAGGTCGACGCGGTGCGCAGCCACGGCGCGACCGTCGTCCTCTTCGGCGACACGTTCGACGAGGCGAAGGCCGAGGCGCTCGGCCTGGCCGAGGAGCACGGCCACACGTACATCGCCCCCTTCGACGACCCGCTCGTCATCGCCGGCCAGGGCACCATCGGGCTGGAGCTCATCCAGCAGGACGCCCATCTCGACCGGGTCTTCGTGCCGGTGGGCGGGGGCGGGCTCGCGGCGGGGGTCGCGGGCCTCATCAAGAACCTCATGCCGGGCATCCAGGTCATCGGCGTCGAGCCGGAGGACGCCGCCTGCCTCACCGCTGCCCTCGCCGCCGGTCACCCCGTCGAGCTGGCGGAGGTGAGCCGGTTCGCCGAAGGGGTCGCGGTCAAGCGGGTCGGCGACACGACGTTCGCGATGTGCCGTGACTTCCTCGACGACGTCGTCACCGTCGACTCCGACGAGATCTGCGCCGCGATCAAGGACATCTTCGAGGACGTGCGCGCCGTCGCCGAGCCGGCCGGGGCGGTGGCCCTGGCCGGGCTGAAGAAGTACGTCGACGCCCACGAGATCCGCGGCGAGCGCCTCGCGCACGTCCTCTCCGGCGCCAACGTCAACTTCCACTCGCTCCGCTACATCTCCGAGCGGGCCGAGGTCGGCGAGCACCGCGAGGCGCTCTACGGAGTGACGATCCCCGAGCGGGCCGGGTCGTTCCTCGAGTTCCTCCGGGTGCTCCGGGGGCGGGCGGTCACCGAGTTCAACTACCGCGTCGACGGGTCGAGCGAGGCACGGATCTTCGTCGGTGTCCAGCTCGTCCGCGGGGCGGCCGAGCGGACCGAGATCGCCGAGGCCATGGCTCGGGCCGGCTACCCCGTCATCGACCTGTCCGAGGACGACACGGCGAAGACCCACGTGCGCTACATGATCGGCGGGCACCCGCCCGAGCTGCGCGAGCAGGTGTACTCGTTCGAGTTCCCCGAGCACCCGGGTGCGCTGTCCCGGTTCCTCACCCAGCTCGGCACGCGCTGGAACATCACGATGTTTCACTACCGCAGCCACGGCGCCGACTACGGGCGGGTCCTGTGCGCATTCGAGGGCGTGTCCGATGACGCCGACTTCCACCGGCACGTCGAGGCGCTGGGCTATCCCTACCGGGACGTGACGACGAGTCCCGCGCTGTCGTACTTCCTCCTGCCCCGCTGAGCCGCTCACCGACTCGGCTGAGTCGCCGCTGGGGCGCCGCTGGGGCGCCGTCCGCAAGGACGACGCCCCAGCGTCTGGTGAGTGGGTGGTGCGCCGGAGCGGCTCAGCCGCCGGGCTGCACCACGCCGTTCACGGTGAGGGAGTAACCAGCCTGCTTCGGCGCGTTCTCCGTGTCGTCGTCGTACATGACGATCGCCGCCACGGTGGTGGCGCTCGTGCCGATGGCGCTGTCCAGCGCGGCCCCCTCGAGCGTCCCGTCGAAGGCGGCGTCCAGGCCCATCCGGTGGACCCACACCGGAGTGCCGTCCGCGCCGTAGGCGACGAGCTGGACGGTGAAGCCCTGGACCTCGACCGGGTTGATCTCGGTCGCCGACTGCCAGCCGGTGAGGCTGTCGCTCGGCAGGACCGTCCCGGCTGCGTTGATGTTGCGCACCCAGAAGCCACCCTCGTTGACACCCGGGTCCGTCATGTAGCGGAACGCGACGAGGATGTCAGCGCCGGCGTAGTCGGCCAGGTCGACCGACTGCGGGCGCCACGTCCCGGAGTCACCGGTGAAGCCCGGCAGCTCCGCAACGATGTTGCTGACCGCGCCCGGGTCGTGGGCCGACGTGGTGTCCGCGGTGGTGAGGCTCGTCCACGTCTCACCGTTGTCGGTCGAGACCTGGACGAAGCCGTAGTCCCAGCCGATCTCGGTGTCCCAGAGGGCGTCGAAGGTGAGGCTGCCTCCGCCCGGTGGGACTGTGACGCTGCGCACGATCGCGCGGTCGAGGTTGGCGCCGCAGCCCGAGTAGAGCGCCGGTCCGCCGGTGCCGTCCGGTACGTTGCCGCAGGTCGTGTCGGCTGCGGTGGCATCGGGCGGAGTGGTGTCGACGGTCCACGCGACCGGGTCGGGCGCCAGCGAGGCGTCACCGTTGAAGGCGATGGAGCTGATGTTCCCTGCGGACAGGTACGAGCCGTCCGCGGCGCGCAGCCGCACGTAGTCGGAGCCGTTCGGAGGCGCACCCGGGTCCGTGTAGGCCTCCGGGGTGTCCCAGTTGATCCTCGCCGACAGCGAAGCGGCCGTGACGGCATCCTTGTCGATGCCGTTGAGCGTCGCCCCGGCGTCGAGCTTGGCATCGACCGCAACCGCAGCGGCCCAGTTGTGCACGGTCTCGCGCGCGCTCACGGTCGCACCCTGGCCGTCGAGCACCGCGTCGACCCCGACGAGGCCGTTCTGGTCCTCGCGGTGCAGGGCGGTCATCGCGTCCGCACCGTAGTGGCTGACGAAGTACTCCATGAAGCTGTAGGTGGCTCCGTAGTCGCACAGCGTCTCCGGTCCGCCCTGGTCACCCCAGGCGGTCAGGGAGTTCTCCGGTCCGCCGAAGGTCGGGGGCAGGAAACCGAGGAAGCACGCGATGTGGCTGTCGGCGCCGGGCTCGTCCGGCGGGATCGACGGGTCGACGTAGCCGACGAGCGTCTGCGCCCAGTCGGAGAGCCCCTCGTTGACCCAGGACGTCTCGTCCGGGTCCTCGTAGTACTCGAGCAGGTGCTGGTACTCGTGCGCGAAGACACCCTCGTAGAGGTGGGGACGCGGGAGCCCCAGTGCTCGGGACGGGTCAGCGCCGAGCGCCTCGGTGCACGCCTGGTAGTCGGTGTCGCCCGAGTTGTCCGGCGGGTTCGCGCCGGTGCGGTGCAGCCAGTCGAACGCGTCGATGGTCATGACGTTGCGGTTGAAGTACTCGTTGAAGACAGAGTAGAAGAAGCCCGCGATGTAGGTCTGGCCGTCTGGGGTGGTCGGTGCGTAGAAGTTGGCGTCGCGCACGTTGTCCACCAGGGTGACGATCTTGTCGCCCTCACCCCGGTACTCCGAGGACGGGATGTTGGGGATGAGGGATGGCAGCAGCGCCTTCTTGCCGTCGCGGTCGGGCGGCACGGAGAAGTACTCCGACTCCAGGGGGTAGATCTTCGAGTCGAACTCGTGGATGAAGTTCTGCACCTGGGCGTCGGTGACGTTGGTCAGGCCCAGGTCGTTGCGGCAGTCGCCCTCGGGGAAGGCCCGGTTGTTGGCCACCCAGACCTCGATGTTGTCGCCGACGCCGCGCAGCGTGTAGTTCTTGAGGTAGATGGAGCCCTTGTAGTCGTCGAGAGCGAGCCACGTGCGGACGGAGCCGATCTTGGCCGGGCCGAGTGGCGGCTGTCCCTTGACCTTCTCGCTCAACTTCTTGTCGATGGAGAGCTTCTTGCCGTTGTTGTAGTCAGGGCCGGTGTGGCGCTGGTCGCTCTTTCCCTTGCCCTGGTCGGCCTTGACGGAGGGCTGCGCGGAGGCCGCGAGCCCACTCGAGAAGCCCAGGCCCACCACCAGCAGCGCCGCCGCGCCGGAGGCCAGGAGCCGTGATCGTTGCCAATCGCTCATGCTGCAATCCCTTCTTCGGAAAGGCCCGGGCAGCGCCGCTCCGGTTCGACCGGCGCTGCGGGGGATGTTCGAAGTACACACCCATTGAGGCGATTGAGGAGGGTTTGGCCGCGAGAAAGATCACGGGCTCAGGACCGCGCCACCTGCGCCGCAACGCGGTCGACGAGGGACGTCAGCGGGGGCGGCGTCGTGCCAGGCTCCAGACGGACCGCCAACCGCTCGGCCAGGGCGGCCTTGCGACCGGACCCGCTCCCGGCGAACCGGTGGAGCTGGTCGGCGAGCGGGCGGCCCCGCCACTCCGGTTGGTGCTGGAAGGTACGGAACCGCTCGAGGTGGCCCATCTCGGCGAGCGCCTCCTCGACCGTGGCCGTACCGACGGCCCGGATGAGCTCGTCCTCCAGGTCCCGGTCACAGAGGAAGAAGCCGTGGGCGACGAGGTCCACCGGGCCGTCCGGCAGGACGTGGGCCCGCTGCAGGGCGCCGACGACAAAGCGCTCCTCCGCCGCGTCGTAGAGCCCGAGGACGGCGGCCCCCGGATGCTCGCTCAGGGCACGGCGCAGCTCCCGGGCGACGTTGGTCACCCCGCCCATCGAGACGAGCTTGACCCGGCCGTTGGCATCGAGCCCCCGCGCCGTGAGCAGCACCGCCAGGGCCGCTGCGTCACTCCGCCCCTCGACAAGGACGACGACGTGCGGGTGCGGGCCCAGCGGCATACGGCTTCGTCCTACTGCTCGCTGACGTCGAGGTCGACGAGCAGCTCGGTCGCGAGGCGCTCGAGGTCAGCCCGGATCTCGGCGACCTCCGTCCCGTGCGGGATGCTCACGACGACGTGCGCCTCGAAGAGGCGCCCGCCCGCCATCGGCGCCTCCCGGGTCGTCGTCTCGATCGTCACGATGCTGAGCCCGTGGCGGGCGAGCACCGCAGAGACGTCGTGAACGATGCCGGGGTGGTCGTTGCCCACGAGGTCGATCGTCAGCGTGCGGTGCTCCCGAGCGGGAGCGGGTGGCGGCGCCTCGGCGCCCGGGTGGGCCGACACCTCGAGCAGGCCGTCGAGCTCACGCAGCGAGCCGGTCAGCTCGTCCACGCGCTCCGAGGGCACCGAGACGACGACGATCCCGGCGAACTTGCCGGCGAGCTCAGTCATCTGGCTGCGCTCCCAGTTGCCGCCGTGCGCGGTGACGACGTTCGCGAGGGCCTCCACGAGGCCGGAGCGGTCGTCGCCGATGACAGTGAGCACGAGTCGTGGCATCTTGCGATGGTAACCGGCAGCGGGCGCGACGTTCTCAGCTGAGGTCGGGGTCGAGGTCGGGGTCGAGGTCGGGGTCGAGGTCGGGGTTCAGGTGGTGCCGGGGCAGCGGTTCGACGGCCTCGTCGAGCCCGGCGACGTGGATGAGGGCGTCGCCACGGTTGACGAGCGGCGCCGTGGTGCGACCGATGACGATGCCGGAGCGGTCGGCGTGGACGAGCCGCAGCGTCTTGCCGAACGAGTCGGACAGGCTGCCGAGCCGGTCGCCGACCGACACCCGTTGGCCGAGGACGGCGTCGATCTGGAGGATGCCGGTGCGTCGGGCGCGGACCCAGCTGCTCGACCGGGAGACGAGGCTCGGTGCGGTCGGCGTCGCGACGGGGTCGGTCATCCCGAGGGAAGCGAGCACCCTCCGCACCCCCGCGGTCCCCGCCTCGATGGCCCACTCGTCGAACCGCCACGCCTCACCGGCCTCGTAGAGCAGGACCGCCGCGCCGCGCTCGCGGGCAGCGGCCCGCAGCGAGCCGTCGCGCAGCCGGGCGTTGATCATGACCGGGGCGCCGAAGGCCTCGGCCAGCAACCGGGTGCGGGGGTCGTCGAGGTCGGCTCGGACCTGCGGGTGGTTCGTCCGGCCGAAGGAGCCGGTGTGCAGGTCGATCCCCACCTCGCCGCGGCCGACGACCTCTGTCATGACGAGATGGGCGATGCGGCTGGCCAGCGACCCGCGCGCCGACCCCGGGAAGGAGCGGTTGAGGTCACGCCGGTCCGGTAGGTAGCGGTCACCCGCGGTGAAGCCGAGGACGTTGACGATGGGCGCGGCCACCAAGGTGCCGTGGAAGGTCCTGGGGTTGAGGCGCGCGAGCACGCGTCGGATGACCTCGATCCCGACCACCTCGTCTCCGTGGATCGCGGCGGTGACCCAGACGGTCGGCCCGTCCTCCCGCCCGTGCACGACGCGAACCGGCAGGGTGATCTCGGCGCCGGTGACGAGACGGGTGATCGGCAGCTCGACCTCCCGGGCGTAACCCGGACGGACCCGGACCGTGCCGATCCCGAAGGATGCGCGAGCCATCAGCGGCCCCGGTTGCGACGCCGGAGAGCCAGACGCGGGCGCCCGCCGAGATAGGAGCGGCGCGGGTCGACGACGAACCCCTGACGGAGGGCTTCCCGCCCGATGAGCATCCGGAAGCCCATCTGGTCACGGTTGGTGAGGTTCAGCTCGGCCGCGACGGTCCGCCGGCCGAGGACGAGGTCGACGACGACGACGATGCGCTCCTCGGCGTGTCCGCTGGAGCTGCGGACGGTCCGCTCGTCCTGGATCGGGCACTCGACGACCACCGCGTCGGCGTCGGAGCGCTGCCACGGGTGGACCGAGAAGCGCACCCACGGCGCCCCGGCGCGGACGAGGTGCTCGATGTCGAACGCGTGCAGCGAGGACGACCTGGCACCGGTGTCGACCTTGGCCTTGACCCACGGAACCCCGAGCCCGGGAAGGCTCACCCACTCACGCCACCCCACCGGGGTGCTTAGATGGGTCGGCTCCAACACGTCGATCATCTTTGCAGGTAACCCCCATGAAACTCGGGATCCTCTCGCGCGCCCCGCGGGCCTACTCCACGCAGCGGTTGCGTACTGCCGCGCTCGACCGCGGTCACGAGGTGCGGGTGCTCAACACCCTGCGCTTCGCCATCGACCTCTCCGGTCCCGATCCGGACCTGCAGTTCCGGGGCCGGCCCATCTCCGACTACGACGCCGTGCTCCCCCGGATCGGCAACTCGATCACCTACTTCGGCACCGCGGTGGTGCGGCAGTTCGAGCAGATGGACGTCTACACGCCCAACACGGCGAACGGCATCGCCAACTCCCGCGACAAGCTCCGGGCGACGCAGATCCTCTCGCGGCACAACATCGGCATGCCGGCGACGACGTTCGTGCGCAACCGGGCTGATGTGCGGCCGGCGATCCAGCGGGTCGGGGGTGCACCGGTCGTCATCAAGCTGCTCGAGGGCACCCAAGGCATCGGCGTCATCCTCGCCCCGGAGGTCAACGTCGCCGAGGCGATCATCGAGACGCTGCACAGCACCAAGCAGAACGTCCTCATCCAGAGCTTCGTCAAGGAGAGCAAGGGCCGCGACATCCGGGCCCTCGTCGTCGGGGACCGGGTCGTGGCCGCGATGCGGCGCGTCGCCAACGGCGACGAGTTCCGCTCCAACGTCCACCGCGGCGGCACGGTCGAGCCGGTGTCACTGTCGCCGGAGTTCGAGCAGGCCGCGGTCCGATCTGCGCAGATCATGGGCCTGCGGGTGGCCGGCGTGGACATGCTCGAGGGCATCGAGGGACCCCTCGTCATGGAGGTCAACTCCTCCCCCGGCCTCGAGGGGATCGAGACGGCCACCAAGCTCGACGTCGCCGGGGCGATCATCGACTACATCTCCAACCAGGTCGCCTTCCCCGAGATCGACGTCCGGCAGCGGCTCACCGTCTCGACCGGCTACGGGGTGGCCGAGCTCGTCGTCCACGGCGGCGCGGACCTCGTCGGCAAGACGATCGCCGAGTCCGGGCTCGACGACCGCGACATCACCGTGCTCACGCTGCACCGGGGCGCCGCCGTCATCCCCAACCCGCGCCGCCGCACCGAGCTGCAGGCGGAGGACCGGCTGCTCTGCTTCGGCAAGCTCGAGGAGATGCGGTCGATGATCCCCGAGCGCCGCCGGCGGCGGCACAAGGTCAGGCGGCTACCCAAGGAGCCGCTCGTCGACGACCGCGAGTGAGTCGGACACACCCCATGGGGTATGGGGGGCTGGAGACCAGCCGACGGAAGGATCCCAGCGACATGGTGACCATCGTCCCGATCGAGACCCCGAGCCTCGGGGACCGCAGCTACCTCGTGCACGACGGGGCAACGGCCTTCGTCGTGGACCCCCAGCGGGACATCGACCGCATCCTCGACCTCGCGCGCCGCGACGGCGTGACGATCACCCACGTCTTCGAGACGCACCTCCACAACGACTACGTCACCGGTGGGCTGGCCCTCGCTCGCGAGGTGGGGGCGGCCTACCACGTCAGCGCCGCCGACGACGTGGACTACGAACGGTCGCCGGTCGCCGACGGTCAGGTCGTGCGTGTCTCGGACCGGCTGTCGGTCCGCGCCATCGCCACCCCCGGACACACCTTCACCCACCTGTCCTACGTTCTCGAGGACCGGGACGAGGTCGTCGGGGTCTTCAGCGGCGGCTCCCTTCTCTTCGGCGCCACGGGACGACCGGACCTGCTCGGGCCCGACCACTCCGAAGCCCTCGCCCGGCACCAGTACGCCTCGGCGCACCGGCTCGCTGCAGAGCTGCCCGACTCCGCCCGGGTCCTGCCCACCCACGGTTTCGGCAGCTTCTGCTCGGCCGGCGAGACGACCGCGGACGCCACGGAGTCGACGATCGGCACCGAGAAGCAGACCAACCCCGCCTTCAGCCAGGCGGAGGACGACTGGGTCCGAGAGACCCTGGACGGGCTCGACGCCTATCCGGCGTACTACGTCCACATGGGACCGGCCAACGCCGCCGGCCCCGGGGCCCCGGACCTGTCACCCCCGGCCCGCGCCGACCGCGGCACGATCGCCCGGAGCATCGCGGCCGGCGACTGGGTCGTCGACCTGCGCAACCGCACCGCCTTCGCCGCCGGCTTCGTCGAGGGGACCGTGAACGTGGGCCTCGACGGCCAGTTCGCCACGTACATCGGCTGGCTCATGCCGTGGGGGACTGCCGTGACGCTGCTCGGCGACTCGCCGGAGCAGGTCGCCGAGGCCCAGCGCGAGCTGGTCCGCATCGGCATCGACCGGCTCACGGGCGCCGCGACCGGGCAGCCGTCCGACTGGACCGACGGGGCGCCGGCGACCTTCCCGCGCGGGACCTTCGCCAATCTCGAGGAGGTACGGCACCACCGTCGCGTCGCCGTCCTCGACGTGCGTCGGACGTCGGAGTACGACAAGGAGCACATCGACGGCGCCGTCAACATCCCCATCCACGAGCTCCTCGGACGGCTGCGCGACGTCCCCGACGCGGAGGTGTGGGTGCACTGCGCGACCGGGTACCGCGCATCGATCGCCGCCTCGCTCCTCGCCCGACACGGTGCGCGCGTCGTCCTCGTCGACGACGACTTCGACACGAGGGCAGCCGAGGCCGGCCTGCCCATCGCTGCGGCCGGCTGACGCCGGCCCAGCAAGCCCAGCAGCGGTCTCGTCAGCCGACGGGAAGCTGCTCGTCCTCGTCGTGCTCGGCGGCCTCGAGCTTCGCGATGACCTGCCTGACCTGGGCGCGGACGTCCGCCTCATCGTGCCCGAACGTGCTCAGGTAGGCGTGCATCGCGTTCTGGGTCAGCGCCAGCTCGGCGTCGGTGAGATGCACCGTGTTCACCCCTCAACGGTACGCCCGGCGACGTCTCGCTGGCACTGATCCGGCAGACGCCGTCGGTCACGACGCCGTGAGCACCACCTTGACGGCGCGGTTCGCGGCGGCGTCGCCGAACGTGTCGTACGCCTCCGACGACGTGGGGGGTGGTCGTGATGTCGATCGTGTCGGTCGCGCCGAACTCGAGCGCCTGCTCCAGCCGGAACGGGTCGCGCCGGACCCCGCGACCGAGCCCAGCGGCATACGACCCGATCGCAACTGATTCCGAAGGCCTGCGCCCTAAGGTATGGATGATCTCGCCATCGATTAGCCAGAAGGACCACGGATTCATTAGAGTTCAGGTCAGATGCACTCAAAGGAGCAGCGATGACGCAGACACTCGGCACCACCACCGCCGACCCGGGGACCCGCCGGAAGCTGCCGGGGACCTGCCGGCCGGTCGACCGCAACCGGGTCGAGGCCCTCCTCGCCGCCGAGTGGGAGCGGTTCACGTCCTGGTCCCAGGGCTCCGGGACGCACCACGAGCGAGCGAGCCGGTCGCTCCCGCTCGGTGTGACGAGCTCGTTCCAGCACTGGGACCCCTACCCCATCTCGATCTCGTCGGCCCGCGGCGCCTGGCTCACCGACGTCGACGGCAACCGGCTGCTCGACCTGTCGATGGGCTTCGGCGCGATGCTCGTGGGTCACCTCAACCCCGTCGTCGTGGAGCACGTGACCAGGGCGCTGACGGACACCGGGACACTCTTCGTGACCCCCTCGCC
Source organism: Intrasporangium calvum DSM 43043 (assembly GCF_000184685.1). Taxonomy (NCBI): domain Bacteria; kingdom Bacillati; phylum Actinomycetota; class Actinomycetes; order Micrococcales; family Intrasporangiaceae; genus Intrasporangium; species Intrasporangium calvum. Next base: position 3,947,503 of record NC_014830.1, read on the forward strand.
GCAGGCGACCGACGTCGCCGAGCGGTTCCAGCGCCGGTTCGGCCTCGACCTGCTGCGCTTCACCAACTCGGGCACCGAGTCGCTGATGTACGCGATCCGGGCGGCCCGCGCCTACACCCGCCGCAAGGCCATCATCAAGATCGAGGGCGGCTACCACGGCGGCTACGACGCGCTCCAGGTGTCGGTCAAGCCGGACCTGGCCGACATCGGTCCGGCCGAGGCCCCGATCCCCGAGGTCCCCTTCGACGTCGAGGCCGGGACGGTCCACGTCATCGGCTACAACGATCTCGGGCAGCTCGACCGGGTGCTCGCCGAGCACGGCCGCGACATCGCGGCACTCGTCATCGAGCCGGTCATCGAGAACCTGTCGATCGTCGTCCCCGACGAGGGATACCTCGCGGCCGTCCGCGCGGCCTGCGACGAGCACGGGGTCGTCCTCGTCTTCGACGAGGTGAAGACGGGTCTCACCGCCGGTTATGCCGGAGCGGCCCAGCGGCTCGGCGTTCAGCCCGACCTCATCACGCTGGCCAAGTCGATCGGCGGCGGCCTGCCCCTCGCTGCGTTCGGCGGCCGGCGCGAGATCATGGAGGTCGTCGTCGACGGCCGGATGGCGCACTTCGGCACGTACAACGGCAACCCGCTCGTCATGGCGGCCGCGCAGGCCGTCGACGAGATCTGCACCCACGAGGCGCTCGCCGCCGCCGAGACGATGAACAACCGCGCGATGGACGCGATCGACGCGATCATCGCCTCCCACGAGCTTCCCGCCCACACGGTCGGCCTCGGGGTCAAGGGCTGCGTCACGTGGTCGTCGACACCGGTGCGCAACTACCGCGACTACAAGGCGACGGACTTCGGGCTGGCCGAGCTGTCCTGGCTGTGGGGGGTCAACCGGGGCGTCCTCACGCCGCCCGGGCTCGACGAGCAGTGGCTCGTGTCGCTCGCGCACACCGACGAGGACATGGCGATCCTCGTCGACGACTTCCGGCAGCTCGCGGAGGCGTTGCGCGCCTGACCGGCCCCCTGTGCCGTATGCCGCTGAGCCGGCTCCGAGCGCGACGCCACCTCTCGCCGGGGCGGGGCTCAACGCCCGCCCGGGCGGGGGTCAACGCGCGCCCGCGCGCCCGGCCCCCGGCGGTGCCGTCGGTGTCCCCCGACGATTGCGCTCCGCGCCGACGAGGTCGCGCGTGGCGGGGGCGACCTCCTCGCCGAACGCCCTGACCAGGTCCGCGTCGTCACCGGTGGCGATGAAGGCGCTGATGCCGTGCTCGAGGGCCAGGGTGGCCAGCCGCTCGGCCCACTCACGCTGCGGCCCGGCAGTCGAGCTTCCGACGTTGAGGAGGCGACGGACCTGCCTCGGGTCCCGCCCGACCGACGCGGCGGCAGCGTCGATGACGGCGTTCGACTCGTCGATCTGGCCAGGGCCGGTGAGGTAGGCGAGGGACGGCAGCCAGCCGTCCGCCTGCTCGCCGATGAGACGGAGCATCCGCGGCTTGAGGCCCCCGACCCAGATCGCGACGCCATGGGCCGGAGCCGGGCCACGCTTGGCTCCGTTGACCCGGTGGTGCCGGCCGTCGACGACGAGCCGACCGGAGCCCTCCGTGTCCCAGATGCCGCGGATGACGTCGATCGCCTCGTGGAGCGCCCGGAGCGACTCGCCCGGAGTCAGCCGGTCCCCGCCCATCGCGACGATCGGGTCCCAGAAGCCCCCGGCCCCGAGGCCGAGCTCGACCCGGCCACCGCTGAGCAGGTCGAGGCTCGCCACGGCACGGGCCAGGACCGCGGGCTGCCGAAGCGGCAGGTTGAGGACGTTGCCGGCGAGGTGCACGCGCTCCGTGCGGGCAGCCACGTAGCTGAGCAGCGTCCACGTGTCGAGGAAGGCCGGCTGGTAGGGGTGGTCCTGGAAGGTGACCAGGTCGAGGCCGGCCGCCTCAGAGGCCTGGGCCAGCGCGACGACGTGGTGCGGCGCGGCGTTGGCCGGTGTGATGAAGGAACCGAAGAGAAGGTCGTGGCCGTAGTCCGTCATGCCTGGTCAACACCGGGGTCGGCGTCGACCATCCCCGGGCAGGCGGTTGCTGGGAGGTGGGCCGCGGGGCTGCCGCCGCGGCCCACCTCCCCCTGGACGGCCGGGTCAGCAGCCGGGCAGCCTGAAGCTCGCGATCCGGGTCTGCCAGCCTGCCGGGCTCGAGGCCTGGCCGGCCGCGGTGTAGTACTCGTTGACGTACCAGAACGTGCAGTCGTCCACCGGGTCGACGTTCATCGACGTGTAGTCACCCCAGCGGGAGTTGGCCGTCGTCTGGACGCCGCTGCCGTTGACGACCGTCCCCTCGCCGAGCGCCAGCTGGCCCAAGGGGTCACCGGCGAGGCGGCCGGTGTAGCGGATGCCCGGGTGGACGTCGACGCCGTTGACGACGCTGTACCCGAGGGCCAGGTTGCCGAGCTTGTCCTGGGCGACGCTGCCCATCCAGCGGTGGACGCCGTCACTCGGAGCGAAGGTCCCCTGCTGGTGGAGCGAGTAGGTCCCTCCGGTCCGCCGCAGCTCGTACCACCGCATCCCCGCCGTGCCGGGTGTCGCCTCGACCGACTGGGTCGTCACGAGGGACTCGAAGTCCTTGAAGTTGCGGTACGCGAGCCGCCAGGTCGGCCGCTGCCGGTAGGACAGGACGTCGAGGTACTGGGCAGGGTTGGTGATCCCGGGCTGGGGCAGGCAGTCCCGCGAGGTGGGCGCGCACGGGAACGCCGAGTCGAACTCCGCCACCGGCAGCTGTCCGGCCAGCTCCAATGCAGCCTCCGGAGTCGACCGCCAATGGACCGTGAGGTCCCAGATGTTGAGGGCGTCGGACGTCGCGCCGTAGACGTAGTCGTCGTCCTGCGTGCCGACGATCGGGATCGCCGCATCGGCCCTGGGCTTCTGCTTGCCGTCGATGTCGGCGGGCAGCAGTCCGTCGCCGACGAGCGGCAGGATCTGCGGATCGTTGCCGTCGAGGAAGAAGCTGACGGCCCGGGCGGGCTGGCCGTTGATCATCTTGTTCTTCTCGAGGGCATAGACGCCGATGCCGTACTCGTCGGTTGGCCCGAACTCGCGGGTCGTGATGACGTAGGAGTCGGTCCACACGCCGTACTTCGGGTAGTCCGGGAAGAAGTTGAGGTTCTCGGTCTCGAAGGCGTAGCGGTAGTAGGTCCCCGTCGGGTCACCGGTCGTGGAAACGGCGACGCAGTTGTAGAACGGCAGCGTCGGGTCGTCGAGGCCGCGAGTGGTGAACTGCGAGAGGATCCACCGGTCCGCCAGCTGGTCGTAGAGGACGATCGGGTCGCCCGACGGGTCGGTGCAGTCCTCGACGGGGAAGTCGGCCCAGACGGTGCCCGTGTCCACCGGCCCCAGGAGCAGGTCGCCGGACTTCGAGTAGACGCCGAAGACCAGGTTGATCATCTCCACGTAGTGGTTGGGGCCGACGTCGCCCACTGGGTCGGGCGGGTTGACCCGGAAGCCGAAGGTGGTGAAGTTGTCCTGGTTGCTCAGCCCCTCGAAGTTCGCGAGCGGGCTCCCGATCTCGGCGGTGCCCACCTCGGACTGGAGGGCTGCGTCGCGCCCGGTCGCTCTGCCGGCGGCCCCGGGGGCGTTGGGGGCGCCACGCTCCTGGGTCAGGCGCGCGGTCGACGGGGAGAAGGACCGGTCGCGCTGGGCGAGGGCTGACAAGGTGGGTGAGACGTCCTGGGCGACGGCGGCACTCCACACGGGGCGAGGTGAGGCGACCCGTGATGCAGTCGGAGCGGTCTCGGCGACCGCGGCGACCACCGCTGTGGAGGCGAGCAACGCCGATCCGGCGATGCCGACGACGGCGGCCCGGAGTCGGCGGGTGTGATTCGATCTCACTGCAACTCCTTCCGTTGATGGCCATGGTGGCCATCTCCCGATGCTCCTCCGATGTCGGCCGCCCCGCCATCGGTTGGCAAAACTCCCGGGTCCCTGACGCGGTTGACGAAGCCGGCCAGCTCGAAGACGCCATCGTCACGACTTCACGCCAGCCGTATGCCGCTGGGCTCGCACCGCGCCCAACGCCGCCCTCCGGCGCAGGTGGGGCCACAGCACCCCCGTGACGATGAGGACCCCGCCGAGCAGCTCCCACCCGGAGGGCTTCTCCCCGAGGATGAGCCAGGCAGCCGTGAGGCCGGCCACCGGCACGAGCATCGAGAACGGGGCCACCGAGCTCGCGGAGTTCCGCATGAGCAGACTGGTCCAGAGCCCGCTGCCGACGATGGTGGCGAGGACGACCGTGTAGGCGAGGCCGAGGTTGGCCGTCCACGCAGAGGGCGCCCCGGACAGGGCCGCGGCCACCCGCTCCGGTCCCTCGACGAGGAACGACAGGGCCAGCAGCGGGACGGGCGGGACGACGGTCATCCACATCATGAGCCGGAAGGGCGAGTCGGGCCGGGCCTGGCGCGAGCACAGGTTGCCGATGGCCCAGCCCAGGGCGCCCGCGAGCACGAGGAGGACCGGCACGACCGAGACGGCGAGCCCGCGGTACCCGGCGATGACCGCCAGGCCCGTGAGCGCGACGGCGACCCCCGCGAGGGCCGCCCAGCCCGGGCGCTCGCGCAGGAAGACGGCGGCGAGGACCACCGTGAACGGGGCCGAGGCCTGGAGCACGAGCGAGGAGAGCCCGGCGGGCATCCCGGCCGCCATGCCGAGGTAGAGGAAGGCGAACTGGAGGATCCCGAAGCCCAGGCCGTAGCCGAGCAGCCAGCGCCACTGCACCCGCGGGCGCCGGACGAACAGGACGGTGGGGATCGCGAGGACGAGGAAGCGGAGACCGGCCAGCAGGAACGGCGGGTAGTGCTCCAGCGACGCGTGGATCGCGACGAAGTTGACGCCCCAGATCACCGCGACGAGGCCGGCTCGAGCGACATCCCGCCGCGGCATCCCCAGATCCATGGGTCCACCTTGAGGGGCGCAGACCCTCAAGTCCATCGAGACCTGGTTGCCTGACTGTGTAGTTTTGCTTCATGGAGGTGCGTCGTCTGGCCCTGTTGCGCGAGCTCGCTCGCCGGTCGACGGTCACGGAGGTGGCGCGGGCGGTGAGCCTGACACCCACAGCGGTGTCCCAACAGCTCAAACTGCTCGAGCGGGAGGCCGGCGTTCCCCTCCTGCGCCGCGTCGGGCGTCGCCTCGAGCTCACCGCCGCCGGCCGGGTGCTCGTCAACGCATCGACCGACCTCGAGGTGTCGCTCGCCCGACTGCACGGCCAGTGGGACGCCTACCGCGGCGAGCTGCGCGGCACGGTTCGGCTCGCGGTCTTCCCGACCGCCGCGCAGCTGCTCCTGCCCGGGACCGTCCGACAGCTGCAGGCGTGGCCCGATGTGGTCCTCGACATCGTTGAGACGGATGTGCACGGCGACCGCTACCCCGGCCTGGTCGACGACGTCGACCTCGTCGTCGGACACCACGCGACCGAGCTGGCGGAGCCGGCGGTCGGTCCGGGCCCACCCCGTGCGACGAGTCGGCGGCCGCGGACCTGGGAGGGACTGGCCGTGACGGAACTCGTCGTCGAGCCCCTCGACGTCGCCGTCTCCCCGGCCCATCGGTTGAGCGCCCGGGCCTCGGTGCGGCTGGACGACGTGCGGCGTGAGAGGTGGGTCAGCGTCCCGGCGGGCTGGCCCTTCGACGACGCCCTGCAGCGGTGGTTCGCCGGAGGGGACGGCGAGCCCGTCGTCGCGCACCGGTTCACCGACCTGCGCCTCCAGGAGGCCTTCGTCGCCGCAGACCTCGGGATCGCGCTGCTCCCCCGCTTCGCCGCCGACGACCGGGACGGGCAGCGCCTCGTGCTGCTGCCCACCCAGGATCTGGCCCTGGGTCGGCGGGTGGCCGTCCTGTCCCGGCGCGACCACGCCGAGCGCGCCGTGACGGTCCTGGTGCGCGACGCCCTGGTGGCCGAGGCGCGCTCGCTCACCTCCGCCAGGGAGACCGCGCCCGCTGGACCCTGATGACCGCCTCGACCAGGAGGGTCTGCCCGGTGAGGTAGGTCAGCATGACCCAGAAACCGTGGGCCGGCAGCGCTGTTTCCGCGAAGGACCGCAGGGCGATGAGGGCGTCGGACAGGACGAAGAGCGCACCTCCGAGGCCCGCGACCCAGCCGAGTCCGGTGGCGAGCACCGCCATCGTCCCGAGCGCCAGGGCGTAGCAGACCAGGGGCACGAGGAGGGAACCCGCCCGAGCGTGACTGGCCGCCACCACGCGAGCCAGCCCAGCGGCATACGGCAGCAGGAGGATCGGCCGCCGACGGACGATGCTGGCCCGCCACCACGGGAGGAACGCGAGCGCGTAGGTCAGCTGGGCGAGGAGGAAGCCTCCGAGCATGAGGAGGAAGGCGGCGTCCCCTGAAGCGAGCCGCGGAAGCGTGTCGCCCAGCCAGGAGAACCCCAGCGCCACGAGGGTGAGGCGGACCAGGCGCGGACGCGTCGACCGCACCGCGCTGACGAGCAGCCCAGCGAGGGCCGGCATGAGCAGCACCTGCGTGACCGCCGCAACGACGCTGTCCGGTTCGACCAGCTGCGCCCCGAGGTGGATGCCACTGACCACGAGGAGGGCGGCGGCGGCTGGACGCATGGCCGGAGCCTAGTGCGACGGCGCCAGGCCTTGTCCGACGCAGCGTCCCTGTGCCACGGTGCACGAGGAAGGCCGATCCACGTCGCCGCTCTGAGTTGAGCCAACCACCCGAGGAGTCCCATGTCGTCCTTGGACCCGGACACGAGGCGGGGCTCCAGTCGGGGCGTGATCGTCACCGCGGCGGGACCCACCATGCGCTCGGTGCTCCACGACCAGGCCCTGCCGACCTTCCACCGGTTCGCCGCCCGCTGGGGCTACGACGTCCGCCCCGAGGACCTGGGCCGCGACGGGTCCGGCGCCGACGACCCCGCACAGGGCGCGAAGTTCACCAAGCTCGCCATCCTCCGCGCGGCTCTCACCGACTACCCGCTCGCCCTCTGGCTCGATGCCGACGTGCTCGTGGTCCGCTTCGACGAGGACGTCGCGGACCACCTGCACCCCGACCACTTCCAGGCCCTGGGCCTGGAGCAGGTCCCCTTCGAGCACCGGGTCAACCCCAACACCGGCGTCTGGGTCATGCGGTCCTGCCCGGAGGCCTTCCACTTCCTCGCTGCCGTGGAGGAGGCCGGACCGCAACCCGGCCCTTGGGCGGACCAGGGCGCCGTGCTCGCGGCCCTGGGGTGGCGCCGGGGCGACGAGGAGTACCACTGGGCCGGCCCGGGTGCGGGTTCGCCGTTCCTCGAGCACACCAGCTGGCTGCCGCCGGGGTGGAACCAGCCGCACGTGGACGGCCGTGACGAAGCGAGCTGCTACAACTCGCCCGCCGAGTCGTACGCCACCCGCCCGACGGTGCCCCGGCCCCACGCCGTCCACTTCATGGGCCTGACGCCCGAGGCCCGGGCCTCGGAGATGGCTCGTCTCGCCGCAGCCGCCCTCGGCGAGTGACCCCTGGTTCCGAGTGACCCCTGGTTCCGAGTGACCCTCTGGTTCGAGGTATGCATCGACTCCTGGTGGTCGATCCATACCTCGAACCAGAGGTGTCAGCACTCGATGACGTTGACGGCCAAGCCGCCTCGCGCGGTCTCCTTGTACTTGACCTTCATGTCCGCCCCGGTCTCGCGCATGGTCTTGACCACCTGGTCGAGGGACACGACGTGCGACCCGTCCCCGCGCACTGCCGTGCGGGCCGCGGTGATCGCCTTGACCGAGGCGATGGCGTTCCGCTCGATGCACGGGATCTGCACCAGACCGCCCACCGGGTCACACGTCAGACCGAGGTTGTGCTCCATCCCGATCTCCGCCGCGTTCTCCACCTGCTCCGGCGTCCCGCCCATGACCGCCGCCATCGCGCCGGCCGCCATCGAGCACGCCGAACCCACCTCGCCCTGGCACCCGACCTCGGCCCCGGAGATCGACGCCGTCTCCTTGTAGATGACCCCGATAGCGCCCGCCGTCAGCAGGAACCGGACGATCCCGTCCTCGTCCGCACCGGGCACGAAGTCCGCGTAGTAGTGCAACACCGCCGGGATGATGCCCGCCGCTCCGTTCGTCGGCGCCGTGACGACCCGCCCCCCGGACGCGTTCTCCTCGTTGACGGCCAACGCATAGAGCGTGACCCAGTCCATCCCCCGCAACGGGTCGACGCTGCCGCTCTCGAGCTTCAGCTTCTGGGCCAGCTCCGGGGCGCGGCGACGCACCCGCAGTCCCCCCGGGAGGATCCCCTCCGTCGAGATCCCGTTGCCGATGCACTCCTTCATGACCGCCCAGATCTTCAGCAGTCCGGCGCGGACCTCTTCCTCGGTGCGCCAGGACAGCTCGTTCTCGAGCATGATCCGCGCGATCGACTTGCCCGTCTGGCGGCAGTGCGCCAACAGCTCGTCCCCGGTCCGGAACGGGTGGGCGACCTCGGTCGTGTCCGCCACGACCCGGGTCTCCCCGTCGGCCCCCTCACCGATGACGAAGCCGCCGCCCACCGAGTAGTAGGTGTGCTCGGACACGACCTCGCCGAGCGCGTCGTAGGCCGTGAACGTCATGCCGTTCGGGTGCAGGGGCAGCGTCTTGCGACGGTGCAGGACGAGGTCGGTGTCCTCGTCGAACTTGATCTCGTGATGCCCGAGGAGCGAGACCCGCTGGTCCCGGCGGATCTGCTCGAGCCGGCCGGTCACGCTCCGCGGATCGCACAGCTCCGGCCGTTCGCCGGAGAGGCCCAGGAGCACGGCCTTGTCCGACCCGTGCCCGTGCCCGGTCGCACCGAGCGAGCCGAACAGCTGGGCGACGACCCGGGCGGTCCGCGGGAGGACGCTGTCGTCCCTCAGGCGTTCGGCGAACATCACCGCCGCGCGCATCGGGCCCACCGTGTGGGAGCTCGACGGGCCGATCCCGATCGAGAAGAGGTCGAAAACGCTGAGCGCCATGTCAGGCTCCTTGTGCGTGCTGGCGACGGGCAGTGGCCTGGGCGTAGAGACGGCCGGCGCGGTAGGAGGACCGAACGAGCGGTCCGCTCATGACGCCGAGGAAACCGAGCTCCCGCGCGACGACGGCGAGCTCGTCGAACTCGGCCGGCTCGACCCACCGGCTCACCGGGTGGAGCAGGGCCGAGGGACGGAGGTACTGGGTGATGGTGACGAGGTCGCACCCGGCGCCGCGCAGGTCGGTGAGCGCGGCCACGACCTCCTCCGGCTCCTCCCCCATGCCGAGGATGAGGTTCGACTTCGTGACGGCCCCGGCCCCTGCGGCGTACGCGATGACCTCGAGGCTGCGCTCGTAGCGGAAGCCCGGCCGGATGCGCCGGAAGATCCGTGGGACGGTCTCGATGTTGTGGGCGAAGACCTCCGGACCCGAGGCGAGCACGACGTCGATGAGCTCGGTCCGCCCGCTGAAGTCGGGCACGAGCAGCTCGACGCCCACCCCCGGGGTGCGCTCGTGGATCTCGCGAACCGTCTCGGCCCAGAGCCAGGCTCCCTCGTCCTCGAGGTCGTCTCGGGTCACCCCGGTGACGGTGGCGTAGCGCAGCCCCATCTGCGCCACGGACTCAGCCACCCGACGAGGCTCGTCACGGTCGAGCGGCTGGGGCTTGCCCGTCGCGATCTGGCAGAAGTCGCACCGCCTGGTGCACTGGTCTCCGCCGATGAGGAAGGTGGCCTCCCGGTCCTCCCAGCACTCGAAGATGTTGGGGCACCGAGCCTCCTGGCACACCGTGTGCAGTCCGGCGCGTTCGACGAGTCCGGCGACCTCGGCGTAGCCGGGACCAGTGCGCAGCTGCTGGCGCATCCAGGCCGGCTTGCGCTCGAGGGAGGTGGCCGCGTTGGCCACCTCCAGTCGGAGCAGCCGCCGGCCGTCGGGCACGGTGCCGGTGCTCATGACGACAGCTCTGGCACCGCGGGGTAGAGCGGGTGCTTCGTCGCGAGCGCCTCGACCCGCCCGCGCAGGTGACCTGCGGTCTCGTCCGTCAGGTCACCCTGCAGGGCCTCGGCGATGACGTCGGCGACCTCGGTGAACTCGGTCGCGCCGAAGCCACGGGTGGCCAGGGCCGGGGTCCCGATCCGCAGTCCGGAGGTGACCATCGGGGGGCGCGGGTCGTTGGGGACCGCGTTGCGGTTCACGGTGATCCCGATCCGGTGCAGCCGGTCCTCGGCCTGCTTGCCGTCGAGCTGCGAGTCCACGAGGTCGACGAGGACGAGGTGGACGTCCGTGCCCCCGCTGAGGACCTTGATCCCCGCGGCGCGGGTGTCGTCGGCGGAAAGACGGTCGGCGAGGATCTTCGCGCCCTCGAGGGTCCGGCGCTGCCGGTCCTGGAACTCCGCGCTGCCGGCCACGAGGAACGACACGGCCTTGGCGGCGATGACGTGCTCGAGCGGACCGCCCTGGAGGCCGGGGAAGACGGCCGAGTTGATCTTCTTGGCGATGTCGGCGTCGTCGGTGAGGATGATCCCCCCGCGCGGGCCGCCGAGCGTCTTGTGCGTGGTCGACGTCGTCACGTGGGCGTGCGGCACCGGGTTGGGGTGGAGGCCGGCCGCCACGAGCCCGGCGAAGTGGGCCATGTCGACGAAGAGGTAGGCGCCCACCTCGTCGGCGATCGCGCGGAACTCGGCGAAGTCGAGCACCCGGGGGTAGGCCGACCAGCCGGCGATGATCATCTTCGGCTTGCGCTCCTGCGCGAGCCGCCGGACCTCGGCCATGTCGACCCGGCCGTCGTCGTCGACGTGGTACGGCACGACGTCGAAGGTCTTGCCGGAGTAGTTGATCCGCATCCCGTGCGTGAGGTGACCACCGTGCGCGAGGTCCAGACCGAGGATCGTGTCGCCGTGCTGGAGCAGCGCGAAGAACACCGCCGTGTTGGCCTGGGCGCCGGAGTGCGGCTGGACGTTGGCGAAGCCGGCGCCGAAGAGGGCCTTGACCCGATCGATGGCGAGCTGCTCGACGACGTCGACGTGCTCACAGCCGCCGTAGTAGCGGCGCCCAGGGTAGCCCTCGGCGTACTTGTTCGTCGCGACCGAGCCCTGGGCCTCCATGACGGCGAGGGGGGCGAAGTTCTCCGACGCGATCATCTCGAGCGTCGACTCCTGGCGCCGGAGCTCGGCGTCGAGGGCGGCGGCCACGTCGGGGTCCACCTGGGCGAGGTGCTGGTTGAGGAGGTTCATGGCGGGGCTCCTCACGCGCTCTCGACGACAGCGCGGTAGGCCTCCGCGTCGAGCAGGTCGCCGAGACCGTCCTCGACGCGGAGACGGAAGAGCCAGCCGCCCTCGAAGGACGCCGCGTTGACGAGGCTCGGGTCGTCCACGACCGCGGCGTTCACCTCGGTGACCTCGCCGGTCAGGGGTGCGTAGAGGTCGCTCACCGACTTCGTCGACTCGACCTCGCCGCAGGTCTCGCCGGACGTGATGGTCGAGCCGGCCTCGGGGAGGTCGACGTAGACGACGTCGCCGAGCGCCTCGGCGGCGAACTGGGTGATGCCGACGGTGGCGACGTCACCGTCGATCCGGACCCACTCGTGGTCCTTGGTGTACTTGAGGTCTGCGGGGATGGTGCTCATGGGAGTCTCCTGGGAAGTCTGTGGGGTGGGGCGAGCGAGCGCAGCGGGTGCTGGTCGCTCAGCGGGGCCGGCTGTAGAAGGGCAGGGCGACGACCTCGGCGGGCACGTGGGTGCCGCGGACGTCGACGTCGAGCCGGGTGCCGGGCTGGGCGAGCGCCTGGTCGACGTAGGCCATGGCGATCGGGTGGCCCAGCGTCGGCGACGGGGCGCCGCTGGTCACCTCGCCGACGGTCTCGCCGGAGGCCGGGTCGATGACGGCGTAGCCGTGGCGGGGTGCGCGGCGGCCCTCCGGCCGCAGACCGACCCGCACGCGCTGGATCGGCTGCTCGGAGACGGCGGCGAGCGCGTCCCGCCCGACGAAACCATCCGGCTTGTCGAGCTTGACGACGCGCCCTAGCCCAGCGGCATACGGTGTCGTCGTCGTGCTCAGCTCGTTGCCGTAGAGCGGCATCGCGGCCTCGAGCCGGAGCGAGTCGCGGCACGCGAGACCGGCGGGGATGAGCCCGCGGTCGGCGCCGGCGGCCGACAGCGCCTCCCAGATGGCCGGGGCGTCGGCCGGGTCGGAGAAGATCTCGAAGCCGTCCTCGCCGGTGTAGCCGGTGCGCGCGAGGCGGGCCGGGCGGTCGGCGACGCTGGTCTCGAGGATCGCGTAGTACTTGAGGCCGGCCAGGTCGGCGTCGGTCAGCTCGGCGAGGATCGCGGACGCCTGCGGGCCCTGGATCGCGACGAGCGCCCAGTCGTCGCGGCGGTCCTGCACCTCGGCGTCGAAGCCGGCGGCGCGCTCCTGCAGCGCACCGAGAACCGTCTCGGCGTTGGATGCGTTGGCGACGACCATGTACCGGTCCTCCTCGAGCCGGTAGACGATGAGGTCGTCGAGGATGCCGCCGTCCTCCTGGCAGATCATCGTGTACTTGGCCTTCGTCACGGCGACGGCGCTGATGTCGCCGACGAGCGCGTGGTCGAGCAGCGCGGCGGCCTGCGGGCCGACGACCTCGATCTCGCCCATGTGGGACAGGTCGAAGAGTCCGGCGGCGTTGCGGACGGCGTGGTGCTCGGCGAGCTCGCTGCCGTAGCGCAGCGGCATCCGCCAGCCGGCGAAGTCGGTGAAGGAGGCACCGAGGGATTCGTGGATGCCGCTGAGCGCGGTCTGTCGGGTCATGCTTGCCTGCTCTCGGGTCGGGTTCACGGTCAGTTCTCGAACGCCTCGGGCGGAGGGCACGAGCAGACGAGGTTGCGGTCGCCGTGACTCTGGTCGATGCGCCCGACCGGCGGCCAGTACTTCGTGTCGGTGAGGCCCGCGGGGTAGACGCCCTCCTCGCGGGAGTAGGCGCGGTCCCAGTCGCCGACGAGCGAGCGGGCCGTGTGGGGGGCGTGCCGGAGGGGGCTGTCGGCCGTGGTGACCGTGCCCTCGATGACGGCGTCGATCTCGGCGCGGATCGCGATCATCGCGTCGATGAAACGGTCGATCTCGCCGAGGTCCTCCGACTCGGTCGGCTCCACCATGAGGGTGCCGGCGACGGGGAAGCTCATCGTCGGGGCGTGGAAGCCGTAGTCGATGAGCCGCTTGGCGACGTCGTCCACGGTGACGCCGGACTCCTTCGTCAGCGGCCGGAGGTCGAGGATGCACTCGTGGGCGACGAGGCCGCCCTCGCCGGTGTAGAGCGTCGGGTAGTGCGGGGCGAGGCGGGCGGCGACGTAGTTGGCCGCGAGGACCGCGACCTTCGTCGCCTGGGTCAGCCCCTCGGCGCCCATGAGCCGGACGTAGGCCCAGCTGATCGGCAGGATGCTCGCCGAGCCGAAGGGTGCCGCGCTCACCGGACCGACGCCGTCACGCCGGGCCGGGTCCGGGTGGAACGGGTGCGACGGGAGGAACGGCACGAGGTGCTCCGCCACGGCGACCGGGCCGACACCGGGACCGCCGCCGCCGTGCGGGATGCAGAAGGTCTTGTGCAGGTTGAGGTGGGAGACGTCGCCCCCGAAGGCGCCCGGAGCCGCGAGCCCGAGGAGCGCGTTGAGGTTGGCGCCGTCGACGTACACCTGCCCGCCGTGCGCGTGGACGACCTGGCACAGCTCGGTGATGCCCTCCTCGTAGACGCCGTGCGTCGAGGGGTAGGTCACCATGATCGCCGCGAGCCGGTCGGAGTGCTCCTCGCACGTGGTCCGGAGGTGGTCGAGGTCGACGGTCCCGTCGGGAGCGGTCTTGACGACGACGACGCGCATGCCGGCCATCACCGCGGACGCGGCGTTCGTGCCGTGGGCGCTCGCCGGGATGAGGCAGACGTCGCGCTGCCCCTCGCTGCGGGACCGGTGGTAGCCGCGGATCGCGAGGAGCCCCGCGAGCTCGCCCTGGCTGCCGGCGTTCGGCTGGATCGACACCTTCGCGTAGCCGGTCACCTCCGCGAGCCACGTCTCGAGCTCGTCGACGAGCCGGGTGTAGCCGGCAGCCGCGGAAGCGGGCACGAAGGGGTGCAGCGCCGCGAAGCCCGGAAGGCTGATCGGCTCCATCTCGGTCGTGGCGTTGAGCTTCATCGTGCACGAGCCGAGCGGGATCATCCCGCGGTCGAGCGCATAGTCCTTGTCCGAGAGCGAGCGCAGGTACCGGAGCATCTGCGTCTCGGAGTGGTGCGCGGAGAAGACGGGGTGGGTCAGGTAGCCCGACGTGCGGACGAGGCCCCCGGGGAGGCGGTCCGTGGCGGCCGGCTCGAGGGGGGCGCTGTCGGGTGCGCCGTCGGCGGCGGCGGAGGTTCCGGAGGTTCCGGCGCCGAAGGCCGCGAGGACCGCTGCGAGGTGCCGCCCGGTCGTCGTCTCCGAGCAGGAGATCCCGACGTGGTCGGCGTCCACCTCGCGCAGGTGGACCCCTCGTGCAGCGGCAGCGGCGACGATCTCGGCCGCCCGGCCCGGGACCTTGGTCAGCACGGTGTCGAAGTAGTCGTCGTGGACGACCTCGACCCCGGCGCCGCGGAGCGCGTCGCCGAGGGCCACCGCCTGACGGTGCACCCCGGAGGCGATCGCACGCAGGCCCTCGGGGCCGTGGTAGACGGCGTACATCGAGGCGACGACGGCGAGCAGGACCTGCGCGGTGCAGATGTTCGACGTCGCCTTGTCCCGGCGGATGTGCTGCTCGCGGGTCTGGAGCGCGAGCCGGTACGCCGGGCGGCCGGCGGAGTCGACGCTCACGCCGACGAGGCGGCCGGGGATGGAGCGCTCGAGTCCGTCCCGAACCGCCATGTAGCCGGCGTGCGGGCCGCCGTAGCCCATCGGGACGCCGAACCGCTGGGTCGAGCCGACCGCGATGTCGGCGCCCCAGTCGCCGGGCGCGGCGAGGAGGGTGAGGGCGAGCAGGTCCGCGGACACGGCGACGAGAGCACCGCGCTCGTGGGCCGCGGCCGTGAGAGCGGCGTGGTCCCGAACCACCCCGGAGGCGCCGGGATACTGGACGACGACGCCGAAGAAGTCCTCCTCGGGCAGCCCGTCGGCGAGGTCGGCGACGTGGACCTCGACACCGATCGCCGCACACCGGGTCCGCAGCACCGCGATGCTCTGGGGGAAGAGGTCGGCGTCGACGACGATCCGCTCGGCCTTGACCTTGCTCGTGCGACGCATGACCGTCATGGCCTCGGCGACAGCGGTCCCCTCATCGAGGAGGGAGGCGTTCGACGTCGTCAGCCCTGTGAGATCCGCCACCATGGTCTGGAAGTTGATCAGGGCCTCCAGGCGGCCCTGGCTGATCTCCGGCTGGTACGGCGTGTAGGCGGTGTACCAGGCCGGGCTCTCGACGACGTTGCGCCGGATCACGGCCGGCGTGACGGTGCCGTAGTAGCCCAGGCCGAGCATCGCCTCGGCCGAGTCGTTCTCCTCCGAGATGGCGCGCAGCTCGGCCTGCACCTCCGCCTCGGACAGGGGTTGTGGGAGGGAGAGCGCCGCGGGGTTGCGCACCCCCTTGGGGACGGCCCGGTCGACGAGCGACTCGAGCGACTCGTAGCCGAGCTCGGCCAGCATCTTGGCCTGGTCATCGGCCGAGAAGCCGATGTGCCGCGAGTGGAAATCCACTGAGGTGGAACCAGACTGCGGCAGAGCCGGCAGCTGGGAGGCGGCGGGGGTGTGCGACAGCGGAGAATGGTGCGTCATTGCGGGAGGCTCCCTGGTCGGTGCGCGCGTCAGAGCGCGACTGGATGGTCACCTCCCCGCTCTGTCATTGGACCTGAGAGCTTCACCGGCCTCTCAGCCGGCTTGCACCGTGGGTGCAGGACGCGGTCCTGCTTTCCAGAGTTCGCCTCATCGCAACGGTCATGGGGGCCTGAGAGATTCTGGGGAGAAGTTGCTCCTTCGGCGCCGCGACTGGCTGGTCGCGAACTCTCCCGCTGCGATTCGAATGGCGGATATGGAGTTTGTCGCGATCACGGTAGGTGCCGCGGGGCTCCCCGTCAATGCGTGACCACCTGATGGTGAACAGCGGTTCAGCAAGACATCCGACATCTGGACCGGGGGCTTGTGCCGTCCCGACGTCAGGTCTACCGTCCGGCGCACCATCTAATTGAAAATGCCATCGAGCTGTGGCGGGAGAGTCCCGTCGTCCTCAACGAGGACGTTCGGGCGCCGAAGGAGCAAGTCCTCCCCTGGAATCTCTCAGGCCCCCGTACCGCCACCGGCTGGGCAACTCTGGAAAGCTGCCGGGCGCCACGCCCGGACACCGACGGTGCAAGCGGATGACTCCGCGAATCTCTCAGGTCCGAACACAGAGCGGGGAGGGACCACTCATCCCCTGCCGGAACGGACCGGACCATGCCTCAACTCAGCAACGGCGCTGACACCCTGATCGCGCCTCCCCCCGCACCTCCGACCCCCGAGGCTCGGGCGGCCGAGGCGACCAGCGCGGAGAGCCCGCACCTGGCGCGCTCCCTGTCGAACCGCCACATCCAGCTCATCGCCATCGGCGGCGCCATCGGCACGGGGCTCTTCATGGGCTCCGGCAAGACGATCTCGCTCGCCGGCCCGTCGGTGATCTTCGTCTACATGATCATCGGCTTCATGCTCTTCTTCGTCATGCGGGCGATGGGTGAGCTGCTCCTCTCCAACCTCAACTACAAGTCGTTCACCGACTTCGCCGCGGACCTCCTCGGGCCGTGGGCCGGCTTCTTCACCGGCTGGACCTACTGGTTCTGCTGGATCGTCACCGGGATCGCCGACATCGTCGCGATCGCCGGCTACGTGCGGTACTGGTGGGCGGACCTGCCGCTCTGGATCCCGGCGGTCTCCGCGATCGTCCTGCTGCTCAGCCTCAACCTGCCGACGGTCAAGGCGTTCGGCGAGACCGAGTTCTGGTTCGCGCTCGTGAAGATCGTCGCGATCGTGACGCTCATCGTCGTCGGCATCGTCATGGTGTTCAACTCGTTCACCGCGCCGAACGGAGCCGAGGCCTCGTTCACCAACCTGTGGAACGACGGCGGGATGTTCCCCACCGGTGTCATGGGCTTCGTCGCGGGCTTCCAGATCGCGGTCTTCGCGTTCGTCGGTCTCGAGCTCGTCGGCACCACGGCCGCCGAGACGAAGAGCCCGGAGCGGACGCTGCCGAAGGCGATCAACTCGATCCCGATCCGGATCATGCTCTTCTACGTCGGAGCGCTCGTCGTCATCATGGCGGTCACCCCGTGGCGTGAGATCGTGGCCGACAAGTCCCCCTTCGTGGGCATGTTCAGCCTGGCCGGCCTCGGGATCGCCGCCTCCCTCATCAACTTCGTCGTGCTGACGTCGGCCGCGTCCTCGGCCAACTCGGGGATGTACTCGACGTCGCGGATGATCTACGGGCTGGCCCTCGAGGGCGATGCCCCGTCCCGGCTCCGCCGGCTCACCAAGCGCAAGGTGCCCGCGAGCGCCCTGTTCTTCTCCTGCGTCTTCCTCCTCGGCGGCGTCGCGCTGCTCTACGCCGGCACGTCGATCATGGAGGCGTTCACCGTCGTCACGACGATCTCGGCGCTGCTCTTCATGTTCGTCTGGTCGATGATCCTCATCTCCTATCTGGCCTACCGGCGCAAGCACCCGGAGCGGCATGCCCGTTCCGCCTTCAAGCTGCCCGGCGGGGTCGTCATGGTCTGGGTCGTGTTCGGCTTCTTCGGCTTCCTCCTGTGGGCGCTCACCCAGCAGGCCGACACGCTGCGCGCCCTGCTCGTGACGCCCGTCTGGTTCGTCGTCCTCGGGGTGGCCTGGGCGATCGTCCGGCGCCGCCCGCACCACGTGGCCCGCTACGAGGCGTTCCGCCGGGCCTTGCAGGAGCCGAGCGAGACCTCCTCCACCGTCGTCTAGACCCATCCGGCCGTATGCCGCTGAGCTCGCCCCCCGCCCACCGCACCTCGGGCGCGGGGCGAGCTCAGCGGCATACCCCTTGCTGGTGCCGTGGGAACGAGCGGTCCTCGACCAGGTCAGCCGAATACCAGACCGGCGCTTGACCTTGACGCAGCGTCAGGGTTGCACGCTGCTGACATGACCACCACACCAGCCATCACGATCACGGGGCTCACGAAGTCCTACGGCGACACCGCCGTGCTCCGAGGCGTCGACCTCAGCGTCCCTGCCGGCTCCATCGTCGCCCTGCTCGGCTCCAACGGTGCCGGGAAGACGACGACCGTGCGGATCCTGTCCACGCTCCTCAAGGCGGACGGTGGAGCCTGCTCCGTCAACGGCCACGACGTCGCCACCGCGCCCGCCGAGGTGCGCGCGTCGATCAGCCTCACCGGGCAGTTCGCCGCCGTCGACGAGATCCTCACCGGGCGGGAGAACCTCGTCCTCATCGCCGAGCTGCGCCGGCTCTCGGACCCACGCGGCATCGCGGACGACCTGCTGGCGCGGTTCGGGCTGACCGACGCGGCCGCGCGCCGGGTGGCGACCTACTCCGGTGGGATGCGTCGTCGGCTCGACATCGCGATGAGCCTCATCGGCCATCCGCCGGTGCTCTTCCTCGACGAGCCGACGAGCGGCCTCGACCCCCAGTCCCGGCTCGAGGTGTGGGACACCGCGCGTCAGCTCGCCGGGCAGGGCACCACCGTGCTGCTCACGACCCAGTACCTCGACGAGGCCGAGAACCTCGCCGACCGGATCGCCATCCTCCACGAGGGCCGCATCATCGCGGACGGCACCCTCGCCGAGCTCAGACAGCTGCTTCCGCCAGCCACGGTGGAGTACGTCGAGAAGAAACCCACCCTCGAGGACGTCTTCCTCGCCATCGTCGGCCACGACCACCCCGTCAGAAAGGGAGCCGAGTCATGACCAGCGCCACGACCGTCCTGCTCAAGCGGTCGCTCCGGCACATCCTCCGCAGCCCGGACACCATCGTCACCACCGCCATCACCCCGATCGCCATGCTCCTGCTCTTCGTCTACGTCTTCGGGGGCGCGATCGACGTCGGCGGCGGCAGCTACGTCGACTACCTGCTGCCCGGGATCCTGCTCATCACGGTCGCCTCCGGCATCGCCTACACCGCGTTCCGGCTCTTCACCGACGTCTCCACCGGGATCGTCGAGCGGTTCCAGGCGATGCCGATCCCCCGGTCGGCGCTGCTCTGGGCCCACGTGCTCACCTCGGTCGTGGCCAACCTCGTCTCGCTCGCGCTCGTCGTGCTGGTGGCCCTGGCCATGGGCTTCCGGTCCGGGGCCGGCGTCCTCGCCTGGCTGGGCGTCGTCGGGATCCTCGTGCTCTTCACGCTGGCCCTGACCTGGCTGGCCGTCGTCCCCGGGCTCACCGCGAAGTCGGTCGATGGCGTGAGCGGCTTCTCCTACCCGCTGATCTTCCTGCCGTTCATCAGCTCCGCCTTCGTGCCCACCTCTGGAATGCCGGGTCCGGTGCAGTGGTTCGCGGAGCACCAGCCGGTCACCCCGATCGTCGACACCATCCGCAGCCTGTACGCCGAGCAACCCGTCGACGACGGGTGGACCGCCGTCGGGTGGTGCGTCGCCCTCACGGTCGTCGCCTACGCCCTCGCGGTGCGCACCTACCGGCGCAGGATCGGCTGACGGGGCCCAGCGACCAACCGGGAGAATGGGGCCATGCTGACGATCAGCCAGCTCGCGTCGTATGCAGGTGTGACCGTGCGAGCCGTCCGGCACTACCACGCCAAGGGGTTGCTCCCCGAGCCGGTTCGTGACCACTCCGGCTACCGTCGCTACGACGCCGCTGCCGTGGTGGAGCTCGTCAAGATCCGCACCCTGGCCGATGCCGGCGTGCCGCTCTCCCGGATTCACCAGCTGCTCGTGGCGGACGAGGACGAGTTCGCGGCGGCGGTCGAGGAGATCGACCGCCGCCTCCGCGCCGAGATCAGGGAACGGCAGGTCCATCGCGAGCGCATCGCCCGGCTCACCGCCGGTGACAGCCTGGCGCTGCCTCCGGAGGCGGTGGCCTACCTCGACCGGATGCGCGAGCTCGGCTTCCGGCAGCGACTGATCGAGATCGAGCGCGACAGCTGGATCCTCATCGCCGCCCAGATGCCCGACGCCGTGCCCGCCCTCATGGCCATCAAGCACACCCAGATCGAGCACGAGGTGATGCGCGGGCTCTATCTCGACCTCGGCGAGCTCGTCGACGTCGGGCCGGATGACCCACGGCTGCCGGAGCTCGCCGATCGGGTGGCGGCCTTCATCGAGGTAGCCGCGGCCGAGGCGGTGGGGGTCGAAGAGGAACACCCCGTCGGCGACGACCTGGTGGCGCTGCTCGACGGGGCGTTCCTCGACTCCTTCCCCTGCGCGCCCCGCCTGCTCGAGCTGCTCGAGGAGCGCGGCTGGACCGGCTGGACCAACATCAGGCGCACTGGGGCTGCGCCCTGAAGGCGGGCTGGATCGGCCCGCTCGGGACCGCTTGGATTGTCCGCGGGGTCCGTCAGCGGCCGCACCGGTCCGGACGGCTCCAGGGCCAGTCCGAGTCGATCCATCGGGCGACCGCGTCGGCGAGGGGGGTGTCGAGGTGGGCCCGGTCGGCGCGGACCCACGACTGCACGACGACGTCGTGCTCCGCCGCCGACGGGTAGAGATAGACGCAGCCGATGACGTCGCCGTGGGCAGGCTCGAGGACGGTGAAGGTGAAGCCTCGACCCGTCTCGAAGTCGCGGGCATGCCGCTCGAGGTCAGCCAGGTTCTCCTCGAGCGTCAGGCCGCCGTCCGGGGGCCAGTCGCCGTCGGGGTAGCCCGGGCTCGCACGGATGTGCTCGATGCTCGACGTCCAG
The DNA here is from genome assembly GCF_000184685.1 of Intrasporangium calvum DSM 43043. Lineage (NCBI taxonomy): Bacteria > Bacillati > Actinomycetota > Actinomycetes > Micrococcales > Intrasporangiaceae > Intrasporangium > Intrasporangium calvum. Next base: position 3,968,284 of record NC_014830.1, read on the forward strand.
GCCGCGTGATCGGCGGTGTTGTGCTGCGGGCCGAGCGGCTCCAACCTGAACCGCTCGTCGACCAGCGACGTGGGCGGGGTGAACCCCGCCGGGGTGAAGCGGTGGCCAGCGACCCGTGCTGCCCTCTCGGTGCGACGCCAGCGCCGGGCGAAGTCGGCCTCCTGCTCCGGTGACAGTGCCTCGACGTCCTCGCCGATGCGGCCGTCGAGCTGCTCGCGGATGATGTCCAGGTGGCCGAGGTGCTGGCGGGTCTCGCCGACCATGTGGGCCAGCACGCTGAACAGCGGGACGTCCGCGGCTCCCCACCACGGGACGTGCCCGACGGCATCGATGGGGAGCGCCTCGATGGTGTCGTCGGCGTGGCGACAGGCCCTGCGGTAGTCGTCGACGACCTGCTCACGGGACTCGTCGGCGGGCACCCACATCAGGTCCTCGTTGCGAAAGCCCTGGTCGACGGTGGGAAGCGGCTCGGGATACGGCCGGTCGAAGACGAACCCGAAGTAGGTGGCCTCGTAGAACGCCAGGTGCTTGACCAGCCCGAGGAGGTTGGTGCCCGTGCGGGTCATGGGCCGGCGGACGTCGTACTCGTCGAGCCCGTCGAGCTTCGGCAGCACCTCCGCCCTCGCCCAGCGGAGGCACTGGTGAAGATGAGTCTTGGCGGCCCGGGCAGCGTCGTCGCTCATGCCTCAAGTGTGCCTTGGGCGAGCACGAGTGTTCCGGCCGGATGCCGCTGGGCTCGTTCCGCGCCACGGTCCGCGCCACGGTCAGCCGGCTTCCACGAGGTCGAGGACGTCGAGCGACCACTGGTGGACGCCGTCGAGGCGCACGGAGAACGCCGGGTTGACCTGGGCCATACCGGTGTACCAGAGGTCGAAGGCGACCTGACGAAGGGCGATGAAGTCGTCGAGGTGTGTGGCGTCGATGTCGCGTCGCGCACGGTAGCCGGACAGCAGCGCCTGCCGGAAGGCCGGGTAGTCGGGCCGACCCCTCAGCTCCCACAGCGCGACCGCGAGCTCGTAGCTGCGTGGGCCGGTGCCGCAGTCGTCGAAGTCGATCAGCTTGACGGCTCCACGGCGAAAGAGCGCGTTGCCCAGGTGCAGATCGGCGTGGATGAGGCCAGAGTCGCGAGCGCCCGGAATGAGGTCAGCCAGCCTGGCCCCCACCTCCCGGAACCGGGCCCGGAGCTCTGGGGGGAGCAGCGTCCAGCACTCCGCTGCGGGGGTGCGGCCGTAGACCATGACGTTCCCGAAGAAGGCCTCATGGTCCCAGTGGATCCGCGTGAACCCGTCCGGTGGCGTCCACGCGTCGGCCTGGTCGTGGAGGCTGGCCATCGCCGCACCGAGGCGATGGAGATGGACGGGTCGAGGGGAGGCCTCGTGGATGCGCCCATCCATCCAGCGCAGGACCGAGCACAGCCTGGTCTCCCCTGCCTCAGTCACGGCTACGGCCGATGCGCCGTCACGAGCGGCCAGCGGCTCCGGCACGAGGAGGTCGGTGTCCTCGCGGAGAGCCCGGAGCCAGGCGAGCTCCGAGTCGACGGCCGCGGCCGAGTCCACCCCGCGTCCGTGCCGGCTGGGACGATGGACTCGGACCAGATGGCTGGTGCCATCCGCACCGATGTGGCGGAAGGTGGTGTTCTCGCCATGGGAGATGAAGATGAGCCGGCCCTCAGCCAAGGGGTAGCGGCCCAGCGCGGTCACCGCCATCCGGCGGAGCCGGGCCAGCTCCACCCGTCGGGTCAGCATCTGCTCATCCTGATCCGACGCGGGGGCCGCCCACAAGCGGGCGACCCAGTCTCGCCACTCGCGACCCGATGTGCTGAGCCACGACGTGGGCGATGATGGCGCAACGCACACTCACCACGGCGACCACAGGGTGCCCGGAACGACAGCACCGGACGGGAGGGAAACATGACCGGCTTTGCCCGCCGCGCCGAGCGCGTTGAGCCGTCGGCGATCCGGGAGTTCCTCTCCCTCGCGGGCGATCCGGCGATCACGTCGTTTGCCGGCGGCTATCCCGACGCGACGCTCTTCCCCATCGAGGAGCTGCACCAGATCTATGCGGACCTCCTCACCCGGGGGAGCGCCGGCGCCCTGCAGTACACCGCCTCCGAGGGCCTGCCCCAGCTCCGGGCGCTCGTTGCCCAACGACTCACCGCGGACGGGATGCCGTGCACGGCCGAGGACGTGCTCATCACCCAGGGCGGGCAGCAGGGCCTCGACCTCACCGCGAAGCTCTTCATCGACGCCGGAGACGTCATCGTCACCGAACGTCCGACCTTCCTCGGTGCGATCATCGCCTTCAACCCCTACGAGCCGAGGTACCGGTCCGTCCCGATCGACGACGAGGGCATGGACACGGACGCGCTGCAGCAGGTCCTGCGGACCACCGAGCGCGTCAAGGTGATCTACACGGTCCCGGACTACCAGAACCCAACCGGGCAGACGATGAGCCTCACCCGGCGCACCCGCCTCGTCGAGCTGGCCGAGGAGTTCGACGCCGTCATCCTGGAGGACACGCCGTACCGGGAGCTGCGCTATGAGGGCCAGCGGCTCCCGACGATCAAGAGCCTCGACCGGACGGGCCGAGTCGTCCATCTCGGCAGCTTCTCGAAGATCCTCGCGCCCGGCCTGCGCCTCGGCTGGGCCCTGTCCTCCCCCGAGGTGCGCGACAAGCTCGCTCTCCTCAAGCTGGCGGCCGACACGCAGAACGGCACGCTCAACATGAGGGCGGCCGCAGACTACCTGTCGAGGTTCGACCTCGAAGGGCACATCGCGTCGATGCTGCCGACGTACCGACACCAGCGCGACCTGATGCTGACGATGCTCGAGGAGCACTTCCCGGACGGCACGACGTGGACTCGAGCCCGGGGTGGGCTCTTCACCTGGGTCACCTTCCCGGAGGGACTCGACATGGCCCGGTTCCAGCGTGATCTCCTGATCCCGAGGGCGGGCGTCATCGTCGTGCCGGGTGCTCCCTTCTTCGCCGTGCAACCGGAGAGCAACCATGCCCGGATGAGCTTCTCCGGCGTGCCGGACGATCGCATCGTCGCCGGCGTCAGCGCCATGGGCGCCCTCCTCCACGAAGCCCTGTCCGGCTGACCGACTCAGCGACCGACTCAGCGACCGACTCAGCGACCGACTCAGGCGACCGACTCAGGCGACGGCCTGGACGTCAGAAGTTCGTCGCCATGTTGGTGAAGCGGCTGAAGTGACCCTGGAAGGCGACGACGATCGTGTCGGTCGGTCCATTACGGTGCTTGGCCACGATCAGGTCGGCTTCGCCCTCTCGCGGGGAGTCCTTCTCGTAGGCGGCTTCCCGGTGGAGCAGGATGACCATGTCCGCGTCCTGCTCGATCGATCCCGACTCGCGGAGGTCGCTCATCTGGGGCTTCTTGTCAGTGCGCTGCTCGGGGCCACGGTTCAGCTGCGAGATGGCGATGACCGGGACCTCGAGCTCCTTGGCGAGCAGCTTGAGCGCCCGCGAGAACTCGGACACCTCCTGCTGGCGGGACTCGACGCGCTTGCCCGAGCTCATCAGCTGGAGGTAGTCGATGACGACGATCTTGAGGTTGTGCCGCTGCTTCAGGCGCCGGCACTTGGCCCGGATCTCCATGAGCGACATGTTGGGCGAGTCATCAATGAACAGAGGGGCATCGGAGACCTTGCCCATCGTCGACGCGAGTCTGGTCCAGTCCTCCTCGCGCATCGTCCCCTTGCGCATGTGCTGGAGCTGGATCCCCGCCTCGGCCGAGAGCAGGCGCATGGTGATCTCGGTGCGGCTCATCTCGAGCGAGAAGACCACCGCGGCCATCTTGTGCTTGATCGCCGCGGACCGCACGATGTCGAGGCCGATGGTCGAGTTGTGCGTCGGAATCATCGCCGCGCCGGCAAGGTAGAGGTGGTCGGCAGCCTCGACCTCGATGCAGCGGACCGGTACCGACGCGACGTGCTCGACCCGGTCGAGCTTCCAGAGCCCCAAGGTCACTCGCGGATCCCCGCCAGCGGGCACGCGCTCGACGGTGACGACGTGCCCCTCGCGCAGGGCGACGATGAGCTCAGCGGTCGTCAGCACCCGCGTCGCCAGCCCGTCGAGGCGGACTGACCACTGGTGCTGCTGGTCGGCGACGAGCAGCGACCCGTCGGAGAAGGCCACCTCGTAGCACGGCCGCTCGACCATCACCTCGGTCGCTGCGACGACCCGCGTCGGGCGGCCGTCGGCCCCGAGCACGAGGTCCCCGACCGCGACCTCGCCCATCGTCGTCCAGCCGCCAGGCGTGGCGAGCGGGGTGTCGAGCGCGAGGGCCTTGCCCATCGCGGGACGGGCGGCGATGACGATCATCTGCCCGGGGTGCAGGCCGTTCGTGAGGGCATCGAGGTCGGTGAATCCGGTTGGCACACCGGTCATCTCGCCGGACCGTCCGGACGCGACCTCGATCTCGTCGACCGTCGCCTCGAGGATGTCGCCGATCGCGTGGTAGTCCTCGCCGCCGCGCCGGTCGGCCACCGAGTAGACCTCGGCCTGCGCCGCGTTGACGATGTCCTCGACGTCGCCGCCACCCTGCGCGTAGCCGAGCTGGACGATCCGGGTGCCGGCCTCGACGAGGCGGCGCAACACCGCGCGCTCGGCGACGATCTGCGCGTAGTAGCCGGCGTTCGCAGCGGTGGGGACCGAGGCGATGAGCTGGTGGAGGTAGGCCTGCCCGCCGACCCGGGTCAGGTCGCCGCGCTTGGTCAGCTCGTCCGCGACGGTGATCGCGTCGGCCGGCTCGCCCCGGCCGTAGAGGTCGAGGACCGCGTCGTAGATGAGCTCGTGCGCCGGTCGGTAGAAGTCGGTGCCCTTGAGCTGCTCGACACAGTCGGCGATGGCGTCCTTCGAGAGGAGCATGCCACCGAGCACCGACTGCTCCGCGCCGACGTCCTGAGGTGGCAGCCGGTCGTCCGGCGGGCCGCCCTCGCGCGCCTTCGTCGCGAACGCACTCGTGCTCAGCTCATCGAGCGACACTCGCTCCCCTTTCGTGACGACGTACCGACCCCTGACCACAACTGCACCACGGGCCACTGACACCCCACGCCACCGGCACGCCGACACCTCACTCGGAGCCCGGACCAGGGCGGAGGGGAGGGCCCCGGTCTCTGCGGCTCCAGCGGAGCAGGCCCCACGGTAGAGCCCCCGGCACACCCGTCACAACGTGGCCCGACCAATTGGCGCGCCGGCCTGTGGACAACGTGTGGACAGGTAGCCGCGACACGCCGTCGCTGCCTGTGGACAAGATGTGTGGGAACTGTGGCTGCGGCTGTGGATCCACGTGCCCAGCCCACCGAACGACCTGCGACGACGTTCGTCCACCCCTTGTGGAAAGAAACCAGCACACCCCTGTGCGTCGTCCACAGGCTCGACGTTCGCCACCACGCGCGGGCTTCAGCCCGACCCGGGGAGCCAGCCCAGCGGCATACCCCTGCGCAAAGGAGGCGCCCGCGGTCGTCACCGCTCCGGGTTACCCTCGAACCATGTGTCGGAACATCCGTCAGCTGCACAACTTCGAGCCGCCCGCGACGAGCGAGGAGGTGCGGGCGGCAGCGCTCCAGTACGTCCGGAAGGTCAGCGGCAGCGCCAAGCCGAGCCAGGCCAACCAGGCCGCCTTCGACGAAGCCGTCGAGGCCGTCGCCCACGCCACCCAGCACCTGCTCGAGCACCTCACCGCGAGCGCCCCGCCGAAGGACCGGGAGGTCGAGCACGCCCGGGCCCGCGCCCGCAACGCCGTCCGTTTCGGCACGCCGGCGTAGGGCTCGCCGGGCCGCGCGCCGCCCACCCGGAGCCGTTTGAGATCCTTGCCCGGTGTCCGTGTTCGTCGCCGTCGTCGCGGTGCTCCTTGCCCTCGTGACCTGGGCCCTCCACCGTCGCCTCTTCGTCACCCCCCAATGGCCGTATGCCGCCCAGCTCGCTTCCGCTGTCGTGTTCGCTCTCGGGTGGGCGGCCATGCTCCTCGCCTTCCTCGTCCAGGGCGGCGTGATCGACCCGGAGGGGACCCGTTGGCTGGCCTGGCTCGGGATGACCTGGCTCGCGGTCCTCTGGTACCTCATCGTGGGGACGCTCGTGCTCGGGCTCGTCCTCCTGCCGATGCGACTGGCCGGGCGACGCGACCTGCGGCGACCACTGCTCCGGACCGGGGTGCCGGCCGTCGTCATCGTGGCTCTGGCCACGACCGGCTACGGCCTCAGCGAGGCGGCGGACCCGGCCATCACCCCGATCACGATCACCAACGACCTCGTCCCCGCAGGTCTGGACGGGCTGCGGATCGCGCTCATCACCGACCTGCACGTCGGCCCGGTCCGCGACGCGCGGTTCACGGAGCGCGTCGTCGACCTCGTCAACGCCGAGCAGCCCGACCTGGTCGTCATCGCGGGTGACATCGCGGACGGGACTGTGGCCCAAGTCGGTTCACAGATCGAGGCGCTCCGCCGGCTCGATGCCGACCTCGGCGTGTACGGCGTCGACGGCAACCATGAGGTGATCTCGGGCGAGCCGGCGAAGTGGGCGCACCAGTGGCACGACCTCGGCATCGAGGTCCTCCACAACGAGAACGTCACCATCGAGACCGGCGGCGGAGCCCTCACCATCGCCGGGCTGCCGGACTCCTCCGGGGGGCGGACCGACGGGACCGGGCCGGATGCCGATGCTGCCCTCGCCGGTGTCCACCCGGACGTCTTCACCCTCCTACTCGCCCACCAGCCAGGGATGGCCGAGCTCGTCAAGGGCCGCGGCGTCAACCTCCAGCTCTCGGGGCACACGCACGGCGGGCAGCTCTGGCCCTTCAACGTCCTCGTGCGACTTCAGCAGCCGACGCTGGACGGGCTCGCTCCCGTCGGTGACGTCCCCGTCCTCACCTCGCGCGGCGCCGGTGCCTGGGGGCCACCGGTCCGGGTCCTCGCCCCACCGGAGATTCCCCTCATCACGCTCCGGACCCGGTGAGCCTCCATTTCAGCGCGCGCAACTGCTGACCTTCAGTCAGGATGTCCGACGTCGGCCGCTGACCCCGCGGCCCGGACGGGAGGATTCCCCAGATGCGCCTGACCCGCACCCTTCGCATCGCCTCGGCCACGGCCGTGGGCGCGCTCGCTCTGACCACCCTCGGCCTGACCGCACCCGCGCAGGCCCGGCCCCTTGCTCTCGGCGACACCGCGGCCGAGTGCTTCATCCCCGAGACGCACTCCGACGAGTCCGACGCTGCCCGTGGCGGTTACGGTCAGGACCACCGCGACATCACCGTCACGGAGCAGCGCGCCATCGAGGCCCGCACCAACGCGATCCTCAAGGCCAAGGGCCAGCCGACGCTCGGCGCCGAGACCGCGCTGGCGTCGGGCACCGTGCCGGTGTACTTCCACGTCATGGCCTCCGCCTCGGGCGCAGGCGACGTCACGCAGGCCCAGATCGACGCGCAGATGGTCGAGCTCAACGAGAACTTCGCGGGTCGGGAGTCGACGGCGGCGGCGGACACCGGCTTCACCTTCACCCTCGCCGGCGTGGACCGCTACTACAACAACCAGTGGCACAAGGACCGTCAGTCGACGCAGTACCGGGCCAAGACCCGGCAGGGCGGGGCCGACGCGCTCAACATCTGGCTCGTCGACTTCGGCTACCTCGGCATCGCGACGTTCCCGTGGGACTACAGCAAGAACCCCTCGATCGACGGCATCCGGGTGCACTGGGACTCACTGCCCGGCGGCTCGATCGCGAACTACAACCAGGGCAAGACGGCGACGCACGAGGCGGGCCACTGGTTCGGGCTCTACCACACGTTCCAGGGCGGCTGCACCGCGACGAACGACGAGGTCGCCGACACGCCCGCCCAGGGCTCCTCGACGAGTGGCTGCCCCGAGGGTCGGGACTCCTGCTCGCTGCCGGGTCTCGACCCGATCCACAACTACATGGACTACAGCTACGACGCCTGCTACAACCAGTTCACCCCGGACCAGTCCGGCCGCATCTCCTCGATGTGGACGGCCTACCGGGCGCGCTGACCTCCCGGACACCGAGGCCGCGCACCCACCGTCCCCAGCGCAGGGTGGGTGCGCGGCCTCGTGCCCGTTGGTCAGGCGGGGCCGCTAGGTTGACGCCCATGGCCGAGACGGGAGCGCACCGCGACCTCGTGGCGGCCGTGCGTTTGGCTCTCGAGCGGGGCGCCGACCCGGTCCGAGCCGCGGGACAGCAGCGGTACATGAAGTCGGTCCTGCCCTACCGGGGTCTGACCTCACCGCAGCTCGCGGCGTGCCTGCCCCCGCTCTTCCGCGACCCCGGGCTGGCCGTCGAGTCCAAGGAACAGTGGCAGGCGACGATCTCCGTCCTCTGGGACGAGGCGAGCCACCGTGAGGAGTGGTACTCGGCGCTCGCCCTCGCCAAGCACCCGCTCTACCGAGACTGGGTCGACCGTGACCTCCTCACCGACGTCATCGAGGCCACGACCGAGGACCCGGACTTCTTCAGCCGCAAGGCGATCGGGTGGGCGCTGCGGGACCTGGCCAGGTCGGACCCCGACTGGGTCCGCGCGTTCGTCGAGCACCATCCCACCCTGTCGGGTCTCTCGCGCCGCGAGGCCCTCAAGAACATGGGATCCGCGGGATGAGCGAGCCGGGAGGCCACCATCGGGAGATCCTGCGGCTCGCCGTGCCGGCCTTCCTGGCCCTCATTGCCGAGCCGCTCTTCCTGCTCGCCGACTCGGCGATCGTCGGGCACCTCGGGACGGCCGAGCTGGCCGGCCTCGGAGTCGCCAGCGCCGCGCTGCTCACGGCGGCCGGTGTCTTCGTCTTCCTCGCCTACGGAACGACGAGTGTCGTGGCACGCCAGCTCGGCGCCGGAGACCTCCGGGCCGCGATCACTGCCGGAGTCGACGGGCTCTGGCTCGCGGGGGGACTCGGCGTCGTCACGGCAGCAGTCGTCGCCGCGTTGGCCGAGCCGATCGTCGCCCTGTTCGGGGCCTCCGAGGCGGTCATCGTCCAAGCCACGACCTACCTGCGCATCTCGTCGCTCGGCATCCCCGCCATGCTCGCGATCCTCGCCGTCACGGGAGTCCTGCGCGGCCTGCAGGACACGCGCACGCCCCTCATCGCCTCGGTCGTCGGATTCAGTGCCAACATCGCCCTCAACGTCCTGCTCGTCTACGGGTTCGGCTGGGGGATCGCCGGCTCCGCGTGGGGCACCGTCCTCGCACAGACCGGCATGGCGGTGGGGCTCGTCGCTGTGCTGCTCCGGAGCGCGAGAGCGCGTGAGGCCTCGTTGCATCCGCACCCCGGGCGGATCCTCGCGGCGGCCCGCACGGGCGTGCCCCTCTTGATCCGCACGCTGGCGTTGCGCGCGGCGCTGCTGGTCACCACGTGGGCCGCTGCGTCGCTCGGCGACGTGCCCTTGGCTGCACACCAGGTCGCGCTCACGGTGTGGTCCTTCCTCGCCTTCGCCCTCGACGCCCTCGCCATTGCCGCCCAGGCCATCGTCGGGCGATCGCTGGGGGCCGGAGACCAGCTCAGGGTGCGCGTCGCCATGCGGACGATGACGCGCTGGGGCGTGTGGGGAGGGGCCGGCATCGGCCTCGTGCTCGTTGCCCTGCATCGCGTGCTGCCACCCCTGTTCACCGGCGACGAGCCCGTGCGCACCGCCCTGGCCGCCGCCCTCGTCGTCGTCGGCTTGGGACAGGCCGTGGCCGGCTACGTCTTCGTGCTCGACGGGGTGCTCATCGGTGCGGGCGACGGTCGCTGGCTCGCGTGGGGGCAGCTGGTGAGCCTGCTCGGCTACCTCCCCCTCGTGCTCGCCCTCCGGGCCAGGGGCCCGAGCGACTCCCCCGCCCTGGACATCGTGCTGCTCTGGCTCGGGTTCACGGCCTGGATGGGGCTGCGGGCCGCGGTGCTGGGATGGCGAGCCCGGCAGGATGCCTGGATGGTCACCGGAGCGTGAACCGGATCTTCGGAGGACCTTCCCAGCGTTCTTTAAGGTCCCGGGCGCATAGTCATCTCGTGAGTTGCTCCTGAGTGGCTCGGTGACCTCCTCCCCTGTCGGTCACCGGGCTGAGGGCAAGCCCGCTCCTTCGGTCACAGTTCGGCGACGAGACCGAAGGGGCGGGCATTCTCATGTGCCCTCGGGCCCTGCCGTCCACCGCAGTGCCGTATGCCCTCGGGCCCTGCCGTCCACCGCAGTGCCGTGTGTCGCCGGGCCCCTTGGGTGCCCCGCCCCCCGATTCGGCGTGCGGGGCTGGAAGGAACGCGGTTACCGCGAGGGTGGATCACGAATTGGTAACGGGTGTTGACGCTCGGAAAGATTGCTCCCATTCTCATCCGTGAGAGCGCTCTCACACCTCCACGAAGAGCGCTCCCACCCCCTTCACACTGGGCTGAGACCGAAGGAGCTCTCCAATGACCACCCGAACCCAAAGTCTTAAGGCACTCTCCGCCGTCGCTGTCGGACTCCTCGCCCTCAGTGCGTGCGGGTCGAGCGCCGGGGCCGACAGCTCCGCCCCCGACCCGCTCGGAACAACCTCCGGCCCGATCACCCTCAAGCTGGCGACGTTCAACCAGTTCGGCTACGAAGACCTCATCACGGAGTACATGGCCACCCACTCGAACATCACGATCGAGCACAAGAAGGCGGCCACCTCCAACGAGGCTCGCGACAACCTCAACACCCGCCTGGCCGCCGGTTCCGGCCTCTCCGACATCGAGGCCGTCGAGGTCGACTGGCTTCCCGAGCTGATGCAGTACTCCGACAAGTTCGTGGACCTCACCTCCCCCGAGGTCACGGGGCGCTGGCTCGACTGGAAGGTGAAGGCGGCCACCGACGAGGAGGGCCGGCTCATCGGCTACGGCACCGACGTCGGGCCCGAGGCGATCTGCTATCGCGGGGATCTCTTCGAGAAGGCCGGGCTGCCGTCCGACCGGGAGGCCGTCGCCCAGCTCCTCGGGAACACCTGGGACAGCTACTTCGCCGCCGGGCGCCAGTTCGCGGCGAAGTCCGAGGTGCCGTGGTTCGACAGCCTCGGCGCGACCTGGCAGGGCATGGTCAACCAGATCCAGGCGGCCTACGAGAGCCCCGCGGGTGACGTCATCGCCACGACGAACCCCGAGGTGAAGCAGACCTACGACGCGGTGGTCAAGGCCGGCATCACCGATGGGCTCTCCGCGAAGCTCCAGCAGTGGAGTGATGACTGGGTCGCCAGCTTCCAGGACAACGGCTTCGCCACCATGCTCTGCCCCGGCTGGATGGTCGGCGTCATCGAGGGGAACGCCAAGGGCGTCAAGGGCTGGGATGTCGCCAACACCTTCCCCGGTGGGGGCGGCAACTGGGGCGGCTCGTACCTGACCGTCCCCACCCAGTCGGAGCACCAGGCCGAGGCCAAGGCCTTCGCGGCGTGGCTCACGGCGCCGGAGCAGCAGATCAAGGCGTTCCAGAAGGTCGGCGCCTTCCCCAGCCAGCAGGCCGCGCTCGACAGCCCCGATCTGGCCTCGGTCACCGTGCCGTTCTTCAACGACGCCCCCACCGGCCAGATCTTCGCCGACCGCGCCAAGGCGGTCACCGTGAGCCCATTCAAGGGCCCGAAGTACTTCCCCATCAACGACGCCATGCAGCAGGCCCTGACCCGCGTCGAGGACGGCTCGGCCACCCCCGAGGTGTCGTGGGAGAAGTTCGTCGCCGATGTGCAGGCCCTCGGTTGATGCTCGAGATGGACACTGCGCGCTCGACCCCCCGGGACACGGTCGACGCCGTCCCGGCGGGCGAGCGGGCCGTCCCCGCGCGGACCAGCGCGTCCGCCGGGCCGGCAGGGGGTCACCACCCCAGCCAGCGCGCACGCTGGCGCCAGCGCCTCAGCCGGTTCGACACCAAGGCCTCGCCGTACGCCTACATCTCCCCGTTCTTCATCATCTTCGGCGTCGTCGGGCTCTTCCCCTTGCTCTACACGGCGTGGGTCTCGCTCCACGAGTGGCACCTCATCGGTGGGCAGGGCGACTTCGTCGGGCTGAAGAACTTCCAGGACGTCCTCGAGCAGCGGTTCTTCTGGAATGCCGTGCGCAACACGTTCAGCATCTTCCTGCTCTCGAGCGTGCCCCAGGTCATCGCCGCGCTGCTCATCGCCGTCGCGCTCGACAGCGGCATCAGGGCCAAGGGGTTCTGGCGGATGGGCGTGCTGCTGCCGTACGTCATCGCTCCGGTCGCCGTCGTGCTCATCTTCAACGACCTGTTCGGTGACCGGTACGGCCTCGTCAACGAGCTCCTCGGCTGGGTCGGGCTCGACCCGGTCCAATGGCACAAGGACACCCTGTCCAGCCACCTCGCCATCGCGACGATGGTCAACTTCCGGTGGACCGGCTACAACGCCCTGATCTTCCTTGCGGCGATGCAGACGATCCCTCGGGACTACTACGAGGCGGCCCTCATCGACGGTGCCGGCCGGATCCGGACGTTCTTCTCGATCACGGTCCCACAGCTACGGGCCACGATCATCTTCGTCACCATCACGTCGACGATCGGGGGCCTCCAGATCTTCGACGAGCCGCGCATGTTCGACCAGTACGGCCAGGGCGGGGCAGACCGGCAGTGGCAGACACTCACCATCTACCTCTACAACCTCGGCTGGAACCAGAAGAACTTCGGGCGCGCCTCAGCGGTCGCCTGGCTGCTCTTCCTCATCATCGTCGCCATCGCCGTCGTCAACTTCTTCGTCATCCGCCGGATCGCCTCGAGGGAGGAGGAGCGATGACCGTCGTCACCCGGCGCGTCGACGAACGCCGACACCGGGCTGCGGATTCGCCGAGGGGCACCACCGCACGAGTGGCCAGGCGCGCCCAAGTGAGCCCAGCGGCATACGCCTTCCTCACGATCGTCCTGCTCGCGAGCGCCTTCCCGCTGTGGTGGTCCTTCGTCATCGGCAGCAAGGACGCCGCCGCCCTCAACACCGGGGAGGTCTCCCTGCTGCCGGGCGGCAACTTTCTCGAGAACGCGAGCACCGTGGTCTCGACGCTCCCGTTCTGGAAGGCCTTGGGCAACAGCATCATCGTCTCGACCGTCGTGTCCGGGCTCGTCGTGCTGCTCTCGACCCTGGCGGGGTTCGCGTTCGCGAAGCTGCGGTTCCGCGGGCGGGAGGGGCTGCTCCTCTTCGTCATCGCGACGATGTGCGTGCCCACCCAGCTCGGCGTCGTGCCGCTCTTCATCGTGATGGCCAAGCTGGGCTGGATCGGGGGCCTGTGGGCGGTCATCCTGCCCGCACTGGTCAACGCCTTCGGTGTCTTCTGGATGACTCAGTACCTGCGCGAGTCCCTGCCCGACGAGCTGGTCGAGGCCGCCCGCGTGGACGGCGCGTCGACGCTGCGGATCTTCTGGAACGTCGCCCTGCCCGCCGCGCGACCCGGTGCCGCCATGCTCGGGCTGTTCACTTTCATCGCGACGTGGACGAACTTCTTCTGGCCCTTCATCGTTCTCGAGCCCGGGAACCCGACGCTGCCCGTCGCGCTCCAGCAGCTGCAGGCGGCCTACTACGTCGACTACTCGCTCGTCCTCGCTGGGGTCGTCCTCGCCGCGATCCCCCTCCTCATCGTCTTCGTCTTTGCCGGGCGGCAGCTCGTCTCCGGCATCATGCAAGGAGCAGTCAAGGGATGACCCTCAACGCCACTTCTTCCGACCGAGCAGCCGATCGGGCTGAGCAGCAGTCGGGCTCGCCGAGCGCGGCGGCCCGCCGGTTGCCGGAGGGGTTCGTCCTCGGAGTCGCCACGGCCGCTTACCAGATCGAGGGCGCGCGACATGTCGAGGGCCGGGCCGACTCCATCTGGGACACCTTCTCCCACACCCCGGGTGCGGTCGTCGACGGCCACACGGGCGACGTGGCGTGCGACCACCACCACCGGTTTGCCGAGGACGTCGCGCTGATGCAGCGCCTCGGCGTCCAGTCCTACCGGTTCTCGACTTCGTGGGCACGGGTGTGCCCTGACGGCCGGGCGGTGAACGCCAAGGGCCTCGACTTCTACGAGCGCCTGGTCGACGCGCTCCTGACGGCCGGGATCACGCCCTGGCTCACGCTCTACCACTGGGACCTGCCCCAGGCGCTCGAGGACCGTGGCGGCTGGCCGGTGCGCGAGACCGCCGACCGGTTCGTCGACTATGCGCTGGCCGTGCACGACCGGCTCGGGGACCGGGTGTCCACCTGGACGACCCTCAACGAGCCCTGGTGCTCCGCGTTCGTCGGGTACACCAGCGGCGAGCACGCCCCGGGCCGCCAGTCGCCGGCTGACGGCCTCGCCGCGGCCCACCACCTCATGCTCGGGCACGGGCAGACGGTTCGAGCGCTGCGCTCCCGGGACGCGAACCTCCAGCTCGGCCTGACCCTGAACTTCACCGTGGCGGACCCGGTCAACCCGGCCGACCCGTGCGACGTCGACGCCGCCAGACGCGTCGACGGACAGATGAACCGAATGTTCCTCGACCCTGTCTTCCGGGGGCAGTACCCCGCCGACGTGCTGGCCGACGTAGCCGGGCTCGGCCTGGAGGACCACGTCCGTCCGGGTGATCTCGCCACGATCTCCGCGCCCATCGACGTGCTCGGGGTGAACTACTACAACGGGGGTGCCTTCAGCCACCTCCCCCCGGTCACGGCCCTCAGCGGCGCTCCCGCGACCACCCGGCAGACGCGCTCCCCCTTCCCTGCGGCGGACGGGGTGCACGGGCACCCCCGGGGCCTTCCGGTGACCTCGATGGACTGGGAGGTGCAGCCCGAAGGACTGACGCGCCTGCTCGTCCGGTTGCACGAGGAGTACACCGGCCCCGCGGGGACCACCCTGCACGTGACCGAGAACGGCGCCGCCTTCGACGACCGACCCGACGAGCAGGGCTTCGTCGACGACCGGGCCCGGGTCGAGTACGTGCGCTCCCACCTTTCCTCGGTGGTCGACGCGGTCGAGGCCGGGGTGCCGGTGCAGGGGTACTTCTACTGGTCCTTCATGGACAACTTCGAGTGGGCGTGGGGATACGCCAAGCGGTTCGGTATCGTCCGCGTGGACTACGACACACAGGAGCGGACCCCGAAGGCCAGCGCCCTCGACTACGCCCGGATCATCCGGACGCGCGAGCTTGCGGTGGTGAGCAGGGAGCGGGGCGAGGACGATGGGCGCAGGAGCCCACAGGCGACGAGCGGAGTCAGTGACGTATGACCCACGGAGCGGTGGCGGTACCCGGCCGGCCGACCCTCGAGGAGGTCGCCCGGCTGGCCGGCGTGTCGCGGGCGACGGTCTCCCGAGTCATCAACGCCTCGCCCAAGGTGAGTCCGGAGGTCCAGACCGCCGTCGAGGCGGCCATCGCCGAGTTGAACTACGTGCCGAACCGCGCCGCCCGGTCGCTGGTCGCCCGCGCCACGATGTCCATCGCCCTGGTCGTCCCCGAGGACGCCCATCGATTCTTCGGGGATCCCTACTTCGCCGACATCGTCCAGGGCATCAGCGACCGTCTCGATGCGAGCGACTACGTGCTCAACCTGCAGCTGGCCCACCCGAGCTCCCCGACGGAGAAGACCCGCCGCTACCTCCTCGGCGGCAACGTCGACGGCGCGCTCGTCGTCTCGCACCACTCGGGGGACCATTTCCTCGCCTCGATCGGCGAGGCGCTGCCCGTGGTCTTCGGTGGTCGGCCCATGCACGCGCGAGGCGCCTCGGGGCGGCCCACCGACTACTACGTCGATGTCGACAACCGACTCGGGGCCGTGCAAGGCACGCGATACCTCATCGATTCTGGCCGGCGAGCGATCGGCACCATCACCGGGCCGCAGGACATGCCCGCCGCACTCGACCGTGCAGCCGGGTGGCGGGACGCCCTGCATGAGGCCGGGCTGTCCGACGAACGCGTCGCCCATGGAGACTTCACCGAGGAAAGCGGTGCGCGCGCTGCGACCGAGCTGCTGGATCGGCACCCCGACCTCGATGCGATCTTCGTCGCGAGCGACGCCATGGCGAGCGGGGCGCTGTCGACTCTGGCCGACCGCGGGCACAACGTCCCCCGGGACGTCGCGGTCGTCGGCTACGACAACAGCCGGTACGCGACGCGGGGGCCGATCCCCCTGACGACGGTCGCCCAGCCGACGAAGGAGATGGGGATCGTCATGGCGGACACGCTGCTGCGCCTGCTGGCCGGCGAGAAGCCGAAGCGGGTGTCGCTCCTCCCGACCGAGCTGATCCGCCGCGCGTCCGCCTGAGGGCGGGAAGTGCACACTCGAGTGGGGCGCGGGGCGCACTCGAGTGAGGCGCCCCGGCCCGAGTGGGGGGCGGGGCGGACTCGAGGGGGGCGCGGGGGGTACGGCAGAGCCCGGCCCCTCTGCGAGGAACCGGGCTCTGACGGGTCGGGCCGCCCGAGACTCAGGCGGGCACGACCTCGAACTTCAGCGTCGCGGCCACGTCGGCGTGCAGTCGGACGGTCGCCTCGTAGGCGCCGAGCGACTTGATCGCCTGCTTGACCTCGATCTTGCGCTTGTCGAGCTGCGGGCCACCGGCCGCCTTGACCGCGTCAGCGATGTCGCCGTTGCTGACGGCGCCGAAGAGACGACCGGACTGGCCGGCCTTCGCTGCGACCTGGACCGGCAGGGCCTCGATCTGGCCCTTGATGGACTTGGCCTGCTCGATGTCCTGGATGGCCCGGACCTCGCGGCCCTTGGTCAGTGCGTCGACCTGCTTCTGGCCGCCCTTGGTCCACGGCGTCGCCAGCCCCCGCGGGAGCAGGTAGTTGCGGGCGTAGCCGTCCTTGACGTCGATGATGTCACCGGCGGCGCCGAGGCTGCTGACCTCGTGCGTGAGAATGAGCTTCATGAGGTGTTTCTCCTTGCTTTCTCGAGCGAGCGGGCTCAGCGAGCCGAGCTCGAGTAGGGCAGCAGGGCCATCTCACGGGCGTTCTTCACGGCCGTGGCGATGAGCCGCTGCTCCTGGACGGACACCCCGGTCACCCGGCGAGCGCGGATCTTCCCGCGGTCGGAGATGAACTTGCGCAGCAGCGCAGTGTCCTTGTAGTCGATGTTCTCGACCTTCGCCGCCTTCAGCGGGTTGGCCTTCTTCTTGGGCTTGCGCACAACGGGCTTGGCCATCGTGGTGCTCTCCTTCTGGAAAGCCCGGGGTTCTGGCCCCGGGATGGGATTCACAACTGTTTCGTATGCCGCTGAGCTGGCTCAGCGACGCAAGCGGGCTCCGTGCCCTCGTGGTTCGAGGTGAGGACCGACGACCAAGAGTCGCGGAACACCTCGAACCGGAAGGGGTCGATCAGAACGGCGGCTCGTCGTAGCTCGGGGCCCCCTGGCCCCAGCCACCCTGCTGACCACCCTGGGCCGGCTGACCACCCTGGGCCGGCTGGCCACCCGGTGGTGCCTGAGGCGTCTGGCCCCAGCCACCACCCTGCTGACCACCCTGCTGACCGGCCGCCGGACCACCCTGGCCAGCACCGGCGCCGGTGGCCCAGGGGTCGTCGCCGCCCTGCTGGCCGCCGCCACCCCAGCCACCGCCCTGCTGGCCGCCGGCGCCCCAGCCACCGCCGCCACCGCCGCCACCAGCCCGCTGGGTCTTGTTGACCTTCGCGGTGGCGCTGCGGAGCGACGGGCCGATCTCGTCGACGTCCATCTCGATGACCGTGCGCTTCTCGCCTTCCTTGGTCTCGTACGAACGAGACTTCAGTCGGCCCGAGACGATGACCCGCGTGCCGCGCTGGAGCGACTCGGCGACGTTCTCCGCCGCGTCGCGCCACACCGAGCAGCGCATGAACAGCGTCTCGCCGTCCTTCCACTCATTGCTCTGGCGGTCGAACATCCGAGGCGTGGAGGCCACGGTGAAGTTCGCGACCGCCGCTCCCGACGGCGTGAAACGCAGCTCGGGGTCGGCGGTCAGGTTGCCGATGATCGTGATGACGGTGTCGCCTGCCATGGATGGCTCCGTTCAGTCCTTCGTTGGGTGATCGGTGGTGATCGAGAGGATCAGGCGCCGGGACGGAGCAGCTTGGTCCGCATGATCGACTCGCTGAGGTTCAGCTGGCGGTCGAGCTCCTGAGCCGTGGCGGGCTCTGCGGTGAAGTTGACGACGGCGTAGATGCCCTCGGACTTCTTCTTGATGTCGTAGGCGAGCCGACGACGGCCCCAGATGTCGACGTTCTCGACGGTGCCACCGTCCTTCTTCACCACTCCCAGGAACTTGTCCATCGTGGTGGAGACGGTGCGCTCTTCGGTCTCCGGGTCGAGGATGACCATGAGTTCGTACTGACGCATGCTTCTACCCAACCTCCTTCGGTCTTGGCGGTCACGAGTCCTTCTCGTGACAGGAGGGTTGAAACGTCCCGCCGCTACCCAGCCTTGCAGATCGGTCCGACATCACGTCGGTTCGCTCCACAGGCCGCCCCGGGCTCTCACCCAGGGCGGAAGGGCACACGGCGAACCCGGCAAGACTACCGGGCCCAGCGGCATACCCCGAAATCGGTGGGCACCACCCAGCCACGCGCGCCGTTCGGGGTCCACGCGGCGCGGCCACGGCCGTGACCTCCCGCGGGTGCCGTCCCCCGTGCGTCAGGAGAACTTCACGATGAGGCGGTCCTCGGCGTCCTGCATCGGACCGGCGAGGTCGTCGGCCTCCCCCTCGGACCGGCCCCACCGTTCCCGCGCCCGGAGCCAGACCATCGTCACCAGCCAGAGCACGGCGATCACCCTGAACATCGAGAAGAAGGCATACCAGGAGTTGGGCATCCCCCGGTCGGGGACCTTGGTGGCCGCGATCGTCAGCCACACGGCGACGAAGTGCAGCGCCTCGGCGCCCGCCCACAGCAGGTGGTCACGCCACTGCACGACACACCAGGCGACCAGCGGGACGAGCCACAGAGAGCTCTGCACGGTGAAGGACTTGCCCGTCACGAGGGCGATCCCGACCATGACGAGAGACACCTCGGCGAGCGTCGGTCGGCGTGCGCTGGCCAGCGCGAGCACCGCGCCCGCGACCACGGCGAGGACCCAGCCTCCGGCCGCGAGCGCGGTGAGGCCCCACGCCGGCAGGGGGTGCCCCGCGAGCTGGGGCAGCAGCCACGGCGACCCGTAGCCGGCCGCCGCGGAGAACCAGGTGCGGTAGGACGACGCCGCCGCGTCGGGGTTGAGCAGCCAGAGCCCGCCGAGGACGGCGAGGAAGGTGGCCACGGCGTGGGCCGCCGTGCGGGCGAACGCGCGCATCCGTCCCGAACGGAGCGCCAGCAGGCCGATGGCGACGAGGATCAGCACGGGGTAGGAGCGTGCCGCGACCGCGAGGCCGAGGAGCACTCCGGCCGCCCCCGGGCGGCGCCGGGCCCACGCCCACATCCCGGCGCCGGCGAGCGCCACCCCGAGCAGGTCGGCCGACACGAAGCCGACCAGGGCGACGACCGGAGCGAGCGCGACGTGCGCGGCAGCCCACGGGCGGTGGGCGGTGGAGGCCACCATCCAGACGACGGCGAGGAGGAGCAGGGTGAGCAGCACGGCCCAGAGCGCGAAGTACCACGCGACCCGGGTGCTCTCCCGATCCGCCGACGGCACGAGGCTCCCGACGGCCATCAGGGCCAGTCCCGTGAGCGGTGGCTGGCCCGTGGTCGGTGAGCCGTCACTCCCCTGGAGGAAGGCCGCCAGGCCCGCACCGAGGTTGCCGTCGCGGTAGGCGTTCGGCAGGTCCGAGTAGCAGGCGTTCCAGAACTGGCCATCGCCCTTCCAGCTGGTCCGCAGGCACGGGATCCGCAAGGCGATCCCGAAGCCCGCCGGGATCGCCGCGAGGGCGGACAGCGTGGCGGCGGTCAGCAGCCAGGACAGCTCGCGTGCGGCATGGCGTCCGCGGGGTCCGCCGATGACCTCCGTGGCCGCCCGGGCGACGGGGTCGTCCAGCCCGGCCCTGCGGCCCCCCGCCATCAGTTCCCGTTGCCCGGCTTGGTGGAGGTCGTCGTGGCCTCCGGTAAGGGCACCGTCACCGAGATCGAGGGATCCTGCGTCGTGGTCGTCGTCTCCTGCGGCTTGCCCGGCGGCGTCTTCGTCGGCTCGGTGGTGGTCGGCGGCACCGTCGTCGTCGTCGTGGGCGCCGTCGTCGTGGTCGTCGTGGGCGCCGTCGTCGTCGGGGTCTCCGTGGGAACGTTCTGGTCACCGACACCGGCACGCTGCGGGAAGGGCAGGACCTCGACCCCCTCGAACGTCGGCTTCATGAAGTCGAGCCAGATGTTCGCCGGGATGGTCGAGCCGTCAGGCGCGACCGATTCCTCGGGGGAGAGCGACACGGAGGACTGGCCGTCCTCGGTGGGCTTGTAGGTCCCGACCGACACGGCCATCTGCGGGACGAACCCGCTGAACCACTTGGAGAGGTTCTCCTCGGAGGTTCCGGTCTTGGCCGCGACGGGACGGGCGAACTCGCGGCCGATCTTCGTGGCCGTGCCGCCCTCCTTCGTCGTGTACGTCATCGCGTCGGTGACGTCGGCCGTCACCTCCTTGGCGAAGGCCCTGCGGGTCGTCGGCTTGGCGGTGTACGTGTAGCTGCCGTCGGCCGTGGTCACCTTGGCGATGACGTACGGCGTCGAGCGGATCCCCTGCGCCGCGATGGTCGAGTAGGCGGAGGCCATGTCGATGACCCGCGGCGACGCGGTGCCGAGGACGTTGCCCAGGTCGTTCTTCAGACCCGGGGTCTTCTCCGGGATGCCCGCGGCGATGGCCGCCTCGCGGGTCTTCTCCGGGCCGATCTGCTCGTTGAGCTGGACGAAGGCGGTGTTGATCGAGCGGCCGATCATCCGGCGCATGTCGACCTTGCCGTAGTCGCGGTCGTCGTAGTTGTTCACCGGGTGCGGGTAGCCGGCGAACTCCTTCGGGGAGTTGCCGTCGAACTTCGTCTTCGTCGAAATGCCCTCCCGCACGGCCGCGAGCACCGCGAAGGGCTTGAAGTTGGACCCGCCCTGCATGATCGCCTGGGTCGCATTGCTCAGCTGCCGCTTCGAGTAGTCGGAGCCGCCGTACATCGCGATGACCGCCCCGTCGCCCGGCTTGATCGCGACGAGTCCGCCCTGGACCCCCTTGGGCAGGTTCGCGGCCATCGCCTTGACCGCGTTGGACTGCGCCTTGCGGTCGATCGTCGTGACGATCCGCAGACCCCCCTTGGCGATGTCCTGGTCGGTCAGGCCGATCCGGACGAGCTCCTTCTTGACCTCGGCGGTGATGTAGCCGCTCGTGCCCTTCGACAGCCGGGGGCCCTTGTACTCCTTGATCTTGGGCAGCTCGGTGTACTTCGCGCGCTCGGCGGCGGAGAGCCAGTTCTCCTCCACCATGCCGTCGAGGACGTAGGCATAGCGCTGCCTCAGCCGCTCGGCCGCATTGTCGCCCTCGGCCGGGTCGTAGAGCGACGGCGCGTTGATGACCGACGCGAGGACGGCACCCTCGCCGACCGTGAGCTTCTCGACGGGCTTGCCGAAGTAGGCGCGGGCCGCCGTCTGGATGCCGTACGCGCCGCGGCCGTAGTAGATCGTGTTGAGGTAGTCCTGGAGGATCTGGTCCTTCTCCATCTCGCCGTCGATCTTCACCGCGATGAGGATCTCCCTGGCCTTCCGCTCGAGTGTCCGGTCCTGGCTGAGGAAGTAGTTCTTGACGTACTGCTGGGTGATCGTCGACCCGCCGACCTGTGCCCCACCGGTGACGCTCGTCTTGACGGCCCGGAGGATGCCGCCCACCGAGATGCCGTTGTTGACGTAGAAGGTGCGGTCCTCCGCGGCCAGGTGCGCCTTCTGGACGGCGTCGGGCACCTTGGCGAGGTCCACCATCTGGCGGTTCCCCTCGTCCTGGACGATGCGGTCGATCTCGGTCTTGCCGTCGGAGTAGTAGACGATCGAGACCTGCCGGCTGGCGAACTCGTTGGGCTTGGGCACATCCGTCCGGGCATACGCGAACCAGACCCCGAGGACGCCGAGGACGAAGAGCACGGCCCCCGCGATGGTGCCCCACTTGAGGGTCGGGAAGAGCCAGCGCCGCCAGCCGGTGCGGCCCGTGCCGCCCGCACCCGCCGACCGACCGCCGCGACCGCCGCCTCCACCGCGGCCACCGCCGGCCCTGAACTCGAGGGCGTCGCCGTCACCAGTGGGCTCGCCGGAGCTCGGGTCGGGCCGGATACCCGCTCGCCGACTGCGCTTCTCGGCGGCCAGCTGGGCAGCACGGATCTCGCGCCTGCTCTGTGTCACTCCACCACTTCCATTCATGCGCAGGCTCGAGACACCTCTCGAGCCGCATATCAGTATGACCCGACCCGGCACCACACGCCGAAACGGACCCCGCCACTCACAGCGGTCACACAGGCGCGGACCGCGCCCAGCGGCATACGGCCCACGCTTCTTCCGTATGCCGCTGAGTTTCCTTCCCGAGTCGGGCAACCTTTGTTCGTGGCTGCATGGTCACTCCGGGTGTGACGATGCTCAGACACAGCGAGGGAGTGGAGGTGGGAGTGGAACGGGACGGCTTCGACGCCTTCGTCGCGGCACGCTCGACCCGTCTCCTCCGGACCGCCTACCTGCTGACCCACGACCGGGGTCTCGCCGAGGACCTCGTGCAGACCGCGCTCGCCAAGGCGTGGTTCGCGTGGGGACGGATCGAGGGCGCTCCCGAGGCGTACGTGCGCCGCATCATGGTCAACACGTACTCGACGTGGTGGCGCCGCAAGTGGAACGGCGAGGAGCCGACCGACGAGCTGCCCGAGACGGGGCCGGCAGGTCGCACCCGGGAGTCCGGGCGGACCGACGACCGCACCGACCTCTGGGACGCGCTCGGCCGCCTGCCCAAGCGACAGCGCGCCGTCGTCGTGCTGCGCTTCTACGAGGACCAGTCCGAGGCCGAAACCGCCGAGCTGCTCGGCTGCTCGGTCGGCACCGTCAAGAGCCAGGCGAGCAAGGCGCTCGCCAAGCTGCGCCTCGACCCCCGGCTCACCGACTTCACCCCGTCGACCTCGAAGGACGGCTCCCGATGAACCTCACCGACCTGCGCGACGAGCTCGACCAGCGCACCCAGGACCTCTCAGCCGACATCCCGTCCCTCACGGCCGGCATCGCCGGAAAGGTGCGGGCCACGAAGCGCCGACGTGCGGGTGGGGCAGCCGGCGGAGTGGTCGCCGCCCTGCTCGTCGTCGGGATGGCCGTGGCGAACCAGCCCGGGCGACCCGTGGTACCCGCGCCGGCCGCGACCACGCCGTCCACCAGCGTCGGTGCCGACGGCATGCCCTCCCGCGTGCTGCCCGACCGGCCGGGCGACGTGGTCAAGGACGGCCTGCGGCTCCGCGCCACCGTCGCGGAGGACACGCTCGCCGTCGGGGTCATCGGCGACCCGGGCGAGCGAGTCGTCCGCGCCACCTGGACGCCGCGGACGCAGCGGGTCGCCTACGTCGTCGAGTGCTGGCTACCTCCGGGCCAGGACCCGGCGACCGCGAAGGAGACCTGGGTCCGGGCCTCGATCTCCGGTCAGGAGGGCTACTTCGGGGGGACCTGCCGCGCCGACCTTCCTACTGCCGGGGACCTCTCGGCCAGCATCACCCCGGGCGAGCCGGGCGAGGGCAACCCGCAGATCAGGCTCGGCACCGACACCACGCTCCGAGTCGAGCTCGTCGACCGGGACGGCCGGCCCCTGACCAACCCCGGGGTTCGCCTCGCGGCCGGCATCTACGAACTCGGGCCGCAGCTCCCGATCAAGGACGATCGGGGCCAGGTCGTCGGCGCCCTGCCCGAGGTCGTCGAGCACCAGGGCTACCGCTACCTGTTGGGGCCGGTCGTGTACCGGTCGCTGGCGAGTGGAGCCCTGCCAAGGGTGGAGGCACCGGCAACCGGGCCATACCTGGTCAGGTTCGGCACGGTTGGAACCGGCAGGCCAGGTGCGGACCCCGGCTTCTTCCAGCTCGGTGGACTCGGCGAGGCCACATCGCTCGTGCAAGAGGGCGGCCTGACGACTGCGCCGCAGCCCGCCGGGGCCGGACAGGCCCTGTCCCTCCAGCTGGCCGAGGGGACGCTGCCGAAGGACGGCTACGGCGTCATCGCGATCTATGTCCCGGCCCACTGACCTTGGCGAACGGAGCGATGTATCGCGGCGATATATCCCGTAGTAGGGTGGGGTTGTGCCCAGGAGTCCGCGACCGCAGAGCCGCCGTGCGGCGCTGCTCGAGTTCGCCATCCTCGGCGTCCTCCATGACGGCGCCCTGCACGGCTACGAGCTGCGCAAGCGCCTCACCACCGCCCTCGGCATCTTCCGCGCCCTGTCCTACGGCTCGCTCTACCCGGCCCTCCGCGCGCTCATGGAGGCCGGGCACATCTCCGAGACCCCCGAGCTGACCGCCTCGGGCAAGCGACCGCGGATCACCTACGAGCTGACGGCCGAGGGCAAGGAGCACTTCCAGGACCTCGTCGCGGCGAGCGGCCCGGACGCCTGGGACGACGACGACTTCGACGTCCGGCTCGCCTTCTTCTCCCGCACCGAGCGCGAGGTCCGGCTCCGCATCCTCGAGGGCCGCCGGTCCCGCCTGGAGGAGCGCCTCGCCCGGATCCGCGAGGTCAGCACCCGCAACCGCGAGCGCATGGACAGCTACACCCTCGCCCTGCAGCAGCACGGCGAGGAGCGCGCCGAGCGCGAGGTGCGCTGGCTCGAGGAGCTCATCAGCGCGGAACGCCGCGCTGCGCTCGATCCCGGCCCAGCGGCATACGACCTCGCGGTCCCGCCGGCACCCTTCCTGACCCCGCACCACCAGACCCAACCACTGCAAACCCCGCCACACCACAAGGAGTGATCCATGGGATCCGTACGCGTCGCCATCGTCGGCGTCGGCAACTGCGCGAGCTCGCTCGTCCAGGGTGTCGAGTACTACAAGAACGCTGACCCCACCGCCACCGTGCCGGGTCTCATGCACGTCAAGCTCGGCCCGTACCACGTCAACGACGTCACGTTCGTCGCCGCGTTCGACGTCGACGACAAGAAGGTCGGCAAGGACCTGTCGGAGGCGATCAACTCCTCCGAGAACAACACGATCAAGATCGCCGACGTCCCCACCGCGGGTGTCGAGGTCCAGCGCGGCCACACCCTCGACGGTCTCGGCAAGTACTACCGCATGACGATCGACGAGTCCGCGGCCGAGCCCGTCGACGTCGTCGAGGTCCTCAAGGAGCGCAAGGTCGACGTCCTCGTCTCCTACCTTCCGGTGGGCTCCGAGGAGGCTGACAAGTTCTACGCGCAGTGCGCCATCGACGCGGGCGTCGCCTTCGTCAACGCGCTGCCCGTCTTCATCGCGAGCGACCCGGAGTGGGCGGCGAAGTTCGAGGCGGCCGGCGTGCCGATCATCGGCGACGACATCAAGAGCCAGGTCGGCGCGACGATCACGCACCGCGTCATGGCCAAGCTCTTCGAGGACCGCGGCGTCGCGCTCGACCGGACGTACCAGCTCAACGTCGGCGGCAACATGGACTTCAAGAACATGCTCGAGCGCGAGCGCCTCGAGTCGAAGAAGGTCTCCAAGACGCAGTCCGTGACCTCCAACCTCACCGGCTCGCTCGGCGGCAAGATCGAGGACAAGAACGTCCACATCGGCCCGTCGGACTACGTCCAGTGGCTCGACGACCGCAAGTGGGCCTACGTCCGGCTCGAGGGTCGCGCCTTCGGTGATGTGCCGCTCAACCTCGAGTACAAGCTCGAGGTGTGGGACTCCCCCAACTCGGCCGGCATCATCATCGACGCCATCCGCGCGGCGAAGATCGCCAAGGACCGCGGCATCGGCGGCGCGCTCATCTCCGCGTCGTCCTACCTGATGAAGTCCCCGCCCGTGCAGCGCGAGGACACCGAGGGCCGCACCAAGCTCGAGGCCTTCATCCGCGGCGAGGAGGAGCGCTGACCTCCCCGGTCGGCTGAGTCTTCTTCTGCCGTATGCCGCTGGGCCCGCTTCCCGATGGGAGGCGGGCCCTTGCGCGTGGCCGGGTCACCGGTGTCGCCGGCTCGCCCGTCGTCAGACGGGCGGCCGGTCCGAGTCCCCTCGCTTGAGGACGGGTCGCCCGTCCACCGCGTTGGCGACGGCGATCTGGTGCAGCGCCGCCCACGCGTCACGGGGCTTCTCGTGGCTCCAGGCCATCCGCGCGGCGACGAGGCCGGCGACGAGCGGGGTGGCGAACGAGGTGCCACTCCAGCTCGCCAGCCAGTTGGTGAACTCGACGGACCCTGGCTGGTCGCCCGGGGTATCGGGGTCGATGTCGGCGTACTCATAGCGGCCGTTGGGGTAGCCGTTGACGACGTCGGTGCCGCGCGCCCACACGTCGACCCAGTTGCCGAAGTTGCTGTAGCCGGCGGGAGTCCGGTCGTCGGGGTCGAGCGCGCCGACGCCGACGATCTCGGGGTGAGGCAGCCCGGCCGGATAGAACCTCTCATCCTGCGCGTCGTTGCCAGCAGCGCAGACGAGCAGAGTGTCGGTCTTGGCCAGGTGCTCGCGGAAGACCCGGAGGCTCAGGAGCTCACGGGCCGGGTCCTCACCCGGGGCCAGGGTCGTGCCCGCCGAAAGGCTGATGATGTCAGGGCGGGTCTCGAGCACGGCGTCGAGGATCGGGCCCAGGTCGCTCGCCAGCTGACCGCCTGAGGTCAACAGCGCCGGCCAGACCCGGACGTCGGCCTCGGGGGCCATGGTCGCAACGACGCCGCCAACAAAGGTGCCGTGCCCGCGGTAGTGCCCGTGGGCCTTGGGCCCACCCGCGTCACCGGTGACCTTCCGGAGCCACGAGTGCTGCTGCACCACCGAGCGGTGGTAGTCGGTGTCGATGACAGCGACACTGACCTTGCGGTCGGTCGCCTGGGGGGACCAGTCGGCCACGGCCGGCACGGGGCCGGCCTGAGCCAGGACGGGCTCGGTCGCCGGACACGCCGACGCGGACGGGCAGATGTGCAGGACCAAGTCCTTGCTCGCGTCGACTCCCTGGGCGTGCAGGGCTGCGAGGACGGCGTTGGTGTCGGCACCAGCCGGCAGGGCGATCGTCGCGACACCGCGCTGGGGCGGCCCACCGACGGGCTCCTCGACCGCGGCGCCGTCCCCAGCGGTCTCGCGGATGATCTCGAGCACCCGGTCGACGTCACCGTCGCGGACGAGGACGGCCCCGCCCCGATAGAGGTAGTCGACATCCTCCCCGGTGCGAGCCTCCTCGATGACGACGTTGCGTGCGACGTTCTGCGGCGCGCTCTGCAGGCCGTCGACGATCCGGTCGAGCTGGACCCGGAGGCGGCCGCGCTGGCGACCGTTGGGAACGCCACCTTGCCACCACGGCGGGGTCGTGGGCTGGTTGCTCATGAGGCTGCTGCCATCATGTGGAGGGTCAGGGGGTGCCTGTCATTCATTGCAGCTCTCCAGTCAAGCGAAGGATGTTGTCCGTGAAGCCGGAGTCCCGAAGCGGGCGACCTGATACACGAGGAGCCGGGGCGCCTGGTCGATCGACGCCCGACGGTGCCGAGGATCCGGCCTCGCTGCTCCCCCTCGCAATATCCCGGCCCCAGTCGGCGCTCGCAACCGCAATGCAGATCATCGACGCGTCCGAGGATCCCGCGGCGCTCTCCTTCGCGCACCAGGCCGCGGCGATCGTCCACCGGGACGCGGGACGCAGCGAGGAGTCAGTGCGGCACGGGTTCGCCGCCCTGCGCCTCGCCCGCGGCGTCAGCCCGCTCCGGCAGGCCGACGTCATGGCCACCCTCGGCGTCGTGCTCGCCTATGCGGGCCGCACCAGCGACGGGCTGCGCCAGCTCGATGCGGCCAAGGGGCTGACGCAGGCACCGGACCTGCCCCGGCTGCTGCTGCGCCGTGCGCACGTCCTCGCCCTGGTGGGCCGGGAGCGGGAGGCGCGCGACGACCTCGCCCAGGCGATCATCGGCAGCCGTGCCCTGGGCGACCGGCTCTGGGAAGCGCGCGCCCTGAACAACCGGGTGGTCGTCAGCATCGCGCTCGGCCTGGTCGACGACGCCGACGAGGACGCCCGGCTCGCCGAACAGCTCTTCGACTCCTTGGGCCAGGAGTTCGAGGCCACCGAGGTCCTGCACAACCGCGCGGCCATCGCGATGCTCCGCGGCGACCTCCCCCGGGCCCTCGAGCTCTTCGACCGGGCCGCCGACCGCTACGCCGCCCTGGACCGGAGCAACCCCGGGCTCGACCTCGACCGCGTCGAGGCCCTCCTCACCGCCGGTCTCTACGACGAGGCGGAGACGGTCGCCCGCGAGGGGCTGTCCCGCCTGGACCTCGCACCGGTGAAGCGGGCCGAGCTGATGCTGGCCCAGGCCCGGGCCGCCCTCGCCACCGGCAAGGCCACGCTGGCCGGCGAGCGGGCGAGCGAGGCGGCCCGCCTGTTCACCGACCAGCTGCGGGACGCCTGGGTCGACCGAGCCCGGCTCCTCGAGCTGCGCGCCGGCTTCGTCTCCGGCCACCCGGAGACCGCTCCATGGCAGCTCACGGGTGGCGAAGCCGCCCCCTCGGAGCCCGAGCCCCCGCGCGACGTCGAGCTCCTGGCGGATGCGAGGGCGCTCATCACCTCGATGCGCCACACGGCGCTCACCGAGCTGCCCATCGCCCTGGTGCTGCACGGTCGGGTCGCCCAGCACCTGGGGCGGGACGAGGAGGCCAGTGCCAGCCTCTCCGAGGCGGCCGCACTCCGCAGAGCCGGGCCGCCCCTGACCCGTGCGGCGGGATGGCTCGCGGCGGCGCTGCTCGCCGACCGGGCCGGCGACCGCAGGTCGCTCTATGCCGCGTGCCGGCACGGCCTCGACGCGGTCGACGAGCACCGGGCGATCCTCGGCGATCTCGAGCTGCGGGCCCTCGCGAGTGGGCACGGCATCGAGTTCGCCCAGCTCGCTCTTGCTTCCGCGGTCCGTTCCGGTCGCGCCCGTGACCTGTGGTGGTGGGCCGAGCGGTGGCGCGCCTCGGCGCTCAACGCTGCCTACACCCGTCCTGACGACCCGGTCCTGCGCATCGAGGTCGCCGCGCTCCGCGACGTCACCCGGCGCATCGACAGCCTGGCCGAAGACGACCCGACGGGGTCGACGCTGCACACAGAACGTACGCGTCTGGAGGCGTCGATCCGCCGGGCCCACCGCCGTCTGCGCGCCGAGGGGACCGAGGGCTTTGGCCGGCCGGCCGGTCTCGACATCGGGCGCGTAGTCGACGAGCTCGGCGACGGTGTCCTGGTGACCCTCATCAACGACCGCGGCTCCCTCCACCTCGTCCTGGTGTGCCAGCGCCGCGTTCGCCACCTCGAGATCGGCAGCGTCGCCGCCGCCGCTCAGGAAGCGGACTTCGCCCGGTTCGCGCTCCGGCGCGCCGCCTCCGGGCGGCTCGTCAACCTCGCGTCCACGGCCGCTCGGCTCGAGTCGGCGCTCCTCGGCGGTCACGCGACCACGTTGCGCCGCCTCATCGGGGACCCCGACCGCCCCGTGATCGTCGTGCCGCCGGCGGGGCTCCTCACGGCGCCATGGGGCCTGCTGCCCCTCTTTGCCGAGTCACCGCTGTCGGTCAGCCCCTCCGTCACCCAGTGGCTCAAGGCGCGCCGGTCGGGCCGGGACCGCCGCTCCGAGCACGTCTCCCTCATCACTGGACCGGGCCTGTCGACCCGCGAGTCCGAGGTGACCAACCTCAGCCCGATCCATCACGGCGCCCTCGTCCTCCCCGCCGAGCGGGCGACCGTGTCGGCGGCCCTCGAGATCCTCGACGGAGCCGCCCTCGCCCACATCGCGGCCCACGGGACGTTCCGGGCCGAGGCGCCGCTCTTCTCCTCGCTCCAGCTGGCCGACGGCCCGCTCACAGTGCACGACCTCGAGGAGCTCCGGCGTCCACCGCGGTCGATCATCCTGTCGGCCTGCGACTCCGGAGGCGCCGCACCGATCGGTCCGCACGAGGCCCTCGGGCTCGTGTCGGCCCTCCTCGGCATGGGCACGTCGGACGTCCTGGCCAGCGTCGTGCCGGTCAACGACCACGCCACGCTCGGCGTCATGGCTCAGGTCCACGCCGTCGCCGGTCGCGGCGGCACCCTCTCGGAGGGCTGGCTCGCCGCGCGCAAGGGGGCCATGGGAGACGACCTCCATGCGGCGACGGCCGCCTCGTTCACGTCCTGGGGCGCCTGACCCGAGTCAGCCGACGTCGAACCACGTCGTGGTCATGACCCGTTCGCCGGCCTGCTCGAGGACGATCCGCGCCAGTCCGAGCGGCACCCGGTCGAAGGTGAAGCGTTCGCCCTCGAGGTCGACGGTGCGTGTGACGGAACCGGTCTCGAGGATGACGTGTGCCCCCTGAGCCACGGAGCCCGAGGCGTCGGCGACGACACCCAGGATCCGGCCGAGGTCGCCGCGCCACGTCACGTCCATCTCGATCGAGACCGGTCCGTGCTCGAAGACGAGCAGGCGCGAGGTCCCCCGTGCGCTGTCGGTGGCACGGAGCCCCGCCCCCGCCATCGCGTCGCTGACCAGGGTCATCAGAGCGGTGTCGGCGTGGTGCAGGGCGAACGCTGCCCGACCGAGCTGGACGACGTCGGGCGGCACCGGGTCGACGACGCCGACGATCGCGCCGAGGCGCTCGAGGAGCTCCAGGTCGTCAGGGTGCAGGTCATGGGTGGACATCAAGGTCGACCCCCTCCGCTCTCAAAGGCGTATCCGGTGTCGGAGACCAAGGACCGCAGCGTGGAGAGACACCGCATGCGCGTCGGGCCGATCGAGCCCACGGGCATGCCGAGCGAAGCGGAGACTTCTGCATAGTTCGGGCGGTCGCACACCATCAGGACGCGCAACAGCCGCTGGCACCGCTCCGACAACCGCCGGAAGCAGGACCACAGCTGGACGTCGCGCTCCTCCTCGAGGAGGGACGCATCCAGCGCTGCCGACTCGACGTCGACGAGCATCGGCCCGAGGTCGTCGTCACGGACGAGCACATCACGCCCACGCCGCCGGAGCAGCGAGAGGCATTCGTGTCGTGCCGTCGTCGCCAGCCACCCGGGGAGTGCTTCGGGCTGCTCGATCCGGTCAAGGTTGTCGAGCAGTCGGAGCCAGGTGTTCTGCACGACGTCGGCGGCGTCGTCCATCGAGAGCCGGTGCGCCCGTCCGACCGACCAGAGCAGGCTGGAGAACCGCTCCACGATCGCGTTCCACGCCGCGGCGTCTCCATGGGCCGCGGCGGTCACGAGCTCGGTGAGACCGCTGGGTTCATGCATGTCACGCCTTTCTCTCAGCGTGCTCATCGTAGGTCTCACGAAATGCAGATGCGCCGAGAACCATTCAGATACATCCGGGGGTACCGGGCGCCGCGAGCTGCCTACTTGAGAACCGAGTGGAGCAGCACCCCGTCGATGGAGGAGGCGATGCACAGCGCCGTGGGGTTTTGGTCCCACGCGAGCCGACTGTTCGGATAGATGAAGAAGAGGTCCACGCGGTCGAGCTTCGACTCGTCGAGGAGCGGCTCGGCGGCCGCGGTGCACCTGCGCTCGGCGAGGTTGCCCGCCTCGTCATCGCCCGGGAACGGCTCGTCCCCCAGGTCGACCGTCGTGATGAGCTGCATCTCGTGCTCGGCCCCGCAGCTGGCCAGGGACGCCCAGTCGAGGGAGGCCGGGCTGATCCCGGAGAAGCAGTCGCCGGGCCGCAGCTCGTCGATCGTGACCCGACCGGCGGTCGCCGGGGGCGCGCTCGGAGTGGCCGCCACGGGCTCGCTGTCGTCGGACCAGAGCAACGCGGCGGCGACGATGAGACCCCAGAGGAGGATGCCGACCGAGCCGAGGACGATGCCGGAGATCGCCATGCCGCGTCCACGCTGGGACTGGCCCGCTCGGGACCGGCGGCGCAGCTGTCGCAGCGCGATGACGCCGAGCACGACGGCGATGACGGGCGCGACCGGGATGAAGCCGGCCAGACCGCACAGAAGGGCCGCGATGGCGAACCTGTTTGCGCCGGCTGCCTCGGGCCCGAACGAGTAGGGGGACGGCACCGCGCTCGACCCCGGCGGGGGTGGGGGCAGGAGAGGTCCGCCGCTCGGCGGTGGCGGCAGGGTCACCGAAGGGCCTGCACGACGATCGCCGTCACGTTGTCGCGACCGCCGGCCTCGACGGCGCGCCGAACCAGCTCCGTCGCCGCCGCCTCTGCGTCCGGGGCCGCGGCGAGGACCGCCTCGATCTCGTCCCGCGTCAGCTCGTTCGACAGGCCGTCGGAACAGATGACGAAGGACTCGCCCTGGTGCGGCGGGAGGACCCAGGTGTCGACGTCCCCCATCGGCTCGCGCCCGAGCGACCGGGTGATGATGTTGCGGCTCGGGTGGCGCTGGGCCTGCTCCTCGGTGATGAGGCCACGCTGGACGAGCTCCCACACCTCGGAGTGGTCCACCGTGACCTGGGACAGCTGGTCGTCGACCATCCGGTAGACCCGGGAGTCGCCGATGTTGAAGACGACCCACTGCTTCGACCCGTCCACCGACGCCAGGGCCAGGCCGGCCACGGTGGTCCCCATGCCCGCCTGCTCGGGGTGGTTGGCGGCCGACTCGAGAATCCGACGGTTGGCCTCACCGAGCTGCTCGACGATGTCGTGCGGTTGCAGCGTCGGGTGCTCCGCGAGCTCGACGACCGAGTCCGCGGCGATGGCGCTCGCCACCTCGCCGGCCGCGTGCCCGCCCATGCCGTCGGCGACGACGAAGATCGTCCCGGCCGCTCGGGCGCAGTCCTCGTTGTGCTGTCGGACCCGGCCGACGTCAGTCGCGACGCCCACCGAGATCGCCGACTGGTCGGTCGTCATGCCGCCGGCTCCCCTGCGACGGCCGCCACCACGACGCCGACGACCAACCCGACGAGGTCACCGGCCGGTGCGGCCGCGGGGGGGCGAGTCGGCAGGCCGCCGCGGGTCTCGATGGCCACGGAGGGCGGCCCGGGGAAGGCCAGGCTCGGGAGGGCCAGGGTGCTCATCGATGTCCTTTCGTCACTCCGGTCGTCGGTCGGGCTCGTGCCCGGGGGGAGCCGGAGTCCACAGCGGCGCGGCAAGTCAATCAAAGTCGCGCCCCCGTGTCAGGTCACGGGGTCGTGCGGCGCTCACGACCGCTCGGCCCGGTCGCCCGTCAGTCGCGCCGGGCCCACCACTCCAGGAGCTTCTCGCGGGCCGCGTCCTTGCCGATGAGGCCCTCGTCGAGGCGAACCCCCAGGAGGAACTGATAGGCCTCGCCGAGAACCGGCCCCGGCTTGATCGCGAGCGCCGCGGCGATCTCGTTGCCGTTCAGCTCGGGCCGGATGGCAGCCAGCTCCTCCTCCTCGGCGAGGCGCTCGATGCGCCGCTCGAGGTCGTCGTAGGCGCGGGAGAGCCGCTCGGCCTTCCGGACGTTGCGGGTCGTGCTGTCGGAGCGGGTGAGCCGGTGGAGGCGGGGCAGCAGCGGGCCCGCGTCGGTGACATAGCGTCGCACCGCCGAGTCGGTCCACTGCCCCTCGCCGTAGCCGTGGAAGCGCAGGTGCAGCTCGACGAGCCTGGCGACCGCCTTGAGGGTGTCCTTGTCGTAGCGCATCGCCTTGAGCCGCCGGGCCGCCATCCGCGCCCCGACGAGCTCGTGGTGGTGGAACGAGACCCCCCCGCCCGGCTCGAACCGCCGCGTCGCCGGCTTGCCGATGTCGTGCAGGAGCGAGGCGAGGCGGAGCACGAGGTCGGGTCCGGGCACCTGGTCCTCCGGGGCGCCGGGCGGTCCCTCGAGGTCGATCGCCTGCTCGAGCACGGTCAGCGAGTGCTCGTAGACGTCCTTGTGGCGGTGGTGCTCGTCGACCTCGAGACGCAGCGCCGGCAGCTCGGGCAGGAACTCGTCGGCGAGCCCGGTGTCGACGAGCAGGGTCAGGCCCGGGCGGGGCGCCGGGGACAGGAGCAGCTTGGTGAACTCGTCACGGATCCGCTCGGCCGAGATGATCGCGAGGGTGCCGGCCCGCTCGGTCATCGCCGCGCGCACCTCGACGGCGACCTCGAAGCCGAGCTGGGAGGCGAAGCGGGCCGCCCGCATCATCCGCAGCGGGTCGTCGGCGAAGGACTCCTCCGGCGGTGCGGGCGTCATCAGCCGGCGCGCCGCGAGATCGGCGAGGCCGTCGTGGACGTCGACGAACTCGAGGCTCGGCAGCCGGATCGCCATGGCGTTGACGGTGAAGTCGCGGCGGACCAGGTCCCCCTCGAGGGTGTCGCCGAACATCACCTCGGGTCTGCGGCTCGTGCGGTCGTACGTGTCGGCCCGGTAGCTCGTGATCTCGATGTGGTGGTCGCCCTTGCGCAGCCCGATCGTGCCGAACTCGCGCCCGATGTCCCAGTGGGCGTCCGCCCAGCCGACGACGGCCGCGAGGATCGCGTCGGTGCTCGCGTTCGTCGTGAAGTCGAGGTCCGGGGAGATCCGCCCGAGGAACGCGTCGCGCACCGGGCCGCCGACCAGGGCGAGCTCGTGCCCGCGGTCCGCGAAGCGCTGCCCGAGCTCCTGGAGCAGCGGCAGCACGGGCGCGAGCTGGGCGACCGCGCCGCGCAGGAGCGGCAGGTGCGTCGGGTCGGGGGTGGTCGCGGTGGGACGGTCAGGCACGGGGACCAGCCTAGGTGAGCCCGAAGCCGCGCTCTCCACCACGAAGACGATGCCGTATGCCGCTGAGCTCCTCCCGGACGCCCGGAACCTCCCAGCCCTCCCGTCCACCCCTCCCTCCCCACACCCGGCCACCCGTCCACCGGGCGCCGGGCAGCGACCGAGCCCAGCGGCATACGGCACGGGGGTGTGCGGGCACGACGGTCACCCCGCACCTGACGCCGGGGCACGAAGTGGGCCGCTTGGTTATGGTGGCGACATGACCGCGCAAGCCGCCCCGAGCTCCCAGCCGGGGAGGCGCCTGCCTGCGGTCGAGGAGCGTTCTGCCGGGGGGATCGTCGTCGACATCCAGGACGGCTGCGCCCTCATTGCGATCATCGCCCGGCGCAACCGCGCGGGCCGCATCGAGTGGTGCCTGCCCAAGGGCCACGTCGAGCCCGGCGAGACGCTCGTCGAGACGGCGGCACGGGAGGTCGCCGAGGAGACGGGCATCGTCGGACGGGTGCTCATCGAGCTCGGCACGATCGACTACTGGTTCGCGACGTCGACGAAGCGCGTGCACAAGTACGTCCACCACTACCTCCTCGAGGCCCTCGGTGGCGAGCTGTCCATCGAGAACGATCCCGACCGGGAGGCCATCGACGTCGCCTGGATGCGCCTCGACGAGGTCCATCGCCAGCTCACCTTCCCCAACGAGCGTCGCATCGCGCAGGCGGCGTGGAACCGGCTGGCAGGCACGGCGTGACCTCGACCCGGCCATGGCGCGCCGCACTGCGGTCGGTCGCCCTGACGACCCTGCTCGGCCTCACCATCGCCCCGGCGGCCCAGTCCCTGCCCGCGGAGCCGGACGCCGGCCTCGCCGCGTCGTCGACGAGCAGGGCGGCGAGCGCACCGACCGTCGAGGCTGACGACGAGCGGGCCCTGATCACCCTGACCGGCGTGTCCCCGACCGTTCTCGACGGGCGGGGCGACACGAGGATCACCGGGACCGTGACCGCCCCGATGTCCGGGCCGCTCGTCGGCGCCCGCGTCGACCTCGTGCTCGGGTCGCGACCCCTCACCGTGCGGACCGACATCGACCGGTGGGTCAAGGACCGTGGTCCGGCCTCGGGACGGGTCGCCGCCCAGACCTCTCAGCCGCTGCCGGAGGTGCCGGCCGGGCAGACCGCGCCGTTCACCGTCGACCTCGAGGAGTGGCGGGTCGCCACGGACGGTGCGTTCGCTGCGCTGCCGGTCGCCGTGGAGGTCTACCAGCGTGGGGCCAGCACTCCCATCGGGACGACGCGCACCTTCCTGGCCTGGAACACCCGGGTCGAGTTCGAGCCCCTCCAGATCGCCCTCGCCGTCCCCGTGACGCTCGACCCGGACGTCAAGCTCTTCTCCCGGGACGAGGACGACCGGGACGAGGCCTGGGGCCGCGCCATCGGCCCGGGGTCGCGGGTCGACCGGATCATCGAGGGCACGGAGGGTTCCTTCGCCACGCTGGGCGTCGACCCCTCGGTCCTCGTCGCCGGTCCCGGCGAGCTGGCCGATCCGCCAACCCCCACGGACACTCCAGCCACTCCGGACACCGCGACCCCGACCTCCCCGGGTGACATGCCGACCCCGACTGCCGGGTCGACCGGGAGCGCGGCAGCCGACCGCACGCGGGTCGACCGGCTCGCCGATGCGCTGCGCGGCCGGAACCTCTTCGCGCTGCCCTATGCCGACGCGGACGTCGCCGCCACGGGGGACGTCGACCCCGGCAACTCGGTGGTCCGGGACCTCGTGGCGCGAGCCGCCACGGTCGGCGACCGGATCGGCGAGCCGGTCCGTGGTGACATCGCCTGGCCGGTCGACGGGCTGCTCCCGGCCGGTCGTGAGTCAGCCATCCAGTCGCTGTACAGCACCTCGTCGACCCGGGAGGCAGCGGCGATTATCGTCGGCCAGCCGGCCATCACGGCCGACTCCCCCTACACGCCGACCGCCCGGCGCGTCGCGGCGGAGGGCACGCGGCTCATCGGTGCCGACCCCCGGCTGTCCGCGCTGCTGCCGAAGCGGTCCGACCCGACCGCGGTCCTCGCGACGCAGCGCTTCCTCGCCGAGACCCTGGTCCTCCTCGGCGAGCGGCCCGGCACGGCGCGCTCGGTGCTCCTCGCGGCGCCACGCAACTACAACCCCGACCCTGCGACGCTGTCCGCCTTCCTCCGGGTCACCGCGTCGGCACCGTGGCTCGAGACGGTCGAGGTCGAGACGCTCCTCGCCGACGCGGCGGGCGACCGGGCGATGCCGCAGGAGACGCCCGCGAAGCCGGCCAGGACAGCGGCGCCCAAGCCCACCCTCTCCCGGCTCCGGCTCGAACAGCTCGCGGGTCAGCGACACACCCTCGACGCGGTCGCCACGGTGCTCAAGGACGGCGCCGCGTTCGAGCGGACCTACGGCGAGCTGCTCGACGAGCTGGCCAGCGTCCGCTGGCGTTTCGGGGCGCCCGCCTGGTCTGCGCTGAACAACTCGGTGAGCGCCGACGTCCGCGACGCGACCTCCGCCATCAGGGTCGTCCCTCGCCGCGTCAACTTCCTCGCCGAGAACGGCACGCTGCGGATCACGGTCCAGAACGGCCTCACCTATGCGGTCGAGAACCTGCGCCTCGTCGTGGCGCCGACGAACCCGCGACTGCAGGTTCTCGAGCAACCCGGCCCGGTCAGCATCGCGGCGGGACCCGACGCCCGGCGCAACATCAACGTCCCGGTCCACGCGGTCGCGGCCGGCCGAGCCGACATCATCGCCTACCTCACCACCGCCGACGGCACGCGCATCGGCTCCCAGGCCGTCATCCCCGTCTCAGCCAACCCGCTCGACTCGACGTTCTACTGGATCGGTGGAGTCCTCGCCGGCCTCGTGCTGCTGGCCGGCGTCATCCGCGCCGTCGTCAAGGGCAAGTCGAGGATCGAGGAGATCGGTGACCTCGACACGATCGCGAAGCGTGACGAGGCAGCACAGCACCGGAACGCCCGCTGACTCGCCCTAGGATGAAGCAGGACCGCGTCGGACCATACCCGGCCAGCTGGAGGAAGGGGTGACGCACGTGCACGGAGTCGGACCAGGGACACTCCTCGGCGCACGGTATGCCGTCACCCTGCGCACGTCCGAGAGCCGCACCCACGAGCGGTGGCGGGCCGCGGACCACACCCTCGACCGTGAGGTCGTCCTCGTCTGCTTCCCCGTGGGGTCGTCCGTCGCCGCCGCCGCTCTCGATGCCGCCCGCCGCGCTGCCGGGATCGAGGACTCCCGGCTGACCCGGGTGCTCGACGTCGGCATCGACGGTGACGTCGCCTTCATCGTCGAGGAGCCCCTGACCGGAGCCGTCCCGATGTCCCACCTGCTCCAGTCCGGCGGCCTGCCGGCCGAGGAGGTCCGGCGGCTCGTCGGGGAGACCGCGAGCGCCCTCGAGCGGGCCCGGCACCGTGGACTGCACCATCTGGTGCTCACCCCGTCGTCCATCCTGCGCCTCCCTGACGGCGACGTGAAGGTTCGCGGCGTCGCGACGGAGGCCGCGCTGACCGATGCCGACCAGGTCTCGGACGAGCACGCCTCCCGGGTCGACGCGGTGGGCCTCGTCAAGCTGATCTATGCCGGGCTGACCGCCCGTTGGCCGACGGGACCGGGAGCGGCGAGCCACGCGCGTCCCGTGGGGCTCGAGCCGGCCCCCAGCCTCGTCGGCGGCGTGGCAGCCCCCTCGGAGATCGCCGTCGGAATCCCGAACGACCTCGACCTGATCTGCCGGATGACCCTCAACGAGGACCGCGGGCCGATCTCACCCGGCGACCTCGCGCTCCAGATCGCTCCTTGGCCCTCCGAGCCCTACTCGCGCCTGTCCCCCAGCGCCCGTCGTGAGGGCTCAGGTTCCGCCACGGCGGCTGCTGCCGACGCGGCGGCTGCCGGCTCCGCTGCTCCGGTGACCGAGTCCGCTGGTGCGGCCGGCGGCGGAGCGGCCGGCGGCGGAGCGGTGGCCGGCGGAGCGGTGGCCGGCGGAGCGGTGGCCGGCGCGGCCGCCGGTCTCTCGGCCGCCGGTGCGGCGGCTGCGGGAGCTGCGAGCGCCATCGGTGACCGGGTCGGCTCGTTCGCCCGCGCTGCGGCGGAACGCGCGGCCCGGGGTGCCGAGCGGCTCTCCGGTCCTGACGGCGACCGGTTCGAGGGTGAGGACATCGCCCTCACGGACGCCTTGGACGACGCACCGCCGACGCGTCTCGAGCCGCCCCTGCCGGTCTTCGGTGGCGGACCGGATCGACCCTCTGGTGCGCAGTCACGGATCGCGCTCGCGATCGTCGGTGCCCTCGTCCTCGTCGCGCTCGTCATCGGGATCAACAACGTCGCCAAGATCGGTGAGTCCGACAGCTCCGCCCAGGCGCGGCCGACGGTCACGGTGACGCGGAGCACGCCTGCTCCGTCGACGACGGCCACCGGGTCCTCAGCGCCAACGACGAAGACCGAGACGCCGCCTCCGGAGCCGGTCCGCATCATCGGCGGATCGAGCTTCGACCCCCAGGACGACGGCGAGGAGAGCCCGCGCCAGGTCCCCCTCGCCTTCGATGGTGACCCGGGGACGGCGTGGAAGTCGCGCTGGTACGGCACCGACACCTACAACCGCAGCAAGGAGGGCGTCGGTCTGGTCCTCGACCTCAGTGCGCCGACCGTGGTCCGTGAGGTGGAGCTGACTCTCCCGGCGGCCCAGGACGTCACCATCTACCTCACCGACGAGGCTCGGCTCGAGGGCGCCCAGCAGATCGGCAGGGTCACGGGCACGAGCGGCACCGTGACGATCAAGGCTCCGCGGGACATCCAGGCCGGCAGCAAGCTCATCATCTGGGTCACGCGTCCGGCGCCGGACGAGGCACCGAACCACCACCGCGCGCAGATCGCCGAAGTGGTGGTGCGCTGACCGGTGGGCTCTGCCACGCCTCTGACTCTCGCTGAGGCCAGCGACAGCGACCTCCTTGCCCGACACGTCGCAGGTGACGACCACGCGTTCGGTGAGCTGTTCCGTCGCCACAAGGACCGGATGTGGGCCGTTGCGCTGCGCACCTGCCGGGATCCGGAGATCGCTGCCGATGCCGTCCAGGACGGGTTCATCTCAGCATTCCGTCGGGCCGGCTCCTTCCGCGGTGAGTCCGCCGTCACCACGTGGCTGCACCGGATCATCGTCAACGCCTGCCTCGACCGGCTCCGCAGGATCCGCCCGACGACGCAGCTGCCCGAGTACGACCTCTCCGACCCGCGTGACCACCACGCCTCGACCGAGGTCCGGCTCGACATCGAGGAGGCGATGGCCCGGCTACCGGACGGCCAACGCGCCGCGCTCGTGCTCGTCGACATGCACGGGGTTCCCGTCGCTGAAGCGGCCGCGATCCTCGGGGTGGCCGAGGGAACCATCAAGTCCCGGTGCGCTCGCGGCCGGGCGGCTCTCGCCGAACATCTCGGTCTGCGGACGACGGAACGGACGAGGGAACCGGACGCCGGTCCCGAGACGTCGTAGCACGTGGGCGCTCCCATGACGGGGATCCCGGGGCGACCACTCCTCCACACCGAACCGTCCACCAGCAGCCACCAGCCACACCCTCGGCACCGACGCGAGGGCCCCTGAAGGACCGTGAAGGAACACCGTGGACCAACCCCGGCAGTCCCCTGGGACCGGAGACGAGACCCCGGCCCATCGACCCCTCGACCCAGGCACCGAGGCCCGGGTTCGCGAGCTGCTCTCCGCGGCACCGGACCCGGGACCGATGCCGGCGCTCGTGGCGCAGCGCATCGAGTCGCTCCTGTCGGACGAGGTCGCGCTCCGCGTGGATCCCGGACCCCTGCAGTCGGCGGCCCCGTACCGGGCATCTGCTCGGGCCTCCCACCGGGCCTCCCACCGGGCCTCCCACCGGGCCTCTGACGATGCCGCCGACCACGACGCCGCGATCCTCGGCCCGCTCATCCGGCAGCGTCAGCGCCCTCGCCCCCTCTTCGCCGTCGCGGCCGTGGCGGCAGCGGCAGCGGTGGTCGCCGTCGGCGGGTCCGCGCTCCACCTGACCAAGCGGCCCAAGGGCACGGCATCCCTCGGCAACCCAGGTGCGTTCGTCTCCGCCCCGTCTGGCCCGTCCCACCCGAACCTGCACATCCAGCTCTCCTCGACCGGCTACACGGCAGCGGGGCTCCCGGTCCAGGCCCGGGCCCTCCTCGCCCGCCCGGACACCCCACTCCAGGTGCTCGCCGCTGAAGCACCCACCCTCGGGCCCATCGCGACCGAGGTGGGGCTGCTGTCGTGTCTCCGGGAGCACGGCCTGCCCACTGACGTGCCGGTCCACGTCGACCTGGCCAGCTACGAGGGCCGCCCGGCGGCCGTGATCGTCGTCACACAGACGGACCGCAGCACGGTGCGGGTCGTCGAACGGTCCTGCACCGCCGGCGACCCCGCCGCGCTGACGGCCGCCGTCGACGTGCCCTGAGCTCGCACCCCAGAGTTCACCGGATGCCGCTGGGCTCGCTACCACGCAGTGGCGCGCCGGGTGCCAGGCCGGAATAGGGCACGCCTAGGATCGGTTTAGCCAGACAGCACCGTCCGCCTGTCCAACGGTCCCTGACGGTGCGTCATCCCGGTTTAGGAGCGCCCAGGTCATGTCCGACGTCCGCAACGTCATCATCATCGGTTCGGGTCCCGCGGGGTACACCGCAGCGGTGTACGCGGCACGCGCGAACCTCCATCCGCTCATCTTCGAGGGCGCCGTCACGGCTGGTGGCGCCTTGATGAACACGACCGAGGTCGAGAACTACCCCGGTTTCCGCGACGGGATCATGGGCCCGGCGCTGATGGAGGAGATGCGCGCCCAGGCCGAGCGGTTCGGCGCCGAGCTCATCACCGACGACGTCACCGCCGTCGACCTCGCCGGTGACGTCAAGACGGTCACCGACGGCTCCGGCAAGACCTACTCCGCCCGCTCGGTCATCCTGGCGATGGGGTCGGCCTACCGTCAGCTCGGCCTGCCCAACGAGACGGAGCTCTCGGGCCACGGCGTCTCGTGGTGCGCCACGTGCGACGGGTTCTTCTTCCGCGACCAGGACATCGCCGTGGTCGGCGGCGGCGACTCCGCCATCGAGGAGGCCACCTTCCTGACGAAGTTCGCCCGCTCGGTGACCATCGTCCACCGCCGCGACGAGCTCCGGGCCAGCAAGATCATGGCCGACCGTGCGCTGGCCAACGACAAGATCTCCTTCGCGTGGAACAGCGAGGTCGCCGAGATCCACGGTGACGCCCAGCTGACCGGCGTCACCCTCCGCGACACGGTCACGGGTGCGACCCGCGAGCTGGCGGTCACCGGCCTCTTCGTCGCCATCGGTCACGACCCGCGCAACGACCTGGTCAAGGGTGTCGTCGAGCTCGACGACGCAGGCTATGTCGTCGTCGACGGTCGGTCCACCCGCACCACCGTCCCCGGCGTGTTCGCCTGTGGTGACCTCGTCGACCACACCTACCGTCAGGCCATCACGGCCGCCGGCACCGGTTGCTCCGCCGCCCTCGACGCCGAGCACTTCCTGGCTGCCCTCGAGGACGCCGACTCCCCCGAGCAGGCGGCGGAGCAGGCCGCGCTGATCGACGAGACCGACGCGGGGACCATCCCCGTGACCTCGGTCAGCGCCAACGCCTAGCCTCAGTCCTGCAGCATCGACCACACGAGAGGGAGACACCCACCGATGGCACTCAAGGAAACGACGGACGCGACGTTCGCGGATGACGTCCTCATGAGCGAGAAGCCCGTTCTCGTCGACTTCTGGGCGGAGTGGTGCGGTCCGTGCCGGAAGGTCGCCCCGATCCTCGAGGAGATCAACGAGCAGTACGGCGACAAGATCGAGGTGGTCAAGCTGGACACCGACGCCAACATGGACACCGCTGCCCGCTACGGGGTCGTCTCGATCCCGACGCTGAACGTCTACGTCAAGGGTCAGGTCGTCAAGAGCATCGTCGGCGCGCACCCGAAGCCCAAGCTGCTTAGGGAGCTCGAGGAGTTCATCTCCTGACGGCGTTCGCCCACTGGCGAGCTCGGTTCGAAGGGGTGGTCTGCCGGTCCCGGTGCCACCCCTTCGGCGTACTACAGTGCACAGGTCCCGTTCCGGAAGGAGCCTCGTGTCACCTCAGTCGGTCGTCGTGCTGCGACGTGGCGACTCCGGCCCCGCGGTCGCCGACGTCTGCGCGCGGCTGCTGCTCACCGGTGACCTGCCGGCCTCGTGGGCGGAGCGTGGGGTGCCACGCGGCACCGCAGTCTTCGACGAGACCGTCGAAGAGGCCGTCAAGTCGTTCCAGCAGCGACGCGGCCTGCTCGTCGACGGCGTCGTGGGCCGTTCCACGTACTCCGTGCTCGACGGGGCCCGATGGGCGCTCGGCGACCGGGTGCTGCGCTACGTCCCGGACTACTTTCTCGAGGGCGACGACGTGGTCCGCCTTCAAGCCCGGCTCCTCGAGCTCGGGTTCACCCCGGGGAAGGTGGACGGGATCCACGGCCCAGCCACCGATGCGGCTCTCCGCTCGTTCCAGGCTGCAGTCGGGCTGACACCCGACGGGACCCTGGGGCCCGAGACGCTGCGCGCCTTCCAAGCGCTGCAGCGGTCCGTCACCGGCGGCTCCGCGAACGCGCTGCGCGAGCGGGAACAGATCCGGCGAGGCGGTTTCAGCCTCACCGGCCGCACCGTGGTCCTCGACCCGGGGCACGGCGGCGCCGACCCTGGTGCCGTCGGCCACGGACTCGTCGAGGCGGACCTCAGCCTTGACCTCGCCCGCCGCATCGAGGGACGTCTCACTGCGCACGGCGTGGAGGTGGTGTTCACCCGGACCGGCACGACCGCCGGAGAGGAGATCGACCGGGCCGCCTTCGCCAACTCGCTGGAGGCCGACCTCGTCCTGTCGATCCACACCGATCACTCCGAGGCGGCAGCCGCCCATGGCGCGGCGACCTTCTTCTACGGCCACGGCGACCCGAGCCGACGGACGCAGGGCGCCTGGTCGACCATCGGCGAGCACTTCGCCGAGCTGCTCCTGCGTGAGGTCGTCGCACGCACGGGACTGACCGACTGTCGCTCCCATCCCCGCAGCTGGCCGCTCCTGCGCCGCACCCGGATGCCGGCCGTCCGCCTCGAGGTCGGCTACCTCAGCCATCCGAGCGACGCGGCGACGCTGGCCGACCCGCTGACCCGGGACCGCATCGCCGAGGGTGTTGTCGTTGCTCTGCAACGCCTCTACCTCGGTGACGCGGACACCGCGCGGACCGGGATGCTCAAGCTCGCGGACCTCCGACGCCACATCGAGTCCGCGCGGGACGGTCACCCCGACCACCCTCAGCCTGGTGTGACCCACCCTGGCGCGACCCACCCCGGCGCATCGGCCTGACCCTTCAGGGTCGGTCCGAGGCCCGCGCCCGAGTGACGCCGTCCGGGTGCGTGCTCGGCACCGGACGGACCCCCGGCACCTTCGCCAGGAGCCGGCGCACCGCTGCCGCGGCCTCCTCGCGAACGGTCACGACCGTACGCAGATCGAGCCGCAGCCGAGGGTACGTGGGGTGGTCCCTCGCGACCCGGAAACCCACCTTCTCGAGGAAGGCCACCTCGAGGACGCACGGGTGTCGGCGCACGGCGAGCGGGCGAGCCCCGATGACGTCGATCGAGCGAACCCGATGGCGCAGGGCGTCCTTGACGGCGGCTTGGACGAGGACCTTCCGCAGTCCGCGTCCCTGGTGGTCGGCGTTGACCCGCACGGTCAGGAGCACCAAAGTGGAGGGGTCCGACGGCGCGGTCGGGAATGCGGCGAGGCGCGGGACGTAGCGGGCCGGAGCGAGCAGGACGTGTCCGGCCGGACGACCGTCGACGTAGGCGATCCGCCCGGGCGGACCCCACTCGGTCGTCACGTCCCTCACCCACTCGGCGAGCACCTCGAGTGGTTCGCGCCGGACGATGGCGCCGTTGCGGGGAACGGTCTGCCAGAACGTACACAGCGCCGAGTCGCCCGCGAGATCGGCGACCCGATCGACCGTGAGAGGACGCAGCTCACGCACGGGACGGCTCCCAGCAGGGGCGTTGCATGAGCCCATTCTGTCCCACCCGCGGAGGACACGGACGCGCGATGGCCAGCCCAGCGGCATACGGTATCTATCGTGGGGGCATGAGCGACCAGGGCAGCTATGTCGAGCCCAGCTACGAGCGGGACACGCGCTACATCACCACACGCATCACCGCGGACGGCCGGGACGGCTACCCGGTGGAGCCCGGCCGCTACCGGCTCGTCGTCGCGCGCGCCTGTCCCTGGGCCAACCGCGCCATCATCGTCCGGAGGCTGCTCGGCCTCGAGGACGTGCTGTCGATGGGCATCTGCGGTCCGACCCACGACCAGCGCAGCTGGACCTTCGACCTCGACCCGGGCGGTGT
Organism: Intrasporangium calvum DSM 43043; assembly: GCF_000184685.1. Lineage (NCBI taxonomy): Bacteria > Bacillati > Actinomycetota > Actinomycetes > Micrococcales > Intrasporangiaceae > Intrasporangium > Intrasporangium calvum. Next base: position 4,013,262 of record NC_014830.1, read on the forward strand.
CGACCCGGTCCTCGGCATCCCGCGCATCCAGGACGCCTACTTCAAGCGCGAGCCCGGCTACCCGCGCGGCATCACAGTTCCGGCCCTCGTCGACATCCCGACCGGGGCCGTCGTGACCAACGACTTCGCCCAGATGACCCTCGATCTCTCGACGGAGTGGCGCGAGCACCATCGTCCCGGGGGCGCCGGACCTCTACCCCGAGGCGTGGCGCGGCGAGATCGACGAGATGGCCCAGGCCAACTACACCGAGGTCAACAACGGCGTCTACCGATGCGGGTTCGCTGGGACGCAGGAGTCGTACGACGCCGCCTACGAGCGCCTCTGGCGCCGCCTCGACTGGCTCGAGAACCACCTGGCGACCCGCCGCTACCTCGTCGGCGACCACATCACCGAGGCTGACGTGCGCCTGTTCACCACCCTGGTGCGCTTCGACCCGGTCTATCACGGCCACTTCAAGTGCAACCGCGTCAAGCTCGTCGAGATGCCCCACCTCTGGGGGTATGCCCGCGACCTGTTCCAGACGCCGGGCTTCGGCGACACGGTGGACTTCACCCACATCAAGGCGCACTACTACGTCGTCCACCGCGACATCAACCCGACCGGGGTCGTCCCGGGCGGCCCGGACCTCGCCGCGTGGGCGACCGAGCACGGGCGCGCCGACCTCGGCGGGTCGCCCTTCGGCGACGGCACGCCTCCCGGACCCCCGCGTGAGGTCGTTCCCCGGGAGCACAACCCTGCGTTGGCCCTACTCGGCTAGACCGCCGTATGCCGCTGAGTTCCCTTGCGCTGCAGGGTGATCCGCGAGTGTGGCGGGGAGTCTCACCGGCCCGTGAGCCACGAGGTCGGCCGTGGTGAAGTCGACCAGCACCGGCGCCAAGGTCGCAGCCGGAACCTCGTGGAAGCCGCCCTCGAGCTCTGCATACTCGCCCCGAGACAGCGCCGCGGCGACGGCCCGGGCGGCCGCCGGGAGGAACGGCATCATCGTGCCCGAGCTGCTCAACGCGAGCACGGGGACGTCGATCGTGGCGGCCTCGTATGCGATCTAGGTCCCATCGGCAGACGTCACGAGCCGCGGCTCCGGGCCGGGGTGTGCGGAGTCGTCGTGCGTCATGAACTGCTCCTCGAGGTGGGTGGCGGTTGACCGCCGAGTCGGTGAGACCCTTCGTCGGTCGGCACTGGCCTGTTTCGACAGCGTGGGGTTGGGTCAGCGTTTCGTCGAGAAGACGGTGCGTTGGTCCTCGACGGCGACCGTGGCGAGGTACTCGACGACCGCCTCGTTGAGCGCCGGCCAGGTCTCGTGGCGCTCCACCGGGATGACCGTCCCCACGACGTGGTCCGCGTGGACCTCGATGAGGTTCCACGACTGTGGCCCGTCGACGGCCATGAGCAGCTCACGCGGCGCTCCGGCGTCGTCGACGTAGCAGATGCCGCCGGCCACGAAGACGGGAATCGCACCGAGGGTCCCGAAGCTCGTCACGTGCAGGTGTCCACTGAGGATCGCGCGGACGTCCGTCCCCTCCAAGGCCGTGCGGAGGCGCGGCACGTCCTCGAAGTCGAGCAGCTGCATGAGCGGCGAGCGGTAGGTGATGGGCGGATGGTGCATGACGAGGATCGTCCCGTGTGGGGCCGGCTCCGTGAGCTGGTCGGCCAGCCAGGCGTACTGCGCGTCCGAGAAGCCTCCGTGGTGAAACCCCGGCAGGGCTGAGTCGAGCGTGAGGATCCGTAGGCCGTTCACCTTCGTCACGGTGTCCTGCGGCTCGTCCGTGTCGACGGCGTGGAGGCCTGCAGCCAGCGCGCGCCGCTCGTCGTGGTTGCCCCCGGTGACGACGACTGGCGCTGCCAGCCGTTCACTCACCGGGGCGACGATCTCGCGGAGCAGGGCGTAGGCCTCCGGCTGACCGACGTCCGTGAGGTCACCGGACAGCACGAGCGCATCGATCCCCTCCCCTGACTCCTCCACGCGGGCCAGCGCCTTGCGGAACTGGGCCGCGGTGTCGATGTGCCCGTGCAGGAGCCCTTCCCCGGCGATGAGGTGCAGGTCGCTCAGGTGGGCGATGACGTGGGTCGGGGCCGGCTGGGTTCCGTGGACCACCATGCCCAGAGCGTATGCCGCTGAGCTCGCTCGGCGGGACCACGCCAGTTCCCTTGTCGCCGGCTCGACCTCGCTGGGGGGGCCGGTCCTCGGCGGCTCTGCGTAACCTGGGTGCGGTCGACAGGAGGTGCTTCGTGCCCATCCCCCACTTCGTCACCGGGTTCAACAAGCGCTACACCAACCGGGCCCTGGTGCACTTGGCGGGCCGTGGGCCCTTTGTCGAGCTCGAGCACGTGGGGCGTCGCACGGGGGCCGTCTACCGCGTCCCGCTCGTCGCTCTTCGGCACGGGGAGCGGGTCACCATCGCGCTGACCTACGGGCCGAACGTCGACTGGCTCAAGAACCTCCGTGCTGCCGGGGGTGGACGCATGCACCTCGGCACCCGCCTCCTGCAGCTCGGTCCCCCACGCCGTCTGCCCACTGCTGACGGGCTGCAGCGGATGCCCCGGGTCGCCCGTCCGATCCTGCCGTTGACAGGCACCACGGACTTCATCGAGCTCGACATCCGTTCCGAGGCGCCGTTTGCGGGCTGGTGACGCTCAGCGCTTCCGTCGACGCTGACAGCCGGGGCACCAGTAGAGGGTTCTGCCGCCGATCAGCTCGGCGCGGATCCGGCGTCCGCAACGGTCGCAGGCCTCACCTGTCCGCTTGTACGTGTGGAACCGCCGGTCGAAGTGGTCGCCGAGCCGTTCACCGCTCAACGTCTCCGTGATGGCGAGGGACGAGCCGTCTGCGACCATCTCCGCAGCGGCAGCGACCTGGTCCTGCATGGTGAGGATCTGCGAGAAGGCCATCCCCAACGGAAGCAGCGTGACGAGGTCCTCCCAGACGTCGTCCCACAGGCGACGTCCCAGGTCGCGGCCGCGGGTGAAGGGGTCGATGCGGTGCCGAAAGAGCACCTCGCAGCGGTAGACGTTCCCGACACCGGCGACCACGGCCTGGTCCATCAAGAGCTCGGCAATCGTCTTGCGGCTCATGGAGATCCGCTCCCATCCCCGCTCCGAGCCGGAGGGGACGTCGGGAGCGTGCAGCGGGTCGGGGCCGAGCTTGGCGAGCACTGCTGCGCGAGTGGGTTCATCGACGAGCGCGCAGATCATCGGACCGCGCAGCTCGGCCACGTACCGCCGACCCTCCAGCTGCAGCCGTGCTGGAGTTCCGGCTGGCCCCAAGGGATCCCGTGGTTTCACGTGAAACGTGCCGATGAGACCGAGATGGACGTGGAGAGTCAGGTCGTCGAAGTCGAGGAAGAGGTGCTTGCCCCTCGCCGAGGCCTGGTCGAGCCTCCGTCCGTCGATCACCGCGGCATCGGACGCAAAGCGACCCTGGGGGCTCGAGACGCTGATGGCCTCGCCGCCGAGCGTCCGGTTCAGTCGCGCGGCGAGCGCATGGATCGTATGTCCCTCCGGCACGTCAGGAGAGCGGGTCCATACCCATGATGCCGATGATGCGCTTGAGGTCCTCCATCGAGGCGAACTCCACGGTGATCTTGCCCTTTCGCTGTCCCAGCGAGATGGCGACACGCGTCTCGAGGTGGTCGGCCAGTCCGGTGGTGAAGTCGTCGAGCTGCGGGTGCCGGGTGCCGGCGCGCGGGCGGCGCGGTTTGGGCGCCACGTCGCCGTCACCCAGGGCCACAAGCTCCTCGACCGTTCGCACCGAGAGCCCCTCGGCCACGATTCGCTGGGCCATGCGCTCCATCGCGGCGGCGTCGGCGAGGCCGAGGAGAGCGCGGGCATGTCCGGCGCTCAGGATCCCGGCAGCGAGGCGTCGTTGGACCAACGGCGGAAGCTTGAGCAGGCGCAGGGTGTTGGAGATCTGCGGCCGCGACCGGCCGATGCGCTGCGCGAGCTCCTCATGGGAGCAGCCGAAGTCGTCGAGCAGCTGCTGGTAGGCGGCCGCCTCCTCGAGCGGGTTCAGCTGGCTGCGGTGGAGGTTCTCCAGGAGCGCGTCACGGAGCAGAGCATCGTCCTGCGTCTCCTTGATGATCGCGGGGACGGTCTCCAGCCCGGCACCCTGGGTGGCCCGCCACCGCCGCTCCCCCATGATGATCTCGAACTGCTTGCCGTCCGCATCGGACAGCTGGTCCGCGGGGATGCGTCGAACGACGATGGGCTGAAGGACCCCGATCTCCCGGATCGAGTGCTCGAGCTCGGCCATGTCGTCCTCGTCGAAGACCGAGCGTGGCTGCTTCGGGTTCGGACGGATCAGATCGATGCCGATCTCGGCGAACTCGGCCCCCGGGACGGGAGCCAGGTGACCCGTCTCGGTCGTTTGGTCGCCGGGGGCCCCGCCCTCCGTGGCACGAGACGCCGGGGCGAGCGACGGGTCAGTTCCGGCGCGCCCGCCGTCTGGGCTGACGTCCCGTGGACCCGCCGGCGAATCCCCGACTGCCCCAGCAGGCTTCTGGTCGTGGAAGAACACGTCGACGGGCCGGCCGCCTCCCCCAGAGGGCGTGCTCGGGATGAGAGCTCCCAGTCCCCGACCCAGGGCCCGCCGCTTCTCCGCCATCTGCTGTCCCTCCACTCGTCGCCGCGACCGTCGCGCCGGGCCAAGTCTAGGTGACGGGCTCTCACCTCCCCGCCACGCTCGCCCGCTCCGTCAATCGTGTCGGTTGCCGACTCGTTTCACGTGAAACAGGCGGGATGCCACCCCGGCCTACACCGTCACCGATCCCGGACAACTTGCCAACTGCGGCTTGGGCGGGCCCTTTTCTGACGCGGTCTCACGTCGTTGCCCTCCGACGGAGAGCCGGCCGGCGCGGGCAGCAGGACTCCAGGGCATGGCCACAGACAAGAGCGGGGCCGTTTCACGTGAAACGGCCCCGCCCCAGTACGCCGGCTGTCACAGCACCCCTGCGGCACCTCGGTCCGCGATCTCCCCGGCGGCTTCGAGGTAAGCCAGGGCGCCGCTGCTGGTGGGGTCGTAGGTCATCACTGTCTCCCCGAAGCTCGGAGCCTCCGACACTCTCACCGACCGAGGCACGGTGATGCGCAGCACCTGCTCGGGGAAGTGTTCGCGCACCTCGTCCGCGACCTGGGCCGAGAGACGCGTGCGGCCGTCGTACATCGTCAGCAGGATGGTCGACACGTGGAGGTCCGGGTTGAGGTGGGCGCGGACCAGCTCGATGTTCTTCAGGAGCTGCGACAGCCCTTCGAGTGCGTAGTACTCGCACTGGATCGGGATGAAGACCTCGGTCGCCGCCACCATCGCGTTCACGGTCAGCAGACCGAGGCTCGGGGGACAGTCGATGAGGATGTAGTCGTAGTCGTGGCCTGTCTCGCCGGCGGCGGCGATCGCCTTCTGCAGACGCGACTCACGGGCAACCAGGGACACCAGCTCGATCTCAGCCCCAGCCAGGTCGATCGTCGCCGGAGCGCAGAAGAGCCCGTCCACCGTCGTGCAGGGCTGCACGACGTCGAGCAGGGGCTCCCCCTCGACAAGAACGTCGTAGATGGAGGGCACTTCCGCGTGATGGTCGATCCCCAGAGCGGTGCTCGCATTTCCTTGAGGGTCGAGGTCGATGACGAGCACCTTGAGGCCGGACTGGGCCATGGCCGCTGCCACGTTCACCGTCGTCGTGGTCTTGCCGACCCCGCCCTTCTGGTTGGCCACCGTCATGACCCGGCTGTGGACCGGCTTGGGGAACGGCCGGCCCGCGAGCTGCCTGTGTCGCCGCAGATTCTCAGCCACAGCGTGTTCGTCGTCGGCGGGCGGCAGTGGCGCACTCTCGACATGGATGGGCGGCTCGAGATCGACGCCGCCCGGGACCGAGACGGCCGGCGCAGGCGCCGCGGGCTCACGGTCATCCACACGGTTTTCCCCAACGGTGGCATGCACCGATTCGTGCGGAGGAGGGACGTCCGGGTCGGTGTTGTCCACATTGTTGTCCACAGCCTCGGCAACCAGTTCAGGGGACGCCGATCCACTCCCGCCAGCGGCGTCGGTTCCGGATGGCGGGGTGACGCGCTGACCGGCCGCGGCCTGGCTGCCGTCGAGCCCTGCCACCTCCGTGCCCGGCGACGGGCTGTTCCCGCCATGGTCCCCAATGACCCGCCTGGGGGTTCCCCCGGCGATGTCATCGAGGTCCTGGGGCGTGAAGTAGATGTCGGCTCCCACCGCCCGGCCGTCGGAAGCGCGGGCCTCACCGGGAGCGTTGGACCGGAGGGCAGCACCCAGTCCCTCAGCCCGTGACGGGCTGCCGAACGACTGGCCGCGATGGGCGGTACCCTCGCCCGGGGCCAGGGGCGGGCGACGATCGAGGCCCGACGCCGGCGGTGCTGGCTCTGCGGAGCTCGGTTCCGGTCGCTCACTGTCAGAGGTGTGCTCCACACTCCCACTGTCACCTACGCCCTGTGCGGACCCTGTCGGGCGCAGGCGGCTCGGCTCGGCGACCTCCTCGTCGTTGGGGGCCTCAGCCGGCCGACCTTCGTCGAGGACGTCCGTGGCGTCCACCGTGGCGTCCACGGCTTCTCCCGCGTCAGCGTCAGGCGGGGGCCATTCGTACCCGGGTGGAGAGCCGGCTGGAGCGTCGACCACATCCCCACCCCCGGGGTGGGCAGGTTCCTCGGGCGCCGTTTCACGTGAAACACCATCATGCGAGTCGGCCCAACCGAGCCGTCGGTGCTCTGCCGTCGGCTCTGGAGTGGCGGTGGGCCAGCCAAGGTTGCTCACGGGGTCGGTACCTCCAGATGGGTGTCGGCTGCTGCTTCTCCGGAACAGGCTTCGCCAACGCAACGGTCTCTTCTCGATCATGTAGTACGACGTCCTCGAGTGCGAGACGCCGAGCCGGTCCCCCGGCCACCCTTGGGGCGATCCGCCCTCCGGCGTGCCGAACCAGCGCTCGACGGTGTCTGGATCCGGAAGCGGCGGCGGTCGATCGAGTCCCCGATGGTCACACGGAGGACGATAGTCGGCTCCGGGGCCAGGCCCGCACCGATGACCTCGACCCCTGCGTCAACCACTCCCAGCCGAGTCAGGGCTGCCCGGTGTTCGCGGAGCTCCTCCCCCGCACGGCTGCCCTTGAGCGCGAGCAACGAACCGCGCGGCTCGAGCAGGGGCAGGGTCCAGTGGGCCAGCTGGAGGATCCCGGAGACGGCCCGTGCGGTCACCCAAGGTGCCGAAATGCGGTCCCACATCGACTCGGCGCGTGCGGTGTGGATGACCACGTTCTCGAGCTCGAGCCGAGCCGTCACGCCGGACAGCCACCCAGTGCGTCGGGCCAACGGCTCGACGAGGTGCACCTCGAGATCCGGACGGGCAATGGCGAGGACCAGCCCCGGGAGGCCCGCACCCGAACCGATGTCGATGACCCGCTGCCCCGGCGTGCCGACGGGGATGACGTGGTGAACCAGGCCGCAGTTGAGGACGTGACGGTCCCAGAGGCGGGGAGCCTCTCGCGGCCCGATCAGCCCGTGACTGATACCGGTGTCCGCCAGGATGGTGACGAACTCCTCCGCCAGCGACAGACGTGTTCCGAAGACGGCGGCTGCGGCAGTTGGGGTGGCCGGGACGCCGGGTGCCGGTTCAGGACGCTCTGGGCCGGTCGGTTCGGCCAGGACCGGGTCGTCGGCAGATCCGCCCGAGCCGGTTGCGGAGGACAGGGGCTCGGTCGTCCCTCCGTGGAGCGGCGACCCTCCATCAGAGTCCGTCAACGCCCTCCCCCTCGTCGAGTCCCGGTCCCATCTCGCTGCAGGCGCGGAAGGGGCTATGTGTGTTTCACGTGAAACAGACGGCTTTCAGTTCGGCAGAATGACGACGTGCCGGTTGGGGTCGACGCCCTCCGACTCGGAGACCAGTCCGGCCGCGGCGACGACGTCGTGCACGACCTTCCGCTCGAACGCTGACATCGGCTCGAGAGACTGCTTCTCCCCGGAGGCCCGAACTGCATCAATGGCCGACGTGGCCAGCCCGACCAAGGTCGCCCGCCGCTCAGCCCGGTAGCCGGCGACGTCGAGCATGAGTCGGCTCCGCTCCCCAGTCTCCGCTTGCACCGCGAGCCGCGCCAACTCCTGCAGGGCCTCGAGCACCCGGCCGTCCGGACCGACGAGACGGCGTGGCACGCGCCCCTCGTCCGAGTCGACGATCGCGACGGCGGCCCGATCCCCATCGACGTCGACGTCGAGGTCGCCGTCGAGGTCGGCAATGTCGAGCAGTGTCTCCAGGAAGTCTGCGGCAACCTCCCCCTCGCGTTCCAACTGCCTCACCCGCGAGGACTTGCCACGGGCTGCGTCCTCGGTGTTCTGGGGCTCGTCGGCGTCGGCAGCCGGCCCACCTTCGGCAGCCGCGTCGACGGGAGTCTCCGAGTCCTGGGCCTGGGACTCCTGCGCCTCAGTGGGCGCTTCATCGGGTGCGGCAACGGGTGCGGCAACGGGTGTGGCAACGGCGACGGTCTCCACGTCGCTCTGGGGGGTCGTGTCACTCATGGGGGAGTTGCTCCTTTTGTTCACAAAGTTCCCACAACCTGTGGACAGCTGCAGGCCCCGGTTGCGTCTTGCACGATTGAGCGGCCGCCCTCGGTGGTTCCAGCGCGTCGCGCGCGGATCCTCTGGCAGCCTCATGTGGGAGTCCTAGCCGCGCTCCTGCGCGGACGAGGGCTTCTTCGTCTTGGGCTTCTTCTTCCTGCCTGGTTGCGGGCCGTTGGTGCCCGGTTGCTTGTCGCCCTGAGCGGGCTTGGAGCCGGTCTCGGGGGGTGTGCCCACCGTGGGGCCCGCCTTCGGAGCTCCGCCGCCCTTGGCGCGCTTCTTGCTCTTGGGCTGCTGGCGCTGCCCGGACTTCAGGGCCTCAGCCTCCTCGGCCAGCTGGGCCTCGAGACCGGGCACGGTCACGTGCTTCGTGGCCCGCCCTTTGCGGCGGTCCCGCTCCTCCATCGCCTGGTACGCGAGGGAGCCGGGCGCCGGCATGTTCCGAATGACGTAGAACTGCTGACCCATCGTCCAGAGGTTCGTGGTGGTCCAGTAGATGAGGACACCGACCGGGAAGTTGACGCCGGAGATCGCAAAGAAGATCGGCATCAGGTAGAGAAGGACCTTCTGCTGCTTCGCGAAGGGGTTGTCCAACGCGGACGCGGGCATGTTCTTGCGCATCAACTGGTGCTGGGTCGTGAAGGTCGTCACGGACATCGCGGCGATGAGCACGGCCGCGAGGATCTTCGTGCTCGTCCCCGGCGAGGTGAGGAAGGCATCGGAAAGACGTGACCCGAAGATCCGGGAGTCCTCGATGGACAGCGCGACCGCCTTGGTGATCGGCCCGACCGGGCTACCGCCACCCTTGATGTTGCCCTCGGCGATCGACTTCAGGTTGTTGAGCAGTTGGAAGAGCGCGAAGAAGAACGGCGACTGGAGGAGGATCGGCAGACACGAGCTGAACGGGTTGGTGCCCGTCCGCCGGTAGAGATCCATGATCTCCGCCTGCTGAGCCTTCTGGCTCTCGGGGTCGCGCTTGCCCTTGTACTTCTTCTGGATCTTCTGCATCTCGGGCTGGATCAGCTGCATCTTCCGAGATGAGTGGATCTGTCGCACGAAGAGCGGGATGAGCAGAACCCGGACGACGACGGTCAGCCCGACGATGGACAGGGCCCAGGCCCAGCCCGTCGGCAGGCCGATGAGGTCGAAAAGCCAGTGCCAGGCGTACATCACCCACGCCTCACCCAGCTTGATCGGGTAAAGGATGGTGTTGAAGAATTCGATCAACGGAGGTCCTCTGTCGTCGGGCGGCGGATCGCGCGGCCGCTCAGCACTGTCGGCTCATCATGCCGGATGGTCAGGTCGGGATGTCCGGCGAGGGGCCGCGGCCGGACGGTTCGGGGCGGGTTCACCAGCAGTCCCGGAGTCCGGCGCGGTGACGGGATCCGCGTCGGTGTCGACAGGGGGCCGGTAGTCCTCCGGTCGCCACACGTTCCGTTCGGCCCACGTGTGCGGCACGGGATCGACGCCGCCCGGTGTCCAGGGGTGGCACCGCCCGAGCCGTCGGATCGCGAGCCAGCCGCCCTTGATCGGGCCGAACCGCTCGAGGGACTCGACCGCGTAGGCCGAGCAGGTGGGGTGGAAGCGGCAGGTCGCGGGCCGCAGCGGGGAGACGAACCGCTGGTACAGCCGAACGGCCCAGACGAACGGCAGCGCCAGCGAGCGGCTCGACAGACTAGCGGTACCCGACCCCTCACCAGTGGTCACGAGGACGCCTTGGAAACTGAGCGGCATACGCGATCCAATTGCAGGGCAATGGAATCCGCGAGCTCTTGGTACGACGCCAGAGCTGCTGAGGGGTTCGCCCGGACCACGACGTCAACCCCGAGGGGGATGCCGCTGAGCTGGGTCGCCACGGCGGCGCGCAGTCGCCGTTTGGTCAGGTTGCGGGTCACCGCGTTGCCGACCGCCTTGGACACAACAAAACCGACGCGCGGCGGAAGCTCCGCCCTCGCATCGGTTCGGTTGGCATGCACGACGATGAGTCGCCCGCCCGCTCTGCTTGCACCAGACCCGCGTACTGCCGCCGTGAAGTCCGCCCGCTCTCGCAGGCGATGACGTGCCGGCAGCACGCCGGCCCTCAGGCAGAGAGCTCGGCGCGGCCCTTGCGACGACGTGCAGCCAGGATGGCACGCCCGGCGCGCGTGCGCATCCGCAGGCGGAAGCCGTGGGTCTTGGCGCGGCGACGGTTGTTCGGCTGGAAGGTGCGCTTGCTCACGAGGTTCTCCGTTGCTTGCGGGCGGGAACGGCACGGGCCGATCCGCCCGAGTCCAATCGAGTGGTTCAACTGCGGATGCAGCTAGGCGGCGACCGCAATCGGCAAGCCCATGGAGCAACCACCGAGCCAAAGGGGATCGGGGGCCGTGCCACGGGCATGCGAAGGAGGTCGCGGACACGCTCGGTCAACGATACGGGAGCGTGGGAAGGGGGGTCAAACCAGCGGCCCGCTTCCCCCTCGTCACCACAACCTTCCCATCGTCGGGGCGGTTCAGACGAATGCAACTCGACACGCCGAGGAATCTCGCCTTTTCATGCGGTGAGGTTGTCAGTGGCATCCCGAGTTGTTAGGT